>NZ_BJKK01000003.1 GCF_006538325.1 Alteromonas sp. KUL42
TGTTTTGTTAGGTTTTTCACAGTTCCCACGCGAGCAATACTAATGATACGAAAAAAAAGAGTAAATATGGTAATGGTCTGCCGATACCTTCTACAAAGATTGAGGTCCTAAACCAAATAGACAAAAAAAGAAGTATTAGAGTGACTATTGCCCACAAATAGACTTTTGCTCCATTTGGGTTTCTTAATACCCTGACCTCGAACTTTTTAAACAAAGAAACATTTTCGCTGGCGCGAATTGTCAATGCTTCTCCTTTAAAGAACTCATTGTTGAATGTCCCATAGTTTAGCGTCCCATAATACCGTTTTGTTTGCCCAGAGTAGCTTGCTGATCTAGGGTTTAAGACTAATGACCAGTTTTCTGTACTGCCTTCCGCTGGAAGAAACTTGAGAGTTACCTTTTCTTGACTTGTTTTGCGTGAGCCACCGTAACTTACGGTGACTCTGAAATGTTCAGAATCCATTCTATTTATTAAGCAAACAGACTCTTTTTTAGTAACTAAGTCTGCACTGCATACGACGTCAGGGTTTGAAAGTTCACTTTGGAAGACGATTAAAAACCATATAAAACTTAACCCAGAGAGTGAAAAGAGAACTTTTGAACGGGTGAATAATTTCACAAGAAACCTAACGCCTCGTTTAAGGGGCAGAAACACATGGGCTACAATGCGAAGCAGCCCATGTGTTTGTGTCCCAGTGTGCGACAGCACACGCCTTAAAACGTTTGTTAGGTGTAACAATATCAACGAAGAAAGTCACAGTAAAAACCACCCTAATATCATTGCATGAACGGTCAGAATTACAATCTTATTTGCAACGCACAACGCTGTACTTTGGCTGGATAAATTGTGTTTCTTGTAGCCACTTAACAAGATGAAACTATACCAATACATGTACTTTTTTGGTGTAGCCCAGTAGCTCGGTTTGCCTAGCGAGATAAAAGTTTCATAGTCATTTCGCTTGAGGGAACTCGACAATTTGATATCGAGCGCGATAGCCGTAATAACGACGATTGCTAAGATTAATGCGTAACTTTCCATGTGGCTGTATCTCCCACCTACACCTAACAATTTAATCGTTCCCAAAACGGTACGATTTCCCGAACCGGAACGGTATTTTTGTCCGTTTGAGTTTACTTAAGGATTAACCTTAACCTAATGCTCTGATTAATAAAAATCGTATTTGGTGTTTTTTGCTCAAAAGTTAAAAACACCAAATCGACTTGCAGGTGAATTTGACGTTTTTCACGCATTTAAACCATAAAAAACCAGCTTGTAGCTGGTTTCGTTATTATTTCTTTTGTCTTGCTGCTAATTTTTCAAGCTGCTCTTCTGTGGCAGGTAGCTGATGCTTTTCCTTCCACTCAGAGTAAGGCATCTTGTAAATTACCTCGCGTGCAGCTTCGTAATCGACATCAGCCCCCTGCTCGCTTGCAGCTGCTGAATACCATTTTGCTAAGCAGTTACGACAAAAGTCAGCCAAAATCATTAGGTCGATATTTTGTGCATCTTTATTCGCGTCTAGGTGTTCAACCAAACGGCGAAATACCGCAGCTTCTACTTCGGTTTGAGTTTGCTTATCCATTTTTTACCTCTATAAAGCGCTTTTTGCTATTAGATTCGATGTGTGGGTGAAATCGTAAAACGCAACACGTAATTCGTTACCAAAGCCTAAAACGAAAAAAGGGAGCCAAGCTCCCTTTTTACTTAAACACTATAAATTGGGTTATCAGTTAACCCTCATTAATATTACTCTGCGTCGTCAGACTTTGGTGCAGGCTTTTCTAGAAGCTCTTTTATGCTTAGGCGTACACGGTTTTGGCGATCAATTTCCATAACCTTAACGTCAACCATTTGGCCTTCTTCTAGGTAGTCAGTTACTTTGTTCACACGCTCATGCGCGATTTGTGAAATGTGAACAAGGCCTTCTTTACCTGGAAGTACTTCTACAAACGCACCGAAGTCTACAATACGTGTGATCTTACCGTTATACGTCTTACCAACTTCAATTTCAGCCGTTACTTGCTCAATCTTGCTAATAGCGATGTCTGCTTTCGCACGCTCGGTCGCGAAGATCTTGATAGTACCGTCGTCTTCAATCTCAATGTTAGTGTCAGACTCTTCAGTAATTTGACGGATCATTGCGCCGCCTTTACCGATAACGTCGCGGATCTTATCTTGGTCAATCTTCATTGTGTAAATGCGTGGCGCAAATTCACTTAGCTCTTCACGGTGACCGCCAATCGCTTCGTCCATTACGTTAAGAATATGCAAACGTGCTTCTTTTGCTTGTTTAAGCGCAATCTGCATGATTTCTTTAGTAATACCTTCAATTTTAATGTCCATTTGAAGTGCAGTAATACCTTCGGTAGTACCCGCTACTTTAAAGTCCATGTCGCCAAGGTGATCTTCGTCACCAAGAATATCAGAAAGTACTACAAAATTGTCGTCACTCTTTACAAGGCCCATTGCAATACCTGCAACCGACGCTTTAATTGGTACACCTGCATCCATTAGCGCTAGTGAAGTACCACATACAGACGCCATTGAAGATGAACCGTTTGATTCTGTGATTTCAGAAACCACACGTACTACGTACGGGAATTCTTCCTCACTTGGCATTACCGCTTGAATACCACGCTTCGCTAGACGACCGTGACCAATTTCACGACGCTTAGGCGAGCCAATCATACCGGTTTCACCAACACAGTATGGAGGGAAGTTGTAATGAAGCATGAAACGACTGTCGCGCTTACCTTGAAGCTCGTCAATCATCTGTGCGTCACGCTCTGTTCCAAGCGTAGCAGCTACAAGAGCCTGAGTCTCACCACGTGTGAAAAGCGCAGAACCGTGAGTACGTGGAAGAATACCCGTAGCTACGTCTAGTGCGCGGATCATTGCAGGATCACGTCCATCAATACGTGGGGCGCCTGAAAGGATGCGTGAGCGAACCACGTCAGACTCAAGTTCGTGAAGAAGGTCTAGTACTTCTTTCTTGTCTTGCTCTTCGTCTTCAGCAAGGATAGCTTCTAGAGCTTTCTCGGTTGCTGCAACAACTGCGTCTTTACGCGCTAGTTTGTCAGAAATCTGATAAGCAGCTGTCATTTCAGCTTCAGCTAGTGCTTTTACTTTGTCTTTAAGCGCAGTATTTTCTGCTTCTGGTGCCCAGTCCCACTTCTCAGTGCCAACTTGCGCAGCAAACTCATTAACTGCATTCACTACAGTTTGAAGTTGCTCGTGACCAAACATTACCGCACCTAGCATAGTGTCTTCAGAAAGCACGTTTGCTTCTGATTCAACCATAAGTACCGCACCTTCAGTACCCGCAACAACAAGGTCTAGTTCGCTGTCAGCTTGCTCTTCGTTGCGAGTATTTAGAATGTATTCACCGTTGCTATAACCAACACGTGCCGCACCAATTGGGCCGTTGAATGGAATACCAGAAATAGCAAGCGCTGCAGAAGTACCAATCATAGAAATTACGTCTGTAGGAATATCTGGATTAGCAGACATTACTGTTACAACGATTTGTACTTCGTTTTTGAAACCTTCTGGGAATAATGGGCGGATTGGGCGGTCGATAAGACGTGCAATCAGTGTTTCGCCTTCAGATGGACGACCTTCACGCTTGAAGAAACCACCTGGAATTTTACCCGCAGCGTACGCTTTTTCTTGGTAGTTAACAGTAAGTGGGAAGAAGTCTTGATCTGCTTTAGCTTCTTTTTTACCAACTACTGTTACTAGTACAGACGTGTCGTCCATGCTTGCAAGAACCGCAGCTGTTGCCTGACGAGCAATTACACCCGTCTCTAGAGTTACAGTATGCTGTCCATACTGAAATGATTTTGTAATAGGAGTCACTATTTGTCCTTTAATTTCAATCTTTATTTATCGCTTTTAAACGCGGCGCATAGTATAGCCATGAAGTGGCTTTAATACCACGATCAAATGCAGCACCACGTGGAATTTCTATTGCTAGCTAAATAATAGCACCCGTCGCGGCCTTCTGCGCTTCACCAATTTGTTTGGTATGAGCTTGGCTAGCTTCTGCCATGTGTGCATTTAGCTGGCGTTGCTCTTCTTTTTGTGCTTTAAACCACAAACTTAACCAATCTGAATACATCTTATGTTCTAATTCATGAGCTTCTGCGGTCGGGCAAAACAAGCTTACTTTTACTACCACTTTTGCCAGTTCGTTGGTTTTTATTTCAACCTCAGGGTCAATGCGAATAAACTCTTGCTCTAAGTGACGCTCAATTAGCCCTTTATATCGTTCCGCTACATCGCGAAAGTACTCACAATGAGCTTGTGCCCTTGCTTGAAATGCCGGTAACAAACTGTACGCATTAACAGAGGGTTCGTTAACTATCTCAAATGAATGCAAACGATAACGGCGCATAAAGTTCAAATTGCGCACAGTTTGTGTAACCAATTGACTATTGGGAACATAAACGTGCTTACCCGTGTAGTTAAACGTTTCTGGATCAACTTCTAGCAACGCCGTTTTTGCCCAATCCATTTCAACCACTTCACCAATGATATTGTTCATTTGGATCCAATCACCTACTCTGAACGGTCTTGCACCCAGATAGTAAATAAACCCCATAAAACATTGAATAAATTCGCGAGTGGCTAAAACAATTGCAACCATAAACGCGGCAATTGAAATTGCAAGGGTCTGAATTTCAGATGACCATACCATCATTAACACAATAATAATGAAGGCGTTTCCAAGCTGTTCAAGAATATTTATTTGATTACGTCTGTCCTCACCTCGGTGAGAGCTACGACGCTTTATTAATCGTAGTACACCCTTTTTGACGTAATGTAGAAGAGTAATTAGCACCAGAGAAGTGAGTAGCTTGTATTCATACGCAAACGCTATGGTTTGATGCCATAACTGCGCTGGCTCTATTACAATCTCCATGAGGCCTCTCCAAATAACTAATAATTCGCACATAAAGTCCGAATAGTAAACAAGCGGTAAACTTTTGATAATGAATAAAAAAAGCGCTGACATTTGCCAGCGCTTTTCATTATGAAGCATACAAGCTACAGGTACAATCCCGACCAGTTAGCTCGCTGGAATTTTACTCAATACTATTGAATAAAATCGATGTACAAAAGACACTTAGTCGCGAATTTGACCTTCACCATTTACCAAGTACTTTTCTGATGTCAGCGATTCTAAACCCATTGGCCCGTATGCGTGTAGCTTGGTTGTTGCGATACCAATTTCCGCACCTAAACCTAGTTGACTGCCGTCAGAAAAACGCGATGACGCATTTACCATTACCACACTAGCATCAACCGCACGCTGGAATAGCTTACCTTTCTCAGCATTTTCGGTACAAATAACCTCGGTATGGTTACTACCAAATTGGGCTATGTGTTCTACCGCAGCCTCAAAATCATCTACCACTCTAATGGCAATTTCTAACCCTAAATATTCTTCGCCATAAGCGTCCTCGGCAATAACATCTGCGCCGTCGAAGTACTGACTACCTTTTTCGTTTACGTGCACGGTTACGCCTTTTTCTTTAAAGGCTTCCGCCACTTTCGGCAAGAAGTCACCTGCTACCGCTGAATGTACAACTAACCCTTCTAGCGCATTACATACGCCGGTGCGTTGCGTTTTACCGTTTAACAATAATGCCATCGCTTTATCAAGGTCAGCATCTTTGTCTACGTAAAGGTGACAAACCCCTTTAAAATGCTGAATAACCGGCACTTTAGCATTGTCAGTTACGTAGTTAATCAGCCCTTCACCGCCGCGAGGAATAATCACATCGATGTAATCACGTTGTTCCATCAACTCCTGCATTAAAGCACGATCAGGGTTTGGTACTACTGTAACTAACGCCTTAGGCAAGTTGTGTTTTTCCAATACGTCTTGCATCAATTTAGCAATAGCAAGGCTAGTATCTAAGGCCTCTTTACCACCACGTAGTATTACGGCATTGCCCGATTTGAAACACAACGCGCCAGCATCTGCTGTAACATTTGGACGGGCTTCATAAATCATGCACACTACGCCCAATGGAATACGCATCTTTTTAATTTCAATGCCGTTTGGACGCGTACCAATAACGCGCTCTTGGCCTACTGGATCGTCAAGATTAACAATTACCTCTATGCCTTCAGCCATCGACTCGATGCGCTCTTCGTTTAGAATAAGACGATCTACCATCGCTGCATCAAGGTTGTTCTCTTTAGCTCGCGCCACTTCCTTTTCGTTAACCGCAATAATAGTATCTTTATTTGCGCGAATAGCCGCTGCCATGTCAGTTAACACCGCGTTTTTCTGGCTTTCACTTAAAATCGCCAGTGTACGTGCAGCTTGTTTTGCCTGTTGTGCTAACTCTGTAATAATACTCATTCTTTCTCCAGATTTGCTATGTGCTGATCAGAAATAATTGGCCCAGTTTTCTCCTCAAACTCGTTGGCAAATTCTTCGTTTTCCTGATTCGCTATAAAATTCAATAAACAACTACTGTAATTTGACTTTGCTTTAACTAATTTAGTGCCATCTTCTTTACGCACTAAAATGGTATCGCCTACCGAGAACTCCCCTTTCACGTCAATAATTTCGCTACTTGTCAATTGTTCTGCGTCGCGATGTAGAGAGGCGTCAAAATCTCCTTCTACAATTACCTCACCCTGCGCATTTGAAGTGTGTCGCATCCAATGCTCATTTTCTTGCATTGGCTTAGCATGAGGCTTGAAATGCGTACCGGGATTCTCCCCTTTTAATAACATATTAAACGACAGCTCTGTAAAGCCGTTAATAATATATGTATCTATGCCATGTGAAACTGCTTTCTCAGCTGCTTGTATTTTGGTGCGCATACCACCTGTACCCACACCACCTTTCACGGCGCCGCCTGCCATTGCATAAATTGACTCGTCAATAGTCTCAACAGACTTCAACAATTTAGCGTCATCATGCTCATGTGGGTTTTTATTATATAAGCCATCAATATCCGAGCAGATAATAAGTGCATCAGCGTCGGCAGCAGCAGCTACCATTGCGGAAAGGTTATCGTTATCCCCTACTTTTAATTTGTCTGTAGTTACCGTGTCATTTTCATTCACAATGGGCAAAATATTATTGTCCAATAAGCTAAATAACGTTTCCCTAATACTCACATAACGTTCTCTATCACGTAAGTCAGCGTGCGTTAGCAATATTTGTGCTGAAGGAAAATCAAATAACCTGTCCCACGTTGCAATCATCTCGGTTTGACCCGCTGCCGCCATGGCCTTTTTAACCGCAATGTTCGACTTTTCTAGCTCTGGAAACAAGTGTGCACCTGCTGCGACCGAGCCAGAAGAAACCAGTACAACCTGCGTACCGTTCGCTCTGCATCGCACGATAAACTGCGCAATACTTAGTAAGTAATGGCTACTACACCCTTTTTGATTGGGTGATATTAGCGCACTACCTACTTTAATCACTACGCGTTTCCAATTCGGATTACTCATAATAAACTCTTTTACCTTAAAATTGTTGATTCGCTAATTCTTTACTGGCTTGCATAAAAATCGCTTGTACGTTTTTCGAAGGGCTGTCGCTGTAACGACTAACCAGATAAAGCGTCAACGTACTTACTGCAAACCCTGGAATAATTTCATAAATTACACTGCTTAGTGTTTTGCCATCAGCCAAAACTGGCGCATAAATCCAAAACAACACCGTAACCGCACCGCTTATCATGCCTGCCAATGCTGCATTAGGTGTTAAGTCTTTCTTAAACAAACAAAACAACACTAACGGTCCAAATGCGGCCCCAAAACCAGCCCACGCATTACTCACTAAAGACAAAATTGTATTTGATGCATCTAAAGCTAATAACAATGCCACTAGTGCAACACCGGCTACACCATAGCGGCCAATAGTGACGGTTTTCTGCTCCGTGACTTCTTTCTTCACAACCACGCGATAAATATCTTCAGTTAATGAACTTGCACTAACCAATAGTTGTGAAGAGATAGTACTCATGATGGCCGCCAAAATTGCAGCCATCAAAAAACCACTTATTAACGGATGAAACAGCAGTTGCGAAAAGATAATGAAAATTGTCTCTGGATCGTCAACCGTTAAATTAAATTGGTTAGCATAGGCAATACCAACAAAGCCTGTTCCAAGCGCACCGATAATGGTAACTAGCATCCATGACATACCGATATTACGCGCAGTTTTAATCGCTTTTACTGAACGAATAGCCATAAACCTTACAATGATGTGCGGCTGGCCAAAATACCCTAAGCCCCACCCCAAGCTCGAAATAAGACCAACAAATGTCAAAGTCTCTAGCGATTCTGAAAAACTTGGTACCGATTGATACGCGGCACCAGTCATCTGACTAACACTATCGAACTCAGTAAACGCGACAAAAGGAACAAGCACCAAGGCAACAAACATTATGCAACCCTGTACAAAGTCGGTCATGCTTACCGCAAGAAAACCACCCAATAACGTATAAGACACCACTACACCAAGGGTAATGAACAACCCTAACTGGTAATCAACAGAGAAGGCGCTTTCAAACAGCTTACCGCCAGCTACTAACCCAGCTGATGTATACAACGTGAAAAACATCACAATGATTACAGCAGAAACAATTCTTAAACTCGATTTTGGCGTATCAAAACGCTTCGCAAAAAATTCAGGTACAGTCAAAGAGTCGTCGGCTACCTCGGTATAGACCCTCAGCTTTGGTGCCACTAATAAATAATTAGCCAACGCACCAATAACTAAACCAATTGCAATATAAAGGGCGTCGAAGCCCGTTAAGAACATTGCACCTGGTAGTCCCATTAACATCCAACCAGACATATCTGATGCCCCTGCTGACAGTGCTGTAACCTGTGGACTAACTTGACGCCCACCTAAAATATACCCAGATATATCGCTTGTAGACTGTTTATATGCGAACAAGCCTATTCCTAGCATTGCCAGAAAATAGACGGCTAACGATATGTAGCTTTCCAATGGCATAACGTACGTTATTTCCTCTGTTGCTTAACATTCTGTTGTAGGCTATTGCTCATCTTTCAACCGACGAGTTCAGAGTTACGATCACGTCATTCCAAAAAACTTAAGGAAGCGCACCCAACAATTAAACCCGAAAATCAATAGAACAATAATCATTAGAGGTCTAACAATATAATGATTTTGAAAAATATTTCAAGCGTGAGATATAAACAACTTACTGTGAGCTCAACTTATAATGAATATTTCACCAACGATGTTTCATATACAAAAACACCCCACCAGCCATGAATTTTATCTTTAAAAACAAAGGTATGAGAAAATCCAAAATACTCGTGAAACAAAAAACTTTATCCACAATAAGCAGTAAACCCATACATTTAACATCAACTAAAACATTTTCAATTAAATCTTAATTACTATTAAACTCTACATCAATTACATAGCCACAAAGCAAACAGCGGGGGGAACAAAGCAGACTAAAATTTAAATTTATTAAACTTGAAATAGATATAAGAGAATTCTACTATCTGGTCGTTTTGGACTTCTTTTTGAGTTAATAATAGTTTCATATGTAGGCAATATACCTCTTGTATATTTCTATCTTGTCGCGGTTATCAGTATTCTTTCTGGTGGGACATTAATGAAGTTTAGTAAACATATACGCCATAATTAGGTACTATTTATGGGCATTTAACATTAGAATTGTTCTTAATGGGTAGCTTATGGATCTCATTTTTTTTGACCTTGACGGCACACTTTTAAATAAGTCGTCCCAAATCTCTTCTTATACACAAGAAACACTTAAGCTGCTTGCTAACAATAATATTGCTTTTACTGTTGCAACAGGCAGAACAATGCATTCGGCTCAGCGTGTTATGCAAGGCACCAAATTTTCACTACCCCATATTTATAATAATGGCGTAGCTATTTGGGACCCTTCTGGCGATTCCCTTATCCTTGAAAACCTTCTTGCACCTAATGAAGTAACTACTATCCTTGCCTGTGCAACAGAAAATGGTGTAACTCCCTTTATTAATACTGTGAATGTCGAAAGTCGTAACCGAGAACACGTTATTTATCACGCACCTGTAAAACACCGCGTGGAACTAGACCTTATCAAAAACCATTTTTCACGTACATCCGCTGTAATTGCGCCTATTGAACAATTACCGATGAATGCCCACGTTACAAACATTAGTATGATAGGCGACGCGCCGCTCATCTATGGCATGTTTAAAGAGCTTAATTTACAACCAGAACTTATAGCTTACTCTGGGCCTGCCATTGAAGGAAACGAGTTTCGATGGATGGATGTTCATCATAAACTAGCGAATAAAGGGAGTGCAGTAGAGATATTGAAAGCGCAACTTGGTGCCTCCAATGTTATCTGTTTTGGAGATAGTGACAACGACATCAGCATGTTTGAATTAGCTGACGAGGCCTATGCGCCAGCTAATGCAAAAACTATGATAAAGAACTTCGCGACATCGGTTATTGGTCATCACGACGAGGATGGTATTGCGAAGTTTCTAAGAAAGCGGTTTTCTCTTTAAACTAAGGTTTTTTGAGAAAACTTATCGCACTTACTTAATTTCTATCTCAGCTGGAGAAATTTTTTCCGATAAATAAAAGCAAAATGGAAAAACAATACTCCATATAATTCCCACAACAAGGTAGGTAACCAGTATACTTTCCCCTAACTCAACAGCGCCCAAATTCGCGCCGGCTATATAACTTAAAGGGGCGAATATTCCGCCAGCTAAAGCCGATACTGCTACCCGCCCTTGAAAGGCTACCATACTGTGATATACAGTGCCTGCGAATGCACACCACAACAAGCTTAACCAAACTGGTATGGGCCAAAAAGCCACTAATGAACGTTTTTCTTCAAATATAAAAACACCGACATGTGTCAGTACAGAATCGATAGCAGTGCCCATGACAAATAAGATGAACATTAGCTTAAGATCAGCCAGGCGTTTCGGCGAAAGCCACAGCCAAACTGTAATCAACAAACATACAAACCATACCGCATTATTTTGATAAAGAATGACTAGCCACCATATGGCCTGAAACCAAATAAAATTTGTCACTTTTAATACTATCTTTCTATTCATGCTTAGTGATTCTATTCAAACTTAACAGCGCAACTAGGTGTACGACAACGCGTACTAACAAGTTCAACCTTACATTCTATTCTTTCGTATTTTGCCAAATCGTGTTGCTAACATTAATTCCCGAGAAGAATTGTGAAATTATTTTACCCTGCTAAATCAAAAGGGACGCTTTATTGAGCATAGGCGAAAATTAAAGCGTGTTAATCTTTGCAGTAAGCTTAGTTGCAAAAACGTACTAAATAGGTCAACACGCTCTAAATAAAAATAATCGGAATGAACAAACTTGGTGTATACATGGTAGGTTTAACAACAAAGGAAATGTAATTTATGAAAATGGTAAAGTATTACGTACTAGGCGCAATAGCTTGTTGTTACTTAGCATACACCCTAACGCTTACTCTTGCCTCAGTTGCTTTCGCATGGATAGCTTTTTCTCTTATAGCAGTAAGTAGTGCCTATTTGCTTAACTACCCTAGCCTTTTTAGAAAGCGCGAAGATGGCTCTATTCCATTATATATTCGCTGGGTATTTGTTCCCTTTCTACTTGGATCATGGCTTTACAATGAATACGCTAGGCGCACCGACAAAGTGCCACCACTTCAAAAAATTGCGCCTCAACTTTTTCTAGCGTGTAGAATGTCTGGTCAACATGTTGACCTTCTCAAATGTAATAAAATTGATGCAATCTTAGATGTTACTGCAGAATTTGATGGTCTTGATTGGACCGCGTATCAAGAAGACTTTCGCTATTTAAATATTCCGGTACTCGATCATACAAGCCCAACACCTGAACAGTTGGTAATGGCAATAAACTGGCTTGATCAACAAATAACTGCTGGAAAAAATGTGGTTGTCCATTGTGCACTTGGTAGAGGTCGCTCGGTTTTAGTCGTCGCTGCGTTTTTACTTTCGAAAGACACATCACTAAGCGTCGACCAAGCACTAAAGAAAATAAACAGTATTCGCCAAACAGCCAGATTGAATCAAAGACAGCTTGCTGCGCTTACTAAGGTGAAGGAAGGTGGGCTACTCTCACTTCAGAAAAAGCTCGCGCTTATTGTTAACCCCGTTTCCGGTGGTGGAAAATGGCATAAATATAGAAACGACATTCTTTCACGGTTAAATGAAAAATTCAGTGTTGAAGTTAAACAAACTACACCTGAAATTAATGCTACCTCGCTAGCACAACAAGCTAAAGATGACGGTGCTGATATCATTGTAGCCTGTGGCGGAGACGGTACGTTAACAGAGGTAGCAAGCGCGCTTGTAAATAGCAACATAACTATGGGGCTCATCCCTTTAGGCACTGCGAACGCACTTAGCCAAGTATTACATGGGTATTTGAGTAAGGTGACACCCATCGACATCGCATGCGACACTATTATCAATGGAAACGTTCACGCCATAGATACTGCGCGTTGCAACAACAAAGTAATGTTACTAGTTGCAGCTGTTGGTTTTGAAGAGCAAATGATTTCGTCCGCAGACCGCGAAGAAAAAAATGTAGGTGGCCAATTTGCCTATTTAAAGGGGCTGTGGAACGCCATTTCGAACAACGCTGATCTCACGTTTACTCTTTCACTAGATAATAAGAAACGCGAGACATTAACAACCCCCAGCTTTGTTATCGCCAATGCGGCCCCCATTACCACCGCTTTGGCACAAGGAGCAGCTGAACCCGACGTCATGGATGGCAAGCTGGATATCACTTGGTTAGTGCCACAATCTAGCTCAGATAAGCAATTTTTGTCACTCGCGGAACTGGTATTTAGCCCAAATGAATCAAAAGTAGAATCTAGCCGTATTCGTCATACTCAGGCATCGTCGATTACTCTAAAATTTGACAAGACGACTTCTTATGCCGTTGATGGTGAGATATATGAAGATGACAAACTCGTTATTGAGACACATCCACGAAGCCTAAACGTTTTAGCTAGTGCGCTTTAGGTAGTGAGTATTGTAAAGCGCAATAGACGAATATTAGTGCTCATTGAATACGGTCAACTGCAGAGTTTCACTAGACAGGCCTTACTTGCAATACCCTGTACACAATGCCTGTATGGTCTGTAAAAATTACTTACAGGTCTATATTAGTGTATCTCTAACTTAGGAGAATATAAAAATAGCCATATAATTCATAAACATATATCCCATTAAATCTTGGAACAAAACTCGCTTTGTCTATTGTGATTCTATTTAACTGAGGAAGAAGCCATGAAAATTTTTGAAGCCTTACGTCAAGATCATGAAAAACAACGTTTACTGCTAAAAATTTTAACCGAAACCAGTGGCGACACAGCAGCGCGTCGAGAGTACTACCAAGAGCTAAAAACACAGTTAGAAAGTCATGCCATTGCAGAAGAGCGCTTCTTTTATACGCAACTGATTAAGAAAGACCAAACTGTCGATATGTCTCGCCATGGCATTGCAGAGCATCATGAAATTGATGAACTTATCGAAAAAATAGACAAAACTGATATGAGCTCGCCAGCGTGGCTACGCCACCTAAAAACGCTTCAAGAAAAAGTGGAACATCATCTAGCGGATGAAGAAGAACAGTTCTTCCAAGTAGCAGGTAAAGTCCTAAGCGAACAACAAAAAACTTCCCTAGCAACCCAGTATCGACAAGAAATGGAACAGTCGCTCAAAGAAGAGTCTATTGCTTAAAGTAGTTTATGGCTACTATTTAACTGAAAAGCCAGCTTCATACAGCTGGCTTTTCTATCAGTAAGGCGACGAAAGAAGTAAAACAATCGCCACCGTAATGGGTTATCTAATTTTCCGCAACCCTATTTTTTCGCGATAATATACACCGCATGGATAACACCCGGAAAATAACCAAGTATGGTAAGAAGTATATTTATCCAAAAATGTAAACCAATACCCACTTGTAAAAACACCCCCAAAGGAGGAAGTAAAATTGAAAGTAAAATACGAATAATATCCATCTCAAATTCCTTGTTATAGAACAAACTTCTTATTTGCATAGCGAAAACAACCAAAAAATGGTGAGTAAAGCGCTATTCGTGGTACAAATTCAAACTAATATGAGTTCCTTGACTGTTTAAAACCGAACAAACCCGACTCATATCGCGTTCTTAATAATATTAAGCATATTACGCGCCAAATATTTATTTCCGACGTGTTTAACAAGATGTAACTACGTTTTCACTATACGGTGAGCTTTCAAGCCATTCCTCGAGATCGGTTTTCTTAAGTGGTCTACTTATATAGTAACCTTGAATTATATTACATCCCCAATCCTTTAAGATCTCCAACGACGCTATGTCCTCTACCCCTTCAGCTACAACCTTTAAATCAAACGCACGCGCCAACGCAAGCACAGTATGCACAATTTGCTTGTCGTAGTCGTCATTCGCTAGATCAAGTATGAAGCTTTTATCTATCTTGATAGTAGTAACTGGTAAACTCTTCAAGTACGCTAGTGAGGAATACCCAGTACCAAAGTCATCTATTGCGAAACTAAACCCTTTACTCGTTAGTTCAGTGAGGTTCTGAATAGCCAATGAAGCATCTGCTACTAAGTCACTTTCCGTAATTTCTAATTCCAGAGCTTCGGGTGATAAGCCTTTGTCTTTCAAAATATTCACTAAGTTATCTAGCAAAATTTTGTTTTGAATATCTTGTGTAGACAGATTCATTGCTATAGTAAAGCTGTATCCTTTATTACGAAAATAAGCCAAGTCGGAAATGGTTCTTTGCATTACCCATGTTGTCACTTGTTCAATTAACCCAGCTTGTTCAGCAATAGTTATAAACTCATCGGGAGGTACAAAGCCCAACACGCTGTTATTCCAACGTATGAGCGCTTCCATACTCGAAACTTTCATGGTGGCAAGGTCAATTTTGGGTTGATAAACCATAGAGAGTTCACCTTGATGACTCGCCAGTGCCTTTTTCAACTCGCTGGTGATAGATAACCTTCTGGTATATTTATCTTCAAGTTCTGGTTTATAACTGACGAACCAATCCCCGGTGTGAATAGCTTCATCGGTGACTATATTCATTTTTCTGAACAATTCTTCAGATGTTGCCGCATCCTCTGGACAATTAAGCACTGCCATCGCCACTTTTACGGGGATAGCTATCAAATTAGTTTCAACAGGTTGCTCTAAAATGTGTTTAAGAGTTTCTAATTGTTCAACGCTCAAGGCTTCTTGCGAAAGATACAAAATTTCGCCGCCAGCCAAGCGCGCTGAAATACCCGGCCATCGTTGTAATCTAGACGCTAATGACTTTAGCGCATTGTCTCCATTTGAATAACCGTAAAGATCATTAATTGTTCTGAACCCTAAAACGGTAATGGCAATAACTTGAAGAGAGTGCTCCTCTTCCATTTGACCTATAAAATAGTCTTCAACATAATTTCGATTGAACAACCCCGTGAGTACATCGTGCTGAGCTTGGTAAAGTATATGACGCTCACGTGCTTTTATGCTCTCTTGCATGCTATCAACAGCTATTGCTAATTCTGATATTTCTTTTAGTTTTGAAGGCTTATCGAGGGTATTACCATAATTGCCTGCTGCAACCTTGTTGACAGCAGCAACGAGATCTGAAACTGGGCGGCTCACATTACGCGCCAGAATCATTGAAAGGCCAAGCGCTGTTAACACAGCGATGAGAGTAAACGCTAAAATGGTTAATTGAATGTTGGTGAAAGCTTCGAAGGACGCTGAGGTATCTAAAGCCAGTGTTATGTTTACGGGTAACGCCATACCCGAAGAAATATTAACTTGACGAGCAAAATACGTATGCTCGTTTTTCAACGTAACTTCGAACCACGACGGGTCGCCATTTGCCTGCAATACATCTAACGCAATATCTTTATCAAGTGTTGTATTCAATACATGATTATCGTGAACGTCAGAAATAATTATTTCTGCATCTACTAATGATTTCAGTTCTTCGAGTAAAGCCTGATCAAACTCAACGCCAATAATCATGTAATAGCGCAAAGTAGGAATTTCGACGCCATACAAATTTATCTGAACGAGCTCATCATTTATTGCGAAAAAGCCACTGTTAAGCCCTTTTGAAACAAGCTCAGAGGTGCTCTTTAGCTTGTCCCCTTCTTTAAACAGCGGAGAGTACGACACCACCACTTGATGGTCTAGATTGACCAAGGCAATAATATTTGTATTTAAACGGTCAGCATAGCTAGTGAACGCCGCATTAATGCTAGGTAAATCTTGAGTTCCTACTGCCGTTCTAAAATCAAATGCACGTAATAACACATTTGAGACATTACGTATTACTTCTTGTCTATCATCTACAACTTTATCGAATACTTTCTCTGCGAGGATAATATCTTGGTCAATATTTTTGACAACTAAAGAGTTTGCGGATTTCCAAACGGCACCAATAATAAGAAGCGATGCGATCACTATCCCTAAGAGAAGCGTTTGAAATAAGCTTTGACTAAGCGTTTTTTGCACTGAAGCGCCCCATGAAGCGTGTTTTATTTATTTTATGAGTACAAACTAGATAAAAGCATAGTCGATTATAGTGCTGACGGATAGTACTAAGGCGCTGTATTTTATAAATTTTGCCGCGTAATTACATGACTTGGTCGTAAGTTGCTTTGAGAAGAATGTAAAAACGGGTAATACAAAAAACGTAGAGATGAAAAAAAACCGCATCTCAAAGAGATACGGTTTTTATATTGGTGCGGAAAGCGGGACTTGAACCCGCACGAGCTATGCTCACCACCCCCTCAAGATGGCGTGTCTACCAATTCCACCACTTCCGCGAAATCTGTAACTTTATTTAGTTTGGCGTATTTCCATCTTCCGACGGAACATCAGATTGCTCACCAGATGTAGCTGGTACATCAGTTTGCTCTTCACCACTAATAACTGGTACGTCCTGATCAGCAGGCATTTCAACAGGAACCTCTACTGATGCTGGTACTTCTAGGTTATTCCACTCATCATCTGCTTTTTCGCGGTTAGCAGTCATCGCGCCAAGCGTTAAGCTTATGAAGAAAAACAAACCAGCAAGAATTGCTGTTGTACGAGTCATGAAGTTACCAGAACCTGATGAGCCGAAAACAGTGTTAGAGCCACCTGAGCCGAAAGAAGCGCCCATATCTGCACCTTTACCCTGTTGGATCAATACAAATCCAATTAGCAATAGCGCAACAATTAAATATGCTACTAATAGCACTTCGTAAATCATAAATACCTCGTCAGTTTGCCGCTTGGCAAATTGAAATAAAATCTTCTGCTTTTAAACTGGCACCACCAATTAACCCACCATCTACGTCTTGCTGAGCAAATAACGTTCTAGCGTTGTCAGGCTTCACACTGCCACCGTATAACAAACGAAGGCCTTCTGCCAATTCTGCGTCTATTTTAGAAAAATAACCGCGTATAAATTCGTGCACTTGTTGTGCTTGCGCTGGGCTAGCAGTTTTGCCAGTACCAATTGCCCATATGGGCTCGTACGCAATAACTGTTTTAGCCAGCTCTTCAATAGACAATATATCAGTAATTGCCTTTAACTGCTGACCAACAAACGATTCCACTTCACCAGCTTCTCGTATTTCTAACGACTCACCCACGCAAATAATGGGTACTAAATCGTTTTCTATACATTTCTTTGCTTTTAAAGCAACCAATGCGTTTGACTCGCCTTGGTCTTCGCGACGTTCAGAGTGGCCGACAATGACATAACCACATCCTGCTTCTTTTAGCATACCCACCGATAACTCACCAGTGTGCGCGCCGTTGTCTAAGTGACTCACATTTTGAGCACCAACTGAAAAACCGTTTTGATTAAAAGCATGCGTTAACGTAGCCGGAGCACAGATAACAACTTCAGTGTTCGTACTGAAACCAGCAAGCTTTTCATTGAAGTCTTTTACTAAGTCTAGACTTCCGTTCATTTTCCAATTGCCAGCCACGAATGGCTGTCTTTTGTTTATACTCACAACACAGACCTTAGCCCTGTCTTTAAAGCGGGCGTGATATTAACTATTAAATTCGTAAGATACAAGCACAAAACACAAAAAATCCTGCTATGCCAACTAATTGGCGAGATTCCGAACAGTTTCAGCAATATGCGAGGCCCATTTTTGAGACTGGCTATCATCGTTTGACTCTACCATCACACGAATAAGCGGCTCAGTACCACTTTTGCGTAACAGAACCCGCCCAGTTTTACCTAATGCGACTTCTGCTTCTTTCTTAGCATTTTGAACCTGTTCGTGAGAAAGATAATCTTCATCTTGATTTGAATAACGAACATTCACCAAGGTTTGAGGGTACATTTCAAACCCACTCGCCAAATCGTGCAAGTCCATATCTGAACGAAGCATAGCGGCAAGTACTTGTAATCCAGCAACAATACCATCTCCGGTAGAGCACATATTCAAATTCAATACGTGACCAGAGTTTTCACCACCAATCGTCCAGCCTTTTTGTTGTAGAAGCTCCATAACATAGCGGTCGCCCACATTGCTTCGCGCAAATGGTACACCTAACTTACTTAATGCATTTTCAAGGCCAAGGTTACTCATTAAGGTACCCACTACACCGCCTTGAAGCTTGCCATTTTTAAGGGCATCACGGGCTATGATATATACGATTTGATCGCCATCAAGTACATTACCTAGGTGGTCGACCATCATAATTCTGTCGCCATCTCCATCGAGGGCAAATCCTAAATGGGCGCCTGTTTCTTTTACTTTCTCTACGATGGCCGTCATTGATGTTGCACCCACACCATCATTAATATTCAGGCCATTAGGCGACGTACCCAATTCAATTACAGTAGCACCTAACTCACGCAATACATTCGGAGCGATGTGATAAGTAGCACCATGGGCGCAATCAACAACAATTTTTAACCCCGTTAAATCTAATTCAGATGGGAACGTACCTTTACAAAACTCGATGTAGCGACCCGCCGCATCGTTTATACGCGTGGCTTTACCTAATTTGTCTGATGCAACACACGTCATTGGACGGTCTAGCATGTCTTCTATTGCCAGTTCGATGTCATCGTCTAACTTAAAGCCTTGAGCCGAGAAAAATTTTATACCGTTGTCGTAATAAGGATTATGTGAAGCACTGATTACAATGCCCGCTTCTGAGCGAAACGTCTTGGTCAAATATGCAATAGCAGGCGTAGGCATTGGACCTAATAAACCAATATCTATACCGGCAGCAGATAAACCTGCCTCAAGTGACGACTCCAGCATATATCCAGAAATACGAGTGTCTTTGCCAATTAAGACTTTATTGGTTCCTCTTCCCGCTAATATTTTCCCTGCAGCCCAACCAAGTTTGGTTACAAACTCTGGGTTAATATTACTTTCGCCTACTTTACCGCGGATCCCGTCGGTACCAAAGTATCTGCGCTGTGTCATTATTATTCCTTATTTTATCGTCTTCAGCATTTTTACAATGTTAACCGCATCTGCGGTTTCTCTAACATCGTGCACGCGAATTATATGTGCCCCCATTTGAGCGGCAATTGTAGCGAGGGTTATACTGCCAGCCAAGCGTTCATTTACCTTTCTGTCTAGTAAATTTCCAATCATAGACTTTCGCGACATACCCACAAGCACAGGGTAGCCGAGTGCCATAATCTCTGGTAAATGTTTAACAAGCGTATAGTTATGCTCAATGGTTTTACCAAAACCATAGCCAGGGTCGACTAATATTTGCTCTTTGGGTATCCCAGCAACTAAACAAGCATTTACTCTTTCCAGAAGAAAATCATTTACTTCTTTCACTACATTACAGTATTCGGGCTGTACTTGCATTGAGCGAGGTTCCCCCTGCATATGCATAAGACAAACTGGCACTTCCGACTTTGCGGCCACCTCTAGCGCGCCCGGTGCTTGTAACGCCTTTACGTCATTAATTAGACCAGCGCCTGCTTTTACGGCTTCACGCATGACTTCAGCTTTACTGGTATCTATAGAAATTACACATTCACTGTTAGCGGCTAGCGCTTCAATGATGGGGATGGTTCTGTCTAACTCTTCTTGAAGCGATACATCTTGCGCGCCTGGGCGAGTCGACTCTCCGCCGATGTCTATAAATGTTGCCCCTTCATCTATCATCTTTAACGCATGGGATAGCGCCTGCTTCACGTTGGCGTGTTTACCGCCATCTGAAAAGGAATCAGGAGTAACGTTTAAAATCCCCATTATTTGAGGTTCAGAAAGGCTGATGTTATGGCTACCAAACTGCATGAATTTCTCGCTAGACTATGTTGTTTTACAAACTACTGAAAAAAGAATGGACGGCATTTGTTTATCATTGCGATACAACAAACATTAACAGCCGTTAAACAAAAACGCAGATTAACTGGCGTTTTTTAGTAACGTTAGCTGCTTAGCTAGGTAAATCACCTGGCTTGCCAACAGATGGTTTGTCAACACCATCGTTTTTAATTTCACCTTCACGTACCGGCGCACCACCACTTGGCTTGTCGCCACCAGAAGATGCAGAGTCATCCCAATCTGCAGGAGGACGAACATCCGTACGCTTCATAAGATCGTCAATTTGTTTTGCATCAATGGTTTCGTACTTCATTAATGCATCTTTCATTGAATGAAGAATGTCGATGTTTTCTTCTAGGATCTTTTGTGCACGCTCGTAGTTACGGTCAATTAGTGATTTGATTTCCGCATCAATAGCTCGCGCTGTGTCATCAGACATATTCGTCGCTTTTGACATCGACTTGCCTAGAAACACTTCGCCTTCGTCTTCAGCGTAAAGCATTGGACCCATCTTACTAGAAAGACCCCACTGCGTTACCATCTTACGGGCAATCTCAGTTGCGCGCTCAATATCGTTAGACGCACCTGTTGTTACCTTGTCGTCACCATAAATAATCGCTTCTGCTATACGACCGCCAAACAAACTAGAAATCATACTTTCTAAGTGCTGTTTAGAGTGGCTAACACGATCTTGCTCTGGCAAGTACATAGTTACACCTAATGCGCGACCACGAGGAATAATAGACACTTTGTACACTGGGTCGTGCTCTGGAACTAGTCTACCCACGATGGCGTGACCCGCTTCGTGATAAGCCGTCATTTCTTTCTCAGGCTCAGACATCACCATAGACTTACGCTCAGAGCCCATCATGATTTTGTCTTTCGCTTTTTCGAACTCTTCCATCGAAACCAAACGCTTATTGCCACGCGCAGCAAACAAAGCCGCTTCATTCACAAGGTTCGCTAAGTCTGCTCCAGAAAACCCTGGTGTTCCGCGAGCAATAACAGACGGTTCAACATTATCTGCAACTGGTACTTTTCGAATGTGTACTTTAAGAATTTGTTCACGGCCGCGAATGTCTGGTAAGCCCACTACTACTTGACGGTCAAAACGACCAGGACGAAGTAACGCAGGGTCTAGTACGTCAGGACGGTTAGTCGCAGCAATAACAATTATGCCCTCGTGACCTTCAAAACCATCCATTTCAACTAGCATTTGGTTAAGTGTCTGTTCACGCTCGTCGTGACCGCCACCTAAACCTGCGCCACGTTGGCGACCAACGGCATCAATTTCGTCGATAAAGATAATACAAGGCGCTGCTTTTTTCGCTTGCTCAAACATATCACGAACGCGCGATGCACCCACACCCACAAACATTTCAACGAAGTCAGAACCTGAAATGGTAAAGAAAGGAACTTTTGCTTCGCCTGCAATCGCTTTAGCAAGTAACGTCTTGCCGGTTCCTGGAGGCCCTACCATAAGTACGCCTTTTGGAATTTTGCCACCAAGTTTCTGGAACTTAGAAGGATCGCGCAAGAAATCAACCAATTCAGACACGTCTTCTTTAGCTTCATCACAGCCAGCTACGTCAGCGAATGTAGTCTTAATTTGGTCTTCGCCAAGCAGTCGCGCTTTACTCTTACCAAACGACATCGCACCGCGACCACCACCGCCTTGCATCTGACGCATGAAGAAAATCCATACACCGATAAGCAACAGCATTGGGAACCAAGAAATGAAGATTGATGTAAGAAGAGATTGTTCTTCTGGTGGTTCGCCATACACTCTTACGTCGTTTTTAACCAAGTCTGATACTAACTTGTCATCGAAGTAAGGTACGAAGGTTTGAAATGTCTCGCCTGAACGTTTGGTTCCACGAATTTCGCCGCTATTATTAATGCGAACTTCGCGAATATTTCCTTGTTCAGCTTCTCTTAAAAACGTTGTGTAGTCAGTTTGTGAACGAGACGATTCACTCGGTGAAAAGCTCTGAAAAACTGACATTAATACAACGGCGATGACTAACCATAAGATTAAATTTTTTGCCATATCGCTCAATGCTACTAACCTCTATAAACCCGAACTGCTGGGTAATTCAACAATTTGACTATTGAACAACCAGAAAAGTTCGCAACGAAAACCGCTTATTCCAAAGACTACTACACTTTATACCCACAAGCCACCAAATACACCTCACGAGAACGTGATCTGGACGAGTCTGGCTTACGTGTTTTAATTGTAGTAAACGATTGCTTAAGCGCATTCATAAATTCAACAAAACCTTCCCCTTGGAAGACTTTTATGACGAATGAACCACCTGGTTTTAACACCTGATGACACATATCGAGCGCAAGTTCGCAAAGGTACATTGAGCGCGATTGGTCAACAGCTGAATTACCAGCTAAGTTTGGTGCCATATCAGACAACACTATATCTACGGTTTTTCCGCCAATTCTGTTCAACAATGCTTCAAGAACGGCATCTTCTCGAAAATCGCCTTGAAGGAAATCGACACCCACTATGGGGTCCATCGGCAAAATATCACACGCAATAACCTGTCCGTTGTCACCAACAAGCTGCGCAGAAAGTTGCGACCAGCCCCCGGGCGCGGCACCTAAGTCAACAAGTGTCATTCCTGGTTTTATAAGCCTATCTTTTTGCTGGATTTCCTCCAGTTTATAGATAGCACGAGATCGCCAACCCTCCTTCTGGGCTTTTTGCACATAGTGGTCGTCGAAGTGTTCTTTTAGCCAACGTTTACTGCTGGCGGAGTGTTTCTTTTTTGTCATTCCAATACAATGTCATTAGGATTGTAGAGAAGATGGCGTTAGAATACGTTATTTCAAGCATAAACTAACAGATTAATTGTAAGAATTATCACTTCATGAAACTTTCAAACAAACAAAAGCAATTTCTAAAAGGCCTCGCACACCCATTAAAACCTGTTGTACAGCTTGGTGCAAACGGCCTAACAGAGGGTGTTGTTGCAGAAATTGACAATGCTCTAAATCATCACGAATTAATTAAAGTTAAGGTGCCAACGGATGATCGCGAAGAAAAAGCGCTTATCATGGATGCCATCGTTCGTGAAACTCGTGCAGAAAAACTGCAGGTAATTGGTCATACCTTGATTATTTATCGTCAAAGCGAAGACTGTAAAATTCAGTTGCCAAAATAAGCGCTTTAAAGGTGCCGATCCCTATCGGCACCGTGGTTTTTCTTCTTACTTCCCGTTAACATCACGTTAATAATAGTGACAAAATGGGAATATCATGACACTAAACAACCTCACTGCCATTGTAACTGGTGGATGCTCTGGTCTTGGGCACGCAACTGCAATTGCACTACGTGCAGCTGGCGCTAACGTAAGCCTATTCGATTTAAACGAAGAGTTAGGTGCAAAACGCGTAGAAGAGTTAGGTGCAGACAACACACTTTTCTCAAAAGTTGACGTACGCGACGAAGCGCAAGTTCAACATGCTATAGATGCCACAGCTCAAGCATTTGGCTCTATTGCACTATTAGTTAACTGTGCAGGTATTGCACCAGCAAAGCGCTTATTAGACAGAGAAGGCAACCCTGCCCCCCTTGGTGACTTTCAAACTACTATAGACATTAATCTTGTGGGCAGCTTTAATGTGGCACGCTTAGTTGCTGCTGCAATGGCCAAACAAGCACCGCTTAATGACGAAGGTGAGCGTGGATTAATTGTTAACACGGCATCGGTTGCAGGTTACGAGGGCCAAATTGGTCAAACGGCCTATGCAGCAAGTAAGGGCGGTATTATTGGGTTAACGTTACCTATGGCTCGTGACCTCGCACCTTTGGGTATACGCGTAAACACTATTGCTCCTGGCGTTATGGGAACGCCAATGCTTTTGGCAATGCCAGAGAAAGTGCAAGATGCCCTATCGGCTAATGTACAATTTCCGAAACGCTTAGGACTACCAGAAGAATTTGGTAAATTGGTTATTCACATGGCCAACAACAGTTATCTAAATGGTGAGACTATCCGTTTAGATGGCGGCTTGCGCATGCCGCCAAAATAATCGATTAGCCTTTGATTGGATTTATTTTTAAAAGGGAGACGTTGCTCCCTTTCTTAATCTTTTAAACCTTTAAACTGTTAACATCAAGATTAGTGTTTGTGTTCGCTTTCTACCACTGAAATTGTGCGATCTATAAACCTAGAAATTGCTTTTTCAGGTAAAACCGGCGACTTGTTATTCGCGCTAAACATTTCCAATATTGTCAACGCTTGTTCGTCTTTCATTATCATCTCAGTACTTAAGCCCTGGTAATGAAGATATGAAATTCGTTCTATCCACGCATTAGTATTATCTCGAAACGTTACCAATGCAGCCTTGTTAGCAATCGGGCCGTGACCTGGTACTATTATTGTTTGTGCATCCGCAATATTTAGGATAGTTTCTATTGCTTCGTTAAACCCTTTAGTTCCACCCGAATAGAATGTTGGATGCCAGCTTGTGTCGTAAACGTCGCCAACAAACAGGATATTACTACCTTTCAAATAGTAGAGTGTATCTTTAGAAGAATGTGAATTTACACCAATTGCTTGAACGCTATCTGCAATAGGAGATGTTTCTAGTACTTGTGCGCCATTACTTTTAAAGTAGGCGTTGCCACCAGTGTGGTCAGAATGGTTATGAGTATTAAGTATATATGATGGACGTTTCCCAACAATTTCATTTATTGTTTTGTCGAGTTGATAAAAATGCGTTTCACCCGGCATAGGGTCAATTAATATCAATTTATCCGCTATTTCAATTAAACCTATGTTTGTTCCATAGTCCTTACCGGTAAGTACATAAACATTAGAAGATACGTTTTGCACTATAATTTCGTTAGAAAACACAACATTGCTAAACAACAAAAAACACATCCAAAGCATTAACTTTCTATATTTCAACGCGCTTCCTCATTCTATTTAAGTGTATATTGATCTGTCACTGATAAGACACTGTCTTTATAAGAATAAGTACAAATATACGTCGAGCATAAGTAAACTGCGAGTTTACTTACATACCAGTTTCGTAGTTCGGTCTCATTTTTTATTATTTGAATGTCGTCGGTCTTCAAACACAGAAAATCAGTTACTAAGTTCAGTTCAAAACTAGTGCTTAATCACTAATGCTAGTTAGACCCAATTGGGACCTAATCGAAGAAAAAAGTGAGGCATTAACTATGGATATGATCGTACTGTCACAAGAAGAAATAGAAAATGTAAATGGAGCCTTTTTACAAGGAGCGGCCATTGGGACCGGACTTATTTACTAGGCTCAGCGTTCAATGGTTGCTTTTCTTGGGGTTGATTGGCGGGAATTGTAGATACCGCCATAGAGACTACAGATGAATAAACGTGATAACGATTCGGTATATTTGAAATTCGTACTATCCCACCTTTTACTCAGTTCACTGATGTTTGTGGTTTGGTGGTTAATTGCTGGTATCGACAATGCCAGAGAGATGGGTTTTTCTCATTAGTACATTAGCTTGCTGCCTTGCGGGCAGAAAGCTAATGTCCGAGATTACTCGCCGTCACCACCGCTGACAATAAGAGCAATATTGTACAAACGGTTCACCGCGTGGTAATTAATTGAGTTTTTAGGGTAACGCCCTTTACTACTAATTTTACCCGCTTCTTGCTCCATCAATATACTAAGGGCATCATCTACGGTTTCTACCGTGTATATGTGAAAAAGCCCTTTTTTCACCGCATCTATTACTGTGGCATCTAATACCAGATTGATAGCATTAGATTTGGGTATAATGACACCTTGAGTACCGGTTAGCCCACGGTATTGGCATAAATCGAAAAAGCCTTCAATTTTTTCATTAACACCGCCCACAGCTTGTACTTCACCGTACTGATTTATGGAGCCTGTGATCGCCAGAGTTTGCAAACAGGGTATTTCGGTTAACGCCGATATAAGTGCTACTAGTTCACCTAAAGAGGCACTATCACCATCAATATGACCGTAGGATTGTTCTAGTGCAATATTCGCAGAAAGGGTTAAGGGGAAATGCTGCGCATACTTGTTACCCAGATAGCCGTTTAGCAACATAACGCCTTTTGAGTGAATAGGTTGCCCTAACTCGACTTCCCGCTCGATATCAACTACGCCGCTTGCCCCTGCAAACACCGTTGCAGTAATACGAGCAGGCGTACCAAAAGCAGTATCACCGATATCTAAAACAGTTAAACCATTCACTTTTCCTACCGCTTTATCTTCGGTAGCAATAAGTACATGCCCTTCTTTTATGTCATTTAGTAAGGCTTGGCTAACGCGGCCAGTTCGGCGCTTTTTGGCACTGAGCGCGGTTTTTAAGTAATCGAGCTCAAGCACAGTTGCGTTGGCTTTTTTACAATAATAGTAAGCTTCATTCACCAACTCGATCACTTCAGCAAAATGCGCTGATAATTTTTCTTTGTGCTCTGCCATGCGTAATGAATATTCAACTAGGCGACACATTGCATTGGTAGTGATGCCTTCCAACCCTAAGGATTTCACATGGGCGCGTACCTTGCCAACGAAGTCAAACAAGGCATGCCGTGTAACAGGAATTTCCAAGTCGAAGTCGACCAACACACGGAACAGTTCATCGAACTCATCGTCGTAATCTTGCAAGGTGTAATACAAATCACGGGAACCAAGCAGTACAATTTTTACGTTAAGGTCAATTGGCTGAGGATTAAGCGTGATATTATTCACCATGCCGACGTCTTGTTGTGGTAAATCCATACGCAAACGTGTTGATTTTATGGCAAGTTTTAAGGTGTCCCACACATAGGGTTGTTCTATTAGTTGGTCCACATCCAGCAATAAATATCCACCATTGGCTCGGTGTAATGCACCGGCTTGTATCATTCTATAATTAGTAAATACACTGCCATGAATATTGGTGTATTCAATTTTTCCAAATAAGTTTTGATAAGTTGGATTCGGTTCGTAAATAACCGGCGCAGCATCGTCTATCTTATTGGAAACCAGCACATTCGGTAAAAATTGTTCTTCCAAAAAGATTTTTTTGTCGAAGTCGTCACTCTTCTCTTCTTTTTGCTCTTCACTGTGGATCACTAAAATAGCATTAACCAGCGCTGTTTTTAGCTGCTTGAGGTACTTCATTACACCAAGCTCTGCGGCATATTTGTGCTCAAGCAATTTTAGTAATGGCTTAATGCCCTGCTCTGCCGTTGTTTTATCAAGCTCACGTAAGCGCTCTGTGTTTTCCCGCTTCCATGTGGGCAGACTAAGCAGGTTTTCACTTAGACGGTTTTCAAGCTCATCAATAATTGTGTAAAACGTATCCCGCTGCGCTTCGCTCAGCAACGCAAATTCGCTATCGCTTATAGGCTTACCATCGATAATCGGAGAAAAAGTAATAGACCCCCTCTTCCTCATATAAAGCAACATCGTTGGCTTGCGCATATCGCTCAACCGCTTCAATTGCACCTTGATATTTCTGATCAAATTCACGCAATATGGATGCACGACGTCGTTGATACCCTGGATTGTCAAATGCAATAGGTAGCGAATCGAGAACGTCATCTATAAGGGATGCCATATCTTTTTGAAATGCTTTGCCCCCACCGGGCGGGAAACACAAAGCAACCGGTTCGCGCTCTTCATCAAAATTATTGATGTAGCACCAATCATCTGGTGCGCGAGACTGCGTAACCTGACGCTCGATATAGTCTTTTACCAAAGTAAAGCGACCTGTTGCAGGCTCTCCCATTACATAAAGATTGTAACCTTTGGTATCTATGCCCAAGCCAAATGTGAGGGCTTCGCGCGCACGCTCTTGACCAATAAATGTGGCGTTGAGTGCTTCGTCATCTTTAAGTGCACTGTTAATAGCGCGACGATTAAGAGAAGGTGTCAAATCGTCAACGGCTAGCGCAAAATGGGTGGTGTCTACCAGCATATGTTTCTGTCTTAATTTCTTTAGCGTAAGTGAAACGCTAATTGGCATGCGTGTCAAACCCTTATCGGTATTGGCAGCGTATTAGCCTGTCAATTGCACAAGATTCATCCATAATTGTACATTCCCTATTTTAGCTTAGTGTATAAGTGGAATTGCAGAGCCTATTGCATGAGCATTTACACAAATGCGTTTACAATAATGCTTGGCAGTAAAATTAAGTAGCGGTTAGTGCAAGTTATGCGTAACGTTAGTTTTATCAGATTAACGACTCAACTAGGAGGAACCTATTCTTGAAAACACCTTTATTCAAAACAATGACGATGCTTTTCTTCGGGATGACGATTATTACTCAGGTAAAAGCAGACATTAACTATGCGAACAACACAGGCTTTTCAATTTCTAACACCAGTGAGAGCGACGCGCCGGTGGAAGTGGTTTATTCTCATTTTATTCAGCATGTAGATATGTGGTGGCCAAAAGACCATACATGGTGGAATGGTACGCTGAGTATTGATGAATTTGCAGGTGGTTGCTTCTGTGAGAAAAGTGAAACTAATAGTGCAGCTCACATGCAAGTCAGTTACCTAGAGCCCAACAAAAAAGTGGTCATGACTGGTGGATTAGGGCCACTTCAAGAGATGGGAATGTATGGCGCCCTCACCTGGCAATTTGAGCCTATTGCTGATGGCAGCAATTCAGGGACACGAGTTACGTTAACCTATCATGCCTCTGGCAATATTCACTTTTCAGGCAAATTTGCATCATTAGAGCAGGCGCAAGGACTAGTAAAAGTGGTAGACAAAGTTCAAGCCCAACAATTGAATGCACTCACCACATTCAGTAACGATAATTAAACTCAATTCCTATTTCTATTTACAAACCGCATCTCTAAACCACCCTAACGCGCTAAAAGATGGTTACTTTTCCAGCAAGCAGCAATAAAAATAGCTGAAGTCTGCGTTAAGCTATTGAGGCATAGCTTAACGCTGGGGTATTCTATAAGGCTATATGTATGTTCAATCGGTAGCCTTGCGCTTTTTTCGCTTTCTATAAGCAAACAGCTAAATGCCATACACACCGATAATAAAACGTTTTAACTCTTAATGCGGAAGCCTAAGTTTCATGGCCGATAATCAGTACAACCCGAAAGAAATAGAACAACGCGTTCAGCAATACTGGGAAGATAATCAATCTTTCAAAGCAAACGACGACGTAGATAAAGAAAAATTCTACTGTTTGTCTATGTTTCCTTACCCAAGTGGACGACTCCACATGGGCCACGTGCGCAACTACACCATTGGTGACGTAATTAGCCGTTTCCAGCGCATGCAGGGTAAAAACGTATTGCAACCTATGGGTTGGGACGCCTTTGGTCTTCCGGCAGAAAATGCGGCAATCAACAACAATACCGCTCCTGCAAAATGGACTTATTCCAATATTGATTACATGAAAACTCAACTTCGCAGTTTGGGTTTTGGCTATGACTGGGACCGCGAAGTAACCACATGTAAATCAGATTACTATCGTTGGGAGCAATGGTTCTTCACACGTTTGTATGAAAAAGGTCTAGTTTACAAGAAAAACGCAACTGTAAACTGGGACCCAGTAGATCAAACCGTATTAGCCAATGAACAGGTTATCGATGGCCGTGGCTGGCGCTCAGGTGCATTAGTTGAGCAAAAAGAAATTCCACAGTGGTTTATTAAAATTACCGACTACGCTGAAGAGCTTTTAAGCGATCTTGAACAGCTAGAGCAATGGCCAGATCAAGTGCGCGCTATGCAGGCAAATTGGATTGGTCGTTCTGAAGGTGTGGAAATTACTTTTAATTTGGCTGAAAGTCTTAACAACATTGCTGACTTAACGGTTTACACTACGCGTCCAGATACTTTTTATGGCGTAACGTATGTTGCGGTAGCTGCGCAGCACCCTCTTGCAGAATTTGCTGCTGAATCTAATCCAGAACTTGCCGCCTTCATTGAAGAGTGCAAAAACACCAAAGTGGCTGAGGCAGAAATGGCCACGATGGAGAAAAAAGGTTGCGCTACAGGCATTGACGTCATACACCCTCTTACGGGTGAAAAACTTCCAATTTGGGTAGCTAACTTTGTATTAATGGATTATGGCTCAGGCGCGGTGATGGCTGTACCAGGTCACGACCAACGCGACTGGGAGTTTGCGACTAAGTACAACTTACCAATTCAACAAGTTATTGCACCTAAAGCAGGTGATGAAGAAAGCTGCGACCTCAGTGCTTCGGCGTATACAGAAAAAGGCAGCTTGATCAATTCTGACAAGTTTAATGGCCTAACCTTCGACGACGCGTTTAACAACATTGCTGACGAGTTAGAAAGCAAAGGTTGCGGAAAGCGCAAAGTTAACTATCGTTTACGCGATTGGGGTGTGAGTCGCCAGCGTTACTGGGGTGCGCCAATTCCAATGCTTAATTTGGAAAACGGTGAATCTGTACCAGTACCAGCCGATCAACTACCGGTTGTTCTGCCTGAAGATGTTGAAATGAACGGTGTAACGTCACCGATAAAAGCCGACCCAGAGTGGGCCAAAACAACCTACAACGGCGAAGCAGCACTACGTGAAACAGATACGTTTGACACCTTTATGGAGTCGTCTTGGTATTACGCACGTTATGCGTGTGCAAACAACAACGACGCTATGCTTGACCCAACATCTGCAAATTACTGGTTACCGGTTGATCAATACGTTGGTGGTATTGAGCACGCTATTTTGCATTTGTTGTATTCGCGTTTCTTCCATAAATTGCTTCGTGATGAAGGTCTTGTAAACTCAGACGAGCCATTTAAACGTCTGCTTTGCCAAGGTATGGTTCTGGCTGACTCTTATTACCGTGAGGATACATCTGGTAAAAAGACATGGTATTCACCAACCGAAGTGAGTACAGAGAAAGATGACAAAGGCCGTATTGTAAAAGCATGGCTTACTGCTGATGGTGAAGAAGTTATTCACGGCGGTATGACTAAAATGTCTAAGTCGAAAAACAACGGTATCGATCCACAAGAAGTTATTGACCAATACGGTGCTGATACTGTTCGTCTATTTACAATGTTTGCTGCGCCACCAGAACAAACACTAGAGTGGGTTGATTCTGGCGTTGAAGGTGCCAATCGCTTCTTACGTCGTATTTGGAAACTCGTTACTGAACACGTAGAAAATGGTGTTCCTGCGGCACTTGACGTTAATGCATTGTCAAAAGACCAACAAGCGCTTCGCCGTGAAGTTCACAAAACTATTGAGAAGGTTTCTGATGATTTAGGTCGTCGCCAAACCTTTAATACCGCAGTAGCGGCCATCATGGAACTGTTGAACCATTTACAAAAAGCGCCGCAAGAAAACGAGCAAGATATTGCCATTATGCGTGAAGCTGTTGAGTCAGTATTGTTGTTACTTAACCCTATTACGCCACACATTGCTCATGAGCTTTGGAAAGTATTGGGTCACGAGCAAGATATTGATGTTGCGCCTTGGCCAAACGCTGATAAAGCAGCATTGGTAGAAGATGAAAAGCTCATTATCGTTCAAGTTAACGGCAAAGTGCGTGCAAAAATGACAATTGCTGCCGATGCAAGCAAAGAAGCCATTGAAGATGCGGCGAAAGCTCAGCAAAACGTACAGCAATTTATTGACGGTAAAACGATCCGTAAGGTTATCGTGGTGCCAGGTAAATTGGTAAACATTGTTGCTAACTAGGTAGCCATTAAATGAAAAAGTACGTCATAGCTGCAGTATTGTCGGTTTCAACCTTGTTGTCAGGTTGTGGTTTTCACCTGCGCAGTGGGCCAAGCCTTCCTGATAATATCAATACGGTAGCTATTGACAGTGCCAGAGCACATGCGCCTTTGGCGCGTGCTCTGGATAAACACTTAAATGTCTATGGGCTCAATAGCGTCGATAAAAGCGCGCTGTCTACAACGGCAAATAGCATCCATATTTATTTGCTACCTGAACAGCTAGAAAGACAACTATTGTCTGTCTACCCATCAGGTCAAGTTGCAGAATATGAGCTGATATATATAGTTCGCTATCGCGTGCAATTTCCAGGAAAAGAAGCACTAATGGCGCAATTCGAAGTGGTACGCGACTATCAAGACGACCCCGATCAAGTATTAGCTAAGTCACGTGAACTTGAACTCATGCTTGATGAAATGCGTGATGAAGCGGCCGACATTATAATACGTCGTCTATCTAGCCAAGCTGTAGCTGCAGTAAATGCGCCTTAGTTTCTCCTGATAGTATGCAGATATATCCCAACCAGTTTCATCAAGACATTTCAAAGTCACTGCGTCCCTGCTATCTGGTATTCGGTGATGAACCTCAGCAGAAGTTTGACGTTATTGAGCAAATTCGCGCAAAAGCAAAATCTAGTGGATTCGAGGAACGTACTGTACTTGTTGCTGAAAGTGGTTTCTCGTGGAATCAATTAATTGAAGCGACACAAAGTATGTCGCTTTTTTCTAATCTTCAGTTTATTGAATTAGAATTGCCTACGGGAAAGCCAGGAACTGAAGGAAGCAAAATATTACAAGAGGTCGCCGCGCAGATTAACCCCGACATTTTATTGTTAATTCACGGTCCGAAAATTGGCAAAGACGTTCAACGCGGCAAATGGTACAAGGTACTTGATGAAATCGGTGTTGCTGTTCACTGCTACCCTCTTGAAGGTAAACAGCTTAGCTCTTGGATAAACCAACAACTGCACGCTCACCAACTTAACGTTTCTGCCGCGGGTAACAGGATGATTGCTGATTTTTGTGAAGGCAACATGCTGGCAGCAAAACAGGAAATCGATAAGCTAGCGTTACTCTACCCTCAGCAGACAATTTCTGAAACGCAAATTGAACAAGCCATGGTTGATCAATCTCGTTTCAATGTTTTTCAGCTCGTTGATGTCATGCTAAATGGCGATCAGACTCGATGCGTAAAAATTCTTTATCGTCTAGAAAGTGAGGGGTTAGAGCCTAATATTGTTATTTGGGCGCTTATTCGCGAATGGGAACAATTGTGGAAATTAAAGCTAGCTCAACAAACTAATGCTCCAATTCAATGGCAAAAATTTGGTATATGGCGCAATCGCCAAGGGTTTTATCAAAGCGCGATTAACCGTTTAAGTCTTCAACAACTTGAAGATATCCAAAGCGCATTAACCCGTGCAGATCATGCCTTTAAGCAAAATGTTATCGCTCGTCCATATATCGAACTTTGTCATCTTTGCATGATGTTTATGGGTATTGATCTTCGCGCTGTACCGCTGTTAGAGGCATAACAATGGCAAACGCGAAAACCGAGCAAATGGCCGTAAAAGCCATTTTAGGTGGTACTTTCAATCCGCCTCATCAAGGGCATATTGGGGCTGCACTCAGTGCTGCTGATAAACTGGGTATTCAAGACGTCTACTTGATGCCGTGTAAATTACCCCCGCATAAATCAGTTGACGTGACACAAGCACACAGGGTTAACATGATAGCACTGTGCTGTGAGCACAATCAGCGACTTAAACAAGAACTAATTGAGCTTTCGTTACCTTCGCCCTCGTACACTGTAAAAACGCTGCGTGAACTACGTAAAAGTAACAGCGACACAATCTGTTTTTTCATTGGTGCCGATTCACTGTATAATCTAGACAAATGGTATGAGTGGCAGCAGCTGTTAGATTACTGCCATTTGGTGGTAATGCGCAGAGATGACGAGGTGTTTTCACCGCCATCTAGCGTTAGCTCATGGTTGAATGAGCATGTGGCCACTGATAGTAACGTGATTTACAAGTTATCACATGGAAAAGTATTACTTGTCGAAACACCACTCTTTCCAATCTCTTCAACAGAACTACGCGCTTCATTGTCAAGCAATGCCAGTAGCGATGTTCAACTTCGAAGCGATACAAACATAAATGTGAGCAATTGGGTTTCTAACCCTGTGCTTGAATATATTAAAGAAAATCAGTTATATAAAAGTTAAGATAGTGAGGAAAACTTTGGAGAGTCAACAACTCAAGCAGTTCGTTTTAGATAAAGTAGACGACATGAAAGCCCGTGACGTTGTCGAGTTAGATGTTCGCGGCAAGTCGACGATTACAGACACCATGATCATTTGTTCGGGAAATTCAAAGCGTCACGTGTCATCTATTGCTGAAAACGTCATGGTAGAAGCAAAAAATGCCGGACATGCCCCAAGTAGCGTAGAAGGTAAAGAAACCGGTGAATGGGTTCTGGTAGACTTTGGTGATGTTATTTTGCACGTGATGCAAGACGAAACCCGCGACTTCTATCAACTTGAAAAACTGTGGTCATAGACGTTCGGCACAAATAAAGCTGAAAAGTGATCACGTAATGGCTATGCACTACCTCGTTGACAAGTGCATAGCTAATCAAGTGGCAAAGGCAGGCGGAAAGGGCCAGCAGTAAAGGCCCACAGAAAAGGAAGGAAAAGTGCGAATACAGATAGTTGCCGTTGGAACAAAAATGCCCAAATGGGTAAACACAGGGGTTGATGAGTTTATTCGTCGATTTCCCAGTGATCTGCCGGTAACCTTTACTGAAATTCCTGCGGGTAAACGTGGAAAAAACGCAGACATTAAACGTATTTTGGAAAAAGAAGGCGAACAAATGCTCGCTGCAATTCCTAAAGGTAACCGTGTGGTAACGCTAGAAGTTACCGGGAAACCTTGGGATACACCCACCCTAGCCAAGCAGCTCGACATATGGAAAATGGATGGTCGTGATGTCAGCCTATTAATTGGCGGCCCTGAAGGCCTTGCACCAGAGTGTATTGCTGCATCTGAACAGAAATGGTCTTTATCTGCACTTACTTTACCTCACCCCCTTGTGCGCATAATTCTTACCGAAAGTCTTTATCGTGCATGGTCTGTAACGCAAAATCACCCCTATCACAGAGAATAGGACGCGATAACGCATGCAACGGATGTCAATGCACAGAAAACGCCAAACTATTCGAGATCACTCAGCAGAAGCCAATCTATTCGCTCGTCGCGCTACAATTGCATTTATAATCGTTTTGGCCATGCTAGGTATCGTCCTTAACAACCTGTATTCACTTCAGGTGACCCAGTATGAAGACTATCAAACTCGCTCTAATGGAAACCGCATAAAAGTATTACCCGTTGCGCCGAATCGCGGATTAATTTACGACAGAAACGGTAAATTACTGGCAGAAAACCGCCCGGTGTTTAGCCTTGAAATTATACCTGAGCAAGTAAAAAACGTTGATGATACGCTAGCTGGGCTCATCGATTTGATGGGAATAACCGAAGATGAAGTCGAACGCTTTCGCTCCAGCCTAAAAGGCACGCGTCGCTTTAAGCCCGTTGCAATACGCACCCAATTAAGTGAAGAAGAAGTTGCGCTGTTTTCTGCTAGCAAGCACAAATTTCCTGGGGTGCAAATTGAAGCACGTTTGGCCAGATACTACCCTTATAAAGAAACCCTTACCCATGCCCTTGGTTATGTAGCACGTATCAACAAACGGGATTTGCAAAAATTAGTAGAAGCTGGGCTTGAAGATAATTACGCCGCCACGCATGACATTGGTAAGCTTGGTATTGAGAAATACCACGAGGAATTATTACACGGTAAAGTGGGTTACCAACAAGTAGAAGTGAATAACCAAGGCCGTATTATTCGTGTTCTCAGTGTAGAGCCTCCTACGCCGGGTAAAGATATTGTTTTGAATCTCGACCTCGACTTACAATTAGAAGCCCAGCGTATTATTAATGGAATACGTGGGGCCATTGTTGTTACCGACGTAAAAACTGGTGGAATTCTCGCCTTGTATTCAAACCCCAGCTACGATCCTAACCTTTTTGTACATGGTATTAGCAGTGCGAATTACTCTGCGTTACTTAACTCGCCAGACCGACCTTTGATCAACCGGGCGACTCAAGGTCAATACCCTCCAGCATCTACGGTTAAGCCACATTTGGGCTTTATCGGACTAGAGGAAGGTGTAATCACAGAGGACTACACCATAAAGGACACAGGTCGTTATAAGTTACCGAATGTTTCCCACGTATGGCGTGATTGGAAACGTTGGGGACACGGTGATGTTAATGTATCTAAAGCTATCGAAGTGTCATGTGACACCTTTTATTACGAGTTAGCCTACAACTTAGGCATCGATAAAATCAGTGAAGCCATGTATGAATTTGGATTTGGCGATTTTACTGGGATTGATTTGTATGAAGAGTCTGATGCGAATATGCCCAGTCGTGGGTGGAAACGCGCACGCTTTAATCAGCCTTGGTATATTGGTGACACCATCCCTGTAGGCATTGGTCAAAGTTATTGGACAACAACGCCGGTACAACTAGCCCACTCCGTCAATACACTTATTAATCGTGGTGAGCGCCATATCCCTCAGATTATCAGGGGTTACATGAATACCGATGAATCTATTGACCTAATACCGCTTAAGTCACAGCGCCCTATAGAGATAAAGAATCAACACAATCTGGATATAGTACTTAATGCTATGCACGATGTAGTAAGTGGTGAAGAAGGCGGCGCACGACATGCCTTTGCCAATACCGATTACGACTCAGCCGGTAAGACTGGGACGGCACAGTTGTTTACTGTGGGCCAAAATGAAAAATACGAAGCGGAAAAAATTGATGAAAGACTGCGCGACAATGCTATGTATGTTGGCTTCGCCCCTTTTAATGACCCTGAAATTTTAGTTACAGTAGTACTTGAAAACGTGGGTGGAGGCAGTAAAAATGCAGCACCGATAGCACGTCAAATGATGGATTTCTACTTTAGAGATCGTGTGTTTGAACCTGAGCAAACACAAGAAGTCGCAGCAAATGAAAATATTACCGGTGATTTTTAATGAAACGAACGCAGTTAAAACCCGGTCAAACTAGTTTCTTACAGCGTATTCATATTGATGGCTGGTTACTTGCTGGGTTATTAGTATTAAGTGCCGTTGGTTTAGTCACTCTTTATTCCGCCTCGGGCCAAGATATAGGTCAAATGGAGCGTCAGTTTACGCGGCTTGGTTTTAGCTTTGTAGTAATGTTTGGCTTAGCGCAACTACCCCCCGGGTTTTTACCAGAGACTCTCTCCCTATGCCTTCATTGCAGGGCTACTGATGTTAATTGCAGTATTACTGTTTGGAGATATGGGGAAAGGTGCACAGCGTTGGCTCGATTTAGGCTTTATTCGTTTTCAACCATCTGAACTTATGAAGTTAGCCGTACCTATGATGGTAGCTTGGTATATCAGTAAATTTACTATGCCACCGCGAACCACAAACATCATAATAGGCTTTGCACTTGTTGTTGTGCCGACAATTTTAATTGCTAAACAACCCGATTTAGGTACATCGCTTCTTATCGCGAGTTCAGGGGTATTCGCCATTTTTCTCGCAGGAATGAGCTGGCGATTAATTTCAATTGTAGGTGCGCTTATTGGTGCATTTGCTCCTGTTATGTGGTTTTTCTTAATGAAAGACTATCAAAAACAGCGAGTTCTCACCTTTTTAAATCCTGAAAGCGACCCATTAGGTTCAGGTTACCACATTATTCAATCTAAGATTGCCATTGGCTCAGGCGGTGTTGATGGCAAAGGCTGGTTACAGGGTACGCAATCACAATTGGAGTTTTTGCCCGAGCGCCATACCGACTTTATTTTCTCGGTTTTCAGCGAAGAATTTGGACTTACCGGTGTGATATGTCTTCTCGCTATTTATAGTTTAATTATTCTACGAGGCTTAATAATTTCTAGCCGTGCGCAAGATGCTTATGCCAAATTATTAGGCGGAAGCATTACCCTTACCTTCTTCGTATATGTCTTTGTAAACATGGGCATGGTATCAGGCCTACTGCCCGTTGTAGGCGTTCCCCTTCCACTAGTGAGTTATGGTGGAACGTCAATGGTGACATTGATGGCTGGTTTTGGCATTCTAATGTCAATTGCCACACAAAAGCGTTTTATGTCTAGGTGATAAAATCATGGTTGCAACGCGTTACGTTTCTTTAAGACAAACTTTCAAGAAAACAAGAACAAAGCCTCGTAACAGCAAGCCGATTTACCTAGTGTTTTTTACGTTGTGTGTATCGGTTTTAACAGGTTGTGAATCCACATCAAATAGCCGCTATTCACAACATGTCGATTCGGCACCTCGCCATGTTGCCAAAACACCAAATACAGCAGATGCTGTACCTAAATTCGAACCTTATCGCATGTTTAATAGCCGCCCCTATACTGTGCTAGGCAAACACTATAAACCGATGACGTCAGGCAAAGGCTATCACCAAATTGGCCACGCCAGCTGGTACGGTCAAAAATTTCACGGGCATTTAACGTCTAATGGTGAAACCTACAACATGTTTGCCATGAGCGCAGCTCACAAAACGCTGCCACTACCCTCCTATGTTCGCGTAACTAACCTCGACAACAACAAGCAAGCCATTGTTAGAGTGAATGACAGGGGCCCCTTTCACGATGATCGCATTATCGATTTATCTTATGCGGCAGCGGTAAAACTGGGTTACCACAACAAAGGGACTGCACGGGTAAAACTTGAAGTGATCCATTTTGATGAAAATAACAATGTTACTGTGGGCAATGGACAAACCGTAACTTACGATGAGTATATAGGTATTACAAGTACGGCCCCTGATACACTGATGGCGTCTACCTCAAGCACAACCTCAAGCACAAATGCTTCATTAATAGAAAGCGACTCAGCGGCTCTTACAAACAGTGTTCAGGGCAATGATGCTGAAACAAAAACTGAAACTCCACCTGGCACTTACATTCAGGTCGCTGCGCTTTCTGATGGACAAAAAGCAAAGTCCATTTCAAATGTACTCTCCGCGCTCTATCAAATACCAGCTCACCTTCCCGTTTCAAACAATATCTACAAACTTCAACTTGGTCCGATTTTCGAAGATGCTGTGGTCTCTGAAGTACTAGAGCAATTAAAACAAAACGGTTATCCCAACGCCTACGCAATTACTCAAACATTGTAATAACATTGGGTAATCTAATTAGCTTAACTTCAGCGTGCTGGAAGTCACTGGACATATATTAGTCAACAATGTGGCCACAATGTGTCATTTGTCAGGCAATATCACGGTTTCTTCGATGAATAGCTACAAAGCCCTAAACTTTTTTGATAAAACCTAGTCTTATTGTCATCCTTTCGATAGGATCGACTCATAGTTGTGCAACGCGTTTGCCAATTTGTTACTACAAAAGCTAAATTGGGGAGCTCTACAACGCCTTGTCTTTGCTAATAATTAGCAAATCGTCTTGTAGAGTAAGCTTTAAACTCACACGGATAAAACGGTTAAAGAAATAAAAACCATGCTTAGAACAACTCAACGCGCTAACCCGTCATTTTTGTCATTTGTCTTTTTAACATTGGTTGCCTTATTACAAGTCGCCAACGCGGCTGTTATCGCACCGCCTGCACCAACGGTTGCAGCAGAAGGCTTTCTATTAACCGACTTTGAAACTGGCCATATCATTGCTTCAAAGAATGAAGATATGCAACTTGCCCCTGCAAGCTTAACCAAAATAATGACCATTTATGTTATCGGTAAAGAGTTACAGGCAGGTAATATCAGCCTAGATGACGTTGTGACGATTTCAGAAAACGCGTGGGCAAAGAAATTTCCTGACTCTTCAAAAATGTTTATCGAAGTGGGTACACAGGTTTCAGTGCGTGACTTACTTCGTGGTATTGTTGTTCAATCAGGTAACGATGCATGTGTGGCTATGGCTGAGCACGTAGCGGGTTCTGAATCAGCGTTCGCCAGTATGATGAATGCGCACTCAGCAGCGTTGGGTATGACAGGTTCTCACTGGGTAAACGCCCATGGTCTTCACGACCCAGACCATTACACTACCCCAAGAGACATGGCGACATTGTCACGCGCTCTGATTGCTGAAACCCCTGATATGTATAAAATTTATAGCGAAAAGGAATTCACATACAACGGAATTAAGCAATATAACCGCAACAGTTTATTGTGGGACAAAAGCCTAAATGTTGATGGCATTAAGACTGGGCATACGTCTGATGCTGGCTACAGCCTAATAACTTCAGCGGAACAAGGCGGTATGCGCCTTATCTCTGTAGTAATGGGTACAGATAGTGAACGAGCACGTAAAGTAGAAAACAAAAACTATTAAAGTACGGCTTCCGTTTCTATGAAACACTGACGCCTTATGAAGCAGGTCACAGCTTCGTTGCACATCGCATTTATATGGGTGATAGAGAAACGGTAGACCTTGGAATTAATCAATCTACCCCCATTACTATTCCCCGTGGCCAAGCCGCAAATCTTGAAGCGAATTTTGAACTTGATCAAAAATTAGAAGCCCCACTGGCGAAAGGCCAAGTGGTAGGTAAGCTATACCTTCAACTTGACGGTGAAGACGTGGCAAGTTACCCGTTAGTCACCCTTCAGGAAGTTAAAGAAGGCAGCTTCTTTAACCGCATGAAAGATTACATCATGCTTCAGTTAGGGTTTGACGATGAGTAGCGACGTATAAATTAATACGTCAAAAACCTAGTTGTGAAGCGGCCAGATTTGTTACAATCTGGCCGTTTTTTATATGAGATTTATTGTACCAAGGATTTCGCATGGATACCCGTTTTGACGAACTTCTAGATTTTCCAACTAATCAAACATTTAAAGTAATGGGTGTTGCCCACGAAGACCTTCCAACCCAAGTTGTTAGTTGTCTTCAACAGCATGCTCCTGGTGATTACACACCTAACATCAAGCCAAGCAGTAAAGGAAGTTACCATTCTGTTTCTATCAGTGTTCGCGTTACTAGCAAAGAACACATGGAAACAATATACACTGAATTGGCAAAGCTCGAACTAGTTAGGGTTGTACTGTAAGTGACTGAGACGTCCACAAGAGCGCGCCCCTCACCTGTTGTCATACGCCAGCTTGGTCGCCAACCTTACGAACCTATCTTTGAAGCAATGAAGCAATTTACAGATGCCAGAGATGAGCACACGCCTGACGAGATATGGTTGGTAGAACACGATGCTGTTTTCACCCAAGGGCAAGCAGGAAAGGCGGAACATATTCTCATGCCAGGGGATATCCCCGTGGTACAGGTAGACCGTGGAGGTCAAGTTACCTACCATGGTCCGGGCCAACAAGTCATTTATTTGATGTTGAACATCAAGCGCAGAAAATTGGGTGTACGCCATTTGGTCACCGCCATGGAAGAAGCAGTGGTTGGACTACTTGCCAAATACAATGTAAAAGCTTACCCAAAGCCCGATGCGCCTGGGGTCTATGTGGATGAAAAGAAAGTTTGTTCGCTGGGATTACGTATTCGTAATGGTTGTTCATTTCATGGTCTTGCGTTAAATGTTAACATGGACCTATCGCCGTTTCAGCGTATAAACCCTTGCGGTTATGCTGGTATGGAAATGATAGATACAGCCCGCCTAAACGGCCCAACGTCGCTAGATATTGCTGGTAGTGAGCTTACTTCGCTACTACTAGAAGCGCTTTCCATTACGGAAACAACATATAAAGAAGGTTTTGATGAGTAACGCACGACCTCAAGCGGGGGTAAAACTCCGTGATGACGAAAAAGTAAAACACATTCCCGTAACCATTATTCCTACTGAAAAGGAAGAGATGCTACGCAAGCCGGAATGGATAAAGATTAAACTTCCTCGTTCTACTGAAAAAATTGATCACATTAAGCAGACACTTCGCAAGAATAAACTTCACTCTGTATGTGAAGAAGCAAGCTGTCCTAACCTAGCTGAATGTTTCAATCACGGTACTGCTACGTTTATGATTTTGGGGGACATTTGTACACGTCGTTGCCCGTTTTGCGATGTTGCACATGGCAAACCTCTTCCACCAAGTGCAGAAGAGCCAGAAAAGTTAGCCAAAACCATTGCTGAAATGAACTTGCGTTACGTGGTTATTACTTCAGTAGACCGTGATGATCTTCGCGACGGCGGTGCACAACACTTTGTTGACTGTATTAATGCAATTCGCGAGCACAGCCCCTCTACGACAATTGAAGTACTAGTACCGGATTTCCGCGGTCGTATGGACCGTGCTTTAGAAATCTTCAAAAACGGCGTTCCAGACGTATTTAATCACAACCTAGAAACTATTCCTCGCTTATATCGCGAGTGTCGCCCTGGTGCTAACTATCAATGGTCCCTCGATCTTCTGAAGAAGTTCAAAGCACAACACCCTGACATTATGACTAAATCTGGACTAATGATGGGAATGGGTGAAGAAAACGAAGAAATTGAAGGCGTATTACGCGACTTACGTGCTCACGATGTAGATATGCTTACGTTAGGCCAGTATTTACAACCTAGCCGTCACCACTATCCAGTGAAACGCTACGTGCACCCTAAAGAGTTTGATGCACTAGGTGTTTATGCGAAAGAAATTGGCTTCACGCACGCAGCGTGTGGACCAATGGTACGCTCTAGTTACCATGCTGACCAACAAGCAGCGGGTAAAGAAGTAAAATAAGCCTGTTTCACATTAGCGCTGTAATAAGCGCATTATTAGTTTTAAGCGGTGGTATACACCGCTTTTTTGTATGAGCTAGCTACCAATATACCTTTTTTAGTTTTAAGTTTTTCACGCCTTGTCAGTGACAAAACATCAAGTGTTGTTAGAATGCCGTTCAATTTAACGATTTCCAGTTTGATGTAAGGTTTTTCAATGCGTAAACATATCTATATTGCTTATACTGGCGGAACCATCGGTATGAAGCCATCAGACCAAGGCTATGTGCCTGCAGCGGGATTTTTATCAGATACATTGAAGAACATGCCTGAATTCCATCGCGCTGAGATGCCGTTGTTTACCTTGCATGAATATGACAATCTTATAGATTCATCAGACATGAACCCTTCTGATTGGCAGCGTATCGCTGATGATATTGCAAATAACTATGATGCATACGATGGCTTCATTATATTACATGGCACCGACACCATGGCGTATACCGCCTCGGCCCTTAGCTTCATGTTGGAAGATTTATCCAAACCCGTTATCGTGACCGGCTCACAAATCCCCCTTGCAGAATTGCGCTCTGACGGCCAAGTTAATCTACTTAATGCCCTGTATGTGGCGGCTAATTACCCGATAGCTGAAGTTGGCTTGTTCTTTAACAATAGACTTCTTAGAGGAAATCGTTCTAGAAAGGTCGATGCCGATGGTTTTAGTGCTTTCGATTCACCCAATTTCCCTCCGCTACTAGAAGCCGGCATCAACATTCGCGTAAAAGCGGGGAAATTAGCAATAACATCAAGCAATACCCTGACAGTATCAAATGTAAAAGCCCAACCAATTGGAATGGTTAGTCTATATCCAGGTATTGCGCCCGAAGTTATAAAGAATACGCTGCAACAACCGGTCAATGCATTGATCTTATTAAGCTATGGTGTGGGTAATGCACCGCAAAACCCAGAGCTCATTGCCCAATTGAAATATGCTAAAGCCCGTGAAATTCCTGTTCTAAACTGTACGCAGTGCATGCGAGGACGAGTTAACATGGGCGGTTACGCAACTGGACATGGTTTACAAGCTGTGGGCGTACTTTCAGGCAGTGACATGACACCGGAGGCTGCATTAGCAAAACTTCATTATTTACTAAGCAAAGACCTCTCGTTTGAGGAAATTAGCAAACAACTAACGCAAAACTTACGTGGCGAACTCAGCGAATAAAAGGTAACAACCGTGACAACAACCTACACAGGCACTTTGCGCAAAATGCGCACCCGAGCTGATGAAAACAATACCGTGCATTATACGCTTCCCATTGGTGACGATCTTGTTGATATCAATGCATTAATTGGCCGTGAAGTTACCCTCTCCTATCAAGGCGAAATCAACTGTGTTCATTGCGACAGAAAAACAAAGAAAAGCTTTAACCAAGGCTATTGTTATCCATGCCTAATTTCGCTAGCGCAATGCGACAGTTGCATAATTAAACCTGAAAAGTGCCACTATCACGAAGGTACATGTCGTGAGCCACAATGGGGCGAAGAACACTGTTTTAATGAGCATTTCGTCTATCTGGCGAATACAGGTACGGTCAAAGTTGGTATTACTCGCCAAATTTCTGAAGGTGTTTCCACACGTTGGATGGATCAAGGTGCAACACAGGCTACGGTCATGTTACGTGTGCCCGACAGACTGACCAGTGGTCTGGTTGAAACACTGTGTAAAGATCATATTGCTGATAAAACAAATTGGCGAACTATGCTTAAAGGAAAGCCAGACGAGGTAGATTTAACGCAAGTCAAATCCGAGTTGATGGAAAAAATCAGCGCCGAATTAGATGCGTTAAAGCAAGAAAAAGGCTTGCAAGCGGTCAGTGAGGTAACGAGTACTACACACGACATTCATTACCCTGTTGAAGATTACCCGGTAAAGATTAAATCGCTTAATTTAGACAAAGACCCCACCTTTACGGGTGTGTTAAAAGGCGTTAAAGGTCAATACTGGATGTTAGACGGCGATCGCGTTATCAATATCAGAAAATTTGCAGGTTATAAAGCAAGCCTTAGCGTTTAGAGCTTGAAACTTGGTGCTTTGCGCTTGGAGTTAATAATTAAGAATTTAGGGCTTAGTGCTTTTGACTAAGCCCTAACAGTACAACCCAAGAATAGTGCCTTAGCTTGTGTAAACTTGGCTCGTGTAATTACAGACTGCTAATTCCAGAATGTAAAATAATCAGCGGAATTTCGCTGTGGCTTCGGTGCAGGTTCGAAGGCAGGCGTACCAAGGTATAAGAAACCAACTATCTCATCATCTTCCGTTAAATCTAAACCTTGCTTCACAATATCGCATTGCGCATAGCTACCTGTTCGCCACATGCCATTAAAACCTTGGGCAACCGCTGCCATTTGCATCGCCATCACCCCACAACTAGCCGATGCAATTTGCTCAACACGCGGTACTTTTTCGTGCTCTACATATTTTGCCACTGCAACCACAACCATAGGGGCTCGATGTGGAAGTTTGACCGCGCGATCTATCTCTTGCTGAGACTTCCCATTTTCGATAGCCGACTGCTCGTATAACGCGCCTAATTTATCAAGCCCTTTGCCTTGGCATACAATAAATTGCCATGGTGTTAAACACGCATGATCTGGCGCACGAAGCGCTGCCTGCATTATATTTTCCAGTACTTGATCACTCGGTGCAGGTGCACTCAGCCGAGGTTGAGAGCTTCTATTGAGAAGTAAATGTAATGCGTCCACGTGTGTTCTCCACTTTTTAACAGAGCACTTCGTACTAATGATCCAAAGTGCGCAAATTCCCATGTGGTAGATCCTACGACTGCCTCAAAAAAAAGACCAGAAAAATCCGGTCTTTGTTATTTAAATATGCGTTGAGCGGTGTATGTCGCAGCGTTATCTTTTGCTAATTCAGCCTAGCGCTACTTTTTTCTTCTACTGGTTTGCTCTTTTGCTGACAAAGTAGTCGACACTCACGTAACGACCACCACCATAAAAGAATAGAACAAGTAGCATAACAAAATAGGTAGCCGCGAATTCAATGCCATTATTTAGCACTACAAAGTTCCCACTGGACGTTAACCAATCGTAATGGCCATGCTCTTGCAATAGAGATTTCGCCGCCTGTAGCTTTTCAGGTGCATCCATTACGCTTTCATTTAACAATAGAGTTCCATCAGCAAGCCATGATGATGCATCAGCAATCGCTAACCATCCATTTTCAGCATGTACACTCACCATCGCCACAACCATAGTTACCATCAACGGAATGCTCACTAAGCGGGTAAGTACCCCCAAAAGTAGGAAAACACCACCTATAAGTTCTGCTGCCGTGGCCAATAAGGCCATAACAAAAGGTAAAGGCAAGCCTAATCCATAGTCTTCGTTGCCAAACCAAGAAACAATATCTTCAAAATTTGACGCTTTGTTCCAACCTGCTTGAACCATAACGGGTGCCAAATACAAACGCAAAAGTAACAATGGGAGGCCATCTGCGTGTCGCAGTTTTTTTATTATTTGTGTATAAAGGTTAACCATAGTTTTCAGGCTTATCTCGTGTGTTATCCATACTAAGAACGGAAGTTCATGAAAAAAATTTCACCTAAACCTAAAAATACTTCACCTCTTTCAAGAATAATGGAAAAAGGCCACAACAAAACAGGCTACAAGACAACGTCAGGTAAGCTATTGATGCAGTTAAGCGAGAACGACCACAAACGCATAGCGCAACTAATCTCACTTTGGCTTAGTAAATCTGAAACTCATCGCCCTTAGTAAGCGATTACAAAAAATTACAATTATATTAGCGATATTATGTGAATTAGGTAACATAATGAGTAGAAATTGGGTGTATACATAACCTATGTCGTACTCTCATTAGTCGAATTCAAAAAAGGTAGTAATATATGGCAGCCAGAGGAAGTTGGACAAAATCCTTGTTTATTGGCTTGTGGACAGTACTCAACTTTTCCCGCAAACTTTTCTTTAACGTGATTTTCTTGGCTATCTTTGGTGGCTTGGTAGTCGCCATAGTAAGTCAGGATGATGACCCGCTTACCGTAAATGCTGATAGCGCACTGTTTCTTACATTAAATGGCAAGCTTGTCATAGAAAAAGAGAGTATTGACCCTTTTGAACAGTTTTTGCAAGAGTCACTAGGTAGTGAACCAGAAAACCCTGAAGTACTTGTCCGTGACGTGGTTAAGGTGCTTGAAAACGCACAAAAAGACCGCCGAATAAAAGCGCTGGTATTAGATTTACAAGGCCTTACGGGTGGCGGTTTAGATAAATTACGCACCATTGCAACGGCCATTGACCAATTCAAAACTTCTGAAAAACCTGTTTACGCCATAGGCGATTACTTTTCGCAAGAACAATACTATTTAGCTGCTCACGCTGATCAAATATATTTAAATCCAATGGGTGGACTTATGTTTGAAGGATACGGCCGTTACGGTATGTACTTCAAAGATATGCTGGATAAGTTAAAGGTAACAACGCATATTTTCCGCGTGGGCACCTACAAATCTGCAGTTGAGCCCATTATGCGCAACGACATGTCTGATGAAGCTAAAGAAGCCGAAAAACAATGGTTGAACGGCTACTGGGCGCAATACAAAAAAGATGTTGCCCAAGCACGCGGTATCGATGAGTCAAACTTTGATGAAACGCTACAAGGCTTATTAGACAAATTTGAAGCTGCCGGCGGTGATTTTGCACAATACGCGTTAGACAATAAATGGGTTGATGCGTTAAAAACACGGGAAGAAGTGCGCGCAGAATTGACTGCACTCGTTGGTGAAGACGACAACTCTTACGGCGTTAACTACACATCCTTTAACACGTACTTAAAGGTTGTTAATCCTCCTATGCCGTTTGTTGACCACAATATGGATAGAGTTGCCATTGTAGTTGCCAAAGGTACGATTTTAGACGGCAATCAAAAGGCAGGAACTATCGGCGGTGATAGTACAGCCCGTCTACTGCGAAAAGCGCGCATGGACGACAATGTGAAAGCCGTTGTCTTACAAATTGATTCGCCTGGAGGCAGTGCATTTGCTTCTGAAGTCATTCGACAAGAAATTATAGAACTTCAGCGCGCAGGTAAACCAGTTGTCGCCTCTATGAGCACCTATGCAGCATCGGGTGGTTATTGGATTGCAGCAAGCACCGACCGTATTATTGCCAGCCCAAGTACAATTACCGGCTCTATTGGTGTATTTGGTATGTTCATGACATACGAAAATTCATTAGACTACCTTGGTATACACAGTGACGGTGTTGGTTCTACAGAATTAACAGGGTTCTCGGTAGTGCGTCCACTTGCCCCAGAGTTTGGCGAAATTCTTCAGCGCAATGTTGAAAACACCTATGGCAACTTCCTGTCAATGGTATCTAGTGCCAGAGGCATGACAGTGGAAGAAGTTGACAGTGTTGCTCAAGGTCGTGTTTGGCTTGGTAGTGATGCATTAGAACTTGGTTTGGTTGACCAGTTAGGTACACTTGACGACGCGATTGTTGCTGCTGCGGAACTTTCTGAACTGGACAAATATGACACCTACTATGTGCAGCGTACATTAACCGCGCAAGAGCAGTTCTGGAAAGAGTTCTTCGGTCAAGCCATGATGTTCGTTGGAAAGTGGCAGTTTGCCCATGCTGACTCAGCACTGGTTAATGAATTCAAACGTGTGCTTCGTGATTTTAGCGCTGTTAGCAGATTAAATGATCCTAAAGGCACCTACGTATTGTGCTTACCGTGCGATGTTAAATAAAACACTCATTAAAGAACGCTAGTTATCGCTACTAACGATTTAACAAGTCAACAGCGTCAATGTTTAATTGACGCTGTTTTTGTTTGTTATAACCACGCCGAGAACGTCTTCCAACGAAAGTTTGAAAGGCCCAACATTACATTTCGCCGCTCTGGTAAAAACGCGGGCACCGCCTTCTTACAACAAAACCGCTTGAACTTTCATCCCCTACTCTATGTAGAAAACGCTGATGCTTTTATCAATGAAGTTGTGCCTCACGAGGTGAGCCATTTACTGGTTTGGACACTGTTTGGAAAAGTAAAGCCACATGGCGTGCAATGGCAAGCAATAATGCGCGATGTATTCAACTGTTCACCAAATACTACGCACAGCTTTGAAGTTCAGCACCTTACTAATACCTTTCCTTACCGCTGTAACTGTAATACCTTTGCGTTATCAATTAGACGTCACAATAATATTAAGAAAGGCACACAGTATCGCTGTAAGCGTTGTAATGCGATATTACAAGAGAACGCCTCAAGAGAATTGCAAAAAAGCTAAGCGCTGAGTAGCACTTAAATTTTAGTTAAACCAGTGTTTTGTGAATGCGTTGTCTAAATCAGTAAACGCTGTTTTGAGAAGTTGAGCCAGCTCTTTGTATTTTGGTTTGCTTTTAGCCGATGCCAAATTGCACCCTTTGGTCCTCATCTTTGCGTGAATTTCTTGATACCAACCTTTTAATTGAGGCGGAAGATATTGGTCTGAACGGTGACCAAGCCACAGTAAACCTTGCATGGGTAAACTTATGAAAAAAGCACCAATAGCGATGGTTTGCGGTAAGTAAGACAGTCCGAGGTTTTGGATAAGAAGCGCACAAGAAATAAGCGCAACGGGCGGCATGGTTTTTATTGCAAATTGGGTCGCTGCGATAATACGACACTCAGGGAAATAAGCATACAACTCTTTCCTTACAGGCCATGTCTTCATGTACTGCTGACCATCTTTCAACATTGTCATTACCGATTGCGACATGGAAAACCCCTTATTTTTTGCAAGCGCATACTGCGAATTTCTAGCGCCTCTTTTAAATTGTAATAGGCTTTACCGTTAATACAAGACTCTTTGTCTTGTATTTATGCTCAAATTTCGCATTAGGACTATGTTCGCATTACAAAGAATTAATATTCCTTAAAATACATTCTAAATCGTTTGTTGTAACAACTGCTACCACAGTCTTTAAGTGACTTTTCGTCTTCTACAGGGCATCATAGAGCACTTGAAACGTGAAAAATAAAAAGATAATGGGAATAAGGTTGAATTATTTTTTTCAGACCCTACCTAGCGTTCTATAAGATTGATTATTAGTCACCCTAATGGGTGAATGAATTGGAGACGAAAATGGCAGAAAGCAGACACGTCCGTCTACTTATCTTAGGTTCAGGCCCAGCAGGATATTCTGCGGCAGTTTATGCTGCGCGAGCAAACCTTGAACCCGTACTACTTACCGGAATTCAACAAGGCGGACAGCTGACAACTACCACTGAAGTGGAAAACTGGCCAGGCGATCCTGAGGGACTTACCGGTCCTGATTTGATGGTGCGTATGCAAAAGCATGCTGAAAAATTTGATACAGAAATCATTTTTGACCACATCAATAAGACAGATTTAAGCAAGCGCCCTTTCACGCTTTATGGCGATAGTGGCACTTATACTTGCGATGCACTTATTATTGCAACAGGCGCTTCTGCAAAATACCTTGGCATGGAATCTGAACAAGCGTTCATGGGCAAAGGCGTATCAGCCTGTGCAACATGTGACGGTTTCTTCTATCGCAATCAAAAAGTTGCCGTTGTTGGCGGTGGTAATACTGCAGTTGAAGAAGCACTTTACTTATCAAACATCGCTTCAGAAGTACATGTAATCCACAGACGTGACACGTTCAGAAGTGAAAAAATTCTAGAGCAACGTCTTCGCGATAAGGCTGAAAACGGCAATGTGGTATTACATTTGAATCGCACACTTGACGAAGTGCTTGGTGATGAAATGGGCGTTACGAAAGTACGCGTTAAAGATACTGACAGCGACGCGACAGAAGAGATAGATGTAATGGGTCTTTTCATTGCTATCGGTCACAAGCCAAACACTGACATCTTCGATGGTCAACTTGAGATGAAAGACGGTTACATAACAGTAAATAGTGGCTTACAAGGCAATGCCACACAAACCAGTGTTGAAGGTATTTTTGCCGCTGGGGACGTGAGTGATCACGTTTACCGCCAAGCGATTACATCAGCTGGTACCGGTTGTATGGCAGCGTTAGATGCTGAAAAGTATCTTGATGGCCTTAAGTCTGAATAACCCTGCCCTTGTCTTAAAAAGCTCTACCCTAGCGTAGGGCTTTTTTCGTTATGATTGCATTACACTATATTGAAAACAACGCACCATTTCCCAGTGTAGATACAGCACTTGATGAACCAAACGGTTTATTAGCCTTCGGTGCAGATTTAAGTCCCTCTCGTTTGTTTTCAGCATACTCACAAGGCATTTTCCCGTGGTTTAGTGATGATGAACCATTACTTTGGTGGTCGCCAAACCCCAGGGCTATTATTGAACTTGATGATTTTGTCGCCTCAAAAAGCTTATTGAAATTAGCGCGCAAGCGGCGCTATCGCGTTACGCTAAACCAAAGCTTTGAAAAAGTCATAGACGCGTGCTCTAGTATTCCTAGAAAGAACCCAAATAATGACGGTGTATCTAATGAAACCTGGATTACCGAAGAAATGGTACAGGCCTATTGCCATCTTCACGGGCTTGGTATCGCGCACTCGGTTGAAGTATGGGACAACGAGACTCTTGTAGGGGGGCTATACGGCGTAGGGATCGGTAAGGTTTTTTGTGGTGAGTCTATGTTTCATACACAAAGCAATACGTCTAAGTTGGCGATGTACGCATTGGTAAAACACATGCAAAGTCACAATATGGCTTTTATCGACTGTCAACTACCCACCGATCACCTTTGCTCACTAGGCGCCAAGGCCATTACGCGGGATCTTTTTATCGACAAACTGTATGAAAATAATCAAACGCTAAATGATGACGGTGAGCTGTCAGAGCACTATCTTGCCCAATGGCTACCCAAGGAAATAACACCGTGAAATTTGGGATCACTCAGTCGTTCTCGTGTAGTTATCTACCCGACGAGCAAGAACAGCTTTTAGTGTATGCAGATGTGGATGAGTTTCTTTCTTGGCGTTATGCGCAGCTTATACAAGCGGGCTTTCGTCGAAGCGGTGAGCAAATCTATCGTCCCCATTGTGCAAGTTGTACGGCGTGTCAATCAGTGCGAATTCCTGTTAATCAATTCACACCCTCACGCAGCCAAAAGCGCATCCTGAATGCGAACAAGCGTTTTCACATTGCCTTCTCACAAACACCTCACGACAGCTATTACCCACTGTATGAGCGGTATATATCTCAAAGACATACAGATGGCAGTATGTATCCACCTTCTCGAGAGCAGTTTGATAATTTTTTGTTTTGCGACTGGATGCCAACCCTATTTGTTGAAGCTTACGACGGTGACAAACTTGTCGCAGTGGCAGTGACGGATGTGGTTGATGCTATCGAACCCTTTTCAGCGCTATCTGCTTTATATACATTTTTTGACCCCGACTACACTAAATCGTCACTAGGTACGTGGATGATATTAATGCAAATAGAAAAAGCGAAGTCGTTAGCCTACCAATATCTCTATTTAGGTTACTTCGTTAAAGGGTGTCAAAAAATGTCGTATAAACACAATTTTTTGCCCTTTGAACAATTCGAAGGCAATGAATGGCATCTATTTAGTAAAAAACCCACTTAATCGCTTTACACTGCCCACAAGATTGGGTAAGGTCTGCGCGGCAAAAATTTTGAATTACTGAGGTAACTGCTTTACATGGCAAAAGAAGATTGTATTGAAATGGAAGGTACTGTGTTAGACACGCTACCTAACACTATGTTCCGCGTTGAACTAGAAAATGGTCACGTTGTGACTGCGCACATCTCTGGTAAAATGCGTAAGAACTATATCCGAATTCTTACTGGCGATAAGGTCACTGTAGAGATGACTCCTTACGATTTGACTAAAGGTCGTATCGTTTATCGCGCAAGATAATGAGCCATTGAAGCGGTAACGCATAAAAAAAGCCCGATTACATAATCGGGCTTTTTCATTTGTACTTTCGACAAGCTTATACAATCAATTTTTAACTAGGCTCAGCTTCTTCAGACGTTGCACCAACTCCTGAATACTCGAAAGTAAGCTTATCGTCTACGCAATCAATCTTAACATTACCGCCCTTAGACAACTCACCAAATAACAGCTCATTGGCCAACTCTTTCTTGAGTTCATCTTTGATTAGACGAGCCATAGGACGCGCACCCATAGACTTATCATAGCCTTTTTCAGCCAGATATGCCCTTGCGTTACTGCTCACTTCAAGTGACACCCCTTTCACATCCAGTTGCGCTTGAAGTTCAATAATGAACTTATCAACAACTTGTAGGATAATTTCTGAATCAAGATGGTTGAACCAGATAATACCATCTAGCCGGTTTCTAAATTCAGGGGTAAATACTTTATTGATTTCAGACATTGCATCATGGCTATGATCCTGCTGTTTAAAACCAATCGACTTACGCACAGTTTCTTGAACACCGGCGTTTGTCGTCATCACCAACACAACATTTCTAAAATCGACTTTACGACCATTGTTATCTGTTAGCGTACCGTGATCCATCACTTGAAGTAGAATGTTGTAAATATCGCTATGTGCCTTCTCTATCTCATCTAGAAGCACCACAGAATATGGGTTTTTAATTACCGCATCGGTTAATAACCCACCTTGGTCAAACCCTACATAGCCAGGAGGTGCACCAATTAGACGGCTAACAGCATGACGCTCCATGTACTCAGACATATCAAAACGCACTAACTCTACACCCATTATTTTTGCCAATTGTTGAGTAACTTCTGTTTTACCCACGCCGGTAGGCCCAGCAAACAGGAAACTACCGATAGGTTTGGTTTCAGCACCTAACCCTGAGCGCGATAGCAAAATCGCATCGTTAAGGGTTTCAATGGCTTTGTCTTGGCCAAACACCACCATTTTAAGGTTACGACCAAGGTTCTTAAGTACTTCTTTGTCAGAGGCTGAAACAGACTTTTCTGGGATACGGGCCATCTTTGCAATGATTTGCTCAATATCACCCACACCAATGGTCTTTTTGCGCTTAGAAGGTGGCAACAATCGTTGGCTTGCCCCTGCCTCGTCCATTACATCAATGGCTTTATCCGGTAGATGACGCTCATTGATATATTTAGCTGAGAGCTCCGCAGCAGCCTGAATTGCCTTTTGGGTGAAGCGCACATTGTGATGCTCTTCATAACGGCTTTTAAGCCCAAGTAGGATTTTGGTTGTGTCACTTACACTGGGTTCAGTAACGTCCACTTTTTGGAAGCGACGGGCCAATGCGCGATCTTTTTCAAAAATACCTTGGTATTCCTGATACGTGGTCGAACCGATACAACGCAATTCACCACTTGATAATTTAGGCTTAAGTAAATTTGACGCATCCATAACGCCGCCAGAAGCAGCACCTGCACCAATAATGGTGTGGATCTCATCAATAAACAAAATAGCATGTTCATCTTTACCCAGCTCTTTAAGAATAGCTTTTAAGCGCTTCTCAAAGTCACCTCGGTATTTCGTACCCGCTAACAAACCGCCTAAATCAAGCGAATAAACCGTACTTTCAGCAATAACATCAGGTACGTCGCTATTCACAATACGATAGGCTAGGCCTTCCGCAATGGCAGTTTTGCCCACACCAGCTTCGCCTACCAATAAAGGGTTGTTCTTACGACGGCGACACAAAATCTGGATAGTACGTTCTACTTCTTGGTCGCGACCAATAAGCGGGTCAATTTTACCTTCTTTGGCATGCCTATTTAAATCGGTGGCATATTTGCTTAACGCGGATGCACCTTCTTCGCTTGAATCAGCTTCTTCGGCCGCTTCAGGGTTTACTGGTTCATCGTCATCAGCTTTACTCACACCATGGCTAATAAAGTTAACCACGTCCAATCGGGTCACATCAGCCTTCTTGAGGATATACACGGCCTGTGATTCTTGTTCGCTAAATATTGCGACCAACACATTTGCGCCAGTTACCTCGTCTTTACCAGAAGACTGAACATGAAATACTGCCCGTTGTAACACCCGTTGAAAACCTAATGTAGGTTGAGTTTCTCTATCGTTTAGCTGATCGTCTAGGATCAGCGGTGTGGTGTCTTTAACAAAGGCCAACAATTCGCTCTTAATTGCATCGATATCAGCACCACAGGCCTTAAGTGCATCACGAGCCGCAGTGTTGTCGAGCAATGCCAACAACAAGTGCTCAACCGTCATAAATTCGTGACGGTGCTCTCTGGCAAATACAAACGCACTGTTTAGCGTCTGTTCTAATTCTTTATTTAACATATTGCTCGCCCTCTACAAAATACCTTATGCCTGCTCCATCGTGCACATCAACGGATGTTGATGTTTGCGTGCATATTGATTTACCTGCATTACTTTGGTCTCTGCTATCTCAGCAGTGAAAATGCCGCACACGGCTTTTCCTTGATAATGAACGGTCAGCATAAGTTGATTGGCTTTCTCAGCGTCCATATTGAAAAACTGCATGAGTACCTCAATGACAAAATCCATCGGTGTATAGTCATCATTGTTCAACAACACTTTATACATGGGAGGCGGCTGCGGCTTCTGTCGCTGCGCGTCTTTCAACTTTTCCTTTTCGATACTTATAGCGTTGTCTTTACTCATAACTTAATAATAGTGCTTTAATCCGAGTTATGTGTACAAACTTTTGGATAAATTTATTCACATTAACCCTTGACATAATATGGTTAAAAAATCTACATTTTGATAGTGACTTTGAGTATTGTTGTTCACTAAGCGCTCAATTCACTTTGTCTCCATTCCTATAATGGGGGCATATACCTGTGAGTTCAAGGATTAAGAGGAAGTCGAAGTATGGCGATTGGCAAAGTTAAATGGTTTAACAACGCAAAGGGTTTTGGTTTTATTGTTCCTGAGGAAGGTGGCGAAGATATTTTTGCACACTACTCTACAATACAAATGGAAGGCTATCGTTCACTAAAAGCGGGTCAAGAAGTTACGTTTGAAGTGCAACAAGGACCTAAGGGTCTACACGCTGAAAATATTGGTTTCAAAGAAGAGCCAGAGCGTTAAGAAAAAGAATTTATAAAGGCCCGGCCCTTCGTCGGGCTTTTGCTTTTTAAACCGGTGCAAGCACAGCGTCGTGCTTTTTTGCGGCTTTGACTTTATTCACCTAGCTCACTCGGTGCACTGCTCAATCTTCCTCACTACATTTCATTTTCTCAAACAACATTACGTAATCTTAATTCGTCGAAAGCAAAAAATACCTACCAAAATAGTAAGATTTTATCCGCTAGCCTAATTAATACCTGTCCGCATAGGAGTTTACCCACTCAGTATGACTGTCAGACTTTGTGGCTAGGCTTGGTTGCACAGGTTTGTTGGTTCCAAATCAAGGGAGCACAACAACACCTCATAAAAAAAGCCCAATGAAAAATCATCGGGCTTTTGAAAAATGTGGTATTGAGCAAATTTAGTTAAATAATCGTTTTAGCTCATTACTCATTTACACTCAGAGCTTATTTCAACGCAGAACTTATGCGCCAAGAATACCGTGAAGTGTTTTACTAGGCGACATAGTAGCGAAAAGCTTATCTTCGTCTGGATAGTAGTAACCACCGATATCTTGCTCACTGCCTTGTGTCGCATCAATTTCAGCAATAATCGTATCAACATTAGCTGAAAGTGCTTCGAACACAGGCTTGAATTGTGCTGCTAGTTCAGCGTCTTCTGTTTGGTTTGAAACTTCTTCAGCCCAGTAAAGACCCAAGTAAACATGACTTCCACGGTTATCAAGCTGACCAGCTTTACGCAGTGGAGACTTACCATTGTTAAGCAGCTTTTCAGTTGCTTTATCAAGAGCTTTCGCTAGGATCTTAGCGCGAGGATTATCGTGCTTAATGGCAACGTCTTCCAGTGATACTGCAAGAGCAAGGAACTCACCCAGTGAATCCCAGCGCAAGTGGCCTTCTTCAACAAACTGCTGTACGTGCTTAGGTGCAGAACCACCCGCCCCTGTTTCGTACAGACCACCACCGGCCATTAGCGGAACAATAGACAACATTTTCGCACTGGTGCCCAACTCTAGAATTGGGAATAAATCAGTAAGGTAATCACGTAGTACGTTACCTGTTACTGAAATAGTGTCTAGACCGCGAATTGCACGCTCCATGCTGTAGCGAATAGCGCGCACAGGAGACATAATTTGAATATCTAGACCAGTTAAATCGTGATCTTGAAGATATGTTTCAACTTTCTTGATTAACTGAGCATCGTGAGCACGCTCGTCATCTAACCAAAATACTGCTGGCATGCCAGATTGACGTGAACGGTTAACCGCAAGCTTCACCCAATCTTGAATTGGCGCGTCTTTAACCTGACACATACGCCAGATATCGCCTTCCTCAACGTCGTGAGAAATAAGTACATTGCCGTCTTGATCAACAATTGACACTGTACCGTCAGCGTGCAGTTCAAAGGTCTTATCGTGTGAACCGTATTCTTCTGCTTTTTGAGCCATCAAGCCAACGTTTGGCACAGTACCCATTGTAGTTGGGTCAAATGCACCGTGAGTTTTACAGAAGTTGATTACTTCTTGGTAAATAGTTGCATAAGTACTTTCTGGGATTACCGCTTTGGTATCGTGAGGCTTACCATCTGGTCCCCACATTTGACCTGAGTTACGGATCATCGCAGGCATAGACGCATCAACAATTACATCACTAGGTACGTGAAGGTTTGAAATACCCTTGTCAGAGTTCACCATAGCAATCGGCGGACGGTCGGCGTAACACGCATTGATGTCTTTTTGAATCTCAGAGCGCTGGCTTTCAGGTAGGCTCGCGATCTTATCATAAACACTGCCAAGACCGTTGTTAGGATTCACACCCAACTCTTCGAATAGGTCACCCCACTTGTCGAACAACTCTTTGTAGAACACTTTCACACAGTGACCAAACACGATTGGGTGAGACACCTTCATCATGGTCGCTTTCACGTGTAGTGAGAAAAGAATCCCCGTGTTTTTTGCATCTTCGATTTGTTCTTCGAAGAACTTACACAGCGCCTTCTTACTCATGAACATACCGTCGATAACTTCACCAGCAAGTAAATCAACGCGCGGTTTTAGTGTTTTCTTGCTACCATCTTTACCCGTAAACTCAATGCTTACATAGCCTTCTTTTTCAACGGTTACTGATTTTTCACCTGAGTAGAAGTCGCCACCGCGCATGTGCGCAACGTGCGTGCGAGATGCTTGAGACCACTCACCCATTGAATGCGGATGCTTGCGCGCGTAGTTTTTAACTGCTGTTGGCGCGCGGCGGTCTGAGTTACCTTCGCGTAGTACAGGGTTAACCGCACTACCTAGTACCTTGCCGTAACGCTCACGAATGTCTTCTTCTTCAGCCGATTTAGGTGAATCAGGGAACGCTGGTACGTTAAAGCCTTTGTCATTTAATTCTTTGATAGTAGCGCGAAGCTGAGGAATAGAGGCACTGATGTTTGGTAATTTAATGATGTTTGCATTTGGATCTTGTGTCATCTCACCTAGTTCAGCAAGCGCGTCTGTCACTTTTTGATCGTCTGACAAGTACTCTGGGAAGTTCGCTAATACGCGAGCAGCCAAAGAGATATCGCTTAATTCAACGTCGATACCTGCAGCAGAAGCAAATTTCTGAATAATAGGGAGTAAAGAATACGTCGCCAACATTGGCGCTTCGTCAGTCTTCGTATAGATGATCTTAGACTTGGTCATTATATACCTCATTATGTCGACAGCGTACTGCCGTTTTTTCGTCCATTGGGTCGCAACCACTCGCAATATTAGTCAAATATTGCGCCCATAGTCATTGCGATACGTAATTGATGCTTTCCACCAAACACCCTTGTGTAAGCGCTTGGCCACTTGCTGTTTTCGTCCTCATACCTTACTACGCTCAGTTTTATCAGCAGCAAAGTAACAAGCTGCAACTGACTAATAAACGTACGAATGCACAGCCTGATGAATTCGACTGCGTTCATTAGTATAGGGTCGAAAGTTTGAGTTACAAGTCATACCATTGTCTTAACCTGTAAGATCAATGAATTTATCGACAAATTGGCTGACGACATCGAATGCTGGTCAATTTTCAGGCAAGCAATCCGATGAACTGCCTTCTATCGAGTTGATATCGCAAACATAACTACCTAGAGTTCATGATACCAAAGTTTGCGTTACCTAAGTTCGTGGTACAATTTACGGCAAATCGGTTTATTAAGAGTTTACTAGGCACGATTGCGCTAGATTAAAAAGGGTCGAAATCAAAGGTGCCACCATGCGCCAAAGGAATTCCGATGAGAAACAGCACAAAGTGCTTCATGTAATGTTTAAAATTCAGCAGTATGGATAAGTAATGTCATCTAACACCCAAGTTATTTTGTTCAATAAGCCCTTCCAAGTTTTGTCTCAGTTTACCGATGCTGACGGTCGAGAGACGCTTAAGGACTATATAGACATTCCGAATGTATACGCTGCTGGGCGCCTTGATAGAGATTCGGAAGGGCTTCTTGTACTCACCAATGATGGAAAGCTTCAACACAAACTGGCGAACCCAAAAGCGAAAACCAGCAAAACCTATTGGGTTCAAGTAGAAGGCATTCCTGACGATACTGCAATTGAAGCACTTAGAAATGGCGTTGAATTAAAAGACGGTATGACCCGGCCCGCAAAAGTGAAAAGAATGGATGAGCCCAAGGTATGGGACAGAAATCCACCCGTTCGTTTTCGTCAATCCATCCCAACAAGTTGGCTTTCTATTACTATTACCGAAGGTCGTAACAGGCAAGTAAGACGAATGACAGCGCATGTCGGTTACCCCACCCTTCGACTTATTCGTTACCGTATTGGTAGTTGGACAATCGATGGAATCGAAAATGGACACTACGTAGCTTTCTAATTTACTTTCTAATTTAAAGTAAACGTAACAGAATTTACCTGTTAATTTCATCATATTTAACATGTGAATTGCAGCTCAAAATCTGTTAAAATCCGCGACCTCAAAAAGGGGCTAATTCAAAGAGCTAGTTCGAAGAGCTAAATCAAAGAGCTAAATTAAAGAGCTATGTCTCCACGCTTTATTGAAAAATGTTATTTGGCCCATACTTCTCCGAAACTTTGAATTAAATGAGTGTGCAATCAGCAGTGAGTGATATTGAATCTAACGCAAACAAGAAAGTAATTGTTGGTATGTCCGGCGGAGTTGACTCGTCTGTTTCAGCCTACCTGTTGCAACAACAAGGGTATCAGGTTGAAGGTCTTTTCATGAAAAACTGGGAAGAAGACGACAATGATGAATACTGCGCTGCTGCGGAAGATTTAAAAGATGCACAAGCTGTTGCCGACAAACTAGGTATTGAGCTTCACACCATAAATTTCGCCGCAGAATATTGGGACAATGTATTTGAGTATTTTCTTGAAGAATACAAAGCAGGCCGCACGCCTAATCCCGACATTATGTGCAATAAAGAGATTAAATTTAAAGCCTTCTTAGAGTTTGCAGCTGAAGACTTAGGTGCAGATTATATCGCTACAGGTCATTACGTTCGCCGTCGCGAAGTTGATGGGAAATGGCAAATGCTTCGCGGTTTAGACAACAACAAAGACCAAAGCTACTTCCTTTATACATTAGGTGAAGAGCACGTTGCTAAAACCTTGTTCCCCGTGGGTGACATTGAAAAGCCATTAGTGCGGAAAATTGCTGAAGAACAAGGCCTCATCACCCATGACAAAAAAGACTCCACTGGAATTTGCTTCATAGGTGAGCGTAAATTTAAAGACTTCTTAGCCCGTTATTTGCCAGCGCAACCCGGCGTAATAGAAACAGCCGAAGGCGAAGAGATCGGTCAACACGAAGGTCTTATGTATCACACATTAGGACAACGCAAAGGACTACACATTGGTGGTCTGGCTGAATACGGTGACGAGCCCTGGTACGTTGTAGACAAAGATGTTGCGCGCAATGTGTTAATTGTAGGGCAAGGTGCAGATCACCCAAGGCTCTATTCAAATGGCTTAATTGCTAAACAACTCCATTGGGTAGACAGAAAAACTCTTACACAACCTATGCGCGCAGTGGTAAAGACCCGTTATCGTCAAGCAGATATTCCCTGCACTATTACGCCTACAGGCGATGATACGATTGAAGTGCACTTCGACGAACCGCAAAAAGCGGTAACGCCAGGCCAGTCAGCTGTTTTCTATAATGAAGAAGTTTGCCTTGGTGGCGGAATTATAGAGAGTTATATCCGCTAATGTTAGAAACCGATATTGAAAATAACTTAGCGCTGGCCGGTGTGTGTCAGGCGGCGGCGCTGGTACAACAACTCGCCCGTCGCGGCAGTGCTGACGCAGATGCCGTAGAAGCGAGTCTGTCGAGCATCTTGGTGACATCCCCCGAAACACCACAGCAAGTATTTGGGCAGCTAAGTAACCTGAAACTAGGTTACAGTACGCTGGCCGCACAACTGTCTGATAAACAGAACACCAAAGATACCGAGTTAACCCGCTACGTCGCCAGTATATTAGGGCTAGAAAGAAAATTGTCTAAAAAGCCCAAAGCAATGCAGGAATTGGGTGACAGAATTTCGCACGTACAAAGGCAACTTGCGCATATCGACTTCCAAAACCCGCAAATAGTGTCCTCTTTAGCCAGTATTTACAGCGACATCATTAGCCCGCTTGCCCCTCGTATTCAAGTGGCAGGCAACCCTGATTATTTAAGCCAACCGGCAACACAACACAAAGTTCGTGCATTACTTTTGGCTGGCGTGCGTTCTGCAGTAATGTGGCGACAAATGGGTGGCAAGAGACGCAACATACTTTTTAAACGCAAACAAATTCTTAACAGTGCTATTAAGGCACTACGATTAATAAACTAGTGAGGAGCTCAAGGTGGAACTGAGTCAGTTAACTGCAATTTCCCCTGTCGATGGTCGATATGCTGGCAAAAGCGTAGAATTACGCAGTATTTTCAGCGAATATGGCTTACTAAAATACCGTGTTGAAGTAGAAGTACGTTGGTTGCAAATGCTCGCTACTCACCCACAAATTGAAGAAGTTCCTGCCTTTTCAGACACGTCTAATGCATTACTAGACAAAATTGTGGCCGAGTTCAGTGTTGATGATGCCATGCGCATTAAAGAAATTGAAAGCACAACAAACCACGATGTTAAAGCGGTGGAGTATTTTCTAAAAGAAAAAGTAGCAGATAATAGTGAATTGTCAGCGGTTAACGAATTCATTCACTTTGCATGTACCTCAGAAGACATAAACAACTTATCTCACGGCCTGATGTTACGTGAAGCACGTGAAACGGTTATTTTACCGTATTGTGATAAGTTGATTGACGCCCTAATTACACTAGCCAAGAAATATCAAAACGTGCCGATGATGGCTCGCACCCACGGTCAACCTGCATCACCAACGACCATGGGTAAAGAAATGGCGAATGTTGCCATTCGTCTTAAACGCCAACTAAGCCAAATTGCTAACGTTGAATTGCTAGGTAAAATTAATGGTGCGGTAGGTAACTACAACGCTCATTTATCAGCGTACAAAGACGTTGACTGGCATGATGTGTCAGAAAAATTCGTTACTTCACTAGGTCTTACGTGGAACCCCTTCACTACACAAATTGAGCCACACGATTACATCGCTGAAATGTTTGATGCTATTGCGCGCTTTAACACCATTTTGATTGATTTTGATCGCGATGTTTGGGGTTATATTGCATTAGGTCACTTCAAGCAAAAAACCATTGCTGGTGAAATTGGTTCATCAACAATGCCGCATAAAGTGAACCCTATCGATTTTGAAAACTCAGAGGGTAACTTGGGCCTCGCCAATGCAATTTTTGACCACCTTGCAGCAAAGCTTCCAATTTCTCGCTGGCAGCGTGATCTTACTGACTCAACCGTGCTTCGCAACCTAGGCGTAGGTGTTGGTTATGCTGTTATCGCTTATCAAGCCACACTCAAAGGCATCAGCAAGTTAGAAGTAAACGAACAAAGCTTACTTAATGAACTGGATAACAACTGGGAGTTGTTAGCCGAGCCAATTCAAACAGTTATGCGTCGTTACGGTATTGAAAAACCTTACGAAAAGCTTAAAGAGCTCACTCGCGGTAAAAAAGTAAATGCAGACGTTATCGCCGAATTTATTGATAACTTGGCAATGCCTGAAGAAGCGAAAGCGGAACTTAAAGCGCTGACACCAGCAACCTATATTGGTGATGCAATCAGGCTGGTTGATCAGTTATAAAACGTCAAGAAGCCTTGTACATTGAAAAGCGCGGTATTTCATACCGCGCTTTTTTTGTGCTACATTTTATGCTAAATCAAGGCTTTTTCCCGTGGAAATTCAAACTACAAACACTCAACCTAGGCATCATTTACAAAGCCAAAAGCACATAATAAACCACGCTGTAGTTATCTTCGTAGACATGTCAGGCTATCAACAACTGAACCATGCTCTGGGTGATGAAAACTGTATCCTAATCATAGAAGCATTGTTTCGCCAACTTGATACACTGGTAAAAGCGTTATCTTTGAAACCAGTTAAAACCAACGGCGATCAATATATCGTCATTTCAGAAACCGATAAGCAATTATCTAAAGAGGCTAAACAACATAACCCAACATCTGTTGAAATTAGTACATTGCATGCTCTTCACTTCGCCACATGTGCCCACGATATTGTTCGCAACAACAAAACGCTGTATAAACACAACTGTGGCCTACGCATAGGTATCGCGTCTGGCCCTATTGTAGCCGGTTATCCAAATAGGCACATGGGTGGCTATGATATTTGGGGGTTAACTGTCAATTTGGCTGCCATGTTGGAAAAAAGCACGCCCAAAAACACCACTGCAGTTTGTTCAAAAACACTGTTCTGCTTACCAGCCTACTGGCAGAGTCGGTTTAAGCAAACCTGCTTTCCTGTCAAAAATAGACGAGTAAATGCATTTGTAACCCAGATGGATAAGAATCTGAACCACTAAGATTTAAACGCCCGTCTGTAAAACGTGGTTTATTACTCGTCGCAACGTTGCGACACATTAACTTTCATTCAGAAAGTGGTGCAGTTCGCCTGACATTATCAACGTGTTAGGCGATAATCTTCATAATTCTGAATTAGCATAAGTAGTTAATACCATGCCCCCATTTATTCTCGATAAGTTTGATGCCGATGTATTTCTAAACGAATATTGGCAACAAAAGCCCGTTGTTATTCGACAATTGTTTAAACACTTTGACGACCCCATCGACGAGAACGACTTGGCAGGATTGGCACAAGAGCCTGATATTGATGCGCGGGTTATTAGTAACCAAAATGGCAAATGGCACGTTGAGCAAGGCCCGATTGAAGATTTTGATGCTGTATGCAAAGGGCAATGGACGTTATTGGTACAAGGTGTCGATAAGTATATTACCGATGTAACGCCGCTTTTATCCCCTTTCGGATTTATTCCACATTGGCGCTTAGACGACATTATGGTGAGCTATGCTACACAAGGTGCAGGTGTTGGTGCTCACATCGACCAATACGATGTATTTCTTGTTCAAGGCAAAGGAAAACGACGTTGGCGTGTGGGGGAGCCTGACGATTTTAAAGAGATATTTCCCCATCCTAAATTACGACAAATAGAGGGCTTTAAACCTGTTATCGATGTAGTTGTAGAGCCTGGTGATGTGGTTTATGTTCCTCCCGGTTGGCCCCATGACGGACAAACTATTGAAGATAGCCTGACCTATTCTGTGGGCTATCGAGCGCCCGATAACTTGCAGTTAGCAGAAAGCCTAGCAATGATGTTAGATAAAGGGCAATGCAACGTAAGGTTTTCAGACCCACAAAGAGTAAAACCTCATTCGCCTGCTAGCGTTAACATTGATGATGTAAACAGGCTAAAACAACAGCTTGTAGAAGCAATACAATCAGATGATTTTACCTTTGCACTACTTGAAGCGATGAGTGAGCAAGGTATCCCCGAATTTCCAGTAGAGCCTGAAGTAACACTTGAACAAATTGCCAATGAATTTTCTGCCGGTTTGAGTTTTGTGCCAGCAGCGGGTGTAAGAGCACTAATTTGTGATGGCAAAGCGGGACTTCCTAGAGCTCTGTACGTAAATGGCACTCAGTTTGAGTTTAGTCACACTGATACAGAATGGTATACTGCATTGGCTTCAGGGGAATTGCTCAATGCTACATGCTGCCAAGATGCACCTTCTTTTACATTTTTAGAAACCTTGACTACACTCGTTAATAACGGGTATTGGGAATGGTATGAAGGTTAGTAGGCAAAATGGCGTTTACAATTCAGAGCGTCGATTGGGAAAAGGACAAACATCGACTTAAAGCACTAAGGGAACACGTATTCGTATTAGAATGGCGCGTACCAAAAGCAAGTGAGTTCGATGAAGAAGATTGCTCTGCCTGCCATATTTTAATTATTGGCGATAACGATGAAGCGATTGCTACAGGTAGGCTAACAAGAAAAGGCGAATTAGGAAGAATTGCGGTTAAACGCTGCTACCGAACGTTACCTGTATACCGTGCACTTTTTGCTGCTCTGATTGACGCAGCAAACAAAATAAAAGTACCCAATATTAAAGTGGTGTGTAATTTAGATAGCGTTTCCTACCACCAATCAATTGGCTTTGTCCCCGAAGGCCAAGTATTTATGGAATCAGGTGTTCCTAGACAGCGTTTAGTATGTCCTGCTGAACGCTTTCCTTTACCTGACGTCACGCAGTTACACTAACACTTTTTAAATTTAAAGGATCATGGCTACGGTATAAGTAGCGCGTTAACCAGTAGCCATATCAATTCTTTGAAAAAACTGGGGTTATAAGCCCAATTAAGACCATAGTTGTGGCGCGTTTTGCATCACAAATAGGTTTTCAGCTCTATTTTCTAGTAGCGCAGCAAATGCTTTCTGTTCGTCACTGGCGCCCTGTGCCGTTTTCAAGTTCTCAGCTTTAAGCTGCCATTGCATACCAAAATACCTAAGTACTTCTTTTGCATCTTTTGCATTTTCGGTAGAAGTAAAGTCGGTGGGAAGGTCGCCGCTAATTACCCAATAACTCTTACCGTCCATAGCGCGAATTTTCCATACGGCGAGATACGGCATAAGGTAACGACTCTCATCGGTGATGACCGAATCAAATAAAACACCGTTCTCAGCCAAATATTTATTAGCATGTTGAAATTGATTCTTTACCCATTCTGCGCGTTCTTCATCACTTATTGTTTGTTCTGCCATTACTGTTCTCTTTTCTATCTAATCAAACGCGTTATCGCGCTAATATGATTGCCACGTATCTTCGTGATGCATCGTTAATATAGCCCCTTTTTACTTTATTTCGGCAGCGTTATCCAGAGCAATCACCTACTACATACGAGTTCTTACGACAAGTGCACATTATTTCAACAGCCAGAAGGCAATAGTTAAGAAAATCGCCTTTTCTGCTGTTTGATTTATAGACAACAACGCTTAGCGGCGACGTAATTAAGCCGAGATCTGAGAGTTAGCCGTGACGTAAATCATGAGAACAACTTACCAAATCAGGCTATAGAGAGAAGTAACATTAAAGGCATGTTCCGCATAAAAGGGGAATTTTTGATAAATGGTTACAATTTTAGTGTTGGCATAAGTACTTTAATCGAACACAATGAAAAGAATCGTGAATTGCAGGGCAGATAAAAACGCATCTGCTCTCGTGAAACATTAACAAGCTGTTGTATTTATACGGCACCTTTTAGACATAAACGGAGTACAATATGATGCGAATAGTTAGATTAACAGTAGGTGCTTTGTTATTCGTAAGTGGTATTGTACTGACACTACTACCAGGTTCCATTTTATTGGTTATCGGCGGGTTGATGCTGTTAAGTTATGACTGGCCGCGCGCCAGAGGCTGGTTGAAGTTTAGTCAGAAGTCGATGGCACACGGTGCACGAAAAATCGATCGCTTTTTACTTATGAGAAAGCTTCGATAGCGTTCGTTTTTCGTTTTTTCCTTATTCGCGTTTTCCCTGCTCGCACCTCAGCAGCGCACACCTTTGTCGCACTGCATACGTGATTAGTCTAAAGTCTATAGTAAACGTTACATCTCGTGCTAACGTAATGTATTCGCAACAGCACATCCCTTTCTAATAACAACACCAACGGTAAGTGCTCATATCTGAGCAGTGTGCAAAACACAGGCAATGTAATTGTATAAATATGTACGTCACTAAACATAGTGAGGCTTGGGTAAGTCATATATGTCAATTACTAACGGAGACAAGACCATGATAACGTTTACCGTTAACGGTAAAAATTACGAATTTTCGGGTGATCCATCAACACCAGTCCTTTGGTATCTGCGTGATGAATTAAATCTTACCGGTCCTAAATTTGGATGTGGTATGGCGCAATGCGGAGCGTGTACGGTACATATTGATGGTACGGCTCAACGCTCATGTGTTTTACCCGTATCAGCCGTTCAAGGGCGCAAAATCACTACCATTGAAGGCCTTAGCGAAAACGGTGAACACCCCGTTCAGCAAGCTTGGGTTGAACACAAAGTTCCCCAGTGTGGTTTTTGTCAATGTGGACAAATAATGCAAGCCGCCAGCTTACTGGCGTCCAATCCAAATCCCAGTGATAAAGAAATTGTTCAGAACATGTCGGGTAATATTTGTCGCTGCGGCACCTACCCTCGTATACACAAAGCGATAAAATCAGCAGCGGAGTCTATTTCCGGTACTGCTGGCGTAAGCTACTTCACCCCCAACACTGAGGGAGAGAACGCATGAAAAAGACGCACCAGTACTTTGATATGAATAGAAGAAGCTTTCTAAAATCGAGCGCAATTGCAGGTGCACTTGTTATCGGCACTTACTTTGCTGGCGGTGCACCGCGCGCCATGGCCGGGGTATTAGCCAAACCTTCCGACACAGCCAAGCGCGCAAACTTGTTCATCGCTCTGCGCCCTGATGGCATGGTCGAGATCACCTGTCACCGATCTGAAATGGGGCAACAAATTCGAACAGCTATTGCGCAGATAGTGGCTGATGAAATGGAAGCTTCATGGGATAAAGTAGTCGTCATTCAGGGTAAAGGCGACCCTAAATATGGCGATCAAAATACCGACGGTTCACGAAGTATCCGCTTTAACATGCAACGTTTACGTGAAATGGGCGCAAGTGTCCGTTACATGATGCAACATGCTGCAGCAAAACGTTGGGGCGTAAACCCAGATAGTTGTCGTGCCGAGCAGCATGTCGTCACCCACACATCAGGTAAAACACTTGCCTACAAAGATTTAATTGACGAAGCGCTGTCTATAACACCACCTGATGTTAACGAGCTTAAGCTAAAATCGCGTAAAGAGTGGCGTTACATTAACACAGGTATGGCACATATCGATTTGAACGATATTGTCACGGGTAAAGCGACATTTGCAGCAGATGTGCGCGAGCCAAAAGCACTGGTTGCTATCATTGAGCGCCCTCCCGTGGTGGGTGGTAAAGTAAAATCCTTTGATGCAACTAAAGCCAAAGCCCTAAGTGGCGTGGTGGATGTTATTGAAATTCCAGCAGCGAAAGGCGCTACACAATTTCAACCCAAAGGCGGCGTCGCTGTCATTGCGCAAAACACCTGGGCTGCTTGGCAAGGCCGAAAAGCACTTAGTGTCACTTGGGATGACGGCGCCAATAGCGATTATAACTCAAGCAATTTCAAAGAAAGCTTGCTTGAAACCGTGAACAAGCCACAAGCCCATGTACGTGAAAAAGGCGATGCTACAGGTGTGTTAGCAAGTGCAGCTGACAAACTAGTTGCTGATTATTATATTCCCCATTTAGCCCAAGCCCCTATGGAGCCACCTTGCGCTACTGCCATGTATTATAAGGATCGCGTAGATGTTTGGGCAGCAACGCAAAACCCACAAGCCGACATGGAAACTGTTGGTGCTATGGTTGGTATGGAAAAAGTAAAAAATCAATGTGCATGTAACTATGCTAGGTGGCGCATTTGGGCGTAAGTCGAAGCCTGACTTTTCAGCTGAAGCAGCTTATTTGTCGATGAAAACAGGCAAACCTATTCGCGTGCAATGGACACGTGAAGATGACATTCAGCACGGTTTCTATCACGCAGTATCAGCACAGCACGTTGAAGCATCGCTTAATGATGAAGGTGCTATTGACGCTTATTTACACAGAACTGCGTTTTCTCCCATTGCATCTACCTTTCAAGAAGGTGCCAATGCGCCATTTAGCTTTGAGCTCGATTTAGGCTTTACTGACAACCCTATTCTCACGCCCAATATGAAACTAGAAAGGGGCGAAGCGCCGGCAAAAGCGCGCATAGGTTGGATGCGTTCGGTATCAAATATCTTCCACGCGTTTGCCGTACAGTCGTTCATCAATGAAGCTGCACATAAAGCAGGCAAAGATGCAAAAGATTATCTATTAGAGGTCATTGGTCCCGATAGAATAATTGATGTCACTGAACAAAATGCTGAGTACATGAACTATTGGGGGGATAAAGCCGTTTATCCCCTTGATACCTCACGGCTCAAAAATGTAATAAAAAAAGTGGCCAGTATGGCAAATTGGGGAAGAGAGATGCCTAAAGGCCGTGGTTTAGGTATTGCGGCTCACCGTAGCTTTTTAACTTACGTTGCCACAGTGGTTGAAGTTGAGATATCAGACAAGGGTGACCTAACCATCGTCAAATCTTGGGTAGCAATTGATGCAGGTACGGTGGTCAATACCGATACCGTTATTAACCAAACACAAGGTGGCTCAATCTTCGGTATAACCACCGCAATCAGCGACGGGATAACCTTCGACAAAGGCCGCGTGCAGCAGAGTAACTTCCACAACTATCGCGTACCACGAATGAGTGACGCGCCTTTAGATATAGAGGTAGAAGTTGTTCAAAGTGACGCAGCGCCAGCAGGCGTTGGTGAGCCAGCTACACCAGTGTATGCCCCTGCGTTGTGTAACGCCATTTTCGCAGCATGTGGCAAACGTATCAGACAGCTGCCAATAGGAAACCAATTAAAGGCGTAATTCAACACCGCTTTTATCAAACTTTAACGCAAAAAGGAGACCTCGATGGTCTCCTTTTTAATTGAAGCTAGAACGTTTATGTTTCTGTTTACGGTCTGTCAGAAACAAACTCCTTGAGACCTTATGCAAACTCACATCAAACATTGTAAACCACTGCGTAAGATAGCAAGCAAACTGAAAGTATTGATGAAAACTTTCAAAATTTAAGAACAAAAACAATAAAAATTATTAATTACTCTTCTTTTTACCTTTCACTTTATCAGCGGATTTTATTCGTAGTTGCGTTCCATCCACATGATTTTCATTTTTAACTCATCAATTTCTTTGTACGCGTCAGCTAACTGCTCTGCCATAGAAGCTTGCTGCAATACATTATCTTCATTGTTGTTAAATGATGTAGTGTTGTCGTTGTGTACCATATTAGCTCAACCAAGTAGTTTATTAATCATGAAATTAAGTGCGTAACCAACTCTGTAATGTTACACTTATAATTACAAAAAGTCATTTAACAACTTCAATAATCACTATGCTTCTGATAAATATTGTCAACTTGGCGAAACGCGAAATTACCAGACTTTCTTTGTGTCTTTACAGTTAGTAAAACGGGCGGAAAGCTAGCTTCATACAAGTGTGTGTTTGTGCGTTTACACGTTGACGTTGATCCACGCTAAAAAAAGAGACCTGACCGGTCTCTTTTTATTAGCGTTTTGTTGTTAAAAGTTTACCCGAGATGAATTACTCCAATCCCTAGCAATGCTATTAACCGTGCTTTTCAGCCAGATATAGCCAAGTTTCAACCACCGTATCTGGGTTAAGCGATACAGAGTCAATACCTTCTTCAACTAACCATGCCGCAAAATCTTCGTGATCAGATGGGCCTTGACCACAAATTCCCACGTACTTGCCACGCGCTTTTGCAGCGCGAATAGCCATAGAGAGCAATGCTTTTACAGCTTCATCACGCTCGTCGAATAGATGTGCGATAAGCCCACTGTCTCTGTCTAAGCCAAGCGTGAGTTGGGTAAGGTCGTTTGATCCAATTGAGAAACCATCAAAGATATCTAGGAATTGGTCGGCCAGTAACGCATTAGAAGGCAATTCACACATCATGATAACGCGTAAACCATTCTCCCCTTTCTTTAAGCCCTGCTCTTCAAGCAACTCGATAACCTTTCGGCCTTCCTCGAGGGTTCGAACAAATGGGATCATAATTTCTACATTTGTAAGACCCATATTGTTGCGAACGCGCTTAATAGCTTCACACTCTAGAGCGAAACAATCGCGGAAGTCTTCTGAAATGTAACGACTTGCACCGCGGAAGCCCAACATTGGGTTCTCTTCATCTGGCTCATACTGATAACCGCCAACAAGGTTGAAGTATTCGTTAGACTTAAAGTCTGACATACGAACAATTACCTTCTCTGGCGAGAACGCAGCACCAATGGTAGATATGCCTTCAACTAATTTTTCAATGTAGTATTCGGTTGGCGATGCATAACCTGCAATCATGTCGCTGATCTCTTCTTTCAGCTCTTCAGGCTGGCTGTCAAAATTCAGTAACGCTTTAGGATGCACGCCAATCATACGGTTAATAATGAACTCTAAACGCGCAAGACCAACACCTGCATTAGGAAGACGGGCGAAGTCAAAGGCGCGATCTGGGTTACCCACATTCATCATCACCTTAAGTGGTAAATCAGGCATGGCGTCAATTCGCGAAGTAACCACATCGAATTCCAACTCGTCGCCATAAATAAAGCCAGTATCACCCTCGGCACAAGACACGGTGATCTTATCGCCAGTATTAATACTGTCTGTGGCATTACCACAACCTACAACCGCAGGTATACCAAGTTCACGAGCGATAATGGCAGCGTGACATGTACGTCCACCGCGATTAGTAACAATTGCAGATGCCTTTTTCATGATTGGTTCCCAATCGGGATCCGTCATGTCTGTTACCAGAACATCACCGGCTTGAATTTTGTCCATCTCTTCAATTGAGTCTAAGACTTTTGCTACGCCAGCCCCAATTTTGTGACCAATCGCACGGCCTTCACACACAATATTGCTTTGGCCTTTTAGCTGGAAACGCTCAATACTTTGCGAGTCTTCACGGCTGCGCACAGTTTCTGGACGTGCCTGAACAATGTACAACTTGCCGTCAGCGCCGTCTTTTGCCCACTCAATATCCATAGGACGTTTGTAGTGGTTCTCAATAATTTGAGCTTGTTTAGCCAGTTCCATCACTTCCTCATCACTCAATGAGAAGGTTTTGCTGTCTGCTGCTTCAATATCAACAATAGAAACCTGCTTACCGTGTGACTCATCGTCTGAATAAATCATCTTAGTAAGCTTGCTGCCTAAGTTACGGCGAACAATGGCAGGAAGGCCTTTATCAAGGGTTGGTTTATGAACATAGAATTCGTCGGGGTTAACTGCCCCTTGAACCACCATCTCACCTAGACCATAAGAACTGGTGATAAACACCACGTCTTCAAAACCTGATTCGGTGTCGATAGTAAACATAACGCCCGACGATGCAATATCACTGCGCACCATACGCTGGATACCGGCAGATAGGGCTACGCCTTTGTGATCGTAACCTTGGTGAACGCGATATGAAATGGCGCGATCATTAAACAACGACGCGTATACATGCTTGATAGCAACTAATACTGCGTCATAGCCTTTTACGTTTAGGAAGGTCTCTTGTTGACCTGCGAACGATGCATCTGGCATATCTTCTGCGGTTGCTGAAGAGCGCACAGCAAATGAAGCCTCTTCACCCGCATCGCCTTGTAGAGTAACAAAGGCTTCTTTAATTGCTTCTTCTAAACTTGGTTGGAATGGCGTGTCGATGATCCACTGACGGATATTCTTACCCGCTTCAGCCAAAGCATTAACGTCATCAACGTCAAGTGAATCAAGTACATCGTGAATTTTTGCTTCCAGACCACTTTGCTCTAGAAACTCGTTAAATGCTTCAGCGGTGGTAGCGAAGCCACCTGGCACTTGTACACCGGCATTCGCCAGGTTTGAAATCATCTCGCCCAATGATGCGTTCTTGCCGCCTACGCGACCTACATCATGCATGCCCAGTTCTTGATACCAAAGTACGTATTCTTGCACAGCCCAAGTCTCCCGCTTTTTTTATGAGTAGGGTATGAGGTCAATTTCAGGTATGTGCTTATTTAAGCCTGAAACTCATCAAATTTATGCCGAAAATAAGGCGCTTGCCATGTCTAAAATCGTTTCATGAATTTGACATTGCTTTGATATAAATCGTAGTCAATTCCATTAACCGTATAGCTTTTCGACAAAATCATCTTAGAATGGGGTATTTAAGAATGTAAACTCTTAATTACTTTTGTAATTAAATTACAACAATGTTAAGGATATGTTGTGCGTACAGCTTTTTATATTTCCGATGGTACAGCCATCACTGCAGAGGTGTTTGGCCACGCCCTGCTTTCACTTTTTCCCGTTGCATTTAATCACAACACCATTCCTTTTGTTGAAACTGAGGAACAAGCTCACAAAGTTCTTGAGCAAATTTCTGAAAGTTTTCAAGACTCCGGAGAACGCCCGCTCGTTTTTTATACAATTGTGAATGTAGATATTCGCAAAATCATCTCGAAATCAGTGGGTATTAACTACAACTTTTTAGACCAATTTGTTGCGCCGCTGGAAAAAGTATTAGGCGTGCCATCAAAACCGGAAAAACATCGTACCCACAGTATTCACGAAACCACTTATGATATTCGAATAGAAGCGGTGAATTATGCATTGGCCAATGATGATGGTTCGAATTTAAAAGACTATGACGAAGCCGATATTATTCTCACCGGTGTGTCGCGCTCAGGAAAAACGCCAACGAGCCTTTATTTAGCATTACAGTACGGTATAAAAGCTGCCAATTACCCATTTACTGAAGAAGACATGGGTGACATGCTAAAACTCCCTGCAGCACTTCGCCGTTATAAGCATAAATTGTTTGGCTTAACCATTGCGCCAGACCGCCTGCATCAAATCCGCTCAGAGCGTCGTGCTAATAGTAAGTATGCCTCGTTGGTGCAATGTAGAATGGAATTAAGAGAAGTAGAGAACTTGTACCGAAAAGAGAAAATCCCCTTTCTTAACAGTACAAAATATTCCATTGAAGAGATTTCAGCCAAAATACTCGCTGAAACAGGCTTAAAACGCCGTAAGTACTAGTCTCAAGAATAATAGGCTAGTCTTCTTCCGCTTTTGTCTTCAAATCTGCGGTAAGCTTTCTATAGTAAACAATCTGGGGAGTCGGCAGTTTTTCTATGTCGACTTTTCCCAGCCACATTGCCGCCTTAGCACTGTCTGATACCCTATTTTCAATTTCGGCGAGACGTAGGTAAATAGTATTCACTTGCGCAAAATCTTTGGCCGCTTTTGCGTAAGTTAAACCAGTTAGAAAAGCTTTTCTCGCTTCATCAAATTTACTGTAATTTCGTAGTGCAACTGCATAGTTGTTATAGGCCACCGCAACCTGTTGAGGATCATCTATTTGTTTTGCCCAAAACAATGACTTTTCTCTGTAAAACAGATGTTGTTCTAAATGCTCACTTTTGAGCGCTATATGCCCTAACTCCGCAAATATCTCGCGATAAAACTCTGCGTCGTTGTAATTATTGGTTTCTAATACGTCAACAAAGTCACGAGCACTCTCAAAGCGCTCTAGAGAAACGAGCAAATTTAGAATGCTCAAAGCAGTTTCTTGAGAGGGATCTTTTTCAAATAACGCCTCATAACCTGAAAGTGACTGCACATAAGCAGATTTAGCTTCCTCTTTTCGGTTATTGATAGCAAGCCATTTGCCAAACAGCATATTAATTACCGGTTGATACTCTACCGGTACATCTTCATGATTTACCCAAGGACGTATTACGGCATAAAGCTCGTCAAATTTTCGAAAATGAAATAAAGAATTTAATCGCAGTATTTCTAACTGCCACCATTGAGAGGAGCCTGAAGCTTGATGCTGTTGACGCGCGCTTATTTCAGAAAAACAAGATACAGCATGATTTTCGCAAATAACATCGATTCCATTAGCACTGGCTAACGGCGACGAGATCGAAAACAACAATAATAGAAAACAGCACTTCTTATTTGGAAAAGATCGCATCTTCAAACTACTAGCGAACATCAACTGTCTGTAAGTATAGCTTAGCTTTGTGACAAGTGGCTGTTAAAAATAAGAATTTAATCGCATTTTGTAGGCGTATTGACGCCATCTACCCAACTGTGCAATCAACAAACACAGACAAACTTTGCAAAGTTGGGAGATAGACGCCTTAGCTAAAATCTATCGGTAGATTGTTTTTCGAGTTACTGCTGCCATTACTCCCATCAGCAAAAGTATGATCGTTCCTTTTTCTGGAACTTCAACATAGTTATATGTGATACGAACATCTGCAGAGGCGAACGTATTTATTTCCGTCGCCAAATTCCCCCCACCAATTACGTTACTGGTAGCGAGCGCTTCGAACGTAAAGAAACCTTGTCCGTTACCTGTAAACAAATTTAGAAAGGACGGTATTGTAAAGGTCATTACTTCATAATCGTTCGTCGCAATATTAAGAAACTGTACGCCGGATAAACCGTTATAGTCTGTAACACCGTCGAAGCTTTCTAACTTATCTGTTCGTGTTGCATTTGGTGCGGCAGACAAAGATGTTAATCCGTCTTGTAGCAACAGCGTGATACTCGTTGATAATGTCGCAGTAATGTTTGCACTACGTGTTGTACTTTTGTTTTCTACGGCAATATTGCCACTTGAACGAGCGAACAACTCGACTATTACGGACTCTAGCAAACGCCCTGATGACAAGTTATCAAATAAAGCAAATACAACAGGCACATCAAAATCTGTCGTATTACGCGCAACTGATAAGTTTTGAACAATAACTCCTGCACTCGCCAGTGATGGTGAAAGTGCTAATACAACCATGCAAATAAATTGCTTAATCATTTTAATAAACTCAGTAAACTCTGTGAGCCAAGCCCTCTTGGCTGATGCGCATTAGCAACTCTTGAGCCAGAAATAATAAGCTTATTTATCAACAACCTATTTAACGCAACCTAAATATATGTAAATTTAAATGACACTTATTTCGTTATGTTGATTTTTTGGTTTAACTTGAACTTGTTTATCCTTCACAACGCATTAATCTGTACCACCCACAATTGACTTTAAGGCTTCAAGATGTGCTTCAAAAGGCTTCCATTGCGCCCTACCCGTTTGGTAAATAGGTTGACGCACTTGCTCTGCACTTGGTGTTTTGATCACTCTTTTGGTTTTGTAGAAATCCAAACAAGCAGATTCAAACGGAAGGCCGCAAAAATCAAGAATACGCTTTACTTGCCCTTCCAAGTCGTCTAACACATCCTCGTGTTGTACGGTAAGAATGTCGCCTGGTAATACCGTATGCCAATGGTCCATCAATGAAAGATACGCATTGTAGTAACGACCAATATCTGTAAGGCTATAGCTAAACTCTTGTCCATCACCGAACAATTGCTTAAAGCCACTAAAGCAACAATCCATTGGCGCTCTTCGCGCATCAATGATTTTCGCATTGGGCAGTATTTTTTTGATCAAGCCAATATGAATAAAGTTATTCGGCATTTTATCGATAAAAAATGGCGCTGATTGACGGTATGGCCTCGTCTGTTTGATATAACGTTCACCAAGTAATTTCAGTGCCTCCGCACCCAACGAACCTACATTTAAGGGATAAGGCGTGTTTTGATTGCTAAGCGATGATGCAATGCCCAAGATATCGTGGAGTTCCATCGTGCCATCGACCATAGAGTGTGAAGCCAATATTTGCTCTAAAAGTGTGGAACCCGCACGTGGCAGGCCTACAATGAAGATAGGATCGGGTGATTGGCACCCTTCCTTTTTTGAAAAGCTCTCTTCAGTAAAGGCGGTTTTCTGCGCGTTAAGCGCAGTTTCGGTACGTGCAATGTCGAATTGTAATGTGCGCTTTTTAAGGTCGTTACCTTTGTGGTAATAATGAAATGCGCCATCAGCATCGCCCTTATCTTCTAGTCCTTTACCCAACGCGAAGCACAAATGAATGCAATCATCTAATTTTGTAGACGCTTTACTTAGCTGTTCTTTCATAAGTGAAAGCCAAGCATCGCTGAATTGATAAGTTTTCGTGTTGGCTAAGCTCCAATACGCGTCACCAAAATCTTCAGCAAATTCAGTGGCTTTTTCATACGCACTAATTGCTTTACTTGTGTCTCCTTTTGCTTTCAAAGCATGCCCTAAAGCTACCCATACCGCTGGTCTGTCGGGGTTTTCTAACAACAAAGCACTATATATATCAATGGCTTCATCTAAGTTACCTACCCCTACAAAAGCATGTGCAAGGCCTACTTTTACCGTAAAGTTATCTGGTGATTGCTTAAGACGACGTTTAGCTACTTCCACTGCATCGGGAAATTTACCCAGTTTTGATAGCAAACTTTGATAAGCTGCTGCAGCTCGGTCGTTGTCAGGATAAAGTGTAAAACAGCTTTCTAATAAAAACTCGGCATCACTGTAAACCTTGCACTGCATACCAATTTCTGCCAACAGCATCATTGCCTCTGGGTGATGTTTGTTGGTGGTTAAAAATTGTCGGCATACTTGTTCAGCTTTATGAAGCTGACCATCATGCATAAGATCAGTAGCACCCAATATAGGCTTGGGTAACGATAATAAAAATTCAATTTGTTGCTGGCATAGCGTCAATGCTTGTTGCTGATCATCTTCCTTGTAAATAGCCTCAAGCTGTCTCCACGCACTTAATAATGCAGGGTTAAAGCGAGTAGCTTGATAGAAGCCATGTGCCGCTTTAGCTTTATCCCGTTGTAAGTAGCAATAGCCTAATTCTTGATAACCTCGGGCATAGTCTGGAAATTGTGAGATAAGAGAATCGAGTATTTCAATTGCACTATCAGGCTTTGCCATAAGTCTGTAAGCGACAGCCATTACATACAAGACTTCGTTTTTTTATCTGCGCCTCTAACGGACTTTTCTCGTTCGCGTCATCGCGAATTAATTGACTGCATTCAGAGATAACCAACTGATGCTGAGATTGCATTAATTGCTGTTTAAGCGTTTGAAGTTTTTGTTCTTGTAAATTCATCTACTGCCTGACTTATTCATGCCGATAAAACAAAAACGGCAAACTCGATAGAGTTTACCGTTTTTTAACTAGTACAAATACGTTATTTCCAAGTGTATTTAACTAGTACTGAACTTTAATTGAATTTACGATTAATAGTAATCGTAAGAGAAACGCATGCCAATAGTACGCGGTCTATTCGTTACAACCTTAGGCGTGAACTGCTGCGTATCGATATTTAAGATGGCGCTTTCATCAAATACGTTGTCGATATAAAGCTCCGCTTTCCATACATCATTAGTTACACCAATGGCTAAGTTCGCCAGCACGTAAGACTCTTGAACATAACGACCGCCACGGAAAGTTTCACCGTTGGAGTCAGCATAAGTAACACCTTCATACACGCCTGCTTCTTGCTCTATTTTTAAACCAGAACCCGTACCGTAAATAAGCTGTGTCGCGTCTTCCATTACATATGCGTCCATTACCATTCCGGCCAAACGATCACCAGTATAGCTAACAGAGCCGTTAACATAACCACGCTTATCACCCTCCAGCTCGAAGAAATAACGCGCGTTGATATTTCCTGAGAATTTCGCTGAATATGGAAGCTCAGAGCCAACACCTGCTGCAATACCTTCAAGTTCTGAGTTAATACGCGTTAATTCAGTATCTAGAACACTAAACGCCGCATTAATAACTAAGTCATCGGTAGCCAACCACGTTAAATCAGCATCAACACCCTTAATTTCTGCATCACCCACGTTGTCAGTAAATACAAGAAACGAGATATTAGTTGGGTCGAATCGCGATGTTTGTAAGTCAGTTATTTCTGAGTAATATGCGGTTGCGTTAACACGGAACTGACCATCAAAGAAATCGCCTTTCAAGCCCAGTTCGTAGTTATCCAGCGTATCAGTTGTTGAATACACTGGAATACGGAAGTTTTCAAATTTACCAGACTGGTTGTTCGCCAAGCCACCACCTACACGGTTTGTTACCGGTGGACGGAAACCTTCTGAATAATTAGCAAATAGAAGCAAATCTTTGTTTACTTTCCAATCTAGTGAGAATTTAAAAATGGTATCATCAACCGTAAGCACGCCATTATCATCAAGTAAACCGACTTCAAGTTGACCACTTTGAATCGCTGTGTTAACCGATTCTGGATCAAGACCCACAGCCGCTAACTCATCTGGATCCAGTGTACCAAAGGCTCTTATACGGCGTGTGACGTCTACCGTTGAGGTAGAACCAACATAGATATCGTCAATCTCGTACCAACGCGCGCCAATGCTCGCGGTTAGCGTATCAGTAATATCGTATTCAAACTGACCAAACACAGCAATCTGTTCGATAGTATGAGTAATATCGTTAATGAAACTTACTTCTGAAGGGAAAGGGCCGCCATCGCTATTAATGCCTTCATTGCCTACCAAAGTACGCTGAAGATTATCAAAACCAAACGTAGACATCTCTGTATTGGCAATCTTGAATTGGCCTACCGTCGCGACTTCTTGCTCGTCATAGAACAAACCTGCCGTCACACGCCATGGCGTATCCATGGTAGTATTAAAACGAATTTCATGAGTATTACGTGTAGAAGAGGTCTCTTCTTTGTAATATTTAGTGGGGTCTAAACAGCGCTCATCAGCAGCATTGTCTGGTGTATCGTAGTGGTTACATACATAATATGCGGAGAATAAACCACCATTGGTGTAACCGGTATAGTCGGCTAGCGTGTCGATGTCACGGTTTAAGTACCCCCCCGTGTAGACCACATCCAACTTGTCTAAACGACCTTCAAGCGTCCAGGTTGTTAGCCCAAACTCATCTCTGTTCTCTTCAGGTTGAAAGCGCAATGCTGAACTTTCACCTTCTAGGGTTGGGTCGTAAGCAAATACACCTTCAGTGTCGAGGGTTTGCTGAGTATGTTGAACCAACAAGTCCCAATCTTCATTGATGATGTAAGACAAACCAAAACGTGCACCTGTGTAAGTTGCATCATTGAAGTCGTCTTCAACCAGTGCGTCGTTTTGAGGAGAAACAACTGCCGCTTCTGAGCTAGAATTAATGTTAGGGTTGGTAATGCGGTTTGCATCCATACCTACAGGATCGGCCAATGGACCACCTGATATACGGTCGATAACAACAGCACTGCCGATATAGCCACCTTCACCAGGTACATTTCGTACGTTGTCTATCCAACCGCCTTGCTTGTCGTTGTATGCGGCAACGCGAACTGCAAGGTCGTCAGTCAGCGGCATATTAAAGTAAGCTTCAACCGCATTACTCATTTCTCCGCCTTTGGTGAAACCAATATTTGTGTCAAAGCCCGCAGCGAAGCTAGTATGCTCAGGTTTGTTCGTAATTAAGCGAATAGTACCAGCCTGCGAGCTTGCACCAAACAGCGTACCTTGAGGACCTGGCAATACTTCAACACGTTGCACGTCGGTGGCGTAAACATCTAGGTTGCGTCCCGCCATAGACACAGGCATTTCATCAAGATAAAAAGCAACTGAAGGCTGAAGTGCTTGTACAGACGACAACATAATATTTGATTGTGTTGTAGCAGCACCGCGGATGTAGATTTCGTTTTGACCTGGGCCCGTCCCCTGGAAAACAACATTTGGAAGAAACTCTACATAATCTTGAAAGTTATCAATGCCTAAATTTTCTAACGCTTTACCGTTTAGTGCCGTAACCGCTACAGGCACATCCTGTATCGACTCAACGCGTTTAGTGGCAGTAACTTCAATATTTTCGAATTTCGCCGGCGTGTCTTTTTCTTGTGCAATAAGAGGTGATGACGCCAATGCAGCGACAACTGCACAGCTAAGCTGAGTTTTTCGCATTTGTGTGTGTTTCCTTCTTTGGATTTTTATTCTTCGGACTGTGTTTACTAGCAACACTTACCAAAAGGATCATATATTACGATACACAATCCATTTATAATTTCTACTCAAACGATTAGAAATTGAGCAAAAACCGATAAATATTCTTCTAAAGTCTATTAATCAAACATTAAAAAACAAAACAAAAGCCTTACATGCAACAAAAGTAAAATCACATCTAATTATTTCACCTGATATTTATAAAGTGCATCCATTAGGGTATATTTCACCGTATTACATACAATACAAAAAATAATTAAGGATATTTACTGCGTGATTGACCACCAGAAAGCGTCGTCTTTGAACAAACCCGTGTTTTTTACCTCATCAGCATTAATCTTCTGTTTGTTGATTTTTGCGGCGGGTGCACCTGACACTGCTGATACACTGTTCCAACAATTACAAAGTGTGATTGTTGCAAATGGCAGTTGGTTTTATGTTTTCACGGTTGCAGTTATTGTGGTATTCGTTGTGTTTTTAGGCATGTCGCGTTATGGAGAAATTAAACTCGGGCCGGACCATGCAACGCCAGAATTTACATTCATAACATGGTTAAGCATGCTATTTGCAGCCGGTATGGGTATCGGGCTGATGTTTTTTGGTGTGTCAGAGCCATTAATGCATTTTCTAGCACCACCCACAGCACAAGCTGAAAGTATTGATGCTGTGCGTGAGGCAATGAAAACCACCTTCTTCCACTGGGGCGTTCACGCATGGGCAATATATGCGGTGGTCGCGCTTATATTAGGCTACTTTGCCTATCGCCAGAACTTACCACTTACACTGCGCTCAGCGCTCTACCCGCTTATCGGTGATAAGATATACGGCTGGCCTGGTCATGTTGTAGATATCTTTGCGGTTACCTCAACGGTTTTTGGTGTATCTACATCCCTGGGGTTCGGTGCCTCTCAGGTAAATGCAGGTTTTAACTATTTATTTGGACTACCGTCAAATACCGGTGTGCAAATAATGATTATGGCAGGTGTAGTCGGCTTGGCGGTTATCTCTGTTACCACAGGGCTTGAAAAAGGCATTAGAAGACTTTCTGAAACCAATATGGTTCTAGCAATTGCCCTATTATTGATTGTACTGGTACTTGGCCCCACAGTATTTCTATTACAAGCCTTTATGCAAAATACAGGAGCCTACTTATCTGATTTAGTGCGCAATACGTTTAATCTGTTCGCATACGAAAAAACCGACTGGATTGGTGGATGGACTATCTTTTACTGGGGCTGGTGGTTAGCGTGGGCTCCGTTCGTAGGATTATTCATTGCACGAATTTCATATGGCCGCACAATTCGTGAGTTTGTGCTGGGTGTACTACTTATTCCTTCTGCGTTCACATTATTTTGGATGACCGTATTTGGTAATGCAGCAATCGATCAGGTGCTTGTTCAAGGTAAAGATGTGCTTGCCAACATGGTAAATGAAGATACCGCGGTAGCACTTTTTGTTTTCTTAGAGCAATTTCCCTTCTCTTCTGTTCTAAGTTTCATAGCTGTATTGATGGTAGTTGTATTCTTCGTTACCTCTTGCGATTCAGGGGCAATGGTCGTCGATATGCTGTGCTCACACGGTGAAAATAATACTCCACTATGGCAAAGAGTTTATTGGGCCGTGGGTGTAGGTGTTGTAAGTTCAGTACTGTTATACGCTGGCGGATTAGGCGCATTGCAAACTATGACAATAGCCGCAGCGTTACCCTTTGCCATTGTGTTATTGATTGCTATTTCAGGTTTACTTAAAGCACTGCGAATTGAAGGTTACAAACGAGAGAGTTTACAAGTACTCGCCGGTACACCTCAGCACGGTGATTCCGATAAAAACTGGAAAGAGCGACTTGAGAACATTGTTACCTTCCCTGACGAAAAAGCGGTAAAGCGCTATATTGCAAAAGTCGTAAAATCGGCCATGACTGAAGTAGGTGAAGAGTTTAAAAAACAAAGTTTTGAAGCTGACATTGAAGAAAACGACGACGCGCTTATCTTAACTGTTAAAATGGGTAACGATCCTGATTTTATCTATGCAGCGTACGCCACACCCACAGAGCAACCCGAATTTGGTCCAAGTGAGACACAATCACTGGACGAAAACGACAAGGCAACGTACTATCGCGCCGAAGTACACCTCAGTGAAGGGGGGCAGAACTATGATATTATGGGATGGTCCAAGATATCAGTGATCAACGACATCATTGATCACTATCACAAACACCAGCATTTTATTCATTTGCTCAAGTAACCCATGCATTATGCATATGTTGGAAGTAACATGCGAAAAGAAGAAGAATTATTAGTGGCCTTACGTCGCGTAATACGCGCCGTAGACTTACGCAGTAAGCAGCTTAATAAACACGTGGGGCTAACGGGGCCACAACTACTTGTAATGCAAAATATACAAGAGCGCCCAGGGATCATGGTGCGCGAAATTGCGGACAGTATAAATTTAAGCCCCGCAACCATTACTAACATTTTGGACAGATTAGAAACAAGAGATTTGGCCACACGTATTCGCAGTACACAAGACAAGCGCAAAGTAGGTGTCTTTTTAACAGACAAAGGGAAAGAAGCAGTAGAAGGGGCCCCTCGCCCTCTTCAAGAACATTTCGTTGAACGTTTTGCACAACTTAAAGAGTGGGAGCAAAGCCAAATGGTCGCCACCGTTCAGCGTATTGCAACAATGATGGATGCAGAAGACATTGATGCATCACCATTCCTTGAATTGGGTAGTATTTCAGACAAAGCGGTTTGATACTTCACGTGTAAACGCTAGTAGTTATTCAGCTTAGATTAGTAATGAGCAACCCTAAAAACAAAAACGGCCCGAATGGGCCGTTTTCATTTCGCTTTCAAAGGATTTACTTTTCCGCCGGTCACTTTATCGGCTCTGCCTTCCTCTTTGGCTTTTTCAGCCCGTCGTTTTCTAATCTCTTTCGGATCGGCAATAAGCGGGCGATATATCTCAATCCTATCGCCATCTATAAGCGTATCGCGCAATTTAACCACACGACTCCAAATGCCTACCTTAGTTGCACTTAAGTCAATTTCGGGAAACTGCTCTTTGATATTCGAAGCCTCTATCGCCTCTTCAACCGTTGTACCAGGTTTAATGGCAATATCGATGATAGTTTGCTTAGTCGGCAACGCATACGCCACTTCCACATTAATCAGCGCATCGCTCATGCGTAAACGCTCCTAGCGCGCTCAGTAAACGCTGCAACCATACTACTTGCCAAACTATTAAACACTTTACCAAACGCCATTTCTGCCAATTTATTGGAAAATTCAAACTCTAAATTGAGCTCTATCTTGCATGCCTCTTCCGATAAGGGAGAAAAAGTCCAGCCACCGGTTAACGAGCGGAATGGCCCATCGACCAATTCCATCGCAATACTCTTGCCAGGAACCAGTGAATTATGTGTAGTAAACCACTGTTTTATGCCAGCTTTGGCTACCAACAGCGACGCTTTCATCGTTTGCGCTGACATATCGATAATTTTGCTGTCTGTACAACCGGGAAGAAATTCAGGATAAGACGCAACATCATTAACTAAGTTAAACATGGCTTCAGCACTGTGAGCCACCAGTGCACTTCTATGGATACTTGGCATTTATTCCACTATTACAATTACGCTTTTGCGCATTGTAACACAGAATAATTCGCTAACTGATATTCGGTTTTAGCAAATATGCCCACATATTCTAATTGTGCGGTTGCTAGAGAACACTGAAATTATGCGACACACATAAAGACATTCTTAAAGACTATCAGTATAATAGCGAGCATGAAAAAGAATAAAGCCAACAAAAACACCACCGGAAATATCGCGCAAAACAAAAAAGCGCGTCATGACTATTTCTTAGAAGACAAGTTCGAAGCTGGGCTTGAACTTCAAGGGTGGGAAATTAAAAGTATTCGTGCTGGTAAAGTGAACATTACCGATGCATACATTATTATCCAAAATGCCGAAGCCTATTTAGTAGGCTGTCGTATTAGCCCATTGAATCAAGCATCTACCCACGTTGTTGCAGCACCAGAGCGCGCTAGAAAATTGTTACTCAACAAGCGTGAAATTGACCGTTTAATGGGTGCACGTGACCGCCAAGGTTACTCAATTGTAGCAACTTCCATGTATTGGAAAAAATGCTGGGTGAAGCTAGAAATTCATTTAGCTAAAGGTAAGCATGCCCACGATAAGCGTGACACCATTAAGGACAAAGACTGGCAGCGCCAGAAAGAAAGAATGATGAAACACAGCGTATAACGCTGTGTTTTTCTTTATACGGTAAACTTGTGCACGGAAAGCTTGTGCAGGAGCGAATATTTCTACCCCACATCTCGCTTTGTCATCTTATTGCGGTGCAACATATCTAGAATCAAGCTCCACAGTGGTGAAGGGTCGCGCAATGTAGTTATGTTGTTGCCCAACCTGCGCAGTTGACGCCTTACCATTGCCATGTTCGCCAAGCTAGCAAGCGATTTGTCTTTCCACGTGCAATGGGGAATAACACCAGAGTAGGTCCACTCTTGTTGCCATTTTTTCGCAAGATCTGGCGTGATTGCTAACGCGCTTGCTAAGCCCACCAACGCACAACCTTGCTGAATTACCCTTTCGGCCACTTCCGCGCGTTTAATGCCACCTGTGGTCATAAGGGGAATATCGGTTTTACTTTCCAACACTTTAGCAAACTCAAGGAAATAAGCCTCGCGAGCTAATGTAGTGTCGTCACGGGTTTGCCCTTGCATCGCGGGTGCTTCGTAACTTCCCCCAGATAATTCAACCACATCAACACCAAGTGCTTCAAGCCGATTAACCACCTCACACGAGTCATCAAAGGAGAACCCATTTTTCTGAAAATCAGCTGAATTTAGTTTAACCATCACAATGAAGTCTTTAGCACAAACAGCGCGTACCTGACTGACAATATTGATGAGCAAACGAGCGCGATTGATAATAGAACCGCCCCACTCATCTTGGCGTTGATTGGTAAGTGGTGACAAGAATTGTGTTAATAAATAACCATGGGCAGCATGAATTTCAACACCATCAAAACCCGCTAATTCAGCTTGCTTGGCCGTTTCTACAAAACGCTTGCATACCTCGTGAATATCTTGGCAGGTCATTTCTCGAGGTTGAGCAAACAACTTAGAGTGTTTACCCATATCAAGTGGCACTGCAGAAGGAGCAATGGCATTGCCCTGCATTGCTTTTAATACTTGGCGACCTGGATGGTTAATTTGCATGATGGCAAGCGCGCCATTTGATTTAATGATTTTTGCCCATTTTTGAAACGGTGCTAAATCATTCGATTTTTCAAGCGCTACACCACCTGGCCCAGTCATTGAAGAACGGTCGACCATTACGTTTCCGGTTATGATCATACCAAGATTGCCATGTGCCCAATAGCGATACAAAGAATACATAGACTCGCCCGGCACATTGCCAAGACTCGACATATTTTCTTCCATAGCAGCTTTAACAAGCCGATTTCTTACAGTAACACCACAAGGTAATGTGTACGGAGAATACAAAATTGAATCTGAAGACATTAACACAATAAATTCTAAATGAACGCCTGCGTACTTTAAGTGTTTTTGCGTATAAATGCATCTTTTGAAAGCAAATTATAAAAGAAACGTTTAACACGGCATGAGTTGTGTTATAATCCCAAAACATTTTCGGGGCTGATTAGGATTCGACAGGATCTAGGACGCCGGAGGTGCATGCAGAGGAGCGGTTGGCCTCTTAAAAAGCCGCATTTAAATAGTCGCAAACGACGAAACATACGCACTAGCCGCTTAATAACCGGCATAGGCCCTTCCACCACAGCTTAGTTTGCTAGCGTGGGTTTGGAAGGTCATATAAGCAAACTAGCGAGGGAAACTCTCCTGAGGTTGAACCGCGAAATAGTATCAGGACAGCTATCAGGAACCCTGTTTGTCGGGGTCCAAAATAGTTAAAGAAATGACAAACTAAGCATGTAGTACCAAAGGTAGACATTTTCTGGACGCGGGTTCAAATCCCGCCAGCTCCACCAATTCAAACAGAACCCCGCTAACTAGCGGGGTTCTTTGTTTTTGCAATACGAAAACGTCTTGCTAAAAACTGATCAACAATTAGCTTCATCAGCATTGCGACGCTTTTCAGCTGCCTTTTCGTGAAATTTTGCCAAGTGTTCAGTATCGTCAAAACGCAGCACACCATCTTCGATGTCCCTATATTTAATTGCCAACAGGTCTTTTAAGTAAAAGTCTTTATTCCGCCATGGAAAATGTAAACCTTGCTTAGGAAGCCGCGGCGCTGCGCGTAATACATACCCAGAGTTTAAATCAACAATTCCTTCAGATTCTTGTTCCTCTTCAAGATAGGGGTAAACACTGCTGTATTGTTTTTCGTCTAAAAGATTGAGTAAACGACAAATATACTGATAAGAAAGCTCAGCTTTTAGTGTCCAAGAGGAATTGGTGTAACCAAAAATCATTAAAAAGTTAGGTATATTACTAAACATCATTCCTTTGTAATTGGTCAAGCTATTGGGAGTTACGTTGTGACCATCAACCTCAACCATCATCCCACCCCACAGCTGCACGTCTAAACCCGTCGCGGTTACTATGACATCCGCGTCAATATGCTCGCCATTTTTTAGCTTAACCCCATTCTCTGTAAACGATGCTATATGCGCCGTAACGATAGACGCGCTACCGCCGTTTAAACAATTAAATAGATCGCCATCAGGTACCATGCAAACTCGTTGATCCCAGGGCTTATAGTTAGGTTTGAAATGCGTATCTACATCAAAACCATCATTCAACGCTATTGCTGTTTCCTTTCGAATTATCTTTGCCATAAAGTTTGGAAACCGCTTAGATAAAAAGTAAGTAATTTGCTGCATCAGCACATACTTAGTCCGCATTATCTTATTGGTAAACTTAGCTGACATGAATGAGGATAGAAAGCGATATAAACCGTCAGAAGATGGGCGATTATAAATATACGTTGGCGAGCGCTGTAGCATTACAACATGACTGGATTCTGCTGCCAGTTTGGGTACAAGGGTTACGGCTGTTGCCCCTGAGCCAATAACCACAATACGTTTGTCTTTGTAACTGTAATTCTCTGGCCATTTTTGTGGGTGAATAATATCGCCCTTAAAATTATCGGCCCCCTCAAACTTGGGCAAATAGCCGCTTTCATAGTTGTAATAGCCTGTACATGACACAATAAACTTACAATAAATCTTATATTCAGTGCCATCAGATTTTCTAACCGTACATGTCCATTTATTTTCTTCTGATCGCCAACTTACCTTTATAACCCGTTGTTGAAAACGGATGTATTCTATCAATTTTTCGTCTTCAACCAGCTCACTAAGATAATTATTAATGCGTTCTGCAGAGCCGATATATTCGCGTTCAGTCCAAGGTTTAAATGAATAGGCAAAGGTATACATATCCGAGTCAGAACGAAGCCCTGGGTATTTAAAAAAATCCCATGTTCCACCAAAGTTATCTCGACTCTCGATCACCGCAAAGGTGTCGTTCTGACGCTGCTTTTTAAGCGTATAGCACATCCCTAACCCAGATATGCCTGCCCCAATTATCAGCACATCTAGGTGTTCAGAAGGATCAGTTTTTGTCGATTGCATTCCCTTATCCATTAACATCTTTTTTACTTTTATAATGCCCAAGACCATCCAAATCAACTAGATATTGCAATGGAACGTGGCTGTATAAACCTTCCCTTTCGGAAAAACATGCAAAAGTTAAACTGGGAAGACAGCTAAAAGATGTAATGCTGATGATGAGAGCGGCTTGCTCGCAATGAGTGAAGAAACAAAAACCAGACACATAACAGCTGTCATTATGTCTGGCCTATAGTCTTAGTGTTACTTGTACGATTTTAACCACCACTTGTTGTCAAGCGGCGATTACGGGTGGTTATGGGCGGTTACGCCCGTACTTGTCGTGGCTGCTTACCCAATGCCCCGCAATAACTGCACAACCTAGAGAAATATCACCTGCTAATACGGTTGCCGCAACAATTTCAGCCAGCTTGTTAGCTTTACCTTTACCGTAGCAACCCATCAGTTCTAAACATTCACGTTGGGTTGGTAAACCTGTACCGCCACCGTAAGTTGCCACAATTAACGAAGGTAGCGTTACTGCCATGTACAAATCGCCATTAGGTAGCAATTCATGAGAAAGCAAACCTGCGTGTGACTCTACTACGTTGGCTTCGTCTTGGCCGGTGGCAATAAACAAAGAGGCAATACCGTTTGCTGAATGCGGTCCGTTATAAGCCGCACCTGCCATTAATGCCCCAGTGTTAGCCAGCACAGTTGCGCGAGCCAAAGTGTGGGTATCCACCTTCATAATTTTTGCCAGCACTTCTCGCTTTAATACAATCTCAGCTATCACGCGCTTACCACGAGAGTGCAGCATGTTCAGGTGTGAGTGTTTTTTGTCGGTATCCATATTGCCCGACAACAAATATTCACATTGCACTGGATAATTAGCTTTAATCCATTCACAGGCCGCAAGGGTCGCTTTACCTACCATGTTCTGGCCGGCAGCGTCGCCTGTGGTGTAGTTAAAACGCAAGTAACGCACACGCGACACAGACCATTGGTGAATATGCTGCAATTTACCTATGCTAGTTGTGCTTTCGGCGGCAGCGGCAATGGCTTCGAAATGTTCATCTACCCATGCGCCAAACTCGCGCGCTTCACGGGCATCCGAGAAAATAAAGGCTGGAGCACGTTGCATAAATTGCTCAACCACTGTGGTTTTTACCCCACCGCATTCGTTAATCACGCGCATTCCACGGCTATAGCTGGCAACCAAGGTTCCTTCTGTGGTTGCTAGCGGTACATAAAACATACCATCAGCGTTTTCACCATTAATTTGTACTGGCCCTGCAATGCCCACAGGCATTTGTACCACACCGATAAAGTTTTCAACGTTACCGGGCAAGAGTGCAGGGTCGATCGAGTATTGCCCCGTATGCTCTAGGCTCGACCCCGTTTTCTGTGAAAGAAACTCTCTGCGTTTCTGTGCCATTTCGTTTGTATGGTCGTCCATAGTATTACGCGGGATGCGGGTATCATCAGTCATTGTGTTAACGTCCTCTTTTTACAATACAGATAAAGCTTTTAATGGAGCTGCGTATGTTATGCCAAACCGTTTAAGTGACTTGGTTTTATTAAATTACTATTCGATTAAGTCCTGATTATAGCTATGAATTTACTATACACATGATTAAACAATGATGACAAAACAAATGTGTTTGATAATGGAAATTTATAAAAATATAAAGATTATGTTAACTGTTTATGGAAATTTAGATTGTTGTTTAGCTAAAACTTCGCACAATTTTTCCCTGCGTGTTTTGCTCTGTATAACGCTTCGTCGGCTTTGAGCACTAAATCAGTTGCAGATTCTCGTTGATTGTCAATATCAGCGCAGACTAAGCCTATGCTAATAGTTAGTAATTTATTGTGATGTGAATGCTCGTGAGGTATGCCCAGCTTTCTAACATTACGCAGTATTTGCTCAGCAATTCTCATTACCGACTTTTCACTTGCGCCAGGTAAAATGACAGCAAATTCCTCACCGCCATAGCGCACCGCTAAATCATTAAGGCCTAAGCAGCTATTCGTTAACGTTTCCGCTATTTTCTCTAACGCGTTATCGCCTGCCACATGACCGTATGTATCGTTAAAGGCTTTAAACGAATCTACATCAATCAATAATAACGACAATGGGCGTTGGCTGTTGCGGCTTTCCACTAATTCGCATTCAAGTGCGTTATCAAAAAAACGTCTATTACCAATACCGGTTAAACCGTCAATGTTGGCCAATCGCTCTAGTTGTTTATTGGCTTCAACCAGTTCTATCTGTACTTTTTGGAGGGCTTTTTGGTTATGCAGGTTTTGTAATGTATTACCCAGTATTTCGCCTACTCGTTTAAGGTATTCAATATCATGGGGTTTCCATTCATAAGGCCCACCAATAATGTCACACCCTATGAAGCCATAAATTTTACTATTAACCATAATACGTACGCACAAAATACTGCAAATACGCTCTCTTTCGAATTCAGCTCGCTCTTTCGACGCAGTATCTGGAATGGTAGCCACATCATCCACTTTAAAAATGCCATTGGTGACATGCTCAATCAAATAAGGCATTTCATTCGTTGGCATGTCTTGTAAGTCGTCGATGTAAGGAGTGACCCCTGCCGCCACCCATTCGTGGGTGTTAGACATCAAGTCTCCATCATCAGAAAACTCAAACAAGTAGCACCTGTCAACATCACAGAACTCACCAAAGGCAGCTAAGCTTTGGTCAATAATGGCATCGAGTTCATGAATTCCCGCATTAATCAGCTTTGATGAAAAGTTAGTCAGGAGTTGGTTAAACGAAATATGTTTTCCAATGGCAGTATCTTTAGACGCGTTGGTCGATAAGTCATCGAAGTTAATTTTGATATGCAAGAAAACCCAGTCACCTGGAGGGGTAGACACCACCTTGCTTTCAACAAGACAGTGAATAGTACGAAGGTTGGTCTGTAACCTTACCCAAAGATTAACTTGCTCACCATGCTCGGCGAGCTCGAATGGAGATTCTGCTTTTAGCAATTCCACTTTTGACACTGGGTCAAAAAATGTTATCTCATCTACATTGATATCACGTTTGTCAGTCGCTCCGAAATTACGCTTAAAACCACTGCTCATGAATATACCACCCTCTCCTTTCTGCTTAAAAAGCAGACATGATGGCAATTCCTGAAAAATAGGTAAGAGATCTTCCGTCTTCAATCTAACTCTCGCGAATCAATAATTATTATTTATCGTAGCAGCACTATGCATAGGTATATACTAATACTTATGCATAATGCAATTTTAAAGCAATGCTATTTGTATATCGGCAATTTTCCTTAAGTATTGGAGTGGATGTTTTTAATAGCCATTTTCACACTTGAAACTGACGCTACATAAGTGCTACTTACTTTTATCGCTCGCCTTCAAAAATGGCTGTATTAATAATGCGACTACTGTTGCATTTGATTTATTAGCAGGTACGTCTTTTTGGCCTATTTTTAGTGTCTTGTCATTGCAATTAACAGTTGGAGTGTAACTATTAAACAACTTATCCCACCAGGTGACACTAAACCCGTAGTTAGAGTTTGACTCGGTTTTAGCCTGACTGTGATGTATGCGGTGAAGTCGCTGCGTTATAAGAATGATACTTACCCTGTCATCCCATTTTTGCGGTAAACGTATATTGGCATGGTTGAAAAGCGAAAAGCCATTTAACGCCACCTCGAATAGTAAAATAGCTAAAATCGGGACCCCTAAAAGCACAATAGCAAACGCTTTCACTCCTAGACTTATTGCAATTTCAATTGGATGAAATCGCAGCCCTGTTGTAGTGTCAACATGGCTATCAGCGTGATGCATTTTGTGAACGCGCCATAATATCGGAACAACATGAAAGAGCCTATGCTGCCAATAAATGATCACATCCAATAACAGTACACACAAGGTTACTTCCAGCCAATAAGGCACCAGTGTTTCTAACGTATTTATGTTGAACAGGCCAATATGAGCTTCTTTCGCCCATAACGATACGCCCACAAGTGAGCTAGGCAACAGTAAGCGCGCGGTTACAGCGCCCAATATCACCATACTCAAGTTTGCAATCCATCGCTCTTTTCGACTAAGTACTGCCTTTCTTGCTGGTTTGTAAGCTTCAATAGCGCCCATTACGGCAAATACACCAAGAAAAATGGCAAGACGGACTTGAGCGCTACTATCCATGAGATACGTCTTTCTTTATCAGTTCGCTTTGCTCATGCTGTTTTAAGGTTCTATAACCACCAGCAATTCGCGTTACCACAGTTATCAAACACGCACCGGCAAAAACGTATGCCAATATAGGGAAATAAATTGGCCAAACGCAAAAGGCAACAAACACCAAAATAGTCTCGCTACCTTCTGTTAACCCTTGCATGTAGTAAAAACTCTTATTGGTAAACTGAGGCCTATCAATTTGAAACTTTTCAGCGGCAATTGCAAAAGCCAAAAAGCTGCTACCGGTTCCTATAAAGGTTGCTAGTAAAACAAGAGCAGGAGCGCCCCAATCAGCAGGGTTTGCTATTCCAAAGGCAAGTGGAATAGCGGCATAAAACAAAAAGTCGAGACAAATATCTAGATAGCCCCCAGCACTACTACTGCAGTTTTGATGGCGTGCTAATTCGCCATCTATGCCATCGCATATTCTATTGATTGCAATACATACCAATGCCACACCAAACCAGTTCAATATAATAAAGGGCGCCGCGAGTAAGCCGAAGACAAACCCAAATACGGTGACTTGATCGGGCGTTACATTCCGTACATTCAAAAACAGTACAATAGGTTTAAGCAAGGGCTTAATTAGCGGTGTAACTTTGGCATCTAGCATGGTGTTAACTCAATAATGTCGCCCTTTGCAGCAGCGGCGTCATCTGCATCATGCGTAACTAATAGTGCAGCAACGCCCTGCTCTTTCAGTGTTGCAAACGTCCAAGTTCGTATGTGCTCGCGCAGCGCGGTGTCTAGTTTACTGAAAGGTTCGTCCAGCAAGACCACTTTTGGTTCTGATGCTAAAGTTCTAAGCAAAGAAACTCTGGCTTGCTGCCCTCCGGATAACGACGACACGGCGCGTTTTTGCAAGCCGCTTAAGTCAACAGCTTCAAGCATACCTAAAATTGCCCTTTCACGAGCGCTCTTTGTTGTATATTTTTTAGGTGGTAACCCAAATGCGATATTGCCCTCTACCGTCATGTGATCAAACAAAAGTGCGTCTTGAAACATGTAGCCCACTTTACGCCTGTAAGCCGGCACATTATTCATGGTTTTCCCGTCAATTACTATGTTACCCAATAGGGTAAATGGCGAAGCTAGCTGCCCAGAGATAGCATGCAGCAAAGTAGATTTACCCGACCCACTTGCGCCCATTACGCTAAGGATATGGCCCTTTTCTACACTTGCGTTAATACTAAGTAGCGCCTTGTCGTGTCGATTGATAGTAATTTTATCTAGCAAAAGGCGATGATGATTATTTGCCATTTAAAACCTCACTTTCTTTACTTACACTGCTCAAAACGCCGTTTTCTCCCCTTTTTCTATTAACCAATAATGTTGGAGCCCACCACGCAATTATAAACGCGACCAAGGGTAAAAGAGCTTGAATAATGAGGTACACCGCCGTCACTCTGCTACTGTTTCCTGAAGCAGAGGCAACGGCTTCAGTGGTAATAGTGGGTAACGTACCGCCCGAAGCGAGTAATGTCGGCAGATATTGGCTGAAGCTTATAGAGGCACCCAGTGCCCACGCCACTAAAATAGGTGAGGTCAAAAGAGGCAGTTTTACATGAGTAAACACTTGCCAAGGTGTTTTCCCCAAACTCTGCGCCACCATGGCATAACGGTTATCAAACTTTCTATAAGCCACAGCCAACGCCATAAATACATAGGGTAAAACATAAACCAAATGAGCGATGAAAGTATGAAACCAAGTGGCAGAGGCAAGCACAATTTGTTGCAGCCACACTAACCCGTAGAGAAAAGCGACACCCGGTACTAGCAAAGGAAGAAATAGCGCCAGTGACAACACTAATGTCATTGTGGATTTTGTGGGTTTTAGCAACTCACTTTCTAACGCAAGTAATACAATAATGACTGACGACACACTCACTGCCACACCTAATAAAAGCGTATTTACAATGGGAGGCAACATACCGCCCAACACGGTTTGCCAATGAAGCAAAGTTAACCCTGAAGGATAAAGTGCAGGAAAAACCCAATACTGTGCCACAGAATGCATAATGACTGAATAAACCACTAAGCCACAAAGCACAACGTACAACCCTACTATGCCCGCGGCTTTAGTTATTATGAAGAAATCAAAAAACGTACGGGTTCCTTGTATTCGCTGACTACTCGCGACCTTACTTACTATTTTCTCAACGAATATAAACGTCAGCAGCGCTAAGCAAGATACGCCCACCTGTAAAATAGCAGCGGCAGAGCCCAACAACCGCAACGACAAATCGATATGGTTAAACCAGTAGAATACAGCGACAGACAACGTACTAGGGTTGTTAGGCCCCAAAATAAGTGGGATCTCAACATTTGATGTTGCAAACACGACCACTGCTAAAAGGGGCAAACGAATTTGTCGATAAACTAGCGGTAATACAAGCTTCATAAAACTTGCGATTGGCGTGTACCCGCAAGAAGCCCCTATTGCTAAGTAACTTTTAAACTTGTGACTAAGTTGAGGTTGCGACATCACGCTCATCGCCATTAGCACAACGAAAGGCAGTTCCTTAAGCGTAAGCGCAAATAAAACACTTAACCCAAGCTCGTCGTAGGGAAACGCAAAACTCCATTTCGACATCCCTGCCGACACCATTACGCCTTCGCCAGATGCTGTGAATAGCCGTGCAATAATACCTGAAGGACTGATAACAAATAAAAGCGCAATAGCTGTTGCTGCATGAGGAAGAGCAAGTAATGGGCTTAATAAGCCTTGCAGGTAGCGAAAAGCCTTAGTTTGATAGCTCGCGGCCAGTAAGAAAAAAGCCCCTGCAATAGACAATAAAGTGGCGCCTAAGCCAGTAAAAAGCGAAAGCCACACCATTCGACCTAAGCCATCGACACTGTTCAGCTGTTTAAAAACATCAAAAGAAAAAGTGGTCGCACCAAGCACTGGAAAGTAGCCGAGCGCAGGAAATACCACACCAATTAGCCCTGCCACAACAGGTACCACTAACACCACCAACAATATCCAGCGTGCCAGAACGGTCAAACGAGTGAACATCAGTACCTTGCTCCGTAACGTTTAAACCAAGCATCGCGCAACGCGTCTGTCCAACTTGCATGCGGCTCTGCAAGTAATGGTGTTGATAATGTCTTATCCAACGCTGACGCATGTGGTGTGTCTTGAATAAACAGCTGACGTTGCGCTTGGTTAAGCTGCGTCATATCAAGCACAGTATCGTCACCCCATACGGTTAATTTTTGTTTTTGGGCCTGTGCCTCAGGAGACAATAAAAAATTCACCACCGTCTTCGCTGCATTTTTAGAAGCGGCATTGAACGTAAGCCCAATAAAATGCACATTCGCTAAACTGCCGTCATGCATTGCATAGGTTCGAATATCTAACGGTAAATCAAAACGCTCAACCGCACTTGGAATTTCAGCAGCCGTAAAAGAAAACGCCAGTGACAATTCACCACTACCCATTAAGCGTTGTAACTGAGAGGCTTGGCGCAACATAGTTTGCCCTTTACGCCACATCAGTGGATGTAACTTATCAAGGTATTGCCATAAAGCAAGAAGTACGCGTGCTAACGCTTCTGGCGAAACAGGGCTATAAAAATCATCTAGATATTCTTTGTTTAAGGTAAGCGCAGCATACTTCAAAAAAGTAATACCTAAATAATCATTGGGTATGGGGTAAGTAAACCTACCCGGTGCTTTCTGCGCAAAAGTCAGTAAGGCTTCAATGGTGGTTGGCGCTTTTAATGACAGTGCCTCTAAATGAGATTGTCGATAATAAAACACCATTGATGCTTTACCCCAAGGCGCTTCCATGCCTAACGTGGCTTCACCAAAATCTGTCACCATGGCTGCATTTTGCTGTGGGTTGGTTAACGCAAAATTCTCTATACTACTTACCCATTCAGGCTCAAGTAACCCATGCTGTTTCATAGCTGCAAAATTTTCACCATTGATCCAGATAAGATCTACACTACCTTCACTATGATTGCCTGCGGCTTTTTCCGCCAGTACACGAGATACCGCATCGCTGGTATCTGCCAGTTTTACGTGTTGTAAGTTGATGTTGTATTCTTTCTTTACCTGCTCACTCACCCACTGCAAATAACCATTAACTTGAGCACTGCCGCCCCACGCGTGAAACCGTACAGTTTGAGGCTCTATTTCATCGCTTGTCACCCGTCGCGTGGATGCAGACTTAGCGGGTGTAGGCGTAGCATGTGGAGATTGACTGGTAGTTAATTGATTGGTAGTTATTTGATTGGTAGCTATTTGATTAGCTTTGGACGCAAAACTAGCAAAAAGCATAAGCATGAGTACTGCGATTACCTGTCGTATTCGGATAGCACTTACGCCGAACATTGTTGCTTTATCTTCAAGCCTCAATACTAACAACCTATTGGGTAATATCATTTAGTCGCCAATCGTACTCATTAAATGAAATCGACATGTCACCGCTTATTAGTTTGTTCGCTTGCATTTCACTCAACCCTAATGCGTCACTGTATAATCCGATAAATGCTTTAACTGAATGTGCTCCCTGCCATCCTTGCTCGAAGTCATCCCCATACCAAGAAAATATTTTCGACAAATATAGCGTATCATCCAATACATAATTTCTAGTTTTGTCTGCCAGAAAGCGTTCTGTTTGACCTTGTAACTGTGTTTCGAGTTTCTCTCCTGTGTAGCTTTCTTCGCGAAGCGCTGGGCAACCTATGCTGGCACAGTTAACGGCAAAATGTATACGTGGCTCTTGGTACTTGTTATCCCCTCGAATCAAATTATGTTCAATATCATCCAGCGTACGAATTTCGCCTAAAAGCGGCGCTATTTCTTTTTTCCAAGGAGAAGAAAAGAAACTGCCCAAATCACGAATAGAAGTTATGTCTGGGTACTCAGTTAGAATAAGTGCAATGGTATGCGCATTGTATGCATTAATAAGAAACGCAAGTTGATGATTGTCACTCCAACTATCAAATGTTGTTTGCTCAACTTTTGTTAACTCTGATAAATAATCATCTAGCAAGGGTTTATCACGCATAAACCCCGCATAATCAACTTGTGTACTCGCGCCATTATCAATGGTGATGACATGCTTTCTTAACAGGCTATCAAACCCACTGTGCAAATTTTCATTGGCAAATGAGCATGATGCAAAAAAGCTTAACCAACAAACCAGCAAAATGCTTTTTTGCTTAGAAATCACGATTTTTCTTAGTAAATGGGTCGGAACCATTATCTTTCTTGATAAGTCGCCCACAAGCCTGCTATTACTGAATAGACACATTATCAGCTCCGTCGCCAAGCGTGAAATTTCTCAACGTATTGCAACAGTTTCTCAGGCGCATTAGCACGTTTCCAGCTGCCGGCTGCATATTTTGCACCTTCAGCCCATGTTGGATAGGCGTGGATAGTGCCAAGAATTTTGTTTAAGCCTAAGTTGTGCTTCATGGCCAACACGAATTCCGCCATTAAATCTCCGGCGTGCTCACCCACTATAGTCACGCCTAAAATCGTATCTTTCCCTGGCGGTGTTAACACCTTAATAAAGCCTTTTCGCTCACTCTCGGTGATAGCTCGATCCAGTTCTGCAAACTCAAAGCGGGTAACTTCAACATCAATACCTTGTTGGGCAGCTTCTCGCTCATTAATCCCCACACGGGCAATTTCTGGGTCGGTAAACGTCGTCCATGGAATAACGCGATAATCAACTTTAAACTTCTTGAAATTACCAAATAGTGCATTGACTGCCGCATACCACGCTTGATGGGCAGCCACATGGGTAAACTGGTAAGGGCCAACCACATCCCCTGCCGCATAAATATTGGGCATGAGCGTTTGAAGATACTCGTCGGTTTCTATGGTGCGATCAAACTTAATGCCCAATTCTTCAAGGCCAAACCCAGAAAGTCTCGCTTTTCGGCCCACGGCAATAATGACGTCATCATAAACAAGTGCGTGCTCAACACCATTGTGCTGAACAACCAATACCTTTTCGTCACCCTGACGCTCAAATCGAAGGGCCTTGTGTGAGGTAAGCACATTCACACCGCTTTCTTTAAGAGTGCTTGCAGCAAAATCAGCCACATCAGTGTCTTCACGCCCCATTAATTGCTCTGCAAGTTCTACCTGCGTTACATCGCTGCCAAGACGCGAAAAGGCTTGCGCTAACTCACAGCCAATGGGGCCGCCACCAAGTACAATAAGCTTTTTCGGCGCTTGCTCTCGCTCAGAGAATGCCTGCCACAACGTATCAGACGTAACATAACCACTTTCTTCAATACCAGGCATTGCCGGTACAAAAGGGGCGGCACCGGTTGCAACTACAATATTTTTCGTGGTTAGTCGTTGAATTTCTCCCGTGTTATGTTTTATTTCTACTGTCCAAGGATCCACAATGGTGGCATAGCCTTTTACCACGTCAACGCCCAACGAGGTGTAACGCTCTACACTGTCATTTGGCGCAATGGTTTGAATAACGTCTTGTACCCGCGCCATAACATGTTTGAATGAAAAACTCGGCTCTATTGCGTCTAACGCGTACTTTTCAGCATCGCGCATTTGATGCGCCACTTTTGCTGTTTTAATTAGGGCTTTACTTGGAACGCACCCATAATTTAAACAATCGCCCCCCATTTCACCGGCTTCCACCAATGTTACTTTCGCTTTCACTGCTGCTGCAATATAGCTAGTTACAAGACCACCTGCACCAGCACCTATTACAACCAAATTTCTGTCGAAAGTTTTCGGCTTAGTGTACCCCTTGTAGACACGACGACGATTAACGATGGCAACAATCCCTTTGGCTATCCATGGGAAAATACCCAGCAGTATAAATGAGAAAATAAGACCTGGCGACACAATACCCGACAAGCTAACTATTTGCGCAAGCTGTGTTCCCGCATTAACGTAAACAGCGGTTCCCGCAAGCATACCTAACTGACTTACCCAATAGAATGTCCACGTTTTAAGAGCTGTTAGCCCCATTAATAAATTAATTAAAAAGAAGGGAAATACAGGCACTAGTCGCAAAGTGAATAAGTAAAATGCCCCTTGCTTTTCAACGCCTTTATCAATGTTGTTCAGTTTGTCTTTGAACTTGGTACGCACCGTATCGCGCAAAATAAAACGGGACACCAAAAACGCTAGGGTCGCGCCTATTGTTGATGCGAAAGACACAATAATTAGCCCTTGCAGCAAGCCAAACAAAGCACCAGCTGCTAGGGTTAAAATTGCTGCGCCAGGTAGCGATAATGCAGTAACAGACACGTAAACAGCAAAGAACACACCCATGCTTAAAAAAGGGTTTTGCGCAATAGCCTGTTGAAAGCCATTAAGTGAACCTTTCATTCCTTCTAGGGTTAAATAGCTATTTAAATCAAAGTAAAAGAACCCTGCTATGGCGACTATTATCAGCGCAAGAAGGAAAGCGTTTTTTAAACATGTTTTACCCTTTAATTAAAATACGTATTGTGCGGTCAACTGAGCATGGCGTGGCACGTTTGGCATTACTAAGGTTGCACCAAAATAGCCCCCTTCAAACAACGGTTGCCAGTTTTCTTCATCCGTCACGTTAATCACATCTACCCGCAAACGCAGTGCATTCGTTACAAAATAATCCGCACTTAGGTCAATACTGTACTGGTCGCGGATCATGACGGTTTGCAAGAAATCGAGTGGAAACGACTTAGTGTAAAGCGCACTCGCACCAAAGCGTAAATCGGCGGTAGCTTGCCAGCCAACATTCAAAGAGGCGATTTGTGGTGGAATGCCTTGCACTCTGCTGTCAGAGGGAGCAAAAGCAGTAAATGATGGCGAGCCAACGCCTGTTCCTTCAATAATATCAGGGCGGCTATTGTCAAACGCATCTGCAACTTGAGAGGTGCCCTGGAATGCTGCAGAATCATCAAAACGCGCATCCAAATAGCTGTAAGCCGCATTCACCCAAATATCGTCGGCCTGATAGAACACTTGAAGCTCAGCGCCCTGTGTTTTTATACCACTGTTACTGCCATCGCGATTGCGCAAACTACGGGTTTGATCAAACACCGACGCCTCGGCATACCATGTGTTACTGGGTGCGTATTTAACACCAACCTCGTACAAGGTATTTTCGGTAGCAAAATTTAAGGGGTTAATTTGATTATCTCCCCCAAGTACCGTTCCACCTCCCATGCTGTTTGAGGTAGCGTCATTTTCTGAAAACGCAGCATAAACATTAACGGCTTGGGTTAACTTGTACACTGCGCTTAATTGATAGCTTGTAAGCGTATCATTAAATGTATCTGACGCTGCTTCAACACCCTCTGGCGCCAGAGGGTCTCTTGCTTCTACATCGTAATAGTCAACGCGAACACCGGCGATGGTCGACAGTTTTTCTGTCCACTGAGAACGTTGCTGAAGTGCAAGCCCAGTTTGCCATGTTGTCGAGTCAGTGGTGTCAGATAAGTTGAAATCACCAGAGCCATCACCATCCAAATCGTACTGGGCACCTGGCGAAACAAACACACCGGGGCGCAACTCCACAAGGCGCGCCTTTTGTGCATCGGTAAGCGGGATCACGCGATTTAAAAGCGGGCCTGTTAAATCAATAGGGTTATCTGCTTCTGTGGTAAATTGGCTGTAGCCAAGCACATCGTTATAGCGCAAGGCCAAGCCAAATGTGGTGGTTTGCGTATCATTCCAACGTACGTCAATTTCGGTGCGATTTTCAAACGTATCAGCGCCATCAATAATTTCTACGAAACTATTTTGCGCAATTTCTTCTCGCTCTAAGTATTGATAGTATGAAATGTTTCTTAGTGTAATCATGTCATCGAAGTGATATTCAAGATTACTGCGTAAAACGGTAGTTTCAGCGCTATTAATATCATCGGGGTTAGTAAACACACGGCTTCGAGGAATTACGACTTCACCCGTTGGAGAGATGATCGCACCAGCTCCGGGCACAGTACTTCCATTGGCTTGAACACCTTGACCTGTAATGTATATGCCGTTATCAATAAGATCCTGCGTTGGGCGGTTTATACCCGCATTATCTGGGTAATCTGTATCATAATACTCAGCGCTTATATCCCACACCACGTTATCACTTGGTGTTGTGCGATAGGCAACAAAAAGGTTTTTACTCTCACGCTCAGCATAGTCATAGAAACTATCGTGATCGAGGTATTCTGCACTAATTCGTATACCACTTTTACCTTCTTCAATCGCGGTACCGAAATCAATTTGAGTTGAATATTGGTCCCAACGACCAGCCCGTAATGTCACCTTCCCTTTTTGCCCGTTTACAGGGGCTACTTTGGTTTGCAGGTTCACAAAACCGCCATTGCGCTGTGTGCTGCCAAATAAAATAGGCGAAGGCCCTTTTACTACATCTATTTGTTCAACACTGTTGAACGATACGGGTAAGCCGAAGCCGTTGTTACCTGCTTGTCGGCGTATACCATCTTGAAATAACTCTCCAAGCTGACCTCGAATACTGGGCAAACTGGGTACACCAAAGCCACTTGGTGAATAAGCGTTAGGCGCGGCTTTCACAATATCGTGTAGGTCATCAATATTAAGCTGCTCTATTGCATCTGCTGATAACGACGTTACAGAACGGGGCGTTTCTGCCACACTTAGCGAATCGCCAAAAATACCTTTTAAAGCGTTATCACTTGGATTCAACGTACCTAGACTTTGTTTGTTTCCCTTAACTTCCACAACTTCAATATCTGATACTTGTTGTGCAGCAAGGCCATGACTTACAGCAAGGGCAAGTGAACTAAGTGCAATACCAATCGCTTTTTTCATTTTGAATTCCATAGATTTTCTGTTCTTGCTCGACAAGACCGATACGTCGCTAGAAAACTTTCAGCGCACTTTTAATTAAAAAAAAGAGGATTTTGAAATTTTCCTTTTACTTCACCGCTCTATTTCGGTCACAACATTTAACAAACAATGGAATTATCATGCAACACACGGCACCTCAAACCTTAAACCGATTAACGTGGGCACTTTTCGTCCTTCGCATATCTGTTTTTATCGTCATGTTTGTCTGGACACTCGACAAATTCGTTAACCCAGCCCACGGAATGAAGGTGTTTGAGCACTTCTACGGCATTGGCGGTATGCAAACCACTATGGTTTACCTACTAGGCGCATTACAACTGGTATTAGTACTGGCTTTTGTCGCAGGGTTTGCCAAGCGATATACCTATGGACTGGTGTTTTTACTGCACGGTGCGTCTACCTTGTCGTCGTTTCCGTTATACATAGACGCGTTTAACAATTTACTGTTTTTTGCCGCATGGCCTATGTGGGGTGCTTGCTTTACCTTGTATTTATTACGCGATGCCGATACGCGGTTTATCTTACTGAAACCCTAGCTACGTTTATTACAGTTTGTATCTATCGCTTGGCAACAGCGCAGAGTTGTTGCCATTCGTTTTCTACTACTGGCATGATACTTAAGCGGCTACCTTTTTTTACCACACCAAGCTCGGTGATAGTCGGCATCGATTTAATGGTGGAAAGTGGTATTACACTGGGAAACTTTTCTACAAACTTCACATCTACACGAAACCACCTAGGGTTTGTTTCACTCGATTTAGGATCGTAATATTTAGACTCTGGATCAAATTGAGTAGTATCAGGATAGCCAGCCTTAACCACTTCGGCTACCCCTGCAATGCCTACTGTTTTACAACTCGAATGATAAATGAATACCTTGTCGCCAAGGGCAATATCGTCGCGCAAAAAATTACGCGCCTGATAGTTTCTAACCCCATCCCATGGCTCAGTCTGCTGTGGGCGATTGGCTAAGTCATCAATAGAAAATGCGTCTGGTTCTGTTTTAAAAAGCCAATAACCCATGTATACCTCTATTTTTCAAATATTTATATGTAGACAAATTAAAATAACACGTAATTGTAAACGTTAGTATGTAATAAGCGTTTGTAAACAAGGCCAGAGTGATTTTCACATACACTACCCCATTAATTTAATTACACTGCTATACCTTCACAAGTACATCACTGCTATAATTACGCTTCAATTCTGAAAACCTGCAAAATGCACGTTTCAGCTAATTCTCTGTTTATCTAGATGTGATTACTATGCAAGCCACCATTAAGGCCGAACGCGGTCTGTTTTCTTATCCAAAGTACTGGCCTCACTGCCTGGGTACTGCACCATTTTTACCTATGTCGAAGGAGGAAATGGATGCCTTGGGATGGGACAGCTGCGACGTTATTCTGGTGACAGGTGACGCTTACGTAGACCACCCGAGTTTTGGCATGGCAGTTATTGGGCGTGTTTTAGAAGCACATGGTTTCAGAGTCGGTATCATTGCTCAACCCGATTGGACGAGCAAAGACGACTTCATGAAATTGGGTAAACCCAATCTGTATTTCGGTGTAACCGCTGGCAATATGGATTCCATGATAAACCGCTACACGTCAGATAAAAAATTGCGACACGACGACGCCTACACACCTGGCAATGTAGGTGGCAAACGTCCCGACCGTGCAGTTACTGTTTATTCTCAGCGCTGTCGAGAGGCCTTCAAGGGCGTACCTGTAATTATTGGTGGCATTGAAGCCAGCCTTAGGCGTATTGCCCATTACGATTATTGGAGCGAAAAAGTACGTCGCTCGGTATTATTTGATTCCAAAGCAGACATGCTGTTTTTCGGTAATGCTGAACGCCCTCTAGTTGAAGTGACTCACCGTCTGGCTGCGGGTGAAGACATTGCTGACCTGCGTGACATTCGCGGTACCGCTATTATCGTTAAAGAAGCCCTTCCCGAGTGGCAAGGCGTAGATTCAACGTCATTAGACAGGCCGGGTAAAATTGACCCAATTCCAAGCCCTTATCAAATGGAGCCGGAATGCGATAGTCAAGAGAAAGATACGAAGAGCAGCGAAGCCCCTGAGGCCGCTCCCATCGTTATTCAACCTGCGCAAAGGGAAAAAGAAAAGCGCAAACCATGGGAAAACGTGTACGTTAAGTTGCCTGCTTTTGAGACAGTAAAAGACAACAACGTGTTGTACGCCCATACCTCGCGTATTTTACATCAGGAAACCAACCCCGGCTGTGCTCGCGCGCTCATGCAACGTCACGGCGACCGCCATATTTGGATAAACCCACCAGCAATGCCATTAGAAACCGACGAGATGGACGCGGTTTTTGATTTACCTTATCAGCGTGTTCCTCACCCTGTTTATGGCGATGCCAAAATACCCGCTTATGACATGATACGTTTCAGTATCAATATCATGCGCGGCTGCTACGGTGGATGTACTTTCTGTTCTATTACAGAACATGAAGGGCGTATTATTCAAAGCCGTTCTGAAGATTCTATTATTCGTGAAATCGAGCAAATTCGCGATACCGTTCCCGGCTTTACCGGTGTTATCTCAGATTTGGGAGGTCCAACGGCTAACATGTATCGTCTTCGTTGCAAAAGCCCTAAAGCTGAAGCAACCTGTCGTCGACCTTCATGTGTTTACCCAAGTATTTGTGCGCACATGGATACCGATCACAAACCAACTATCGACCTGTATCGCCGTGCGCGCAACTTACCCGGTATTAAAAAGATTTTGATAGCTTCGGGTGTACGTTACGACCTTGCGGTAGAAGATCCAGAATATGTAAAAGAGTTAGCCCTTCATCACGTAGGTGGTTATCTAAAGATAGCGCCAGAGCACACCGAAGAAGGTCCACTGTCAAAAATGATGAAGCCGGGTATGGGCAGTTATTACCGCTTTAAAGAGTTGTTCGACAAGTACTCTCAAGAAGCAGGCAAGAAACAGTACCTTATTCCGTACTTTATCGCTTCGCACCCGGGTACAACCGATGAAGATATGCTGAGCTTGGCGATTTGGCTTAAAGAAAATAAGTTTAAACTGGACCAAGTTCAAAACTTCTATCCATCGCCGATGGCCACCGCTACCACCATGTATCACACCGAGGTGAATTCACTGCGTAAAGTGACCAAAGACAGTGAATCAGTACCGTCGGCAAAAGGCGAAATTCATCGCCGTTTACACAAAGCGATGTTGCGCTATCACGACCCTAAGAACTTTGCGCAGATCCGCGAAGCGCTTGTAAAAATGGGCAGAGAAGACTTAATTGGGCGAGGCCCGCAGCATTTAGTACCACCAGAAACTGCGGATGAAAAACGCCAAAAAGCGCAACGCGGTCGACGGGGAGAGCGAGCATTAACCAAACATACGGGTTTACCACCACAGTTCCAACGTAAGTCCACCAATAAAAATGGCGGAAAAAGCAACGGAAAACCAAGGACTTCTGGACATCATGGTAGTAAAGGCAGTAACGCGGCTAATGCCAATAACACCAGTAATACCAATAGCACTGGCAACGGGGGTAAAAATAAGCCCAATAGTCGTAAGCCCAGTAATCGTAAGCAGCGCCAGCATGCTGGACCCAAAGGGTAATTAATTCCAGCTACCCGTTTATAAAGCAAAAAGCCGATTTAGTAATTCATACTAAATCGGCTTTTATATTTTACGCGTGTTGTTATACCAAGCAGCTTATACCAACCAGCCTATACCAACCCGCTTAGGAGCTTTCCCTTTCAAAGTGAGTCAAAATCTTAGGCGGATTGGTATTTCTCAGCTATTTTTCAATTCACGTGTGGAGTATCATTCGCGTGACGAACACGTCACGCTGTTACTTCTGAGTCTGTTATACCTTGCGCATTTTGCTGATTGAGTACTTTCTTATCTCGCTTAATGAGCACGGCACTGCGATACAAGCTCCACACGACATAAACTGCCATAGGGCCGTTCAACTGTAATGACGATACTGTGAAGAATGCACTGCCATTAACAACAGCATATGTCACCAATAAAACAAGTACACCAATACCTGAAAGTGCCAACCAATATGGTTTCGTCAGAGTTTTTAGTGTTGCTGCGAGCACGCAATTCAACAGCATTACACACCAGAAGACGGCAATAAGCGAGCCTGTAAAAAAACATATCTGCAACGCCGGTTAATGCCAAAGCACCTACACTGCCCCACACCGTTGCATACCACAATCGGCTAGCCAGAGGTGGATGTGCTTTCTTTGACAACCATATTTCCATTCCAGAAACACACAACATGGTTAGCATGACCCCAAGGACAAAGTACAACCATTTGCTGATAAGCCCTGCAAAATCACCGAAGTGCAAGCGATACATTGACCATACTAACTGTTTGCCCCACTCTCCGTGCTCATAGCCTGAAACACCGATGAAGTTTCCGGCAGTATCAAATCGATAACCTTCTGCATAAATCATCTTATTGGGTGCCTTCGCGTATATCTCAATAAATTGCTCTGGCTCGCCCACCTCATGCACAGTAAGGAAAATAGGTGATTTTTCTGGAGCAAGTTCACTCATTTGTGCAAAAGCTCGACCGATAGCGGCCTTTCCTTCCTGTGGAGTTAGCACTGGATCAGGGGTAAAAATTTGCTCGATTACCGCTTCTCGATCCCCATCGTAATTCAACGACGCGACTACAATTAAAATAACCCCAGCCAAACCAAAATATGCACCAGTTACGGCAATAATGGTGTGAAAAGGCGCTGCCCATAAGCCAAAACGATTGTGTAAATCGATTTGCGCTTGCTGACCGTTTCCGCCACGACGTAGTTTAAATGCATCTTTTGCAATGCGTTTATGCGCAACGACGCCCGTTACTATCAACGTACAAATAATAGCACCAAGTGCACTGACCAGAATCATACCCCAGCTATTTGGTAAATTGAGAGATAAGTGCAAGTCCACCAACATTTCGGTAAAAGACACGCTTTCTTTTTCAATTAAATTGCCTTGCGTATCGGCAAAATAGGCAGCATGGTCGTTTTCTACGACAAGCCTGGGGATGTCCGAAGTAGGAAACACCACATAAAGATGGTGTGTTTCTTGGGTGTTTTGCGCTAAGAATGTATCCATGGCCTTTTCAATAGCAGCCGGAGACACATTGTCCATTTCTTGAATATGCGGCTGTTCCCAGCGTTCAAATTCCAAGTGAAATACAGCAATGGTGCCAGACAAACACACCAAAAACAGGAGGACACTTAAAAATACACCTACCCAGTTATGTGCATTTAATGCATTTTGTTTTGTTATCTTATCCATTTTTAACACCTACATGGGTAACAGCAAAAGAATTGGAACACTGACACTCGCTAAGACACCGTATGCCCCTAATACAAAGAACTTCCTTTGTGTTACCAAATAGTGATAAACCATCAAACCCCAAAAGATAGGTAGCAATACAATTCCTGCCCCTAATTTCCCTGCCATAGAAAAAGGTAACAATGCACAAAATCCAAGCGTACTTAACACACTCACCACAAGTAAAAATACCAAAATAACAAAATAGTTAACGGCATTACCCACTACTGTTTTTCGTGAAAAATCAAACTTTCTTGGTGCTGGGCTATTTTGGGGTGCCGGTAGTTGAGTCTGATTTAACGCAATAAAAGGCCACACCATCAATGAAGGGATACACAACGCGTACAGCACGCCAAATTCCCACCCTTGCGCGAAGGACCAACAAATTGTGGCAACAAGCCACAACACTAACCCTGCATATAACATAGGCGACGTTTGTGCCCGCCAGCTTTTATAAACGGTAGCCACCGCAGCGAGTGTCAAGCCACTCGCAGCAAATGTAAGCATGATTACTCCTTAGAATGCGTAAGTAACTGATGCATTGATGGTTCTTCTTACACCAGGGAAACAGTCGCCACGTGTAAGACAGGAAGTAAGATATTCTTTGTCGGTTAAATTTCTCACATTCAGCTGTACATCAATGTCATCAGAAAACTGATACGCCAACATTAAATCAGCAAGAGTATAACTTGGTGTCACATATCGAATTGACGCATTTTCAGAAACACTTTCACCCACATAACGCAGGCCTGCGCCTAAACGTAGCCCAGCAAGTTTTGCAGGCTCATAATTCAGCCATAGCGACGCATTGCTATCAGGCTGTGCCGATAGTGCAAAACCATTCGGATCTTCGGCGTTCATGGAAGACGCTGCAAATTGCGCAGTTACTTCATCGAAAGTGACACGCCCTTCAATCTCTACTCCGTCAAGACGGGTAATGCCTTGCTGCTGTGCAGCTTCAGATGGCAGGCTATTTGGGTTGGGTAAATTGGAAATTTCAATGTCGTAGTAAGCTACTGTTACATAACCAGGGATAGACGAAAATGCCCACTTAATACCGGCTTCATACTGTCTACCTTCTTCTGGCTTAAGCTGGTTACCATTAACATCAAGCCCTACAACGGTTTCAAAAGACTCAGCGTAGCTAACATAAGGTGACAGGCCATTCTCAAAGCGGTAAAGAATTCCAGCTGAATAAGATGTCTGATTGTCATCTTGCTTTATTAAGCCTGTATTGTTTTCAACACGGTCGTGTCTTAACCCTAAGGTGAAACGCCAGTTTTCAACGGCTATTTGATCTGACAAATAAAAGCCAACATCATCGACTTCTTGGGTTGGAGAGTCGCGATAAATAGCATCGAAAACACTTTGATCTGGCGCCCCAGTGAAAACAGGGTTTGCCAAATCTAATATATAGCGGAAATCTCCCTGCAGTGCCCCACCCCCTGCGTAATACGCAGAGTTTGTGTCAGTTTCAACTGCTTGATATTGCACACCCGCCAATAGTTCATGCTCTAAGCGCCCAGTAGCATATTGCTTGCTTAACCTTACATCTATTGCTTGCTGATTAAATGTGTTATCGGCTTGATAAAAGGTACGTGGGACAAATGTATCAGTTGGAGCAATTGGTGCGCCAACAAAAGCGTTAAGATAGCGAGTTCCACCGGTAAAAGCAGTCCATGCTTGATGGTAATCGGCATCGCCATCTCGCCATAATGCAGTAAACGACATAGACATAGTGTCGTCAAAATAGTGTTCGCCCAACACCGTAATTTGGTTAGAAGAGGTATCGAACTTATTAAAACCAGGCTCACCTGTGTATACGTCTTGATCAGGTAAGTATGTGCCGTCTGCCAGAGGAAGTAGCGTACCTTCTACGGGAATAAACTGGGCGGCTGTGTCACTTTCTGTATCTTGAAATAACCCCATTAGGGTAAGTGTTGTGTTGTCACTTGGCATAAAAGAAAGTGAAGGCATAAGCACATGTGTATCATCAGTAACATGGTCAACCTGTGAATCTGAATCACGATAAAGGCCGACAAAACGCCCTATCCATTTGTCATCTCCTGATACGCTACCATTTATATCAACACCAAGTTGCGCCCGTGAAAAACTGCCATAAGACAAGACCACTTCATTGCCCTTATTAAGCTTGGGCGTCTTTGATACATAGTTAACGATACCACCGGGTGAACCCTGACCGTAAAGCACTGAAGCAGGGCCTTTTAGTAACTCAACTTGTTCCATAGTATACACTTCGGCACGGGTTGAATTGTAACTCCCGAATAACTCTTGAATTGAATCACGATAACGGGGAATACTTAACCCGCGTGAAGATACTGAGTCAACGCGAGTTGCATAGCCATAGGACTCACCTGTTACCCCTGCCATGTATGTCGCCGTTTGCGATAAATTTAACGCGCCTTTTTGCTTAAGATCTAAAGCAGTTTCGATGGAAATTGTTCGGGCGAGCTCAACAATTGGTGTGTTTGTTTTAGTAGCGCCAAAAGGACTACGCGTTCCCACCACTTCAACCTTTTCAATAGCCTTTTCATTATCGTTTTCAAGGTTATCGCTAACGACATTTTGAGCATACGAAGGTGTAGCCAGTGCAGAAGCTATCGCTAAAAAAATAAGTGTCTTATCCATAAGGCAAGTTGTCTTTTATCTAGTAAATTAATTGATGAAGATAATTTACCAAAATTTTATGCAAATGATAACCAGTATCATTAACATTATTTCTATAAGTTATAATACAAATACAAAAAAGCAGAGACACTTTCATGTCTCTGCTTTCCACATGCACTAGAAAGAGAGTTACTGCTTACGCTGCAACTGACGCATCTTCGCTTTCATCTACTTCATGACTAAGTAAATATTCAAATGCAGCGAGCGATGCCTTCGCGCCCTCGCCCATTGAAATAACAATTTGCTTGTAAGGCACAGTGGTTACGTCACCCGCCGCAAATATGCCAGGCTCAGAGGTTTGGCACTTAGTATCAATAACAATTTCACCATGCTGTGTCGTTTCTACCACGTCTTTCATAAACTGGCTATTTGGTACTAGGCCTATCTGTACAAACACACCAGATAGCGGAAGGTTTTGCACTTCTTCAGTAGCACGGTCTTGATATTCAATACCATTCACTTTGCCGCCTTCTGCCGTTATTTGGCGAGTTGCTGCATTTTTAATGATGGTAATATTGTCGCGTTTTAGAGCTTGATCAACCAATACCTTATCAGCTTTAAGTTCTGGCATGAATTCAAAAACGGTAACCGACTTTACAATACCCGCTAAATCTAATGCAGCTTCAATACCTGAGTTACCACCACCGATAACCGCCACGTCTTTACCTTTGAAGAAGGGACCGTCACAGTGAGGGCAGTACGCCACGCCGTTGCCTACATTTTCTTTTTCACCAGGAACACCCAGCTCTCTCCAACGGGCACCTGTCGCAACAATTAAGGTTCTGGTGCGGATCTGCTCACCTGATGACAGGGTTATTGTCTTAATATTGCCTTTTTCAATGGTATCAACGCGTACGTGTTCTTTCAGCGTAATGTCGTAATCGCGCACGTGCTCCATCAAGTTGCCAACAAGTTGAGGACCTGTTGTCTTAGGTACCGAAATAAGGTTTTCAATACCCATAGTATCTTTGACTTGTCCACCGAAGGTTTCAGCAACAACAGTTACTTTCAAGCCTTTACGAGCGCTGTATATTGCAGATGCAACGCCTGCTGGGCCGCCACCAATCACAGTAACATCTTGTAACGGCAACGCTTCGCCTTTATTAGCACCTTTAAGACTTGGATCGCGCTCTAGTAACTTATTGATAAGAACCGATGCGTCAACTTTACCATTAGCGAATAATTCGTCATTTAAGTAAACGCTTGGCACACCTTGTATGTCACGCTCTTGAATAAGATTTTGGTATAAACCACCGTCTATCATTTCAGCTTTGATATTTGGATTTAACAGCGCGAATTGGTTCAATGCTTGTACAACTTCAGGGCAGTTGTGACAGCTCAAGCTAATAAACACCTCAAAGTGCATTGGCTCGTTCACCGCTTTTACCATGCTTTTCACGCTATCATCTAATTTAAGCTCTGTGCCGGCAGCATGAAGCATCGCCAATATCAATGAGTTAAATTCGTGGCCGCCAGGAATACCTGAAAAACGAATTCCAGTATCCTCGCCATCAGCTTCTAATAAAAAGCTAATTGAGCTGCGCAATTCACCATTGGTGTCGCGCTCTTCTACATTTAATTTATCGCTAACGCCTGCGATGTCGGACAGAAACTTAACGAGCTCCTCGCGCTTGCTATGTTCACCGGTCTGTACGACAAAGGTTACGTTTTTCTGCATTGTTTCGGTATAGCCTTTCAATGCTTGTAAAATTTCTTTAGTTAACACGGTTATTCTGCCTTATTTTCGACACGCCGATCCCCGCTGACCTTTGCTTATGGTCAACCAAAAAGCGGAAAAAGGAATTAGAGATTACAGGAGCGGCAAGCCGCTCCTCATGATTTTTAATACTTACGTACGTTGAAGCTAGTACGCAAGGTAAAAACCTGGTGACTTAGATTTTGCCTACTAGGTCAAGAGAAGGTGCTAATGTTGCTTCGCCTTCTTTCCATTTAGCTGGACAAACTTCACCTGGGTGGCTTGCTACGTACTGTGCAGCTTTAACTTTGCGAACTAGGTCATCTGCGTCACGACCAATACCTTCTGACGTAATTTCCATTGCTTGGATGATACCTTCTGGGTCAACTACAAATGTTGCACGGTCAGCTAGGCCCATAGTTTCACGCATACAGTCGAAGTTACGAGTGATTTCGCCAGTAGGGTCGCCGATCATTGCGAACTTGATCTTGTTGATAGTATCTGAAGAATCGTGCCACGCTTTGTGTGTGAAGTGTGTATCAGTTGATACAGAAAATACTTCAACACCACGAGACTGAAGCTCTTCGTACTTATCAGCAATGTCGCCAAGCTCTGTTGGGCAAACGAAAGTAAAGTCTGCCGGATAGAATACGAAAACTGCCCATTTACCTTTGATGTCTTCGCTGCTTACGTCAACAAATTCACCGTCTTTAAATGCTGTTGCTTTGAAAGGTTTGATAGCAGTATTAATCAATGCCATGTTTAATTCTCCATTTATGGTTTTAAATTAATTCCGTAAACGACTAGCATACGGATATAAACTCTACGTTAATATAGGCTACATGGTTCTTAATAAATTCATGTACCCGGAAACTGAGATAGAGAATAGCGCGTAAGATTCAAAAAAACTAATTGGTAAATATGAACCGCTTAATCAGGTTATTGAATTGAACGATTAAATAAACGACTACTGGATATTATTTCCCTATGCGTATACAGCAACTCATCGACGAAATCGCGCGTATAGATGGTGTGCCACCTTCCCCTTCCCTTGGCAAGCACCTGAAAATGGCAACAAGCCCTTTTGCCTTTTACCGTGGTACAGCACAACTATTTTATGCGGATATTGCTAACGGCGCGCTGCGTTACCCTATTAATTTAGATGCTATTCCTCTTACCAGCGTAGTTGGGGATTGCCACACCTCGAATTTCGGATTTTTAACCGAAGAAGGCTCGCATGGCGACACTGTCATCTTTGCACCAAATGATTTTGACGATGCTTGTGTTGGCAAAGCATATTGGGATTTGCTTCGTTATCTCACTTCGCTACAGCTAGCAAGAATACATTGTGAAGGCGCCGTATTAGGCGAATTTAATAAGGTAGACGTTGACATTGACAAACCAGTGGTTGACGAAGCCCATGTTGTCAGCGCACAGCGCGCGTTTTTACATAGCTACATATCAACCTGCGAACGTGTAGAAGCCGATCCAAATGTGATTTATGAAGCACAAGATTGCCGACCTGATGCGATCCCCTCAAAATTAGCCAAGCTTTTTGATAAAGCGATAAAAAGAAGCTCACAGGGGGAAGACTTTACGACGAAAAGCGCACTTGCTAAAGCGGTTTGCTTAGAAGACGATGAATTGAAGTTTCGAAACAACAGAAGTAAATTCACACCGCTAGCAACATCTCAGTTTAATTCACTCGAACAAGCATTTTCCCCCTATATGGACGACAGTGTTGTCGATATTGTAGAACGCGTCAACGCAGGTACTGGCTCGGTCAATATGTCACGCTATTACTTTTTAGTTGGCCCAAATAAACCGCATTCTGAAGAACAATTCAGATATTGTCATATAGTAGAAGTAAAGCAGCAGCGCGATGCCGCTCCCCTTGCTTACTTTCCAAATATTAATCCTGTAAATACACTTAATGCCGCCCATTTGACCGCTCGCTGCCAACGCAGAATGCAACGTAAACCCGACCTTATACTTGATGAAGTTGAGTTTGAAGACGCTCACTATCTCATTCGATCTCGTCATCACGCAAAAGTAGGCATTGCACCTGAAGATATTGCAATGGGAAACAAAGCAGTAAAAGGCGGGTTCACTTACTTCGCAACACTATGTGGTTATACGCTAGCACTTGCACATTGTCGTGCTGATAGACGCAGCACTCGTTTTGCCAAAACAACGCTTACGCACTTGCCAACACATATTGATGCACTCATAAATGCCGCGAATCAATATAGCGATCAAGTAGTTAGTGATTATCACTGGTTCATAGACTCACTTGCTATATAAAGTCAACTCACCACCTTTGCCTAATACTACTTTTGTTTAGTATTAGGCTTATTTGTGTACAGATATTTTTACTTTATGACAACCCAAAGGCATAAGTAAACTTACCCATAAAAAGTAACTCTTTGTATTTTATAGATATTGATAAAATCAGCTTGAATACAGTTAAGTCATTCCTACGTATAACAAATGCATATACGGTAGTTTGAGCAATAGCAAAATTGCATACAGTTTCGCACTGAACAGATGCGCTTACTGACATAAATTAAAACGAAACTACAAAGGGAATATGACGTGAAAACTTCATTAACTTTATTAACTGCAGGTATTCTATCTGCCCTATCTTCTGCCTCAGTGCAGGCAAGCGATATTGTGATTAGTGGGGTTGTTGATGGCCCACTACCAGGGGGCTATCCAAAAGCGGTTGAGCTTTATGTCGTTAACGATATCGATGATCTTTCTGCTTACGGCGTGGGGAGTGCGAACAATGGTGACGGCTCTGACGGTGAAGAGTTCACTTTTCCAGCTGAAGCAGCAGTTGCAGGTTCACACATTTATGTAGCAACTGACACTGATGGCTTTACTGAATTTTTCGGCTTCGCGCCAGATTTCACCTCTGGCGCATTAGCCGTCAATGGTGATGACGCAATCGAGCTTTTCCAAGACGGCAACGTTATCGATACGTTTGGTCAAATTGATGTGGACGGCACTGGTACAGCGTGGGATTACTTAGATGGTTGGGCATACCGCAACTCTGGCCAAACTGCTAATAGTGGTACTTTTGATTCATCTAACTGGACTTATAGTGGTGTTGATGCATTGGACGGCGAAGCGACCAATGCAACAGCTGCCACACCGTTTCCGCTTGCAACATTCACCACTGAAGGTGGTGGTGTCGTTGTTCCTCCTCCACCAGAGCCTGAAATTGTTCTTGGTGCATGTGCTACAGAAGCAACGTTGATAAGCGCAATTCAAGGAAGCGAAAGTGCTTCAGCTGAAGTGGGTAACGGCCACATTGTAGAAGCCGTAATTACTGGTACGCGCGCAGGTGGTTTCTTTATTCAAGAAGAAGCAGCTGATAGTGACGGCGATGACACAACCTCTGAAGGTATCTTTGTTGAAGGTAGCACAGAAATTGCTGTTGGTAACGTTATCCGCCTTTACGGTGAAGTTGAAGAAAACTTCGGCATGACTACATTGGCAATGGACAGTGATGTTCAGGCAGCTGACTGTGGTGCGGGCGAAACACTTGAAACAATCGCACTATCTTTCCCGTATGATGTTGATCTTGAAGCATACGAAGGTATGAAGGTTAGCGTGACAGACGCAACTATCACCAGCACGAATAACATGTGGCGTTATGGTGAGATTGTTGTTAGTGATAGCATCAAGCGTCAACCAAGCGACGTTGCTGCGCCACTTTCTGAAGCGTATGAAGCAGCAGTTGTTGAGAGTGAAGCAAGTCTACTTACAATCGAAGATAACAGTGGTTCACAGTACCCTGCAGCACTAAGCTTCTTCCCTACTTTTAGTTATGCCAACGCTATTCGAATTGGTGATACATTATCAGCTTCTGGCCCGCTTAACTTCAGCTTTGGTACGTATCGAATCAATCCAACAGAGGTAATTGATGTAACCTCAACACGTACAGCTAACCCAGTAGTAACTGAAGGTAACCTTTCAATTGCGACGTTCAACGTACTTAACTACTTCAATGGTGAAGTTGACGAGAACGGCGAAGTAACGTTTGATTATTCAGCTAACCGTGGTGCTGACGATGCAACTGCATTTGCATTACAGCAAGGCCGTATTGTTGAAGCTATCGTAAACCTAAACGCTGACGTAGTTGGTTTGATGGAAATCGAGAATGACGGTTTTGGCGATGACAGTGCAATTAAAGCACTTGTTGATGCCATTAATGCTGATCTTGGTGAAACCGAGCAATACTCGTACATCGAGACTACAGACGGTAACGGTATCGGTACCGACGCAATTACCGTAGGTTTGATTTACCGAAGTTCAGTTGTTACTCCAGATGGCGACCCAATCATTGTTGCTATGCCTGAACAACAGATTGACGAAGACAGCCTAGCGCGTATGCGTCCATCACTTGTTCAAAGCTTCATGCACGTTGAATCTGAAAAGACCTTCGCTGTTTCGGTAAACCACTTCAAGTCAAAAGGCTCTGAGTGTGCTGAAGATATTGCCGCAGATACTTCTGACATTGATGACATCCAAGGTAGCTGTAACGCTCTTCGCGTTTCTGCTGCTATTACACTAGCAGAAGCACTGGCTGATGAATCATTGCCTGAGCGCAAAGTTATTTTGGGTGATTTGAACTCGTACAGCGCTGAAGATCCGGTAGCAGTGCTTACTGACTACACACCTGAAGCCCGTGGTTATACAATCAAAACTGCAATCAATACAGGTATGGATGAAGGTGCATCGGTTGATGTAGAAACCAGCTACGGTTACCACAACTTAGCAGAAACTTTCGATGAGGGTGGTTTCTCATACTGGTTCTACGGTAGTGAGCAAGTAGGTAGCCTTGACCACGTACTTGCTAGTGAAGCGATGCTAGCAGACGCGGTTGATGGTGCTCACTGGAACATCAACTCAGTAGAAGCTTACCAACTTCAGTATAACCAAGCGCTTCGCTTCTATAAAGATGAAGACGGCTATGCATTTACTGATATTGGTCCATACAAGAGTTCTGACCACGACCCATTCATAGCTACTTTCACTCTGGAAGCGGATGCACCAGTAGACGAAGGTGATGATGTTGTTGAAGACAAGAAGAGCTCTGGTGGCGCGATGGGAGGAATCCTTGCATTGCTAGCTGCAGTTGTTGGCTTTCGCCGTCGTACTACTTTGGCTGCGAAGAAGTAAGTCAAAATAAAACTAAACCTGAGGTTACCTTGTTTCTGCAAGGTGACCCGTTACTAAACTAAGTTCTTATTATAAATAGAAAGTTAGTATCATTTCAGGTATTACGTAATGAAAAGCCCCATTGACATACGTCATGGGGCTTTTTTATGTTAACGATGTCACTTCTCATACCGAATTGTGCAATTTATACATAAACTACACAAAGTGATTTAGACTTTTGCTGCAACCACACCAACTAGTTCTGAGGCTAGTGACGTATCTACCTCAATACCAATCTTCCTCACATACTGATCACGTTTTTCCGATTGTGTCGGGGAAAGGCCATTTTGATAGAGCATCTTAGCAGCCCGCTCTGCAGTTTTAATCTGTTCCGGACTGAGTTCTTCTTTGAGGTGAATTTGTACAATGACTTTAAGAAGACTGAGTGCTATTTGTTTATCAGAAGGTGACAGTATCAAGGCTTGACGCAAATTATTGTAAGCGGGAATCAAACGATTCTCCTTATAATTCACCGTCGCCATGTGCTTTAGTTCTTTTGTCGTGAACTGTATTTCAGTGCGTTCAATAGACTCTTGGTTCAGGTATTCATTGACAACTTGCGACGTGAACGTATCACCTTCTATTTGTTTCCTGAGTTTGTCAAGGATGCTTACACATTGCTCACGCATACCTAATTCGTGAAACGCTTTCATCTTATCCAAACTATCTTCTAGAGAAAGCCCTTCTGTCGACGTAGTTTGTCCTTTCATTAAAGTTTCCGCAGCGCGCTTGTCATTTTTCAAGCACAGCATGCGAGATTTAATTACGTCAATCTGTGAACCAAGTTCTGCGCGAATAGATTTTTGATGGGATAACTCCGCAAGTTCAGACTCAGCGCGATTTAAATACTTCTCGCCTTCCACGTCGCCTAAACTGGTTGCCAAATCGATAGTAGAGCGAATAACATTCAAAGGCAGCTGAGGCGAGTCATGGATTGAGTTTTTGGCGAATTTAGCCATATTCTGAACAGCATTTAGCTGGCCCAGCTTGTCGTGGTTTAGCTTGGCCAAATCCCATAATCGCTTGTTGCGTTCGATATTTCTGGGAGCCAATCGACTTGCCTCTTTCATCTGTTCGTATGCTACATCAAATTGTTCTTTTTCAATAAAATACTGGGCAAGTAAGTCATAGGTTAAAAATCGAGTATCAGGGCGTAATAATAAGTCGTCAACAATGAGTTGTGCTTCTTCTAATTCGTCTTGTCTCAACAGTGAACGCGTTAAGCCAATGTGCACCCACGCATGATCAATGGTTTGCAACAACGTTCTGAAATAGCTTTCGGCGGTATCATAATCACGCAGTTGTAACAGACAATCACCGATGAGGCGCTTAATACGCGGATGATATTCACTCAAGGAAGGATCGTTAAGCTGACGTTCTGCGTAGTACATTGCCGTAGAGTAATCCCCTACTTTCATGCAATGTAACATCTTGTGTAACTTGTATCTGACTTGCAAAATATAATCAAAACGCGTCACAATTTTATTGCGCTGAAGTGGTTTTACCCAAAAGTCATCTGGCTGAAGCTCAACGATACAATTAACTAATTCAGGCGAGGTTTCGGCACTAAGGAAAATAACCGTAGTTGTATCATTGATGTAGTTCAAGTGTTTGAGTTCTTCAAACAAATGAAAACCGTCTTTGTCATGACTAACATTAAACGCCAACAGTACAAAGTCAAACTGGCGAGATTCACACAACCTTTTGGCATGAAACGCGTTAAAAGCATTTTCGACGTGTTTAATACCGATTTCATGAAGAGAGGCCGTAACCACTTCGTGTACAAGCGATTGGTTATCAATGACCAATACGTGAAGGTCTTCTCGGGGAGTAGGAGCAGGTATTCTTTCCAACATTACCTTATCACTTTTTACGTCTTCGCCAAAGTGCCACACGACCGTTTCAACATGGTTTGTAAGTGAACACAATACTTGCACACGCATCTGTAAAGCCATCCAAAGGGGTGTTGGAATAGCGTAGATTTAACTGCGTGAGAATAGACAATATTTATTATAGTTAGTATTACAAAGAAGATATTAGCATTTAGTTGTGCTGCAAGGCTAGCGCCTATTACTTCGGCGGATCAATTTGATCATTGACACTGCCGTTAACACGATACCACCCAGCAACAGAGTGTCTGTCTCTCGTTGAAGGCAATACCTCATGAGGAAACTGCTCACTGAGAAAAACCACAAATGTTCCCATTTGCGGCATTACAGTCACCCCTTCGTTGTCATTTTCATCAATGTAAAGTTTAAGTGCACCACCCTCTTTTTCGCTCCAATTGTTATTTAAATAAGCAACGAGCGATAACACTCTATTACTTTGCCCGCGAAAAGCATCTACATGACGTTTGTAAAATTTACCTGGCTCATAACAAGCGAAGTGACTTTCAAAGGAAAACAAACCCATAAATAAAGTACGGTTTATATACTTTTGCAGAGCTTCACACCATGACAACCAAAGCTTACCCTCTTCTGTTGACCCAGTTATCCAACAGATTTCGTCACCGCGCACCTCTGTAGCATGTTGAAAATCATCAGCGCGCCCTATTCCCGCTGTTTTATATTCCTCTTCACTGATAGTAGCCTGACAGCGCAAAAGTGCATCTACAATAAAGGCAGGTAAATTGTTTAGCTGTATTGAGTAGCCTTTATTTACAAGGTCATCAACGATATTTTCAAATATTGCTTCGTCAAAAACGTGTAATGGCAAGTGCGACGCGAGGCTTTCTTTATTCATGAAATAGTGAACCAATTAAAAACGAAACAGAATGATTATTTGTTGGAGCAAAAATCACGATGACTTATACGCTGCCAGCGTCATACTCGCAATGTGTTTTTAGCGTTACTTTTCGCAAGTTTTTTTATCGAAAAAAGAAAAATATTTATCACAAGAAAAATTGCACTATTTTTGCTTAATTCTTCGTATTACAACCTGTTCATCTTTGTTCATAAAATTGTATTGACCTTTGCGGTACCTTTTTACAGCAATGCATGTTCAGTATGTTCTACTGAGATTAACATCACGCTATTACTTGCCATTAATCCAAGTAACAGTTAACTTTTTCAGATACTTAACAGGCTCTGATGTCTGCAATACATTTTTCTGAGTAACTGATAGCGACAACAGTGAGTAAATAATGAGTCAAGATCAAACACAGATAGAAGAAACAGAACACCACCTCGATTTAAGAAACTTAAGATTAGACGATTACAACGACGTCAAAGCCTTAATGGATGAGGTTTATGCGAATGTAGGTGGCGCTTGGCCCTATACCAACTACAAAGCGCAAGTGACGACGTTTCCCGATGGACAAATTTGTATTGAAGACAAGGGGAAAGTGGTTGCTTTCGCCATCTCGGTGATTGTTGACTATGACCAATTTGGTGACAAGCATTCTTATGACGAAATTACTGGCGATGCTTATTTAACGACACACGATCCAAATGGCGATGTACTTTACGGCGTTGAAGTGATTGTATCGCCTGAATACCGAGGTTTGCGTTTGGGCAGACGCCTTTATGAAGCACGTAAAGAGCTATGTCGAAATCTCAATTTAAAATCAATTATGGCTGGGGGGCGCATACCCAATTATAAAAACTACGCCCATCAGTTGTCGCCGTACGACTACATCGAACAAGTTAAGTTGAAAGACATATACGACCCAATTTTAACGTTTCAGTTGTCTAACGGCTTTGAAGTAAAACAGGTGATGACCGCTTATTTACCAGAAGATGAAGCATCTAAGGGTTACGCGACATTGCTTCAATGGCACAACATTTATTACGAACCGGGAACACCCTCTCTTATCGCAAGTAGAAAATCCAGTGCGCGAATCGGCTGTATTCAGTGGCAAATGCGTTATTTCAACAATGTAGAAGAACTATTACAACAAGTGGAATATTTTGTTGATGCACTCTCTGACTACTCTTGCGATGTAGCCCTATTTCCTGAGTTCTTCAATGCACCGCTCATGGGGCTAAGTCCGTCAGATTCCTCCATTGATGCAATTTGGCACTTAGCAACCTATACCGATGAAATACTTACAGCAATTTCGCATCTTGCGGTTTCTTATAATATTACCATTATCGCAGGCTCTGTTCCTGTAGTGGAAAATGAAGAACTTTACAATGTAAGTTACATTTGCAAACGCGATGGTACCATTGAAAGCCAGTACAAATTGCATCCCACACCGCATGAAAAAGAAGACTGGATAATGAAAGGAGGTAATAGCCTAAAAGTATTTGATACTGACTTTGGTAAAATTGGCGTATTAATTTGTTATGACGTCGAATTTCCTGAACTCGCTAGAGTGTTGTCAGAACAGGAAATGCAAATACTGTTTGTCCCCTTCTGGACCGACACCAAAAATGGCTATTTGCGTGTACGCCGTTGCGCGCAAGCTCGCGCCATTGAAAACGAATGCTATGTTGCAATTGCAGGTAGCGTAGGTAACTTGCCCAAAGTTGACAATGTAGATATCCAGTATGGTCAAACCGCGGTGTTTTCACCGAGTGACTTTGCGTTTCCTCACGATGCCATCGTATCGGAAACCACTCCCAATACGGAAATGACCTTAATTGTCGACTTGGATTTAGACAAACTCACCAAATTGCAAAACGAAGGTTCAGTTAGAAACTACTTAGATCGTCGCCGAGATCTCTACCGCGTAGAGTGGATTGGCGATAAATAATGCAGTCATTTTTAGCAGTTGACTTTGCGCATATCGACGATGTGTTTGTGTTTGAATTTAAGCCGTGGCAATTGGCTTAAATTAGCGATAACATGTCATTGCGCGCAAATAAAAAAGTTTTTCTTCGATTAACAGCTTTTAACGTAAATTTAGATATGAAAGACCTGTAACAAAAGGTACTTACGTGAAACGCTTAAAACCTATATCGGGAAATACTACCAAGAGAGAATTTTGATTTACTATGGCAAATAATTCAAAGAACGACGATTTTCCTACCATCAGATTGGATGAAGAGGACCGTCGTGATTATCAAGCAAAAAAGCAAGCTGCCCCTTCTAAAGCGCCTGCTCAGTCTTCATTATCTTCAACGAGTTCCGCTTCACAAGCACCGTCTAGCGGCAATGGTATATGGATAACGTTTGTAGCAATGATTGCCCTAGTTGCATGTGGTGGCTGTTATTACTTATATACGTTGCTAGAGCAGCAAAAAGCAGTAGCCCTTGAAGCAGACAAGCGCATTATGCAATTGGAAAACAAGTTGTCTGCTACCGGCGAAGAAATTGGCGAATCAACAGTTGCCCTACAAGTCAAAGTAACCGAATTGACCAATAAAACGGCTGAGTTGTGGGAGCAAATGGACAAGCTATGGGCCTCGGCTTGGCGCAGAAACCAAAAAGAAATAGCCGATATGGGTGACCGCATAGGTAATGTTCAAACAGCGCTTAATAAGAATATTAACGGTGTTTCCGACGAAATAAAAGCGCAAGAAGCAGCAATGGGCTCGGTAAGAAATCAGCTCGCTTCAATTGCTGATGAGTTACTGGCTGTTAATGTACAGCTAGAACAAGCTCTTGGTGATAAAGAGTCTGCTCAACAAAGCGTGCGCAATCTCACTGACAAAATATCAGTGTTAGAGCAACGTAATGCGACGTTGTCAGGACGTATCTCTAGCCTTGAGAATGAAATTAGAGATATTGCGACAAAAGTGGTAAGTAGCAGCAAAGCAGCAAATACTCCCCCTACTTCACCAACACTAACAGGTAACCCGTAAGAAAAATTCACAGAGCAAGTTGGTAATGTGATTGCCAATGTGCCCAGTTTATTTGTAAATGTTTTACTTTATTGGCCCCAACCAAAGTCTGTGGTTTGGGGCTATATGAGTAACGCAATATTGTAATTCCCCATCTTAAAACCCCAGGACAAGTTGCAAAATGAGTGAACAAGCGCCAAAGCGTTTAAATAAATATATTAGTGATACCGGTCTATGTTCTCGCCGAGAAGCAGACAAACTCATTGAACAAAATCGAGTCACCATCAACGACAAGTTGCCTGAGCTAGGAACAAAAGTTATACCGTCAGACACGGTAAAAGTGGATGGTAAGGTTGTTGGTGCCGTTGCCACTGACAAATCAGACCGAGTTTACATTATTTACAATAAACCCATTGGAATAACCTGTACTACTGAACGCCATGTCAAAGGTAACATCATTGATGCCATTGGACACAAAGCGCGTATCTTTCCCGTTGGACGATTAGATAAACCCTCTGAAGGACTCATTATCTTAACCAGCGATGGTGATATTGTTAATAAAATCCTGCGTGCCGAGAATGCTCACGATAAGGAATATGAAGTAACAGTAAATCAACCTATCAGTGAGCGTTTCGTTAAACGAATGGCGCGAGGCGTACCAATATTAGGCACGGTGACAAAACCTTGTATTGTAAAGCCCACGGGTCGAGATAAGTTTACCATTATCCTTACTCAAGGGTTAAACCGCCAAATACGTCGTATGTGTGAATTTTTAGGGTACGAAGTGACTAAATTAAAACGCAATCGAATTATGCATTTAGAGCTTGGAAATTTACGCCCAGGTCAATGGCGAAATTTAACAGAACAAGAACTTTCAACACTTCAATCGGCCGTTCAAAATTCAAGCAAAACAGCCTAGAGCGTAATGACCTTTCTTTGATAGTACATGAGCTTAACTTTATTGTTTATCCTATTGGTGCAATTCATTCTATGGTCTACATTTAATACATATTATTTTGTTTATATGTAAATATTTTGGAAAACAGCCATCATCATTATTTTTCACTAGACAGTTTTGAGCAGAGCACTGAATTAGTCGCAATTTACGACCCAGTATTCGTTGTTACATCTGTTCTCATTGCGGTAATTGCATCACTCATTTCTTTTTCATTGTCTGCACGTACCGCAAAATCAGACTTTAAGAACGAGAGAGCTATTTGGTCCGTAGCTGCCGCTTGTTTCTTAGGCTTTGGTATATGGGCGATGCATTTCGTAGGCATGATCGCCTATACCTTACCCATTGAAGTATCGTATGACCCGCTTATTACGCTCGTATCAATAATTCCTGCTATTTTCGCTAGTCTAATAGTCGTGGCTTATCACCCTGAAAAATCACGTAACCTTTGGTTAAGCAGCTTACTCATGGGTGTGGGAATAGGCAGTATGCATTATGTCGGCATGATGGCATTGAAGATGAATGCTGCAATGGTTTACAACGGTTGGCTATTCTCATTATCCGTTATAGTGGCGGTTGTGTTATCAGGTATTTCACTTAAAGCACACGAACTGGTGATGCGTAGAAAGAGGAAGATATCGAGGCAAATACTCCCCGCCTTTATCATGGGTAGTGCAATTTCAGGCATGCACTATACAGGCATGTTGTCTATGCATGTCTTTCCCCTCGCCACCACCGTTCTATCTGAAGAACAACATCACAAAGAGTTAGCCTATCTTGTGATGTTTATGGTTGCTTTCTTTTCCATTATTTTCATTTTGCTACTTGAACTTAGGGTTCGGACACTATCAGCAGACCGCTTTACAGCGGTTTTAAGCACCGTTCAAGAAGGTGTTATTACTTTTGACCGTGACGGCAAATTGGAATTCGTAAACCCTGCAGCCCTCGCCATGTTTGATTACCAAATTAGAGAAATGAAGTTCAAAAGAGTAACCGATCTCGTCAATGCTGCAAGTGGAAGTAATGTCACGCTATTGAATGAAGTAGCAAAAGTATCTGGCAGCCATATTGTTAAAAATATCCCTCAGCGCATTGAAGGTATAAGAAAAAATGGAAGCGTGTTTCCTATGTCACTTCTGGTAAATAAACTTCCGGGAAACCATCAAGCGTTTGTCTGCACAGTGAAAGACTTGTCAGATATTAAAAACCAAGAAGTATTTGCTCAAACTGTTTTTGACACGCTCCCAGATATGCTTTTTGTCAAAAGTGCCGAGGATTTAACCTTCACCCATGTCAATGACCAAGTGAGCCGTGTTTTTGGCAAGGCAAAAAGCGAAATGGTAGGCCTGACCGATTTTGATATTTTTAAGCGTGATGAAGCAGAAAAAGTACTCGAGTCAGACATGCGCATTCTGAATAAAGAAATAAAAGAAAGTTGTGAGGAGCATCCCTACACTATAAATGGTGTTGAACGCTTCTTAGAAACTAAAAAAGTTGTCATTCACGATGCTAATAACAAGCCACAGTACATCCTATCGCTTACCGAAGATATTACCGAGTTACGAAAGACACAGAAAAAGTTAGAGGCACTGAACAAGCGAATGTCACTAGCTGCTGATGTTGCTCATATAGGAGTGTGGGAGTGGAACTTAGAAAATAATGAGCTTATTTGGGATGACTGGATGCACAGAATTTACAGTGTTCCTAAGCATGAATTTGAGGATTACTACACTGTGTGGTCTAACATGGTTTACGCTGATGATGTCGAGGAACTTAAAGCGCAAATAGACGAAGCAATTAATGCAGAGTCTGAATTTCATGCACAATTTAGAATTCAAGTCGACAAAGGGCGTATTAGGTATATTCGAGCAGATGGCCTTGTTGAGGGCAATAAAATGTTTGGTATCAATATAGACATTACTGAACAGGTATTGGCCGAGAAAAAAATCAACGAATTGGCCAATCAAGATAGCTTAACCGGTTTAGCAAATCGAAATTTGCTTTCAACGTTTATTGAGCTTGAATTTGCGCGAATTGAAAGAACACAACTGAAGTGTTTTTGCCTGTATTTCGACTTAAACAAATTCAAGCCTATCAACGACAACTATGGGCACAATATAGGCGATGAAATTTTAATTGAAGTTGCAAATAGGTTAAAGCGTTTATGTAGAAGTTCTGACTTAGCAGCACGGATGGGAGGAGACGAATTTGTACTTATTGTGACAGATGTTGAGTCAGTGTTTGAAATTAAAGAACTAATTAACCGCGTTCAGTGTTCCATTGAAAAACCGATAGAAACAACAAAAGGAGTCATGTCGGTAGGTGCCAGTATCGGATACTCTTGTTATCCTGATGAAGCATCTAACCTTGATGAATTAATTCATACTGCCGATGAGAGAATGTATCAAGTAAAGAGCACTCGGAACAAGGCTTAACGCCATAATTAAGATTTCAAAACCAATAGGCACAAAAAAAGCGCCCAATGGGCGCTTTTCTTGAAACCGAGTCTTAGCGACGTAGGCCCAGACGCTTGATAAGGTCAAGATAACGCGGAGCATTCTTGCCTTTAAGGTAGTCTAGAAGCTTACGACGTTGGCTAACCATACGTAGAAGACCACGACGTGAGTGGTGATCTTTCTTATGATCAGCAAAGTGACCTTGAAGCTTGTTGATGTTGTGAGTTAGCAAAGCAACTTGAACTTCTGGTGAACCAGTGTCGCCTTCTTTAACGCCATACTCAGCAATGATTTTTGCGGTTTCTTCTTTAGTTAGTGACATATCATTCTCCTTAAATGAAGCTTCGCCGATCACTAATTCAGCAAAGCGGAATGAGGGGCGTATTATAATGACGTTTACATACTTAGCAAGGCCTCTCACTACATTTTCATTAATTTGATTTTGATAGGCCGCTGTATAGCGATGTTATGCGTTTTGATAGATCTTCTTTAAATTCAAATCCATCTAAAAAGTTAGTTGCTAGCTGATCACTTTTGTTCTTGTATATAGCATAAATAGTAAGTGCGATAGCAACTTTTTTATCACGATCAATAACCAAATCTAGGTTTTTTCTACGAAATTTGGTGAATGACGCGCAGCCGTTTCCAGGACACTCTCCACCGCGCTGTTAATATCTATATTAATCTGACGCTTAGTCCAAGTTAATGCTATCTCAGGATCTGAATAGGCTAAATATGTAGCAGCATGCTCAACGTCAGATTGATAATTTTCAGGTTTACTGTGTTTTACGAACCAAGACGCGGCTTCTGTTGGTACGCTATTTATATAATCGTGAAAAATGATGAACCTGATATCATCTTTGCGCGCGCTTGCTGCAAGGCTTTCAAACCATGATTTAACCGCCTCGCTATCCTTTGACGTCCATATACGAATTAGGTTTTGTTCTAAGTCTTTATCATTGTCTATCTGTTCATTTGAAAGGGCATCTATAAATTGTTCTGGTGTTTGCAAAGCGGCAAAAATACCGCTGAAAGCTATTGTTCTTGAAACCTCAGATGAGAAAAGTGACACTGACTGTAATGCACTATCAACATCTTTTTTGGCTATTTCGTAGAGTAAAAGCGCAGGCAGCGTTCTGATTTCGGCGCTCCCCTTTAGTTGAAATTCATTGTCGAGGTACCATTCAAAAGCTTTCATGGGAGATTGACGTGACCAAGCGCTAATCACTGTGGTTCTTAGTTCTTGTTTAGCTCTTGCGTCAACGTTTAGGTTATTTACATGGTCCCATGCTTTCAAAGGGTCTAGCTCGACCAAACGTGAAACCAACATTGATCTCATAATTGCGGCACTTGGATCCACAACAATAGCGTTGAAATGAGAAAGCGCATTTGCCGCTGATTCTTCATCCATATTGCTAATTTTTGATATCAGCGCGCTTATTTGCTTTAAACTGAGCGCCGGCTTATCGGCTAACCACTGTTCGATGCTAATGGACTGTAGGTCATAGTCGTCGGGGTTAGAGGATATTGTGCTTGAGATTTCACCTTGCAATGAAGTTGAGGGGAACATTGAGGTATTAATGACCTCGTTGCCATTTAAATTTGATGAATACTCTGAACCATCCATATCTGAGGTGGCATTCATTTCACTAAAATAAACCCCAGATACAAACCCAATACACAAAGAACAAACCGCGAAAACAATCAACCTACTCATTCAATTCCCTTTAATATGTATTGCTTACTTGTATAAAAAATATCAATTAAAAAGCCTTGTGGCAGGCATCAAGGCTTTTTGATAATAAGAATAAACCACACAAAATTTAGCTGTAAACAACCCGACGTTTAGGATTTACAAACACTTCCTGTTTTGGAATGCCTTGATCTTTAGGGTCTAGCACCCCCTCGCCAACACCTAAAAACAAACCATTTGTATCTACACCGTGATAAACGCGATACGCCAAGCCTTCCTGAAGAGCTTCACTACACGTACCTTTTACTGATTGGCCATTATCGAAGCGGCTGCGCTCACTATCATTGATGGTAACAAACGGTAAGCGACTTACGGCCGTATCCATAGGAATAAGCAAATCATCCAGCCCCTTAAAGTCGTCTTCTATTAATGACTCTTGAATTTCAATCAGCCTATCTATCGATACCATTTTATCAGTTGGATAGTCTGCAACTTCAGTGCGATGCAATCGTGTAACATAAGCGCCGCAGCCGAGGTTTTGCCCCAAATCATCAACAATGGAGCGAATATAAGTACCTTTACTACATTTTATTCGCATATCTACAAAAGGAAGTTCAATGCGCAATACGTCTAGCTCATAGACTTCGATATCGCGAGGTTCTCGCTCTATTTCAATGCCTTGGCGAGCATAGTAATAAAGTGGCTTACCTTGGTGTTTAAGCGCAGAAAACATTGATGGAATTTGTTTGCTCTTACCTAAAAATGCCAAGCAAGCATCGCGCACTTCTTCTTCACTGACCTCGACAGGCTTTTCTTCTACCACTTCACCGTCTGCATCCGAAGTTGTCGTTCTCACACCCAGTTTAGCTGTCACTTCGTAGGTTTTCTCAGCATCTAATAGAAACTGCGAAAACTTCGTTGCTTCACCTAAACACAGAGGCAACATACCGCTGGCCAGAGGGTCAAGTGCGCCGGTATGACCAGCTTTTGCTGCTTTATACAACCAACGAACTTTTTGTAACAACTGATTAGATGAACCACCTAATGGCTTATCAAGCAATACAATACCGTTTATATCACGGCCTTTACGACGTCTTGCCATCTACTCCTGCTCTTGTGGATCGTCTTTCTCGCGCTTCGATTCGTCAGCAGCGATGGTTTGTGACACAAGGTTAGAAATTCGCATACCTTCCACAATTGATCTGTCTTCAAAGAAATGAAGATCAGGTACAGAACGCATACGAATGCGTTTAGCTAGAATACTGCGGATGAATTTTTTGTATTCTGCTAATTGTTTAATCTGCGCTTTGCCTTCTTCTTCGGTGCTGTTGTAAATAGTCACAAAAATCTTAGCGTGCGCTAGATCTCGAGACACATCAACATCAGAAACAGTTATTAAAGGCATATCACCTACGCGGTGTTTGTATTCATTTTGTAGAATGCTCGCTACTTCTTTATGAACTTGCTGAGCCACTCTATCGGTACGTGAAAATTCACGAGCCATTGTATTCTCCTTTCCCGTCTAATACTTGCACATGCACTATGCTAAATAGACAAAAGCGGGAGCACTCGGCCCCCGCTTTTCACATGCCGAATTAATTCAGGCAATTAGATTTCGCGCTTAACCTCAACGATTTCGAAGACCTCGATTTGGTCACCGACTTTAACATCGTTGTAGTTCTTAACGCCGATACCACATTCCATACCGTTTCGAACGTCTTGTACATCGTCTTTAAAGCGACGAAGTGATTCAAGTTCACCTTCGTAAATTACCACGTTGTCACGCAGTACACGGATTGGATTGCTACGCTTAACCACACCTTCAGTTACCATACAGCCCGCAATAGCGCCCAGTTTTGGTGACTTGAATACGTCACGAACTTCGGCAAGACCAATGATTTCCTGTTTGAATTCTGGTGCAAGCATACCACTCATGGCCGCTTTCACTTCGTCAATTAGGTTGTAGATTACACTGTAGTAGCGCAAATCAATTTCTTCTGCCTCTAGAACGCGACGTGCTGTTGCATCGGCACGAACGTTAAAGCCAAGTACGATAGCGCCAGATGCAGCTGCAAGGGTTGCATCAGTTTCGGTGATACCACCTACACCACTACCTACTATGTTCACTTTAACTTCAGAAGTAGAAAGTTTAATTAATGATTCAGAAATTGCTTCAACAGAACCCTGAACGTCAGCTTTAAGCACAATATTAAGCTCGCTAACATCACCTGACTCCATGTTCGCAAACATGTTTTCAAGTTTCGCCTTTTGCTGACGTGCAAGTTTAAGTTCACGCTTCTTCTGATGACGCTTGGCCGCAACTTCACGGGCTTTACGCTCGTCTCTCACTACCGCAGCATCTTCACCGGCAACAGGTACACCTGATAAACCAAGTACTTCAACTGGAGTTGACGGACCAGCCACTTTCATGTCATGACCATTTTCGTCACGCATAGCACGAACACGACCGTATTCTTCGCCACAAAGTAAAATGTCACCGGGACGTAATTGGCCTTCTTGAACCAATACTGATGCTACAGGACCACGGCCTTTATCAAGGCGAGACTCAATAACGATACCTCGGCCTGGGCCTTCAGGCATTGCTTTAAGGTCAAGTACTTCAGCTTGAAGAACAATCGCTTCTAGTAAGTCGTCAACACCCATACCTGTCTTAGCAGACACGTTACAGAACTGGTGCTCACCGCCCCACTCTTCAGAAATAACTTCTAGTTGAGATAGTTCAGTTTTAACGCGATCTGGATCAGCCGTTTCTTTATCCATCTTGTTAACAGCAACAATCAATGGAACACCCGCTGCACGCGCGTGTTGAACCGCTTCTTTGGTTTGTGGCATCACACCATCATCAGCAGCGACAACCAAGATAACGATATCTGTTGCTGTTGCACCACGAGCACGCATTGCCGTAAATGCCGCGTGTCCTGGCGTATCAAGGAAGGTAATTTCACCATTGTCGGTTTGTACTTTATACGCACCAATGTGCTGCGTAATACCGCCGGCTTCACCATCTGCCACTTTAGCGCGACGGATGTAATCAAGTAGAGATGTCTTACCGTGGTCTACGTGACCCATGATAGTAACAACAGGTGCACGAGTAGCTTTCTCACCATCGGTGCCTTCTGCCAACAACTCTTCTTCAAGCGCGTTGTCATTAACAAGCTCGTATTTATGGCCCATTTCTTCAACAACAAGTACAGCCGTATCTTGGTCTAGGACTTGGTTGATGGTTGCCATTTCACCCATTTTCATCATGGTCTTGATAACTTCATTTGACTTAATTGCCAAACGGCTAGCAAGCTCACCAACGGTGATAGTCGCACCAAGCTTAACTACACGCTCAACTGGCGCAGCAGGCTTATTAAAGCCTTGCTTAAGGTGCTCACCTGCATTTTTCTTCGACTTGCGACGACGACGTGAAGAGCGCTCTACTTGCATGTCTTCTTCGTCTTCAGCTTCTTGAGCATAACGGTTAGAGTGCAAGTGAACTTCTTCAGCTTCAGCCTTCTTACGACGCTCTTCTTCTTCTTTCCAGCGACGCTCATTTTCTTCAGCGAGTTTGCGCGCTTCATCAGCCGCTTTTTTCGCATCTTCTTCAAGCTTCTTCTGCGCTTCTTCTTCTTGCGCCTTACGCAAACGTTCTTCTTCTTGACGCGCTTCTTCTTGAGCTGCTTTTTCAGATTCTGTTAACTCAGGCTCATCTGCTTTACGCGCTTCGGCTTCACGTTTAGCTTGTTCTGCACGACGCGCACGTTCCTGCTCAGCAGCCTTCTTCGCTTCTTCTGCTTTACGCGCTTTCTCTTCAGCGGCTTTTTTCGCTTCAGCCGCTGCTTTTTCTTCCGCTTCACGCTTCAGACGCGCTTCTTCTTCAAGACGCTTCGCCTCTTCTTCCGCTTGACGCTGCTGCTCTTCAATGTCGCTGCGTTTAACGTAAGTGCGTTTTTTACGTACTTCTACTTTCACTTCTTTAGACTTACCAACACTCAATGTGCTGGTTGTCTTACGCTTAAGTGTCATACGCGTCGGTTCAGCTGCGCTGCCGTGTTGTTTACTTAAATGATCCAATAGTTTTTGTTTCTCGTCTTCGTTTACCTGATCGCCGGCACTCTTAGTGATACCCGCGTCTTTAAACTGGCCAACCAATCGGTCAACGGTCGTACCAATGTCGCTGGCGAGCTTTTCAATAGATACATCTGCCATTACGTAATTTTCCCCCTGTTGACCTTACTCTTCTTCACTGAACCATACGATATTACGAGCCGCCATGATTAACGCACCGGCCTTCTCTTCGTCTAGTTCATCGATATCACTGATATCATCGGTACCTTGTTCTGCTAATTCTTCTAGGTCGGTTACACCGCGGCTGGCCAACACATAAGCCACGTGTTTACTCATACCTTCAAGATTTAATAAGGCTTCTGTTGGTTCTGCACCTTCAAGCGATTCTTCATTCGCCAGTGCGCGTGTGGTGAGATAAGCACGCGCTCTGTTGCGCAGCTCTTCAACCATCTCTTCATCTAACCCTTCAACTGCCAGAAGTTCACTTGCCGGGACATAGGCAACTTCTTCAAGCGTTGTAAAGCCTTCGTCAACCAGTACAGATGCGAACTCTTCATCAATATCAAGACCAGCTGTAAATAGATTCAAGACTTTTGCATTTTCCTCTTCGTGCTTCTTGTTGAGGTCGTCAACCGTCATCACGTTAAGTTCCCAGCCTGTAAGCTGGCTTGCTAAACGCACGTTCTGTCCGCTTCGACCAATAGCTTGCGCTAGGTTGTCCGCTTCCACTGCCACGTCCATTGTATTGCTGTCTTCATCAACAACAATTGATGCCACTTCTGCAGGTGCCATTGCATTAATAACAAACTGTGCTGGGTTTTCGTCCCAAAGCACGATATCAACACGCTCACCGCCAAGTTCACCTGATACCGCTTGCACACGTGAACCACGCATACCTACGCATGCACCAACTGGATCTAAACGCTTGTCATTAGTCTTAACAGCAATTTTCGCTCGTGAACCTGGGTCACGGGCAGCTGATTTGATTTCTAATGTTTCTTCAGCAATCTCTGGCACTTCCAAGCGGAACAATTCTACCAGCATGTCTGGATGTGTACGACTAACAAAAAGCTGTGCGCCGCGCGCTTCCGGACGAATTACATAAAGCAAGCCACGAACGCGGTCACCTGGACGGAACGTCTCGCGAGGTAACATATCATCACGATAAATAACACCTTCAGCGTTGTTGCCTAAATCGATGATAATGTTGTCACGGTTAACCTTTTTAACAGTACCAGTAACCAATTCACCAACTTTATCTTCGTATTCTGCAATCATCTGCTGACGCTCAGCTTCTCGTACTTTTTGTACAATTACCTGCTTTGCAGTTTGCGTAGTAATACGATCGAATTTAATCGACTCTATTTGTTCTTCAACATAGTCACCAAGCTGAATCTCTGGTTCGTCAATTTGTGCGGCAGAGATGGTAATTTCAGCAAATGGATTTTCCTGCTCTTGATCGTCAGGAATTACCTTCCAGCGACGGAACGTATCAAAATCGCCAGAGGTTCTGTCAATGCTTACACGAACTTCAATTTCGCCTTCGTTTTTCTTTTTTGTTGCACTAGCAATCGCAAACTCTAGCGCTTCAAAAATTTTTTCTCTAGGCACTTGTTTTTCATTTGAAACGGCTTCCGCCACTAACAAAATTTCTTTATTCATTTTCGCCTCACTTTCGCTTTCTTCGATGAAAGCAGAGCTGTTCCGTTAATCGAACGTAGGAACAACGTTACCTTTTTCGATATTCGCCACAGCTAACTGGAACTGCTGGCCATCCACTTCGATATTGACGATGCCATTTTCACATGCCAATACCTTGCCTTTAAAATTACGTCTGTCACCCATTGGCATTGATAGACGTACCTGAACCACTTCACCAACAGAGGCAACATAGTGCTTTTCTTTAAAAAGCGGTCTGTCCATACCCGGTGATGACACTTCCAAGTTGTATTCGGTACTAATTGGATCTTCAACATCTAAAATTGCGCTAACTTGATGACTGACATCTGCACAATCATCTACGGTTATTCCGTTGTCATGATCAATAAATACGCGAAGAATTGAATGTTTCCCCGCTCGTACAAACTCGATGCCGACCAATTCGAAGCCCAGCGCTTCTACGCCTGGTTCAAGCATTTCAGTCAGTTTCTCTTCAAGTCTTGCCAATCCAAACCTCCAAAAACGAAAAAAGGGCCTGAAGCCCACCTGTCATCACCTAGCTCAGCAAGGCTGACTCCAGGTTTTAATACAACAAAAAGCCCCGGACTAGCGGGGCTTTTCTTAAAATTCTGAACCCATACCTGCCAAATTGGGCAGTTGCAAACTTATGGGTAAAAAACCACCGAAAGGTGATAGCTTGCTTGTGATGAATACGTTACTTTCCTAAGTTTTGTAACAATCACACGAATTGTTACAAGAGTATTGAGGGAGCCCGAGCTCATCACTTAATGGGTGTAGTATACTGGCTGGCGGCAGATTAAGCAACTGTGATTAGAGCGAGTTGACCTTTTCTGTACACTTTGCTGTAAAAACGTACCACAAAGGTCAACACGCTTTACTACTCGTCTTTGAAAGTCATCTTAATTTCTAGGATCTTCGGTAAGATAGCAATTAGCAAATCAACCAGTTTGGGTTCAAAGTGTTTACCTTTCTGACCTTGTAAAAAGGTAATTGTGTCTTCGACATTCCACGCTTCTTTATAGGGCCGCTTGCTCGTTAACGCGTCAAACACATCGGCAAGCGCACAAATACGGCCTTCGATGGGTATATCCTTGCCAGCTAACCCATTTGGATAACCACTGCCATCCCACTTTTCATGATGCGTAAGTGACACCGACTTCGCCACTTTCAATAGTAATGAATCACCACAGTCGCCTATAATTTCCGCACCAATTTCGGGGTGTTGCTTCATCGTGGTAAACTCTTCCTCAGTTAATTTACCCGGTTTAAGCATAATGCTATCTGCAATACCAATTTTGCCAATATCATGCATGGGGGCTGCGTGAAGCAATATTTCTGATTGTTGTTCAGTTAATCCATAAGCCAACGCCAGCTCTTTGGCATAATGACTCATGCGCATAACATGCATACCAGTTTCGTTATCTTTGTATTCTGCCGCTCGCCCAAGCCTTTGTACAACTTGCAAACGACTATCGAGAAGCTCATCGGCTTGAACCAAGCTCAAATGGGTTTTCACCCTCGCCTTCACGATAGCAGAAGAGATAGGCTTAATAATATAATCTACTGCACCGGCTTCAAAACCCTCAGCCTCATCGTGTTCATCATTTAATGCGGTGACAAAAATAATCGGAATGGCCCGTGTTTGCTTCTTTTGCTTTAACTGCCTACATACTTCGAAACCTGTTAAGCCCGGCATCATAACGTCCAGTAGAATGAGGTTGGGTAATCGACTTTCTGCAAGCTTTAGTGCTTCTTCGCCGTTCTTTGCAAAAACAAGTTGATAGTCATTGCCTAACAATTGCTTTAGTACGCGTAAGTTTACAGGCTCATCGTCGACCAGTAATAACGTAGGCTTTTCAATCTCTGTGTCTAACATTCCTAACTCGCTATTACTTTAAGGTTTCAAGTAATGCACTAATGTGCTGTTGTGCCAGTTCAAATTCAAAATCATCAATGTCGAGCAATATTTGCGCAATAGCGTTTTGGTGTTTGGATGTAATAGCGTCTTTCAAAAAGGTAAGTTCTTCTTCATCGACCATATTTTGCTTAACGCTTTGCAACATTTGTTCAAGATGATGACACAATAATCCATCCTCTAAACTATCATTTATTGCGTCTTCTGCAAAAAATGGCGACTCACTTAAAAACTGCTCAATGCTATCTAAAGACTTTCTAAGCGTATTCACATATTCAATATTAGCACGTTGCTTAATTGCATCGCTTTCAATCAGCTTGGTCGTGTTGAAAAATGTTGTCAAACATAAATTTCCCGATGCCCCTTTTAAGCTGTGTGCAATAGTTGCAACTTTATTAAAATTTTCATGAACAATCGCTGTAGTCAGCTCATCAACTTGTTCGCGGCACTTCGTCGTGAATTTATAAATTTCTTGTAGCGCTACCGCTTCACTTCCCCACAATGTAGACGCTTTATTAAGGTCCACAACGCGCGAAAGTTGATGCGTAACTGGCAACGACTGCTGAGCAAACCCAGTTTGCGCATTGCCAGCTTGAACATTGGTGCCTTGTACATTGCCACTTTGCGCATTTTGACTTTCTGAGGGTACTATTTCAGTTACTCTCCCCGTTAAGACTCGCGCAATCTCGTTAATTAATACTGGGAAATCAACAGGTTTATTGGCAAAGCCTTCCATTCCAGCATTTTGAGCGGCATGTTTATCTTGAACAAGTACACTCGCCGTCAGCGCAATAATAGGGGTTGCAGGTAGGTCATTCGCCTTTTCATATTCTCTTCTTCTTTTTGCCGCCTCTAGACCATCTAACTTAGGCATCTGCAAATCCATGAGTACTACATCGTAGTGACCATCTCGCATTTTCTCTAATGCCATTTCTCCTTCTGAAGCGCTATCAACCGTATGTCCTGCCCTAGTGAGTAATAGTGACAGCAGTTCGACATTTTGAATGACATCATCGACAACAAGTACATGTAGTGGCGGCAAAGTTTGTTCAGATAACACTGAGCTTTTACCTGACGACGTTTGCGAGAGTTCTATGGCTTCAAGTGGTAAGTGAAAGGCAAAGGTCGTTCCCTTGTCCAGTTCACTATGAGCACTTATTTCACCGCCCATCAGCTCTACGAGTTGTTTAGAAATGGTTGTACCTAAACCAGTACCACCATATTTTCGACTCATGGATGCATCAGCTTGAGAAAACGGGTCAAATACCTTTTCTAAATGTTCAGGCGACATGCCAATGCCAGTATCGGAAACCTCGAAACGCACATGCTCGTTGTCATCATATACATTCACGGTCACCTCACCTTCATGGGTGAATTTAACGGCATTGCCAATTAAATTATTTAACACTTGTCTTAAGCGTTCGGGAACACCTGAATAGTTTTGCGCCACGCTGTCATCAACATTTAGATTCAATGCTACTTTTTTGCGTTTTGCCTCTAACCAAAATGTTGAGATGACTAAATCGAGCTCCTCACGCATGCAGAAATTGCGATACTCCAAATCAAGCTTGCCTTTATCAAGCTTTGCACTATCCAAAATGTCATTTAATAAATGCAGGAGAGAACGCGCTGAGCGGTTAATTGTAGTTAGATGGGATTTTTGTTCTTCACGGAGTGATTCGCCCAGCATTAGATCACTAAACCCAATAATTGCATTCATCGGCGTTCGAATTTCATGACTCATATTGGCAAGAAAAGCCGTTCTCGCCGCAGCGGCTTGTTCAGCATTTTCTTTTGCAATCTTTAATTCATCCTCCATTTCCCGACGATGAGTAATATCCGTTATGAATCCATCGATATATAACAAATCGCCATTGTCATCCTTTACACACGTTCCCTGCTCAAGTACCCACCTTATGTCACCGTTCTTATGTATCAAACGATATTCAATGGTGAAGTTGTCAGTAAACGCCTCAACATCACTTAGTGCATCTTTGTCATCAGGGTGAAATAAGTCTGAAATATGAAGAGAAGGGTTTGGTAATAAAAAATCTTCTGGTGGATAACCTGTAATTTCTTTTATCGCATTGCTGACGAATACCATTGGCCACCCGTCTTTGCACAAACACCTGTATGCTGCCCCCGGAATATTGGCAATTAAACTTCTAAACTTAGCCTCGCTCTCTCGCAACGCGTCTTCCATCTCTTTGCGTTTGCGTAAATCTGAAGCAAAAACGACAAACATGGGTTTACCATCAACATTCGTAAAGCCAATACTTACTCTTGCGGGAATAGTTGTACCATCTTTTCGAAGCACATCGACCTCGCGCCCCGTTCCAATAATCTGCTCACTATTTTCCTTGCCTTGACTAAAGAAGTCGTTATCGTAAAGGTAGCGCCTTTCATGAGGAACCAAGGAAGAAGAATGCATGCCGATTACTTCCTCGTGAGAATATCCGTAAATGTCTTTTACCGCAGGGTTAGCCGTTCTCACGATACCTCTATTATCTACTGTTAAGATGGCATCAACCGCTGTAACAGTTATCGCGCTTTGTATACGCTCACTTTCCTGTGCTCTGAGCATGACATCTTTGTACTTAAACAAAAGGGTAATACCCAGCACTACCGCAATAATGGTTATGGTGAAAATGGCAATTGAAATTGCAAGATAAGCAGAGATTTCCGAGGATTGGTTAGACATCTCAAACCCAGGAGGTAAAACAAATCGCGCCGCGGCCATACCCGTATAGTGCATGCCAGCGATCGCCAAGCCCATCACGATGCTTGCTGCAATAATGTGCCTACCCAACAAATTCTTCGATTTAATTGCTGCGGATATACCAAACTTAATCCAGAGTGACAACATGGCAAGAACAACTGCCACCACAATAGAAAGCAAAAACATACCAAGGTCATAGCGTAAAAGCGGCGCCATATCCATAGCGGCCATACCACTGTAATGCATCGTGCCTATACCCGCGCCGACTAAGACCCCACCGACGAGAATTTCAATAGCCGATATACGACTCCTTATGAGTAGATTTAACGCCACCCACGCTGCAGCAATTCCAGGTAGCGCCGACAAAGCCGTGATCGTAAAATCATAGTTAACGGATAAACACAGCTCGAACGCAGTCATACCAAGAAAATGCATAGACCAAATGCCACCACCAAGCGCAAGACTACCTGCGCCTAACAACACATTTTTACGCACTTTATCTTCCGTAACTGCCGCTTGACTGGCAACGGTAAAAGCCATAAAGGCTGCAAATATAGCAACAAGTAACGATAGCGCTACAAGAGGAAAATGGTATGCACCTTCAATAAGCCTAACTTGATCATCGAAGGAAAAAAATAGAGAAAACATAAATTTATATGCCTAAGTTACGCATTAAACACTAAAAAACTGAGCGTCTTAATGCGCTAAAAGTAATTGGCAACAGCAAAGTTCTTAATCTAGCATAGTATTGCTTGACCTTTAACCACGAGACATTTTTACTTTCATCCAAAATAAATAGTTCAATCTCACTTAGTTAAATAATATGACTTAATCAATCTTCCCGCTCGCCTAAAGAAATACCGGTAAAATCGACGATTAGTTACTACAACTTCACCTTTAAAATCATCCTCATTGGGCATTAGTAGACCTTTGATTATTACTAAAGGAGAAATAGACTCACTACTTAATGACATCCACCATGAAACTATCGTCCTAACGAACGTAATAGTACTTTGATTGTTCAAATACGCGCTAACCACCGGTACTTCGTTGTGTTTCTCATAACTCTGTACCACAAAGCAATACAATATTTGTTCTTTTTTATTTAACCGCTCAGGCGCTAAATCAGTTTTAAAGAATAAATCACAGACCGCCAAAGAGGCATTCACTACATGCAACACACCAAGTTGCTTTGCTGTCTCATGCATACGGTTCCAGTCATTGAGGTTCTTGGCATAATGCAATATATCGACAAGAGATTTTAATTTTCGCCACCCATCATTCATACCATTAACACATAAATAGATAAACTCTATATGTTCATTTAACCGAGGCGTACCAAAACTATCAGTTGAAAAGCTATTAAACAGTTCATTGTAGGTTATTGGTAATAAGTGGTTTCGTCGAAGCTTCCAATGGATGTCTAGTGTCAGAAGACCACTTTGGTGAAATAACGTATGTTCAATTACCGTTGACCGATGGTGTCCTGTGCTAATGTTTTCGAATTCCTTGTGACCCAATGGGTGGGAACTTTTATCACTAAAGCCAAGCTTTTTTAATAGCATAAAAGCTAATTCTAGGTGCTCAGGGTCGATCAAAATGTCCATATCAACCATCTTTCGATAGTACCATCGTTCCTGATAAAGACTTCGTGCTATTGCAGCACCTTTTAATATCGAAAAACGTACTCCAGCGTTTTGCAGTGCTTCAATCAACAAAACCTTTTGCTGTTCAATAAACGTCATCAAGAGTAGCTGTTTTTGACGAATCACATTCAAGTCTTTTTCTATTTCAACGGGAATGATATCTGAACCTTTTGCACACTCTGCCAACCAACAATTTAAGCCGTGAAAATTAGCTAGTTTTAATACTTTTTTCCAGTCCAAGTGGTGCAATTGGTCCCCAAGAAGACAATGATTGTTAATAGGGAGGCACAAGGTGGTAGTGTTAAGAAGAAAAGTTAATTCAGGTGAGCTCTGATAACGAGCAACTTTTTCCATCATATTTTACTGCTGCCTGAAGTCAGGTATATATTTGATACACATTAAGAATAAAGTCACCTACGACTGCGATATAAAACGCAAGGTACTTTCTTTGCCATTTTTTTTCAACTTAGTAGCAAATGGATTTAATAGGCAACATATAACTCACTAGCATTTAATAAACTATGCCATTGTAAGCAAAAGACTCGCAGTTCATTTTTTGATATTTGATGGAGAAAGTTTACCATGTTTAGGCATGACGAGCAGAAGGAAAAGAACAGGGTTGTAACCTACTCTTCTAGATACAAAAAAGGCCCAGCATAAGCTGAGCCTCAAATGTGGTTGCGGGAGCGCGCAACACCTCGTACATACACATTGAGATCAAGGATGTTATGAAGAAATATAGAGACTAGTTCAGATGAGTGCACGTGGATTATCTGTTCATTTAATCAGCCGATAACGTCTGTCACTACCTTTATCAAACATTTGCAATTTCTTCTATATGGCTGTCATTATTATAGCACCAGTGAATAGTTTCACTTTTCCCATATACGCTAGGATCGCTAACCATGAAGGAGCTTTGGTTTAAAACCGATGGATTCAACAGTTATTGAAAAAAATGGTTTGCCACAAAGTCGCTTTGATGACGTCTGTTTAGTGATGCTTCCGGGCATGGATGGAACAGGAATGATGTTCGAGCCATTATTGCAATGCTTACCATCCAACCTTAACCATAAGATCATTCCGATTCCAGAAGTACATTTCTCTTCGCATCATGAATTAGCTGAAACAATATTAAGTGATTTACCAGACGATCAATGCATCATTTTGGCAGAGTCTTTTTCAGGTAGGACTGCATATGAGTTATGTTTATTGGCTCCTGAAAAGATTATCCACGTCGTATTTGCAGCAAGCTTTTTGGACAATCCTAATAAACTTACTGCGTTATCGAGCCTACTTCCATTGTCGCTTTTAAAAAGCACTCTTGTACCCAATTGGCTGCTTAAGAGTTTGTTATTTGGTTCTGATCAAGCTCCAATAAAGTTACTAAATGATTCTCTGACAAAAGTTGATACTGTTTTGTTACGCAACAGGCTTCAAATAATTGCAAATCTAACGAAACCCAAAAAGCGGTTAAGCATTGGCGCTACAGTTATTAACGCCTCGAAAGATCACCTTGTCAGTTCTGATGCTCAAAACGGAATCGCAAGAGTTTTCTTAAACACTATGCAACATGAGATTGAGGTTGGCCACTTTGTGCTACAGGCTGCTCCTCAGAACGTCGCAGCTATAGTAACCCATGTAATTGAAGAGTATTCAATACGATGATGGCTCCCGTTCATAGAATAAAAGGTGAAAGTACTGATTTTTTGAGTGGCAAAATCGTCTTTGACTATCCAAAAGCCTTTTGGAACATGGGCATTGTCTTACTTGCCATTTGTTTGGCCCCTCTGTTCTATTCAACTGAAGCTTTGGTTTTGTTTTTAACTACAACTTATTTATCGCTTTTGATTGGTCACAGTGTCGGTATGCATCGCATGATGATTCACAAGACATTCAATGTACCTAAGTGGCTTGAACGGTTCCTTATTTATGTTGGAGTGCTCGTGGGTATGTCCGGTCCATTTGGAATTATTAAAATTCATGACGTAAGAGATTGGGCGCAACGACAAAACAAGTGCCATGATTTTTTCTCTCATAAAAGTGACTACTTACAGGACATTTTTTGGCAACTCACGTGCAAGTTCGAATTTGATAACCCACCAAAAATACGAATTGAGAGTGAGTTATGGAATGATTGGTTTTATCAATTTTTAGAGAAAACTTGGCGGTTTCATCAACTTGCGTTGGGAACAATTTTTTACCTTATCGGTGGTCCAGAATTTGTCGTATGGGGCATTTTAGTAAGAGTTGCAGTTAGCGTTATTGGACATTGGACTATTACATATTTTTGCCACAATCCCGGTCCCGGAAAGTGGTTTGTAAAAGGTGCAGCAGTTCAAGCATCAAATATACCCGGCCTCGGATTGATAACTTATGGTGAGTGCTGGCACAACAATCACCATGCTTTCCCTGAATCAGCGCGAATAGGTTTGGAAAAAGGACAGCCGGACCCCGCCTATTGGTTTATCGCAATGATGGCCAAACTTGGATTGGCAAAAAACTTGGGGCGGCCTCGGCCAAAATCGAATAGAGAAGATTTAAAAAAACAACAAATTTAGTGAATCTTGTGTAATGCTACTTTATTTAGCATCTTAAATATTTTTTTAAGCTGTTTTTTACGGTTAGCTTCCTGAAAAGAATCTCTCCGTATCGTCCAGTTTAAAGCAAGCCAACTAAAATTTTCGTAAAAAGATGGTTGCCGCTTTTGGCACTCATCAATAAATTCCCTAAAGTCAATTCCGAAAGCAATTACCATGGATTTGTGGGCTTCAAAAAGATAAAGCTCATCATATAAGTTGTGTCTCATTGCATTCGCAGCTCTTTCCCAAGTGTTTAGTACGTACCTAATGGATATTGCATCTTCATCAAATCTGTTTTCTACCTTTGCTAATTCTCTCATGTCTTTGCGACTCTTGGCGGCTGCAGCTGACTTTCGAACATGTTCATTGTAATGAACGTCACTCTGTAAACTTTTCTGGAAGTCCAATGAATTAGACTCTCTCGCCGTTTTACGAGTAAAAGTTATATTCATTAATGCTGCTATTAATGCTAGTGAAGCAGAAAGCAGTATTGCGCCAGCTGAGTAAAATGCCGAATCGACTTCGTGTAAAAGATAAATCCCGGAGATTGAGACCAAAAAAATTATTGTGATAAATGCGACTTTAATTTTTCCATTTGCCTTCATTTTTATTCCTTTTAAAAAGCAAAAAAAAAGAGCTCTAAAGCTCTTTTCTTGTCAAATTCTTATGCTTTGCTTACGCAGAGGCTCCGTAGCCCCAATCTTCTTCACGATATTTCATATCTATCACCCCTTAAAAACCACTTGCATCAATATACAAAACGTTGACAGTCGCTGTCAAAAAAAACTGTAACTTATTGATAAACAAGGAAATTACCTAATCAGTGGATGTGGCAACCTTTTGTTTCACAAAAGGTTGCCACATCCACTGAGCTTTGTCAATGACTTCGCTTTAAAGAGTTTACTCATTTCGTCCAAAAAAATCAACCGATTACGGTCAAGATACCTATGCATAAACAACACACTCAACATTTTATGACTCCTAGACTTAAAAGCTCATTATGAACGTTATTGGCCGCCTGCTTCCCTAACAAAATTTCAAATTCATCGAAAAAGAAAATTCTTGATTTGCTCATAAAACTGCAAAGGATTTTGCTTCTTTTTTTGTTGTATATGAACTGGGGAACAAGCCTATATTCCCTTCTTACATCAATAGAATACTTTTCATAAACCTTTTGGGGTTGCCCTAAAACAGAAAGGTCAATATCAACAATCAACTTTTCATCATTGCTGGTTGCGGCACTAGTATGCGATGTAGCCCTTATTAGCCCTGCTACACTTTCAACAACATCTTTTGTGGCTCCACTAGCCTGAAGGAAATCGCTTGCCCACTTTGCACTGTCTTTTTCATTGGTAGTCGAGAAAAGTTTATAAACAGCATCATGAAACCAAAGCGCCAATTCAACATGGCTTTTGTTTTCTGCCAACTGCTCGACACTCGCAAACTGTTTCAAGACCATTTGTAAGTGGCTTAAGTCGTGGTAATGTCGATGGGCTTCAGAATACGCTGATATTAGCGATTCATACATTTCAACGTTTTCCTTTAACCCCAGCTCTAACATCAACTCTGACCATCTCTTTTTCAAATTCATATTAACCTCGGCGCGTCATCTTTTCTCAGACCAAGAGCTTGCAGAACATTTTTGCCGCAAAGGACAAAATACAGCCATGCTTTCTTCCATCTATTGCCTAGTAGCACAATATGGATATGCCACCCCTTCTCTCTTCTTGAACTGTATCCGCTATAAAGCACAGAATATGCTTCTGAATCACCCAAGAGCTCCTGTGAAAGCCCCCTAGCGTATTGAACACCTATATCTAACATTTCCCTAACCTCTGTTGTTGACGGCTCTCCTTGCGTTTCAGGAAATGCTAAAACGAAATAGTTTGGGATTAGCTCCCGCTTAACTTTCAGCAGTAAGCACTTGTTGCCCGACTTAAGTGTTAGATCTTTATCCATCTACATGCACTCCTGTTACTTGTTTTTATTTGGTCAAACAACCAATAAACAAACCATAAACAAAGAAGTCGCATAATGCAAAGTAATTTGGTTAAATAACCAAATAAAAAATTATCGGACGTTTGATGAATGGGTAGACCCTCAAATACGGAACAAAGAAAACAGGAAATAGTGGCCGCACTTCTGCAAGTAATGGCTAACGTCGGTTACGAGAAAGCTTCTATTCAATCCATTGCTAAACAGGCTGGTTTGGCTCCGGGCCTTATTCATTATCACTTTAAAACCAAACAAGACATACTTATTGCCGCTATCCATTGGATAGCGACTTCAGCTGAGCAACGATTACAAACAATGCTAAATGGAGCGCGAGATCCATGGGAGAAGCTAAAAGCTTTTGTTTACGCAAGGCTCGCGACTGGTGAAACACAAATGCCTCAAATTGTGGCGGCATGGATTGTTGTTGCATCGGAGTCGATCAAGCATGATGATGTAAGAACCATATATCAGAGCCTGATCAAGACTCAGCTGGACATCCTATCAGCCCTAATAGTTGATGTATGGACTAACAAGATTGAAATCGACGATGAAGTGACTCATTTAAGTGCCATTATCGTTTCAGCGATTGAGGGAGCTTTTCAGCTGTCGGTTACTGCACCTGATGCAATGCCAAAGGATTATGCGGCTGAATCTGTAATTCGACTCATCGAAAGTAGACTAACTAGATAAAACGCACAAAATCAGAAAAAAATAACCTTTCCATCGGGCGGGCACTCCCGCGGCACTTTAGCCTTGCCCTCTTCCGAAAATACTTTGAAATGGTGCGCGCGGGGCACCTGTGGGTAATGGCTGACCGAATATTTTATTTCGTGAGTGAACATGTCACGCCATTTTGAAAGGCTGGTTTCACAATTACTAATGTATGGCACTTGTTCAGCGAGTCTTGCCATTAGCTCTTCACCTTGAACCTTTACAGGCACAAGCCTTTCATGCCAATCCACAAATGACACGCCTTGAGGCAATGTTCTCCCATCAACGTACTCTATGGTTTTAAAATCGTTTGAATATAAAATAGCAGTAGCCAAGCCTGCAACAAGCGCAAAACCGATTCCTAAGCCTAGTTTGTTTTGATCTCGGCCATGAACCCTTGCATAAACTGCCCAAAAAACAAACCCACCTACAGCGCCGAGCAACGAAAAACTGATGTAACTTGAGAGACTAAATTCAATTGGCAAGCCTGATGGAGAAAACATCATGCTTCCAGGTACCGAACACAAAACACCTGAAAAAATGCAAAGTGGAAAGTTTAGTATCCTAAGTCTCTTTAACAGATAATATACAGGTGCACCGATAAGCATCATACAAAGCAGACTGAAAGGTATAGCGATTGCTATTGCAATGAGCATCGCTTCGGGCGACGTCATCGCTAAACCTGCGACTGGCAATATTGATGCGATGACTAGACCCTTGTACGGAGTATCAACGCTAAATTTACTGCTTGTTAAGTCCATTTTGTCCTTAAATCATGCGGTTAATCAGCCAAATCCTAATTTTCAACTGAGATATCAAGTTTCCTAAGTTTGACACCAACGACAACAAAAAAACACCCACCCTCAATCATGAACGCGGATAACGCACACCTTTAAACCATCTCACTTACATCCGCCTCCTAAATGGAGTTAAATCTTGTCTTGGCCGTTCAATAATTTCAGCCTTCGACTGTTTTTGAGTTGGCTCTTCATAGTCGAATTCGAATTCCTCGCCACCTAAGTGAAGCATTCGCCAACGTTTAATCATTTGATCTTTCATGAAGTGATACGAGTAAGTCACCAGTCGTTTAAACTCCTCGAGTTCTTTCGAGATCTTCTTTTCCAGAGTTTCCAAAATATTGCGTTTTTCAATAATTTGATTGTCCAATTTCTCGTTTCTCGACATTAATTCAACTTTTTCACGTCTTAGCTTGGGCAACGTCTCATTAACCAATGAGTGATATTCACGCACCGATGTGTGAGTAGCCCGTGAACCTTTCATTCCTCTTGAAAAGCCGTGCTTTTTGGCGACGCGTTCATAAAATTCGTCCTGAATCTCAGACATGCGCTGTTTATGTCCTCCCACCAATTCACGACAATTTAACGAGTTTTGCCCTTTTGGTATCGGTAAACAGAGGAAGTGTGCATGCTCACCGCCAGTTTCATCTCGGTGAATTACGGCTGTGAGAATGTTTTCATTGCCAACCTTATCTCGGAACCACTTTGCACAATCAATGAAGTACTCTCTACGTTCCTTTAGGCTCTTTTTATGAAGAGCCGCTGGTGATGCGCTGAAAACGAAATCGAGCGCTAATACAGCGTTCTTTCGGGGCTTCTTATCCATACGTTTAATGCGTTCATTAAAACGATGGATCACACTTTCAAAGGTAGTACCTGCCTTCGGAGTTAAGATTTCGTTTTTGTGGGATAAGTCGGAATCTGCATTAGGGGTATATTGAGCCCTAAGACAGTGTTTGAGCTGTCTCGTTAGAGTTGCAACTGTGTGCAACTTTTCGCAGCGCATTATCATGTCATTCTTATCGGTTTGCATTCCTCTTCTCCGACGGTTTATACGAAAGGAATATATATGATTTTTTGACAGGAAGACTTTTTTATCGAAAAAAATGTGGAGACATTCAAGCGCGGCAGCACTTGTGGACTCACTCCACATTTTGATTTCAAAATGTTGTGAGGTTTCTGACGAAACATTAAGGGGAGCTGGCGAAATCCTTCCATGCAAGTATCACAAAAATCGTGATAATTGGTCACATAAATCGGGAGGAATTATCACAATTTCAAAAATACACGCGATACTAAACACTTTAAATTCAACAAGATAAAGGCTCAAAAAAATCAAGCCTTATGTTAGATTATTTAAATCCTTGATGTGTCAAATTTCACTCAGCCATTTTTCTTCCCGTTTAAGTAAAAGCTCGTCGAACTTAGAACGCGCCTTTTGAGCACTTCTGTTCGAACCTCGATACAAGAGCCACGGGTTAAGCATGTACTTCGAGTCGACCAATTTTATGATCAGATCTGTTTTGCACAACGCAGAAAACTGATTGTTGAAAGTCGCCACTTTGATGTTCATGCTGCGACAAATACTTTTGCGAGTACTTGACGATAGATCAACGCAGTTACTGTAAAGGGTACAATAGCGGCTCAACGCAAGCATGAGGGCGAGTTGTGTTTTGGTACAAGTCTTGTATTGCCGACTGTTCACAAAAACACCAACGAAAAAGTCGGATTTCAAATTCCAATTACTCTCCGATTCGTCCTTAAATTCAGATTCAAACAGCATTTGAGTACGATTATTTGTCATTATTACAATCTCCTTTTCATTGAAATGACGAAGGGATAGTAGTGCTAAACCCATTAAAAATACCCGCTCACATATAACCAATTCACATATTTTATTCCATTAGGGAATATAAGTGCGCTTTTAGCAAAAATACGTAATAACAAAATAAAACGAAACCAACAGATTTAACCAAAATGGACAATTAAACGTTTAATATCAATATCTTAACCAATAAAACGACATTCAGAAAAAATCCACTATATTACTTTCAGGTACAGCGTTGTATTGAATATGGAGTAATCAAATGCTGAATATGGAATTTGAACGGGTGCATACTGAATCTGAAGCAGCGAGTATCACTTGCATTACTAAGACGCTTGCATGCGCAAGAGAAATTGCTTTGCTTCGTAAAGGCACATCGCCAGCAGCCATAATGGAGGTGCTACTATGATGAATAACAAAGTAACTGTTTCCATAGTGAAAGATGGAGAGGAAAGGTTTGTCATAAAAGAGTTGGCGCGGGAGCTAGCAAGACAAATGGTTATTCACGACTTTATGACGGAGCAATCTCATGATTATTAGAACGTTAACTTACGGAAGGTATTCAACTTTTTTGCAAAACCCGAAGTCTATTGAAGATCAATTTCGACTTTGCCAAAAGTACGCTAAACAACATTCTTTAACGATAGTTGACTATGCGCATGATTCTGCTGAGTCGGGCTCAGCAATTCACAGAACGGGCATTCAGTTCCTTCTAGATAATTTGTCAAAGTATGATGTCATACTATGTGAGGCTCTCGATAGACTCAGTCGTGATCAGGCTGATATGGCATTTATTTATAAATTGGCGAAATTCAATGGTGTCAAGATCATCACTGTTGAAGACGGCGAAGTATCTGAAATACACATTGGTGTTAAAGGTACTATGAATACCTTATTTTTAAGGGCATTGGCAGACAAAACACGTCGTGGTCTCATCGGAAAGATTGCAGAGGGCAAGTCCGCAGGGGGAAAGTGTTTTGGGTATGATGTTGTAAAAGGGATAGGAATCGATGGGGAACCTATCAAAGGAGAGTTAAAAATCAACCAAGAACAATCCAGAATTGTTCGTCGAATATTGTATGACTATGCGTATTTGGACAAATCGCCTAAGACGATTGCGAAAGAACTCAATGAAGAGAGAATCCCCGGACCTAGCGGCAAGGAATGGGGGGCATCTACGATAAACGGAAACAGAAGACGAGGAACAGGGATCCTCAACAATGACCTGTATTCTGGGACAAGAGTTTGGAACCGCCTGACTTATGTTAAACACCCTCTTACCGGTAAACGTCAGTCTCGGCTTAACCCAGAATCTGAACTTGTATTCAAAGAGATGCCTGAGTTAAAAATCGTTGATGACGAGCTTTGGCAAGCGGTCAAACGCAAACAAAGACTACTGGACGTGCGAGAAAGTGGCTACAAGCCTAAACGAAGAGCCAGTTACCTATTGAGTGATCTGATCAAGTGCGGTGGGTGCGGCGGAGGAGTTTCCTTGGTTAATTCTACTCAATACGGATGCAGTAGAGCCAGAAACAAAGGAACTTGTTCAAACCGCAAAACAATTAACAAGAAGTTAATCGAAACAGCTGTAATTAATGCGATGAAAGCTGAGCTGGCAACCGAGGCTACAGTCAAGTTGGTTGTGAAAGAATACAATACGCAACTTGAGAAACTTATCGCCTCTCAGCAAACTGACAAAACAAATCAACAAGCTGAGATTTCTAGGCTGAAGAAAGAGAAATCGAATCTTGTTAACGCGATAAAACAGGGTGTCGATGCTAGCCTTGTTAAGGATGAGTTGATTGATGTCTGTTCAAAGCTTCAGCAAGCGGAAGAAACGAAAGACCTGCCAAAAGTAAAACCGCTTAAAAGCGAAGGGATTTCGAAAAGGTTTCTCGAACTTTTAAATACATACGACTCTTCTTTAATGAGTAAAGAAGCCATGTTAATCATGCGAGACGCTGTTGAATGTGTAGTTTTAGATGAGAGTGGCAAGGCTGACCTGACGCTCAACCCTTATGCAGTCGTTAAAAAAAAGACCCGCCATATAGACGAGTCTTTTCGATTGGTTGCGGGAGCAGGATTTGAACCTACGACCTTCGGGTTATGAGCCCGACGAGCTACCAGACTGCTCCATCCCGCGTCTGAACTTTTAAAACTCACCTAGGTGCGAATTTTGAAATACTGTTATTTCTGTGGTTGCGGGAGCAGGATTTGAACCTACGACCTTCGGGTTATGAGCCCGACGAGCTACCAGACTGCTCCATCCCGCGCCAGAAATATATCGTTAAAGCGCTTCGTTTCGTGCCTCGCTTCAACGTGGTGCGTATTATACATAGGGACTTTGCTAACACAAGTGCTTAATTTCGAAATATTGCAATTTTCTTACCGTTCGCAGTTTAATTAACCAATATGCGCAAAGTTAATACAATTCATTGCCAACATTCCCAGTTATCGATATAAAACATCTTGGTTTCATTTGAACTTTTCCATTTTTTCAGCCAACGCAAAGTCGAGTTCACTTAACCCATCTACATCGTGTGTTGTCAAACGCACTTCAACTTTATTGTATACATTGAACCATTCTGGATGATGCTTTAGTTTCTCGGCCCAAATAGCAATTTGAGACATCCAACCAAACGCCCGAATAAAACTTTTGAATACAAATGTCTTCTTAATAGCATCGCCGTCTTGTTCCCATTTGACGTCATCAGTTGTAATGTCATTAAGTGCATCGAGCTTTGCTTGAATCTCGTCGTTCGATAATTTTGTCATTAGGAGACTTTCCTTCATTTATGCGTTGAAGGTTTACTCTAATGAAAGAAGATAATTTTAAAAGAATGGAGATTAAGAAAACTCAACGAATGGTGGCGATTAAAGTTTACAAAAAAACCGACCCCAGAACTGAGGTCGGCCTTTCTTTAGATAGCAGATAAAGCTAGAGCTTAAAACTCAACCGCTAATCTTGCATAAATTTGACGTCCACGAGGGTCGTGAACTTTCGAGTCGAAACCACTGTTAGTAAACACTTGTGGAGGCTCTTCGTCGAACAAGTTAATACCACCCAATGTTAGAACATAACTCTGCTCTGTATTAAACACACTGCCCAAATCTATGTTGTATTGCGCGTCAACAGTAACAATGCTATCAATTTCATAGAAACCGTCAGCACAACCCGCTGTATTAGCAGTACCACTTGCACAGTTTTGGTCATCGTCGTATGACGAGATATAACGCAAGAACAAATTAGCTGCATGTACATCATGCTGCCACGACAAGCCAATATTCATACGCATCTCTGGTGAAGATACCCCGATGTTATTAAAGTTACGACGCCCTGCACCATCAATCTTACCAGCTTGAGGATCGACAAGGTCATATTTAGTAATGTACGTCGCTTGAATAGTCGGCGTAAAATTGCCGAGTTCTGTTTCTATCTTGTAGCTAGCAACAAAATCAAGACCAGAAGTTTCCAACGAGCTCGCGTTAACATAGGTATTGTTAATTTGCAGAACTGGGCCATTTAGTGGGTCACCCGCTCGTACAATGCGATCAGTATCTCTTGGGTCTGCATTTAATAATGCTTGTGCATTTTCCTGGATAATCAAATCTTCAAATTCAAAGTTCCAGTAATCAACCTCTAGAGAGAGATCTCTGAAAGGTTCGTATGAGAAACCAATGTTATACGCTGTTGACTCTTCCGGTTTAAGATCTTCATTACCCGAAGTTCTAACCGCAACAAACGCTTGTGCACCTTGAACGGGGTCAACAACCTGTTGTAGTGACGTTGAACCACCTTGTGCTAAAAATACCGTAGGTGCTCTAAATGACGTTGAAACTGAGCCGCGCAGCGAGAACTCATCGGTTGCACGCCATGATACCGCTAGTTTAGGATCTACCGTGCTGCCAATAGTACCGCCGTAGTCTTCATAGCGAACTGCTATTTGAACATCTAGTTCGTCGTTAACAGGCAATGCTAGCTCACCAAATGCAGCCCAAACGTCCTGGCTACCATCTATATCAGGGTTACCAATAACAAATGTGAAGCTATCTTGATTCGCCAAGTCATCATAGTCTTGTGCCAACTGGTTTTCTCTGTATTGAACACCCAATGCAAGTGCAGCGAATCCACCACCCATTTCAAACACGTCAAAAGACGTAAATGCTTCAATAACTTCTAAATCGGCTTTTGAATCGATAATTTCAGTGCCAGTAAACGAACTAATCACATAATCTGAGTTAGGTGCTGTGGTGTACGAGGTCGCAAATGGATTGAAGAATTGGCAGCTACCAACACCTGGTGTTCCAGTAATAGGGTTACAGTCTGAACCACCGAATCCCAACAGCGCAAGTTGGAATTCCGTGTTAAGCACATCAGGCACTCGGAATTGGAAATCATTCACCGCACGTGTATAGCTGACTTCCCAGAAGCCTGCATCGGTAACACCTTGCAAGCTTGTACTAAAGCGGAATGTATCCGATTCAGTGTTCGCTGCATCTCCAGGTTGACCATTACCTTCAGCACGCCCAAAGAAAGATACTGCGCGACCGAATGGGTTCTGTGGATGATAGTCTGGTACAACAGGCGCTGTCAGAATTGGAAAGCTCGGTGCACCACCACGTTCTGCGCGGTTTCTTGCCATACCAATTTCGGTTGTCCAAGTGATGTCGTCAGTAAATTCATATTCGGCACGTGTATATGCATTGATACGGCTTTCATCTGGAACATAAGAATAATATGGACCGAAATCGAAACCACAAAGCCCTACTTCAAGGCCCGGTACTGTGCCGCTTGGTGCAAGAATATTTGGATAACCACCAAACTCCTCACATCCGTAAGGATCAATAACAGGTACACCCGGCGCTATAAAGAAGCTCGCTGGGTTACCAAGTGCACTCGTATCATCTTGAGGTCGGCTCAAACGTCTGTCGCTAATGAATAAAGGTGAACGGTTTGTGTAACTTATGGCTGCAATAACATTACCTTTATCGCCTGATGCACCCCATAAACCTTGCAAGATATATTCTTTATTATCACCGTGAGCACCGTCTTGATAATCAACGCTCACCATTGCACCTTCATAATTGCGCTTGGTAATAAAGTTAACTACACCGGCTACCGCATCAGAACCGTACAGTGCTGATGCTCCATCTTTCACTACTTCCATACGATCAATAGCAATCATAGGTACAAGTGAACTGGTATCGACAAAGTTTAAACCTTCGTTTGTTGGTTGCGCATTTACCACCTGGCGTTTGTTATTAAGCAAAACAAGTGTAGAGGCAACACCTAGACCACGAAGGTTGATGTTAGATGTACCTGCAGTCGCATTTTGAGTAAATGCATCTGGGTTATTCTCTGCACCCGTGTTAATAGTTAAGGTTTGTGTAATGTCAGCAATATTTTTAGCGCCAATTGCATCAATTGCCACGCTGTCTACGACAGCAAGAGGAGAAGGTGATTCAAAGTTTTCGCTTCGGCGAACGAAACTACCTGTAACAAGAATTAGCTCAACATCCTTTTTCGCTTCCTTCTCATTTTCAACGTCAGCTTCTTGAGCCATTGTTAGATAAGGAGAGCAAAACATTGCAGTACCGACCATTGCGGCAACTGCGGTCTTACGCGTTTTCAATTTCATAGTGTGATTCCAAATCTGGGCTTATCGCTACCGGCTTTACTACCCACACTTTCCGCTAGCAACAGGCTATTCGATTTCGTGTTGTTATTGTGTGAGGTCTACACAAATGTGCTACCTACGTAGTTGATACTATGCCTCATTTTTTAATTTGTAAATTTATTGTGAATAATATGTTTGCATCAATTTAACACATGGTCAGACCAGATGAACTTAAGATTAATGAGAAGAAATAGCGGGATTGATAATTATCGACGCTCATTTTTGAGCCTCAATAGGCAAAATTTATAAAAATAGTGCATACAAGATTGTGCCTAATGGATAGGCATATCAAGAAGTAATACTGAGAACATGCTCAAGTATGAAGAACGCCGGCGTCATCACGTTTTGTATTGCTCTGAGGCTAAACTAGAGGCTAGAGGCGAAAAAACGCCTCTATGAGATTTTCACGGTATAACCGTGAAATAGTTCTTGCTATATTAAAAATGTATATTACAGAGAAATATTACGAAGCCTTATTAAGGAGCAATAATGGCTAACATCAAGAAGCTACCTACGAGCGCAGGATTACCGCTCGACCTAAGCTTACAGCTCCCTTCTACTTTATACAGTTTGCCTTGTGGTTTTTCTGTAACTTCCTTTAACTCAAAGTGATATTTAACTGCATCTCCACTTTTAACTGGTTCCAGAAATCGGAGTTTGTCTATTCCATAATTTATCATTGATGCGATTTTATCGCTTGGTGCAACGACTTCTTCGAATGCTTTTGGCATCAAGCTCGCTGTAAGGAACCCGTGTGCAATAGTGGTTTTAAAAGGGCTTTCAACTTTACACCTCTCCTCATCTAAATGAATCCATTGATGATCGCCCGTTGCGTTTGCAAATTGATTGATCATTTCTTGGGTCACTTCTAACCATTTTGGTTGTTCCAGTGTATCGCCTACAGCTAAATCTATGAGTGTTTTCATTTTTAAGTCCAATTGGCATTTATTAACGATAAAAGTACTATTATTCACTTGAATGTTTCAATTAACTTTTAATAATAGGTATTTATAAATATTCTTGTTACACTAGCGTAAATTTTAAGTAGATGATCTGTAGCAATGTATCAAGCTGATGAATACAGCACAAACTGATACGCTTCAGATCCTCTGTATCTATTGGCTTTTTTCAGGGCACTCGCTCACAAAGGATTAGTTATGAATCTCAATAGAATCGATTTGAACCTTTTCGCGGTATTCGACGCCATTTACACGGCAGGCAGCTTGACCAAAGCGGCTGATGTACTTTGCATTACTCAACCAGCTGTTAGTAACTCTTTGGCTCGTTTGCGTGAAATGCTTAACGATCCCCTATTCGTGAGAACGGGCCATAGCATGACCCCTACACCAGTAGCTCAGAACATCATTGTTCCAGCAAGGCAGGCTTTGGCTTTGTTGAGAAAAAGTGTTCAGGAAAGCCATACGTTCGATCCGCTTACTGCTGAAAAATCTTTCAATTTCGCAAGCCGTGATTTGCTAGAGGCCAGCATAATGCCGAGGTTGGTGGCACGTTTACAGAATTTAGCCCCCAACATTTCCATTACTAATTATGAAATTCCACGCAGCCAAGTTGTCTCTGCGATGGCGGCAGGAGCACTCGACTTTTTCACTGACGCTTCCACATTTACTGACCCCCACTTGTGCAAACAAAAGTTTGCTCAAGATCGATTAGTTGCATTAGCCAGAAAGAACCATCCGGCCCTTAAAAATGGATTAGATCTCGATACATTTTTACGTCTAGGTCATATAAATGTGTCACAACGCAAGTCAGGTGCCGGCCCAATTGATATCGCGCTAGATAAAATGGGTAAAAGACGCAAAGAAGTGATGCGTGGTCAACACTTTTTAACCGTTCCTAGCACTATTGTTAAGACAGATCTCATCGCTTGTTTACCGTTTCACCTCGCTAAACACTACGACTTAGCCATATATGAATTGCCATTTGAAGTTCCACCTGTGGAGTACTTTATGTACTGGCATGTAAGTGCAGATCACGACTATGCACACATGTGGATGCGAGAACAGATAATGGAAGTAGCGAGTAACTTTAAGCCACATTAATTTTTGCGTTTTTGTCTAAGCCCTATTGCTGACTGTTGTAATTGAGCAATAGGGCCTAATTTCACTAATATATTTAAATCAGTATACAAGAAAGGTTAAAGATAAATAACGCATTGTTTTAAATAGTATTTACATAGAAAAGATGCGCTTTAACCCACCCCAATAGGTATAAAAAAACATACCTGTGTATTTATTTCAAAAGTTTCCAATTATCAACTTCTCGACTTAAATTGTTAAGGAAGCAAAACATCTGCATTTCATTTGTGAGCACGAGGAATTAACCATGTTGAAAATTGTTAAAACTTCTCTTGTTATCGCTGGCACGTTTGGCGTTACTGCCACTGCACACGCAGACGTATCAGAGGCGTTAGCAAACATTTGTACTATTGTTCAAGCAGACGACAAAGGCGAGTTACGCAAAAAGATGCGCGCTGTTGAGTCTGATTATCGCCTAAAATTGCGAGATTATTATTCAGGCATAAGTTGTGGTGGAAACAGCTTAATTCGTACCGCCCTCTTAAGTAATGCACTGGAAACTGGAGAACTATTAGTTAAAAAAATGCCTAAGAGTGACCTAGAAGCTCCTGAGTCAGATGGTAAAACTTTACAGGCGTGGGTTGCTGAAAATGGCTTGCAAGATAGTCCTTTGGCGGCAGTAATTAATGAAAGAATGTAAGTGTTGACATTATTAAATAGAACGGCCCATCTTCATTTCGACACTTATATTTCCCTAAAAAGCGGCTTCGACAGCCGCCTCTCCCTTTTGTCGCGTATCACTGACATGTTATTTGATTGATAAGAACATCAATTACAATTTACAAATTGCCTCTAAGTTTCAACCTATCCGTGACCCACTATTGGTTTTAGTCACCGTAAAAGTAGCACTTAATAGAGCCACTATTCGCATGGGAAAGCACACACAACGCCACAAACATAAGTAATTTTACTAAATATAAAATAAACGTATTACTTTATATACCTTGTTATTGAACAGAATGTTTTTCGAATCACTTAATTGGGTTTTAATTGATCTCGACAAACAAACCATCAAATAAATTATTAACTCGAAGGAATTTAACCATGTTGAAAATTGTTAAAACTTCTCTAATCGTAGCTACATCTACTTTGGCATTTTCTAACTTTGCAAACGCGAATGTTGACGAGGCGTTAGCAAACATTTGTACCATCGTACAAGCAGATGACAAAGGCGAGCTACGCAAAAAAATGCGTGCAGTTGAGTCAGATTACCGCTTAAAGCTTCGCGATTACTACGCTGGTGTTAGCTGTGGTGGTAATAGCTTAATTCGTACAGCAATGCTGAACAGTGCAAATGAAGTAGGCGAACTTCTTGTTAAGAAGATGCCTAAGAGCGACCTTGAAGCACCTGAGGCAGATGGTAAAACACTACAGGCATGGGTTGCTGAAAACGGTTTGCAGGACAGCCCTCTAGCTGCTGTCATTAACGAACGTATTTAATCAATTCACATACCATGTGAACCAGTTCAACATGGTTGCAGAGCAATCTGCACGTTAAGAAGCGGCCTCTGTGCCGCTTTTTTCTTGCCTCAAAATATTCATCAAGCGTTTTGTTTTTATTAAAAGCGCAACTTTATCTCCAGTAATATAACTCAACACTAAACCAATAGAATAAATGCCTTATACCAAGCAGCATAGCAGCTGGCTTTCTCGAGGAAGGTAGGCTCCTAGTTGAACGGGTATTTTGTAAGAACGTGCTCTACACTGCCCTTTCCTTCGAATTAAACACGTTTAATAGGTAATTAACCGAATAGCGAATGCCGATGAGTTCTATATGTAGTTGTAGCTACCTTTATTTGATTATTCGATCCACCTTTTAAAAACGTAACTAAGTTGCTAATTTACCGCATTTAAAAAGGGGAAAATGAACAAAATGAAACGTGAACCGTCAAGCTCTTTGGCAAACGAGGCTCAACAAATAAGGTTCAAAACAACGCTAAAATGACAAAGCTTTATAATGATAACATTTAGCGTGTTTCTTCATGATACATCTTGAGCATAATCACTCTATTGATAGCAATAGCAATAGCAATAGCAATAGCAATAGCAATAGCAATAGCAATAGCAATAGCAATAGCAAATACTATTTATAATTTTAAGAAAATCAAAGTAAAACTAAGTTAATAACCAGTAGAATTTCGCATCAAAAACCTCTTTCAATCCCAAAACCCCAACATCCAAAATCGATACACAAAAATAAATATAACCAATATATTCATACACTTAACAAAAATCACTATCATTCAAAACCAGCCATACGTATTAAAAAAATACGCTGTTATGAGGCTGCATGTTTTTTATTCAGTTCGATTACTTTTAAATAGAGCTCGAACTAAACAAAAACAAACCAAAGGAACTTTAACCATGTTGAAAATCGTTAAAACTTCTCTTGCAATTGCAGCAACATCATTAGCTTTTTCTAACGTAGCGCAAGCAAACGACGTAAATGAAGCATTGGCAAACATTTGCACCATTGTTCAAGCTGATGACAAAGGTGAATTGCGTAAGAAAATGAGAAGTGTTCAGTCGGATTTTAAATTGAAACTACGTGACTACTACTCTGGTATTTCATGTGGTGGGCAAAGCCTAATTAGGACTGCGCTGACTAACAACGCGGTTGAGGTTGGTACGCTATTGGTAAAGAAGATGCCAAGTAAAGACCTTCAAGCGCCAGAAGCAGATGGCAAAACATTACAAGCGTGGATTGCTGAACAGGGACTTCAATCATCTCCTATTTCAGCTGAGCTAAACGAGCGTATATAGAAAATTCACACTACCATGTGAACCATTTCAACATGGTTGCAGCGAAAGCTGCACTAAAGGCTCCTCTTTGAGGGGCCTTTTCCTTTTACATTGTACTACGTCAAACAGTCATTACTATTTCTTAAATTCCAACAAAAACTCATAAAGTATTAATTTGCATACTCAGTTATTTTTCTCGATGTTTCCTCGTCACAAAGACTAGTGTTTAATGCGCGCCATCAAGAACGCACGTATTTAATTAAACCTCGAAGGAATTTAGCCATGTTGAAAATCGTTAAAGCTTCTCTAGCAATCACTGTTTCTACTTTTGCTTTCTCTAATGTTGCACACGCTGACGTAAATGAAGCGCTAGCAAACATTTGTACTATCGTTCAAGCAGACGATAAAGGTGAATTACGTAAGAAAATGCGTAGTGTTCAATCTGACTTTAACTTAAAGCTACGCGACTACTACGCGGGTATTACATGTGATGGTCAAAGCCTTATCCGCACAGCGCTAACAAGCAACGCAAACGAAGTTGGTACCCTGCTTGTTAAAAACATGCCAAGTAAAGATTTGCAAGCGCCTGAAGCTGACGGTAAAACGCTTCAAGCGTGGATTGCAGAAAACGGCCTTCAAAGCTCTCCAATTTCTGCAGAGATAAACGGACGCATCTAAGTTTCCGAAAAAATGTATTGTCCCATGTGATGTTTCGATTCAACATGGTAGCGGCAGGATGCTGCTATTGAGGCCCCTTAATTGGGGCCTCTCCCCTTCTAACCTTCTATAAAACTACTTATTTCTTCTGCCGCCCACGGTGCCTGCTCTCTATGAACCCAATGCGTTGCTTTTTCATGGTATTTAATGTCTAACCTAGTTACGTAATCGGGTAAATAGTTAAGAATACCCGTATCAAAAGCGTCATCATTTTTCCCCCATATAACAAGCGTTGGCAATGATATTCTCACATTGGGTACGCGTATTGCATCTAATTCTTCAGACGTTGAATCTACAGCAGGTACCTGTTGAGGCATCTGACGATAATAGGTCAACATGGCCTTTAAATTTGCATTATTTTGCCAATTGTCTAAAAGGAGCTTTGCATAAGGTCCATTCTCTATAAACAAGTGTTCGCCTAGCATATGCTTTAACAAGGCAAAGTGCGTACGGCGCAATTCACTTTCAGCTTGCGTATCAATTAATTGATGGATGTATTGACTTTTTAAACGCTGCTCACGACTGTGTTTTAAAGATTGAATAAACGCTGAAGGGTGCGCAGCGTTTATGATAACTAGTTTACTGAAAAGCTTTGGATAAAAAGCCGCGAGAGGCCATGCTATTGCACCTCCCCAATCATGCCCAACCAGTATAGTTTCACGCCCTCTTTGTATTGCGCCAACAAAAGCAGACATGCGTGCTAATAATGAAGTTACTGAGTAGTCTGAGTCGTTTGGCAATGGGGATGACTTATTATAACCAGGTAAGTCTGGCGCAATAACCTCATAGCCCTCGGGTAAACATCCTATCAAAGGTTCCCATGCGAAGGCGTTTTCGGGAAAGCCATGCAAGAATATAAGCAATGGTTTAGAAACACTCTTATGAAGTTCAGTTTCGTTAGTTAGGTAATGAATAGCGTTACCATCTATTTCAATAGTCTTCGAAATTAGATCAGACTTCATAAATTCCTTTTTCCTTATTCTCATTCATACAACAGATACAAAAAAGCCGAACATGCCATGTATTTAGCTTTCGTTAAATACACGAGTTGTTCGGCTCAATTTGGTCGTAATGACCTTTACGTTAGCGACCCAACTTATTCGATTGCAAACATACTTTCAGGCATAGCCATTAGGTTATCTGCGCCAGAATGGATTGCAGAAACCAGTGAACGTGTGCGCGTAAGCAAACGGTCAAAATAGAAGCCAGTCGTTAAGAGTTTACTCTTATAAAAGTCTGTTTCAGTGGTGCCCGCATCTAGCTGCTCTTGTGCTTTCACCGCCATTTTCAGCCAGAAATACGCCACAGTCACGTAACCTGAATACATCAGGTAATCGACTGAAGCCGCACCGATTTCATCAGGGTTAGAAGCTGCTGCTTTACCGATATCCATCGTGATTTGCTGCCACTCGTCAAGGTGTGAACTTAGCGCATTGGTCCATGCACTAAACTGCGCATTACCACGAAGTGAATTACAGTAGTCACGCACCTCTTGAACAAAAACGTTAAGTAACTCACCGTTAGACCCCATGACCTTGCGGCCTAGCAAGTCAACAGCCTGAATACCCGTAGTACCTTCATACATAGTACAAATACGTGTATCACGCGCTAACTGCTCCATACCCCACTCTTTAATGAAACCGTGTCCACCATAAACCTGCATACCGTAGCTTGTTGCTTCTTGCGCAGTTTCAGTTAAGAACGCTTTTACAATAGGGGTTAAAAAACGCAAGTTTCGCATCTGCCAACTGCTTCTCAGCTTCGTCACTACCGTATAGCGTCACATCAACCAACTGCATACAGTAAGCGGCAAGTGCGCGATTGCCTTCCGCAAATGCTTTTTGGGTAAGCAACATACGGCGCACATCTGGGTGAACGATAATCGGATCTGCTGGGCCTTCTGGGTTTTTACGCCCTGTTAATGAACGAAACTGAATGCGATCTTTTGCATAGCGAAGCGCACCTTGAAACGCCGCTTCTGAAGACGCTAATCCCTCAAGGCCAGTACCGATACGTGCCGTATTCATAAACGTGAACATGCAGTTTAGACCACGGTTAGGTGGACCAATCAAATAACCTTTTGCGCCATCAAAATTGATAACGCAAGTGGCGCTAGCTTTGATCCCCATCTTGTGTTCGATGCTGCCGCAAGCAACCGCGTTTCTATCTTGCTTTTCACCTTCTTCAGACACATTGAACTTTGGAACAACAAAAAGCGAAATACCTTTTGTACCTTCAGGCGCATCAGGCAGACGGGCAAGAACAATATGAACGATATTCTCTGACATGTCATGCTCACCGGCAGAGATAAAAATCTTCGTGCCTGTTAAGCTGTAAGTTCCATCTTCTTGAGGTTCAGCGCGGCATTTCAACATACCTAGGTCAGAACCACAGTGTGCTTCCGTTAAGCACATAGTACCTGTCCATTCACCGCTAACTAATTTCTCTAGGAACATCTGTTGTAGTAACTCAGAGCCATGCGCCTTAATGGTTGCCATACAACCTTGGCTAAGCCCTGGGTACATTGCCCACGAGTGGTTAGCACCTGAAAACCATTCTGCAATAATAGATGACAACGAGTACGGTAAAGCCTGGCCACCAAATTCTTCGGGGTGAGACATACCTGGCCAGCCGCCGTCTACGTAGGTCTGGTACGCTTCTTTAAACCCTTTTGGTGTCGTTACTTCACCATCAACCCACTTACATCCTTCTTCATCGCCCGATGCATTAATTGGGGCTAGAACATTTTCAGAAAACTTCGCAGCCTCAGCAAAAATAGCAGAAACCAAGTCTTCGGAGGCTTCGTCAAAACCTAATTTCTGATAGTGATCTTGATAATTTAACAGCTCATGCGTTACAAACATGGCGTCGCGTTGAGGAGCTTTATAACCTTCCATAACCAATACCTATATTACTTCAAATAGACCGGCAGCACCCATACCGCCACCGATACACATAGTGCAAACTACAAATTTAGCACCGCGTCGTTTACCTTCGATGAGTGCATGACCCACCATACGAGCACCGCTCATGCCGTAGGGGTGACCAATAGAAATGGCACCGCCGTTTACATTTAATAATTCATCTGGAATGCCTAACTTATCGCGGCAGTACAATACCTGTACGGCAAACGCTTCATTAAGTTCCCACAGACCGATATCGTCCATGGTCAATCCATGTTGTTTTAATAATTTCGGAATAGCAAACACAGGGCCAATGCCCATTTCATCTGGTTCACAACCCGCTACCGCAATACCGCGATAAATACCTAGTGGCTGAGCACTGCCTTTAGCCGCTGTGTGTTCATCCATAATAACGGTAGCACTTGCACCATCAGACAACTGACTAGCATTACCAGCTGTAATACAGCCACCTTCAATAACGGGTTTTAGTCCCTGCAAACCTTCAAGGGTTGTTTCAGGACGATTCCCCTCATCTTTTGACAATGTAACTTCGCCTTCAGACGTTTCACCGGTCTCTTTATTAAACAGGGTCTGCATTGCCGTGATAGGCACGATTTCTTCGTCAAACTTACCGGCGGCCTGTGCAGCGGCTGTGCGCATTTGACTTTGAAAACCATACTCATCTTGCACGTCACGGCTAATGTTGTAACGGTTTGCTACAACTTCAGCGGTTTGCAACATTGGCATGTATATGTCGTTATGCTTTGCAACTAGTGCAGGATCAACAGCACGAAACATATTCATGTTTTTATTTTGAACCAATGAAATAGAATCTAAACCGCCTGCAACCATGATATTAGTATCGCCGGTTCTGATTGAGTTTGCAGCAGTAGCAATAGCATACATACCCGAGCTACATTGTCTGTCTAATGTCATACCAGCAACCGTTACAGGCAAGTCGCCCGCAAGGCCAGCTAGACGCCCAATATTCATGCCTCCACTGCCCTGTGTCAGGGCTGATCCCATAACGACATCATCTACACTTGAAGGGTCTATACCTGCACGAGCCACAGCATGTTTAATAGCATGCCCGCCCAATGAAGGCGCAGGTAGGTTGTTTAAAGCGCCTTTGTAGGCTCTGCCAATTGGCGTTCTTGCGGTACTTACAATAACTGCATCACGCATAAGATAGGTTCCTTTTAATTCGGCTTATTTTTTATAGTTCTTAAAACTGCCGCCTTCTTGGGCCAGTTTTACTAATAGTTCACTTGGTTCTAACCACATTTTGCCGTAGTCGCCAAGTTGGTCACGATAAGTCGTTAGCTTATCTAAAATAGTGCCTAGGCCTACCTCATCGGCATATTGCATAGGACCACCGCGATAGACTGGGAAACCATAGCCATACACGTAAATGACATCAATATCACTTGATTTAGCAGCAATACCTTCTTCAAGAATACAAGCACCTTCATTAATGAGCGTATAAAGTACGCGCACTAAGATCTCTTCGTCACTAATGTTGGAACGTTGAACTACGCCTAAGCGTTCTGCTTCCTGCTTTGCAATTTCAAGAACTTCAGGGTCAGGGATTGGCACACGACTACCCGCTTCGTAGTTGTAAATACCACGACCAGTTTTCAAGCCGTTACGCCCCATTTCAACAAGTCTGTCTGCCACAACCCCATAGGAAGGATCGTGTGCAATGTGCTCTTTGCGAGACTGGCGAACATAATAGCCAATATCAATTCCCGCCATATCACCCATGGTAAACGGCCCCATTGGCATACCAAATTCGGTTAATACACGGTCGACCTGTTCAGGTGTCGCGCCCTCTAGCACTAAGCGATTAGCTTCTCTGCCGTAAGGTTCAATCATGCGGTTGCCAACAAAACCAAAGCACACACCAACAAGTACGGCCACTTTCTTAATGCGTTTAGCCATCTTCATGCAAGTTTTAATTACTTCAGCAGAGGTTTTCTCAGCTTTAACAACTTCAAGCAAACGCATCACATTTGCAGGTGAGAAGAAATGCAGACCAATAACGTCTTCTGGACGGGATGTTGCTGTTGCGATTTCATCTATATCAAGGGTAGATGTGTTAGAAGCAAGTATTGCACCGGGCTTACACACTTTATCTAGTGTAGAGAAAACGGCTTTCTTGACTTCCATTTTCTCAAATACAGCTTCAATGACGAGATCTGCATCAGATAAATCATCATACGATGTTGTGCCTGATAACATTGCCATACGACTCTCTACTTGCTCTTGAGTCAGTTTGCCCTTCTTCGCAGAGTTTTCATAATTCTTGCGAATAAGTGCTAGCCCTTTTTCTAGTGCTTCTTCTTTAAGCTCAAGCATTGTTACAGGAATACCAGCATTGGCAAAATTCATGGCAATACCGCCGCCCATAGTACCTGCGCCTATAATGGCAACTTTTTCAATACTACGCTCTGGCGTATTTTTATCAAAATCACTGACATGACCTGCAGCGCGTTCAGCAAAAAAGAAATGTTGCTGCGCGCGTGCTTGTGGGGTGTTCATACACTCCATAAACAACTTGCCTTCATTTTTCAGGCCGTCTTCAAAATCAAGTGTGTATGCACCTTTAACCGCCTCAATACACTTAAGCGGTGCGAAGAAGCCTCGCGCGGCCTTTTTAGTTTGTGCAGTTACCGCGTCGAAAACGGCTTGAATGTTATCGTTCATCGACAAAGTAATATCGCTGGTACGCTTTATCGCAGTTTCAGGCGTCAATGAGGCCAAGTAGGTTTTGGTATCGTCAAGTAGATGCTCTGGTTTATCTGAAATTTTGTCAAACACCCCAGGTAATTTAACTACTGAAGTTGGCTTACCTGTAACAATCATTTCAAGTGAAATCTGCGGCTCCGCAAGACGTGGTAAACGCTGGGTACCACCAGCGCCAGGTAAAATACCCAGGTTAACTTCTGGCAAACCAACTTTATTTTCAGCGAAAGTTATACGGTGATGACATGCTAAGGCAACTTCTAGTCCACCTCCAAACGCAGGTCCAGGTAACACCGCTACAACAGGCTTAGACGCATTTTCAATTTTGTCTAAAACCTCTGGTAACATTGGCGATAGATCGCCTCCAGAAAATTCACTGATATCAGCACCACCCGAAAAGATAGGAAGTGATGAAGTAATAACAATGGCCTGAACGGCATCATCATTCAGTGCCTTGTCAATACCATCGATTAAACCAACTCGAATGGCGCGAGAAAGCGCATTAACGGGTGCACTTTGCATTGTTAGCGTCGCAACACCTTGTTGCACTGCATAAGCTACTGCTGGGTTTTCCATCTGTGTCATAACCATGTCCTGTTTATCACGTTAATTGGATGTTATTGCAGTGTTGCCAATCATCCAAGTTTATTGGTGTTATAGACATTTATCATAATATTTAATATTGACCTCCAACCCTTTAATTTATGGATTTTGCCCTACAAACCACGCCAGTACTTGAATAATGAATATTTGACAGCAATCAAAACCAGTGTTTTTGTTAACACGACAGATATAAAAATTACATTTTATTTACAAGGGATGGTTTGTTATGCAAGTACTTAAAACACCAGAAAGTGCTTTTTCTTTTATTAAAGACTTTCCATACACTCCCCAATACGTTGAAGTTACAGATACAATAAGTAGTGAAATTACCATGGCCTACTACCAAGTTGGTCCTAAAGATGGGCCTACTGTTGTACTGTTGCACGGAGAACCAACCTGGGCTTACCTCTATCGAAAGATGATGCCCATTTTGGCTGACGCCGGTTTCAATGTACTTGCCCCCGACCTCATAGGGTTTGGACGCTCTGACAAGCCCACTCGTAAAGAAGACTACTCTTATGCTCGCCATGTTATTTGGTTAAAGGAATGGTTTAACCAGGTTGTTAAAGGGCCTACAACCCTATTCTGTCAAGACTGGGGAGGATTAATTGGCCTTAGGTTAGTGGCGGACATGCCTGATAAGTTTTCTAAGGTAATGGTATCAAATACGGGGCTTCCCACAGGAGAACACCCTCCTAGTGAAGCTTTTATCAAGTGGCGTCGATTTTCTCAACTATCACCTGAATTCAAGATCTCAAGTATTATTGAAGGAGGTACCGTTATTCCACTTGATCAAGAAACCCTTGATGCCTACGACGCCCCTTTCCCTTCGGAAGACTACAAAGCAGGGGCAAGGGTCTTTCCCTTACTGGTTCCCGTTACTCCTGATAGCCCTGAGGCACATGCAAATCGTGCGGCTTGGGAAAAACTTAAGAACTTTAATAAGCCGTTCTACTGTGCTTTTAGCGATAGTGACCCCATCACAGCAGGTGGAGAGGTATTGTTTCAAAATCGTATTCCAGGGTGCGAAGAAGCCCTAAATTTCACCGTTGCAGACGGTGGTCATTTTATTCAAGAAGACAAAGGCGAAGAACTCGCTCAGTTGCTTATCAAGTTTATCGATCAAACACATAACGTATAGGTAGAAAAATGGATGCATTGTTAGATTTTACAGGTCAAGTAGTATTAATAACCGGAGCAGGTAGTGGCTTTGGGCGACTCCTTTCCCTTGGTCTTGCCAAAAGGGGTGCCAAGTTAGTCCTTAGCGATATCAATGAGACAGCACTCGAAGAAACCAAAAAAGATGTCAGTGAACTGAGTGACGTAGTGACACAAGCAGGCAACATTGCCAGTGAAGCCGTTAACAAAGCACTTGTAGACTTGGCAATGGAGACCTTCGGTCGCTTAGATATTGCTGTAAATAATGCGGGCATAGCCCATAACCCAGCGCCTGTACACCAAATGACCGAGGAGGTTATAGACACACAATTTGCCGTCAATGTGAAAGGCGTAATGTTTGGTATGAAATATCAAGTGCCAGTTATGTTGGCGCAAAAGCAAGGCCATATTCTCAATGTAAGTTCGTTAGCTGGCCTTGGTGGTGCCCCCAAAGGCGGTGCGTATGCAGCTGCTAAACATGCTGTTTCTGGTATTACACGCACCGCAGCTGTAGAGTACGGACGCAAAAACGTGCGTGTGAATGCAATTTGCCCATTTTATAGCCCGACCAATATTTTAAATGTAGATGGGTACAACACGCCTGAAGCACGAGAACAACTTGGTCAAGGCAGCCCGATGAAGCGATTAGGCGAGCCACAAGAAATAGTGAATACCATGATGCTTTTACTGTCACCGGGCAATAGCTACATGAATGGCCAAACTATTGCTGTGGATGGGGGCGTTACCGCGTGGTAACGAGGTGCAAATAAATTTAGGGATAAAAATTCATACCTAAGTATGAGCTATCATGTTTTGTTCTCTTCGTGATTTGGGTGTAATGGGGGTGAACAAACAAACTCGATTAAAGAGGCGAGTGCAACCGCCTCTGCAATCGAATCTCAAGACGTTTAACCATAGTGTTGGCTCGTAGACTCAAGAGATAGCTCATGAAACGACAAACAAAAACAATAATTCTAAGCGCCTATTTGGCAAGCTCATTTTTTGTTTGTGCAAACGCGTCAACAAGTAATCAAATATCGCATCTTAGTAGCTCCTCTACTTCAAATCACAGCGAGCAAGTTGTTAAGAAAGCACGTAACGACAGAAATCTTTCTTCTCAAACCATTAAAGCACTAGTAAGTGCAACAACTAAAAATCGTTCAGCGTTTATCTCCACGCATATCCTTCATAAGACAAAGGCAGAAAGACCTGTTTTTCAGGCTCAATAATCATCACACGTCTTAGTTTGATACCACCTTTCGCCAACTCAGACCAGAAATGCTTAGGAGTGTTTTGAAGTTTTCTAGTGTCTATGGGGCGCGTACCCTTTTTTTAATCAAAAGTACAGTAAACCCATTTCGTCTTTAGACGCGCGTAGACCTTCTCGATAGGTTTTTGCAGCAAGGTAAACCGTCTTTAGGAAGCCGCCACAAAAAAAGTCATTGTGTAAAAAAACGGCCTACCAGCAATAACTGATAGGCCTTAAAAACGTTTAAATCAGGTTTATGGAACCAGAACCATTTTACCTTTTACTTCTCTATTCATCACTTTCGCCATGGCTTTTGTTACTTGCTCTATAGGTAAAGCTTCATCTACTACAACTTTAACTTTACCTTGAACATACCATGTCAGCAGTTCTTTCATATTATCTGCAAAGCCCTTAGGGTCATGCTGTGTGAAAGAGCCCCAGAATACACCCATAACCGAATAGCCTTTAACTAAAGCTAGGTTCACTGGAAATTTAGGAATTTCACCACCAGCAAAACCAACCACAAGCAAGCGCCCTTCCCACGCCATACTGCGACTGCATGCATGGAAAGTATCTCCACCAACACATTCGTAAACAACATCTGCGCCTTTTCCACCCGTGACTTCTTTTAGGGTTTCTTTCAAATCTTTTTCTTTGTAGTTTATAAGAATATCTGCACCATATTCTTTAGCCAGAGCGAGTTTCTCTTCTGTGGAGCAAACTGCAATAACTTTGGCCCCCATAATTTTACCAATTTGAACTGCCGCTAATCCAGTACCACCAGCAGCACCGGTTACCACGAGTGTTTCACCGGGCTGTAACTTAGCACGTTGTTTCAATGCATGGTGGGCAGTAGCGTGTGCAGTAACTAATGCCGCACCTTCGTTCACGTGAATAGGATCAGGCAACGGCATGACATGGGTGGCCGGTACTAATACTTTTTCAGCAAAGCCACCTAAATTAGAAAGCGCAATTACTTTCTGTCCGGCTTTGAGGTGCGTCACACCCTCTCCCACTTCACTAACGGTTCCAGCAACTTCGTTACCTGGAATGAACGGGAAATCAGGCTGCATTTGATAAAGGCCCTGCACAAGCAAGCCATCTGGGAAATTGACACCTGCCGCTTCTACATTAACGACAACGTGACCCTTTTTGACCACTGGATCGGGTACTTCTTTGTACTGTAAATCATCGATAGGACCAAAAGCTTCACATACTATGGCTTTCATAATATCTCCGTATTCGTTGTGCGCTTCGCTATTTCAAAGCGCATTCACATTGTAGTTTCGAACTCTAGCTCACACTCGAGCCAGAGTGCGTTTTGCTATGAATCTTGATGAATGGTTTGATTGGCGATTTGCGCAAGCGGACGCACCATAGCCCCAAGCTGCATGGCCTTCTCACTAGACGCATTACCATCGTGAGCACGTTTCACTACACCTTGTAAAATCGCGGCTAAACGGAAAAAGCTAAAGGCTAGATAGAACGTCCAATTATCGATATGTTCTATTCCTCGGTGCTGACAATACGCCTTGACGTATTCCGCTTCAGAAGGAATACCTAACGCTTTGCGATCAAGCCCTCCCAGACCAGCGGCATGCGCGATGTCACAAGGCAAACGCAACTGCATGCATTGATACGCTAAATCAGCATAGGGATGACCTAATGTGGACAACTCCCAATCCAGCACTGCAACCACTTTTGGCTTGGCTAAGTCAGACATATCAAACATCATGTTGTCGAGCCGAAAGTCACCATGGACCAGTGACACTTGGCCATCGTCTTCAGGCAAGTTTGCTTCTAGATACGCTATGAGCGACTCTATTTCTTCAATATGCTCTAATTCAGACGCTCTGTATTGCTTTGTCCAGCGACTTAGTTGTCGTTCAAAGTAACTACCGGGTTTGCCGTAATCACTTAAGCCATTGGCATCAATATCAACACTATGCAAAGCAGCCAGCACGCGATTCATTTCCTCGTACATGGCTGTGCGGGTTAGCGCGTCGTCTATTTCAGGTAGTGCACTGTTCCAATATATCTGACCTTCCACAAACGCCATTATGTAAAACATGCTTCCAATAATATTGGTGTCTTCACACAGATGATACGCTTTCGGTACAGGTACTTCGGTACCTTGCAAGGCGTTAATAACTCTGTACTCTCTGTCCACAGCATGAGCAGATTTAAGTAATTTACCTGGTGGTTGTCGACGCAGTACAAAGGTGCCATTGTCAGTGGTGAGCTTAAAAGTAGGGTTAGATTGACCACCGCTAAACTTATCGGCTGCACTGACGTACCCTATTTCAGGGCACGCCGCAGACAAATAACCATTAAGCGCCTCTAAATCGATAGCATGTGGATTCTTTACTGATTCTTGAGACACACCGGCTCCTTACGCATTTTTCTCAGCAATGAGGTTACGTCCAAGTTGCATCATGTGGACCTGATCAGGACCATCAGCCAATTTAATGGTGCGCGCATAAGCGTACATAGCAGACAATACGAAGTCTTGGCTGGTGCCAGCTGCGCCATGCATCTGGATAGATTTATCAATAACATTACATGCCATGGTTGGTGCAACAATTTTGATAGCTGCAATAAGATCACGAGACACCTTATTGCCATAGCGATCCATCTTGTCAGCAGCTTTTAGCGTTAACAAACGGGCTTGTTCTATATCGCAGTGCATTTGCGCGATGTCTTCTCTGATTGACTGTTGTTTGCTAAGAGGTTTACCAAAGGCAATACGCTGCTCAACACGCTCACATGCCATATCTAAGGCTCGCTGTGCACAACCAATCAAACGCATGCAGTGGTGAATACGTCCCGGCCCTAGACGACCTTGTGCAATTTCAAAACCTCTACCCTCACCAAGTAGTAAGTTTTCCGCAGGCACACGCACATCTTCAAATAACACTTCAGCGTGACCGATAGGCTCATCGTAATAGCCCATTGCAGACATAGGACGTACAACAGTTACGCCTTTCGTATCCATAGGCACTAAAATCTGAGATTGTTGCTGATGACGTGGCGCATCAAAATCAGTTTTGCCCATTACCACCATTATCTTGCAGTTTTCATTCATTGCACCACTGGTGTACCACTTACGACCATTAATAACGTATTCATCGCCATCACGGGTGATAGATGTTTCAATGTTGGTGGCGTCACTCGATGCAACCGCAGGCTCTGTCATTGCGAATGCAGAGCGAATTTCTCCGTTTAGCAAAGGCACTAACCACTGTTCTTTCTGTGCTTCGTTACCATACTTAGCAAGTACTTCCATATTTCCTGTGTCTGGCGCACTGCAGTTAAAAATCTCTGCACTGAATAAAACACGCCCCATTTCCTCACACAGAGGAGCATACTCAGCATTAGTCAGTCCCGCACCGTATGGCTTGTATTCTTCAGGTAAAAATAGGTTCCACAATCCAGCGTCTTTGGCTTTTTGCTTTAATGTTTGCATCATTTCCGGTGACTTCCACCGATTTTCGGCATTCTCAACCGCGTGAATGTACTCCTTCTCAATAGGGTACACCTCTTGCTCCATGAAGCTACGCAATTGCGTTAGAAGTTGGTTGGTTTTGTCGTTGTATTCAAAATTCATAACTGTCCCATTTAGCTATAGGTAATGGCGTGCAACCTGTCAATCACATCCAGGTGAGGTACGCTGTTGAAGTTATTAAGGTGGAAACCTCGCGCATTCGCGAAGCATTGCGAAAAACTGGCGTTTCGAATTTGTAGGTTCATATTGATAACGGTCGCGTCGTCGTAGCCAAGTATTTGCTTGAGCATCATGGCAATAGCACCGCCTGAACTAACCACTAAAACACGCTTAGCATCAAGTTGCTGGATACGCGTTAACATGCCTGAAACTCGGCCCTCGAATTGTTGCCATGTTTCATCTAGCAAGTCGTGCTCGAGAATATCTTGCGACCATGCCAACATGGCTTTCTTTAGCAAACGGTAGTATTCAGAAGGTGAAGCGCCGTCCTTTACACTTTCATCAGGAAACCGAGTAAGATAAGCCTTTGCTACAGCTTGAAAATTAAACTCGTTGAGTGCACTGTCTACGCTTGCCTCAGGTAATGCATGAGATGACGACTTGATCCCTGTTTCAATACCGTCCTTTGTCTCTCGATGACGCACCATGTCACCCATGAAAACTGCGTCGAACTCTGTTTGTCTTTGTTTGAAATAATCACCCAACCAAATGGCTTGTTGCGCGCCTAGTTCACTTAACTTGTCATAATTCGCTTTACCAAACGACGCTTGCCCGTGACGCACTAAATAGATATCGGTCATTCCACTCTCTGATGTTATCAATATGTTAACTCACGATTACCATACTAAGGAAAGTGTCGTTATAAGTTTAATTGATATTTTGAATGAGTATGCATCATGTGAAACTATTCGAGTAAATCAAAAACACACAGCGCATTTCTAATATGAACAACAATCAAAGAGTATTCGCCTCTAATAACATAAGTTTGATTTTGCTTAGGCAGGCTTTATTTTGGGTGAATATCAACTATTCAATTAAGGTTTATCTTAGAGCCTGTTTATCTTTGTTCATTTGGTTTAAACGCGTTGATTTTGGTTTTAAGCCTTTTAAGATCTTCAGAACTGTTACTTCCTTGTTTAACAACTACTTGCGAGAGCGCGTTCAAATATTGATTCGCAAGTTCTCTGTCGCCAACAATAATTGCCTGTTCAGTTAAAAGTGTAAGTACAGTTTGATTGTCAGATAACAAGCTATTGGTCCATTGCAAAAGCGCTAACGCTGCCTTGTAATTTTTCCGCTCGTTCATCAATGCGACTGTTCCGACAATACTGTTCCTTGTCCAATACCCTTCTAGTAAAGGGTACGTCTGCATCTGATACTGCTTATCTAACTCACTGTAAAAGTTTTTCAGGTAGTCAAGTGGATTACTGTCTTCAGACCAAAGAGATGCATAGTCAGGACGCCATAGGTCTATCGGATATAGCAAGCTAAAGGCCCTTTCTAATGATATCCCAGCTTGTTGGTAGTGCTCCGTTTTAGGCGCAATAAATGTATGGATCCCTTTATTTGCATACGTGTCTTTACTCATTATTTGAAACGGAGTTCCTCTGTCCGGCTCTTTCAAGACATCGTCAGAAGCAAGGCTAAAGAAAATAAAACCTTTATCAGATTGTGAATTTGAAAGATCAAAAACTAGTGAATAAGGGCTTCCGTTAAATGATGGGGTAGCCAAAAAGTCCGCAGCAAGTGCAATATGTGCATTAAAATATGGTTGCTTCTTTAAATAGTCATAAACTACATTCGTCGCTGTCGGTGACATACCGATTATTGTTCGGTGATGTTGCGTTCTATACTCAGCGTCAATATACGGTAGTAATTCTTTTTGTATAAAATCGTCCATCTTGTCTGGCTTTGATTGCTCAAAGATTACGCCTTCACCATGAATACGCTGAACAGGTGAAGCAAATCCAAATCGTTCGTTTGCATCCCGTGCTTGAATTCCAACCACGATTGATTGTGGTGCTAAATCTCTTCTCCAGCGGTTTTTAAGTATCGAAACCGTTAGGTCAAATAAATAATTACTATCTAGCACGACTACAATCGGATAATTACGTGTTGAGTCCTCGTATTTTTCTGGAAGATATAAATCAATTCTTCGCTCGTCTTGCAAGAATTTCGAGTCCACACTAAAGCTAACCCCTGTCGCCCTAGATTCTTTAACAGTGGTAGATATGAAAGTGCTACCTAAAACAGTAGTTGGTAGTAAGGCGGCAAGGAGCAAGATATATTTGTATGAAAGCATCATTGTCTTCTAATTAATTACCCGAATTGCTAAAGCGACCGAGCTGGAATGAAAACTCTTCGCTTTAATAGGTGAAATGCCTAAAATCACAGACGAGTAAAAGGCGTGAGGAAAATCGAGACATCTAATACAGAACGTTTGCTGTTGCCATATGGTTGAGGTTAATTCACCCTATCGCCTTCAAGATAAAACTGCGTGAGGTAATTTTCTATTAAATACTGCATGGCACTGCGCTACCACAGATAACGCGATATGCTCTGGCAATTCACCGCCAATATCAAACCCTGCGGGACTTGCAAAATACTCACAGAAATCGGTGTTATCTAGACCAGCAAGTTGCATAATCTCGTGCTTGCGGTGAAGCGGCCCTAACATTGCTACGTAAGTCAACGACGCTTTGCTTAACGCTGAAAGTGATTTTGCATCTATATCTCGGTGATGCGACATTAACACTGCAGCTTTAACATTGTGCTGCAAAATGTGCACGTTTAGGGTGTCTATTTCAGGATCTTCTATTAGGTAATTCACTTCGGGAAAGTGTTCAAGTCGTGCCTGTGCCGGGCGTGGATCCCACAAACTCACTAGCCACCCCTGTGCCTTGGCCAATGAAGTCATAAACGTTGCATCATATCCCCACCAACAACAAGTAAGTGAATAGGCGGTAACAGAAGCACTGATAATATACTCTGCCCGTTTGTAATATGGAGTTGTGCTTGGCTAAGCTTGCTCTGGCTATTCTTTTTGATCTCACAATTGCCATAACTGCCTTTGACATCACAAGACCAGATACACTCATTTCCACTAGAAAGTGATTTATAGACCTCGCCAAGTGCCAAATATTCATTGTTTTCATGCAAAGAAACTAGTGCGAGATGAACTACACCGCCACATCCCACACCAAGCTTAAACGCAATGTCTTCTTCATCTTCATCGTCATACACTGCCGTGCGGCTTTTACCATCCGCCATCACGCGATGTGCTTTTTTAACAATGTCGCTCTCTAAACAGCCACCACTTAAAATTCCTAATTGATGACCAGCATCACTAAACAGCATCATGGCTCCCGCTTTTCGATAGCACGACCCTTCAGTTTTATAAATAAACCCAAGCACCCATTGATGTTTATCTTTCAATGGGTACCATTTAGCTAAAAGGTGATTGACGTGATTACTCATATTTACCGAACTTAGTTGCCAATTTGTTAAGTGCTTTTTTACTTTTTCTTTTGATGATGAAAAGGCGCTATGACGCCTGCGCAGCTTGTTGAATAAATGCTGCAAGATTTTCTGGGGGGTTGCGCTCCTGCTACACCTTGATTGCCAATAACAAACGTCGGAACGCTTTGAATACCACGTTGCTGCCACATAGCTTCTTGCTGTCGCACGGCATCAGCGAACTGTTCACTTGTTAAGATTCGCTCCACGTCATGGCCGTCAAGACCAACTTCTTCAGCTAATTTCACCAACACACTGTTGTCACTTACGTTTTGCCCTTCAGTAAAATACGCGCTGAACAGACGTAACTTCATTTTTTCCTGTTTATCGTGTTTCGCCGCAAAATGCACTAATTGATGGGCTTTGAGCGTATTCAGAATCATGCTGTCGTCCGAAAAGTTAAATTCAAACCCAAGAGCATCGCCTGCAGCAACAAGTCTTGCCCTATTGTCAGCACTTTGTTGCGCGGTGATGCCATATTTTTCCATAATATGCTCTCGCAAATTTTGACCTTCCTCTGGCATCGATGGATTCAACTCAAAAGGATGAAACTCAATCTTAACGTCTATATCAGTCAGTGATGCCATGGCTTTTTGCAAGTTCTTATAACCAACGATGCACCAAGGACAAACCACGTCTGAAACCATATTGACTGTTACTTTTTTCATAGACACTCACTGTTGTTTACTATGTGAAAATTATAAATCGACATGGAGTCACGATTGAAAACATCAAGCCTTTGTCACTAGATCAGCGACAGACGCCCTATGATATTCGACCAAATGAAGTATTTAGTCCTGAGTAAACTCAGAGTCTGTTTATCTTTTTTGTGATTCGCTTTACAAGCTGAGCCGCTTCGTCTGCCCACAGTGCATATCCTTTCTCGGAGGGGTGAAATCCGTCGTCTGCCATCAAACCACTGTCGAACATTTCTTTCATTGACACATCCTCTTCCATCGACGAGACAAAAAGCAACGTCGCATTTTCATTGCACTGTAGTTGCTCACTCATAACTTGGTTAAGTATTCTTGCTCGTGTGCCTAAAATACTGCGCAGTGGCTGAGGTATAGCTGGGAACAAATGCATAGGCGGTAACGCAGTGAATATTATAAGCTCACATTTAAACGTATTGGTAAGCGTATCAATAAGCGTTTGTATGTTTCGCCGCCATCGCTTTATCGAAGTAAATCTTGTCACATCGTTCACGCCCACAGACACCAACGCCATTGAAAATACTTCAGCGTCTAGGCTTTTAAGGGTGTGAAGTACGTCGCCACTCGTAAAACCCGTTTGCGCCCACAAATAGGACGATACAGCCACATTATCATAAAGGGGAAAGTGTGCTAGATGCGACAGCTGAGATAGCTGCGAAAAAGCCATTTTACTAATACGATGATGCAACTGCCCTAATAAGGCGTTATCTTGTTTGTTTGCCCCAACGCCTGCCGCGGCTGAATCACCGAGAATGAGGACTTTGAATAGAAGGGTATCGTCGAAGGTACCGTCGTGGGCACTATCAGGAGCCTCGTCACTCTCTAGTGACGTTATCTTTCGGTCACCGCTAGCTTCAGGCAATCGCAGCGTTTTCTTGCGAACCCACATTGCCTGAATAACAACGAGTGGAAATAACACCACAATCAATATATTCAATAACACAACTTTGAAGTAGATCAACATTCCATTTTTAGTAAAACGATACACTCTTATTCGCCTAGAAATTTATTGTGCACAAAAGTAGAACATGATGACAACGTCAGTAGTAGCAAACAACAACACCTCATTTATCAAGAAGTATGCTCAACATGCACCACGGTATACGTCATACCCCACTGCCCTTAAGTTTGAGCCTGTAGACAATGACATTTTATCTATTGCTAATAAAGATACGCTAGCCGATGAACTGAGTTTGTACATTCATATTCCTTTTTGTAACACACTTTGCTATTACTGTGGATGCAATAAAATTGTTACTCGGCATCAAGATAAAGCAGACATTTATCTTGAGTACCTTGAAAAAGAAATGATTGCCAAGCAGTCCTTGTCAAAAGGCAAGCCTCTTGCCTCGTTACATCTAGGTGGCGGCTCTCCTAGCTTTCTTACTAAAGCGCAACACACTCATTTAATGTACCTTGTAAAGAAATACTTCACCTTTGCCGCTGACGCAGAGCGCGCTATCGAACTGGACCCCAGAAATGTTGATACAAGCTATTTGGCAACGCTGAAGTCATTGGGCTACACCCGATTAAGCTTTGGCCTTCAAGATACCGATTACAAAGTACAGCAAACCATTAATCGCATACAGAGTACTGCCCACATTGCCAATTTAGTTTTTGAAGCGCGCACACTTGGCTTCAATTCTATAAATCTTGATCTGATCTACGGACTGCCACATCAAACACTTGAAACATTCAAAACCACAATTGCTGCAACTAAAGCCATGCAGCCTGACAGAATATCCTTATTCAGCTACGCCCATTTACCTGAACGCTTTGCAGCACAAAGTAAATTTAACGATAGTATGTTACCCGATGCGGAACTAAAGGCATTGCTGTACAACACCGCAGTGAATAGCTTCAAAAAAATTGGCTATGAAATGATTGGTTTAGACCATTTTGCCAAGGCGAACGACACACTCGCTATCGCTAAAAATGGCGGTGTACTGCATCGTAATTTCCAAGGGTATACCACGCATGGTAATAGTGACTTACTTGGTATTGGCGTGTCTTCAATTAGTACCATTGGTAATGCATTTGCGCAAAATCCTAAGGAACTTAAGGCCTATTATGCCCGAATAGATGAAAAACAACACACCGCCACAATTGGATTGTCCTTAACAAAGGATGACTTAATTCGACGAGATGTAATTTCAAGCCTTATGTGTAATTTGCATGTCAACAAAACAGCCATTGAAAAGAAACACCACATTGTTTTTGATGACTACTTTGAAGATGCGCTTGATGCCCTTTCAAGCTTAGTAGATGATGGGCTTATTGCACTAAACGATGAAAGTATTCACGTTCCTGAACATGCACGTATTTATATTCGAGCAATCTGCGCACGTTTTGACGCCTATTTAAATACCGACGAAATAGTTAGCCGCTACTCTAAGGCAATTTAGACTAGTGTGTGGACTTATGCGTGTTGACCTTTGCGGTACATTTTTGCAAAGAAGGTCAACCCGGTCTAAAGTAATTTAAACCGAGCAATAACCGATAGGCCAATACAAAGCGACAATTTGTGCACTGAAATAGCGCTCACGCTTGCATATAGCGTTTGAGGGTTCGGCTCGGTGGCAAATGAGTTTGAAGGCACATTGGTTTTAATAGTGCCGTTACAGTCAGTCTCAAGAGTGAGGAGCACTTTACCGCTTCTTCCCTCATTGTTGACACACTCAAATTCATTAATTGCCACAATTTTGCACGGCAGCGCATTTAGAATACTTGAAGTTGTTTTTTGCCGTGACTCGGAAGTGTTAGTATCAATACTGACATCACATGCTTTTACTGCAAAGCGAACTGTTTGTTGTCTAGGGGGTTGTTTTGTAAAGGTATGACTGTCCACTTGCAACGCAGTTTTTGACACATACAGGCGAGTATTTGCAACATCGACAAACATAACACTGTCTGTTTGCATACGCTGGTTGGTCAGAGATTCCGTAGACATGACCTCTCTATGATCAATTAACGTTCCTTCAAGCACCGCTGATGGACTTTCGATAGTGCCAGAAGTAAATATAGTATTAAGCACGTCGCTAGCGCCCCCTTGCATGGCGACTTGTCCGTCACTGATATAAATCAGTTCATCACAAAATAGTGCTAAATCCTCTAAATCATGAGAAACGATGAAACATTTGAGACCGGTTTCAATGCAAAGGGATTTAAGAAACTGATAAATACGACGCCTTGTAACAAGGTCTATCGCACTGAGCGATTCATCGAGCAACAATACATCAGGACCGTTAGCCAGTGCACGAGCAATAGCTACGCGCTGAGCCTCACCGCCAGATAACGTGTATACGTCTTTATCTAAAAGGTGAGTACAACAACACCCTGTAAGAATTCGCTCAACGGAAATCGCTTTGTCACTAGCGTGACGCTGTGCCAGTGCAATATTCCCTTGAACATTAACATGAGGAAACAACATTGGCTGTTGAAACACCATACCAATTTTCTTGACTGTTCGCCCCCACTGCATCTCAACATCAGCATTTCGCTCTACCCCTGCGAGGGCGCGAAAAAAGCTACTTTTACCTGCGCCAGAAGGCCCTGTAATGCCTACAATATGCGCAGATGGCCCTACGCTTATTTTCGCGCTTATTCGCCCAGGTAAATCTACAGACAATTTCATAATGACACTACCGAATAAAAACGAATAAGGCCAACTAAGACCGATTAACTGAGCGACTAACGGCAATACCGTTAAAACGATAAAGCGCTGCTAACAATATAAAAGAAAAGACCAGCAAGAGCAGTGATAGTACGTGAGCTTGATCGTACGCTAAAGCTTCAACCTGCTCGTACAGTGCAATGGACAATACTTGTGTCTCACCGGGTATACTGCCGCCAATCATCAGCACCACGCCAAATTCGCCAATAGTATGAGCAAAGCTCAAACCAAAGGCCGCCACAACAGGCGCTTTACACAAAGGGATTACTATTTTGAAAAAGCGTTCTACGTTTGAAAAGCCTAATGAATACGCTATTTCTAAATACCGTTTATCTAGCTGGACAAAGCCGCTGTATAGGGGCTGAAGCGCAAAGGGAAGAGAATAGATCACCGAGCCCAACACCAAGCCTTCAAAACTAAACACTAACATGTTACCACTAAGGTTGTACCACAACTGACCAAGTGGGCTTTCGGGAGAAAAAGCAATAAGCAAGTAAAAACCTAAAACCGTGGGAGGCAACACCAAAGGCAATGCGAAAACAGACATGATCAAGGGCTTAGTTCTCCCCTGCCAATTTGCTAACCACCACGACAGTGGCAGCGCAATGGCGAGTAAAATAATACTCGTAATAAATGCGAGTTTTAAGGTAAGCCACACCGCATCAATAATACCAGGTGTGATACTAGAAAATATCTCCATTATTATGTTGGCTCGCTAGACTTTGTACTACTAGCTTTTTCATTGCTGGCTTTGGCGCTAACAGAACGTTTGTAACCCCAACGGGGTAAGCTACTTTGCACAGCGTCTGACAGTAAATACTGCACAAACAAATGGCTGGGAAGAATAGTAAGCTCAGTTAGGTGCTCAACACCTTTGGTGTCAGAAGTATCAAGCGTATTAAACACATTAGGGGTGATGACGGCTTTAGAATTACTGTTTATAACCAACGCCTGTGTAATAGGCTGATAGAATGCTTCTGGCACTCGTATCACATGGATGTTGGGAATTGACGTATTCACTGTGCTATCTATGTTAACCGAGGAATAAGCGATAAAAGCGCCTTTCACACCGCCAGTTGTAAAATACTGATAAGCTTGCAGTATGTTTTTTCCCACAACTAATGATGGCTGCACCTCATCCCATATATCTAAATGCGTTAACGTATTTTTCGCAGCTTCACCATATGGCGCTAGCAAAGGGTTTGCCACGGCCAATTTTCCAGAACCTGTTGTGGTTACCTGTTTAACAAGCTTATAAAGATATATGCTTTCTTCTTTGTATGGCTCTTCTTTGTGCGGTTTAGCATCTATATGCGGGGAGATATCAGAAGCATATACAAAAGCAAGTTGCCCTTGGGCATACTGATACATGTTATCTTTATGCACCTTACCGGCGTCTATCAGTGCTTGTGGTCTCGCTGTGTCAGCTGACAAAAAAACATCAAATTTGGCGCCGTGCTGAATTTGCGCGAACAAGGTGCCACTAGAAGCGACGGTAACATTAACCTCTATGCCAGTTATTCGGCTAAATTGTTCAGCATATGCTTTAAGTGGCGCGGCAAAATTTGCTGCAACAGCCACATTTATCACCTCGGCGTTTCTGCTACCTTGCTTGTCTTGTTTATCTTGCGCAAACACTAAGGTTACAGAGAAAAGGCTACATATAACCAAAGCCTTAACTACAAGGCGTATTGTTGACCTCATTTCGACGCCATCCATTTAAGCGCGGCTTTATCATCCGAGGCTTTTGTCTCAACCCATTGCGAGCGCTCGCCTTTAAACTCTTTTTTCCAAAGCGGTACCGACTGTTTGAGCATATCCATCAGAAAACAGGCGGCATCAAATGCTGCTTGCCTATGTGGCGCCGCCGCTCCAACCCATACAATTTGCTCATTGTTATACAAGCGCCCTATCCTATGAACAGCGCCAGCAGCGGTGAGAGAAAATCGCGCAACCGCTTGCTCAACGAGTAACATCAAGGCTTTATCAGTCATTCCAGGGTAATGCTCTAACTCAATACCGTCGATATCACCTTGACTGTTGAAGTCTCGTACCAAACCCGTAAAGGTTACAATAGCACCCGTACCACCAAGAGAATACGCGTTGGCATAAGATTGCAACTGCGAGTGCAACTGGGCGTGGGAGAAATCCTCATTTTGAATGAGCGCAAAAACGTTCACACTCACCCCCCGGTTACTGGCGGGAAAAATGCTACTTCGTCACCGTCATTTAGTACGGTTTGTTTATCGCATAATTGATGATTTCGCGCTGACAATATACTGCCCGATAGCGCCAATTCCCAATGACTTCCTCTGGCAGTTAAGTGCTTTATTACCGTATCTATCGTGGCATCCGGCTCTAAATCCAATGAAATATTGTCTTCACCTGATAATTCGCGGGTTTGTGCAAAAGTTTTAACCGTGATGTGCATCATTCGCCTCTTGGGAATGGGTCCAATGCCCTGTTTTACCGCCTATTTTCTCAAGTACACGTACGCCTTCAATATGCATCGTAGGGTCTATGGCTTTGCACATATCAAACAACGTCAGTAGCGCAATATTGACACCGGTGAGCGCTTCCATCTCAACACCTGTTTGGCCGCTTAATTTACAGTAGCAGGTTGCTTTAATACGATTATCGTTGCTGTCTATGTCAAAGTTGATGTCTACCTTTGATAGTGCAAGCGGATGGCAAAGTGGAATTAAGTCACTGCAGCGCTTTGCGCCTTGAATGCCCGCAATGCGCGCGACTGCGAATACATCACCCTTTGCGATGGTTGCATCACTAATTTGCTCAATAACAGAGGGAGAAACATAAATATAGCCTTCGGCGATCGCCTCACGCTGAGTTACCGCTTTATAACTAACGTCCACCATATTCGCTTCGCCACCAGCATTCAAATGACTAAAGGTGCTCATGCTTCCACCAAGTGCTTAACAAAGTTACACGGCTTAAAATCTACATCCAGCTGACTGGCAATGATCTTCTCCCACGCGGTTTTACACGCCCCCGTTGACCCAGGTAAGCAGAAGATAACGGTATTATTTGCAAAGCCAGCGATAGCGCGAGATTGAATGGTAGACGTACCTATCTCTTGGTAGCTAATGTGGCGGAATAACTCACCAAACCCGTCGACTTCTTTATCAAACAAAACACTGATCGCTTCAGGCGTAGAATCTCGGTGGGTAAACCCTGTACCACCGGTAATAAGCACAGCGTGAATTTGGTTTTCAGCTATCCACTTTGAAACTACTGCACGTTGTTGGTAAATATCGTCTTTAACCAGTGTTCTATCAATTAAAGTGTGTCCAGCAGAGGTAATCGCTTCGCTAAGGTAATCACCTGACTTGTCATTGTCGAGCGTGCGTGTATCAGAAATGGTAAGCACGGCAATATTGAGAGGTTGACTGACTACAGACATATAATATCCTAATTTGATCTGCGTAATTTGCACTGCTTTTGGTAAACTTTCGGTAAAGTAACAGCACAATTTAAGTATTGGTCTTCACTTTATAAGGGTGCAGACCATGAATTCAACAACTAAGTTGCCAAAATCTATGCCCAAAAGTCTAACAAATACACAAGCAATGCGGTATAACCGCCATATTGTGCTTCCCCAAGTTGATTTAGACGGACAAGAAGCCTTATTAAATGCACACGCAGTAGTCATTGGCGTTGGAGGTTTAGGCACTGCTGCGGCGACGAGTTTGTGTGCAAGTGGCGTTGGTAAAATTACCCTCATCGATTTCGATATCGTCGAGCAAACCAATTTGCCGCGTCAAACCCTTTATAAAGAAGACGACGTTAATAAGCGTAAAGTCGACGCTGGGGCAACGCATTTAAAAGCACTGAATAGTCATTGTGAGATAAACGTTGTTACTGTTCCATTTGATAACTCACATCAAGACATTATTGCAGATGCTAACGTAGTGCTAGATTGTACCGACAATGTTGAATGCCGAGACGTAATAAACACACTGTGCTTCAACACGCAAACGCCGTTGGTTTCAGGTGCCGCCATTCGCTTTGAAGGTCAGCTTTTTGTTGCAATACCGGGTAAAAGTCGCTGTTATGGCTGTTTGCGAAAATTATTTAATGAACCTAATTTAAGCTGTGTTGAAGCAGGCATTTTTTCACCGGTAGTTAATATTATTGGCACCTATCAAGCCATGTTGGCGATGCAAGTACTTATGGGTTTTGACAATTTGCCACTTAACCAACTCATTACTTTTGATGGACTAAGGCATGAATGGCAACATTGGACGTTACCTGATGGACTGACTTGTTCACTGTGTTCTTCAGACTAGCGCCTTTTTATCTTTATTCATAAATTGCGCTTCTGTGGAATTGAGGCCAAAAGCAATGAGCATAGATAGAATCCATAGCTAATAACAACAAGAGTTAATAATAAAAGACTTAATAACGACAAGAATTAATACAATGACCACTCAAGTAGTAAAAAAACACATGGTTGTGGCGCAAAACGCGTCAGGCCGAAACATGAATGTGCCTATCTATCGCATGAAAGGGTCACGACCTGGCCCAACGGTGTACATTCAAAGCTCCATTCATGGTGCTGAAGTACAAGGCAATGTTGTTATTTATCACCTAATACAACGCCTTAAGCACATGGACATTTGTGGTGAAATTATTCTCGTGCCCAACTGTAATCCAATTGGCACTAATATTAAGGCAGGTGAATACACCCTTGGCAGGTTTGACCCGGTAAATGGTACGAATTGGAATCGCGGCTATTTCTTTGATAAGAATGCGGTTGAGGATTTTGCTAAGACGGTTACACCGGAAGAGTCTGTAACAGGCATTAAACAGCGGTTTCGCGCGCACCTGTCATCGTCGATTGACAAAAAGCTTGCAGAGCCTTGGGGGTTAGGTCTAGCACAACAACTTAACCTTAAGTTACAGCAACTGGCTGTGAACGCTGATTATGTGCTCGACTTGCACAATGGCCCAGTTTCTACACGTCACATTTACATACCGGAATACGCGAAAAATAGTGCGTCGCTGTTTAATATTCCCCACTGTATTTTTATTCCCAATGTATTTGCAGGCGCTTTGGATGAAGCTACATTTTGTCCATGGTGGACACTGCAAGATCATATCAACAGCAATCTTAGTCGAGAGGTTTGCTTTGATGTCGAAGCTTTTACCCTTGAGATGGGTAGTCAAGAAGTCATTGATTTCAAAGAAGGCGATATTGATGCAACTAGCATTCTAAGTTACCTGAACGCTAAAGGGGCCTTGCACCATTGCGATATACAACCAAAAGACATGCAACGACTTGCGGTGTATTTAAAAGACTATAAAACCCTTTTCACCAATTGGGGGGGTATGGTGGAATATCTCGCCAAACCGGGGCAAAGAATCAACCGCGGTGAGCCGCTTGCACAAATTCTCAATATTGATGATTTAGACACCGATTTTGGGAGTCGTACCTTGGAGGCACCGTGCGATCTTATCCCTATTCTTCACTTTCCATCAGCGTCAGTACTAAGTGGCACCCAGTTGTACAAAGTATTCACCAACTACTTTGACATTTAGCATGAGATGAATGGCCCATCACTTAAATTAACTACCAGCTAGATTCACTCACAAAGACATGCTCAGTAAACATAAAAGGCTGTGTTGCAGTACTCCCACAACACAGCCTTTTGAATTAACACTTTAGGAATTTAAAATAGGCTTAAATACATAAGCCTAAAACCCAACTCTCCGAATTAGATTGGCGAACCGGGCGGAAGCGGTGCTACTTCAAATGAAGCATGCCACTGTCCGGTTTTCCAATATCCGTCGAACTGTTCGTGTAACACTTCGTACTGATTATCGTCTGCCTTGTCATCTAACCATTCGGTAAACTCAAGCAACGCAGTTTCTGCGGCTAGTTTAACCTCAGGTGCCAATTTATTTGACGTTACCGCTTTCATTACCGCATTCAGAGCCACAAGTTGTAAGCGTCTGGCGTACTGACTACCCGATGCATTATTGTACCAATGTACACTGAGAATTTGTTTCACTAGCAACGCGACATCCACTTTTCGACTTTTATCTCTGCTGCTATGCGCCTGCCACTGAAGACGATTTAAACGCTCAGGATGAAGTAACAACTCAAAAGCAAAATTAGCTGCAGATGCTGCCGCAGATACAGGGTCGAGCATTAGCCCCATATTGCTTGTAAACTGCTCGCGAGTAATATCATCGCCGTATGCCGTAGGGGGAATAAGTGCCAACACGTGTGGGGGTATAGTTAAATACGCTTCTGTAGTTGCTTTTAGCAATTGTTCCATAGCGCGTTGTTGTATTGCTGGTGCAACAAATTGCTGCCCCTGTGCTTTTGCGTAGTCACCTTTTCGTTCATATTCGTATTGCAAACCGCCTACTTGTTTGGCAACAGCTTCTAACTGATAACGGTGAAGCAAATAAATAGGCACTAAGGCGTTTTCAAGTGACGATAAACTGCTTTGTGCAGGCAAGGTATCTAAGCCTAATTTTGATAACGCCAATTCGCGCACAGCTGATATTTCATCAAATGCATCTAGAGGATCCCGTCCGTTGTCCCACATATGCCCATTTGACGAGGCGTGACGAGAACTACGGGTATCTGAATCAGATTTGAAACTTAAACCCGCATTACGCGCTTTCACGATGAGTTTTGCCAACGCTTCTGACTCTTCTGCCTCACTTGCAAAGTCTTGATACCCGTAAGCCACAGCGTGTTTATCCCACTCACCAATTCCTTTGTCATAGGCACCAATCAACGACACTTCACCATCTTTGATGGTCAATTTAGGATGCGGATAGTCCATTACAGAGGCCCTATCGTTTTCACTGGCGGCAAAATTATGCGCAATGCCTAAGGTATGCCCTACCTCATGGGCCGACAGTTGCTTGATTCTGTCTAGCGCCATAGTTTGCTGGGTTGATGTATCTGACTGCGCATCTTTAAATGGGCTGGTAAGGCCAAGGGCAATCAAATAATCTTGCCTTACACGCAACGAACCTAGGGTAACGTGCCCTTTTATAATTTCGCCCGTTCTTGGGTCGACGACCGACGAGCCATAAGACCAACCACGTGTTGCACGATGTACCCAATTTATAACGTTGTAGCGCACATCCATGGGGTCAGCCCCTTCTGGCAACACCTTTACCTTAAACGCATCTTTGTAACCGGCTGCTTCAAAGGCTTGATCCCACCAGCTAGCCCCCTCTTTAAGGCTAGACATAACTGGCTCTGGAATGCCGGGGTCTAGGTAATAAACAATAGGTTCCACCGCCTCACTCATTGCGGCATGGGGGTCCTTTTTATCTAGACGGTGTCGCGTGATGAAACGCTGTTCTGTCGGCTCACTGATTGGCGTTGAATAGTCAAAATAACTAAACTTCCAGTAACCAGAAAACGGATGGTAAATACGAGGTGAATAGTTGCTATCGGGCAACGCAACAAATGAGTGGTGTAAATGTACCGTAAGACTTTCTGGGTCTGGCGTAACCTGCCTAACAAACTCACCTGGTTTTTTACCAGCAAAAGTGACCAACGCCTCAAGTTCGGTATTTTTTTCAAACCCTTTGGTCTTGGGCAAATAAACACCACTTCGCATTGTATCTACACTGAAGCTACCCTGATTGGTTGCCGACAATCTATTGCCAATGCCGTGAATATCAGACAAAAGATAAGGTGTATAATCGATTAAGTGAGCGCTGTCATCTTGTGCCACAAGCGCAAAACCGGCGATAACCGAATCGGCAAATGCTTCATTGATACTTTGTTTTTCTGCTTCGCTGCCATGCGCTGCGCGATAGTCAGTATTATGTTGCTTTAACAACAACTTATTGCCAAATTTTTCAAAGCTTACCAAGCGCGTTAAACCAAGTTGGCCGCGATCAAGTCCTATATCATTCGACCCCACACCGTAAGGCAAACTACTTTGAAATAAATATTGGGAAGCATGGTTGGGAACGGCCAAATAAACTTTATCTGTTGCACTGTCATAGTATACCGGGATAAGCCCATCTTTCTGCTGCATATCCGCCGTAAAGTCACTGATGGTGGGAAGCGTTGCCCATGCTGAGGATGAAAAGACAAAAGATAGCGCAACTACTGTAATTAATCGGTATCTAACCAAGTTAACGCCTTTAAATCGAGACCGAAGACACTTGAAATGCAGCATGAGTTTATCCTTCTATGTGCAAAAAGGCGCAAAGCGCGCACTGAGCGTGTTGAGTATGAATGCCTCTTGTGGGCACTATGTATGTTGTTAAACATTTAAAAACAAAGAGTTAAACAAACCACTTTGTATATAATTCTAGCCTACCCCATGTGAGCCCATTTGCCTATTCCCGTTCATCGCATAAAATGGAGCGAAGTCGAATTTGGCTTTTTATATTGCGCTTAGGACTATAATGCGTTTAAGACTATAGTAAGCTTGAGAAAAAGCAGCGAATAACCTTTGAAGTAGGAGTTAGTTTGAATTTTGCATCTCGCGCCACCGCCATATCCCCTTTTCTAGCCATGGCTTATGGCGAAAAAGCGACAGAGCTTGAAGAACAAGGCCACGATGTTATTCGATTAAATTTAGGTGAGCCTGATTTTGGCGCGCCCAGCGCAGTAATAGAAGCAAGTAAACGCGCACTGGAGACAGCGCAGTTTCCTTATACATCCGCTTTAGGAATGCCACAGTTGCGCAAAGCTATCGCCGACTTTTACGCAGCAAAGCACGGCGTTAGTATTGATGCGTCAAGAGTGGTCGTCACCGCAGGCGCTTCCGCTGCATTACTTTTAAGCAGTGCTGCTTTAGTTGAGTCCGGTGACAATGTTATATTGGGCGACCCATCATACCCTTGTAATCGACGCTTCTTAAACGCATTTGGCGCTGATGTAACTTTGGTTCCCACGTCGGCAGAAGATAACTTTCAGTTAACGCTTAATCAGGTTATTGAGCACTGGCAGCCTAATACAAAAGGCGTGTTGATTGCTTCTCCTGCTAATCCAACGGGCACTGCTATTTGTCCGAATGAGCTCAAAGCCATTGGTGAGTTTTGCCAGTCTAAACAAGGTTTCTTAATTGTTGATGAGATTTATCTCGACTTATCACTCGATACGCACAATGCCATTGATGCTGGTTTGTCTACGAGATCATCACCACAAAGCGCGCTTGGATTTAACTCACTAGAAGATACGATTATTGTTATCAATAGTTTTTCTAAGTATTTCGGAATGACGGGTTGGCGCTTAGGTTGGTGTGTTGTACCAGAGCCCATGATATCCGTGGTAGAAAAACTGTCTCAAAACTTATTTATTTGCCCGTCGACCTTGTCACAACAAGCCGCATTAGCCTGTTTTACACCTGAAGCACTGACGCAGTGTGAGAATAACAGGCAAACTCTTAATACGCGTGCGTCCACCGTTATCAGCGCCATAAATGACATGGGTTTACACATTGACGCCCTGCCCGATGGCGCATTCTATGCTTATATTAATATTGAAAAAACCGGGCTAACTGCGATGACATTTTGCGATATATTGCTTAAGGAGTACCACGTTGCTTTAACACCGGGGAACGATTTTGGCGATCACAATGCGAATAACTATGTTCGTTTGTCTTTCGCTACCGATATCGAGCGACTAACCGAAGGCTTAAAGCGATTAAAGCGATTTGTGGAAGTGCAGAGCGGTTGAAAAGAGAGATTGAAAATAGTTTCGTGAATGAATAGGTATTACCGAAAAAAATGATGGATTTCGTGTTCAAAACGTATAGTAAATCCACAAGACATAAAAACAGGAAATATGCATGAGTAACGAACAGGTAATAGACAGAGAATTCGATGTTGTCATATTCGGTGCTACAGGTTTTACCGGGCAATTAGTTGCGGAGTACTTTCAAGCGCAATATGGAAGTGACGCATCAGTAAAGTGGGCTATTGCTGGGCGCAACGAGGCTAAACTGAATGATGTAAAACGCGAACTGGCTCTTGACGAAAACATACCTTGTATTGTTGTAGATAGCGATGATGACGCCGCGCTCGCTGAAATGGCAAAACGCACGAAAGTGGTACTTACTACGGTAGGCCCTTATCAGCTTTACGGCGAAAAATTACTCGCTGCGTGTGTAAACAATGGCACTGGTTATACGGATTTATGCGGAGAGCCAGCGTGGATGCACCAAATGATTAATAAGTACGAAGCCACGGCAAAAGAAACAGGTGCAGCAATCGTATTCTCTTGCGGATTCGACTCGGTACCTTTCGACTTGGGCGTACACTTCTTGCAGCAACATGCCAAAAGCAAAACAGGCAATACCATTGAATACGTGAAAGGCCGCGTACGCAAAATGCAAGGTACGTTTTCAGGTGGCACTGCTGCAAGTTTAAAAGCAACGATGGCAGCAGCCCATCAAGACAAATCCATAATGGCTGCCCTTTTAAACCCATTCTCACTAGCCAGTGGTGAACTCATTCAACCGCAACCCGATGGCAACAAGCCTTACTTTGATGAAGCGCTTGGCACATGGGTAGCCCCCTTTATTATGGCAGCCATTAACACCAAAAACGTTCATCGCTCAAATTATCTGAGTAACTATTCCTACGGCAAAACCTTTCAATACGACGAAATGTTAATGACAGGGCCAGGTGAAAAAGGTGAAGCCATGGCAAACCATGTGGCACAAGACAAATCACTTGCTCGTGATGACGGTCCAAAACCTGGCGAAGGCCCAAGCAAAGAAGAGCGTGAAAATGGCTTCTACGACGTGCTATTTACAGGTACTACATCGGATAACAAAGTGTTAGCGGTGTCGGTGAAGGGTGATAAAGACCCAGGCTATGGCTCTACCAGTAAAATGATCTCTGAATCAGCTTTGTGCTTATGTAAAGACGTTAAAGTAGCTGGAGGTTTCTACACACCAGCTGCCGCTCTAGGCGATGCGCTAGTAAAACGCCTTGAAGCAAACGCGGGCCTGAGTTTTACAATAGAGGCTTAAGAGTGTAAACCCAGTTAGATTAAAATTAACCGCCCGCTGCAATTGACTGCATTTTGGGCGGTTTTTCATATCAGTGATATTAAGTCCGTTTGACTTAATTAATGGCTGACCAGACTATTTTGAATAGATATTTGTAGCTTCCCTAGAGCCTGTAAAACAATTTATTTTACACACATACCAGTACAGAAAAGTACTTTGGATATTCACAGACGTTAAATCAAAACTTGAACTATGCTGATACTTAGGTCCAGCGCTAAGTTAAGTGAATTAACGTGCAGCATAGCTTCAATACTTTTAATAAAATCATCTTAGTGATTGTTATCACCGCTAGTTTTTGTTTTCACATTACCTCGCTGGTAATAGCCAATACGTTAATGCTTAATTGGCGCTGGCAACACCTCCCCGTACATTCCGCTGTCGAAGTCAGTGGAGGTTTCATAGCCCTTTTAGTTTCATACATGTTGCTCAACCTCCAAAACAAACAGCGAGGTACCAGCTTCAACATCATAATAGCCAGTGCATTAGGTACCATGGGACTACTTGATATAGCCCACGCCCTAGTCGAGCCAGGTCGATTATTTGTTTGGTTACACTCATTGGCAACCTTTTTTGGGGGCTTACTATTTGTTCTTATTTGGATACCCAAAAGTTCTATTCGATTTTCTTTTCCATTTGTTAGCTTTTGTTTTATTTTTACCTTACTAACTATCATTCTGTCATTTTACTTTCCCCATCAAATTCCCGTTATGGTAAGCAACGGGACATTTACTTTTGCAGCACAATTTTTAAACACGTCAGGTGGTGTTTTACTTCTTATCTCCAGTGTCAAACTACTACTTGTGTACCGAGAAAAAAGGAAAGTTGATGATCTCTTGTTTGTCTTACACGCTAGTATGTTTGGCTTGGCAGCAATCATGTTTCAACAATCTGCATTGTGGGACTTTTCATGGTGGGGCTGGCATATACTGAGATTCTTTGCATACGGCGTTGCTCTTTGGTTCGCTTTCAAAAATGAACAGCATATCTTTACAGAAATAGAGACTTCCAATCAAACACTTACTCTGAAAGCCAAAGAAAACGACAAAGCGTTTACCGCCCTACAATATCAACATGATATGAGCGAGAAACAACAAGCGGCTATTTTGGCATGCTTAAAAGATGCGATAATAGTAACTAATAATACTGGGATTATTAAATTTTTCTCTGAAAGCGCAGAACAAATGTTTGGATATCACGCAAGCCAAGTATTAGGCAAAAATGTAAACATCCTGATGAATCAAGAGTTCGCAAAAAATCATCATCAAAATATGGCAAACTACACGCACGAATCGCGTTTTAAAATTGTGGGTGTAAACCGTGAACTCAAAGCAATCAACAAAAGCGGTCATGAATTTCCAATAGACTTAGTTATTAGCGCTCTAGTTATAGAAGGCATTCAACATTTTGTGGGCGTCATTCGTGATATAACAGTAAAAAAAGAGCAAGAATGTAAACTCAACCGAGCAATAAAAGAAGCAGAAAGCGCAAGTGATGCGAAAAGTCTGTTTTTAGCAAATACCAGTCACGAAATTCGTACACCTCTAAACGGAATATACGGAAATTTACAATTACTTTTAAAAGAGAACCTCTCCGACAATGCTGAGCAATATCTCAATAGAGCTCTTCACTCAAGCAAAACGTTAATGACAATTATTAATGACCTTCTCGATTTTTCTAAAATTGAAGCGAGCAAGCTTACCATTGAGGACACTGAGTTCACCCTATCTACACTCATTAAGAATACTGTTTCTGATTTTATCCCACTGACCAAGGCAAAAAACATTGCGTTGTCCGTGTCTAACAATGTGGTCCATGACCATTGGAATGGTGATCCTACACGGATCCAACAAGTGCTGCTTAACGTCATTTCAAATGCAGTGAAGTTTACCCTTAGCGGCAAAGTAGCTGTTGAAATTAATTGTAATTCAACTTGTGTTGTTTTCTCTGTGAGTGATACGGGAATAGGCATGGATGAAATTGCACTTGAGAAACTATTCGCTCGGTTTGAACAAGCCGATGCTTCTACAACCAGACAATATGGTGGAACCGGTATAGGCATGTCGATAACAAAGTCACTTGTCGAATTAATGCATGGTGATATTTCTGTTTCAAGTAAAAAGAATGTAGGAACAACTTTTACTATTAGCCTTCCGCTGAAGAAAGTCACTAAACCAATATTAAGTGAAGTTAGGCAGACTGATATAGCAATAGACTTTTCTGGTAAAAAGATATTGATTGCAGAAGATAACTCTATTAATCAAGAAGTTGTTAAAGCGATGCTGCAAGATTCGAAAGCACAAGTTGATATTGTAGAAAATGGAGAAGAGGCTGTTGCGCGCTTCAATAGTTCCTACGACTTGATTTTACTTGATATACAAATGCCAATCATGGACGGTTTAGAAGCCATAAAACAATTACATAAGAAAGGCGCAAAGCTACCAATCATTGCTTTAACAGCGAATATAATGGAAGAAGATATCAAAAAATACGAAAAAGCAGGATTTACCGATTACATTGGAAAACCGGTCGACAAAAACTATCTACTATCCAAGATCTCAAAGTATTTAAATTAAGATTTTGTCTTATTTATTTGGGTTGTAAAAGTGCCATGGCCGATTCACGTAGTTCGCTCATATCAATTATCCCCTCTAACCTGCTTGCCTTGATTTACCCCCCCCCGCTTCTTCAGGTGATATCGCGCTTGCAGACAAAAGTGCATGTTGTATTTCTGAAAAAAGGCACTGAAATGCCCCGGTGATATGAACACCAGCAATTGCGAAGGCTTGTCTCTAAGGTTTACAATTCCCCCTTGGCTATAAACAGAATATTTTTCTGAATCAGTCTATCGAGTAAGCAATGCAACTAGCATAAGAACACTTATAACGAATCTAGAAGGAATACCGTGTCCAATCAAAAAGTAGTTATTGTTACAGGTGGTGCCCGAGGTATTGGCGCAGCAACGGCAAAGCTCTTTGCCAAGCATGGCTATGCGGTTTGTATTAATTACAAGTCCAACACCGTTGCCGCCAATAATGTTGTCAAAGAAATTAAGTCTCTAGGTGGTAATTGCATCTCGCAGAAAGCTGATGTGTCTAATGAAGAAGAAGTTTTGCGCTTATTTAACAATGTTGATCGCGAGCTTGGCAAAGTATCAGTACTTGTTAATAATGCAGGAATATTAAAGCAACAAAGTCGTTTAGAAAAGATGAACGCAGATAGGATTAATTTAATCCTTAACAACAATGTTACCAGCTATTTTTTGTGTTGCCGAGAAGCCGTAAAACGCATGTCTACAGAACATCAAGGCTCAGGCGGTGTCATCATTAACGTGTCATCGGCTGCCGCAAGAAGTGGAGCGCCAAATGAATATGTTGATTACGCAGCCTCCAAAGGTGCCATCGATACTTTGACCAAGGGGCTATCTATAGAAGTAGCTGGTGAAGGTATTCGTGTTAATGGTGTGCGACCGGGCTTTATTTATACCGATATGCACGCCGATGGCGGAGAACCTGAGCGCATTGCAAGGCTGAAAAGTAAGATTCCGATGGGGCGAGGTGGAATGCCTAAAGAAGTTGCAGAAGCTATTTATTGGCTTGCTTCTGAAAAGTCTTCTTTTTCAACAGGAAGTTTTCTAGACTTAGCGGGAGGATTGTGAATGAAAATTTCACTGGAAGAAATCAATAAATCCAATTATGAAGCAGTTTGTGATTTGGATGTTACCGAAGAACAAGAAGACTATGTTGCTTGTAACATGTGGTCACTTGTCGAGTCCCATTACAATGCATCACACACCTGTAAAGCCATTTATTGTGACGGTATACCTGTTGGCTTCTTTATGTGGGTGCAAGTGTCACCTGAAAAAGTGTCCATATGGCGTTTTATGGTCGACAAACACCATCAAAACAAAGGCATTGGTCGACAGGCCTTAGTAGAAGCCCTAAACAAGATAAAACAGACGCCAAGTCTGAAAGAAATCGAAATTTGCTATAACCCGGAAAACCCTGTCGCAAAAGAGTTCTACTCAAGTTTTGGGTTTCAAGAAGTTGGCCTAGATGAAGACGGCGACGATATGATTGCTGTTATAATGCTTTGATTTTGTTACTTTCATGTACACACCTTTCGTTCCCATTGAACCCAGCTTTCATTATTTAATAACCTTCATATTTTCTTTAGTTCATTCAGCACCGCTAATACTTGCATTATCGTGATCTTAGGCAACAATTACGTAGAGTCTCTCTAAAAATTAGCATGAACCTAAGATTAACAGTATGAAAATGGAGAGAAAATTAAAGGAGTGATAATGAGCGACATTTTTGAGTTCAGTCCAGAGGAAGGAAATCACCGCCCGATAGAAAAAAGCTGGGTAGTACTTAGTGTCGAAGACGATCAATCATATCAAGACGTTTTAGATATTGCACTGCAAGATGTCGTTTATGATAATCGAAAAATAGAGTTACTTCGAGCATCCTCCGCGGCAGCGGCTGCAACTATTTTATCTACGCGTCAAGACATCAGCCTTATCTTGCTTGATATCGTAATGGAAACCGACGATGCAGGTTTTTATCTCATAGACACTATTCGCAATGTAATTGGTGACGAGCTGGTTAGAATAGTCGTACTAACAGGTCAACCTGGCGTTATGCCTCACAATAAAGCAGTCAGCGAATACAATATTTCTGAATATTGGAATAAAACTGAGCTTAGTGCTGAAAAACTAAAAAGCGTTGTAATCAGCAATCTAAGAACATGGCAAATGTCCCATGAATTAAGGATGGCTCGCCGCGGTCTTCAAATGATTGTCGATGCTTCGCGCGCATTAACTGCAAAACAAGACACTACAGGCTTTGCCCACACCGTATTAGAAGAGATAGCAAGAATAATTAATGTACCCGATACAGGAGGTATTGTCTGTATTGTTAAATCTGGCATAGACAATTTACAACGCGCACCGATTGTAGCAGCGAGCAGCTACTTCAAAGAGCTTATTGACACTCAGTTAGAGCGAGTATTCAGCATCTATTCTGAGGGCCGAAGGCAGCGTATTGAAAATGCCTTGCAGGACGCATGGAAAGCACAAAAACACGTCTTTGAAGAAGACTTCACACTGCTTTACTTCGACACCAGAGAGCATAATGATAAACAGTATTTAATGCTGGTAGACTCACCTAACTCTCTTGATAACAATCAACTTTACCTGCTGCAAGCATTTGCTGAAAACATTAGCTCTGGTTTTGTTAATCAAGCTTTAATGAACAAGCTGAGCCAATTGGCCTATCTCGATAGCCCAACTGGGCTTCACAATAGAAACTGGTTAGCAAGAGAACTACGGCAACAATCTAAATTTCACCTAGAGAATAGCTCACTTGTATTGTTTCGCCTACTGAACTATGACACCGCGGAAATGATAGCAGGGCATGAACATGCCACTAAGATGTTTAAGATTTTTGGTAAATTCATCAAGCAACACATGGCACAACATTATTTAATGGCTGTGTGGGACAAAGAGACAATAGCCCTAGTTTTCCCTCTCGACAAAAAGCCTACTAATGATGACATTGATGTTATTCAAACTAAAACAATAGAAATGGGCGAGCTTGACATTCAATTGCAATTTCAAGTAGGCATTTTAGATTTAAAGGATACTAGATCCTTAAACTTATCTGAAATACTCGTTTTAGCCGACACTGCTTTAGGCAAGGCACGTAAATTAGGTCTCAAAATATACAACTTTGATTATGACCTAATTCAACGGCTTTCGAGCCGTATGCGAATTCTAACCGCATTGAAAGCCTCATTAGTCACCCGTGATGAGTTTTTTCTTGTATTGCAACCCAAAGTTGAATTAGCGACGGCAAAACCTGTGGGCTTTGAAGCTTTGCTTCGCTGGAAGATGAAGGATGGTAGTTTGTGTCCACCTTCTGACTTTGTCCCTATCGCTGAGGCCTCTGGTTTAAGCTTGGAACTTTCCGAAATGGTACTTGCAAAAACCATTGAAGTAATTCAACGTTTAAGACGAAAAGGATATACACTCCCGGTTTCATTTAATCTTGCAAATAGTGATGTTGTTAGCCCAATTATATTTAAGGAAATCTATCGCAGTATTGATGAACACGACATTGATGCCGCTCTTATTGAAGTAGAAATTACTGAAACACAGGCAACCGAAGACTATGCTGTAATAAACCCAATATTGCGCACTCTTATCGACAAAGGTGTGAGTATTAGTATTGATGATTTTGGAACAGGTTATTCTTCACTCACGCAACTGGCCGAGCTTGCGGCCACTACTATCAAACTCGACCAAAAATTTGTTAATGATTTATCTGTCAAAAGCAATGACAAAGCACTCCATATAGTACAAATGATTGCTCGTTTATCAGAACGTTTTGGTTTTAACTTAATTGCTGAAGGAGTAGAAACTGAAGAGCAACGACAGCTGCTTTTAGAAAATGGCTACGAGTACGCTCAGGGGTACTACTTTGCCAAACCTATGCCTTTAGATGAATTGTTAGTATGGTTAAACTCAAGTGCGACCTAGATCCACAAAAAACCAATTATCCATTCCAACTAAATGGCGAATTTCGTGGTTGCTTTTTGTATCACTCGTTTGCGCTACCGTTTTTCGATTTTCTTTTATTGAAAAGCTTGCTGATACCAAACAACCTTTTGAAGTTCGTCAAAATGCCATAATCGATAAAGCGGCGTTACTCATAAATACTCGTCTGAGCTTGGTAGAGACACAAATTCGACTGTTTAAACACGAGCTGACTCTACTTAATCCCAGCGCCAACCAGTTAGAATCTGCGATGAGATCTATATTCACCCTCTACCGAGATTCATTGCAAGTGCGCTGGATTGATTTACAAGGCGCAGAGCAAGTACGCCTGAATAAAACAGAAGATAACCGTGTTGTCGCTGTTCCAATTGGGCAATTACAAAATAAATATCAGCGCTATTACACCCAAGCAGGGCTTGCGCTTGATAATGATTCCGTTTTCATATCTCAAATTGACCTAAACGTTGAGCAAGGTATCGTTCAACGCCCTTTTCAGCCCACATTACGGGCCGTGATAAAAACCCAGTTACCTAGCAAAGGCGAAGGCCTTTTGGTGATCAACTTTGACTTACGTTCACTACTAGCGCAAGTCTCATCACTCAATGAGGAAAACATTCAATTATTAATAAGTGCAGGTGCAAAGCGTTGGGTAGTCCACCCTAATAAAGACAATGAATGGCGAATAGATTTAAAAAAAGCACCTAGCAATATATCAACGGATTTACCTGATTTACTAGCCCTACTTAAAGAAGTAAATATCGCGCAAGGTGTTGAGATCGATAATCAACTTTATACAGCGCAAAGTATAAAGTCACCCTATGAAAGAAAAGGAAGTTTGCCTGATATTTATGTTGTCAGTCGCACAGCACCGTCAGTACTGCCCACATTAAAGAAAAGTGCAATGCTGTACGCTGTCCTTGTTGCGATTGCGACAGGTTTGGGCGGGTTTGTTATCTATGTTTCCTACTCTCGCTATCTCAAGAGTATAAATTCCTTAAACGAAGAATTAGCACGCCAAAGAGACAATCTACAAAGTTCCCTTGAGCGTCAATCAGCACTAATCGACGAACTGGCCGAATCAAAAAAGCTGTCATCACTCAGTATTATGGTGGCAGGCCTCGCTCATGAATTAAATACCCCCGTTGGTGCAACACAACTGGCACTATCCAATCAACGAGCATTGTTAGAAAAATTAGTTAAAAACAAAAAGAAGGGCTTACCAAATCAGCTTTTGAGCACTACATAGAGCAAACGCAGCAGTCTTTGCACCAAGCACAGCACAATAATCAACGGGCGATAGAGCTTGTTCACAGTTTTAAACGCCTTACTTTCGAGCGCGCAATTAACGAACAGATGCACTTTAGCGTGAAACAACACCTAAACGACCTCTGCAAATCAATGAAGGGCCTGTTACACAAAAACAATATTTACCTGAAGGTGCATGTGCATGAGGAATTATCGCTTTTTGGTTTTGCAGGGGCGTTTAGTCAAATTGTGCAAATTATACTTAGCAATGCTATCGATCACGCCTTTGACGGTATGGCTGGTGCGCGTATCGAATTAATTGGAGAGCAGCGTAACAATGATATTGTAGTCCGTGTAATAGACAATGGTAAGGGAATAAAGCCAGAGGAATTGCCTCGTATTTTCGACCCTTTCTTTACTACAAAACGACAAGAAAGTCATACAGGGCTTGGACTACATATGGCCAAAATATGGATTGAACAGGCTTTCAATGGAGAAATTCGCGTTGATTCAACCGAAGGAAGAGGGACAAGTTTCGAACTCAAATTTCGCTCTATAGAACAAGGTTTCTGCCCTTTACCATCTTCTAAAACCGAATTAATATAATTTTGCGTTGAAAAAAATTAAGTTTTGTATTCTTCTTTAAGCAATGCAAAAACAAACTTGTCATAAAAAGTATTGTTTTTATAAATCGCTTTCGCCATTTTGGCTTCTTCAACAAAACCGCATTTAAGCAGTAAACGTCTAGAAGCTAGGTTATCGGAAAACACGGCACCAAATATGCGAATAATGTCAGTTTCAGCAAACACCATATGGATGATTTGCTTTATCGCCAGTGCTGTAATGCCTTGGCGCCAATGAGACTTTGCCAACCAGTAACCAATTTCGCCGCTACGTGAGTATTCAAACTCACCGCGATTAACACCAATACAGCCAACCAATTGCCCCTCGTATTCAATAGCGCGAATGACACCTTGCTGGCTGCCTTCTTCAATCCACCATATTGCATCGTCTGGAGTATAGGGACTGGGTATTTTACTCGACAGATATCGCGTTACTTCAGCATCATTTAGTATCGACACCAAGGGTGTAACGTCTGACTTTTTAAAAGGTCTTAGCGTTATCATGCTCAGCTTCCAGAAACGGCATAAGTTAACTGACAGTCTATATATTTGAGCATTTTGTTTACCACGTGAGGCACAGTGATTTCAGTGCTTTTGCGTTCAATACTCGCGTCTTGTTTTTTAATGCTTGTATCTTTATTTTCAATAATCGCTTCGACCAAAATATCACACTCATCATAACCAATTTGCTGACGAATAAAATAGTCATTTAATTCATCGAACAATGGCTCTTCTAAGGGGACAAGACCAACAAAGCTATCCTGATCGGCAACTTGATAAAACTGTGCACCACGAATTTCTTTTTTAAGGGTATAGGCCTGCATTCTATTTAGCTTTAAAAAACGAAAGCTCACTTTTACTGTTTGATTTTTCAAGGTTTACTCATCAGTTTGTTAGCAAAGCCCAATATAACACACAATGACTAATCAACGCGCTAGACAATCAACAAAAGCGTGGCCGCTGTCGCAGCGCCCATTGTTAAGTTGAAATGTCTTCTTCTTGTTGGTGAGCTCAACCACAAACGCATCTTTGCCCCTGCCGCTGCCCAAACTGAAATACTTGGAAAGCCTATCAGGGCAAAAGCGAGCACAATGGCAACGCCCGATTGCACATAATACTCACCGGGAACCGTAAATGTGCCTACACTGGCCAAAGCCATCATCCAGGCTTTCGGGTTAATTAATTGAAATAATGCCCCTTCCCACCACTTAAATGGCCCTTTTGTAGCGTCGGCTTTATCCTCAGTTTTAGCCTCAATGTCTTCATAAACAGAATCTGTAACTGGCGATGTGGCAATTTTAAATGCTAACCATAATAGGTAGGCGACACCAAGCACTTTAAGTATTGTGTAAAGCACGGGAAAGATACTAAACAACGCCCCAACGCCTAATAAGGTGCTAACCATTAATCCAGCAACGCCAATGACTATACCGACCATGTGAGGCAGGGTTTTAACGTAACCATATTGCGCCCCAGACGCCAACAACATCATATTGTTAGGCCCAGGCGTTACTGTGCTAATGAATGCAAATGTGCAAAGCGCTACAAATAATGAGAATTCCATAATAAATACACCTGTTAAATTTCACCGACACGTCGCGGTTTCACTACATTACAAGCTTTAGTGTGTATTAAGCAGAACCAAAGAATGCCATTTACAACCATACAGATAAACAGAATCATCAACTGTATGGTGTTAATTCTGTCAAACTGTATGGTTAATACTGTAGTTAGTTTGCTTTATAGTTGTTTGTATGGTGTTTAAGTCAATCAAGTGAGCTGTGTAATGACTTTGTATTCAAATTTGGCCAATAGTGTGAAAGCACAAATTCAACGCGGGCGCTTTACCGCCGGAGATAAGTTGCCTTCAGTGCGTCAATTAGCGAAAGAACACAAGGTGAGTATTGCTACTGTACAAGAGGCTTATCGGGTGCTTGAGACGGAAATGTATGCACAAGCCAAACCTAAATCGGGCTATTTTGTGCCACATAACATGCCTTATGAGAACACCCCAAAAATGACCAAGCCGCCGCAGCGCCCTATGGATGTATCTCAATGGGAAGACGTTTTCGACATGTTATTAAATACGTTTTCGAAGGAATCTCATACGGACATAAAATGCCAATTTCAGCACGCCATGCCCGACATGCATGCAAAAACGCTGACGCCTTTGACCAAGCGCTTACAAGAGTTAACCAAAAACCGTGCTTTTGACGGTATGGTCTATGGCGATGTTAAAGGTGATGTTGGTCTTCGCAAGCAACTTAGCCGCTTAGTGGCTGCGTCGGGCTGTCAGTTACATCACGACGAATTTATCGTAACCTCTGGGTGCCAAGAAGCACTCTCTGTGTGCTTACGCGCAGTTGCTGAAGCAGGTGATATTATTGCAGTTGAATCACCTGGCTTTTACGGCGCAATGCAGGCCATTAAAGGCGCTAACTTGAAAGCTCTAGAAATTCCCACCCATTCAAGTACCGGGTTGAGTTTAGACGCTTTGCGATTAGCCGTCGACCAATGGCCCATTAAAGCCATATTGGTGACCCCAACCGTGAACAATCCACAGGGCTTTGTCATGCCCGATGAAAACAAGCAGGCGCTTTATGCCCTTGCCCGAGAATACGATATCGCCATTATCGAAGATGATATTTACGGTGATATTGCTTATTCCTATCCCCGCCCCCGTACCATTAAATCATTTGATGAAGACGGACGGGTTTTATTGTGCTCATCGTTTTCAAAAACCCTCGCACCGGGATTTCGCGTTGGTTGGATAGCACCTGGCAGTTTTAGAAATAAAGTACTTCACGGTAAGTATGTCAGCAGTTCCATGTGTCCCACGCTTCCGCAATTAGCGATTGCAAGTTTTATAGAGCAAGGCGGCTATGACCGTCATATACGTGCCATGCGTCAAGAATATCAAAGTGCACGCGATGCATTTAGAAGTGACATTAAGCGGCACTTTCCCACCGACACGTGTGTAAGTTTTCCGGAAGGAGGTTACGTGCTATGGGTGGAGCTCCCCTCTCAATACGATTGTGTAAAACTGGCAGAGATCGCGCGTCAACACGGTATTTTTATCGCACCTGGACAACTTTTCTCTGCAACGGGTAAATACCGAAATTGTTTGCGTTTTAACTTTATAGACAGTACGTCAGCGCAACGCAGTAACGCTATTGAAGTATTGGGGAGCCTGATAAAAACGCAAAGTTCAACACGCTCTAATGATACTGAAAGTTCACAGAGCATGGATCGTTGATCCACATCAACGCAACATTGACCAAGAATACGCACAATAAAACCATCGAAACTACTGTGTGAACTTGCGTATGCTTACCCTTGTAAACGACACTAATTCAAATGATGACATTACCCCAGAAGCACACGGGTTATATAAACTATCATTAAAACCCGCAACGCAAGTGGCCATAGAAACCAAACCCGTGTTTGGTGCTAACATTACCCTTCACAAAGGAGTAATGGCTCATTCGAGTTTTATAGCAACACCAGACAATATCATGGGCTGGGTTGATCACGGTGGACTATCATATTTTTCAGTAAATGAAGGGCCAACCTCTAAACCAAATGAAGACGGTGCAGCACACTTACCTTCTCAATTTTTGAGCACTGATGGTGGAATTCTGCGGGTTACTTCACCTACTCGCATCTATTTAATTGCTACAGTGCCTATCGACATACACAAACACGGTTTGTGCTTTTTCACTCCGGTATGAGACTATACCTTAAGAGTGCATACTCTTAAGGTATAGTCTCAAGGAATTAAACTTGAAGATATTTAATTTAAAAATATACCACTGAAAGATGTGATGTCTAATTAGTAATCGTATTCTTTCTAATGCACTTCAGTACTAAAATTCGTTATTGCCTCTGATAAACCTGAAAAACGTTTATCAACGGTCGCTACCATCTGCTTTAGTACCGGCTTATCGGCTATGATCAAACACCCAGATTTCGCCCGCGTTAGGCCTGTATAAACTAAACCTCTATGACACAAACTCGCTGCTTTTTCGCTTTCTGGCTGTGGCAACAACATAACCACATTATCAAATTCCGAGCCTTGTGATTTATGAATCGTCATCGCAAAAACCGTTTCAAATTGAGGTAATCGAGACAATGAAATGCTTCGCAGTTCGCCACTGCTTAATTCGAACCACGCGAGTAATTTTCCTGTTTCGTCTGGCCAAATAACCCCAACCTCGCCGTTCGACAAACGCTGAGGATGATGATTTTTCACTATCATTATTGGCTGGCCTTGATAGAAACGACCTTCCCAACGTTTTATTTTGGGCTTAATGGCATCAAATACCAGTGCATTAAGCCCTTCTACGCCGTTTGGCCCTTTGCGCACAGGCGTTAACCAACGCACATTATTTAGTGCACGCAGTGCACTTGTGGCATCAGTTGCGTTTAAGACAGCCTCAAAACTCTCTTTGGCTAAACGCCGCAAATCATTCACATTGACCAAGTTTTCAGGCAGTAAATAAACCCCTTTCTTTAATAGGTCTGTACCTTCTATATTACTGTGCTTTTCATATACCGAAAGCGCAGCCTCAACATCGAGTACATTTCCTTTCTGCATTGCCCAAGCAACCTGCGCGAGCTGGCCTTTGAATCGCTTAGGCGCCTGTAAGGTAGCAACCCAAGATTTCGCAGATTCATCCACAGGCAACAGAGGAAGGTGCGGACAAAGCTTAGCAATATACTGGCGCATGTGATTAGGAACACCACCAGTATTCAAGGCTAGGTTTTCGCGTTGAGCTGATACTTGCTTTGATGTTGATGATGGTGCTATCGAAGTAGATGAATCATCAAGTAATGGGCTTTCCACTAGTTGTTCGAGCACATTTCCAAGCTCTACGGCGGGCAATTGATCGGCATCACCAATAAAATAAAGGCGTGCATGGCTGGGCAACGCGCGTAATATTCTGGCCATCAACGCCAAGTCAACCATACTAGCCTCATCAACAATCAATACGTCAACATTAAGCATATGATGCTGATGATATCGCGTGGCGACGGTGTGCTCGCGCAAACCCAGTAGTCTGTGGAGAGTTAGTGCGTCAGTAGGTACTTTTCGTAAGGCGTCGTCATTAACTTTTCCGCGAAGCCCTTCAATACTGCTCGAAATTGACTCCGTCATGCGCTGTTGTGCCTTACCGGTTGGCGCAGCAAGTACGATATTTAATTTATCGTTGCAAGCCTGTAATGCCAGCAGCAAACGCAAAACCGTGTAGGTTTTCCCCGTCCCCGGCCCGCCGTTTATCACACTAAAGCGCTGTACTAAACACTTAGCTACCGCTACTTGTTGCCAGTCCTGCTCATCGGTAACGTCAGTTGGAAAAATATCTGACCATAGCGATTTTACTCTGCCTACTGAATCTTCATCAAGTGGTTCGTATGTTGTCCGTTGGGAAACTTGACGCGCTATTTCTTGCTCAAATTCAAAGTAACGCCGGCTATACAAGCGACCGTGTTGGTAAACGAACAATGGCGAAATTTTTTCATCGCTCAAGGCGTCTTTCACCACTTTAATCAAGCTTGTCAGTGATGGGAAAACAACGCCTTCTTTACGCGGCTGACTACTATGCTGCAGCTCTTCACTTACATCGCTTCCTTGACTCTCCTCACTTTCTATATTCTCTTTACTTCCTTTTATGTCGTCAAAAAAGCGCTTATTAGCAATACTTGATAGCACAACACAACTGTGACCATTTCGCTGCATAGATGACAAGCAAACCAATAACGCAGCCCAAACTTGCCTACTTTCCTCGTCTAAGGAACCGGTGCGTGAAAACGCCGTAGCAATTTGCCTATCAATCGCTTCTGTACCCGATAGCGTGTCTAAAAGCGCTGATACAACATTATCTATCATCTGCAATGCCATCCTTTACGTTTGCATAACCTGTCGGGTTATTCATCGATACTTTCAATTTTGGCTTTCCACCTTTGCATTCCACCTTGGCTTTATATCTATGCTTTCTAGCTATGCCTTGTTTCATCGCCAATCACTATTGCTATTCATCATCAAAGCTAAATTGCTGTTGGTCAGGTGAAGAGGTGTTTGTGACATTTCCACTAAATGCCGCGTCTAAACGCCGTAAGACCGAAAGTGATATGGATGTATAAAACACACCTTCTTCATTTTTGTTGTCAGGATGCATGCCCCGTAAATACAAATAATATACACCACCGAAATATTGTTCTGGCGTGTAGTCAGGCAAAGTATTTTGTAGATAGCGGTGCAAGGCAACGCTATAGATGAGGTACTGCAAGTCGTATAAATGATGCTGGTTATTTTCAAAAAGTACTGATGGCGTATAGTGACCGACGGTATCCCCTAACCACGTGGACTTGTAGTCGGCAACGTAATACTTGCCTTCATGTTCAAAAATAAGATCGATAAAACCATGCATCATGCCTTCTAGTTCACTGGTTAGTAAGTTAGGCACAGACAAGGCATTTGCCGACAATTGCGAAGCAACATTTTTTCTATGTTCAACGAGTATTTCGCGTAGTAGAGACCATTGGCTTTCATTCATTGGAAAATAGAACTCAGCCTCTCTGAGAGTCTGGTTTTGATGTAAATCGCACATACACAACCCACTCTTTAACCTCAATGGCGTATTCAGCACTTCGTTAAGCCATGCATAAAGTGCAGGAACCTTGGGTTCTTCCAATCCAAATCGAATGACTAGCTCACTTCCCACCTCTTCCCACTCGGGCTTACTGAAATCAGTATGCTCGAGTATGTCGTGCAGCAGGTTTCCTGCACTTGCACCTTTTGGTAACGTAAACCTCAAGCTGTCTTTCGTGGCACTTGCTGTAAAGACGTTATCAGCATTGCGTTGATATTGAGACTCTTTCAATATCAAGGTTTCATCGTCACTGAATAACTCTTCATCGCGCACAGTTTGAATGATCGGGATCCCATTTAACGGCGTAGATGAAACCGCTGCAGAAGCGGAAAGATGTGAAGGCGTATGAGTAGTCAGGCGACTTAAGGCAGAGAATGAGTATAAACGCCATGTCTCACTGGCCGTTCCAGTGAATTGACTTACGCTTAACTCTGGCATTTTTTCATTATTTACTAACTGCTTGTTTTGCGCTTTTGCAAATTCCCCATCAATGTGACAAGTAAAGGCGTCTTGCTCGCTTGCAATGCGCGACAATATATTGCACCACGGGTTATTTTCTACGTCCTGTTGACCGTCAATTGAATGTATTTCGTTTAAACCAAAAGCGTTAGCCATTGCACTTTTTTCATTGCCATCTAGCGGAATAATACCCATATAACAGCGATGTGCCGCTCGCGTTATGGCTACATAAGCAAGTCGCATATCTTCTGCCGCACCCTCTGCACGTACTCTGTCGATGGCTTGTTGTGACTGCCCTAATTGAAGTTGCAAGTCTTGTTTTTCTGCATCAAAGTACGTGAATATATGCGACATTGATTTGCCATTTCGCGCTGCATCTTTGTAGCTTGTACCAAATGGAATAAAAACGATGGGATACTCAAGGCCCTTCGAACCGTGCTGGGTGATCAACCGTATAAGCTGACTATCACTTTCAAGACGTAGTGTAAGCTCTTCATCACTTTCTGGTTGCTCAATTTGCTTGTTCAACCAATCCAGTAATTGTTCTGGCCTTTGGTAAGTAGTACTGGCCTTTTCAAGCACTTCTGCCAAATGCTGATAATTAGTCAATGCCCTTTCAATATCGTTACCATGGGGATGATAACTCGACTGCATTAAGTGCAATATCACACTCATACAGCCTTTTTGCAGCCACATTTCTTTTAGGGTGAGTACCTTATCAAACGCACTGTCCCACAAGCTGTCATTCTCGTGATACAACAACTCAATTAATGTTTCGGGTGAATATCCCCATAAGGGGGAGGCTAAACTTGCAGCCACTTTGCGACTGTCAGTTGCATGCCATATACCATTTAAAAGACGCAATATGTCTTTTGCTTCTGGCGCAGCGAATAAATTGCTGCGATCGCTAAGGTAAACGCATGCCAACCCGTTTTGCTGCAACACGTATTTAACGATATTGGCTTCAGTTCTGTCTTTTACCAAAATGGCAATATCTGCTGGCTTAACAGGTATGTTGAAAGTATTGTTTCCAGCGTTGGTATTTTTATCACTTTGCTCAGATACGGTTTGTTGAGTGAAGTGCGCATCATTCAATAGTCGGTAGATTTCCTGTGCTATCCACGAGGCCATATTACGCCGCATGGTGTTGGCATCTTGCTTATCATCCATGTGCATAGTGATATAATTCATGGCATTACGGTTGTCATGGGGGTCGTACAATGGCGTTTTTGCCGCCGCAGCCTTCGAGGTAAACTCTACAGGGCTGTAGGTAATACCAAAACCAAACACATCGACTGGGTTACCTGAATTTATGGGTGCACCATAAAACAGACGATTGTATGCCTTCACCATCCCTTCAACCGACCGCCAATTGGTGTTCATTACCCATCGATAGTCAGCTTGGCGACCTGCTTTTAAATAAGTAAAAATATCACCACCGCGAAAGCGATAAATAGCTTGTTTAGGATCACCAATCATTAACAGCGCATTATCGCTGTCAGCCCCCTTAGGATAGACAGCATCTAAAATGGCGTATTGTTTAGCATCGGTGTCCTGAAATTCATCAATAAGTGCAACTGGAAACCTGTTGCGCAGTGCACTTGATAGCGCATTTCCGGGTTTTACAACTTCATCAGCCAATAAACGAATAAGATCGTCAAAATCAATGATCCCTTGGTGTTTCTTTTGTTTGGCTACCCGTAACTTTATGAATGAGATGGCATCACTTACCCGTTGTAACAACGGTATTTTTTCAATAGATTCGGCTTTTGCATCAATGGCAGCTTGTATGTCTTTGGCAAAATTCTTTATTGGTGTAAGGATCTCTTTTACGCCGGATGTATTGCGTGCATAGCGACGAGCATCTAAAAATGCCAACGCTTCATCCGGTGCACTTGAATATTGTTGAGACTCTGCGCCTGTGTTCAACCACGCTTTAAGTGCCTCTAATTCCTGCGGGCGCGTTTTCTTGTGGGCAGGCGTTTTAATTAACTGTGCGACGAGCAGTGATTCGTTACTCTCAACGTCAGCTAAAAAGCGACTAAATTGGGCTATTTCAGTGGAAGGCGAATTATTGAGTGTTTGGAAAAACGCTTTTTCAATCGCTTGCTCATCAAGTAGCGTGGGCGCTAGTGTGCTTTTTATACTGGCATTAAACTCACCGAGTAAGCGATCTGGTGTGTGCCATCCCGCCTGAGCAAGTAATAAAAAATCCTCTTCTTGTTCACTTAGCTGACGAATATAATCTTCGGCGGCTTGAAGATAGAGATCGCTGGTGTCTTTTGCGAGATTTAGCGACATCGCGAAACCACTGTCAAAAGCAAGCTGTGCAATGACGTGTTGGCAAAACCCATGAATAGTGAACACCGAGGCGTCATCTAGTTCAAGTTGCGCCGCTTTTAACCTTGCCAAACTTTCTAACGCATCATTGTTATTAAACAGATGTTGATAAACCGCGTCGCAATTTGGGTCAATCTGGTTGTTGTTATCAATCGCCTTTTGCCAAATCTGTGTAGCTTCACGTAACGTTTTGGCAATTCGACCTTTTATTTCTTCGGTAGCCGCTTTAGTAAACGTCATCACCAAAATGTCTTTTACCGTGAGAGCTTTTTCTAATAACAGGCGCAGGTACAATCTTGTAATGTTGAACGTTTTTCCCGTACCTGCACTGGCTTCAATAAGATGACGACCGCGAAGCGGCATGCCCACAACATCAAGCAACTGTGCCGTTTTCACTTCATTGGAGTTGGAATCGTTAACCATAGTCACAGTGTTTCCTCCACCGCGGCATTAGCCACCATAGAAAACAAAATAAACCCTTGTACGCTGGGCAGATCCCCCCAGCTAACTCCTTGAGGAAACAACCACTTCACATAAGGGTTACTGGCAACATCAGGGCCAAATTGCCCAGACGACTGCAGCCAACGGGTTAACCCCCGCACAGCCTCTTCACTTTTTATAAAATCGTCAATATCGCGCACTATTTGCTGAGCTTCTTCTTGCTTTGCTGGTTGAGTTTGCTGTGCAGGTTGAATTTGTTGCGCAAGCTCATTTTCGTGAGCGTGCTCTTCTATTTCTACATTGCTATAGGGAGATTCATTCCAAGCAGCCTGAACTATTGCGGCAAAACGCTCCGGCTTTATTTCTGCCACAATACTTGCACTGGCAGATTTTCGTTTACCTGGCACGAACTCTGAAAACAGACTACTAAACAGTGGCGTCGGTTCGCTATAAACCTTAAGGTACAAGTGCTCAATGAACAGCAACAATTGCTCAGCGATTTGAGGTTCAAAGGGCTGAAAACGTCGTTTCATCAACTTAGTTTCCCCTTTAACCCAGTCACAAAAGAAAACATCTAAAGGGAAGCCCGTGTGTTTAGCGCCTTCACTTGTACTTGAGAAAATAAGTTGTGTAATAAAATAGCCCAGTGCGCGGGTATCACTGATTTTCCCAGCACAGAGCTCAACAAGCGCATCACTGCCTTCAAATACACTTGCGGTAAAAGTGAAAAAGCGACCGCGAAAACTCGCAGTCTTCGGCTCTGCATCATGTGGGCCCATTGCTTGATTGAGCGCAAGGGCACCCTCTTTCCACATTTCTAATTCATTTTTTGCCACTGGGTTTTGCGGTATATCACCACGTAGTAAAGCATATTCAATCACCCTTTCACCAAAATTCAATTTATCATGCTGCGCTTCAATATCTTGAAGTGTGCGTTGTGGCGATGAAAAAATGGCGTCCATAATTTGATAACGGATCAGCGCATTGGTTTCGAATGGCTCGCTATTATCAAGCAGCGTCATCGACTGAGATAAATCGACACCTAAGCGCTGAGAAGAGAAATACGCTAGAGGATCAGCAAAGGCCCGTGCTATTTGCATTGCAGACACACTAACATCACTGTTGAGCTCATCGTCTTTGAGCAAGAGCCCCGTGGTTGTCACCGTATTGGCCTGAGCGTCGTTAAGCGGCCCTTCACAAAGCTCACTCGCGCCTTGCTGATTCGTGCCTTTTGACTTTTGCAATGCATCTGCTAATCGCAACCAGCCTTTGTCATAACTAGGAAGCATGCCGACAAAACCATTTTCACTGAACGGGTGTAATGGCGCATGCGTTACGAAGCGAGACAGTGGAACTTGATATTCCAGTTCAAGCATTTCGAGAAGTTCTGCGAGCACGAGGCTAGGTTGTCGCTCACTATTGTTAGTAACGCTATTGCCTTGGTAACTTAGATACAAACTGTCACGTGCAGAGATAATGGCTTCTAAGAATAAATAACGGTCTTCTAATCGACGAGAACGATCGCCCACTCGTCGAGTAGATTTAGCCATTAAATCTAATCCTAGCGGAGTCGACTTTCGAGGAAATTCACTATCGTTCAGGCCCAAAATGCACACTTTCTTAAACGGAATACTGCGCATAGGTAACATAGAGCACACTGTAACCTGCCCCGTCACAAAGTGATTCCCTGCATCAGGGGAAGAGAATCGGTTTAACAAGAGTTCTCTAACCTGCCGCAAGCTTAACTCACTTTCATAACTTGCTTCTTCACATCGTGCGGCAAGGTCAGCGGCAACTTTTGCGATAAGCTCCCAGCTTTGCTCTTGCTCACGTGTAGGTGTAAAACAGGCATCACGCAGAGCCAGTAACGCACTGGCCCACGCTTTGGGGGGTCTGGGCGTTGTTAACTCAGAAGCAAACTGACCTAATAATTGAACTACCTCAATGAGCTTACCCAGTGTTAGTGAGCCTTGCCCCTCTACATCTGGAATGGTGAGTACCCCGTTAATTACCATTTCGCTGTCGGGTGCAAGCATACCTGTTAATAGACGATTGAGCCCCCACCACCAACTGTATATTTCTTTATTGGTTACTCCCTCAGACACAACCGCTTTATGCTCTCCACTCAAACCCCAATGAATATGTGCTTGTTTCAACCATGCAACCATTTGATCGATATCGTCTTGCGTTAACGCAAACCTTTTTTGCACGGCATCAAGCTGCAAGTAATCCATGATGTCAGACACGCCAAAACGGCTGTCAGGTAAGTGAAGTAACGCCATATAGGCAGCAATAAGCGGTTCGGCGTCCATTGGGCTTCTATCGGCAATGGAGCAAGGCAAACGCGTCGTTGTAACATCACCAATTTGACGCGTGCCTACACGATGAAAGACGGCATCAACAAATGGTGCATAGTTTTCAATAGCGGGACACATAACCAAAATATCAGAGGGCGTTCTTGTATTGTCTTGCGATAGCCAGTGCAGCAAATGATCATGCAACACTTGCACTTCTCTTAACGCAGAGTGGGTACACATAACAGCAATACTATCGTCATTATCCACGTTGACGGGATGAGGTGCTTTTGCTTGTAAAATATCGTCGTGAATATAATCAAGTAATGGTGCTGCGCTGGCCGTTTTATCAGTTATTTCTGAGGCTTGACTGGGCACATCAATGGGCTGCTCTTGTCGGTTACTCGACAAAAACTTAGGTGCATCGAAGGCACTGATTTCAAACGTATCAAGTGCCGTGAGTAAGTTAAATAGTTCCCTGCCTTGCTGGCCTAAATTTCCTAAAAGCGGGTTACTTTGCGTTTCATGCATCCACCGCGCTAAACCTTCCTGACGAAGTTGCTTCGCTTGTTGAGCATTGCTCTTTGCATCGCCCCAATAATTCACGCTGGGGTTTAAATGAAAGATATGTACATCAATATGCTGTGCAAGGGCGTCAAAGAACGCAATAAGCTGTGGCGCCATGGTATTAATGGCAAAAACAATTACCCTAGAAGGTAAGTCTTGTGGTATTACCCCAGAGGCTAACGACTCGATGGTCATTTTATGGAGCTTAGCGGGGTGCAGCGGTTGCTCTTTTACTAACAAGCGCCATATTTCACTTTGCCAGATCTCCATGTCGTCGTGTACAACGGCTTGATTACTCTCCCAAGCAAACAACCAATCAGGCCGATACAACAAATACTGTTCATAAACATCCGCAAGTGCTGTTGCCAATTGAAGTCGCTGTACCCCTTGCTCTACTTCATTACCTGCCCGTTTCCAATAATGATTAACCTGCTTAAACGAATGTGATTGGGTAATTTCTTCATTTTGTAAAATATTATCAATACGCCATGCAAGCACTTCTCGGCGATACGCTGATTGTTTAGGCACTTTATCTTTGCCCAAAACCGTTCTTGCTGTATTCCACATAAATCGCACGGGAAGTGGGAAATCAATATTCATGGCGACACCCTGCTCTCGCGCCAACTGCATACTTACCCAATGCTGCATACCAGGACTTTCTACCAAAATAGTCTCTGGCGTAAATACCGCTGTGGGTTGTTGCTTCAACAATGTGGTGAGAAGAAAGCTTAAATGCTCGAGTTTGTTTGATGGGTATAGCGCAAGCAATCGAAAATCCTTTAATTAACCGCCTATTAGCTTTTGAAGTACAGGCTCTAGTACAACAAGTACAATACAAATAGTGTATCGCAATACGCTGCTTAGTTAAGTTATTTATTACGTTATTTTACGCTGGTTCTGGTAGATGAGTCGTTGCGCTGATTTATAAAATAAAAGGAAGTTAAGCTTTATGGCGGTTAAATAATGAGCTTATACTTTTTGGGAGGGCTATCGATTAAAGTTAAAAAAACCCACACAGACCTCAGGACACGAAAAATCTGTGTGGGTAAGGTTTACGGGCTGCCCAGTAACAACGTGAATAAGCGTTGCCTGGCACTCATTCACGTTAGCGCTACTGCACAGCACAGTTAACTTCTATAGCTTTGCATGTTAGATGCCAATTTAATAAAACTTTATTTATCAGATAGTTAAACATAACCGAACTTTTTTCAAACACACGTTTGGGTTTACGCTGGTGCAAATGCACCATTAGCATGCAGGTTCATTGCGCATTTAACTGTTTTCCACCGCTGCGCATTCCCGTACAATTTCAACTTTATACATTTAACGGATAATCGGGAGCCACGATGTTAACCGCGCAACAACTCGCCACTATGCTTAACCTACAAGACAAAATGAATGCCAAGGTCAATCCTGACTGGCTAAATGCAGGTTACGGCTACTTGCGGGCAGCCATGGTGGAGTCTGTAGAAGCCATTGAACATCACGGCTGGAAATGGTGGAAAGCACAAGCTAAGGATCTTCCTCAATTGCAAATGGAACTTGTAGACATTTGGCACTTTGCGCTAAGCGCATGCATTATCGAGTATAACGGTGATATTGCGCAGTCAGCCGAGCGTATCGCTAGTGAACTTGCCAGTGGTGAAACTGCGGTTGTGTTTGATGGGAAAACCTATGAAGCAGCACAGCAATCTCTATTAGATAATCTAGAACTCATGACAGGGTTATGTGCCGCAAAACGCTTCAGTGTCCCTTTATTTATGTTCATCGTGAGTCAATGTGAAATGACCGCTGATGAGCTTTATCGTCAATATGTAGGGAAAAATGTGCTGAACTTCTTCCGACAAGATCACGGATATAAAGAAGGAACATACGTTAAAGTTTGGCAAGAACGTGAAGACAACGAGCATCTTGTAGAGGTCATGGATGCACTTGATTTAACCCAGACTGATTTTAGTGATCGTGTTTATGAAGGCTTGAAGGCACGTTACCCAACCGCTTAGCGTCGCTGCTGGCTAAAAGCCTTACTGGTTAAAGCGTTAGGGGTTAAACGCGTTAAAGGTTAAAAACGTTAGGCTTAAAGGCTTTGCTGGCTAACATGACAATGAACTAGCTAAAACAAAAAAGGTGTCAACACGCTGTGTTAGACACCTTTTTTACTAGTCTTGCTTTATTAGTTATGCTCAAGCCTTACGCATCAACCCAAACAATTTTGTCTTTATAATTGCCTTGGATGATTGGTTCGAATCGCTCTTCCAACACATGACGCTTCACTTTTAACGTTGGCGTTAGCAAATCATTTTCAATGGTCCATTCATTTTTCATTACAACCACACGATCCATTACCTGGTGGCTCTCTAGTTTACTGTTGATCGCGTCGAATGTTTTCGCCAAACTCGCCTCAATTTCAGCTTTATCTTTTTTCTGTGCCCCTTCACTTAATACCATAAGCGCAACAGGCTGAGGAAGATTAGTTCCCGTTACACACACCTGCTCAACAATAGGGTTTTCCATGAACTTGGCTTCAATCGGCGCAGGCGTTACATATTTGCCTTTTGCAGTTTTAAAAATGTCTTTTAAACGCCCTGTTATTTTTACATAACCGTCCGCATCGATAACACCTTTATCACCGGTTCTCAAGTAACCATCTTCAGTAAACACTTCTGCCGTTTTTTCAGGCTCTAAATAATATTCAAGCATGTTACACGGGGCTTTAACCTGTATTTCACCCTCTTCTGAAGTGCGAATATCCACACCTTCATAGGGCTTGCCTATACAGCCTATTTTGTCATGTCTAAATGGAACGCTTCCCGTGCCATAGGCACTGTTTTCCGTCATGCCCCAACCTTCTGAAATGTTAATACCAACTTTGGCAAACCATTCAATGACGGCGGGTGCTAACGGTGCAGAACCACTGGCCCATAATCTCGCATTACTAATGCCAAGACCTTCGCGTATTTTCTTGGCAACGGCTTTGTTTAAAAATGGAATTTTAAGCAGAAAGTCTAATTTCTTCTGTGGCATTTTGGCCAACACGCCCATTTGGAATTTGGTCCATAATCTGGGTACAGAAATAAACAAGGTTGGCTGACAATGGCAAACGTCACGTTGGAATGTCGCGAGATCTTCCACGAAATGAATGCGACCACCACTGTAATAACTCGACAATTCCACCAAAACTCGCTCTGTAATATGAGCTAATGGTAAATAGCTCATAGTGCGGTCGTTTTTGTTGATACCTAGTTGATCAAGTGAGCGTCGCGCTGCCCAACACGCCGTGTTATAGCTATGCACTACGCCTTTAGGTTGCCCGGTACTTCCCGATGTATAGATGATAGTCATCATATCGTCCATATCGGGAACTGGTGAGTCATCGATAGGCGCAATGTCCATGAACTCATTCCACTGTTGCTTTGTAGCAATATTAGGATATGGAAAGGCAACGGTTAAATATTCAGAAGGAATAGAAGCGACCTGTTGTGCCGTATTATCGAGCTTACCAACAAACAACAACTGAACGTCCGCGTGCTTTAGTACATACTGCACGGTGTCAGGACCAGCAGTTGAGAAAATAGGCACCGACACATGGCCTGCCATCATTATGCCGAGGTCTGCAATGAACCATTCCGCACAATTTTTAGAAAAGATCCCAATGCGACTACCTTGAGGAAACGCCATTTCTCGAAGGCGTGCCGCTACTTTACGAGCCTGTTCGGCCACGTATTTCCACGACATATCGTGGAACTCACCTTTAATGGGCTGCGTTAAAAATACATCGTCACCGCGAGTTTGCTCCCAGTGGTACAACATACTTAAAGGCGATTCAATTACTTCCGTGCTGTTGGCATTTGCTGTCATATCTAGCGGCATAGTTCACTCGTTTGTTGTTATAATGTAGCTCATTTTTACAATGATTTCACAGACTTCTAATAAGCCCTATTTTTCATTGAATGACAAGCTTTTTAAACAAGCGTTTATATTCTATGCGATGAACGACGTGGCCTAGAGCGATGAATTTAAGTTTTTTTATAGTCCTGACTTTCAAATTTTTATGGTCGAATCAGTCTAGTATTAACCGCTCATGCGGTAATAAGCACCCATCAAATTGTAGATTTATTCAACTAAAATCCGTAAGCAAATGGAAATAGCGCGCCAACAAGCGCAACTAAAACAGTGAACTAGTTCCACGTTTTGAACAAAAGCGCTTCAACATCATTAGCAGCACAAGGTTTAGCGTAGTAATAGCCTTGATGAAAATAGCATGCATTTCGCAATAACTCTTCAGCTTGCTCTTTTGTTTCAACCCCTTCAGCTACACAGCTCATTTTCAAACTGCTTGCTAGGGTAATTGTGGTTTTAACAAGTGCTTCATTAGCATTACCTGGTGCCATTTCATTCACAAAACTCTTATCAATTTTCAGTATGCTTAATGGGTATCGCTTTAGGTAGCTTAACGAAGAATATCCCGTACCAAAGTCATCTAGCGCTAGCACGAATCCGTGTTCGATAAAGCGCTGGATTTGGCGCAGCGTGTTATCACTATCATCCATCAGTACGCCTTCTGTTATTTCAAATTTGAAGGCATCCTTAGGTAACTCAAACTCTTCTAAAAGACTCAGTACACCATGTAGGTCAAACTCTGTTTTGAAATGCAGTGCAGACAAGTTAATAGAAACGAATCCATTGAAGCCATTCTTATACCAAACGGACAAATCTTGTGCTGCCCGGCGCATTGCTTTACGAGTAACTTCAATGATGTATTTCAGCTCTTCCAGTACAGGAATAAATTGATCTGGATACAAAGCCTCTTCATCCAGTCTTCCACGCAACAACAACTCAACACCGATGGTTTTCTTTGTCCTAGCATCAACAATGGGCTGATAATGGTTGAAAAAGCAATCTTCCGAATATGCTTTCTTGACTTTATTCTCAAGTTGCAATCGCACCTTGGCCTTTTCATTCATGTCAGATGTAAAATACGTAAAGCCACTTAGCGCATCCTTTTTCGCTGAATACATAGCAACATCGGCTTGTTTAATCAGCTCCGCTGGTTCAGAGGCATCCTCAGGATAGAATGCCACACCAATGCTGCACGAGATGCGAAGAACTTCTTCGGCAAGTGAAATTGGCATCTCAACAGCCTCTATTATCTGGCTGACAAAAGAGCTTAAATCATCCTCAGAGGCAACTTCTTCAATCACAATAACAAACTCATCGCCACCTAAACGCGCAACTGTGCCACTATCGGCAACAAGGTTACGCATGCGATTAGCCACAATACGCAGCAACTTATCACCATAATCATGACCTAATGAGTCGTTAATGCCTTTAAAACGATCCAAATCGACAAACATGACAGCAATACGGTGATGATGATGCCTTGCTAGTCCTATAGCATGTTCAAGTCTATCAAGAAGGAGGGAGCGGTTTACCAAGCCAGTCAAGCTGTCATAAGTGGCTATTTTAAGTAGCTTTCTTTCCGCATTTTTTTGCTCAGTAATATCTGAAATTACAATCAAATAATGCTCAGGTGTGTGTCCCTCACCACTTACCGCTGTAATATCGATTAGGACGTCGTAACGCTTTCCATCAGCGCCATCAATCACGCCTTCATCTTTCCAAAAATCACCACCTTGAAGATCAGGTAACTTACCTGATAACTGCCGATTTAAATTAGGATAGCGCATGTAAAGCTTTGCCAACTGCTTGGGAAGCGGCTCTTTCCTATTGAAACCAAATACTTGTTCAAATGCTGGGTTAGCAGCAACTAATCGTTTATCTTCATCGAATATCAATACCCAGTCACGGGTTTGACGAAATGCATCACTAAACAAGGTCACTTGCTGTTGCGCTTTGTGTAAACGAAATAGTTGGCGCTGACGAGACAACAAATAGGCGACAAACAAACCGATGAGTAATGCTATGTAAATTCCAAAAGCCAATGGAGAGCGCAGTGGCGCATAGGGCATTGTCATTGTGATTTCTGCAGGTAACACAGTAAAATCGAAACTGCCAGGTGTAGGTGTAACAGAAAACACGTACTCCCCGGGCTCTATATTCGCTAGAGTGATTTTTGCGTCCTCTGTCACTCCTTCTGTAACTATTCGCTCACCTCTTAACAGCTTGTAGTAATACTTTACCTTGCCAATACCTGACATGGCTAATGAAGAAAAATGAATGGTCAAACCATAGTCTTCATAACCTAAACTGAAGTGATGCCCGTTGAGATTGCCTAGAGGCTGCTTGAGTATTCTGTTATCTACAGACACTTCAGTAATGGCCGTTTGTTTACTGATAAGGCTTCGACTCATCTCTATAGAATCTAGCTGAGATGCCGAGAATACCACTGCGCCACTGGTTGAACCGTAAGCAAGTCGTCCATCTTTTAATTTAAGTGAAGCCCCTTGATTAAACTCAGATACGCTAAGCTCCCTGCCATAAATAAAGTTCTGAATTTGACCAGTTGAAGGATCATATTTGTGCAATCCCTTGTGGGAGCTAAACCAAATGTTCCCATTGTCGTCTTTTTGTAGTCCATAAACGATATTCGACAGCAACAAGTTGCTGTCGTTTAAATTGTACAGGGGTTCAAATGTCGTCGCATCAAGGCCCATCAAGCCAACGCTACTATATGCTAGCCACAGCACTCCAGCATCATCGATAACCCAAGAAGAAATAGAGCGGTCTCTTCCGCGTTGCGACTCAGGAAATCGATAGACCAATTCGTGCTCTGAGGTTTTAGGATCGATTAGCCATAGGCCACCTTCTGTCGCGAGAAATAATCGCCCCTCGTGGAATGAAGACGGCCCAAGGAAGCCTTGCGTGAAATTGATATCAAACACCCGTGGATCAAGGGGCAAGGGTTTTATCGTTTTCGTTTTCGTATTGTAGGCAAGAAAGTTTTCATTCCCAATAAAATACAAAATGCCGTCATCGGTAAGCGTTGTACCCGCACTATAAGCGTCAAACCAAGCAGTATCTTCATCACCAACCACTTCTGGCGTCGTGAGTTCCCCTGAAGCTTGATCAAAAACTCGTATGCCATCATAGGTTTGTAAGAACAAGTTGTTGTTACTATCAGGGATAATACGCTCAATAGTACCCTCACCTATGTAGGCATTAACTGACTTATCGTAAAGAAAATGCTCGGCTTGACCCGTAGCAAAATTATAATGATTTAATCCGTTTGACGTGCCAATCCATAGTTTTCCTGGCTCAGTTTCAGCAAATGCCCATACCACGTGACTGGTTAATGACTGTTCTGCCCCATTTCGTTGGTTTTGAATGGTAAAAATATCTGCGCTTTTAACACCAAAATGCAATGCGCCAGCATAAATAGAACTCAGCCATAAGTTGCCTGTTTCATCTTTGGCGATGGCTGTTATCTTTTTATCCGATATTTCTGTAGCACCATTATGGGGTTCAAGTATATGTTCGCTTACCCAGCCATTGGCCTGTTTGCTTAATGAGTAAAGCCCTTGATTAGTTCCAATCCAAAAACTATCGCCTTTGTATTGCACCATAGTCCACACATTAAGTTTGTCAATTGCTTGCTCAAATCCTCCCTTTTCCTGGCCTTTAATCTGAGCGAGCATTTGTGCTTTTTCAGCAACAAAAGTACCGTCAACTGTCGCTATCCATATTCGATTTGATTCATCTTGAAGTAAAAATTTAGCATTAACGTTGTCTAAGTTTTCAGGAACATCGTTAAGATAATTAAGCGGCTTTAGTCGCCCCCCCACCTCAGAAAGATCCCTAGTAAATACACCGGAAGTGGTCGCGACCATAAGGTAATTATCTACTGTTATTGCAGCGCGAATACTCTGATGGTTCACAACTAAATCTTGTGTCAGCGAGGCAAGTGTTTCGAGTGTTCTTGTACGCGTATTATAACGCTGAACCTCTTCACCTAGAGCAATAATTAAGTTCTCATCATCTTGCCAGTGAAAAGACTCAGCATGCTGAATAAAGCCTTCGAGTTCGCTGTATGGCTTTGGTTCTAGCTGAACAATTTCTTGCGTTTTTAAGTCGAGGTAAAAAACCCCATGCCCATACACACTAAACCACAGCGCTTCGCGCCCCTGTAGGGTTAATTTATAAACAGATGAATCAATGAGAAAATTATTGGGACCATAAATGCGTTTTGTTCGAACACCGTCCCACCTGACCGCCCCGCCTTCAGTAGCTATCCAAACAAACCCATCGTCGTCGACAACAATATCATTCACCACATCTTGTGGTAAGCCGTTCTTTGTTGAAAGAGATTGGAAAACAGGATTAGAAAGGCGCGGTGCCCCCAATGCATTGTGGGAGGCCATCCAAATCAAAAAAACTGAAGAAAACGAAACGGAACATTCCAAAGTCGCACATGTAAAATTTTTATTATGTGGCCAAGTGTAACAGAATGTATCTGCGATGTGCATAGCGAAAAATTATCGATGCGGCCCTACTAATAAAAATTTAACATATTGAATTAGATAGTTTTTATTAGCAACTGTGTAGATTAATATGCAAATTCCAACCATGTATTACGACTGATTAACAGGGAGCCTACCAGTGAAAACAACTTGACGTCGAATACTTGGCTGAGGTGCTAGGCGGTACAAATCACCGTTTTGCCCAACATAGGACTTATTTACACCGCATGCTTTAGCTATGTCTGCGTGTGCGCGTAAATGCACATTTTCTCCATGTACGGGAATTGATATGGCAGGCTTAACCCAGTGATACATAAGTTTCAATTCCTCTTCACAAGGATGACCACTTGCATGAATGGGAAGTGGACTGTCTTCACTATGGATGACAGTTACGCCCTTAGCTTGTAACGCTTTACTAAGACGTAAAACAGATTCTTCATTGCCAGGAATAATAATTGAGGAAAATAGTACGCAGTCTCCTTTATCTAACTGCAAGTGCGGATGTGCATCAGCAGCAAGTCTCATTAGAGCAGTATGTCGCTCTCCTTGGCTGCCTGTTGCTACCGCAAGTACTTCTTCAGGAGGTAAATAGCCCAAATGAACGGGGTCAACAACAGGTAAATCATCTGGCCATACCCCCTGTTGCTTAGCGATACTGTACATATTTATCAATGAACGCCCATAAAGGCCCATATATCTCCCTGTCTTTTTTGCAACACGGGCAAGGGATATTAGCCTAGCAACATTACTGCCAAAACACCCTACAACAACTCTACCCTTCATTGGAGATATAGTGCTAAGCAGGCCGTCATAACAATTTCGTTCTGAAATAGAAAAACCTGGTTTCGTTGCATTGGTTGAATCGCCAACAAGTGCTAATACATTGTCATTGGCAAGCGCTTTAAAAAGAGATGGGTCAAAAGGCTTACCCGTAATGGGGTTTGCATCAATCTTCCAATCAGCGGTATGTAACACTGTGCCAACTGGTGTTTCAATTTTTAATGCAAAAGGCTCGGGCAATGAATGGGTTATGGCCAGCCATGTAACGCAAAACTCACCTATTTGACGCGACTCGCTCCCATCCACTTCGATAATCGGCACTTTGTTGGCCAAGTTACTTCTCGCCAATTTTCTACGAAGAACTTCTGCCGTAAATGCCGTGGTGTAAATGGGTACTTGGAAACGTTGCCACAGGTATGGAATAGCGCCCACATGGTCTTCATGGGCGTGGGTTATTACTATGCCGACCAAAGCGTCTTTCTGCTCGGCAATAAATTTAGGATCGGGTGCGACTACGCGGTGCTTAATGTCGTCAACCCTGTCCTCTACAGCGGGTTTTACCCGTCGATAGGAAGGTGTCAAAGGCTCATCAAAAGAAACGCCGCAGTCCACCATCAACCATTGACCATTATGACCATATAGGTTTAGGTTCATTCCAATTTCACCAGTACCACCGAGGGGAACAAACCACAAATCATCTGCGCTAGGCTGCATCACACCTTTTGTTACACTCCTAAACTACTGCCAACAACGTTGTATTACTACTATAAGTATTCAGCAAACTCCGCAGGAGAAATTACTTCGCCTTCTTCTCCTGGCACAGGGCAGACAATAACCATTAGATCATCTTGGCTCATACCTGATACCCACTTTGTTAAAAACTCTTTTGTGGACAACTCCATTGCTTCACAGTCAGCCCATTCATCTGTAGCCCAAAGCAATGCCAATTCTGCGTCTGGCCATACTGGAACACCGTCTTCGTCGTCAGTGGTCAACATTACACAACCATGCTCGTCTTTAAGTATAAAAAGCCTTTTATCTTCCTTTATAGCAGACAAGCTTGCTTCCATACGTTGAAACGCATTTTTTTCCAAAAATGGATGATTTTGTGACATACAATTCTCTTTCATAAAATAAGGTTTTAGCTAGAGGCTGTTGCTTTTAGCTGTGCACTTTCTCAAAGTGTAACATTCGCTCGTTGCTCAATGAACGTATTTTGCAGGATGTAAACATCAGCAATCTTGCGTTACGCTTTCGATTATTTCGCCAAGCCCTACTCGCCTTACCTGCTTCATTGTATGTACAAATACAGTAAGAGATAAATCATTAATCGATTCGATAAGCGTCAATGCCGTACCTTCTGAAAATTGCGCTTCTACACCAATAGGAAGCACCGCAACACCTCCTTCACGTTGCAAATTATTAATGGCCAAACTCAGCGAATTTGTTCTTAGTTTAGCATCTCGTAATTGCGGGTAAGCAGTAAGTAGCCAATCTCTAACTTTACTCCCCCAATCAATGGCCACAAAGTCCACCGCATCGATGGTATCTGTCTTCGTACCAACCCGATATAACGCTAATTTCCTTTCAAGCAAAACTTCGCTGTTCACTTCTTCAGACTTCAAAGGTTCTGTCGAGAACGCCAAATCAGTCACGCGCTCGTGTAGCTGACGGGAAAGTGAATCTAAAGTAAGCACTTCTGCCTTGACGGACCAATCGGGAAATTTGTTGTGTAAGTGGCTTAGCACTTGGGGCAGTAATAGTTCGCTGGCCAATTGTGTTGCCCCACAAACAACATATTCAGAAGACTGTATTTGAAGTTCTTGCTTAGCTTCGTTCAGGGTTGTGCACAATTGTTTTGCATAAGGCAGCAACTTTTCACCCGATTGAGTCAGTTGTATACTGTTGCGCTGCCTAATAAAGAGCGTCGTGTGGAAATATTCTTCGAGAAGTTTAATCCGTGCGCTAACAGCCGATTGGGTCAGGTAAAGGTTTTCTGCAGCTTTACCAAAATGGCGGGTTTTTGCCACCTCTATAAAGGTGGTAAGAAAGCGTATATCCATGCTTGTATTTAAAAAACCAAATCAAGATGTGTCTAAGTTGACACAGATGATACGGCAAGTAAACACAAAAGCACAGAAGCGCGCCGTATGAAACGGCACGCTTATTCAAATATTCACCAATATGTTTAATTAATACTCTTCTTGGTGCAGGCGACGTTGCTTATCGCGGCGTTGCAAATCGCGCTTTTGCTTCGTTTTTACGTTACTTTGGCGCTTCGCAATCGGCTTTTTAGCGTGAACATCTTCCTCTTCTACCGAGTCCCATTCATCACGCTGGTAACGATAGTCTTTACTCATTGATTTCTCTAAATAGTTGTTGGTTAAAAACACACTTTAATTATTGACCTTACACCGCAAATAGAAAACGAATTTTAATCATCGTAGCGATAAGAAATTTTTATTGCGAGAATTTGACGTTTTAACTACCCCCACATGTTTTTCATCGCGGTATTCACTTTGCAGCCTTGTGTAAGGATAAGGTTTGCTCAACCCTCTGCAAATTAATAAAAATAAACATCTATTTTCAATATATTACGTAAAAGCGAATATATTCATCACGCTTTAAACCGCCTAGCGAATTAATGCAAAATCATGGAAATTCCTTTGTAAAATATATAGTTAAAAATTTTTATTGATAAGAGAAAAATCTTTTGTTTTATCTTCCTTTTTATTTCCCTTAAAAGTGCGCTGAAGACATTAATTACGTTGGGTATAACATGACAAGTTTAGCTATTCGACTCTCAGCAAAACCATTTATCGATCGCCAAAAATTTCCTTATGGCTTTCGAAAGTCAGGTGATTTCAGTATCACTGAAGCCGATTTGCTTACGAAATATGGAAAAACGTTAGTAAGTCTAGAAAGCGGGGAATTTTCACCTCAAAGCGACGATGAACAACACTTTGTGGATTTTATCTCTGGCCAAGTCGAAGCAAGTAATAACCTTGAAAAAGCATGGGCTAAATACGTACGACTTGCGAGAGGCAAAAAGCACTTTTACACGTTGCACAGCAGCGCCAGTAATCAATCTGATTACGACGATGATTTTTCTGATGAAGAGTTTGATGTAGCCTAATTGGCAATAAGGCAAAAAAGTATCTCAAAGCTTTACACAAACAATGCTCAATATCAAAAACAAAGCCCACACTTCTCAAAGTGCGGGCTTTTTTCATTTTATCTAGAGCCAGCTTATCTTTGTTCAATTTTGCCCCCATAGAGGCATGGCCATTTTTTAGCATATTGCTTAAGTACATTCCCTCAAACAACACTGATCGGTTGTTTTAGCGCATTGGTAAGAAAAATATCAAACAAATCGCTACGCGTTTTCAAAGACATACTACACTTACTACTTAGATTGTCGAACGCGCTAAAATCCCCCAATGGAGACGTAGATATGATGATTAGTTCAAAGCAGCTCACTCATTTTTCGATTCGCGCCACAAACGGCGACATTGGCGGTGTTCGTGATGTACTTTTTGATGACGATACTTATGTGGTCAGGTATTTAGTAGCAGATACAAATATTTGGTTACCATTAAGTCGAAAAGTGGTTATATCACCCATTTCAGTGAAACAATTCGATACTGAAAATAGCATCGTCGATATTGATATGACTGTGGAAACGCTTAAAGAAAGCCCCACAATTGAAGAGCACAAACCCGTTTCAAGAGAATACGAAGAACACCTTTTTAAATACTTTGGTTACGGTTATTACTGGATTGGTCCAGGCGCTTGGGGTGAATTTGCCCATCCTAACGAGCTTGTAGATCAACACCAACAATACACTAACAATGATGGAAAAAGTACGCATGAAAATCACTTGAGGGCATGCAGCGAAGTAAGTGGCTATGAAGTGGCTACTCAAGATGGCAACGTTGGACATATAAGCCAGTTTATTATTGACGTCTCTAACTGGACCATTGTTATGTTAGTTGTCGACACAAACAATTGGTTGCCTGGAGGTAAGCATCTTGCACTGTTGCCCAGCGACATTATTGACATTGATTGGGCAGCACACCATGTGTCTGTGAAACTAACACATGACGAACTGGTTAATAGACCTGACGTAGACGAAAATAAACTAAGCCAAGATGGCTACGTAAATACAGTATGCGCAGCCATAGATGAATAACGTTAGTGGGTACGCTTTGAGCGATCGCGTTGTTGTGTACTTTTTATTCGCAGAAGAACTCGTACATAAGGGAAATCAGGCGTTTAACACGTTCATCCGCTAACCGGTAATAAATGGTTTGACCTTCTCTTCGTGTAGCAACCATTTGTGACTCGCGCAACAACGCTAAGTGCTGTGAAACGACAGGCTGTGAAACACCGACGATTTCCAACAACTCGGTAACGGATTTCTCTTCTTTAAGCAAAGAACACAACACCATCAATCGTGTTTTATTAGCGAATTGCTTCAGAAACAACTCCGCTTCAGACGCGTGTTCCAACATTTCATCAGATGTCATCAACATATCATTAGACATAAGCAGGCTCGTATTTGTAAATAATAATCAGTATCAATTTAACCTTTTGTTATACCAAAGTATAAGACAATTTGCTAAGTTGCCAGATTATGCGACGAAACTCCGTCGATGCTATTGTTTTTGAATAAACTCAAATATACATTAGAGTAGCCTTATATTAAAGACCAAAATTTCAGTCAAGGGGATTACATGCTAATAGATATGAAAGCGCGAATAGACAATATGGATGTTGATTTAAGAACAGTTAGCGCCTCGCAAGCCGCAAAAGAAATGCGTGAAAATAAAGGTTTATTAATTGACGTACGAGAGCCCGCTGAGGTAAGTGCCAATCCAGTTAAATCAGCGATTAATATACCAAGAGGCGTCTTAGAGATGAAAGTGCTGGAAAGGGTAAAAGAGGCTCATATGCCAATATACCTTCACTGTGCCTCGGGTGTGCGTGCAAAGCTCTCAGCTGAGCAACTTATAAAAATAGGATACGAAAACGTCAGCGTGATTACTTGCGCTATCAGTGACATTAATCAAGCCCACGGAGAATGACACGCGTGTGCGTACTGTGCTATAAAAACCCTAAGGGATAATCAAAAAGGCACCTCATGCTAAAGTCAACGTTGGAACAATGGCGAATGTTCAAAGCAGTCGTGGACGCGGGTGGATTTAATCAAGCAGCCAGCTTAGTACACAAAAGCCAATCTAGCGTGCATCACGCAGTACAGAAACTCGAAAATGCTATTGGCATTGTGCTATTTGAGAACGTTGGACGAAAAGTACAGTTGTCACCACAAGGTGAACTTATGTATCGCCGCGCTTCTTTTTTACTTAATGAAGCGCATAAACTGGAAGCGGTAGCAAGTAGCTTACAGGTTGGTACAGAAACCACGCTGCGAATTGCCGTAGACATTATATTCCCCTCAGAACTGTTGTATAACGTGCTTGCAAAAGTCTCTGCAGAATTTCCCATGCTCAGAATCGAGATAGAAGAAACCGTACTAAGTGGTGCGAATTCTCTTTTGTCTAACGGAAAAGTGGATTTAGGTATTTCGCCATTCGTATATCCCAATGGCTTCAGTGAAGATTTATGTGAAATAGAATTCGTCGCAGTAGCCCATGCTGATCACCCACTACACCAACTCAATCGAACGCTTAATCTAGAAGATTTGAAAGCACATCGACAAATAGTTGTAAGAGACTCTTCAGCTGAGCGAAAGGCGGATGTAGGCTGGTTAGGCGCAGAGCAACGTTGGACCGTTGGCCACGTTCGCACATCCCTCGATATCATTTCCCAAGGTCTCGGTTTTGCTTGGCTACCTATTGCCATCATTAAAGAGGAATTAGAGAATGGGATCTTGGTTCCTTTGCCATTGGACAACAACGCCGCATTACGCAAAGCCCTACTTTACTTGTCATTTGAGGACGGCGATACTCTTGGCCCTGCCGCTAGAGCGTTTATTGGCGAATTGCGCTACCAAACAATGAACCTGCCCTCATCAGATTTCATGATTAGCGATTGCTCCGAACAACACCTTTAGAGCGTACTTATCCATTTCACATAGGAGTCCTCTCTCAGAATGAATAGACTTCTATGCGGCTAGGTAAGACACAACATTTTGTGCCAATTGAAATGAGCAGTACATGAAGGCAGCATGAGTAAATTTTTCAAGCGAGTGGGAAAAATTGTCCTATCAAATTATCGCTAAACATGTGACAGTGTAAGCTTACATTTGAGATACCCCTTACATTCTGCGGCCAACAAACATATTTTGGTCGGTCATCTGCAAGGCATTAAAATTGCACTCGCAAACATTACAATAAGATTTATAACAAAAAGGACAACCGCGTGCTAACTGTACTATTGGTCGATGACGATACTGAATTTACTGATGTTGCCTGTACCATTATTGAATTTTTAGGTCATGAAGTTCTAACGGCAGGAAATTTGGAAGAAGCCAGAAGTTGGCTACAAAAAGAAACCTTCGATCATATACTACTCGACTTTATGTTACCCGATGGTAGCGGCGCCCACCTTTTTAATGAGTTAGATTCTCTTCCTAAACCTCCACGGGTCACGCTCATCACAGGTCACCCTTCTATTAAGGGGGTAATAAAAGACTTGTGTGGCCCTAATATCGATTATCTTGTTAAGCCAATTCAACGGGAAGAAATTGAAGACGTACTGAGCCGTAAAAGCAAAAAAACAGCGCCTAAAGTTGAGAAAATTGAACGTCACTTTGATTTGCTAATTGGCGAATCTGAGGCGATGAAAGAACTGTACAAACTGATTTCCAGAGTCAGTAAAACCAGTGCCAATGTCATGCTATTAGGTGAAAGTGGTGTAGGAAAAGAAGTGGTTGCTGCGGCTATTCACAAGGCGTCAGAAAGCGAAGGCGCTTACATTGCAACAAACTGCGGCGCATTTTCTAAAGAGCTCATAGGCAGTGAATTATTTGGTCATGAGAAAGGCGCATTCACAGGGGCAATAGGTCGCAAGGAAGGTGTTTTCGAGCAAGCAGAAGGTGGTACTTTGTTTCTCGATGAAATCACTGAGATGCCAATTGATATGCAACCTAACTTACTGCGAGTATTAGAAAATAAAGTGGTAATTCGCGTGGGCGGCACGAAAACTATTCCCGTAAATTGCCGTGTGGTGTCTGCAACCAATCGCACCATGGAAGAAATTGCCCAAAGCAAAGTCCTGCGTGAGGATATCTATTTTCGCCTTGCTGTTTTTCCAATAACCATTCCCCCGCTTCGTGAGCGTAAAGAAGACATCTCATTACTGGCAAAAACGTTTATAGATGAATTCAACAAAGAAAATGGTACGCAGTTTAACTGGGAAGATGCGCAGTTAGACACCCTACAAGCTTACGATTGGCCAGGTAATGTGCGAGAGTTGAGGCACTTTTGTCACCGCGCTGCAATAATGAGCGATCCTGAAAGCAGTCAAATTGAACTGCCAAAAACCATTGAATCGCCCTTTGCTCAAAAGCAAAGTACAACCCCAGCGTTACAAGCGGGCAGAACCATTGAAGATGTGGAGAAAGAGCTCATTTACGCTACCTTGGATAAGGTTAATGGTAATAAAACAATGGCAGCTGAGATGTTAGGGATAAGTACTAAAACTCTCTACAACCGCCTTCACGCCTATGGTGATATCAGCAAAGACGAATAATGCGTAATAGTCGCTACTACTGTTTTTTTAAAGTTAAGTTAGGCGAGGAAAAAAATAACATGACAGAAAATGAAAGTGCCATGCTCAATGTTTTTGTTCATGATGCACGTAAGCCTTTAAATCGAATAACAATGCAAGCAGAACTGGTTAAAATGGCGCTAAATGGTGATATTCCCGCGCAGCAAGCCTTAACGGCACTTGACAAGATCATTGCCAGTGCCAAAGACTGCAGTCATATTTTAAGTGATTTAACCGCCCAAATGCATAAAGCTTCGTCGGACACTTAGTATGATACGTACAGTAATGTCATCGCTCTACAGTTGGATATCAATAGTCATTTTTGTCATTGTTGTTATGGCTGCAAATTCATTTTATGTCGTTACAACATTGAATGACCTTTCAGCACTAGAAGCTCGACTATTTACGACCAATCGTGTCATTAATGCAGTAAATAGCTTACATGTAGCCGTACTTCGCGTTGAGTCTGGCAAACGGGGTTTTTTGCTCACCCATGATGAACGCTACTTAACTGACTACACTGAAACCTTAAATAGAATAAACGAAGTAATGGAAGAGGTAGAAGTCAGTGCCTACTCTTCCGATATCGAAAAACAGTCAGATAGAATCAAGCGACTGCTGGCTCTGACGAAGTTAAAGCTCAATGAAATGATCAAAGCCGTAGAGCTTGCCAAAGCAGACCGTTACGACGAAGCAATTGCCCATGTAAACGCCAACAAAGGCATTGCGCTTTACAGTGATTTTGAAACACAATTTAAAGAAATAGATGAATCTGAGCGCGTTATGCAAGGAACGCATTTAGCGAATTTGATGCGTCTTCGTCGCGACTCCGTTAATACCCTTATTATTTCATCCACCACTACCCTTTTACTCATCATCACAATTTTCTTATTGTTGAAGATAAACGCGAAAGAACACGAAAAACATTTACTTGAGCTAGAAGATATCAATGAAGACTTGGAATCTCGTATAGCCGAACGAACGCAAGAACTCAGTTTGTATTCTGATGAGCTTTCCAGAAGTAACCGGGAACTGGAAGACTTCGCCTTTGTGGCGTCGCATGATTTGCAAGAACCCTTGAGAAAGATACGCGCATTCGGAAACCGACTTGAATCTGGCTATGCTGATGTCATAGACGATAGAGGCAGAGATTTCCTCAACAGGATGCTCAATGCTGCTGAGCGAATGTCGATGTTGATATCTGATCTACTGGCCTTCTCGCGAGTCTCAACACGGGGAAAAGACTTCAGTGACGTTGACTTAAACCTTGTAATTAATAGTGTTATTGACGATTTAGAGATAGCGATTGATGAAAAATCAGCACAAGTCAATGTGGATCCTATGCTCACCATTCGCGGTGATAAGTCTCAATTAGAGCAACTATTTCTTAACTTATTGTCCAACGCACTCAAATTTCAACGAGAAGGTGTAACTCCTCTCATTAATATCGCTTTGACCACACCCGATGATAATGACCTCAAAGATATATTACAGGTTGACGACTACGAGTGGATAAAGATAACAATACAGGACAATGGCATTGGGTTTGAACAAACATTCGCAGAAAAGATCTTTGCCCCCTTTCAACGTCTTCACGGCAGAAGTGAATACAAAGGAACAGGTATAGGCCTTGCTGTTTGCCGACGTATCGTAGAGCGACACAATGGTTATATTGACGCTCAAAGTACACCAGATGTCGGTACGACATTTACAATAATAATACCTAAAAACAGTGTGCCATTTAGCACCAACAACACTATCGGAGATACACAGCATGACGCGTAAACTAATGCAGCCAATTACTATTTTGATGGCTGACGACGACGAAGACGATCGCCTGCTTACCATAGACGCGTTAAAAGAAAGCCGTGTACTAAATAATTTATTTTGCGTTGAAGATGGGGTTGAGCTTTTAGAGTATCTTCGCCATGAAGGTAAGTATACCGATCCTGAGAGTGCACCCCGTCCTAGCTTGATTTTGTTAGATTTAAATATGCCAAGAAAGGACGGCCGTGAAGCCCTACAAGAGCTAAAAGCCGACCCTAAATTACGCAGTATTCCCGTTGTTATTCTAACCACGTCGAAAGAAGAAGAAGACATGTTGCGAGGATACGATTTAGGCTGCGCTTCCTATATTACCAAGCCGGTTAACTTTGAGGGGTTAGTTGAGCTAATGCGGGCATTGGGACGTTACTGGATTGAGTTTGTCGAATTGCCTCAGGAATAGCGGAGTATTGGATGACAGAAGTTATTAAAATATTATTGGTTGAAGATGATGAAGATGATTACTTCTTAACTTCTGATTATCTAGCTCAATGTGAGTCACCGACATTTGAACTGACGTGGGTTACTAACAGTGGGAGCGCTGTAGAAGCGTTAAAAGCAAACCGTTTCGATTTGTGCCTGCTCGACTACCTGCTAGGTTCAGAGAACGCTATCGATGTCTTAGGCGTACTCAAAGCAAATCAAATTAACTTACCCGTTGTTATATTAACGGGTCAATCCGATGCTAGGGTTGATGAGTTGGTCATGCGTGCCGGTGCGGCAGATTACTTGCAAAAATCTGAAATTGAAACGCCTCGTTTCATGCGTACCATCCGTTACGCTATGGTTAGGCGTGACATAGAGAACGAAAAGCTAGAACGCAGCAAGGTCGAACAAAAAATAAGGCGAAAGACAAATTCTTAGCCCATCTTGGTCATGAGCTTAGAACGCCGTTAACCTCTATTCTTGGTTATACCGAACTTCTGCTAGATGATGTGCAAAGTAACCCTTACCAGCAAGAGCTTTCAATTATCCATTCCAATGGAAAACACTTATTGAGCTTACTGAATGATTTGCTGGATATGTCGCGGATAATGGCTGAAAAACTTGAGCTTAATATAAAAGAAGTCAACCTATCAGCTTTCTTAATAGATATTAATTCGTTAATGCGCCTGGATGTAAAGGACAAAGGTCTTAGCCTTCACCTTGTCGCTCGAACGCCCATTCCTGAATTTATTCAAACCGACCCAACACGCTTACGACAGGTTCTACTCAACTTAATCTCAAATGCAATAAAATTTACTGACACCGGCAGCATTACGCTGTTCGTTGAGCAATTTGAACGTAAAAACCATTCTCCTGCCTTGCGCTTTACCGTAGAAGACACAGGTATAGGCATGCCCGCAGACAAGTTGAAAAATATCTTTAAACCTTTCGAACAAATTGAAGATGTAATGCGCGCTAATCACGGCGGCGCAGGCCTTGGCTTGGCTATTTGTAAGGAGTTAGTGGGAAAATTAGGTGGTGACATTAACGTAACATCAACCCTTGGCGCTGGTAGTACTTTTACTTTTGATATCAACCCTGGAGACATTACCAAACAGCACTACGTTGAGCTATCGCTAAACCAAACGATGTCTATTGAATCTAGAAGCACAAAAATTGATGTAGGTGGAAAAGTACTGGTTGTAGATGATTTACGGGAAATTCGACGATTAACTGGTCATTTAGTTAGTCAGTCCGGTGCTGAAGTAAGCTATGCAGAGAACGGTGTAAAGGCACTTGAGGCAGCACTTGAATCTGAAGAGCGTCACCAACCATTCGACTTGATTTTAATGGATATTCACATGCCCGTAATGAATGGGTTAGAAGCGTTACAAGGTATACGCCGACATGGCAGTAAAATACCGGTCGTCGCAGTTACTGCCGCAAGCAGGAAGGGACTGAAAGCATCGCTATTGCGTGATGGCTTTAACGATGTCATTGAAAAACCCATCGACCGCCTTGCCCTCGCAAAAGTGTTAACGCGCTTTCTAGCAAGCCACTCCTCTTCATCAGAGAAGCTTCCCCAAGGTATCACCACCCGAGTAAGTCACTCAGGCAGTGAATTAGGCGAGCACTATTCAAAGGTTAACGATAGAAAAAGCGATAGCCATAAAGAATCGAATAACACGACGAAAAAACATATTTTAGTCGTTGAAGACGATGAGGATTCAGCACAGTTATTACAGCTTTTTTTATGTCACTTTGGACATACGGTTCATATTGAACATTGTGGTGAAGATGCAATAAAGGCTACCGAACTCGATGAATTCAATCATATTTTGATGGATCTCACCTTACCTGATTACAAGGGATATGATTTAGCGAAAGCGTTAAAAGCAAGACAACCACGTGCAGAAATCACTATTGTAAGCGGGCATGAAGCAAACCCTGACTTAATGCGAACAATTGGCATTGACCATGCGCTTCTAAAACCTGTCAGCAAAGAAGATCTCGCTGCTGTATTAGATGCTAACTAGCGCGTTTTTCACAAGCACGGCTATGAATCAAGGAAACTACTATGACTAAAAACCCATGTGCAAAATTGTTAACCAAGTGGATAAAGGCGACGTGTTTAGTGTTTGTAACAAGTTTAATACTGAGTGCGTGTTCATCGACCCCTGTTGCGGCGCCAACAAACTATAAAGCTGCAGTAAAAGACGGCTATGGGTATTCAAGTAAAAAACTGGATACAAACCGCTATCAGGTGCTTTTTAAGGCGACCGATAAGACACCGGCCGATACTATCCAGCAATACGCTGTGTACCATGCGGCCGAAATTGCCAGTAATAACAATTTCACTTTTCTTGAGATAGAAAAAACTGATGTGGAAAGAAAAGCAGTAATGGCCCGTGAGGTTGTTGTCAGTAACGATAAACCGCCAACGTTCAAAACAGACCAGCAGTGCACAATGTCAGGTTGTGAGGAAGTGGCGCAGCCTATGGCGGTCCCCGCAAGCAATGATATTGTTAAAACTCAAATTAATGACATTTATCTCACTATTACGGTAAAAATGGCGAAAGAGAAAGTTGCACTGGGTAAAAACGCACTTTCAGTGACAGAAATATTATCCCAGTCTCCAACATCTGAGAAAGCGAACTAAACGTCTAACTTTATACCAATCCGCATAGGAGTCTCCCCTCTCACAGTGAGCCAAACTCCTACGTGGATTGTTTATTGGTCGCTACTCTCTAAGTGCAGTGTATTGGCGCGCTCAATCCACTCCAAATCCTTAGTTTGCTCATCGAGGGTTCCTTTCGCATCCTCTAAAAATACCAAGCAAAAATAATCTACAGCAGGGATTTTTTCTCGATAGCGCTTGAGTTGTATTTCCATTTCCTGCATAGCATTTGAAAATTCAGAATTTGATTTAGACAGCTCGTAGTCGCACTTCAAATAGGCACACAGCACATCGGCGGCTTTTGCTAGCGTAACATGGTCGTCATCTTTATTTTGCTCAATTAGAGGGGTATACCTTGCCTGTAATGCTTCAGGCAGGGTTTTTATAAGCATGGTTTCGAAGCGCCGTTCCAAGTTTTTTTATGGCAGCAGTGGTTTCGGGATCATGATATTTAACCGGGCTAGGGATATCACTCATACCGGCGATTTCACTGCCTTCGTGAAAGATGGCCATGGCGGCTACGCGGTCGGGATCAATAGCCTCGCCATACACATCACAGGCAATCGCACCAAGCATATGGGCAACAAAAGACGCTTCATAAATATGTGTCGATAACATTTCTTCTTGGAATTGTGCCATCAAAGGCCAGCGTTTTACGTTTCTTGCTCTTTGCATTAAACCTATAAATGCAGAATGAGTGTTTGCCATAAGACATACTCCTTATACTTCTTATATGTCGTCTCATCAAAACACTATTTAGTGGTAATTGCCAGCCTCTAGCGCTTTACAATTGAAGGTATTGAGCCACTTCGATAACGCGGTGTGTAAAAAATGCAAAAACGCGTGTAACACTGCTAGTGATTAACGCTCATCCCCTACCTTAAAAAACTAACAAAAACATAAATTAACCATTATTAACAATAACTTAAAAAATTAGGCATAGTGCTCGCATAAGTATATGTGAAAGTAACGGAAGCAATATGAGGAGTTAGTTATGTTAGGTTGGGCAGTAACATTTTTCATTATAGCCATTATTGCTGCAGTTTTTGGTTTTGGTGGCATTGCCGGTGCAGCGACAGGAATTGCGCAGTTTTTGTTTTTTGTATTTATAGCACTACTGGTTATTTCTCTCATTGCTAACGCGCTGAGAGGTCGAGCGCCAAGAGCATAAGCAATAGTTTAATTTATTAGAGAAAAGGAGTAAGGATATGTTTTCATTTAAAAATTTAGCAAAGGTAGTATTAGCGTCAGCATTTGCCCTATCACTTGCCGCGTGTGGTGACGGTGAAGCGGAAGATGCAGGTGAAGAGCTTGACGAAATCATTACAGATGCAGGTAATGCAGTTGAAGATGCCTGTGAGGATGTTAAAGAAGGCGTTGATGCTAAAGATCAAGATTGCTAGTCAATCGACAAACAAAAGCCAGTCAAATTTGACTGGCTTTTGTGTTTTAGCCAATTCAGCTTCAGTTGATCATGCACTAATGAGCATTACACCTCTTCGCCACCTAAATCGCGGGCAAGGTCGTCAAGCGTAGCCAAAGTGGAATCAAAAGCCCCTAATATGTAACGATATTTCACACTTACGTGGTGATCGCTTCGGCCAAACTTTACTTTTAATGCTTCCGCATCTAAGTGCTTAACTGTGTTTAAAAAGCGATATGCAGCCATCTCTGACTCGAACCGAAATTCTACGCTATTTTCCATTTACGCCAGTACCTCTGGATGGGTATCCAGCACACTAACTACACGTTGCATCAAGCCTTTTTCTGCTTCATCCACTTCACCAAGTGCTAGCCAATCAGACAATATTTCTGCAGCAGAAGTAGACTCACCTTGTTCTAGTTTTGCTGTCATCATTTGAAGTTGAACACTTGAACGTATTGAAGCATCGGCGTCAGGACTTGGCATGTCCAAACTTACTTCTAACGCTACGGTTAACCATTGTCTGTCACGGGTTTGTGCACCATTATCCTTTTGCGCTTCCAGCACACTCACCCAGCGTCTGCCTAATGCCTCTTTCAGCTCTGCATTATCTTCACTAGACGCACTGTTTTGTGACTGGAGTAATGTTATGAGTGCTTGCGCACGACTACGCATATTTTGTACTCTCACATCTCGCTGTTTGGCGTGACGTTTATTTTCCAAAGCAGTCAATTGACGTTCTACTTTACCTTTCAAACTCTTAGGTAAGCTTTGCAAGCGTTCTGTAACCTCTCCAGTTAACGATGCAAGTTCACTGTCACTCGCATTCTCGTCAAGCTTTGCTATCTTGGCGAGCAGCGTATCGACCTCTTGATTTAGTGCATTATTCTGGGCTTTGCGATCAGCTTTTAGTTTCTCAAACACCGTATCATTCGCAGCCTTAAACTCAGCCCACAACTTACTTTCTTCTCGCTTTCCGGCGTGTCCTATGAGCTTCCACTTTGCTTGTAACGCCTGCGCACTATCTGCAGCACCTGTGGTATCGTCTAATTCAGCAAGTGCTTTGGCACTTTGTACAAGAGCACGTTTTTGCACTTGGTTTTCATTTTGCCAATGCGTCACTTTTTGTTGAAGTGGTGTTAATGCCTGTTTCCACTCATCTCTCAGCGCTTCGTAGATTTCTCGTTCTACTTGACCTGCACCGTGCCATTGCTTAGACAACTTATCACAGGCCTTCGCAAGTTCAGCTTCAGGCATTGCATCATCAAGCGCTTTAACTGATTCGATAAGCGCTTCACGTACTTTACGCGCTTCCAAACGTTTAGTATCTAGCTCGGCATAATATGCACGACAAGGCTCGAACGCCCGCTCTAAAGCTTCGTCAAACGCAGATTGTAACGCAGTATCTTCACCTGCTTCAGAAGTTACAGATGAAAGGGATATCCACTGCTTACGTAAATACTTAATCGCTTCACTGCGTGCTTTGATATTGTCCACGTCACTGTCAGCTAGTTTCTGCGCTTCCTCAATAAGAGCAGGTTTACGCGGCGCAGCTAAATAGCTTTGCCAACCTTCAAGCCTAGAAACATCCTCTTTCGTCTTCTGATAGCGTCTCTCAACACCACGCTGCGCGTCTTCACTTAGCGATTCATAGTTTTCTTGTAGCTTCTGGAATTTACTCATTGCCGCGCGAAATTTACCTTGAGCAATTAAGTTATCCACTACAGTCATCTGCTTTCTAAATTGCTTCAGTTCTTCGTTGCGCTGAGCGCTAATATTGCGCTCAAAAGCACTGACCTTTTTTACCGCAGATTTTTGTCTGGCGGCAAAATCTTTAGGCAAGCGTACAAGTTCAGAACTCAAGCCAAAATAAGTGTGCTTGGCTTGTTCAAATTGTTCGCGTACATCAGACATATCTTCAGGTGTACATTGAACATACTTGTCAGCAAGCTCTTCTAAGCTTTGTAGATGTATAGAAAGTTTTTGACCATATTGCTGCTGCAGTGAAAATCGTTCCAATTTATCATTGAGCGTTGAAACAAGATGCTTGATTTCACCTAACCGTTTGTCGCCTTTACTGTCAACGCCTAAGCGTTCAATTTGCTCAATGGTGGCTTCTACACCTCTAACACTTTCATTGACTGTTGCTACATCCGCTAACGTTGCATCGCAAAGCTTGTTATTAAATAGCCAATCAACCTGCCCAGACGCATGGGAAAGTTGTTGCTCACACAAGGCTTTGGTATTGGTCAACTCAGCTTCTTTTTGCTTCGCTTCCCACGCGGGTTTTATACGGGATACATATCGAGCAACTTGCTCTGATATACGGTTATATTTTTCTTCGAATGCCAGCTTCTCGTCACCGCCTAGACATGCAGACTCAGCAAACAGTGCTGACAGCTCGTTCTCAAGTTTTACCTGACGTTCTACAACCTCTTCAACATCCCCTTTTTCCAGCAAGGCTTGGTATTTAGAAAGGCTTAACGTAAGTTGTTTCTTCAGTTCAAGTGGCTTTTGTGCGGCAAGGTTAAGTGCGTCAATACGTGTCTCAATTGCGCTTTTCAACGCTACATCGTCAACTTTTTTCGCCAATTTCTGCAATGCATTGATGTCTGACTCGTCAGCTATCAGCTTTTGTTTCAACGCGTTGCTCTCACTGTTGTTAAAAACAAATTGAGTGAAAGAAGGCTTATCGACTTTGCCAATTAGTGTTTGCGCTAACCCGTCGTCATTGAGCAAACTTGTATCTTGCTCTACAATTTGCGTAATCAACTCTGCATTAGCCGTTTCTGTCAAGAATGCGGCTTTTTCACTATTACTTAGCACAACCCCATTTCGAGAAAGTAGAGCGTCGTTAACTTTTTTGTCAGCAATTTTCTTAATTTTAGGTGACTTAGCAATTTGTGACATTTTGAGCCACAGTGCAAAAATATTGAGCTTTTCAAGCGCTGCAATACTCACATTCACGTCATCATCATTAAATGCAAGTTCGTGAAGAATAGATTTCTCTTGTGCCTTTTCGGGTGACAAGCTTTCAATTGCCTGTAAACGTTTTTCTGGCTTTTGACTCGTGTGTGAAGGCGAAAATAATCGACTAAATATCATCCTGTTTAAACCGCGCTATAGTATTTTTATCATCGGGGGTATCTTGTAAAGCGCGTTTGAAGTCAGCTTTACTCTTGTGAACAATTTCACCACTCTCGCCTACTGTCATATGTTCTGATGACTTGGCAACTTTGGCTTGATAAAGCATCACAGCCTGCATACAGCTAGCTTTTTGCTCTTCATTTAATGGCGTCCCGTCAGGCCATTTTCCCGTTTCTACGGCATCGCTAAGACGCGCATAAATCTCTGGCGTCATGCTGGATAGAAGTGCTTCTATATTCATTTAGGAAAAACGCTTTATATAAACAATTCGCGCACGGTTGACTAAGTACCAAACAAAACCAGCCACTGCGCCTAATATTGCTAAATTGTGTTGTAGATCACCTGGGCGTGTTCCGCCCCAGTACATAAACCCAAAACTCGCTACAAAGATCAACATGGCCACCAACGACTGATTTTGGATACTTTGTAATTTTTGGAAACGTTGCAAACTTTGCTTGCGCTCAATGTCTTCTGATGTTGCATCACCAATTCTAAATTCACAATGAGGACACGTTTTCGCCTTGTCAGACGTTTTCTTATTACACGAAGGACAGTCAACTAATGCCATACGTTGCTCCTGTTTTTTTGGGTGCGAATGATTAACGACAAACACGCAATGTGTTCGACGCTTTTACGCGGAGAGGTATCATACTGAAGTTCATTACAACAATGAAGTCGAACTCGATAATTGCAATAAAAAATGCGTGAAAGGTATGTTCTCTCGATACACCTTCACACGCATCCTTGACGGTAAATACATTTAACTAAAATAGAAAGTTGCATTTACCTATTTATCAATATAAACGCTTATTTACCGTTTTTCTGACGAGACCAGTAATCGTTAACCGTCTCTTTCATTTCTTTACTAAGCATCATAATACCGAACAAGTTAGGTAGGGTCATAACGACAATAGCTACCGCAGACAATGCCCATACTAGCGTGGTATCTGAAAACGCAGCCCATACAAAACCAGCGACATAAATAACGCGATATGGCATTACCGAACGGGGACCAAGCAGATATGTCATGGCGCGATCACCATAATACGACCAGGCGATGGCCGTTGAGAATGCGAACAACATAAGACCAATGGACACTATATACTGACCAAAATCGCCAAAGAAGCCGCGTGTAAACGCAATAGTTGTCAACGCTGCTGAGTGAACCAATGACTTTCCGCTCACCTCTAGATTGTCTTTAATTGGCTTACCATTTTCAATTTTTAGGGTACCCGTAAATAAATCTTCACTACCCACAGAGTACTTAACATCTTCAGCAACAGAGCGAGCGTTTAGTAGCGTGAACCCGTCGCTTACCGCAGTACCATTTACCACTGTAATAGAACCGGTATAAGGTTCAACCTCATTACCTTCTATGTCATTTAAATAACCGTATAGTTTATTTACATCGTCTTGTTTAGCATCATCATACTGTCCTGCAACGAAAAACATATCCGAACGGTCGAAGACATTTTGATGCTTTTCTTTCCACACACCAGATGACAAGATCACCAAACCAGTCACGGTACAAATCAAAATGGTGTCGATGAACGGTTCAAGTAAAGACACCATACCTTCTGAAGCAGGCTCTTTGGTTTTCGCTGCTGCGTGAGCAATAGGCGCTGAACCCTGCCCCGCTTCATTTGAGAACAAACCGCGGTTTACGCCTCGGTTAAAGGCATAAGCTAATGATGCACCCAAGAAGCCTCCAGCCGCAGCAGAGCCAGTAAATGCATCGCCAATAACAGCGGTAAATGACGGACCTATGTTTTCTAAATTGGCAAAAATTACCGCCAATGCACCAATTAAGTATATTACCGCCATAACGGGAACAACACGCGCAGTAAACGCAGCGATACGTTGAATTCCGCCCAATATTACCAAGGCAAGTAAAATACCTAGCACACTGCCTACCATCCAAGGTTCAAAACCAAACGTGGCCTCGATGCTTTGTGCAATACCGTTACTTTGTGGCAGGTTACCCGTACCGAACGAACTCACAACAGTTGCAATAGCAAAGGCTACTGCTAACCATTTCATGTTTAGTCGACGATCCATGTAATACATAGGTCCACCGGCCATGGTGCCGTCTTCCGTTTTAACACGGTATTTATGCGATAAGGTCACTTCAACAAATTTTGTTGTCATACCTAAGAATGCTGTAACCCACATCCAGAAAAGCGCCGCAGGACCACCTAAGAATATTGCGAATGCAACACCTGATATGTTACCTGTACCTACCGTGCCCGACAGTGCCGTTGTTAACGCGCGAAAATGAGTGGTATCACCAGGGTCGCTTTCTTTGTCAAACTTACCGGTTACTACTTGCCACGCATGCTTGAAAAAGCGAATTTGTGGAAACTTGAGATAAATAGTGAAAAACAAGCCTACGCCCAACAGCACATAAGGAAACCAAAACGCGCCTCCTAGAAAGCTGTCTAACATCGTTAGAAAACCGTATAACCCTTCCAAGGTACTTCCCCTTTTTTATTATGATTAATTATTTATTGTGATTGTATTGTTTACAAAAAGGCCTCAATACTTCGAGGCCTTTTTTCGGAAGTTAAACACTTCCTATTTCTGTTGTTAGCCGTGTAGCTTCTTCACTACAGCGTTGACGGCAATCAATAAATCTTCACCTAATTGACGACTGCGCTGCACTGACCAACCATAAATATCATCAGGCACGTCAGCATTGTCTTTGAACGGCATTTCTACCGTGTAAGCCATACATTTGAATTTCTCACCAACGGCGTTTGACGCAACAGTAAGGTTTGCTTTGCCTGGCTCGTCTTTATCGTAGCCATAGGTATCTTGAAATTCAGGTGTAGCATTTAACAGTGCATTTTTAAACGTATCTTCAAGTGCTTTCATGTTGGCATCGTAACTAGGAATACCTTCACTTCCTGCAACAAAGTTGTACGGCAATGCCTCATCACCGTGCAAATCCAAGTACATATCTACACCAATCTCAGTCATTGCGTTTAATACATAGAGCACTTCTGGGCTCTTTTCTGCACTAGGTGTTGCCCATTCACGGTTTAAGTTAGTGCCTACAGCGTTTGTTCTCAGGTGACCACGTGCACTGCCATCTGGGTTCATGTTTGGTACAACATAGAACACCGCGTTATCAAGCAACTGTCGCGCCAAGCCATCTTGTTCATCTAACAAGCGATAAATTAGGCCTTCTGCACACCACTCAGCCATGGTTTCACCAGGATGCTGGCGAGCTGTAATCCATACCTTTTTCTTTTCCGGTGTTTCTTCACCAATTACAAGCAAAGACATATCGCGACCATCTAACGTCAAACCTAAGAAGCGATGTTCGCAAAGCAATGACATTTGCGCGTCGTGAACAAGGTCAAGATGACGCTCGTAGCTATAAGGAATGAAATAAGCAAAAAACACACTTGGCTGTTCTAAGGTTAGTGAGAACGTCAGGTTGTCACCGTCAAATTCACTGGGGATCCTAAACCATGTTTGGCGGTCGTATGACGCTAACACGTTATAGCCTTTCCACCCTTCTGGGTATGCTGATTTCGCAAGATTTTCAATTGTCATGCTGTGTGTGACAAATGCCTCGCCCACTAGGCGGAAATGAAACCACTGAGCAAATTCAGATTGATTGTCTTTTGGGATAACTAGACGTATATCGTCTGGTGATTCTGCGCTAACAACTTCAATGTTGCCGCTGTCAAATTGACTGGAAATATGCATAGACTGTCGTTTTCCTCATTATTTGTGCGCTAATTTAGCATAGACACTATTATAAATACCATGCGCGGTAAGCGGTTTATTAAGGATATTAGTGTCTATTGGCACTTAGTGAACAAATTTTACCCGCACTAAGTTAGAGCGTGCTGACCTTTCTCACTAACTTACTCAGTGCGGTTGGGTTAAAATAACCCCCGTAGGGCACTCAAGTAGAAGCAAAAAACCGACCTCACGGGTCGGTTTTTAAACAAGTAGATGATGGTTTACATCGACCTTATTTCGCTTTTCTACAACGGAAGTGTAGGAAAACTTAGACCAGCCATATCTCTTACTACGCGAAGTACCTGACAGCTGTAACCAAACTCATTGTCGTACCATACGTAAAGAGTAAGGCGATTATCTGCAGCAATAGTCGCTTGTGAGTCAACCACTGACGCAGCGCGAGAGCCTACTAGATCTGTTGACACAATCTCTTTACTTGCTGTGTAATCAATTTGGTGTTGTAACTTTGAGAACAGCGCCGTATCACGCAAAAACTCATTAACAGCAAGGCGATCAACTGAGGTTTTCAAGTTCAAGTTTAAAATAGCTAAAGACACGTTCGGTGTAGGTACACGAATGGCATTACCGGTTAACTTACCGGCTAATTTAGGATACGCTTTGGCTACCGCTTTAGCTGCACCAGTTTCGGTAATAACCATGTTCAATGGCGCACTGCGACCGCGGCGATCGCCTTTGTGATAGTTATCGATTAGGTTTTGATCGTTGGTGTAAGAATGCACGGTCTCTACGTGACCGTTTTCAATGCCATACTCTTCGTCTAGTGCTTTAAGTACAGGTGTAATAGCATTGGTTGTACAACTCGCCGCCGACACTATGGTATCTTCTGGCGTTACCTCATCATCGTTTACACCGTGTACAATGTTTTTGATATCACCTTTACCAGGGGCCGTAAGAATCGCTTTTGCCGCCCCCTTAGCTTTAAGGTGTAAACCTAGTCCATCGCGATCACGCCAAATACCTGTATTGTCGATAATAATTGCGTTATCAATACCATAGTGAGTGTAATCAACTTCGTCAGGGCTGTTTGCATAAATCACTTGAATGTACGAACCATTCGCTTTAAGCGCGTTGCGCTCGTGGTCAATAGTGATGCTACCGTTAAATGGGCCGTGAACAGAGTCGCGACGTAACAAGCTTGCGCGCTTCTCTAAGTCACCGTCGCGCCCACCGCGCACAACAATTGCGCGTAAACGTAGTTTGTTGTTTTTTCCTTGGCGTTCAATTAGCAAACGCGCAAGAAGTCGACCTATGCGGCCAAAACCATAGAGTACAACGTCCTGAGGTTTCTGATCGTCCTCTTTGTTGGCAACGTCATTTAGTTTTTCGTTGAGGTAGGCCGCAAGGTCTGTGTTGTCAACCGCAGAGCCGTAGTGAAAATCGAACGCGAGTTTACCAATATCAATTTGCGCTGGAGCAAGCTGCATGTTGCTCAAGACCTCTAAAATTGGGTAACTCTCACGTAAACGCAATTTAATCCCTTCGTGCAGGCGCACTTTGCGATGCGCTTTAATCACATCGATAGCACTGGCATTAAGTAGTGAGCGGCCATAGACTGAAATTTCAACTGCCTTATTGCGGTATAGTTTACCAATAAGGGGCAACATCATTTCTGCATATTCTTGACGCTCTTGCCAGCTACTTTGTAATTCCTGCTCAAACTGTTGATTCATGCTTCTGCCTTCATCGATATAGGTTAACTGCTGGGTTAATGACGCTTTGACTAGTCGCCACAAATAAAACGCCCAACAAAATTAATTACGCTTTAGTTTCACGTCAGCTTTTTATTATTTTTAGGGTACACTAGGTGAGGTTTCGCCTGACGGTGACGTGCAATATCTTAAATAAATGCGAGAGGATGACCAAATTGTTGATAAGTTTCATAATGCCCGTAAAAAACGCAGTCAGCGGCGTATTATTTAGTAAGTTTCCAACAAATTGGAGGTACGTCTGGCGTGGAACTTCATTGGGTTTTGTATCCCTTTTCGCCATAGTGGGATGCGGTGATTTATTCGAACCCACGATCAGCGAAATCTGCGAAGCTCATAGTGCAATGTGTTCGGATTTGAATTTGGATGCTCGCTGCCGCTTTCAACGCGCCGAAATTATACGCCTTCGTTACTACAACCAAGACAACCAAGACGATGCATATAAATATCCCCTGCTATTGGAATTTGAAGAGTATTTAACGTGCATTGAAGAGGCGCAGCACATTGAACACATCAAGCGCAAAGGTAAAGAAGCCACTCGCTTGAAAGGCGTTATTACCGCCCAACGAGAAATACAGCGCCTAAGTCGCGAAACCAAACAATCATCAGACCCCTATCTTACCTATTATCACTGGACGCGATTCAACGACGAGGCAGCATTTAAACGTTTTGAACAATACGCTCAGAGCAATCAGGTAAAAGATCCTGAACTGTTGGTATCACTTGCTTCTGTGCAAATCAAAACTGATCAACGGCGCACTGTCGACACACTATATCGAGCGCTAAGCCTTTATACTGATAGCGATGATATTGACATTGGCATATACCATTCCTTGGCGTCTATTGGCCTTGATATTGACAACTATCGCATGGCCTATGTGTGGTACGGTGTCGCTGAAGCATTTGATGACACGTTACCGCAAACGCAGCGCCAGCAATTAGGTGAGAAATACAGTTTGCCGGTAGATATTCTCGATAGCATCATCGATGAAATTGTCAGTGCATTAAACAGTAATACCTTTGATGCTAAGGCACTGAAACTGCAAAAGCTGTAGCTTTTTGAAATTTACTTTCAAATTTTACGATAAAAAACCGAAAAAACCGCCTTTTGTAGGCGGTTTTTTGTTTAATTCTGAAAGCGGGAACACAAAGCGGCTATTATTTAATCAGATGTTTACCTTATTCTTCTAACACCAAATTCCTACTAGCCCCTAATTTTCTCACTATTATCACTCTCAAACGTCATCGATACAGAGTTTACACAATAACGCTGACCCGTAGGTGCCGGACCATCGGGGAATACATGGCCTAAGTGCGAGCCACACTGTTTACAGAATATTTCTACTCTGCGCATACCGTGTGTTAAATCTTCACGATAATCCACGTTGCCATCATCTAACTGTTTGTAAAATGAAGGCCATCCACAACCGGCATCAAACTTAGTATCGGAGGGAAACAAAGGGGCTTCACAACATTTACACAAATATCGCCCACTTCGGGTTTCATCTAATAATACACCGGTAAATGGGCGCTCTGTTCCCGCCTCACGACACACACGGTACTCTTCATCGCTGAGCTTATTTACCCACTGTGCATCTTGATGTCTATCATCCGTCATGGCTTACCTCTTCATCATTAAAAAACGGTGCATTTGTTGCCAAATGCACCTTCTCGATATTACTCAATTTACTAAAGCGTGTTAACTGCTACTGAGTTTTATCTGCAATTGCTTTCACGCACTTGAAAAATACGATTACTTTTTAATAGCCGTTTGAGGTCTGGCAGGATCACTCCACTCAATGTGATACTTCTTACCTGCTGGCTTATCGACACGCTGATAGGTATGCGCGCCAAAATAGTCACGTTGACCTTGCAGCAAATTAGCCGGTAATACAGCGGTACGGTATGAGTCGTAATAACTCAATGCCGACATCATTGCCGGGCATGGCACACCTGCCAACGTAGCTTGAGCAATAGACTCACGCCAATCTGCTTGGTACTGAGTAATTTGCTCTGCAAAATAGGGGTCCATCAATAAGTTGGCCAGGTCTTCGTTATTCTCATAAGCTTGCGAAATTGATTGCAGGAATACTGCGCGAATAATACAACCGGCACGCCATATCTTAGCAATTTCACCAAACTCTAGCGACCAGCCGTGTTCTTTGCCTGCCATGGCCATTAATTGGAAGCCTTGAGCATAGGCACAGATTTTAGAACAATATAGGGCTTGCTCTAGCTTGTTTATAATTGAAACTTTTTCTTCATCGCTCAGGACAGGTGCTTCTGGGCCTGCAAGCACTTTACTAGCAGCTACACGCTCTTCTTTGAGGCTAGAAATACTACGTGCAAACACCGCTGATGTAATTGTTTGTGCTGGGCTTCCTACTTGCAATGCACTAACTGCTGTCCACAAGCCGGTACCTTTTTGCCCTGCTCTATCCAAAATAACATCCACAAGAGGCTGTTGTGTTTCTGGATCAAGCTGCTCCAAAACTTCCGCACTAATTTCCATAAGATAGCTATTAAGCTTACCTTCATTCCAACGACGGAATACTTCAGCAATCTCAGCTGGCGCCATATGTAAGGCTTGGCGCATTACATGGTAGGTTTCGCAAATTAGCTGCATATCGGCATACTCGATGCCATTGTGTACCATTTTAACGTAGTGACCCGCGCCCACAGGACCAATATAGGTGGCACATGGCTCACCTTCTTTAACAGGTTGTCCAGGAGTGTGGCTCTCTAGTGGTTTACCGGTTTGAGGGTCTACTTTTGCCGCTATCGACTTAAGTACAGGCTCAATACGTGTCCATGCATAAGGGTTGCCAGATGGCATAAGCGATGGACCAAAACGCGCGCCAACTTCTCCGCCTGATACCGCAGTAGAGAAAAAGATGAATTTACCTTTGTACTGTTCTTCACGTGCGACAGAGTCAGTCCATAAACTGTTGCCAGTATCAACGACTATATCGTCTGCGTGAATGCCTGCGTCGATTAAATGATTGCATACATGATCGACAGGATCGCCCGCTGGCACTGAAATGATGATAAGATGTGGGGCTTTTAATTTGCTCAAAAGTTCAGTGTAAGAACTGCACCCTTCAACACGAGGCTCTGCGTTTTCGCCTCTTTCACTCGCGTCTTTAGCGAGGATAGACTCGACTTTATTTTGATCTAAGTCGAAGCAAGCAACACGGTAACCGTGATCAACTAGGTTCATGGTAAGGTTACTACCCATTACCCCTAAACCGATAAAACCAATGTCACACGCGTTGTCGTCGTGCGAATTACCACCTTTATTTTGCATAGGAACACCCTCACATTTCAGATGGGAGCGCATGATACCACCTGTACTCATAAAGAACAGCCAAACTTCGACAATTTAGTACGGTATGCCGTATTTGTCACCAATGGTAAACGTTTATTCGCTGTTAACCTTCCATTTCTGCATAACTGAACAGTGTGAGTGACTTACCAGCTTGTAAAAATACCTTCTGTATACATATAGACGGCTGTTCTTCTAACGACGCATAACGCGTATCTAATTCCATCGTCCAGCCTGCACGGGGAACAGTACTTGGCAGGTGAAAACGCATGTCGTTGTCGCTGGCATTTATGCACAAGAACCAATGTTCAGGTTTGTTCCCCTGTGTTGCACACCCCTTTATTTCCACACCAAAGGTTTTATTGTGCAAGGCATTCCAATCTTCAGAGGCTTTGTCTGTACCATCGGGTTTGTACCAATTAATTTCTTTTACGTTGCGCGACAAAGTGTAAGGGTCATCGTGTAGTTTTAGCTCTTGAAGCAAAGCAGACGATTTTCTAAGTGAGATAACATAGCGACAAAAATCGAGAAAATCCTGTTTGCGTTTGTTCATTGACCAATCGAACCAGCTGATCGGGTTATCTTGGCAATATGCGTTATTGTTGCCATTTTGAGTGCGGCTTAACTCATCACCACCTAAAATATGCGGCGTACCTTGGGAAAACAATAAAGTGGCGAATAAGTTGCGTTTCTGGCGCTCCCGCATGGCAATAATGCGTTGCTTGTTGGTTTCGCCCTCTACACCATAATTAGCCGAAAGGTTATGGCCATGGCCATCTCGATTGTCTTCTAAGTTATCTAAATTATGGCGCTCGGCGTAAGTCACCATATCGTGAAGCGTAAAACCATCGTGATACGTCACGTTATTCACTGACGTGTTAATGTGACGGTGACCTTTGTGAAAAATATCCCTAGAGCCCATCAGTCTGGTGGCAAAATCTGCGGTTACGCCTGCATCTCCACGCCAAAAAGCGCGCACGGTATCGCGGTATTTATCATTTACCTCTAACCAAGGTGAAGGAAAGTTACCCACTTGGTATCCACCTGGGCCAATATCCCAAGGCTCTGCCAATAATACTTTGTCTTTTAATACTGGGTCGCTGCTTATTGCTCTTAGTAGCCCAGATTTTTTGTTGTATTGCTGTGGCTCGCGGCCTAAACAAACCGCCAAATCGAAGCGAAAACCATCAATACCAATTACACTTACCCAATAACGCATTGCATCTAAAATAAGCCCCATCATGTATGACTGTGATGTGTTGACCGTATTGCCACACCCTGAGTGGTTTGAGAACACCAACTCACCACTTTTAGACTGTTCAAATAAATAGGTTTGGTAAGGGCTGAAACCTTTAAATGACAATATAGGGCCACCGTGTCCCGCTTCAGCGGTATGGTTGAACACCACATCAACAATTACTTCAATACCGGCTTGGTGATAAGCTTCAACCATCTGTTTTAGCTCGCTCAACGCATCTGACACACCGTAACGCGGCTCAGGAGCAAAAAAGTTCACAGGGTTATACCCCCAATAATTGGTCAAGCCTTTGTCGGTAATAAATGGTTCGGGCATAAAAGAGCATAGCGGCATAAACTGAATGGTGGTTATACCCAAAGACTTTACATGCTCAATTACACTGGGGTGCGCAGCACCTAAAAATTTGCCCTGATGTGCTTTGGGTACATCAGGGTGCAGCTTGGTGAGCCCTTTCACATGAGCTTCGTAAACAATGCGTTGGTGGTTCTGTATATCCAATACAGTAACAGTCGACTCAGCATGTTTAGCGGATGACGGAGCGTACGCTTGCTCATCAATCACAATACACTTTGGCATCATGAATTGAGAGTCTCCTTCATATTGCCGTGCATCCCATTTTAGTGGGCGACTGAGCTTTTTGGCGTAAGGGTCAATTAACAACTTTTGCGTGGGATCGCTATGCAGTCGACTTTCACCCCGCTCAACCCGATAACCGTAATACTGACCAGCTTGAATACCTACAAAGAACCCATGCCACACATCACCGGTTTTCTCAGGCAACGGGATTTCTGTAGTAGCTTCTTCGGTGTCCTTATTGAAAAAACACAAGATAACCGCTTTTGCATCGGGGGCGTAGACAGCAAAGTTGCACCCGTCATCGTGCAAGCTTGCACCTAATGGAAGCGCTTTACCTGCACGATGTTCAACGTCTGTCTGATTATCGCTATATTCAATCACTTGTCTTTCTTACCTATCCGTTGTCGAAATCAACTACATCTAATTTACGCTCATCGACTTCACGTTACGCATCACATGTTACATAAAATACTGTGGATAGCGGAGGCAAATTTATCACTATGGAGTGCTTTCTGTCATTCCATGCAACAGGGCTACTTTTAACTTTGCTAAGTGTGCTGTATCCACTTCCCCAAAACGCCGCATCATCAGTATTCAATGCCAGAGTTAATTCACATGCATCATCCACACCGATCCTGAAGTTATCGCGAGGAATAGGCGTAAAATTAGAAATGACATACACCTTTTGCTTAGTCGTTTTTGCATTTCTAACAAACGACACCACACTTTGCTCTGCGTTATTGTGATCAATCCAAGTAAAACCTTGTGGTTGGTGATCTTGTTCATGTAATGCTGAAGTAGTGCGATACAAATGGTTTAGCGCTTTATAGAGCGCCTGAATGCCAGCGTGCTTCTCGAAGTTGAGCAGGTCCCAATCAAGGCCGCTGTCGTGGTTCCATTCGCGCGATTGGCCTAATTCATTGCCCATAAAATTAAGCTTTTTGCCTGGGTGGCCATACATAAAACCAGCGTAACAACGCAAATTCGCGGCCTGCTGCCATTCATCACCAGGCATTTTGTGAAGCATACTGCCTTTGCCGTGAACCACCTCATCGTGGGATATAGGTAACACAAAGTTCTCATCAAATGCGTATACCATGCTGAAAGTTATGTCGCCATGATGGTAGTTGCGATAGGCAGGATCCCTAGCAATGTAGTGCAAGGAGTCGTGCATCCAACCCATATTCCATTTAAAACCAAACCCAAGACCACCGTCAAAAACAGGGCGTGAGACTTTTGGGAAAGAAGTAGACTCTTCTGCAATGGTCATGGCATCCGGAAAGTGCTTGTACACCTCTTCGTTCATCCATCTAAGTAAACTAATAGCCTCGTAGTTTTCGTTACCGCCATCTACATTGGGGATCCATTCACCGTCATTACGTGAATAATCCAAATACAACATTGAAGCCACAGCATCAACGCGTAGCCCATCTACATGGAATTTATCAAGCCAAAACAGCGCATTGGCTACAAGGAATTGGCGCACAGTGTCTTTGCCAAAGTCATAAATGCAGGAATTCCAGTCAGGGTGCCACCCTTTTCGAGGATCTTCATATTCATACACACATGAGCCGTCAAAACGCGCAAGCCCATGCCCATCCTCTGGAAAGTGAGCAGGAACCCAATCGATGATCACACCAATGCCGGCTTGGTGACACTTATCAACAAAGTATTTAAAATCATCAGGGTTACCAAATCGGCTGGTAGGCGCAAACATCCCCACAGGCTGATATCCCCATGAACCGTCAAATGGAAACTCTGATACTGGTAATAATTCTAAATGGGTGTACCCCATGTCACTCACATAACCAATAAGATCATCAGCAAGTTCGCGATACGATAAATAACGTACGTCACTGTTTGCATCAGGGCGCTTCCACGACCCAAGATGTACTTCATAAATACTCATTGGGCGGCTGTATTTGTCGGCGTCGCGTGACGCCATCCAAGCACTGTCATTCCACTCATATGAACTGTGGTTATAAATCTTAGAGGCGTGTGAAGGGTATTGTTCAGCACTAAAGCCTAGCGGATCGGCTTTGTGAGGTAAGTCGTGCCCGTGAGCATCTTTCACTTGATATTTATAACGCTCGCCTTCAGCTACCCCAGGGACAAACAATACCCAATATCCCATAGAGGTTTTTTGCATTGGGTGAACACGACCATCCCATTGATTAAAATCACCAATTACAGAGACTGCGCTTGCGTTAGGTGCAAACACACAAAAACGTACACCATCAATACCCAGGCCATGTTGCGTCTCTATTCGGTGTAACTGAGCGCCAGCTTGCTTATATAAATTTTCTGGCGCAGTATCAATAAAGTGTACCGCATGATACGCCGCGTCTTTAAACTGATAGGGGTCGATGTAATCGAATTGATGCGCGCCGTCAGAGGCTATCACTTGATATATTTCATCGCGGCATTCTTCTGCCACAACAATTTCAAAAAGCCCACCGTTTGACACGGAGTTAAGAGAGATATCTGCAAGTGCAGGGTTTTGCCATTTTACAGTGACTGATGTCGCACCTGGTCGCCAAACGCGCACCAATAAAGCCTGATTATCGTCAACCATACCTAACTGCGTAAATGGCTGTGAACATGTTGCGTGTTCTAACTGCTGCACTAATTGCATTCGCTACTCCTATTAAAAACCCGCATAGACGCGGGTTTAATTTAGTAAAGCCTCACCTTTGACACTTTATCTTACTCGATTAAGAAGCGTTAAGTCACTCCTTTATTTTTCTAAGAGAAATCTTAGCTATTGCTCGCATTTTTTCTAGCTTGGGTAAGCTTAGACGCCAATTCATTGATGTCCTGTCTTTCAAACATTGACTCAATATTTTGCGTTAACTTTCTGCGCCAATTCGGATATTCATCGAAGGTACCAGGGATATTTACTGGCTTGTCCATTTCCAACCAATCTTCTAATTGGAGACTCAATAGCGCACTTGAACCACCTGCCATATGCACTTGCATACCGCAGTTCAAATCCCGATTCATTCCCGTGTGATTTACATCTCGACCAACGTGTTCACCAATAGAGCCGTGGCCGTGTAATGTATCTAATATCGCTTGTTTATTTTCATGACGGTCTGCATAAAGCGTTTGCAGAATTTCTTCTGTTGGATACAAACCAATATCTTTACCCAGTTCTAAGTCAAGGCAGTGCCAATAACCAATTAGCGTTGGCATGTCATGCGTGGTCAACGTTGACATTGACTGCACAGGGTAATGACTTGGCGAGAAGAAACCACCGTCTTCGGCCTGTTCAAAAAAGAAAACGCGATACGAATAAACGCCATTATCTGCCAGCTTACTACGAATTTCTTCAGGTACTGTTCCGAGGTCTTCGCCAATAACAAGGCTCTGATTTCGATGGCTTTCTAGTGCCAATATGCCAAGTAAATCATCAACAGGATAGTAAATATAACCACCATCTTTGGCATTGTCGCCCTTCACAACCCACCACAAGCGCAATAATGCCATTACGTGGTCGATACGCAGCGAGCCAGATGACGCCATATTGGATGCAAACAAATCGATGATTGGCTGATATCCCTGCTTATATAATTTGCGAGGATCCATTGGTGGCAATCCCCAATTCTGTCCAAGTGGCCCTAAAATATCAGGTGGAGCGCCAACACTGGCGTCCGTACAGTACAAGTCTTTGTTACCCCAAATTTCTGCACTGCCCTCACTCACACCTACTGCCAGGTCGCGATACAAACCTATCGTCATACCTGCTTCGGTCGCTTTGTTACTCGCCGTTTCTAATTGCTCTGCAGCAATCCATTGTAGGAATAAATAGAATTTAACTTCTTGGCTATTTGCCTTTTTAAACTTAGCAACAGCAGGGTTGTGATAATCTTTGAACTCTTTTGGAAATACAGGCCATCCCCAGCTGTCTTTACCTTGGGCTTTAAGGTGTGATTGCAGCGCATCATACACCGCGAGCATATCAAGGCTTTCACCACCCGCTTCGACAAACGCTTTAAATGCTTTATTCTGTTTAGTATTTTTACGTAGATACTTGGCATCATAGACTTCAAAAACGGCTTTTAATGCGGCCAATTTAATGTGTGCGACCGCTTCATAATCTACGTGTTCAACCTGTCTTGCATGCTCAAGGGTATTGATAAACTCATCACTGCCAACAACCGCTTTCACCGAATCATCTTCATAGCCTTCAACTGCCGTTACATCGATATACAAATAGTTTAACCAACGGCGCGAGCTTGGGCCGTAAGGCGAACAAGCATTTGGGTTGGCAGGATAAAGCGCATGAATTGGATTTAAGCCGATAAAGTCAGCGCCAACACTGGCCGATTTTTCAATTAACAACGCCAAATCAGAGAAATCGCCAATACCCCAGTTCTTTTCACTGCGCAGGCAATAAAGCTGAACACTAAGACCCCATATTTTTTTACCCGCTTTAATCGGATCTGGTGTGTAGCAAGCTTGAGGAGCAACGATAATACGAGATACGCCAAGTTGGTCATCATCCGCAGTTAACACAACATTGTGATATCCCAACGGCAATGTAAATGGTAAAGACACAATATATTCGTGAAACTCAACTTCATCAATGTGCGCCATGGTTGTCATCTCTTGATCAACAGGCGTGAAGGTATGCGTGAGTGTTTCACCACTTTCACAGGTTACCGTTAACACATGGTCATCATTGACTAACTCAATAGGTAAACGCACGGCGAGATTAATTGACTCAGCGCTTCTAACAACTTGTACAGGGTTTAACGGTGACAACCACACAGACTGAATATCTTGTGCAATTTGCGATTGAATTATTTCATCGTTGCTGGTGTCATAGCCGAGGACGTTAAGTAGTTTAGCTTTACTTGATTCTGCGATGGTTGCTGGTTTACCCCACGCGTCAACATAACGGGTTTCAATTCCTCGCATTTCAACCAGTTGTTGCAGAAGTTGTTGTGTCATGATGTGTCATTCCTGTTAATTGGTGAAAAGCGCTTTGTTGTCATCGCACCGCGCAGTCACAAACATTTTTTTAACATTATTCTAGAAACACGCGCTTTGCGATATCTGAATACGATTGCAATAGCAGTTATTCGTAATTTTGCAACAAATTTGCTTTTTATTTTGCTAATTATGACATTTTGATCCATACTTTACGTAATTTATTTTCATTTTATTTAAATAATCGGGGTACGTTATGACAATTCGCATCGGTATCAATGGTTTTGGCCGTATTGGACGTCTAGTAATGCGCGCAGCGGCTGAGCGTGAAGACATTGAAGTCGTCGCTATTAACGACTTGCTTGACACAGATTACATCGCTTACCTATTAAAATACGACTCAACACATGGTTTGTTTAACGGTGAAGTAAAAGTAGACAACAATAACCTTATTGTAAACGGCAAAGCTATTCGCATAACGTCAGAAAGAAACCCTGCTGACCTTAAATGGGGTGACGTAAACGTTGATGTTGTTGTTGAATCCACAGGTCTTTTCTTAACTCAAGAGACTGCTGCGAAACACATTGAAGCGGGTGCGAAGAAAGTTGTTATGTCTGCACCGTCTAAAGACGCTACGCCAATGTTCGTTATGGGCGTAAACCACGCTAGCTATAACGGCGAAACAATCGTTTCTAACGCATCGTGCACCACTAACTGTCTTGCTCCACTTGCAAAAGTGCTTAATGATAAGTTCGGTATTGTTGACGGCCTAATGACTACCGTTCACGCTACCACAGCAACCCAGAAAACCGTTGATGGCCCATCAATGAAAGATTGGCGCGGTGGCCGTGGTGCAGGCCAAAACATCATTCCTTCATCTACCGGTGCAGCGAAAGCGGTAGGTAAGGTAATCCCTGAACTTAACGGCAAGCTAACGGGTATGGCGTTCCGCGTACCTACGCCAAACGTTTCAGTAGTAGACCTTACTGTTAACCTTGCTAAGCCTGCTAGCTACGACGAAATCTGTGCGGCAATGAAAGAAGCATCTGAAGGTGAACTTAAAGGCATTATGGGTTACACAGAAGACGCCGTTGTCTCTAACGACTTCATTGGCGATGCTCGTACATCGGTATTCGATGCAACAGCAGGTATTGCGCTAACAGACACTTTCGTTAAGTTGGTATCGTGGTACGACAATGAGTGGGGCTATTCAAACAAGGTACTTGACCTTGTTGCACATATCTCAAAATAATTAATTTTATTTACGAAATAGGTTAACTATTTCCGTAACAATTGAGTTAATCTAAAAAGGTGTAAACGTGCTGTTTGCACCTTTTTTGTTTTACTAATCCAAATTTTAGTCAACGTTAGAGCGAGAGCAACTCTTCTTTAACGGTATACCTTTTGACGTGGTTTATATTAACGTTCAATTTGAAGTAACTTATTGTACTTGAGAGCTATGTCGGCAATTAAAACATGGAGCACTTATGCCCTCGGTGAATTCTGTTACTGTTAGCGAAAATAACGGACTTACTTTCTTAGAAATCAACAACAAGAGTGCATCAGCTCGAGTGAGTTTATTTGGTGGTCATGTTTTGTCCTATATACCCAAAGCTGACAACCAGGAAAGATTATGGGTAAGCCCACACGCTTATTTAAACGGCGAGCGCCCTATTCGCGGTGGAATTCCAGTTTGCTGGCCGTGGTTCAGCGAAAGTCACGGGCATGAAAAAGGCGCATTACCTGCACACGGTTTTTTGCGTACACAGGTATGGAAACTTATTCACTCGCAAGAAACTGACGAAGGTACCACCGTTGAATTAGCGCCAAACTTTACCCGTGCAGAGGGCTTTGAGTATGACTGTAATGTTCGGCTTGTTATTTATGTTGGACTCACACTGGAAGTGTCATTAATTACAGAAAATACTGGGGTTGTGCCTTTTACCTACAATTGTGCGTTACATACGTACTTTCATGTAAACCACATCAATACCACTCTATTAAAGGGCATAGAAGGTGATTACGAAGACAAAGTAGATAGCATGTCTATCAAATCAACCCCTTCCCCATATAACATCAGCGGTGAAACTGATCGCATTCACTTAAAAGCCATTGAAAGTGTAATTATTGAAGTTGACGGAGTAGATACAACTGAAGTTAATTCACGGGGAAATGACTCTCTTGTTGTTTGGAACCCATGGCAAGGTGCAGCTTCAATCTCTGACATGGATGCCTTTGGCTACAAACACATGATATGTGTAGAGTCGACAATCACCCAAGGTAAAAGCCTAAAGCCCGGTGAGCAACATGCGTTAACACAGACCGTGGTCCCGATTTAGATGGTCCTATGTATAAGGTCTTGTGTATAAGGTCATGTTTAAAGGACCGAATGTAGAAGGCCCTATATAGAAGCTTCTATATAAGAGGCTTACATAGAAACCAATTCACGGGCCAAACATACGAAATATGAACATAAAAAAACCTGCATAAAGCAGGTTTTTTCACTTTAAGCTAGTAACTAAAGCGTACTTATTGATTTGCACCAGCAACGGCTTCTTTAGCCAATTGTGTAATACGTGCCCAATCACCCGCTTCAATAGCATCATCTGGTGCCAACCAAGAACCACCAACACACTTCACGTTATTTAGTGCAAGATAGTCATTGTAATTGTTAGGACCAATGCCACCCGTTGGGCAGAATGTTACATCAGGGAATGGGCCACTAATTGACTTAATTGCTTTAACACCACCTGACGCTTCCGCTGGGAAGAATTTCATATGGGTGTAACCTGCATCTTTCCCTTTCATAAGGTCAGAGGTTGACGAAATACCGGGAATAAGTGGAATTTCAGCGTCCATACCTGCTTTAAGCAAATCTGCTGTCATACCAGGGCTGATAGCAAATTTTGCGCCTGCTTCTACAACCGCCTTTAGTTGTTGTGCGTTTGTTACCGTACCTGCGCCAATAAGCGAATCAGGCACTTCCTCGGCAATGCGTTTAATAACGTCAATTGCTGCTGGAGTACGCAGAGTCACTTCTAATACTTTAATTCCACCTTCCATGAGCGCTTTAGCCAGAGGCACAGCCTTTTCCACATCATTGATCACCAATACTGGGACCACTGGACCGGCCGCAAAAATTTCCTCTGGTGAGTATTTCCATTTCGTTGTCATAATTTAGCTCGCTGTATTTTGATTTAGATAAGCAGCTGCCCCAAGAAGGCCATGGTCAGGTTCTGCTATCAAATAGGTGGGAATGTCTTTTACGTAGTGCTTCATTTGGCCTTTAGCTTCAAAACGGGCTCTGAAGTCACTATTTTGGATAAAATCAGGGAAACGATTAGCGATACCACCGCCAATGAAAATGCCGCCAGTTGTAGCCATGTTCAGGGCCAAGTTTCCGGCAAAACTACCCATAATACGGCAAAACTGGGTCAATGTAGCCTCGGCGATTTTGCACGTGCCCGCGATGGCTGCTTCGGTAATCTGAGCAGGATCAGCAAATGTAACTGGCTCTCCTGCGTTATTTGCCAGCGCAGTATAAATATTGTGTATACCACGACCTGACATCACTTCTTCAGCTGATGCGCGTCCAAAAGTTGCCTGAAGATGACGCCATACAATCACATCGGTTTCATCTACAGGGGCAAAGTCCACGTGACCGCCTTCACCATCAAGGGTTTGCCAACCAGAAGATGTCATGGTGATATGCTCGACACCAAGACCGGTACCAGGTCCAAATACCGCAATGTTTCCATTGGTTTTAGCGGCTCCCTCACCTATCTGAACTACTTGCTCTTCACCTAATACAGGTAGTGAATGTGCAACTGCGGTGAAATCATTAATCACGTACAAGGCATCAAGCTTTAATTGCGAACGCAACGCATTTTGTGAAAACGCCCAACTGTGGTTAGTCATTTCCACTTGGTCGCCTAGTACCGGACAGGCAATGGCTATACAGCCTTCTTTGAACGCATATTGCGGTAAATCAGCAAAATATTGAGCAATAGCAAGGTCAATACTGGCGAAGTCATTACACATATATTTGATAATATCAACGACACCCGTTTCGGTTACCCGTGCTAAACGGATATTAGTGCCCCCAACATCAGCGACAAACTTATGACTCATTACGCTTGCTCCTGGGTGTAAAACAATGAACATGCACCTTCTTCTGCGCCCGTTAATATAGCGCGGATCCCTGCAAACATTTCACGCCCCATACCGGTGTGATGATGTGCAAGATTAGCAGGCTTCGCTTCGCGTGCCGCTAGTGTTTCATCGTCTACATGTAAGGTTAATGCGCCCGTTTCTGTGTTTAGCTCGATAACGTCACCGTCTTGCACTTTAGCTAACAAACCGCCTTTATATGCTTCTGGAGTGACGTGGATAGCAGCAGGAACTTTACCCGATGCACCTGACATTCGCCCGTCAGTTACTAGCGCCACTTTGAAGCCGCGATCTTGTAGCACACCTAATGGTGGTGTAAGACGGTGTAGTTCAGGCATACCGATAGCTGAAGGACCTTGGAAACGAACAACAACGATACAATCTTTATCTAGCGCACCTGACTTAAATGCTTCATCTAACTCAAACTGATCTTCAAATACGACTGCCGGCGCTTTTAGCACACAATGGGGTGTACGCAGTGCTGATGTTTTAATTACACCTCGACCAAGGTTGCCGTCTAGTACACTTAAACCACCATCAGGTTTAAATGGCTGCTCAACACTTGCAAGTACTTCTTTATCCAACGATTCAGTAGGACCATCGCGCCATTCTAACTCGCCATCTTTTAACATTGGTTCTTTGGTGTAGAAGTCTAAGCCTTCACCGCAAATCGTCTTCACATCATTGTGTAGAAGACCAGCATCAAGCAATTGCTTTATAAGCAATGACATGCCACCAGCAGCAACAAAATGGTTAATGTCAGCGGAGCCATTTGGATAGATACGAGTCAGCAAAGGTACTGCATTTGAAATATCTGAAAAATCGTCCCAATTAACGATATAACCCGCGGCACGCGCCACAGCGATAAGGTGCATGGTGTGGTTGGTTGAACCACCTGTTGCTAGAAGACCAACAAGACCATTCACGATAGCTTTAGCATCAACAATGTGACCAATTGGCGTGTAGTTATCACCCAAATCAGTCAAGCGGGTTGCTTGCACTGCAGCTGCTTTTGTCAACGCGTCACGCAGTGGCGTACCTGGGTTAACAAATGACGAGCCAGGTAAATGCAAGCCCATCATTTCAACCACTAATTGATTAGAGTTTGCCGTGCCATAAAAAGTACACGTACCGGCAGAATGATAAGACTGAGATTCTGCTTCAAGCAGTGCATCACGACCCACCTTCCCTTCAGCGAATTGTTGACGAACACGGGCCTTCTCTTTGTTTGGCAACCCTGATGGCATTGGACCTGCTGGCACAAATACCGTTGGCAAATGACCAAAGGTTAGTGCCCCCATAAGTAATCCGGGCACAATCTTGTCACAAATGCCAAGCATAAGCGCACTATCAAACATATTGTGTGATAAAGCGATAGCAGCACCTTGTGCAATGTTGTCGCGGCTCATCAGGCTCAAGTCCATACCAGACTGACCTTGGGTAACACCGTCACACATTGCAGGAACACCACCGGCGAATTGGGCTACGCTGCCCACTTCCTTTATCGCGTCTTTGATAATAGCTGGATACGTTTCATACGGCTGGTGAGCTGAAAGCATATCGTTATATGACGAAATAATCGCCACATTGGCTTTTGTCATTGAACGGAGATCGGCTTTATCACTCGTCCCACATGCAGCAAAACCATGCGCGAGGTTTCCACACGACAATACCCCGCGATGTGGACCTTGACGACGGGCATGTTCAATTTTGTCAAGATAGGCTTTACGGGTTTCTTTACTACGCTCAATAATTCGTTGAGTGACTTCAGCAATTTTCGGGTTCATACTTGTCTCCTATGGCGCCCACATCAAAGTGACCGGAGCTCTGTTAACAACGGCAGTGATGGGCTTTTGCGCTTCGGTAGCATTTTCAATAGCGTCCAGCAATACTTGCTTTTTCTTCTCACCGGTTAGGTGCAAAAAGATATGACGACTATTGAGTAACGCAGGCAGCGTTAGTGAAATACGTTGATGAGGTGCTGTTGTAGGTTGAACAGCAATGCACGTTTTGCCGCTGTTCATATCTAAGCCTTCAAGAACCTGTTCTGAACAAGGGAAAAGTGACGCCGTGTGGCCGTCTTCACCCATGCCAAGAATAAGCGCGTCAAACGGTTGAGCCATTTCCGCAATGTTGTTTTGCGCTGTCACTATACCGTCATTTGCATCATCAGCATCGCTTTTCAATTCTACAAAACGTGCTGCTGTGGCTTTATTTTGAATAAGGTTTTGTTTTACCAAGCTGGTATTGCTTGCTTCATCGCTTTCATCAACCCAGCGCTCATCGGCTAAGGTTATATCAACCTTATCCCATTCTAATTCAGTTTCGCTAAGTTGCTTGAACAATGCTAACGGTGTGCGCCCGCCACTTACGACCAACGACGCACGACCACGTGTTTTAATACCTGTTTTAAGAATGCTAACCAAGTCTTGTGCAAACGCATCGGTCAGCGCATCAGGTGTTTCGAATGAAAGAGTTGTTAACGCCATTTTATTTCTTCTTCGCAGTTTTACTTTCATACCAGCTGCGATTTTCACGCGCTAGCAAACCGATAGAGTCAACGGGACCCCACGTGCCCGCCTGATATGGCTCAGGTGGCTCACTAGACTGTTTCCACGCTTCAAGAATTGAGTCTACCCATGTCCACGCCTGCTCTATTTCATCACGGCGAACAAACAGCGCTTGGTTGCCCAACATTACTTCAAGCAATAACTTCTCGTACGCATCTGGAATACGTTCGTCAGCAAACGCTTCTGAGAAACTCAAATTGAGCTTTGATTTTTGAAGATCCATTGAGCCTGAACTTGTCAAACCTGGAACCTTGTTCATTACTGTGATTTCTACGCCTTCATCTGGCTGTAGACGAATAACCAGTTTATTAGGCGGTAAGTTCTTAAAACTATCGCCAAATAAATTGTGCGGCTGGCGCTTAAAGTAAATAACAACTTCACTCACCTTGGTTGGCATACGTTTGCCGGTGCGTAGATAAAATGGCACGCCCGCCCAACGCCAGTTGTCAATCTCTGCTTTAATCGCAATAAAGGTTTCCGTTTTACTTTGCGTATTCGCCCCTTCTTCTTCAAGGTAACCAGGGACTTCTTCACCTTTAACAAAGCCTGAAGTGTACTGTCCGCGAACTGTACTTTCGTTAATGTTAAACGAATTAATTGGACGCAATGCCTTAAGTACTTTGAGCTTTTCATCACGGATGCTGTCGGCATCAAGGGTTGTAGGCGGCTCCATCGCTACCAAACTTAAAATTTGTAGCAAGTGGTTTTGCACCATGTCTCGCATTTGGCCTGCGTCGTCAAAGTAACCCCAACGCCCTTCGATACCTACTGACTCGGCAACGGATATTTGTACGTGGTCGATACAGTTGTGATCCCAGTTGGTCGCAAATATTGAGTTTGCAAATCGCAATGCAACAAGGTTAAGTACGGTTTCTTTACCTAAATAATGGTCTATGCGATAGATTTGCTTTTCATCGAAATATTCAGCTACCTGTTCATTGATAACTTTCGATGACGCCAAATCGTGACCAATTGGCTTTTCTAAAACAACGCGAACGCTAGAGTCGATAATTTTACAGCTGTGCAAACCACGACAAATATCGCCATAGATTGAAGGAGGTGTAGCTAAATAGCACACCATTGTACGAGATGGGTCTACGTGATCGTCAAGAACGCAGTAGCTTTCAACGTCTTTCATGTCTACACACGCATAGTGCAAACGCGCCTTTAGCTTTTCCCATGTAGCTTCGCATAGGTTCTTATCACCAAACTTAACTAAGTTGGCATGAACTTCGTCGATGTACGCTTCTAACGACATTTCTTGACGCGCCACACCCACAATAGTGGTATCTGGGTGGATCAGATTGGCTTTTTCTAATTGATATAGCGAAGGCAAAAGCTTGCGTCGTGAAAGATCACCCAGTGTACCAAAAAGTACAAAATCACAGGGTTCGTAGGAATTATCCAATACCATATTCGTCGACCTTTTAAATGAGTGTGTGCGATGTATTGCATGGTTGTTTACAATACTATCGACATTAATTACCGCATAGTTAACACCAAATGTAGTAAAATTACAACTTCAACCAACTACCGGATCTGAAACTTTGCTGTTTCCCTCAGTTTACCCTGATTTAACCCGATTTAATCAATAAAAAATGTCAAAAAATTACATTTTTCTTGTCACTGACGTCACAATGGGTACTATTACGCTTGTACTTTACAAATCCATGCACCATTAAATTGCTATAGTCTGTATGAACATTTTAGAAAAAATCACTCAAAATAAAGCTGCATTCAGTAAATCCGAGAAAAAGGTAGCCGAGGTTATACTTGCTAACCCGCAAACAGCTATTCATTCGAGTATAGCAACCCTTGCTAAAATGTCGGATGTGAGCGAACCAACGGTTAACCGCTTCTGCCGGCGTCTTGATACAAAGGGTTTCCCTGATTTCAAATTACATTTGGCTCAAAGCCTTGCTAACGGTACGCCATATGTAAATCGTCATGTGGATGAGAACGATAGCCCTGACGAATACACCAACAAAATTTTTGAATCGACCATGGCGTCTTTAGAAGTAGCAAGACAATCTGTTGACGTGAATGTGGTAAATCGCGTTGTAGACCTGCTTACACAAGCACAAAAGATTTCTTTCTTCGGCCTTGGCGCTTCGGCATCTGTTGCTCATGACGCGCTTAACAAATTTTTTCGCTTTAATGTGCCGGTTGTCTATTTTGAAGACATCCTCATGCAACGCATGAGTTGTATGAACTGTTCAGACGGCGATGTTGTTGTTTTGATAAGTCATACCGGACGAACAAAAAGCTTAGTTGAAATTGCCCAAATTGCACGTATGAACGATGCAACCGTGGTAGGCATTACTTCTGCAGATAGTCCACTGGCTCAAGAATGTAGCTATGTATTATCACTTGAAGTACCAGAAGATACCGACATGTACATGCCGATGGCATCTCGTATTGCGCAGTTAACCTTGATTGATGTACTTGCAACAGGCTTTACGCTGCGCCGAGGCAATAAGTTTAGAGAGAATTTAAAGCGGGTTAAAGACACATTGCGCGGCTCGCGCTTTGAGAAGCGAAACGACTAATAATTTAATCAAGCGGTAAATTAGTCCTCAATACGCCCCAAAATGTGCCATTCGCAAAGTGTACTTTGGCACTGCTCAAAAAGCCATTGACGATGTGCAGTAACACACCGGTTTATTCGGTCAATTTGCTATATCGTTAATGGCGTCCTACCCTACTTAACAGCGTCTTTTTATTTCTACACTACGTGAATTAAATACGTGAATTAAAAATGTGAGTGAAGAATAAGAATAAGATTTGCTCTTTGCTTTTGCGTTGTAAATTTTGTTCAGAATTCAAAAAAACACCGCAACTGGTCGAGCCAGTTGGCAGTTTTTCTTTCTTTCATTCACATTTTTGTCAAATTAAACTACTATTCTGTAATAAAATTACGTAAAGCGATTACAGGTAGCGGGGATCACTCGATACCAATCACTCTTTGTCATTTCTAACTTAGAAACAGCGACGGAATCTCATGACTAGAAGAACAAAAATTCTTGCCACACTTGGTCCTTCAACAGACACCCTAGAAAAAATTCAAGCGTTAATCGCGGCAGGTGCAAACACTGTGCGAATGAATTTCTCTCACGGTCAGGCTGAGGATCATATTGAACGAGCGAAGCGCGTTCGCCAGGCAGCGCAAAATCTTGGAAAATATGTCGCCATTTTGGGCGATCTTCAAGGCCCTAAAATTCGCGTAGCCCGTTTTGCAGAAGGTGCTGTTCAACTAGCAGTGGGTGCAACCTTTGTTCTTGACGCAGAGCTAGGTAGAGATGAAGGCAACGCCGAGCAAGTGGGGATTGATTATAAAGCCTTACCTGACGATGTATCTGCTGGCGACATTTTGCTTCTAGACGATGGCCGTATTCAGCTTAAAGTGACCGGTGTTGAAGGGCGTAAAGTTATTACCGAAGTAACCGTTGGTGGCAAACTTTCCAACAACAAAGGAATTAACCGCCAAGGTGGTGGCCTGTCTGCTGATGCCTTAACTGAGAAAGATAAAGAAGACATTAAGACGGCGGCTAAAATTGGCGTTGACTACCTTGCGGTATCTTTCCCGCGCAGTGGCGCAGACCTGAACTACGCACGAGAGCTTGCTGAAGCAGCTGGATGCTATGCAAAAATTTGTGCCAAAGTTGAACGCGCAGAGACTGTAGCAAGTGATGAAGCGATGGACGACATCATCAAAGCGTCAGATGCGGTAATGGTTGCCCGTGGCGACCTTGGTGTTGAAATTGGTGATGCAGAGCTTGTGGGTGTGCAGAAAAAGTTAATTTCTCGCTCTCGTCAGTTAAACAAAGTGGTGATCACAGCAACGCAAATGATGGAGTCGATGATTGACAGCCCGATGCCTACTCGTGCAGAGGTTATGGACGTAGCCAATGCGGTACTAGACGGTACTGACGCGGTAATGTTGTCGGCTGAAACTGCTGCAGGTAACTACCCTATTGAAACCGTTGCAGCAATGGCTCGGGTTTGTGAAGGTGCGGAAACCCATCCAAGTGTTAAGCTTTCAAAGCACCGCATGGACGAACAATTCTCTTCAACAAGTGAATCTATTGCCCTATCAGCTGTTTATGCCGCTAACCACTTACCAAGTGTAAAGGCCATTGTCGGTTTGACAGAAAGCGGCAGCACGCCAACGCTTATGTCTCGCATTACAACATCATTGCCAATAATTGCCATGTCACGTCACGAGTCTACGCTAAATACGATGGCGCTTTGTCGTGGTGTTAAGCCAGTTTTCTTCGACTCATCTAACAGTGAACCAGGCCGCTTGAAATACGACGTTATTGCATCGTTAAAAGAAAAAGGGCTAGTCAAAAGTGGTGACAGCATCATCTTAACTTACGGTGATGAAATGGAAAAAGTGGGTGCAACCAATACGTTGAAAATTGTTGACGTAGAGTAAGCGCCAAACAAGAAAACTAAGCTATCCTAATAGACAAAAGCCCCAGTAAACCGAGTTTACTGGGGCTTTTTTAGTACGTAGTCATATCATTTGAATAGTTAGTCTTTGCATTCTCAGCGAGTAAACTATCTAAAATGACCAATCATACTAATCGTGAAATTACTCTGTCATAGCCGTTTCGACAACGACTTTAAGGTTCTCTTCGACGTCTTTTACATCTGAAGCATTCTTAGCAATCTCAACTGCTAGGTCGCGCTCAGCATCTGAATCTACTTCACCGGTTAGCGTAACATTGCCATCAACTACGTCTACGTCAATGTCAAAGCCAGAAATGTCGCTATCTAAAAGTAAGCGTGTCTTGATCACGGTTGCTATTTTAGCATCGGTCAATTCGCTTTTACCTTTATCAATGGTCGAGGCAACTTTATCGTTCGATTCCTCTTTTTCGATAACCGTCAATTGGTTATCAACCGAATTCACACCATCAATATTTGCAACAAGCTCCTCAGCTAATTTCTTATCAACTGTACTATCTACTTTACCCGTTAATAGTACATTACCGTTCTTAACGTCGGTGTTGATATCAAAAGAATCAAGGTTACCATTGAACAATAAGGTCGCTTCAGCTTTGCCATCAATCCAGGCATCTTTCGCTCCTTCTTGCCATTGATTGTCGTTTTTGGTTTCACCTGCGACAGCCAGTGAAGTCAATGATGTAGCAGTTAGTGTTGTAGCAATAATCATAGAAAGTATTGAACGTTTCATAACAGTTCTCCTTTGTTGAAACTCAAATAACTTCAACAAGTACCAAGCTACAACCTTGCCAATTTTATAACCTATTGAAAAATAAATAATTTTACACTTAAGCAGAGAAAGTAACGCGAGATACATTTGAAATAATTGCGTACAATGAGCAGATTTTACCGAGTTTTAGCGAAGGCTTTAGCGAGCGTTGGTGACTGCGATGCGTTTAACATACTGCATAATATCGTCGCAAATTTTTTCACGAGACTTAAAGTGCGATAATCCAATCAGTTTATCTTCTCTGGGCCATACTGCTTGTTTAAGCTGTTCAATATCAACAGCTGAAAGAGCGCCTTGATCAATCTGAATTTCCACCGCTTGTTTATTCGGTTTAATAATAGAAGGTATGGCATTGGTAACCAACGTAGCCTTAACACAAACAAATTCCCGCTTAACAGGATCATTCACTACCCCGATGTATCCGTCGTCTATGATAATGGATGGCCAACCTTCCGTAATACGGCTTTGTCCAAACATAACAAAAGTAAAAGCAACAAGAACCAAAAGTGTTATTCCGATGAATTCTGTGCTCAAATCAGGCGCAACGCTGACGATAACACCCACAATAGCCGCAAACAAAATCCATCCCCCGAAAACTCGACGCATGGCGTCGGGAGATATCCCAGATATAACATCTAGGTGTTTTATTGTTGCCTTATCATATTGACGAAGAACAACTACTTGTTCGTTCATTGCGCGCATACCACCTCTAGTTTGTGCACTACACTAATTACAATTCATTGCTTAAGTGCGATTAAATCCCACTTGGAAAACAGGTTTATAGCGCGTCATTTCTTTGTGTAAGAAGAAGTCAGAAACACACTGAAAATTACAACGTATCAGCGATATCGACATGGTCGAGAATAACAAAATAACCATACACATAAAAGCAAATACATAATGTAAGTCTGTGAATGGACAGTGAAATTGAATAACCACAAGCGTCTACTAATCTTTTGTGACTGCACGTTAAAGCGTATCTACTATCCTATGTTCACATTTCCCATGTAAATTTTTCGCATCGCTGTCTTGTTTCTTCACACTCGCTCGCGTACGAGCGCCATTAAAATGAGAAAAACCTATTTAATACATAACGTTAAATAACGGAACACTCATTGCTTAATAGGTTTCACTAACTATTGAACACTTTTAAACATAGGTAAACGCGTAAGCAATGGAGACAGCGTATGCGCAAAGCAATTAGCACCGTTACACTAATACGAAGTGATAAAGACAAGTTGTCTCAATTGGTTAAACAACTAGAGCAATGCTCAGTATTGCCTGAAGAACTTGTTGTTGTTTGGCTAATTTCTCCCAATGCTCTGTCACTGCTGAAAAGTAAGCATTTTAATATTGTCCATAAATTTATCGCCAATGACGAGCTTGCTGTAGCAAAAGCGTTAAACAGAGGCATCAATGCCACTACACACACTGATATTGCTTATATTGACGTCAATAGCGTGTTCCCCACTGATTTGTTCCAATACGGTCAAGACGCACTTCTAAACCACAATGTTGCTTATACTCACGACATTAATTCTCACATCAATGTAGGCGACGAAGCAGCGACATTACGCACTCATCTATCGCTGATAACCACAGGTGTAAGCACAGCACACGCACCTAAGTTAAAGGTTGGTGCAGAACCAGTTTTCAATGAAATTAAGGATATTTACTATGGAAAGCCTAATGACCATCGCCATCGTTTTGCAGTGTTTTTTATTTCTAAAGCAGACTTTGAAAAAACAAGAGGATTCGATGAAGCGTTCACCGGTGTCGAATTAATTATTGAGGACTTCATTGCAAAGTGCTACCAGTCTGGCCTTAGCTTCGTCTCTCTGCCTATTTTCACGATAACCGCCATTTCGCCAGTTGCTGGTAACAAGCAAGTTCATTTTTTCAATATGGTTATGAACACAAAACGCTTTTATCACAAGTGGGGACATTACCCTAACAAAGCGCTGTTAAAGCGCTATGCGGAAGCCGGAATAATTAACAAGTGTTTCGAAGATGAGGGTATTATCTTCATCTGCCAGCCCGATATTACCATGAATAAAAGCGTGCCGAACCAAAGGGAAAAACACTCCCTCAACAAGGGTTCAACACGCCCACACGAAAAGTTTGCTTCAGTAATGAGCAACGCTCGTTTCCATGAAAATATCAGTTAACAGCGTTATTAATTTGCGTTTTACTCAACACTCACTGGGTGACTGAATGTTTTAAGCTTATTGACTAAATAGTTTTCAAAGTCAGCGGCAGATGTAATATGCTCATCGCGACGAGGCCATAGGGCCAATATTTTGTAGTTAATATTGGTTGCAGGTTTAAAGGTTACTAGGTGATCGTGCGCTGCTTTAGCGACTTCAGAAACTTGATCAACGCGATAAAACACAGCCAAACCTAACTTATCGCCTTCAGCCAGAATACTTTGCTCACCCCATGTAGCAATAACTCCCCAATCACCTTGCGTGGTATTAATTACTGACATACCTTCATGCGCAACAAGGCCTGTTACTAAATCATCCGTTGGTTTAGAGAGTGAAACACTAATGTGTGTTGTGGGGTCAAACGCATCAATACGATATCGAGTAGAAACGTCTATCGCGCCAGCTCCGTTTTCATCAAGTGCCCAACCGGTATACTCAACGTCAAACTCAGCACGTAAATCTGTATTTGAAACCAATTTATATTGTGTGCTCGCAACATGTTGAAAGTGTAGAACGCCATTATCTGTATTCCTTCCAAGTGCACCGACACCCAATGACTTACCAACTTTCAACGCATCACCGCCCCACTCTGACAACGTGTGATAACTGTCATAGCCGTCTTGACCTGCCTGCGGCAACACCACATCGTCACCGTTTTTTACAAATACATCAATTGCATTGCGCCAATCGAGGTATAATCTATACCCCATTCTATCTGATTCCCAACCTGGCCCCTCGTAACGCAGGTAATAAGAATGGTCGGTAAGTTGCTCTGGAGAAATGAATGACGCCACTTCTTCGAAAGAAAATCCATCGGCTTTATAAGCCTTCCCTTCCCACTCTCCACCGATTCTAACAGAAAGTTCAGCATGAGCGCGGTCGCCACTTTCACTAACTACCGACTCAGATGGCGGAACCAGTGTTAATTGCGCAGTAGTACCAGGAGAAATAGCAACGGCACCCAGAAGTACTTTTTCCCCTGTATCTTTAGTTATCCATTCAGACACATTGTTCTTCAATTTCCAGCCTGAATATTTTTCTGGTACCTGAATTTCAATGACCTGTTTACCTTCACCGCCAACTGATGAATTTTCAACCTCCAGCGACAAACTCTCGTTTACAGTAGCTTGACCACAACTGGCCAGCAAAGGCACCAAAAACACACCTATCCTGTTAATTTTAAACATATTAATCTTCCTCCGCTGCGATTTACCTATTAAACTAATTAACGATATTTTTAAACAATATATTGACAAATGCCACCGGTGGCAATTATTTTAAATTTTGTTAACGTAATTTTTCAATTTAGGATGTCGATAAAACTCGACAGGCTTTCTTCAAATTAAGGTCTTCAGATAAAGGTAACGCACATGGTGAATTTCAGCCTTAAAGGTAAAACAGCACTCGTTACAGGTGCCAGCCGTGGGATTGGTCAAGCACTTGCAGTCGCTCTTGCACAATCAGGTGCATTCGTAATTTGCGCTAGTTCAAAGGCTGGCGGTTGCGACGAAACGCTTAACAAAATTAACACCTCAGGTGGCGAAGGCGCTGCATTACATGCAGATTTGTCAGACCCAAATGCCGTTACAGCACTTGCTACTGAAGCTTTAGGGGTTAATGGCGGCATAGACATTTTGCTAAATAATGGCGGTACTATTTTTAGAGCGCCCGCTACCGATTACCCATTTGAAGAATGGAAAAATGTACTGAGTGTTAACATCGACTCTGCTTTCTTGCTAAGCCAAATTATCGGTAAGCAGATGATTGAAAAGGGACACGGAAAAATCATAAATATTGCGTCGATGTTAAGTTACTCAGGAGGCATTACGGTGCCGGCTTACACCGCAAGTAAACACGCAATTGCGGGGCTTACTAAAGCACTGGCCAATGAGTGGGGACAACACAACGTACAGGTAAACGCGATTGCACCTGGTTATATTCGCACTGACAACACACAAGCACTTCAAAGCGATGAAAAGCGAAGTGCTGAGATTTGTGCTCGTATTCCTGCTAATCGCTGGGGCGAGAGTGATGACTTAAGTGGTGCAGCAGTATTCTTGGCCAGTGAAGCAAGTAACTATGTGAACGGCCACATTCTCGCCGTTGATGGCGGCTTTTTAGCACGATAACGCACAAAGCAGGAATTTTATTATGAGTGACAAAATTGATACGCGTTATGCCATAGGCCGCAAAGAAGCAAATGCCTATAACACACAAGAATTAAGGGATGCCTTCTTAGTTGAAACATTGATGGCACCGGGAAAAGTGGTATGGATATACACCCACTATGAACGATTTATGTTAGGCAGTGCAGTACCTACTGACTCGCCTTTGACATTAGAAACCATAGAAGATCAGTTAAAAATGCCCTATTTCACCGCTCGCAGAGAAGTCGGTGTTATTAACGTTGGCGGCTCAGGAACCATTACTGTTTCTGGTACGCAATACGCATTGGCCAATGAAGAAGCGCTGTATATCGGTAAAGGCAATGAAGAAGTGATTTTCGCTTCTGACGACCCCGCCAACCCAGCGAAATATTACCTTAATTCAGCGCCAGCACATCACGCATATCCCTGCAAAAAAGTAGGTAGTGCGGACGCCAACGTCCTTCATTTGGGCAGTCAGGAAACGTCTAATCAACGGGATATCAAGCAATTACTTATCAATACCGTGGTTGATACATGTCAACTTCAAATGGGCTTAACCCGTCTACACACAGGATCGGTATGGAATACCATGCCCGCGCATCAACACGATAGACGCAACGAAGTTTATTTTTACTTCGACATGAATGAAGAAAGCCGTGTATGTCACTTCATGGGTGAACCCCACGAGACACGTCATCTATTCGTTGCCAATGAACAAGCCGTGGTTTCACCACCTTGGTCAATTCACTGTGGTGTCGGCACTGGCAGTTATGCGTTCATTTGGGGAATGGCAGGTGAAAACCTCGACTATGACGACATGGATAAATTCCCCCCTTCTCAGCTACGTTAATATAGGGCATCTTTGATAATGTTAAGGCTATTAACGCTTACTTTAACCATCTCCATACTCTTCGTTTTATCTGCGTGTTCTGGGCATGATAAACAGGCTGACGTGACGGTATTGAGATTGGGACATACCTTAGATACTCAGCATTCTGTTCATAAAGCAATGGAGTACTTGGGTGAGCGCCTAGCGCATTACTCTAACGGCACCATGAAAGTGGTGATTTACCCAAGTAGCCAACTTGGTACCGAACGGGAAATGGTCGAATTGCTTCAAATTGGATCTTTGGCGATGACCAAAGTGTCGGCAAGTCCGCTGGAAGGCTTCGCACCTGAAATGAAGGTTTTCAGTATTCCCTACATCTTCCGTGATAATGAGCATTTTTGGCGTGTTTTAAATAGTGAGCTTGGCAGTAAGTTACTTTCGGGGGTTGAAGACTTTCGCTTGAAAGGGCTTGGCTATTACGATGCAGGTAGTCGCAGTTTTTACACGAATGACAAACCCATCAATCACCCTGATGACTTAAAAGGGCTTAAAATTCGTGTACTCAATAGCCCAACGGCAGTTGCTACGGTAAGAGCGCTTGGTGGAGCGGCAACACCAGTCTCTTGGGGCGAGTTGTACACAGCACTGCAACAAGGTGTGGTAGATGGCGCAGAGAATAACCCACCTAGCTATTATTTATCTCGCCACTATGAAATTGCTCGCTACTACAGCTTAGATGAACACACAAGTGTTCCAGATGTCATGCTGGCCTCTTTGCCCGTTTGGAACAGTTTAACGGCGCAACAGCAAGAATGGCTTACTCGAGCGATGGCAGATTCTGTTACCTATCAAAGAGCGTTGTGGCAAACGTCCACTGAAGAGTCGCTTGCCAAAGTGAAAGCAGAAGGTGTAACAGTAATTACCCCTGATAAGAGCGCTTTTGTCGAGGCTGTTAAACCCTTTCACAAAAGTTTTGAAAACTCGCCAATTGGCGATTTGATCACTCAAATAAAAGCGATGTAACAATGACTATAATTCGCACAATTGATAAGGCCTTAGCCGGTACGCTAATTTTCGCTATGGTCAGTATTCTGCTTACCGTTATTTGGCAAGTCGTTTCACGGTATGTACTAAAAGATCCTGCATCTGTTACCGAAGAACTTTCGCGCTTCATCCTGATTTGGATTGGTATATTAGGCGCAGCCTATGCCTATCGTCAAAACGCACACTTGGGTTTTAACTTAGTGGTCGAGCGCCAGTCTGCTGCTGTTAAACGGGTACTGCTAACACTGGTAGAAGTTATCGTTATTGTTTTTTGCGTGCTCGTAATGCTATTTGGCGGGTCAGAACTGGTGCTTTTAACCTTAGAGCTAGAACAGATTTCGGCTGCATTGGGTATAAAAATGGGCTTTATTTACAGTGTATTGCCCATATCTGGCACCCTAATTATTGCCTACGCATTGGTTAATATTGTCACCCTTTGGCGCCACAGTGATGAGGAGGCAGCATAATGGAATTAACAGGTATTATTCTGGTTGTTGCGTTCTTCGTACTTCTACTTATCAATGTGCCAATCTCAATTAGCATTGGTGTTGCCACACTGATTGCTATGGTAATGAGCATGGACATTGTGCCTGCCACCGTCACCATTGCACAACGTATGGCGGGTGGACTGAATAGCTTTGCATTACTTGCTATCCCTTTTTTCGTGCTATCTGGCTTAATTATGGGCAGAGGCGGTATAGCCAAACGGCTGATTGAGTGTGCCATGGCGTTAATTGGGGCCCTACCCGGCGGCCTAGCATTAGTAAACGTGGTGTCATGTATGTTATTTGGCGCCATTTCCGGTTCAGCTGTTGCAACCACGTCGGCCATTGGTAGTTTTATGCTACCTGAAATGAAAAAAGCAGGTTACGAGCCAAACTTCAGTGCTGCTGTAACCGCGGCTGCTTCAACCACAGGTATGTTGATACCGCCAAGTAATATTCTGATTGTTTATGCCATTGCCAGTGGTGGTGTTTCTATTGCCGCGCTGTTTATGGCCGGTTACATTCCAGGGATAATGGTTGGTCTAGCGCTGATGCTGGTGTGTTTTGTGTATGCAAAAATAAAAGGCTACCCTTTATCTGCTCGCCTTCCATTGAAAGTCGTTGTGCAAAAAACCATTGCGGCGGTGCCCTCGTTATTCCTGATATTTCTGGTCATTGGCGGTATTGTGGGTGGCGTTTTCACTGCCACAGAAGCGGGTGCAATTGCTGTTGTTTACGCGCTACTACTTGCCGTAGTGTTTTACAAAGAAGTTAACGTTAAAGAGTTACCGGACATTTTGCTCAAGTCAGCGGAAACAACGGCCATTGTAATGCTGCTTATTGCGGCGTCCACTGCAATGTCTTGGTTGTTGTCTTTCGAACACATTCCACAAACACTTAGTAACGCATTACTGACAGTAAGCGACAATCCTTTGTTGATACTGCTTCTTATTAACCTGTTACTTATTGTGGTAGGTGCATTCCTTGACATGACGCCTGCGGTACTTATTTTCACCCCTATATTTTTACCTGTGGCGTTAGAACTTGGCATGAGCGAATTGCAATTCGGTATTATGCTGGTATTGAATTTGTCTATTGGCCTTTGTTCTCCGCCGGTAGGTGCAGTACTGTTTATCACATGTGCCATCGCGAAGACGAAATTGGAAAATATCATCAGACCGTTGATCCCACTTTACATTGCCATGTTTGTGGTATTGATGTTGGTCACTTATGTATCATGGTTTAGTGAAGCGCTACCACGAGCATTAGGTTTCTAGTAGGTCGTTTTTTTGAGAGTTCTTGTTTGTTTGAAGTCTTGGTTAAGGACTTCATTTATGAAAACGCTTTATAAGAACTTTTGGTATAGAACTTTGGCGTGTTTATTGTTTATCCATCGTAATTACAGTCGATAAACACGCTCTAGGCTCAAATAGTGTGGTAGTATCAAAAAATAATAAAATAGCGCAGAAAAACAGAAGATTATGAACAAGCGCCCGACGATAAATGATGTTGCAGCCCTTGCTGGCGTATCAAAACGAACCGTATCACGCGTAATAAACGGAGCGACCAATGTAGGTAAAGCAACCCGTGAACGCATTGAAGCCGTTATTCAAGAAACGGGGTTTGCGCCTGACAAACAAGCAAGAGGTCTTAGTACTAGCCGCTCTTACTTAATCGGGCTAATTTATGACAACCCGGATGCATTGTATATCGATCAAGTTCAGCGAGGTGTGCTAAGTATATGCTCGCAAAAGGGCTACGAGCTTGTTGTTCACCCTTGTCGCTACCAAGCAGAAGAATTTGTCGAAGATTGTATTAACTTCGTTCGACGTTCAAACATTGATGGTGTCATCATTCTTCCTCCTGTGTCTGAATCGAAACACCTTGCCGATGCACTTCAAGAAAAAGAAATAAACTATGTTCGCATGGCATCATTAGATTTAGATGATCACCAAAACATTGTGGTTAGTGACGACCGGGCAGCCCTTAGCGATTTAGCCCGTTACATGGTCTCACTCGGTCACAAAGACATCGGTATTATTTGCGGACCACAACAGTATTATTCATCACAAGAACGTCTTGAGGGCTTTATTGAAACCTTAAACGGGCTGAACGTAGATGTGCCCAACAATCGTATTATTGAAGGTAAGAATACCTTCGAAAGCGGTATTGAGTGCGCCAGACAATTGCTTATTCAATCACCAAGAGTAAGAGCTATTTTTGCCAACAACGATGAAATGGCGGCGGGAGTGTTAAAAGTGGCGCACGAAATGGGTATTACAGTACCAGATGACTTGTCAGTTGCAGGTTTTGATGACAACTTGTTAGCAGCACGTGTTATCCCTGCCCTAACCACGGTGCAGCGCCCTGTGGGCGACATGGCTGCTATCGCAGCACGTAAGATCATTGCACATATTGAAGGCAGTGAAGTGAGTGAAACCGAAACCTACTTGGTTAAACCTCATTTAATCATTAGAGATTCCATTAAAAAATTATAGTTTTTTCTATACAAGTATTGATTAAGACTGTATTTGGCCCTATTATGCCACCGGTGGCATAAATAATGTCAAAATTAAACATTTTGTAAAATTCGCGTAAATAAAGATAAAAACCACATAGACCAGTCTTTAAATGTACGGTGAATTATTCAGACAACAGTGAGAACGGTAATGGATGTTAAAACACAACTAGTTAAGGTACATGGTAATGACAACGTTGCTGTTGCTACGTGTGCTATTGAGCCAAATACCTTCTCTTCATTGTTTAACATTACTGTCAATCACGCGATACCTGCTGGTCACAAAGTCGCATTGTCGTCAGTTAAAGTCGGCGAGCCTATTACCAAATATGGTTTTCCTATTGGCGTTGCCACCGCCGATATTAATGTAGGTGATCATGTACACAGCCATAATGTGAAAACGGCGCTAAAAGGCGGTGAGCAATACCATTACTCACCGCAGTCTTCTTCAACGACGGTAGCGCCCCGCCCCCTTGAATTTATGGGTTACCGCAGAGAAAACGGTAAAGTGGGTATTAGAAATGAAGTGTGGATAATCAATACCGTAGGATGTGTGAATCGCACTGCTGAGCGTATCGCCAATGAATGTAGCCGACGTTTTGCCAATGAGTGTGATGGCTTTCACGCCTTTACCCACCCGTTTGGTTGTTCACAACTTGGTGACGATTTAGATGACACTCGCACGATTTTAGCGTCTCTCGCATCGCACCCCAATGCAGGTGCCGTTTTAATAGTAGGGTTAGGCTGTGAAAACAACCAACTCGCCTCTCTGCTACCTCAAGTTGACAAACCAGAAGCCCGTGTTCGCTACTACAACGCACAGGAAGTCACAGACGAGTTAGAAGAAGGTGTTAGTGCTGTCTACGAATTGTTAAAAGAAATGGCAGAGGACAAGCGTGAACCGATTAATGCCAACGAACTTGTATTGGGCATGAAATGCGGCGGCAGTGATGCTTTTAGCGGTATTACTGCAAACCCCACTGTAGGTCGTGTAACCGACCTTATGTGTAGTTTAGGGGGTTCCGTTATTCTTACTGAGACCCCAGAAATGTTTGGTGCCGAACAACTTCTAATGAATCGCGCTAAAAACAAAGATGTATTCAACAGTTTTGAGTCATTGATAAACGAGTTTAAAGACTATTTCATTGCGCACAACCAGCCAATTTACGAGAACCCTTCGCCTGGTAACAAGGCAGGAGGACTTACCACCCTTGAAGAGAAGTCACTTGGCGCAGTCCAAAAAGGCGGTACTTCTATTATTCAGTCTATCTTGCAATATGGCGAGCCTAAGGCTGAAAAAGGGTTGAGCTTATTACAAGCACCTGGCAATGACGCGGTAAGTTCAACCGCCCTTGCAGCATCAGGCGCACATATTGTTTTATTCACCACAGGCCGGGGCACGCCCCTCGGTTTTCCTGTACCCACAGTAAAGATATCGTCTAATTCAGATATCGCTAATAAGAAGCCACATTGGATAGACTTCAACGCCGGTCAAATACTGGAAGGCATGTCTATCGATAAGTGTGCCGAAGCGCTACTACAGCTGTGTATTGCAGTAGCATCTGGTCAACAAACCTGCAACGAGAAAAATGGCAGCCATGAGATTGCTATTTGGAAACGTGGCGTCACCCTCTAAAAGAGAGCCTTATGGAATCGATTTTATTACACGAAGATAGACTTTTTCCTGCTGATGAGGCAACCCGAAGTGTTGCTCGCGCGCTGTACAAGGAAATTCGCCATCTCCCAATTATTAGTCCGCATGGCCACACTGACCCTCGTTGGTTTGCTGAGAACAATAACTTTACCAATGCAACAGAGCTGTTTATCACACCTGATCACTACGTTTTCAGAATGCTATACAGCCAAGGCATCAAATTAACCGATATCGGCGTACCGCGCTGGGATGGCGGCGAAACAGAAAAAGATCCAAGAAAAATATGGCAACTACTTGCTGATAATTATCACCTTTTTGCAGCTACGCCGTCACGTTTGTGGTTAGACACCGTATTCCATGATGTATTTGGTTTACGCGATATGTTGTGTTCTTCAAACGCTACAGAGTATTACGACCACATCACAGCACAACTTCAAGGCGAAGACTTTAAGCCTCGCGCACTGATGGACAGGTTTAATATTGAGCTTATCGCTACCACTGAAGGTGCTCTTGATGCCCTTCCCCATCATTCAGCAATTAAAGATACACAGTGGAGCAAGCGCGTTATTACTACGTTCCGTCCAGACGATGTAGTAGATGCCTCGCGCGAAGATATCGTGCGCAACATTGCCAAACTCGGTGAAATCACCGGTGAAGATACCGCTACATGGCAAGGCTATTTGAACGCTATTCGCGCACGTCGCGCCGTATTTAGAGAGCACGGCGCAACAGCAACCGATCACGGTCACCCAACAGCAAACACAGCTGATTTAAGTGAAAGTGAATGTATTGCGTTATTTGACAAAGTACGCAGTGGAAACAGCACTGCAGAAGAGCAAGAGCTGTTTCGTGCACAAATGCTAACCGAACTTGCCGGCATGAGTGTAGAAGATGGCATGGTGATGCAAATACATCCTGGCTCTTTTAGAAATCACAATAGCCAATTGTTCACGCAGTTTGGCCGTGATAAAGGCCACGATATTCCAATGCAAACTGATTATGTTAGAGCATTGCGCCCGTTACTTGGCAAATACGGCAATGAAGCTAACTTGAATATCATTTTGTTTACCCTTGATGAGACTACGTATAGCCGAGAGCTTGCACCGCTTGCTGGTCACTACCCTTGCTTGAAGCTTGGTCCCGCTTGGTGGTTCCACGACAGCCCAGAAGGCATGTTGCGTTTCAGACATCAAGTGACGGAAACCGCAGGCTTCTTCAATACTGTTGGTTTTAACGATGATACTCGCGCGTTCTTGTCTATTCCGGCTCGTCACGACGTAGCACGGCGAATCGACTGTCGTTTCCTCGCACAATTGGTGGTAGAGCATCGCATAAGCGAAACAGAAGCCGCCAGTATTGCAAGAAAACTAACGTACGATTTTGCGAAGCAAGCTTATAAGTTGGGTTAATCATGAATAAGCAGTTATCAATTTCAACGCTGTCATCACTTGATAGTTCTGTCAGTACGCCACAGTACGACTTAGAAAACACTGAATGTGGTATTGTTCACATTGGGCCAGGCGCGTTTCATCGTGCTCATCAAGCGTTCTACACTGAAAAAGCCCTAGCCTTTGGCGGCGATTGGCGCATACACGGTGTCTCTATGCGCAGTGCTTCGTTAAAAGAAGCATTGCAAGCACAGGATAACCTCTATGCCCTTTGTATTGTTGACAATGAACCTGAAAACCACATTATTGGGGCCATTAAGTCGCTATCTACCCTTGCCCATGACCGAGACGAGATTGTAGCTGCGTTAGTTAACCGCCAAACCAAAATTGTGACGTTAACCGTGACAGAAAAGGGTTATTGTCTAAATGCCCAAGGTCATTTAGACACTGACCATCCAGATATTCAGGCAGATCTTGTAAACCAAGACACACCGGTAAGTGCTGTAGGTTTACTGGTACAGGCACTAAAGCTGCGCAAACAAGCAGGTTATGCCGATATCACTATCATTAGCTGTGATAACGTCTCAGACAACGGTAAAAAGCTTCAAAAAGCCGTTACTGAATTTGCCACCAAAACTGATACGTCACTTGGACAGTGGATCACCGACAATATCGCTTTTCCCTGTACTATGGTCGACAGTATAACCCCAGCAACTGAAGACAACTTTAAAGCCGATGTTGCCCAGTCACTAGGTCTTGTTGATAACTGGCCTATTCAGCGTGAATCTTTTACCCAATGGGTAATTGAAGATAACTTTTCAAGTGACAGGCCACAATGGGAAAAAGTAGGTGTAACCTTTACCAATGACGTAAGCTTTTTTGAAAAAGCCAAATTGCGCATACTTAATGGTACACACACTACCCTTGCCTATGTGGGACTTCTATTAGGTAAAGAGACTGTATTTGAAGGTATCAGTACACCTTCAATAAAACACTTAATTGAAACCTTGTTAGCTGATGAAATTGTACCTTCGCTAGGTGATTCTACGTCTTTTGATTTAACCCAATATGCACAAGACATCGTTACACGCTACGAAAACAAGCACATTCGACACCTGCTGTCGCAAATTGCCTGGGACGGCTCGCAAAAGATCCCGTTCAGGCTACTTGATACCATTCGCGACAATATCAAAGACAAGCGCAGTATCGACTTGCTTTGCGCCGCTGTTGCTGCGTGGTGCTTATTTGTAAACAACAAAGCGAAATTAAACGAGAGTATTGTCGACCCGCTCGACCAGTCGTTACGCAGTGCCGCGGCACTCGTCAATTTCAACCCCTTAGAATTAACTAAAAAGCTACTGTCCCTCGATACTATTTTTGCCGAGCTCTCTGTTACAGAAAGTTTTAAAGCCAAAGTGTTGGACAAAGTAGCAAAACTCATCGTAATTCAAGACCAAGTTCGCCACGACCCACAGGTACAAAACCAGCTTAACCTGTTTGATTTGTTGCAAGGAGCAGAATAATGCAAAGCACATTCTCTATGTTAAAAGGTGCCCCACTTCTCCCTATCATTCAACCGAAGTCTGTTAATGAAGGGCTTCATCTTGCAGAAGCAATTGCCAACAGTGGTTTGTGCAATATTGAAGTAGTTAAACGTAGCGATGCCGCTTTCGATGCATTAAAAGCCATTAGACAGCAGTTTCCTGAACTGGTGGTTGGTATGGGCACATTGCTCAATAGAAACCACGTTTTCGAGGCGCTCGATGCCGATGCGCAATTTCTTATAACACCTACAAGTTCGAACGAATTATTAGACTCGCTCATCGCCTCTGGCGCACCTTTTTTACCCGGTGTAGCTAGCCCCTCAGATATATTGATGGCGTATCAAAAAGGCATTCGAGAAATGAAGTTCTTTCCCGCACATTTAAGCGGTGGCACACCATTTCTTAAAGCTATTTCTAGCGTTTTTAGCGATGTAACGTTTTGCCCTACTGGTGGCATCAATGGTGATAATGCCAACGACTATCTCGCACTGGCAAATGTCAATGCCGTAGGTGGTACTTGGATGGTCCCTGCTAAGGCTATTGCGCAAAAAGATTGGACAGCGGTAACGCGTGCTTGCAAACAATCACTCAGTCTGTTTGATGAGGTTGCCGCATGAAGCGAATAGTAATATTTGGTGAGTGCATGGTAGAGCTTCGTGCACAAGATGACGATTCCATGGCAAAGAGCTTCGCCGGAGATACCTATAATACAGCAGTGTATTTCAAACGTTGTTTGCCTGAGTCTTCGGTAAGCTACCTCACTGCCATTGGTGCCGATTTCCTAAGTGATGAACTACTGTTTAAAATGGGCGAGCACGAAATAAATACTGACTTTGTATTTCGTTCTACTACGCAGAACCTTGGATTGTACATGATACGCAATGACAATCAGGGTGAGCGTACTTTTGCTTACTGGCGCGCTCAATCTGCCGCCACACAAACATTAAACCTGATGAGCAGCACGGATTTTCAATGTGATTGGTTTTACTTTAGTGGGATTTCCGTTGCCATCTTAGACGATGAACAACGAGAGAAACTCTTTTTACTTATTGAAGATTTAAAGGCCAAAGGGTGCCAAATCGCTTTCGATCCAAACTATCGTCCTCGCCTTTGGAAGAACAAAGAAGAAGCCCAATATTGGACAAGCAAAGGTTATGCGGTTTCTGATCTGGCCTTTCCTGGTGCAGACGATCACCTTACATTATTTAGCCATACCAATGCAGACGAAATTTTTGACTATTTAGCCGATAAACACATTGGCGAAATCGTGATGAAAAATGGTGCTATTGGCGTGCATATTTTGCGAGAAAATGAGCAGTGCATTGTGCCTGTTGAACGCGTCACCAATGTTGTAGACACCACAGCGGCAGGTGATGCATTTAACGGTGGCTACCTTGCGGCAAGATTAGCCGACAAAAAACCTGTTGAAAGTGCCAGCTATGGCGCGAAAGTGGCAGCCACAGTAATTACCTACCCCGGCGCAATTATTTCATCTGACGCATTTGAAAGCCACATACCGTCACTTTAAGTCGGTATGCGGCTTTGGGCGTGTACATTGCCCCACATCCGCTCTAGCGTGCTCTCGTGAGCTTCTACACCTTTTTATCAATGAGGTGGTTATTAGAACAACCAATCACCTACTGATATAGCAATACAGTAGAAAACAATCCAAACCGCCTTTCAAATTTATTGAATGAGTTCCTCTTACAATACTCGAAAGCTTTACCGCAAAGGCAAACACATTCAGTAACATATTGCGTTGTACAAACAAAACCAGTGAAGTAATCTGTGCACAAAATAAATGGAGATTGTTTATGAGAATTACGACTACAGTGTTGGTTTTGACGCTTTGTATGATGGTGCTATCGTCTTGCGCCACCCTCGACAAGGAAGAGTGTTTAACTGCTGATTGGTACACCATAGGGTTTGAAGACGGTTCAAAAGGCTATGCCTTAAATTACCTCGCCAATCATCGAAAAGCATGCGCCGAACACGGTGTCACCCCCAATTTCGACCAATACAATTTAGGGCACAACAAAGGGACAGATAGCTTTTGTGTACCAGACAGAGCTTTGCGTATGGCCGCTGATGGACATCAATTTCCCCTAGGTTGCACCACAGAATCCTATCCACAGTTTGCTAATGCCTTCAAACAAGGGGAACAGGTATTTATGGCTAAGCAAGCCGTCTATGACATCGAGCAAGCACTTCATGACATTGAAAACGCTATCGAGGAATTGAAGCAACAAATTGAGGACAACGAAGCAGCTATTATTTCAGATACCACGAGCCGAAAAGAGCGCCGACAATTGTTAAACGACAACAAAATTTTGCAGGAAGATGTTGAAGCCCTATTGATTGAGCTTGTTGTGCTGTCTGAGCGCTTAAATGAAAAAGATTATGAGCTAAGACAATTGCTAGAGCACTATGGGCTTACTGGGCTGCATTTCGGATAACAGCAAGGTAATAAAAATCATCAATAAATATAAAACTATTAACTAACCTATCGACGAAAGCCCAGTGTCGCCTCTAAGCATGTAAGCGTGGCACGGGCCGAAGACGCAACAGGAATCGGTTTGTTGCTTTTTTACTGCATCTACATCTGACCGTCTACACCATAACAATGACCAGAAATGAAATCTGACAAAATAGTAGCCATAGACGCTTTAAGCCAGTCAGGACCAAAGTCTGTCATATCATTGTGCTTAGCGTCTGGGACCTGCACAATGCACGCATCAAACACAGATTTTTCTTTTTCGGTGTATAACACGCCAACATCAGCTGGATAGTCACTCCCACGAATAGACAGAGTCAAAGGAGGATTTGATCGCGGCAAAGGAACTCTTCTGTGATCTAAGGTTATCAATATTTCGATAAAACCATCTTCTTCACTTGCTAACCAACTTGAAATATCTCCGCCGTTTGAATGGCCAACTAAGGCCAACTTATTGAAGTCGTAGCTTGAAAATTCAGACTGTAACGTTTCTCGAATGAACTTTAAGGTTTCAGCGCCTCGCTTCCAGTTTTCACTTCGCTGTGTAAAAAGATTACCCGTGCGTGCGAGTGAAGGATCACCCTCTAATTCATGCTGAATAGCGACAACAAGATACCCTGCATCATTCAAAGAATCTGAGATAAAAGAATACTTATCGTAAGCAACACCATAGCCCGAACTCAAAAATGCAACAGGACATTTATTTTTAAGAGAACACACCGAAGTATCCACAGGAAAGCTTATTTTCACCGGAATATCTCTTAGCCTTTTAGCATCGTGAACAACACGGTATTCATCAGCTTCAGGCTTGTTTAAGTAACTTGAATACGCAATGCTATCAATAAACTCGATAGGAAGACCGCCCAATAAATTAGTTAATACAATAATGGTTAGATCTTCTTCTGGATAAGTTACCAGTGAAACAGCATTGCCCCCACTTGCACTCACCGCTGCAAAGGAGTCTCTTGCAATCACTTGCCAGCCCGCTGCATAGCCATTTTCATAATCATTAAACCCCTTTGTACTTCCATCATTTAGTAAATAAGGCTGCCATAAAGAGTGTAAATATGAGGACTCAAAAAACGCTTCGCTTTGCAGTGCAATAACATAGTGCGCAAGCTCTTGTGCAGATGACGCCATACCGGCCGCTGGCCACAAAATAGGAGGAAAATCTAAATGTAACGGCTGATGTGTGTTTTTGGTGTATACGTACTGCTTGGCAAAGTTTAACCCAGTAGCTGCATCAACATTTTGTTTCGCAAAACTTTGATTAGCTGTGCCTTGTAACCCATTGTCTGCCAGCATACGTCGCATAACCGAAGAAAAGCTTTGTGCAAAGTATTTTTCAATTATTTTGCCCAGTATTACATATCCTGTCTGGTTATACCTGAACTCACTGCCTGCTGAAAATTGCAACGGTAACGCTTGTACAGTTTTCCACGCGTCAGTATCGGAACCATTACCCACTAGTTCTAGAAGATTGCCTGTCAAAATACTGGGTAAACCCGAAGTATGAGATAAAACTTGTTGAATAGTCAGTGGTTGCCAGTGCACTGGAAGGTTATCCAGATGCATTCCAATGGGGTCAGTCAACTTCAGCTTTTCCATAGAAGCTAATTGAACAATTAACGTCCCCGTAAACGCTTTGGTCATCGAGTTTATGGGAAAGAATGTATTGTTGTTCACTAATTTGCTTTCTTCAACATCGGAGTAACCGTAACTTGAAAGCTTCACAAGTTTATTATTTTTAACAATGGCGAGTTGTAGCCCGGGAATATTCCTTTCCTGCATTTCACGCTTAATTAAAGCATCAACTCTCACCGCTTTTTCTACGTCGCCTCCAAAAGCGACCATATTCGAATCAATACGTTCAGCCAGCTTAGACACATAAGGCTCAAACCAATGCATTTTGTCATCATCAAACTGCTGTAACTTTCCATTTAAATAGTAATCGTAAATGAGCGACGTTCCGTTACTGTTAATGGTAACGTCGTGTTTCCCTTTTTCGTCCTGAATAACAAACTCAACACTGGTCTCTCGGGGCAGATAAACAAACGCGCTTTTTTCAGCGTTAACTAAAATTTTTGTTTTTCTGTATTTGATGGGGCATTGATGCGCGCAAAAAATCCCTCTTCCTCTATCACTTGTTCGTGCTTTGGTAAGTTTATACAGCCCACTAATAAACAACTTATTAGTGCTAGTGAAAAACGTTTGAGGTAATTGTGAAACGGCATTTTATCTCTGTATAGTGGATGTAAATAAACCCTAGATCTAACCACAGTAACCAGAAAAAGTCATAACCCAAAAGCCAATTTTTAGAACCGAGCGTTCATTTTACAAATGGAAGTGCAACGTTAAAAGTGACAGTGCAACGTATTTGGGATTAAAAGAACATAAAAAAGGCCATCAAAAATGATGGCCAAACACACCCGTTTTCACGGAACACAAGTTTTTACATGAGCGCGCATCATTAAAGCGTAGGTCTAACATTAACGAATACGCACTCTGTGCAAGGGAAACCTTGCTGATTACATGTTGTAACGCGCACCTAGGAAGAATTGTCTACCTGTGTGGTTATATTCGCGCATTAAATTCAATGTACCGTCACCCGTAGTAAACAAACGCTCGTACTCGTCCGTTAAGTTAATCACTTCAAAGGTCAATGTTAGTTCGTCGTTAACATTGTAGAATGAAGAGAAGTCAACTTGCGTAGGACCGGTAGTACCGTGTTCTAGGTTTCCGTTACTGCCTGTAAAGTCAGTTAGATAATCGTCACGCTTGTTTACAGAAACACGGGCACCGTACACGTCTGTCTCGTAATAAACAGTGAAGTTATATGACGTTTCACTCATACCTTCAATATCGTCTGCATTTACATGTGTGTAGTTCGATACAATACCCATGTTTTCAAACAAGCCAGGCAAGAAGCTTAGCGGTTGTTGATAGATAAGCTCGTAACCGCTGATGCTGCGTTCTTCAGCGTTTATCGGGCTGCTATGCTCATAAGGAATTGTGCGTGGATCTAATGCGATTACTGGGTCGAACTGAGAATCATTGTCGATAAAAGAGTAATACGCACTGTCTACCAATCGCTCTTCAGATGCGCGAACAATCCAGTTATCAATATCTTTGTAAAAAACCGGTAGCCGCAAGTAGTGCTTCTTCATCAAAGTACCATTCAACACCAAAGTCGACGTTGTTTGATGTAAACGGGTCTAAGAATGGGTTACCTACACTTACTGAACCATTGATGTAGTCAAAGCTTGGGTTACCTGGGTTCAACGAGTTTAAGCTTGGACGTGTCATAGACTGTGTAACACCCAAACGCACAACTACGTCATCTGTCGCTTCAAGCGCCAAGTTAACGGCAGGCAAGAAATTGCTGTAGTCGTTTTCTATCTGTACAGTTTCACCTTGAATGAAGCCTTCTGAAGTGGTAGTTGTTTTGACATAACGAACACCATAGTTTGCACGCAGTAACATGTCAGCTAGCTCATAACTGGTATCCATTTCAAAATACACCGCTGAAGTTTCTTCGCCTACTTGCCAGCTTTGTGCTGAGCGCGGTGTCCAGTTAACATCAAGTAATTGGTCATTAATTGCTTGGAAGTCAGCCACTAAAAATGGCGCAAGTGGGCCATCAAAACCACTGCCGAAATCATCAACTGGCATCAACTCAGCGAAACCCACAGCAGAGTCTTGATCAGGGAAACCGCTAATTTGCTCTTCGCTATAGGTTACTACGCGATCGTTATACGCAAAACCTGCTTTAATTGTAACTTCGTCACCTAAGAAAGTCGCGTCCACCTTAACAGTATCGTTTTCACGTAAAACATCTGTTGCGCGCAAACGACCATCGCTCAAATTGTAGTTGCTTGCGTCATTAACATCGTAACCATAGCTTACCGCTGGCGCATTTTCGTTTTCGCTGAAATCGAAGCTATATGATGTCGCTTCCAGTAAGGTCATGTTGTAACGATACTGCTCAGAACGGGCATCTGACTCTGCTGTACCTGCCATCATATCTAGTTTTAGGTTATCTCGTAGGAACCACTCACCAGAAAGGACAAACTGACTAAAGTCTGTAGATGATTCTTGAAGACGACTTTCAATACGCGATTTAATGCCATCAAAAGAGCCTGCCAAAACTTGCTTGCCATTTGGATGCACGGTAATAGCCGTTGGTGTAATTTCGTCGAACGTACTTCTAAACATATGGAAGAAGTTGTACATTGTACGAGTGTTGTCCAACGTAGATACAAGACCATCTAGCGTCAGCGTAAAGTTATCCGTTGCAGCCCACTGAATTGATCCAGTAAAACCAACGCGCTCTTGATCATTGCCAAAGTAATCTGGACGAGGCAAACGGGGTGTCCACAAACAGTTAATTGGGTCAACATCTTGCCCATCGCTTTGGCATGAACCTACATCCGGTGTGCCCGTTACAACAGTATTTGATGTGTCAGAATAAATGCCGCCACCATCGCGAACAGGTGTTGTCCATCGAACCGTACCAAAACCTTCTTGTCTTACAGTGCGCTCAGAGAAAGCCGCTGAAAATAATACGCCAACTTTGTCATCTGCGAAGCGGTTACTTACCATGAAAGCTGCACGAGGGTCGGTTTCTTCGGTAATGCTGTTATAACCACCTTGTAGCGACGATACAAATTTAAAACCGTCATAGTCAAATGGCTTTGCAGAGTACAAATCAACCGTACCTGCTATCCCACCTTCTTCCATTGACGCAGTTGGAGACTTTTGAATATCTACACGATTGAACAATTCAGAAGCAAAAATATTAAAATCGAATCCGCGGCCGCCATTTACACCACCACCAGAATCAGTACCATCTGTACTTGCAGGTACTTCCATACCATTAAGTGTAGTACGTGTGAATGAAGGGCTTAGGCCGCGAAGGGTAATCTGACGCCCCTCACCACCTTCTCGAGAAATCGCTACTCCAGGTACACGCTGAATAGACTCTGCAATGTTAAGATCCGGAAACTTACCTATATCCTGCGCGACAATTGATTCTTTACTGTTCACTGATGTACGTTTTTCCATCAATGATTTATTCAATGAGCCTCTAAAGCCAGATACTTCGATTACTTCTAGCAACTGGTCATCAGGAACAGCGCTTTGTTCGCTTGTTGTTTCTTGCGCATGCAATTGTGCGCCTGACAACGCTAGCGTAATAAGAGCAGCGAGGTGCTTTTTCTTTGGTAACATTGTTGTTTCTCCGGTTTTTATATTTGTGACAGGCGCAAAAAATTGAAATTGTAATAACTTTTACATGGTTTCAACATTTTATTACGTCGCTCCCCTCTATGCCACCGGATAACATTTATGATTGGAAACAAGTTAACTATCATATAACAATCTGGCGGACATAAGGCTGTTACAGAAGCAATGTAACGCCATTCTCAGTCAATCTCTCAGGCAACTTACTGTGCCGTCAAAGGCCTTTAAAAAGAGGCTTGCAGGGTACATTAGTGATATTCAAAAAATGCAATCCTTCTTTTCGGCACGAATGTAAAACCTATAAAACAACACCTAGGCTTTACATTTGGTTTACATCCTAAACATTAATGCTACCGGTGGCAACAATTTTGTAGAAATAATTTACAAAATGATTGAAATAAATGTTCACGAAACGAAAAAACAGGATAAAAAATGCAATTCAAACAAAAGCATAAACATCAATATTTTTCATATAAATCATGAAGATAACATATAAAAGGAGGAGCAATCTTAGGTAAATGAAAAGTTAAGAAAACTCAATTATTTCGTTGACATTCACGCAAATAAAAACCATCATGCTACCGGTAGCACAGAGTGTTTTAACAATGTTATAAATTAAGGTCACGTTATGCTGAAAGCTTTTTTACGTACGGTATCCATAGCAGCTTGTATTGCGTTCGCTTCACATGTAAACGCACAAACGCAAACTACATTAGACAACACACAACCATGGTCAATCAGAATGATTGAATCGGAAATGGTTCGCTTTCCAGAAGCATGGCAAATCGACTGGGATGAAACCCCACAATGGGATTATGTTCACGGCTTAAACTTACTTGCTTTTACTGAAGTGTACAAGAAAACGAAAGACGAACGCTTACTGTCTTATGTAAAAGGGTATTACGACATGCTGGTCAACGATGACGGCAGCATCAAAACCTACGATATGAACAAGTACAATATCGACATGGTTAACCCTGGCAAAGTGCTATTTTTTCTATACGAAGAGACAGGTAATAACAAATACAAGAAAGCTGCTGATCTACTGAGAAGCCAACTCAATACACATCCTCGCACGTCTCAAGGCGGCTTCTGGCATAAAAAGCGTTATCCGGAACAAATGTGGTTAGACGGTTTATACATGGGCGCCCCCTTCTATGCCGAATATATTGTTAAGTACGGTGACATGAGCGAGCTTGACGACGTATTTTTACAATTCGAACTCATTGAAGAGCACCTTTACGACAACAACACAGGTCTACCGCGCCACGGTTGGGATGCATCAAAAGCACAAAAGTGGGCAGATAAAGACACAGGCCTTTCAAAACACCACTGGTCACGCTCACTGGGATGGTATGCAATGGCCATGGTTGATGTACTTGAAATTGTGCCAAGTGAGCACCCTAAAACGCAATGGTTAACCGAGCGTTTCCACAAATTCATTGATGCAGCACTTGCTTATCAACACACAAGTGGAACTTGGTATCAAGTAACTGAATTGGGCAATAAAGAAGGTAATTACTTGGAAGCATCAGGTACAGCAATGCTTACGTACGCTATTGCCAAAGGCGTTAGTCTAAAACTGTTGCCACAGCAATACCATCAAGACGCAGAGAAAAGTTTTGCAGGAATGCTTGACCAAATGATTTCTGTCGACGCAGAAACTAACGTCATTACGCTTGAAAAAGTGTGTCGCGTAGCAGGTCTGGGTGGAAAGCCTTATCGCGATGGCTCGTTTGAGTACTATATCAGCGAACCTATCCGCCCAAATGATGCAAAAGGCGTAGGTCCTTTCATATTGGCCGCACACTATTTGAATAAATAATTGTGTTAGCACCCATTACATTACTAGAGGTTTCAAATGTCTAACAATCAATCAAGAAGACAGTTTTTAAAGTCATCAATTGCATCGACACTTGCCGCATCTGGCGTTGTAGTGGGTGTTCCTAGCTTAGTGAGCGGATGTGTCAGTACATCTAGCGGCAACACACCATCAATAAGAACGCAAAAGCAGTGGGATAAAGAAGCATCCCTAATCAAAGCCAATATTGTTCGCCCAACCTTTAAAGACGTAAAGATTAACGTTACGTCTTTTATCGAAAGTAGCGATAAGCCAAATTTTAATCAAGCGCTGCATTTGGCCATTGATCATCTTGCCAAGCAAGGTGGTGGTACGCTGGTAGTTCCCAAAGGCAATTGGTTTAGTAAAGGACCTATTCACCTTGAATCAAACATTAACCTTCACATTGAAGAAGGTGCAACCATTACCTTTTCTACTGAACCTGACGATTATAAACCTTATGTTTTTACCCGTTGGGAAGGTATGGAATTAATGGGTTATTCCCCTCTTATTTATGCCTTTGAAAAAACCAATATTGCTATTACAGGTAAAGGCAAACTCGACGGTGGTGCGGCCGCGGATAATTGGTGGCCTTGGAAAGGTAAATGGAAGGCGTCGACATGGGGTGATGATCCGGTTGAGAATCAAAAATACACCCGTGACGCACTTCAAATCATGGTAGAAAAAGAAACACCTGTTGCACAGCGAGTATTTGACAATAACTACCTTCGCCCTCCATTTATTCAGCCCTACAACTGCGAAAATGTACTTATTGAAGGTGTCACCATAGTTCGCTCACCATTTTGGTTGCTCAACCCAGTACTGTGTAAGAACGTGACAATTAGCGATGTTTATTGCCAAAGTTTTGGGCCGAACTCTGACGGGTGTGATCCTGAAAGCTGCACTAATGTGCTTATTGAAGGTTGTACCTTCGATACGGGTGATGATTGCATTGCCATTAAATCAGGGCGTAATGCTGACGGTAGACGAGTAAATGTGCCATGTAGCAATATAGTTATAGAACATTGTGAAATGAAAGCGGGGCACGGCGGCGTAGTAATTGGCAGTGAGATCTCTGGTGGCGTTGAAAACCTCTACGCCCAATATTGCACAATGAGCAGCCCCGATCTCGACAGAGGCATTCGCATAAAAACAAACAGTATTCGCGGTGGTCACTTAAAGAACCTTAACTACCGCAATATTGATATTGGCACGGTTAAAGATGCCATAGTCGTCAATTATTTTTATGAAGAAGGTGATGCTGGTGCATTCCCTCCTCTACTTGAAGAGGTCACCATTGAAAACATGACCGTAGACACTGCCAAACGACCTTTTGTATTGAGGGGTTACGACCATACGCCAATCGCTGGTATTACACTTAACAATGTTACGTTCAAGCATGTGAAAGACGATGGAATCATTGAAAATGTGGCGTCATTGTCTATCAATAATGTCACCGTTAACGGCCTTCCTTTTAGCCACAGCGAATAACCTAGTGAAGCCCATGACTTATTCTAGAAAACTAATAGCGCTTGCTGCACTAACCTTTTCGAGTTTACTTTGTCTCCCTGGCGTAAGCTTTGCTGCAAACCTTCCCAGCGGAGTCGATGTAGTCGTAACAAAAACACCGATTGACTCGTCACTACCGCAGTTTGAAAGCGTTACACTGGCATTAGCACACATTACGCAATCGTCGAATAAGAAGCCATCAAATCAAAAAGATGACAGCACAATCATCTACATCACTTCAGGGGTTTACCGCGAAAGAGTCGTCGTCAAACAAAACAACGTACGCTTTATCGGTGAAGAGCGCGACAGCACGGTCATTGTATTTAACCGATATGCGGGTCAGGCAATAGCTGAAGGTTCAACAGAGAAATGGGGAACACGTCGCACCGCCACGTTTGAAATAGTTGGCAGTAACGTCACCCTTGAAAACCTAACGGTAAAAAACGATTTTGATTACCCTGCAAATGAGTTGAAAGACGATTCAGACCCAACAAAGGTTTCTGGAGAGCAAGCGGTTGCATTAAAAACGGATGTACTTTCTGACAAAGTCTTTTTAAATAACGTGGCGCTGTGGAGTTACCAAGACACCTTGTACCTAAAAGGCGATAGAGCCTACATAAAAGGAGGCATTGTTGCAGGACATATCGATTTCATTTTCGGTGAAGGAACGGCACTTTTTGATGACGTTACTATTTTGTCACGTACGCGGTATGCGACTGATAACAACATGGAATATACCGGCTACGTTACGGCCCCGAGTACCAACATACATCGCCCTTTCGGCCTGACATTTTTCAATTGTCGATTAGAAAGAGAAGACGGTGTTCCTAAATTTAGTGTTGCACTAGGGCGTCCCTGGCACCCAACCACAACGTTTCCTGATGGTCGCTACGCTGACCCCTATGCTGTAGGAAAAGCAACGTTTATTTCAACATATATGGACTCCCACATTTCAAAAGAAAGGTGGACGAGTATGGGCGGGACAGCCCCAGATGGTACCAAAAGATATTTCAACCCACTCACTGAAGCACGCTTTTCAGAGTTTGATTCATCAGGTAAAGGGGCACCAGCGTCCCCATTGCAACATAACGCATTAACTTCTGAGAACGCACAATTCTACACACCACAAGCAATCTTACGTGGGTGGTTCCCTCCCCTGTAATTAAAGAATGTTTCGCCGTGACGCAAACTTTTAAGGTAAGCGTCATTGCGTAACCACTTGGTATCTATTATCTTTTGTATATCACTATACAAGCTACGATGCCATGTCTATCCGAACTCGATATATTGCAGCGCTATTGTTAACGGCATCACTAGTTTCTTTGTCGTTTACGGTTATCTACAACCTTATTAGCGCCCAAAAACAAGACGCTGAAATTATCAACATTGCGGGACAGCAGCGCATGCTTTCACAGCGTATTGCGCTATTAGCGTCCACGGGAAGAATATGCGGCTCATATAAAGAAAAGCAGTATCTCAGTAATGCTTTAGCCACGTTTAATAACAATCATCAACGTTTGATATCAATTCCGTCATTGTCTCCTGTAATTCACAATGTCTACTTTGGTGTAAAAGCATTAGACACTCGAGTTGAACAATACACTCAATGGGCACAAGGGCTCTTTAGTGCACCAACCTGTGATATCCCCCGACTATATTCCATTGAAAAAGTAACACAACTCCTCAGCGACCTTGACTACGTTGTCGATTTATTTGAACGTGAAGCGTCGGCCCGTGTCGATACCGTCGCCTCAGTTGAGGTTTATTTATGGCTAGGTACGTTGCTGCTTCTGTTGATTGAAGCCATTTTCATTTTCTCTCCTCTCGATAAAGCCATTAGAGATTCAATTAAAAACCTTACAACCCTAAAAAACCAAGCCGAAATCGCCGAACAAGAGGCGCGCAGAGCTAGCAAAGCTAAGTCAGAGTTTCTATCGAGTATGAGTCACGAACTGCGCACACCAATGAACGGGTTATTCGGCATGATAGAGTTGGCGCTAGACAACCCAGAGAAAAGTAATGTCTATTTAAAGAAGGCGCAGAGCGCAGGAGGTCAACTTCTCATCTTAATCAACGACATTCTAGATATTTCAAAAATTGAGGCGGGAAAGATCAAAGTAGAACATGCGCCCGTTGATTTATTGCAAGTATTAGATGATGCGGTATCACTACAACGTGCGTATTGCCAAAAGAAAGGTTTAGCTTTCCATTATTACAAAGACCCTTCCCTGCCTCCCGTGATAAGTGGCGATATAACCAGAATCACGCAAATTTTGCATAACCTCTTAAGTAACGCCATAAAGTTCACAGACAGTGGCTCAGTAACGTTGAAAGTATCCTTTCTAGAACAAACCAACCATAACATTATTTCTTTTGATGTCATCGATACCGGCATCGGTATCGATGAGACAAAACTGTGCACAATTTTTGATAAATTCGAACAAGCAGACCAGTCCACAACACGCATCCATGGCGGTACAGGGTTAGGATTGAGCATTGCCAAACAGCTTGCACAATTAATGGAGGGAGATATAACAGTTAGGTCAACACCGGGAAAAGGAAGTACATTCACCTTTACCATGCTAGCGAAATCGGCAACGCTTCCTCAATTAAGTGTCGATACCCAAGCACCACTACACTGTGCCATTATCGACGACTTACAAACCAGCCGTGAATATATAGAGCACATCGTTAGTGCAATGGGCATAAGAAGCAAGAGCTATCACTGTGCTCGAGCCTTTTTAGATGACGACCCCTTAGCCTACGATATTTTAATTGTAGACTTAGCGATGCCAACCATGAGCGGTATCGACATGTTACTCGAACTAGAATCTCTAGAACCTATTACATTTCCTCGAGTAATATTGATTTCAGCGGAGCTAGAGCGGCTAACCTATGAAAAAGATGCCTCGCATTTACTTTGGCGTACTCACACCAAACCAATCAATCGTAGAGAATTAGAGCACGACTTAAGTTCTCTGTTTGAAAAAAGTACATCATCTATCGAAAAAGAGACTAGCGTTAATCAAACTAAGCGTATCCTCATTGCCGAAGATAACGACATTAACGCCGAAATTGTTAAAGCGATACTAAACGGTGAGAACTACCGCTTCTTACATGTTAAAGACGGCCAAGAAGCGGTAAATGCCTGTAAGCGATATTCCTTTAACTTAATCTTGATGGACTGCAATATGCCAATTATGGGCGGCATAGAGGCGTCGAAAATACTTCGAAGTGAACTGAAGATAACAACACCTATTGTTGCACTTACCGCTAACGCCTTTGCTGAGGACAAAGAAGAATGCTTGGCCGCCGGCATGGACGATTTTTTACCTAAACCTATAGATAAAACCACTTTGCTAACTTGTATTCGCAAGCACGTTCATCATCAGTAGAGGCGAGGCTCTAGGGCGTATTTGTTTTATGTGCATGACCCATTTGTGCACAAAGATAAACAGGCACTATGCATATTGTGCTTCTGGAGCAATATAACCAGGTGCAATTGCTGGATTACCTGCATCGACTAATAAATGATGATTGCGCAGCCACAGTTGGTATTCCCCAGTACGAAGACTAGCGTGCTTTGTACAATCCACATTCCACCTGCGCAGTAAATAACCCGCCATTGCTGCGCGCACCTCAAGTTTTAGTACGCCATCTTGCATTGCATAGTCTAATTCAATGGCCGTTGGATACTTGATATTTTTAGGGTGAGGAACAACTTCAAGCGGAATAAGTTTTTGCCACTGCTCGTCGCAGTCAATACCTTCACTTACTTCTGGTGAAGACTTAAGGGTTACCTTACTAATACGTGTTAGTACAAAATCGCGAAAACTCTGAGATTTTCTATCAAATGCACGAACATGCCAACGCTGCCCATTATCCACAATGCTATGAGGAACAATTTCTCGTGCACCACTGCCGCTTGAAAGAGACGTATAAATAACACTGACCGCTTTATTATTAACAATGGCCTGAACAATTTTTGCAACCACAAATATATCGGGCACATTAAGCGATGATGCACTTTCAACGGGGAAGTGAATATCACCTATTGCATCAAAACCATCAGAGATGTCATTGGCAAGTTTTACTAACGTACGCTTTGCGTCATGCTCGAAAACAGGCGTAAATGACTCTGTTTGAAAGTAACGCTTCTCACGCGGGTCATAATACAAATTATCCGGCGCGAGTTCTTTGTATAACGTAAAGTCACGGGAGCCTGCAGAAAGCCCGACCTCGAAACGACTAATTAAATCTTGTCGGTGGATAGCACCTTTAAACAACAAGCAAAAATCGATATACGCCAGTCGTTGGCGCTGAGAATAAGAGATACTGTCAATCATAGTGTGCCAATTAATTTTTTCTCCAGCATGGTTCATTTTAAATCACATGTAAATAGTAAAAAATTAAATTTTGTAGCACGGTTATAGTAACTTTGGTTGCTCGCAAGCATGTTTGTGTGAGTTAACCTATGCCCGCCAACACTAAAAAATGAACAAAGATAAATAGGCTCTAGTTAGATTTATCTTTCTCATCAACGAAAACCGCCAATAATGCTGTTAAACAAACAACAATTGCAACAAAAACAGCAAGGTCTAACCCAAGTATATATTTGCTTATATTTCCCGATTGTACACTTCCTCCACTGTGCCCAGATAGTAAAAACGACACAATCACACCACCCATGACGCAACACGAGATCATTGCTGCAATTTTTATCTGGCTTCTAAACCAACTTAGCCACAATACTGCAACTCCCAACGCGATATTGCTGGTCAACTGCCAAACTTCATGAAATCTGGCGTGAGGAGGCCATTGCTCGTTGAACACATGACTTTGGTTCCATTCAAGTACAGGAATGACTACCAAGTAGAACAACACACCAAAAGTAATAAGTAGTTTTGCTGCAATTGACATTCTCATGCTCCAATATCAAGTTTATGGTTTTACAAAGATTGTGTTGATGTTTCATAGTAATGCTGAATAAAATCGATAAAGGTCCTTATCTTCATCGAAGTTGAGCCTCTTTGGCGGTAAAGCATTGAGAGATATTTTTGACGAGGTTGATGATCTTTCAAAATGTGAACAAGTACCTTGTTTGTCAATTCTTGTTCAACTAACACATCATAAACGCACGCGATACCAGCACCCGACTGTGCTGCCGAAATTAAACTTTGGTGACTGTTGGAGATAACCCTATTTCTATTCTTACTTTCACCATCGAGAAAAGAATCCGTACTCTTAGTTTCAAGCGTAGAGCGAAATACCAGCCTATCGTGACGAACTAAATCGGCTTTTGAAGTAGGTGTACCATTTATATTTAAATAGTCTGGCGATGCGACAAAAATTGGTTGGAGCTTGAATAGCCGCTTCTCGAATAGAGAGCTATCAGGGATTTGAGACGCTGTTCGAAATGCAATATCAAAATCTTGCTCTATGAGATCCGTGGGGGAATGGGAAAAATCAAGTTCCAAAGCTATATCAGGGTAACACTTCATGAATTTCGACAAAACGGGCGATAAAACGCGCTCGCCTATCATCAAAGGCATCGATATTCTTAACGTTCCATCTATTTTATCTATAAGCGAATATACTTCTTTATTCAAATCATCAAGCGCTTGCAGAATACTACGCCCCTTCTGATAGTAGATAGCACCGACTTCAGTCAAACTCATTGACCGTGTATTCCTGATAATAAGTTTTGTATTAAGGCTATCTTCTAATTGTTTTACATTTTTACTCACGCTCGACACCGGCATTCGCAAAATGACAGCAGCCTTACTAAATGACTTAGCATCAGCAACTGCACAAAATGTTCGCAACAAATAATGTTTGTCGTTTGGTAAAGCCATGTTACTCCTGAATATCATCAGTCGACGGTTGAGAAAATTACTCCAACCAAACCGCACAATGAGTATAAAACTAACATGTCTGCAGTTATATTTCCCAAAAACAAAAACAGCCTTTCTTTTAGAGAAATAGTGAAAAATTTCACCGTAGTTTATATTTAACGTTCTTGCTTGTTTTTCTTTAGTTCTTACCAAAGAAAAACAAATCCCACCCCAAAGTAATTCAACGCAGTGCGCGTTACAAAAACACTTTGAGTAAGAGAAAGAGAATATTTCACATGTACAAAGGTAGTTGCTTATGCGGGAAGGTCACCGCTGAGATAGCAGGTCCAATTGAATCAATAATTCATTGTCACTGTTCAAAATGCAGAAAAAATAGCGGAACGGCTTTTTCTACTAACGGTTTTGTCCTAAAAGCTCATTTTAAAATTACAAAAGGCCAGAACTATTTGGGTGAGTATGAGACTTCGCCAGGTAAACGAAGATACTTTTGCAAAACCTGCGCATCCCCTATTTACAGCGCAAGCTCGACAACGCCTAATTACATTAGATTAAGATTGGGCTTTTTGGATTCAGATATTGAAGAGCGTCCTAAATCCCATAACTTTGTTAACTCAAAAGCCAATTGGGAAGTGTTCGAAGCTACATTGCCACATTACGAAGAACATGAGCCTGGAAGGGAAAATTTTCAACAAAAAACCCAGTAACAGAATTCTGCTACTGGGTTTCTAAATTCAGCTACATTTAAAGACCTTGGCTCCTATAAAGAGTTAAGGAAGGCATCAAAGTCCTGTTGAAAAGCCGCTTTCAAACGCAAACATTGCTGTGACTCATCATTCATGATGTCCACACTTCGCGCCATACCTTGATGTGCATCTTTAATTGGAGCATAAAATGTATTTGCCATTTCAAGGTTCTGCGTAGAACAGGTTCTAGACACAAACTCAGGCATACGCGAAACATGGTAATCTGGCATTTTTTCAATAAGTGCTTGCTGGTTCTTTGCCAACCACTCATAGAGCAAAGTATGATCGTCCAGATTACGGGCAACTCGCACTACCATATACATGGTATTTGCCGGTGTAATTTTGTCAGTCAACGCTAAATCCAGCATTTTAAATACCGACGCTTTATCACTAAAATGCATCGAATAAATTAACGTACTTTTCACGTTGGGAAGCTGTGCTTTATCAAACGCAGCAGTAAGCTTATCAAACCACGCTGAATTATCTTTAACCTCACTGTGCTTAGTGGCGATAGCGATAGCTGTACCGGCAATCCCAGAAGGCACACTTGAAGAGTCCTTTATGTATTGGTTAGCTATCGCCTTACTTTTGGTAACTAGCTCGGCATCGTCAGCATACATACCTAGCATTTCAAATAACTGGTCGCGTAAGCGTATAGTGGCGGTTTCGTCACTATCCCCTTGAACTAGAGTCAGCTTTTCAAGTAAAGGCGAGTAGTTTTGCTTTAACAATGCCGCAAACTTGGCCTTATTATTATCATTTACCAAATAGTCAAATTCAGACAATACACTTACTGCTGCTCGAACAACTTCGTGGTCACTGTCTTCTGCTAGGGTATTAAGCACTTTAATTACACTGTCAATACCGGTTTTATCGGCATTCAAAAGTGCTTGGTAGTTATATAGAACGTTCTTTTTCTCGCGCTTGTTAAGCACATCGATGTTACTTAGCAAGGCATCAAGCTGAGCCCCTTCTACTGACCATCGGAAATAGCCGGTAGCGTTGTCATTTGGGTAAACCCACTTTGCTTCTGCTAATTGAGGAAGTGAGGCGGTTTTATTGTCGATGAACACAACATCGCTCTTAATCTTACCGTTCACTTCATAAGTAAGTTTAAGCGGAATGGCCCATGCCTGTTCATCAACAGTTGCACCTGCGAAATGAAAACGTGTCTGCTTAACCGCGCCATTTGCTCCAATATGAATAAGTGGGTAACCAGGCTGCTCTAAATAGGCCTTCATCATGGCACTAAGGTTAAACTCAGACACACTGTCTAATGCTTGCCATAAATCATCAGCAACTGTATTTCCCCACGCGTGCTTGTTCATGTATATACGCACACCATCACGGAACTTGTCAGTGCCAATTAGCGATTCGATCATTTGCAAAATTGACTCGCCTTTAGAGTAATTAAGCCCTAATCCATCCATCACATCAGGCTGACTCTTCACGACCTTTTTAACCGGCTTTACAGTTGGACTAGCATCGGCACCAAACGCACCTTCCTGCACTAGCCTGTCAGCATAATTTAGCTCGGGATAAAGGGTTTTCATGGTGTAACTTGCTGCCCATGAAGCAAATGCTTCGTTTAGCCACAAATCGTCCCACCACGCCATAGTGACAAGGTTTCCAAACCACTGGTGAGCGAGTTCATGCGCAATTACGTTTAGCGGTCGTGAACGCTCAGTTACGCTTGGGTTGTCATCCAACAATAGCAGGCTATCGCGATAGGTGATCAGACCAACATTTTCCATTGCGCCGTGGGTGAAATTAGGTACAGCTACAAAATCCATTTTCTTATAGGGGTAATCTATTCCAAAGAAATCTTCCAATGTAGCCAATATCTCGGGGGTATGTTTAACCACAAATGCAGTTTTATCCGCATAGCCCTTGGGCACGTAAATACGCCCTGGCACTGACAAACCGGTTAACTCAGCACTGTCAAAGGGGCCAACAGTATAGGCAATAAGATAAGTAGGCATTGGCTTAGTTTTTTCAAACAAGACCGTTTTTATTCCCTCGTTCACCGAAGTCTTTTCTACCGGTGTATTGCCTACAACAACTTGATGCTCGGGCGCGCTAATCGACATTTGATAAGCAATTTTAAAGATAGGCTCATCAAAACTTGGAAACGCTTTGCGGGCATGCATGTCTTCAAACTGAGTAAAGATGTAATTCTTTTCCTCGAACTTCGACAAGTACATGCCGTCAGACGATGTATTCACCTTCCCTTCAAAGTTGATGCGCAAGGTGTATTTACCTGGGGCAATAGCCTTCTGTGACGTTGCCCAGTTAATATCATATTCACCAATTGAAACGGTTAGCGGAATGCTTTCACTTTTAGAAAGAAGCATCGCTGACAAAATTGTTAGATCTTGCTGGTAAAAACCCACTTTAGAAGTTTCAGAATTAACCGTGACTTCAATATCAGTGGTACCTGAATAGTCTGGATCATCCGGGTCGATATTTAGGTGAATTTTTTGAAAAGTAGGAGTGACTGACGATGGTAGACGGTAGTCTACATCTGCCGCCCACAGTTTAGTACTGAGCAGTGACACAAACGCAAGCAGCGTAACCACAGCAGTACGTAGCGCAGTTTTTGGTTTCATTGTGTTTTTCCGTGTTCGGGCTTAGTGCCTTTTATTTTTTCGCCCGCTAGGATAAAGAGGAAAAGAGGCAGGGGCAACGAATGGAACAACTTAACCCTTGGCAAATTGTTACCATTCGTTTCAAACTCATTGATTACTCAACTCATCGATATTTATGAATTACCCTCTTCAAGCTAAAAGTGATAACGACGCAGCTGCATCTGCATCTGCTTAATTTGTCCAACAAGTTCCTCGCAACTATTAGCAACCTCTTTGGCATAATTACGGTTCGCTTTACCCACCGCTTGAATACTGCTTAAACCTTTATTTACATTGCCTGCCACGTCTTTTTGACCTTGCGCCATTTCTGCAGCCTCTTGATTTAACTGAGTTATCTTGTCTACTGCCTCAAGGGCTTTTTGCAGCGAGATCCCCGCGTTTCTCGTCACCTCCACGGTAGTAAACGCAGTTTCCTTGTTCTGTTGCATTTTTTCTGAAGCCACTCGACTTCCTTGCTGTAAGCGCTCTATCATGTTGCGAATTTCTTCTGTGGATGACTGAGTTCTACTGGCCAGTGAGCGTACTTCATCGGCAACCACGGCAAACCCTCGTCCTTGCTCCCCTGCTCTCGCGGCTTCAATAGCGGCATTCAGTGCTAATAAGTTAGTTTGCTCTGCAATGGTTCGTATAACTTCCATTACGCCACTAATTTGCTCGCTCGCCGCTGCAAGCTCAGAGATGACCTGTACAGAAGCGTCTACGTCGTTAGCTTGAGTTTCAATATCTTTGATTGTTTGATTGAGCACACCTACGCTAGCACGCGTATCAGCATCTGCGGTAAGCGCAGCTTCGCTTGAGCTATGAATAGTAGAGGCAACGGTGTCTGCATTTTGTTGAAGTAGCGAAATTGCATCATCTATGAGCTGCGTTTCTTGTGCTAGTTGGGCCACACTTTCATTAGAACGATTTGCGGTTGAGTTCAGCGTTTCAGATTTCGCTAACATGCCTTCTGTAGCCTCATCCACACTGCGCAATGTTTCTTGAAGTTGACTTAACAATTGATTAAATGCACGCGCCATAATACCGAACTCATCGCTTGACGATGCCTTAAATCGAAAGGTTAAGTCGCCTTGTCCTGATGACAAATTACTAACAACACCAATAAATTCTTCCAAAGGACGGCCCACTATTTTTCGTATTAGCAACCAAATGGTGAAAAGTACGCCTGCACTTGCCAAGACTATTTTGACTATGACGCTAAACACGGCCGAGCCAATCAATGCCGCCCTTTCGTCTGCAGAGGCTACAAGAATAAGATCGTAGCCCCAAGGCTCAAAGGGGATGACTTTTACCATCCAGCCATCGTCATTTGAAAGCGCTTGGCTAACCACTGCACCACTCACATGAGAAGAGTGCATTCTTATATTGCCTTTAGCGTCTCTTAAGGCCACAAACCCATCGTCGAGTACATGGCTTTGCTTGATAGCATCTTCTAAAACATTCAAGTCAGCAGAGTAACCGACATACCAAATTCCAATAACGTTACCGGCGGAATCAAACATAGGCTCGTAACCAGTCAAATAGGGGCTACCCAAAATATCGACAGCACCGTAATAAGCCTTTTTTTGTTGAATTTGCTTTATAGCTTTTCCTTGAGGGGCCAATTTAGTACCAATCGCTCTTTCTCCGTTTTTGATTACATTTGTACTTACTCGAATAAAATCATCACCGGATTTACTAAAAATGGTCGCTGTTCCCCCCATAACATCAGTTAACCCATCCACCAGTACAAAATTGTTAGCTTGTGGTGTATTGCCCAGTAACAACTGCCTCGCCTGCGTCGTTTTCACGGTAGTCATGGTGGACTGACTAGGTGTGCCTAACGCCATACCACGTTGCTTCAAGAGCGACATGCTACTTTTCACTCTTTCCAACATTATCGCATCGGTTACCGTTAGAATATTGATAAGGCGGTCAGCAGTGTCTTTTTTCTGGACCTGAATTTGGTTGGAAATATTCGAGGACGTTGTGAACACGGTTATTATTGAAATAACAACGGCGAAACAAACTATTACGGCGGAAATAAAAACAAGAAACTTGCGTTGTATGGACATGTACTTTCTCTCACAAATTGACAGCGTTTTTGTCTTAACACGGCCCTGTGAGGAAATACTTATTTATCAATAATATTTCATCCTTCTACGTAAATTTAGGCAATATTTTCATAAGCGCAAATAGTTTTAAGCATTATTTGTGGTTCATTACTTTGCATTATACTATGCGTTATTTGAACGTAACCTTTCCCCCTATTATTTTGAGGGCAGGTACACCTCTTATTATTGCGGACCTTGCAAACTGAGACTGACACGAAGGGCATACACCTTCTTGCGTGGTGTAGTCTTCCACCAGTCGCTCGATAAAACACTTTACCAGAGCACCTTTGCCACCCTTTCGATATTTAAAGAGTTTACACCTACATTTTGCACAAAAAATTTGGACCGTTTTTACCGGCCCCTTCGCATTCGGCTTTGCCATTTTCTAATCTATATTTACAACATAGTGGCATATCGCTTTAACAATAAAAGACTGTTTGCTTTGCACGCTTTGCTGTGGGTTAAAGAGAATCGCAGTTAAACATTGGCGTTACTGTAACAACCACTCGTGTCGTTATAAAGCCGCAAAAAGGTCGCACAAACTTTCCAATATACTTGAACCGTCAATTGAATATATATAGCGCTATCGCTTGATTTTTTCCTAACTGTCGGTATCGTCTTTTAAAAATATCTACATAATCTAACAATGCCCTTAAGCGATAACGTTTCACTCATCAACACACTCGACGACCTCACATACATTCGCCGACGAAGAGTTATTCAAATAAGTGCCGCAACAGGTATAGGCCTACTGACATCGCTTTTTGTTGCCCGTGGATTCGCCTTTAACATCTTTCTTATTGGTTTCATTTCACTGGCCGTATCTGGTTCACTTGCCTATCGCAATCACGTAACAGCAAGTAGCTATGTTTTACTTGGATCTATGTCTTTAATGCTATTTGCATTAGCCGCTACAGGTGCCGGTGTATTTGACATTGCAATGCTAGGTTATCCAGGTGTAATTATTTTTGCAGCACTGCTTGGCGGTGTAATGTTGTTTAGTGGTGTTTTATCGCTGGTTGTTGTTCAATGCATTGCTTTAACATGGTTGATAATGCACGACGTCATTTCGCCCAACACCCCCTTTCTAAGTTGGTCTCACCTTGTTTTTATCATTGTTATTTTTAGCGTTACAGGCTTCAGTGTATACATTTTGGTTTATGACATCCGACGCCTCATGAACTCTCTACAACGAGAAAATGAAAAGGTAGAACAAAATCGCTTGCAGATTCAACACTTGGCGCATCACGATCCACTCACTAACTTGCCTAATCGCCTACTTGGTGAACGCCTATTTGTGAAAAAGCTAAAAGAAAGCCAAGAAAAGAAGTTACAGCTTGCACTACTTTTTATCGATTTGGATAACTTTAAACCTGTAAACGATGCTCTAGGACATGCTGCTGGCGACCGCTTTTTGCAAAAGATCTCACAGACTATTTCTGGTAATTTATCAGACAAAGAGAGTTTGATCCGTTTTGGAGGAGATGAATTTATTATTCTTGCTTCAGACGTCGAAAATAGACAGCAAATTGACCAATTATGTAAAAGTATTATTGAATGGTGCTCGTCTGAATTTGAAATATTGCAAACTAATATTGTGGTTTCAGGCTCAATTGGCATTGCACTAGCGCCTTCAGACGGAACGCAATTCAAGCAACTTTGTAGGAAAGCGGACATTGCCATGTACGAAGCAAAACACAATGGACGAAACCGCTTTGAGTACTACGACCCTAAACTCGACAAAGACAGTGACGAAAAATTCAAGCTTATCCAAAAGCTTCGCCCAGCTGTGCTCAATGAAGCATTATCCGTTCACTATCAACCGCTTGTTGATTTATCGACGGGCAATATTTGTTCGGTAGAAGCGCTTGTGCGATGGCCGCAGTGCGATGGCACTATGATTATGCCCGATAAGTTTATTCCTTTGGCTGAGCGCAGTGGCTTAATAGTTCCACTTGGTCAATGGGTATTGGAACAAGCTTGTTTGTTCGCAGCTAGGCAGTACAAAAAGGGAAATAGTTCATTGACTGTTGCAGTCAATTTATCTTTTGCACAGTTTAAAGACGGTACACTACCACAAATTGTTAAGCACGCGCTCGGTAAAGCGCAATTACCTCCAAAGAAATTAGAACTCGAGCTAACAGAATCTATTCTGGCAGATTCAGCTGGCAACATTGAAGCACAGCTAAAAGAAATTAAAGGGTTGGGTGTGCAATTTGCCATTGACGACTTTGGTACTGGGTATTCGAATTTGAACTATTTACGTACTTTTGAAGCGAGCAAACTTAAAATAGATCGTAACTTTATTACAACTTTGGGTTCGAATAAGGATGAAGAAACCTTAGTTTCCGCCATCATTAATATGGCTGACAGTTTGGGGATGACAACCGTTGCTGAAGGTATCGAGAATGAAGCCACTTTGGTAAAACTTGTTGAAATGGGATGTGATATTGGTCAGGGCTACTACTGGAGCAAGCCCCTTCCTGAAGATAAAATAGAACTATTGCTGCAAGAAAATCTCAATGGTATCTAATTAGCACTATTCATAGCCATGATAAGTTACAAATTCACTATTTTTGGCACGCGTAGAGCGAACGTCATTGGCCGGAAAATCAGGGTCAGGATAGCCAAGTGCAATGCAAATCATAATGGCTTCATCATCGGGAATATTGGCATATTTGTGTACTACCTCTGATTGCATAATTCCCTGACCATTTATCACACACCCCAATCCTAAATCCCATGCGGCAAGCACAATACCATACGCCAAAGACCCCAAACCAAACTGCGTTATCCCAGCGGGCTCTAGTGATTTATCATAGGTCAGTACCAATGAAACCGGTGCATCGAATTGTCTAAAACCACGCATCATCCAATCCATACGCTTTTCTTTATCGTCCCGCGTAATGCCCATCACCTCGAACAACTGCACAGCAACATCAATTTGGCGCTGACGATGTATACCTTCATATTCCTCTTTATAGGGAAAATCTCGCACATGAGGTTTTCCTGCTAAGGTGTTATCCGTATTTCCTTTACGAATGTTATCTAGTACATCACCTGTTACCACATGAATTTTCCACGTTTGTGTATTATATGAAGATGGCGCCCACTTTGCTGCGTTAATAATTACATCAACCGTTTCTTTGCTAACTGGCTGTTTAGTAAAGCCTCTTATACTTTTACGTGAAGCAGCGAACTCTGCGAAATTCATCAATATGCCTTCCAATTAGGTTTTTATTTAAATGTTAAATTAGAGTAAACAGAGAGACTATGGGTTGCAATAACGCAACCACACTATTGGAATTGATTGTGGTTATAGTTATGTATCACAGTTCCGCTAACTTCTTCGATTCATATCAATTCAGTTTGTGGCTTTATTGGAATTTAAAGGTTGTCGGGCTCTTGTTGAACTTTAGACCAAAAATGGAACAATCAGTTTGCGCCTTCACCAATTCTGATTTACTTTTAAATTATTGCTTCACTTTTTGTTTATCTCTATGTCGTTATTTAAAAAACTCTGACGTTGAATCTTTTGCTCCCCGACTCGCGCCATGGAAAATCGCAATAATAGATGACGAACAAGGCGTACATGATGTTACCAAACTCACCTTGCGAAAATTTACCTTTGAGAACAGAGGAGTTGAGTTTTTATCTGCTTTCAGTGCGAAAGAAGGCTTAAGTCTACTTAAGGACAATCCTGACATTGCACTTGCGTTTGTTGATGTTGTGATGGAAACCGACGATGCAGGCTTATTATTGGTAGAAGCAATCCGAAATGAACTTCAAAATCACACTACGCGACTCATTCTTCGTACAGGCCAACCCGGTCAAGCGCCTGAAGAAGATGTAATTAGAAGTTACGATATCAATGACTACAAGGCAAAGACCGAGCTTTCCTCCATCAAGCTAAAATCTTGTGTATATACAGCAATTCGTTCTTATAGAGATATCAAAACCATTGAGGAAAGCAAACGGGGCATGGAAGAAGTTCTCAAATCGTCTTCTTCTGTATTGGAAAGTCAATCGCTCGCCCAATTCGGCACTGCGGTTTTAAAACAAACGCTTACGTTGCTCAACTTAAACAATTCCGTACTTTATCTTTCTACACAGCACACAGATTTGTATGGTGATACAAAAATGACGGTGTTAGGAGCCAGCGGCGATTTGATTGGCCTGTGTCAGCCAGGCATTTCTACCGAAATTCCCACGCCAATAGCAGAAGAAGTTAAGCGCGTGTTAGATAGTAAGACTCACTATCAATCGGACGATCTATTCATTGGTTATTACCCAACAAGTAAAACCAGCCACAACATATTGTATGTCAAATTAAACGGCCCATTGGATCATCTACAACGTCAAACTTTGGAGATATTTGCGTCGAACGTATCGGTTATTTTTCAAAATTTAACGCAAAAAGAAGAGCTGCAACAAACACAGAAAGAACTCATTATGGTGTTAAGTGACGCCATTGAAATGCGCAGTAAGGAAACGGGCGGGCATGTAAAACGCGTAATATTGATGACTGAATTTTTATCAGAAAGGCTCTTTATGAGCCCCGAATTCATTGAGACCATTCGTTATGCAGCGGCACTGCACGATGTAGGAAAAATAAGTATACCTGAATCTATTTTACACAAACCCGGTAAGCTAGATGCCGACGAGTGGGAAATAATGAAAACACACGCGCAGAAGGGTTATGAACTGCTTTCAGGTACTGATCGTATCGTTGCCAAAATGGGTGCAATTATCGCGAAGACTCACCACGAAAGATGGGATGGTCAAGGATATCCAGAAGGACTAGCCGGAGATGATATTCCGATAGAAGGACGCATAATGGCCATTGTTGATGTGGTTGACGCTCTGCTGTCTAGCCGCTGTTATAAACCGGCATGGACTGTAGAGGCAGTAAAAGATTACATGCAGGAAAATGCGGGCAAACAATTCGACCCTATCATTACTCAGGTAATGTTGGACAACTTTGACAGAATTCTAGAAATTCGAGAACAAGCGCCGGATGAGGAATAATGAGAGAGGCTCTAGAACTAATACTACTCAAAGTTAGCCAAAAGCCCGACATAGATAAAGGCGATTTAGCAAAAGCGTCACGACTTATAATCAAATCGGTTTGTGAGGGCTTAGAAATAACACGTGCGGGTATATGGTTATACAACGACAGTCAATCTCACATTCAGTGCCGCTTGTTAATTGATAAAGGCAACGATTTAGAAGACGAAAGTTTAGCGCTAAGCCGTGACGATTTTCCACATTATTTTTCGGCACTCGACTCTGAACGCACTATTGCTGCAAATGATGCAATGACGCACCCTGCAACATTCGAATTTGCCGATGTTTATTTAGCACCACTGCACATCAACTCAATGCTTGATGTGCCCATTCGTCACCGCGGAAAAATGATAGGCATTATTTGCTGTGAACACCAAGGGCCCGCCCGAGAATGGACACCAGACGAACTTGTATTTGCCGCCACACTGGCCGATTTGTATGGTCGGGCAATTAGTGCCAATGAAAGAGCGCTCTATGAAGCTAAACTTATTGAAGCAAACCAAACCCTTGAAAATAATGTAAAAGCGCGCACAGCCGAACTGCAGGCAGCATTAAGTACTCTTGAACAGGCACAAGAAAAACTGGTTGAGTCAGAAAAAATGGCAGCATTGGGTAACTTGGTAGCGGGCATTGCCCACGAAGTTAATACGCCCTTGGGCATTGCCTTAACATCGGTAAGTAACTGCCGAGATGAGCTCACATCCATATACCGAGACTTTGAAAACGAAACACTTACTGAACAAGGTTTTAAGGACTTCAAACACATATGCATGGAGGGGTTAAATTTAGCAGAGTCTAGTCTCAACAGAGCAGCAAATTTAATCCAAGACTTCAAACGTACCTCGGCAGATCAAACCTCTTTAGAAGTAGAGAAGTTTGCACTCGACGATTACATACCTCGTATATGTAACCCCCTTAAACCCATGTTGAAAAAGGAACATATTGAACTGTCGATAGACGTCACACCTGACCTTAACATTGTTACTTGCCCCGGTATCATAGCTCAGCTACTCACCAACCTTATATCCAATGCACAACGCCATGCATTTAATGCTAGTTGCACCAATCAGAGGAACCATGTGAATGTTGTTTGTAAGCGGTGTGATAAAGGTATTTTGATTAGTGTAAGTGACAACGGCAAGGGCATTCCTGCTTCACTTCACAAAAAGGTGTTCGAACCCTTCTATACGACTGCTCGTGATGAAGGCGGCACAGGCCTTGGCTTAAATATCTTTTATAATCTAGTCACTCAGAAACTAAAAGGTGAAATTGAGCTTGTTTCAAGTCCAGATGAAGGCACAACAATTAGTGTTATTATTCCTGCTGATCAGTAAAAGCAAATAAGCCAAATTAGCGAATGGACTATTCACTGTATAAAACAATTATACCCGCTGCCAGTTTTTCCAACATTGGTATTCAATTTGTACCGATATCAAATGCATTGACCCCTTATGTTCAATGCATTTGGTTTGTGAGTGAAAATGCTTCAAAAACACGCTCTATTCAGGAAAAATTTTACCCTGATGCAGGCAGCAGTATAACGTTCAATATCACGCCAAACACAGTAAAAGCCTTCTTTTTTCACCATGCAAAGGTGTGTGCAAAGCAGTGGGAATTAGGTACACGTTACATCAGCATTAGACTAAAACCCGGTGCTGCGAAAGCACTATTAGGTATAGATATTGATGAGCGCAACAACCTTGATATTGAGCTGCCGTTGTTCAACTCTCCCCATTTCTATTCGATAAGCCGCCTACTTGACTTGTTATATTCAAAAAAAGCATTCGAACAAATCGTTACTATTCAGGACTGGTTAACCCAGTTATGTCAACGAACCGACTTTGCCAACCAAAAGTGGCAAGGGTTGTTGGAAAGTTCAGCCTCATCGCTTACACCACCGCAGCAGCTAGCCAACGACTGCGGCATGAGTAGACGTACATTAGAGCGGCATCTGAAAAAGCACTTTGGCTTTTCTCCAAACCAGCTACATCATTTCGCCCAAATTCGCCATGCTCGTTACCAGTTAATGTCTTCGTCAAACACATTAAGTGACATTGCACTTGAGTGTGGCTTTTTCGATCAAGCGCATTTCACCAATATGTTTAGAGAACACGCGCTAGAAACACCATTGCAGTATCGAAAACGAAAGTTGTCGCAAATTTCCAATTAACGCCTAGCGTTGTCTTCTAAAGTACACACAACACTTTAAGGAGATAATTATGTTAGAGCGAATTTCACAAACTACTTTTTATAAACACTGCCCAAATGTGGTTGCGCAATTATCAGGGTTAACTGAATTTGCCGAATCAAGCCCTCTTACTCCTTCGCTTCTGCATCTAGTTAGACTTCGAGCGTCACAAATTAACCGTTGTGGGTTTTGCCAAAAAATGCATGCTGATGAAGCACGCCGCGACGGGGAAACACAAGACCGACTCGATGTGTTAGCCGCATGGCGCGAGCTATCATGCTTTACCGCACAAGAGCGAGCTGCACTTGCTTGGACAGAAGCGCTCACGCTAGTGTGTAATAGTGAGATCACTGAAGACATCTATCAAAATACACTTGAAGCGTTTGGCCAACAGGGTCTACTTGACCTAACAATGGCAATTGTGCAAATAAACAGCTGGAATAGAATTTCAGTTAGCTTATGCTTTAAACCTGATATAGAACAACGAGGCGAACAATGAGAGAGAATACACTGCATAGAATACAAAAAAACAAACTAGGCGTGTTGGCGAGCTTGTGTTTTTTCTTTGGAAGTTCGCTGTTTTTGCCCGCTCTTGCTAACTATGCCACTATTGGAGTTTGGCTGTTCATGGCGGGTTCTGCATTAATGTTTATTGACATCGTACTCCCTAGCGGAGTACAAAATTAATATTCACCATGCAAGAGCAATGAGTAGTTAATGCAAGAAATAACAACGCATACTGCACAAGAAGATGCGCGTAACGACCACATAAAAATATACGTAAATGGCAACATCGTTCATCGCGACGACGCAAAGGTCTCGGTGTATGACAGTGGCTTCATGTTAGGAGATGGTATCTGGGAAGGTTTGCGCTTATATAAAGGCAAATGGGCGTTTCTAGACGAGCACATAGACCGCCTATTTGAAGCAGCTCTAGCCATCGACCTCAACCTTGGCATGTCGAAAGACGAGGTTATATATGCGCTTGAGCAAACCCGCTTGGCCAATGATATGTTTGATGATGTTCATGCGCGCCTTATGTTCACTAGAGGTGTAAAAAGCAAACCTTTTCAACATCCCGCATTATCAAAACAAGGGCCTACGTTGGTGATCATTTGCGAACACTCAAAAGCCGCAATTGCACGACCAATAAAACTGGCCACTGTTCCCCATTTACGGGGGCTGCCCATGACGCAAGACCCCAAACTAAACAGCCATAGTAAACTAAACTGCATACTAGCGTGCATTGCCGCAGAAAAATGTGGTGCTGATGAAGCCTTGATGCTCGATATCAATGGATTTGTAAACACCACTAATGCCTGTAACTTCTTTATTGTACGAAAAGGTGAAGTATGGACATCCACCGGCGACTACTGCATGAACGGTATAACTCGACAAAAAGTGATTGAGTTATGTCGCGAACACGGCGTGATCGTGCGAGAAAAGAACTATTCATTGGTTGAGACATACGGCGCAGATGAAGCGTTTTTAACCGGCACGTTTGGTGCGCAAACTCCAGTATCACATATTGATGGTCGCAAAATTGGCAATACTCACCCAGGCCCATTAACTCAACAAATTAGACAGTGGTATTTTGAGCGAGTAAAAGGAAATTAGTATGCGAATAGCCATGTGGTCTGGACCACGCAATTTATCCACTGCCATGATGTATGCATTTGCTTCACGCAGTGATTGCAGCGTAATTGATGAGCCATTTTACGCAGCGTATTTAACTGCAACAAATGACGTGCACCCAATGCAACAAGCTATATTAGATGCGCAGCCGACAAACGCAAGTGATGTGGTTAATCAATGCCTTGGGCCTAATCCAGATGGCAGTGAGCACTTCTACCAAAAGCAAATGACGCACCATATGGTGGATGGATTTCCGCTAGATTGGCTAGCTGAATTAACCAATGTTTTTCTAATTCGTCACCCTGCTCGGGTGGTTGCCAGTTACCAGCAAAAACGGGAAAAACCAACCCTTGCCGACATTGGCTTTGAACGCCAACTCGATATATTTAATTTTGTGACTCACCGGTTAGGACAAACGCCGATTGTCATCGACAGTGATGATATTCTTGCCAATCCAGGTAAAGCCCTATCTGCATTATGCGAGGCAATAGGCATTACCTACCAGCCTCAAATGCTAACTTGGCCTACTGGCGGTAACAAAGCTGATGGTGTTTGGGCACCGCACTGGTACGCGTCTGTGTGGAAGAGTACAGGGCTTAAAGCTTGTGACAAAAAGCCACTTCCCCACTTAGACGACTCGCTAAGAAACATCTCAGATAGCGCACTTCCCTATTATAAGGAATTGCTGCGCTATCGTTTAATTACTTAGTTTGCTGACAGAACTCAAACAACGATCAATTACGAGAATACTGCAACATCCACTGATAGATACCAACATCAAATGGGTCGTGATTATCATTGGCTTCAATGCCATTGGGGTTGTTCTGCATTGCCGACAAATCGAAAACAAATGAATGGATATTGTGGTCACGGCCGTTAAAAATGGTGAGTTTTGGTAACACCATTGGCTGGCAATTATCCTCGATATAATCAACAACACGAATACTGGAATTGGTTGAAACCACATTGTCGCTTCCACCGTGGAACAACCACATGGGCACGTCTTCCAATTGACAAATATCGTCCGGCGCTTCATTAGGGTTAGCTGGTAGACCACCAGAAATGGAAATGGCCGCTGCCGTTCTTTCAGGGTATTGCGCTGCATAGAGCAAGCTTAAAAAGCCACCTTGGCTCCACCCCGTGATATAGATTCGCGATGCATCAATACGATATGTGTTTAATGCGTAGTCGATAAAAGCGTTTAGCCGTGTTAGCTCATTGCCATCGCCAATCCCTCCCATTTGTGGGCTTAACGTAATAAGTGGTAGTGAAGAGTCCCATTCACCGTTTTGTTGCATGAGAGCAGGACCATTGCTGCTAATAATATTTTGCAGTGCCTGCTGTGCATCGCCGCCGCTTACTTCAACGTTTGCACCATCGCCATGATTGAAAATTAAAAGGCCGTATTGTTGATTCGAATCTATAGCGTAATTAGCAGGAAGGCTTTCAATATACCCAAGGTGAGACTGTGAAACACCAACAGGACGTAAACTCATGGTTGATGGTATCGTGTTATAAACACGCACAATTCTTACTTGTTCAAGTGCCTTATTCTCATTGGCGTCTTGAACCTGATAACGAACAAAATAATCACCCGAAACGCCTGTATTCACAGTATTAACTATGTTGATGTTCGCGGTTAAGTCACCGTCTTGTGGATCGGTGGCGGTAGCACCCAGCTCCACATAGCTTTCACCGACAACTAAATTTATGACGTCATCCCCTATTAGTTCAATAGCAGGACTGTCATTAGTAACAGTAAAATCGGGGACCGCTGCACTCCAGTAATCTGGAGACGATGGAATGACAATAGGTGGCACTTCAGGTAAAGGCGCTGGCGCGCTTGCTCCGCCACCGCATGAGATCACGCTGCAAGCACCAATACTAATGAGTAGACTATTTATTAACTTTCTATCCATATCACGTTCCCTTGCCCTTCACTTTAGTAACGCGCTCAATTCCCACACAAGCCGTCGATACTATTTTTATTATTATGGTTTGCCGTAATGGATACTCGCTAGATGTTCAAAGCAATAACTCAAAACAATAACAGCCCATTATCAACACGCTTCTACCTATCAATACAGGGTAATTGAGCAATTGTGAAGATTTTGTCGTGAATTAGAGAACGTTATTTTTTATCTTCCTTGAATATTTTCTATAAAATCTTCTACTAAGTCCTCATAGTCTTCATCGACTATACCCAGCTCTGAAAAAATCTGTTGCTTTATACGCATCCATTCGCTTGAATGGCTAAGACTGCGAGAATAGGTTACTGCATTTTCAGCACATTTAAGAATAGCGTATGTCAATCTATCGCGACTGTTGCTACAGTTTTCCAAAAAACGCTGCTCATGATGGTGCAATATCACATTACAAATAGATTGTGGTAGATGCCATGAAACCGCTAGGTAATAACCAATGGTGGCGTGATCGCAATGGTATTTGCTTTGCTCAAGCTGCGTAATGTTGGCATCGGGGTGCTTATTGGCAAACGCTAACGTGTCGACGTAGTCTGGATATCGCAACGCCATGGCGGCAATACCCACATTGTGAAAAAGCCCAACAGAATAAAGCTCATCTACAGACAGTTGTGATTTGTATTTTACGCCCAAACACATACAGGTATTTGCTACTTCTAACGACTCATCCCAAAAGCGTTCTAAGCTAATACACGCTTTTCCAGAAAAGCTGCGTTTTAATAATGTAGCAGTAACCAAGAAACGCAGTTTATCAAGCCCCAAAAACATGGCGGCTTGTTTGATATCAGCGATGGTTCTATTTAAGCCAAACAATGGGCTGTTAATTGTTTTCAGTAATAAGGCAGAAAGACTGATATCTTTTGAGATAATTCTAGCAATGTTCTCTAATGAAGGCTCAGCACTTTCAATCTCATCAGAAAACTCCGTGAGAATAGCGGGCTTAGGGGGAATGTGAAAACCACTTACCAAAGAACTTAATTTTTGATTATCTAGCGCAATCATTTGGCCTCCCAACCAATATTAGAGAGTGTGCATATAAAGTTATTGTTTTCATTAAGTTACGGCGAGCATGGTATTGATTTATCGAATTCACTTATTGCGCTAGATCAATAAAAAAGGGGCTATTCGTGCAAATGTACGAAAGGATGAGTAAATGTGGGATTTCGCGTGGCTGGTATTAAATAAAGGTTAAGATTGATTAAGGGATGTGTTTGGTTTTATGTCTAGGACGTTTAAATGCTAACCGTACCAATAATTAAAAGCCAACCTAAAACCATACAAACAACTTATCGAAAGTGTACCAATCAAGTGTACTGCTATGGATATACCCGATTGGTACAGCAAATTGGTCGTAAGAGCCACCAGCAGAGCCTGTGCGTTGTCTTCGTGTTTGGTCAAGTGAACGTTGCGACTGGCTTGAAGATTGTCTTAGCGGTGTTCCTGTAGGGCGTAGAGACACCCTATGGGGGGGAGTTGAGGCTTCATCATTGTCGATTTGGCCTCTCAGATTTTTGTGGTGAAACTTTTTAGTTTCGAGCGGCACCCTTTAATGTGTTCCTCAAAGGTTGGTAGCGATAAGCTGGCTCGTATATCACTATAGCTTTTTAGTCCATTTCTCTTAAAGCCTTTCTCAAGGTTATCTAAAGTTACACAAAGAAAAAATGAAGAATGCTTTTGGATAAAGTCAACGACATCTAAAAACTTTTCTAACTTAGTTTCGTGTGAGTCCTTCGTGTAAGAAAACTCAGAATACTCGAAGCAAATATCAGTTAAGTAAGTCATCGTAAGTGATATTTTAGATACTTTTTCGGGGTCATCAGATTTCCACAACTTCTCAACATATGGTGCTAACTCATTCAGCGGCAAGCAGTAAGACTCTGCGCAAGAACCTTTTGTACACTTTGCTTTGTAACTGGGAATTAGAAGAGAAGAATGGGCGTAGGCATTGCGAATTGCTTTACAAACGTTAACTAAACATTGTTGGTTTTCACTAAATTTATAAGCTTTAAAACGTCTCAACCCACATGCCAGTTCTTTTATTCCGACCACGTTTATTACGTAACACTGCACTTCTTTTGCAATTGATATTAACTTTTCACTTGCTGTTGATTGATTACTCAAAACAACATCAAGTGAACTTAACGAATCGAGCGTAATACCTATACACTGGACTATTTTCAAATACTGCCTATACATGTCTTTAGACGGGTGAATGTCGTACTCTCTATGAAGCTCAAACTCATCCATATTTAGCCCTTTATTCGGAAAATGTTAACGAATAAACCATTTAACTTAATTGTCAAGCTAACGACTTCAAGCAGTCAGCCTCGTGAATCCTCTCGATATACTGCCACAGCTCGTCCTTGTTCTTATACTTACTGTACAAGTTATACGTCAAGGACAACTGCTTGTGCCCTGCTAGTTTCGTAGCGATGTCTTCAGGACAACCCACTTGTTCTAGCCCTGTCGCAAAGTGACCTCTAAACGAGTGTAAGCCTGTCTTGTAGCCTTCCACCTTAGCGAACCCTTTAGTTATCTTACCGAACTTCGACGAGATACTGTTAGCGGCACCTTCAGCACCAATTACAGCCTCACCGATCTCAGGGAACAACCAAGGGCTATCTCCTGCCCTGTCTAAGACCTGAAGCACAAGAGGCTTAATAGCTGGTGTTACAGGCACAATGCGTTGAGCGTTAACTGTCTTACCTTCTCGCACCTCAAAGAACAAGCGCCCATCCACATCAACGAACTGCTCCTTCTGAGCCAGTGCTAGTTCACTTAGTCGTGTGCCAAGGAAAGGCAATAAACGAGGTAGCATGTGTAAGGCATACGGATAAGCCCAAGTTGATGTATTAAGCTTCTTGAAGTCAGTCTCAGCGAGAACGTGAGCAAGTTCTTCATCAGTGAAATTACGGTAGTGTTCAGGCTTACTTTTCTTCTTGCTTGCTTCAACCTTACAGTTAAGCCAAGGGTTACCGCCTTGAGCCTTCTCACGACTTAAAGCCCATCGCCAGAGTTCTTGTAGCTTAGACTTGTAGTGTGTAACCGTGTTAGCTGATTTACCTGAACTCAGTAATCCATCAATGAACATTTGAGCCTGACCAGAGCTTACATTAGCTGGTAACTCGTCACGACCTAGGAACACTACAAGAGCCTTAACGTAAGTAGCCATAGCTGAGACATACTTAGCGTTCTTCTTGTCCTCTGCCCACTGAGACCATTCTTCTGCAACCTCTTTGATTGTCGGTTGAAACTCTGAAGGTATATCTCCAGACATAGCAGCCTTCCAAGCGGCCTGAACTGCTGGATTAGCTTTGTCCTCTGGATTCTCAATGACAACTTCAAGGTCAGCTTCTTCCATCGGGTGATGGTCTGCACCTTCAACTTTCTCACCTTCACGCTCTACGCGTTCCTTTCTCCACGGTGTGTAGTAGTGAAAGAACTTAGCCTTGTCTGAGTCACCTCGTTTGACGTGTTCTAGTTGCATATCAATCTCAGCGTTAATCGCGTTACGCTTTAAGATTGCTTCGTGATAGCTGTGCGTGTTGAGAGAGTGTTGTATGTAGCTCGACTTGTACTTGTCTTTGAGTAGTACAGGAGTCTTTCGACGATACAACCACAAGCCTGAATCTTGTCTTTTGAGATACTTTTTATCCATCGCTTAAACTATTGCTCAAATAAACAACAACAGAAACTAAAAGTGACCCGAAAGGTGACCCTGTTAGGTTATTTAGTTCGTTAATTCGTGGATAGTTTTTAGAGTGAAAATGCTTGCATGTCAAGCCACTCAAGGGAGAGAGAGAAGTTGGTCGGTGTGAGAGGATTTGAACCTCCGACCCCTGACACCCCATAAAAAGCAACGTTATCTTTGATTAGTGAAAATTAGTTCTAATTAGATCAAAAATCATATTCAACCAATTGTTATATATAAACTTTATCAATTTCGCATGGCATGATTAGAATTAAGTAGAACCAAGTAGTTGAATCATTCAGCTGCTACACATATGCTACACCAATCCATTTCAAAATTATTTCGGTGCTACACGTGTCTACCGTAAAGCTTCTCATCAGCGATACATCACTCAGCAAAGTCCCTGAACAAATAAAGCGAATTAATGATACGAAACTTAGCGGATTTCATGCTCGGATTGGCAAAGTATCAGAAGACAACAGGTCAAAAATAGCGTTGTACTTAAATTATCGAATTGGTGGCTCTGGAGGTAAGCAACGTAATTATCTTCTGGGATATCACGGAGAACGAGACCTCAAGGAAGTTCGAAAAGAGGTCGAGAGCTTAAAAGGTCGCATAGCAGCCGGTGAAGACGTTTATGAAACCAAGCGAATAGCTCAGAGAGAGCTGTTCATTGAAGACAATAGCCCCACCCTGGCGAAGCTAGCCAACGAATTCCTAACGCGATATGTAGACGTCAACCGAAAAGACCCAAAAGAAGTTCGCAGAATGTTCGTGAAAGATGTTCTACCTACTGTTGGTGAAATGAAGTTGAAAGATATCACCAGGCGAGATGTTATTGAAAAGGTGTTAGACCCCATCACTGACCGTAGCTCCGGAACTCAGGCCAACAAGACGCTTTCAATACTGAAGCAAATGTTTGACTTCGGCGTTGATAGAGATCTACTTCAGGGCAATCCCATTACCACCGTAAAAAGAAAATATTGGCGGCTTTGAGAAATCCAGAACAAGAGCACTTACCTTTGATGAATTGATACAGGTGTTTGAGCGACTTCCTAAACTAGGAGTGAGCCCACAAGTTATCTATGCTCTGAAGTTTATAGCACTGACAGGCTGTAGACCGATTGAGGTAACTGGCGCGCGCTGGTCTGAATTTGATTTTGTAACAATGCTATGGACTATACCCTGTGAACGGGTTAAGCAAAAGAAAGGCGGCGATCGAATACACAAAGTCCCTATTACGCAAAATATGCTGGTAATGCTTGACGAGTTACGGTCTGCTTTTAATTACCTCAATTCAGATTATGTATTCCCCAGCACCACTAGTATCACCTGCGCTCCAGGACAGCAGCCAATTGACAGGCATTCGCTATCACGAGCCGTAAACAGAAAACTTGACCAGTTAGGTGTACCTAAGTTTGTACCTCATGACTTGCGACGAACTCTCGCGACACGATTAGGCGATTCTGATATCGGAGCAGATCCGATAGTGGTGGAGAAAATTTTAAATCATCAGTTACAAGGGATGCAAAAAGTATATAACTTGCAAGAATATATGCTAAAAAGGCGCGAGGCGCTTGAGAAGTGGGAAGCTAAATTCAGAGTCTGACTAAAAAATTTAAAACAACTAAACCTCGAAAATTATAGAAAATAAAAGAGATTGATATGGATAAAAAAACACCGACATGGCAGTCGCTTTGAGCACTGTTTTTAACGAGTCCAGTGATTTTATCGTAATTGGACTTACTGGAAGAACCGGCTCAGGTTGCTCTACAAGTGCAAAAATAATGGCGGGTGACAATCTGCCACTCCCCTCGCCTGAAGATTCACATTTTGAGGGAAATGAGCGTAGAAAGTACAAAATCATAAAAAACTTCATTGATGTTAAATGGCGTAAATTTGAATGGTTACAAGTAAAGTCGGTTATTAGCAGATTCCTACTTGAATTAAATCATCCGCAATTTTGCTCGCTCGTTGCAGAAACGTTGGGGCTAGAGCTTTCGGATGTTGTGGAGAAACTAACTCCATTTAAAAAAGAATATGATGAATTTCATCAGGAAATTAAAGAGTTTCTGTCAAAGAAAGAAGAAGACAAGAAAAAAGAAGCTTTTACGATTTACTTCAAAAGACTACCTATATTTTCAGACAACCTAAAACAGTCACTTAAAACGATATCAATGAGTGCTTACACTAGCTTATATCAAAAAGTTGGCGATAACATCAGGGCATCAGGAAAAGCAAACAAGTCAACATTTGACCCAAGTAAGGTTTTTACTTTCCCTAGCGTAATTAACAAAGTCATTAAAGCAGCCAAGTATTCTTCACGACAAGAAAATAGGCCATGTTACATAGTAATTGATGCAATTAGAAACCCCTATGAGGCAATATTCTTAAAAGGAAGACATTCTGATTTTTATCTGATTTCTATAAACACTAACAATGAAAACAGACTTAAGCACTTAAGAGAAAGCCATAAGTTTTCTGAACAGCAAATTATAGAACTGGACGAAAAGGAGTATCCCAAAAAACTCATTGGGCATAACAAGTATATTTCTCAAAATATTCAAAAATGTATAGAAATTTCAGATGTTCATATTAATAACCCTAAAGATGATAACTACGGAAATTCTGAACTGGCGAGCCAGCTTGCGTGGTATATAGCATTGATGATGCACCCTGGTCTGGTAATGCCTACGTCTATCGAAAACTGTATGCAAATTGCGTATAGCGCGAAAAAAAGTTCAGGATGTATTTCTCGTCAAGTTGGCGCAGTGGTTACAAATGAGTTTTTCTCGGTAAAATCAGTTGGCTGGAATAATACAGCTGAAGGACAAGTTCCATGTATTTTACGCAGTGCTCAAAACTTGTTGAATGGGATCGATAAGGACGCGTATAGCAAATATGAACGTAATAGCAAAGAATTTAGAGAAACAATTGAGTACAAATATACAGACATTATAGAAACGGCAAAGAAAGATGGTAGAAATCTATCTTACTGTTTTAAGGATGTTCAAAATGAGCTTGAAGGAGAAAAAAATCAAGTTCATACAAGATCATTGCATGCAGAAGAAAACGCTTTTTTACAACTGTCGAAATATGGTGGCCAGCAGCTTAAAGGGGGCTATTTGTTTACCACAGCTAGTCCATGTGAGCTTTGTGCGAAAAAGGCATTCCAGCTTGGAATTACTAAAATTTTCTATATCGACCCTTATCCTGGTATCGCCACAACACATATCTTGGCCTATGGAAAAAATCCACCACAACTGCATTTATTCAGAGGAGCACTCGGCTCTGCGTTTCACAAGCTTTATCAACCTATGATGCCCTATAAAGATGAGCTCGAAATGGCATACATGATTAAAAAGCATGGCAACAATAAAGATAAAAAATTAAACGCTTAGAAAATGAAATTAATAACTTGAAATTAGAGTTAGAAAACTTGAGAAGTTCAGCTGGTGAATAGACATAGTTTAATACTTTAAACGCGTAAGCATTTTCAATGTATATCCGAATTGAGTCTTAGTGAACTATTCACTCTTTGATTAGTTCACTAGGATTCAATTCACACAGCTAAGTCTAGAGGGAGATCACTGATATCCTTCAGGCGCTTTCCTGAGATCATGGTATTGAGTAGCTCTAACGCGTCTTCCAACTCAAGCTCTTCCAAGGTTTCTTTCAACTCATATAGAGCAAAGTGGTACACACAATCAAGGTCACCGGTTCCAAGCGCCAATGAAGCTAACCTACTGGGAGTTGGCTCTGACGTGATGGAAATTATGTGAGGAGCACGCCCCTTTCTGGAACGAAGCAAGTTCAAGGCCTCAGTTCTTGTATTTTGAGAGCGATCCGAACGCATAGTGAACTTACAGGAAATACTTGCGTGAAGTATCTCAGGTACAGCACCTGCGTATATTGATGCTCGTAAAGCTGCGGCTTTAGACGTTATTTCATCAACCACAGTTGCCTGGGAGTTAATAACTTCATCGGGCTCTGGCAACCGAGTGACAACGACATCTGGTGCTACTGTATAGCCTTCTCCTAAAAACGATCGAAGTTCATCGTTTTCTTTCGCTAGCCTTGTCAATTCAGACAGATGTTGATACTGCTCAAAGTCGCCTATCGCATTAGCAGACCTGGATTTCACCTGTCTAACTGACCAAGTTCCAGGCCTCAAATGACTGAGTGTTTTAAAACTATTTTCTATGTATTGTGCACAAAGATCTTCAAATACATTACCTAAAGTTTGCCCAGCCAGCTTACTTTTACCTGTAGCCGCTTTTGCACCGGTCAATGCTTCAAGTTTTTTTAGCATTGAGTGCGCTACACGTACACTAAGCCTTTGAGATGAATCAGCATTCGATGGAACATTGCTTACACCGAATTTATTTGCTGATGATTGAGGTAATGGGGACCAACTAAGCACCCCCTGTTCCATTAATTGTGTATAAAATTTCACTCTGGCATTTGTGATTAATCCGTTACTCACGCAGCTTCTCCTTTTCTACAAGCTTTGCTGACCACGCCACTACTTTGCAAAGCCTGCTTAATTTGCCCTCCAACAACCTTGGCAACGGGCGGTGGAAATGCATTACCTACTTGTCTATAAGCGTGCGTTTTTGAACCGGTAAATTCCCAATAGTCTGGAAACCCTTGAATTCGCGCAGCCATCCGTGTTGTCAATAATGGCATATTTTCAAAACCTTCCTTTATTGAGCCATTGCGCATTAACGCTCCCTTAAAGTCCTTCGAGGGGATTTCATTATCATTTGCGAGACGATGCGGATTCACTCCAAGCTTTTGCCACTGAGATTTGGCTCGCGAAGGCCCCAAATCGGGCCCTCCATGCTTCTTCGAACCTCCAACAAGAGTTGGGGCTATTGTGTTTGCACTAGAAGCCCAGTCATTAGCTCCCTTCCATCCATTGGATGACATAAGATCTAAAAGAGTCTCACCGACGGTAGGCGCATTTTCACAACTAGGTTCAGGCCATGTAAAATGCTCAAAAATATCGTGTTTTAGAGCAACTAAAATAACTCTGGGTCTTAACTGAGGAACTCCAAATTGACTAGACTGCAGAAGTTTCCAACACGAAGTAAAGCCGAGTTCAGCTAAATCACCAGAAATTTTGTCGCGATAGTATTTGAACCTAGATTCAGCAAGACCTGGTACATTCTCGAGCATAACCGCATAGGGATTAACTTTTTCGACAATTTGGATTGCCGTAGGAAAAAGATCTCTCTCATCTTCGTGACCTAATTGCTTTCCCGCCTTGCTGAATGGAGGACAGGGTACCCCGCCTGCTACTAAATCAATTTTGTCTGAATACTTTTCAGCTGAATTTAGAGCAAACTCCTTCAAATCGCCCTCTATAACTGGTCCCCACCCCAATTGTAGATGCTCATTGTTATATCTAAGCGTTTTACACGCATATGAGTCGATCTCGATAAGTAAGTTGTGGGCGAAACCAGCTTGATGGAGCCCCAAAGCTTGTCCCCCGGCCCCAGCACACATTTCAATAGTGGAAAATGACATGACAACACTCTTCAGTAGGAAAATAGTCCCTACACATTTTTATTTGAAATATTAACTGAAGGAATTGTACAAGAATTATTGAGTAAGCCCCATAGGCAGAAGGACTGTTTTTAACATTAGTAGCATCACATGAAGTTATTGGCATTAAGCCAAATATATTTCAGTTATCTCTGGCCTAAAATGCCCCATCTCCTGAGATACTGTTTCCAAGGCTATAACTCTGCTGTGCCCAAGAGATCTCAACTCAACCATACGCTCCTGTGCGTAACTATGTCGCAAACCATGCGCCCCGGTCGAAAAAAACAACTTACGATTGGAAGCCTTGCTAAAGGAATCGGACCATTTTTTTCCACCACCGATGTCATAACGCTGTAGGTACTTTATTTGCCGGTCAGTGACAGTCACAGGGCTTTTGAGTCTTCGCTGTTCGAGTTGTTTTACTAGGGCTGTAGGAATAAGCACGTGCCGTTTTAAGCCGCCCTTCCCAACAACAGTGTAAAGTGAGCCTGAGCGGCCTTCCCATTTAGAATTTAAAGCTTTTCGTCTATCTGGCTGACGTTCATCACTTCTAGCCAAAGTTAAAAGCTCATGAGCCCGTAGCCCGGCAGCGTATGCGATTTGTGTTGCTAGACTATGCTTCGACGACTGTCCCAGAGATACGGCCTCGGCTTGGTTGCTAGTATAAGCCCTGGACCGTGTTGCCTCAGCTAATTCTGACTTAACGATATAGAGCTTGCCGTTATCGGGTAGCTTACCATTTAGCTGCATCATCGCTTGCAAGGCCTGACGTTCCATATCAAGTGTTTTTTGCCCTACACTCTCAGCGCGATACTCAAGGTAAAACCGTGCTTGTTCTAATGATAATGATTGCAAGCCGTTGAGCTTTTTTTCCTTAACCCAAAAAGAAACCCTTTTCAGGGCATCTTCGTAGTTTCTAGCTGTTCCAAGAGATTGTATTTTCTCGGCCTTTGTTAGCGCCTTTATGACGTTATGAGCCTGCGTACTGGCTTTTGCAAACTTAGGCATTCTTATCAAGCCATCGTTTTACAGTGGTCCAATCGACACGCACCCCCTTTTTCTTTATCAACCACCTTTGCAGTTCTGCTTTTGTGGCACCGGCATGAAAAAGTTTACATAACTGATACCGATGAACATCGAGCTTTGAAGCTTTCTTTCTCTTCCTGGCAATAAGTTTAGTTTCAGCTTTTAGCTGAGCAACTTCGTTTACTTCATTAAAATTCATGACACACCCTGCGTATTGTAAGATTAACTGGCCCTCTATGGCTCAGCGACACTAAAGCCTATTCGCCCCTGTTTAGTGCAACTACACTTGGCTCGGACTGATCTCGCCAAAATTTAAAACCTCAGATACGTGGAAACGGCAGCTGAATGCGCCGACTTTGAAAACGCCTGAAAATGCGGCGTGACATGAGTATAGCTATGAAAAGTGAGGGTCCTCACTACGTGTAAACGGCAGCTGAAAGCGCCGACTTTTTTCGATGCCCGAACGGGCTATACATTTAGAGATTACCTGCTGAAAAAATTTTTTTCAATCTGCAAATTGCGCCTGCAAACAGATAGCTGCGTGTAAGGAAGCAAAACCCAGACGCCCGCTATGCTGAAGACGATTTTCGGCTTCGACATAGCGGGCGGCAACGCGCCCGAAAAAAGAGAGGGATATTGCTCATGATGCCTCGATAGCAAGGGCTGGGTTTTGCGGTCAGCTTGCCGTTAACGGCAAACTACCTTACGCTTTAATCTCATCGATCGAGGAGGTTTTTATGGCACCGCTAATAGTGAGCAATCTAATGATACTTGGTTTGGTTGCATTCTTCGCTGGCTATTTCCATTTCGCGTCAAAGCAGGTGAAAAACAGCGGTGAGAACTAACCATTTTTAAAACTGGCGATCTGTTCCGCTAAGTCATCTTCTTCACAATAAAGAAAAGCTGTAGGAACTTTCAGTACCTCCGCTAACGCCTTCACCGTCTTAAAGTCGGGCGAATGGACTCCTTTTTCATATTGATTCATGCGAGCGGAAGCTGAAAACTCGTCCATCCCTGACAGGATACCGAGTTGCTTTTGAGACAATCCCCGATCTTTTCTAGCCTGCTTCAACCGTTTGGGAAAAGGCGAATCATCATTATTCATACTTGAAACTAACTAAAACTTGAAAACTAAGAGTTTCTTAGCTTTAATAAGCCATAGATACTCAGGAATCCTTAGTTTTAATGGAGTACAAGATGCTTTCGAAGATATTAAAAACAACCGCCTTGGTTGCATTAGAAGTCCTGTTAGATGACCCAAGCGAAGAAGCTAAAAAACAAGACAAGTTTATTGATGAACACAACGACGGGGCAGGAAATGTAAACTTCTTCGGGGATGATTATTCAGAACAAGAAGCGCGAGAGGCCCACGACCGCGGTGAGTTCTACTACTAGAACCTTTGACAGAGCTTCACTCAAGTGTAATTCTTGTGTTGGGTTTTTACTTTGCATTGGGATGCGCAGCCATCGGCTGCGCAGCTTTCATGGACTTTGTTAAATTTTTTTTCTCGAACTCAGAGTCTTTGCTTCAAAGTTTTTGGTCCACTGATCTACTACGGCAGTTCCGAAAAAATATTCTGGATTATACCACCGTCGATGTTTTCCTACACCATCAAGAATAAACCGGTAGCTCAATTGTCTCTCTGTATCAGATACGGCATTATTGAACATATCCATTGTTGGCATCCAATCGTATAAATATCGACATTCATCAAGTAATAACATGTCCATAAACATAGGCGTATCCTTGGCTTGGTAAACCCAGCGCTCCGTTTTCTCAACATTTATATGATACGGAACAGCAACTTGCCTAAATAGTGTTTCCAAGACCTGATGGAATAAAACCAAGTCGCAAAACTGGTAAAAATCTGAAAATCTATGAGATTTTGACAACTTCTGAATCGCCGCAGACCAATGGTGTGGTTGCTCATTTCCTTCTAGTAACAAATAAGTTAGTAATAAATGGTTATCTATCAGTGCTTTCTTGTTGGTAGCTGTATCTAGTTGCGCAAGAAACTGATCAGCGAATTTCGAGAAATTCTCATCATTAAATATAAATTGAGGATAATTTGCATCTCTTGCATTAAGTGTTTTGTCTAGAGCAGCCATTGACCAAAGAGTCGGGTACTGTGATGCATCGATAATCACATCGCCACCATCGCCTCTTTCATCAAAGTGGAAAAATTTGCTTCTCAATTCAGCTAAAAGCTCAGCCTCTTTCCCACTAAAAAACTTCTTGTATAAGTAGTTATTTTTGGGAAACCTATTGTACGTTGAAATTAAGCTTGCGTGGTCTATTAAGAGTCGTGTGATGAATTGTCCATAATAAAACTCAAGATCACTTTCGACCTTCACAAGCCATTCTTCGGGGCACAAATCCTCAGCAATAGGGCCTTCAGCAAATCCACTTCCAGTATCCTTATCTTCCAGAGAGCTCTTGGGATACAGATAACACGCAACAAGCTTCGCTAGCAAATTTCTCCCTTCGCTATCTTGTTCCTCATTTGGTAATGAGAAGTTCGTTATTAAAGCACCTGGAGAGTTCAATGCATGTCTTGAAAAAATTCTTGTAAGAGCTCCCAATGTCTTTTGCTTTTTATTTCGACTTGGCAATGGTCCACAAAAATCTAAATATATAATGTCAAACTTTTGGGGCGATGCTTCTAGAAAAGTATCGAGACCGCCATTGATAATTTTTATGAAAGGGAATTCGGAACTTAGAGCAGAAATTACCGCTTCAGAATAAATAGTATTTTCTGACTCGAATGCCCATATATTCTCAGGAAGTACACCTGCTTTACAGAGCACTCGTAAATCATTTTCTGGATTGGGGCCTGACAAATATGCAACTTTTAGATTCGCTGGTGACCTGTCTTGAACCACTGAATCGTAAAAAGCTTCCCACCTAGTAATTGTTGCGTCAGTTAACTGTTTTGCTACCGAAGCATCATATGAGTGCCCTGAAGAAACTAAGTGGTCACGAACCTCACGTAAATAACTTTTTCGGGTTAAAGTTGACGCTTTGCGAGCTTTAGTTAGTGACTTTACGGCACTATTGATAACTAATTCTCTAGCTTTGTTTTTCTGCGGCTCTTTATATGCGCTCATGCATCTCCCTTCTTACCTTCTCTTTAATCCATTACATTTTTCAGTTCTATTACAGAACGACACTCGCTACGGCATAGCTACTATAGCCAAGACAGACTTTCCGCTTTACTCACAAATAATCATAACTTATTATTCCAACCGTTGGTTATATACCATCTAAAAAAAGGCGCTCTGACCAGCTGCCTGTTACACGTAGTGAGGAAAAATACGGACCACCCTAGGTCAATCACTTCATAAATGTTTAACAGGTTTAGGTATTACGGTTAGGAGGGCTCATGTCCGCATTTATTACCACGAAACAAGCAGCAGCGTACTTAAACTGTACGCCTCAGCATCTGTACAATCTACGAAATAAACGTAAATCTGCCATTGAAGAGGGCGACAAGACTTTAGCTAACAAGCTCGCGCCTGAAGCAATTAAAATTGGCGGAAAACTACTCTTTGAAGAATCCAAGCTGGAAAGCTGGCTCCGTACCTACGGCGAAGTTGCTTAGTCTGAGAATACGGCAGGCATAAGCGACCAAACTCACTGCCTGCCGTGTTGAACTGAATTTCAACATTGGTAGTTTATGTTATCTGAATTAATTCAGCCAGTCTTGGCTGCGCCTGCTTGTGCGCGAGAGAGGCTAATCGAACGGCTAGAAGTTACAACTCCTCCACAAACTCTTTGCGCACAAGAAGATGTGACAAAGAGTTCTTTTCGGTACAAATATAGTGCCTTACAAAAGTATCTCCACGTCCAGGTTAATCCAGCAAACACAAAATGTTGGCTGGTATTTGATTTAGACGGGACAGATCCATTTATATGGGAAGACAAACTATTACCCCCTCCGAATATAATAGTGAGTGGACAAGGCCCTAAAGCAAAGTTGAAACAGAACTCCGCACACCTTTTTTATGCCATTCAAAATGTATCAACTAGCCGGAATTCTCGTCGAAAGCCTATCAATTTCCTAACTGATATCAAAAGAAAGATGACTAGCGAATTGATAGCCGATAATGCTTACACTGGTCCACTTTGCAAGAACCCACTTCATCCATTTTGGAAAACAAGTTTCCTACATCATCACGAATATAACTTAAACGAACTAAACGATGAGTTTGAGCGACCAGAAATGGGCAAACGTGGGGACTTTGATTGGGAAAATGTCCCCGATTCAAGAAACTGCACGGTGTTCCATGAACTAAGGTTTGAAGCGTACCGCCGAGTAATTTTCGCTAGGGAAAACTGGAGCTATGAGCAATGGGAACAACACCTTTTTCAGCTCGCGACTTACTTTAATGATTTTACCGGAAAAGACCTTAGTAAAACGCACCAGTTGCCCCTTAATGAGCTTTCTTCGATTGTTCGAAGTGTATCCAAATGGACCTGGCTTAACTACTACCCACCACATAATCGTGGCATAGCAGGTCTTTGGAACCTACCCATTCAAGCAATTACCCAAAAGCTAGCGCAGCAAGAAGGTGCGCGTTACACACACCGAACGCGACAGGAGAAAACCAAACAACAGTTATTGGAAGCTAGATCACGTCTTAAAAAGCGAGGCGAGCGCCTTACTCAAATCAATCTGGCAAAGGAATCTGGTCTAACTCGTCAAACAGTAGCGAAGTACAAAGATGTGCTTAAATGTTAAGTATGCTGACAATCAGGGTATTATCGTTAAGCAGGTGCTTAAGGAAGCTTAAAATAAGAAATTATGTATGAGTAAACCAAGCTACATATATGCTACATGGTTTAAATAATCAGAATTCTATTCGCTACATATATTGGGGGTGATATTTGTAACTTTCTGATTACTATGGATATAGATTGGTCGGTGTGAGAGGATTTGAACCTCCGACCCCTGACACCCCATGACAGTGCGCTACCAGGCTGCGCTACACACCGACCGAAAGAGCGCATAATACTACTCAAAATTACTCATATTGCAACGAGAATTAGCAATTAGCCTGTTTAAGCGCTTAATTGCTAACCACTTTGGTAAAAATGCGCCTTTAAAACGCCCATTGCACTATGTCAGGGTGATATAACACACCCCAGTTACCACCATTGCCACTAACACATTCAGCATTATTCCCTCACGGGCCATGGTTTTAATATCGAACTTGTCTGTTGAATACGCGATAGCGTTAGGCGCTGTCGCTACGGGTAGCATAAAGGCACAGCTAGCGCTGATGGCGGCGGGTATCATAAGTAGCTTTGGGTCTACGCCAACCGCTACGCCCGCTGCCGCCAAAATAGGCATTAGCAAGGTTGATGTTGCGGTATTTGATGTAATTTCCGTTAAAAAAGTTACGAATAAACAAATGCCCAGCACCAATAAAATAACGGGCAACGTCGACAGCCCGGTTAACCACGAGCCCATTAATACGCTTAAGCCAGAAGCAGTGAACGCTTTGGCAATACAAATACCACCAGCAAACAACAACAGCATTCCCCAAGGAATATCGTTTGCAGTTTTCCAATTAAGCAGTTTGTCTCTGTTACCTTTTGCATCCGTTTGGCCGTTGTCATTACCGCTATTGGTAAAAAACATAGCGGCCACACCCGCTACCGCAATGGTGCTGTCGCTGATGGTATTAACCCCAATCCATGTGGTCCAAATAGGGCGAAATATCCACGCCATTGCAACTGTGCCGAATATCATTAGTACCCGTTTTTCAGCAATACTCCACTCGCCAGGTACAGGTAATTTAATATCACCTACTTTTTCGATTCCCCGTGATAACCATAGCGCCATAATAGGCACGCCAATTAGAACAATGGGTACACCGGTTTTCATCCATTCTACAAAGCTGTACTCAACGCCTTGGGTTTCCTCGTAAACACTCATGAAAATAATGTTGGGCGGTGTGCCAATAGGGGTACCTACCCCGCCCAAACTGGCTGAATAAGCAATACCTAAAATTAGGGCCACGCCAAACCTTGGGTTGTCTACCGCATTTATTATGGCAATGGCCATTGGCAACATCATCAAAATGGTGGCGGTGTTACTTATCCACATACTCAATATGGCAGTAGTTAGCATAAAGCCTAAAACCAGCTTTAACGGGCTTCCACTGCCGGTTAAGCGCAGCATGTAAATAGCAAAGCGCTTATGAAGATTGGCTCGTTCTAGCCCCTTCGATAGCATAAATGCCGCCATCAGCAATATAATAACGTGGCTGCCCAGTGAGGATGCCGCTTCGCTATGCGACAACACCCCAAATAATGGAAACAAAGCAAAAGGCAATAGTGAGGTAGCCGGAATAGGTAAAGCTTCCGTTACCCATAAAATGGCCACAAACAAGGTAATGGCAGCGGTAAAGTAAATATCACTGGTTTGCCCAGCCCACCACAAGCCTAGCGCACTAGCGACAGACAATATGGCAGAAACAAGCACAATGGCGTTCTTGCTAGTGGGTTTGGTTTTATTTTTAGATAGCGGGTTTTCTGTTGAGTTAGGCAGGTTGTTAGGCATTGCGTTTCTCTTTTACTGATAGCTTTTATACGTTGTAGCTATTTACTAGAGCTTGTTTATATTTGTTCGCAAAATATTTGCAGGGTTATTTTCGATAACCGCTTTGACAAGCGCTTTAATAGCCGCTTAGATTTGCGAATAAATAGCCGCTGAAATAGTCGCTAATATATTTTCTACCAGTAATTTACAAGAAACGCACTAACCTTCATTCAGTTAAATGACGTTAAAGGGTATTACTTGCTCTCGTCATCAGACGAAATTCGGCTTGCCACCGCGCCAGCCTGCCCTTTGTATTTGGCGTCAATACGGGCATTGTATGGCTTCTCAGCAGGCGCTGATAGCACCTCAAAGCTCAATGCCCCTATCTTCATTTTTGGGCGAAGCGCTAAAGGTAATTTACCGCTGTTGTAAAACTCAAGTACGATATTACCCGACCAACCTGGGTCAATTCTATGTGCTGTTACATGCACCATTAACCCAAGGCGCGCCAATGACGAACGGCCATCTAACCAGCCTACAATGTTATCAGGCAAGGTTACCGACTCATGAGTAATTGCCAAGGCAAGTTCACCTGGGTGTAAGAAAAAGGCTTTGCCCTCTTCTAATTCGATTTCGTCGCTCATTACTTGGTCAAGGGCTTCTTGCACCTGTGCTTTCGGGCCACTTAAATCGATGAAGGGTGCTTGATGGTCTTCAAACACGCGAAATTTGTTTCCAAGGCGAATATCTACCGTCACACCACTGATTTGATCGTAGTCTGGAGAAGGGTCAATTTTAATTTTGCCATCTTGTAAATATTGATAGATGTCGCGGTCGCACAAACGCATGGTGTATTCCTTATTTCATTAGGCCGCTATTATGCGTATCTGGCCTTGCCCAATCAACTGCCCTAGCCGCTGTTTTTGCTTGTTCAGCGCTATTTATCAATATTTTTGTGCAAATCCACCATTTGCTTTTCAAACTCGTCGAACTTTAGCCCGTATTTACTTAAATGAAATAGCTGGCCTTATTGCTTGCCCACAATACCAATGGGGTCGCCCTTGATGTGTTTTACCCCATCCGATCTTGGCGTAACGCTTAACGCCAGTTGCATCGAAAGGGCACGGGCAGCCTCTCGGTAGCTTTCGCTTAACGGGCTTTGGGGTGACGCTACCAACAATGGCGTACCTGCATCACCGTGCTCGCGAATATGAATGTCTAATGGGAGTTGCCCTAGTAGTGGTAAACCATGACGCTCTGCCAAGGCTTCGCCACCATCTTTAGCAAACACGTAGTCTTTTGTGCCACAGGCTCTACATTGGTAATAGCTCATGTTTTCAATAAGGCCAAGCACCGGCACATCCACTTTTTCAAACATGCTAATTCCCTTTTGCGCGTCGGCTAAAGCAAGGTCTTGCGGTGTTGTCACTACAATAGAAGCGGTAAGCGGCACCTGTTGCGCCATGGTCAGTTGAATGTCGCCCGTACCCGGTGGCATATCTACAATTAAGTAATCGAGTACCGGCCATAGTGTTTCATCTAACAGTTGTTTTAGCGCCCTACTTGCCATTGGCCCCCGCCATACCGCGGCGTCTTCCTGTGGTACTAAATAGCCAATAGAGTTCGCAACCATGCCGTGAGCCTTAAGGGGTTGCATATGTTTGTTATCTTCACTTTCTGGATGTGCGTCGGGGTTACCTAACATAATAGGAATAGACGGCCCATAAATATCGGCATCTAAAATACCTACTCTGGCTCCTTCTTGCATAAGCGCAAAGGCAAGATTGATACTGGTGGTAGACTTACCCACTCCGCCTTTGCCAGACGCAACCGCAATGATGTTTTTAATATTGGTTACCGGAGCGACCTTAGTTTCGCCGCTGGCAATACGTTGAATAAATATAAGCTGCGCGTCTGTCAGTTCACCTTTTAGCTGTTTTAACACTTCAGCTTTTAGCGCATCTAGTTGGCTGGCAATACAAAATGGTAGTGTTACGGTTACGCCTTCAGGTTCGTTTAATATGCACCAAGGTGAGGTATCTTCTATATCTACACTAAAATACGTGGCCAAAATAGCAGCAACTTTTTCGTTTAGTGGAGTGGCTTTGCGAGAAAAGAACATAAAATGCCTTACTTGTAGAAGATTAGTGTGAATTACGTAATGCAAAAAACGCGGTTTTCCGCTAGTATTTGCAGCCATTTTGAAACGCAAAGAATCAATAACGTCATTATGTCAGAAAAACGCCGAATTCTGGTAACCAGTGCGTTGCCATACGCAAATGGCTCTATTCATTTAGGTCACTTGCTAGAACACATTCAAACCGACATCTGGACTCGTTTTCAGCGCCTTCGCGGAAACGAATGTTACAGTGTTTGCGCCGACGATGCACACGGTACGCCGGTTATGCTTAAAGCCCAAGAGCTTGGCATTACACCAGAAGAAATGGTGGCAAGAACGCGTGCTGAACATCACCAAGACCTTGTTGATTTTCACGTAGATTACAACAACTACTATGTAACCCATTCGCCAGAAAACAAGGCGTTGTGTGAAGAAATTTACACTCGCTTAGATAACGCAGGTTACATCAGCAAGCGCACTATTAACCAATTGTTCGACCCTGAAAAAGAAATGTTCCTTCCAGACCGTTTCGTTAAAGGCACGTGCCCAAGCTGTGAAGCAGAAGATCAAAACGGTGATAGCTGTGACGTATGCGGTGCTACTTATAGCCCTACAGAAGTTAAGAACCCGCGCAGTGTGGTATCGGGCGCAACGCCAGTTTTGAAAGAGTCTGAGCACTTCTTCTTCGATTTGCCGAAATTTGAAGGCATGCTTACAGAGTGGATCCGCTCTGGCGCCCTTCAAGAAGAAATGGCGAACAAGCTACAAGAGTGGTTCACTGAAGGACTTCAGCAATGGGACATTAGCCGCGATGCACCTTATTTCGGCTTTGAAATTCCAGGTGCACCAAACAAATTCTTCTATGTTTGGGTAGATGCACCGGTTGGCTACATGGCCAGCTTCAAAAACTTCTGTGATCAAAACAACCTAGAATTCGACGACTTCTGGAAAGCTGACTCTGAGGCAGAGCTTTACCACTTTATTGGTAAAGACATTACCTATTTCCACTGCCTGTTTTGGCCAGCCATGCTAGAAGGCGCGGGCTACCGCAAGCCAACTGGCGTAAACATTCACGGTTTTGTGACGGTAAATGGCGCTAAAATGTCGAAGTCGCGCGGTACGTTTATTAAGGGCCGTACGTATCTTGATCACCTTAACCCAGAATACCTACGCTATTACTTTGCGTCTAAGTTGGGTGACGGTGTCACTGACATTGACCTAAACTTCACTGATTTTGCACAAAAAGTAAATTCAGACCTCGTCGGTAAAGTGGTAAATATCGCCAGCCGTTGTGCAAGCTTCATTACTAAACGCTTCGACGGTAAATTATCTGACAACGTTATTGAGCCTGAACTTATTGCTGAGTTCCAAAGCGCGTCAGAAAGCATTGCTGCACTTTTCGAAAAACGTAAGTACCACCAAGCGGTGCGCGAGATAATGGCGCTTGCTGACAAAGCAAACCAGTTTATCGACAACAACGCGCCATGGGTAACTATTAAAGACGAAAGCAAACAGCAGTTCACTCACGAAGTGTGCTCGCTGGGCATCAACATGTTCCGTCTATTGGTGATTTACTTGAAGCCTGTTTTGCCTGTACTTGCAGAAAAAGCAGAGGAATTCTTAAACGACTCGCTCGACTGGAATTCATTGCAAACCCTATTGAAAGGCCACTCCATCAACAAGTTTAAGCCGATGATGCAGCGTGTAGAAATGGAGAAAATTGAAGCCATGGTTGAAGATTCTAAAGAAAGTCTAGCGCCTGCTACACCGGCTATCGACCCTGACAGCCCACTTGCGAAAGATCCTATCAGCGAAACTATCTCATTTGATGACTTTGCAAAAGTTGATTTGCGTATTGCGCGAATTGCCAATGCAGAGCACGTAGAAAAAGCCGATAAACTTCTTCGTTTAGAGCTTGATTTGGGCGGCGAGACTCGCCAAGTATTTGCAGGCATTAAGTCTGCTTATTCACCAGAAGCACTTATCGGTAAGCACACCGTAATGGTGGCAAACCTTGCTCCGCGTAAAATGCGCTTCGGCATGAGTGAAGGTATGGTGTTGGCAGCGGGTCCTGGTGGCGACGAGCTTTACATTCTTGAGCCGCACGAAGGTGCCAAGCCAGGTATGCGCGTTAAGTAATAACGCAAACTCACAAAGTTACTCAATTTATAAAGCCATGGTGCGGTCTTAACTGACCCTATCACCATGGCTTTTTTATTGTTAGTCACATTCTTTTAATTAGTGCTTATATCCTTGGTGCTTTTATACTTAGCACTTATTTAAATGACTATTCACCAGAAGCTTGGCGTATTGACGTCGTTCTAACGCTTGCCCCTACAGCAGAAAACTGCGGTTTAAGCTTACGCTTAGGTTTAATGGCGGTCATGGGTATTACCCGCTTTTTGGCCAAAATTACATATACTGCACTACACCAAGGCAAATACGTGGGTAGATAAGATGCAATATAGTGCTGCAACTTGGCGGCACGTTGCCATTTTTGTTGAAAAAACAAAGTAGAAAACAGAACCTGACGCTGCTCTACAATTTCAAACCCCAATAACTGTAGCCAGTCTTTGATGCGAAAAGACGTAAAAAAGCGGGCATCGTGCAGAACATTTCCTTTTTTAACGGGTAAAAACTTCGCAACACCCGCCAAACTCAATGGGTTGAAACCACTGATTATCACATAACCATTTTGTGTAATTACGCGGTCAACCTCGCGTAATATTTCGTGAGGGTCTTGTGCAAAGTCCAGCTCATTGGCAAGTAAAAAGCCGTCAATACTGTTTTCAGAGAAAGGTAACTGATGAGAATGACCTACCACATAACTTTCATTTTCAAAGGTAACAGGGCGCGCCCTGTTTGCCTCAGTAATTATGCCTTCAGTAATGTTTCCTTCAATACCACGCTGACTATCACCTACGCCTTGCATTAGCGGTACAGGCGTATAATTAATATGATGTCGAATAGGGCTTTGCTCTAATTTTATTGAAGCGCTTAAACTGCCAAGTTTAGCAAAGTGATAACCAAAAATGCGCTCGGCATAATCGTTACAAACCGCAGAAATGGCCTGCTGAATATGTGCCCCAGCGGGAAAATCGCCCCAGCCTGCTGGGTAACGAGGAGGCTTGCTTTTAAATGCTGATCTCATTTTTGCTCGTCGTGCACATTGGTTGCTCTAGCGTTCACAAGTCCCTATAGTAACGCATAATTCTACCTACACAAGCAGGTACACCAATGACGACAGACAGCACATTAACCGATATGACAATATTCCCTATTGCCGCTTTCGATGATAATTACATTTGGTGCATTCACAACGATAAACATGCCGTTGTGGTCGACCCTGGCGATGCAGAGCCGGTTTTGAACTATTTACGTACTCACAACTTAGTACTTTCGGCAGTTCTTATTACCCATCACCACCGCGACCACACAGGCGGAATTCCCAAATTGGCTTCTGCCCTGCCGAACTTGCCCATTATAGGGCCGCGTGGTGGCCATATCCGCGGGATTACCAAGTCGGTATCTCAAGGTGATACGGTCACGTTGCCCTTACTCAATTTAAGCCTTCAAGTTATGGAAGTGCCCGGCCATACACTTGATCATATCGCGTTTTTTGGACACGACGCGCTGTTTTGTGGCGACACCTTATTTTCTGCCGGTTGCGGGCGTTTGTTTGAAGGCTCACCCGAGCAAATGCTGCATTCCCTAAACAAGCTTAAACGGCTACCTAACGCCACAAAAGTGTATTGTACCCATGAATATACGCTAGCTAATGTGAAGTTCGCTTTAGCGGTAGAGCCGAATAATTCAGCCCTTCAGCATTACGCAAATTGGGCACAGGAGAAGCGCAGCAATAACGAGCCTACCCTGCCTAGTAACCTACAAGAGCAAAAAGCCATTAACCCTTTTTTACGCGCCCATGAACTTTCTGTAAAACACGCTGCCGAAGCCTATTGCGAAAAAAGTTTACGCGACGATGTGGCAGTTTTTACTGCAGTTCGTCGCTGGAAGGATGAGTTTTAATGCAAAAATGCGCTATATGCCGTAACATGGATAGTTTGCAATGCGCCAAGAGGTTTCTTCATTTATGCAGTTGAAGTTTTTTTCACTTTCTCCCCTACTAACCGCGATATCACTTGCGTTAACGCTGTCGGGTTGTCAGTTAACCAATAACAACACCGCCAGTGAACAAGTAGAGAGTAACGACACGGCTGCTATTGAAACCTGCGGAGCTATTCATACCAGTGAAGAAGAACTCACAGAATGCGAGCTTGCCAATGAAGGAGTTTTTGATGTTATTCACCCCAACGATGACCTTCTAGAAGACGCATCTGAGCTTACTGCGCCTGCTGAGGTAGAAGCTGCTGTCGTCATTACCGATGTCTGGGAAAGAGCCAGTGCTCATTTTGAGCTACCTATCCCCGATGATGCGCGCGTTGCCGCGCAGCGAAAATGGTATCTTAAACACCCCGAATACATGGCGCGCGTAGTAAAACGTGCAAAGCCTTTCCTTTATTACATCGTTGAAGAAATTGAAAAGCGCGAAATGCCAATGGAATTGGTATTACTGCCCATTGTCGAAAGCGCATTTGACCCCTTTGCCTACTCACACGGCCGTGCTGCAGGTATGTGGCAGTTTATTCCTGGTACTGGTAAGCGTTTTGGCATGGAGCAAACTTGGTGGTATGACGGCAGACGCGACATTATTGCTTCTACCGAAGGCGCAATGGAGTACCTTACTTACTTACATAAAATGTTCGATGGCGATTGGTTACATGCACTTGCGGCCTATAACAGTGGCGAAGGACGTGTGCTTAGAGCAGTTAGAAATAACAAGCGTGCGGGAAAACCCACTGATTTCTGGCATTTAGACTTACCTCGCGAAACCCGTGCCTATGTACCAAAGCTTCTCGCTCTTGCCGATATTTTAAAGAACAAAGCCCAATATGACTTTGCGTGGCCTGAAGTGGAAAACGTGGCCGTTATTGATGTGGTAGATATTGGCTCTCAGGTCGATCTCGCGTTTGCAGCAGAATTGGCAGGGATGACACTAAAAGAGCTTCACAGTTTAAACCCAGGGTTTAATCGCTGGGCGACGTCTCCAGATGGACCTCATCGCCTTGTATTGCCACTGGACAAAGCGGAAACATTCTCCAACGCCTTGGCCAAAATAGATAAGAAAGAGCGCCTAAATTGGGTACGTCACACCGTAAAATCAGGCGATAGCCTTATTAAAATTGCTAAGCAATATCACACAACAGTAAGCGTGATAAAACAGGTCAACGAACTCGATGGCTCTATGATCCGCATTGGTCAGGCAATTATGGTTCCTGTTGCTCTTCAAGAACTCGATAACTATTCACTGTCGCAAGACCAACGTCTTGCGCGCTTACAAGGTGGGCAGTCATCAACACCCAAGTTACGTCACACGGTAAAGGCGGGTGATACACTTTGGGATTTAGCACGTAAATACAAAGTGAGTACCCGAGAGCTTGCGAAGTGGAATGGCATGGCGCCAGGCGATATGCTGCATCCGGGTAAAACGCTCGTTGTAAAGCTAGAAGGTAAAAGCAAAAGTGGTATAACAAAGCAACTAACTTATACCGTAAGAAACGGCGATTCATTATCTCGTATTGCCAGCAAGTTCAGTGTTAAAGTAAGCGACATAAGCAAGTGGAATAATTTAAATGCCAAGCGCTACTTGCAACCAGGTCAAAAGCTGACGCTATATGTTGACGTAACGCGTCTTAGCGCTTCTGGTTAACGCCATCAAAGGACAAGGATATGCTTAAAATTAACCGAGAAAATTTGCGCAATAGTCACGAAACGCCTTGGTTAGTTTTAGATTTAGTCATGTTAGGGGTACTTTTTGTCAACCTAGCATGGCTTATATTCGACTCTTTGTACGCCACCGATTTTGTTTACGGTCAGTTAGGCACCTACTTTCCGGGTCTCATTGACGTCTACGACCCGGTTCACAACAACTTCTTGTTGGTTGATTTAGTTTTTATTGCCATCTTTTTTACTGAGTTTTGTTTTCGCTGGATTGTGGCAATTGTTCGTAAAGAACACCTTAGGTGGTACTTCTTCCCCTTCCTTCATTGGTACGACATTGTAGGTCTTATTCCCACAGGGGCTACCCGACTCTTTCGGTTTCTGCGTATATTTTCAATTCTGCACAGGCTACACAAGTTCGAAATAATCGACCTAAACCAAACCGCTATTTTTCGCTTCTTTGCCTTTTATGCCGACGTATTTGTTGAAGAGTTAAGTGATCGCATTGTTGTAAAAGTACTTAGCGATGCTCAAAAAGACATTTCAGCTGGCTCTCCTTTACTGGATGACATTAACGATCACGTATTAGCCCCCAGACGCCCCGTAATTACCCAGTGGCTTGCAGGTGTAATTAACCATTTAGGCAAATCGATTAGTAGTGACGAGCACGGCGAAGTTATTCGTGAGCATGTGCGTAAAAGTGTTGGTAAAGCAGTGCGCAGTAATGCCCAAGTTTCAACACTCAATTACTTGCCTGTTATTGGGCGTACTATTGAAAACACACTAGAGGAGTCAGTGACCGATATTGTTACCGCGTCATTGGTTAACTTGTTAAGCGACTTAGACGCACAGCGCATTGATCACTTTATCTCAGTGGGTATGCACGATTACACGCCTACAGCCGATGCGCTAGACAAAGAAGTGCTCAGTGTAGTGAATGAATGTTTAGAATTGGTCAAAGCCCATGTGTCACAGCAGCGCTGGAAGTCACATTTAACGGATAAAGAATCTTCTATTCCTGCAACCGATCCATCAGATGAATCAGAATTAAAAGCGGATAGCACCCCAAGATAATGGCCGTTTTTTTTGCGCGGTTTATAAGAAGCATCACCCGATAAGCATCAACCTCTCTCCAGAAATATCAACACAAAAAAAGCCTACACAGAGGTAGGCTTTTGAATCATTGATATATAAAGCGTTAACACTTTACGCTTTGCGCCACGTCGTCCCGTTAGGGCCGTCTTCTAGTACTACGCCTTTGGCATTTAGTGCATCACGTGCGGCATCGGCTGCCGCCCAATCTTTCGCTGCGCGTGCATCGTTGCGCTGTTTAATTAATGCTTCAATTTCCGCTGCTTCGTCATCGTTGCCACTACCGCCTTTTAAGAAAGCGTCTGGATCGCTTTGTAGCATACCCAAAATAGCACCTAAGCCTTTAAGCACAGCAGCTAATTTACCCGCTTCTGCCGCATTTTCTTTCTGACGGTTAAGTTCACGGGCCACATCAAACAACACAGAAAATGCTTCAGGTACGTTTAAGTCGTCATTCATTGCACTTTCAAAGCGCGCCAAATAGCCGCCGTGCGATAAGTCGGTGCTTTCATCAATAGCCACACCGCGTAATGCCGTGTACAAGCGCTCTAAAGCCGCTTTTGCCTGTGTGATGTTGTCCTGCGAGTAACTTAGCTGGCTGCGATAATGCGCAGACATCAAGAAAAAGCGCAAGGTTTCAGCGTCATGCTGTTTTAATACATCGCGTAACGTAAAGAAATTGCCTAACGATTTCGACATTTTCTCGTCGTTTACTTGCACCATACCCGTGTGCATCCACACATTTACATAGGGTGTGTCATACGCACAGCACGACTGGGCCACTTCGTTTTCATGGTGAGGAAAAATAAGATCAGAACCTCCGCCGTGAATATCAAAGTGTGCACCCAAATGTTTATGGTTCATCGCCGAACATTCAATGTGCCAACCCGGGCGCCCCTCTCCCCATGGGGATGACCATGCAGGCTCTCCAGGTTTTGTTGATTTCCACAGCACAAAATCAAGTGGGTCGTCTTTACCAGCAGCAACCTCAACACGGGCACCTGCATTTAGCTGTTCAAGATCTTGTTTGCTTAACTTGCCGTAATTTTCGTACTTACTTACGTCAAATAGCACATCGCCGCTTTGAGCTTGATACGCATAGCCTTTTTCCACCAAGCGTTCAATAATAGCGATGATCTCATCCATGTGGCCGCTTACTGTGGGCTCTACATCTGGCTCTAGCAAGTTAATGGCAGCAAAGTCTTCGTGCATCATCGCAATGGTGCGCTTAGTTAATGCTTCAAAGCTTTCGCCATTGTCGTTCGCACGCGCAATAATTTTGTCGTCAATGTCGGTGATGTTACGTACGTACTTAACGTCAAGACCTAAGTGGCGCATGTAACGCACTAGCGTATCGAAGCTTAAATAGGTTCTCGCATGCCCCATGTGACACACGTCATACACAGTAATACCACACACGTACAAACCCACTTTCCCTTCTTCAAGCGGTACAAATTTCGCTTTTTCACGGGTTCGGGTATTGTAAAGATGTAGCATGTCTATATTTCCTGTATATGTCATTTTGGGGCGCAAAGTTTAGCACTGTCACCATTTAAATGGTATTGCTAATGGCAAGGCTTTTGCTCCTCAGGGCTTTTATGCGCTACAATTCGCGCACATATTTACGTTAACACACAGGACACAACCACAATGGTTACGTTAAAAACAAATTTTGGTGATATCAAACTAGAACTTTTTGCAGACAAAGCGCCTAAAACAGTAGCGAATTTTCTAGCTTATGTAGAAGATGGTTTCTTTGATAACACTATTTTTCACCGTGTAATCAACAACTTCATGATCCAAGGTGGCGGCTTCACAACAGATATGGATCAAAAAGAAACAAAAGATCCTATTGAAAACGAAGCTGACAATGGCGTTGCAAATGAAATGGGCACTATTGCTATGGCGCGTACACAAGACCCGCATTCAGCAACAGCGCAGTTTTTCATTAACGTGAACAACAATGACTTCCTTAACCATTCAGGCAAAAGCGTTAATGGTTGGGGTTACTGTGCATTCGGTAAAGTTGTTGAAGGTATGGACGTTGTTGAAAAAATTAAAGCGGTTAAAACAGGTAATCACGGTTATCACCAAGACGTACCTGTAGAGCCAGTAATCATTGAATCAGCAACGGTTTCTGAATAAGCCTTTGTAAAAACACGCTCTAGAGCCGCATTATCGCAATGCGGCTTTTTTAACCACTTCAAAGATTTCATATGCCGTTTACCTACTTTATTGCCGATTTACATTTAAGCGCAGACCGACCTGATATAACGCGCTGTTTAATGCAATTTTTACAAACAGATGCCATCAACGCAGATGCGCTTTACGTACTTGGCGACCTTTTTGAAGTATGGATAGGCGATGACAATGTAACCCCCTTTAATACAGAGATAGCAAACGCATTTAAGGCGGTAAGCGCACATTGTCCCGTTTACTTTATTCACGGTAACCGCGACTTCGCCATACGCGACAAGTGGCTAAATAAAGCAGGCATGACATTACTAAACGAACAAGAAGTCATTGATTTATATGGCACACCTACCCTTTTAACTCATGGTGATGAGTTATGTACAAAAGACGTGGCCTATCAAAAATTTAGAAAGAAATCTCGCGGGTGGTGGTGGCCACGACTAATGCTTGCCTTGCCGTTATGGTATCGCCAACGGGTTGCAAATAACGGACGTGCTCAAAGCTAAAAAAAACCAAACGCACTTAAAACCAGAAATTATGGATGTAACGCCAGAAGAAGTTGTGAAGGCAATGGAAAAATGGCAGGTGCAGCGCATGATCCACGGCCATACGCACAGACCCAACATTCATGAGTTAACTGCAAATAACAAACCCGCCACCAGAATTGTGTTAGGCGATTGGTACGATCAAGGCAGTGTTTTGAAGGTCACACCCAATGGGGTTATGTTACAACATCACAATTTTATCTAATAAAATCTAGCACTTACGTCATACCGAAACATTATTTTTTTGTGACAAAAGTAAAAATTACTCCTCTCAACATTGATTAACTAAGTTATTAATTTTAAAGATTTATTGAAAATACGATTCAGTGTTTTAGGTATGCCAGTTCATTCAATTATGACATTTATGACAGTTTAGAAATAATTCTGTCAAAGAAGTGTCACCCCTTCCCCCTACGCTCTTGTGCGTTTTGTAACTGCAGCTCAGAAAATTTTAATAACGCTCAGTACTACAAACTAGACATCCCCAAAACCGATTTTAATAACACGTTTAGGAAACAATCATGAATCGTAACTGGAAAGTGGCATGCACTGCCGTTGCTTTAGCAGTGTCTGCTGGGCTTCAAGCTGCAGTATTGCCTGCGAATCAAGCCGACAGCGCTTGGTTTACAGATGCACAAGCAAAACTTACACAAAAACTAGAAACAAATAATCAGTTTAAAGCCAAGAATGTCATTTTATTTGTGGGCGATGGAATGGGTATCTCAACCCTTACTTCTGCGCGTATTCACAAAGGCCAATTAGCGGGTAACCCTGGCGAAGAAGGTTATTTAAGCTTCGAATCGTTCCCTCACACAGCGCTAGTAAAAACCTATAACGTAGATGCGCAAACGCCTGATTCAGCAGGAACTATGACAGCAATGATGTCTGGCCTAAAAACTGATGTGGGCGTAATTGGTGTTGATGAAGACATTGAACGCGGTAACTGCGCAACTGTTGCGGGCAATGAAGTTATTACAGCACTTGAACTTGCGGAAATTAAAGGGTTGTCTACCGGTGTTGTTTCTACCGCGCGTATTACTCACGCAACACCTGCAGCCACTTACGCAAAATCTGCTGACCGCAACTGGGAAGATGTGTCTGATATGCCAGAAGAAGCAGTTGCGGCTGGCTGTAAAGATATTGCAGACCAACTAGTAAATTTCGAAAGCTTCTTAGAAAACCGTTATACCGGTGTTGATGTAAACGGTATTGAAGTGGTTATGGGTGGCGGACGTCGTCATTTCCTACCAAAAGATGCCGCGTTTAATAGCCCTGATGCAGTAAGTTCAGTAGAAGGCGATCGCACAGATTCTCGTGACCTTACCGCTGAATGGCAATCACAGTACGAAAACGGTGTTTACATATACGACCAAGCAGGTTTTGACGCCATTGATACTGAGTCTACTGAGCGTGTTTTCGCCCTTTTCAACGAATCTCACATGCAATATGAAGCTGACCGCGCGAATGATATCGCTGGTGAGCCATCTGTAGCTGAGATGACAGAAACCGCTATTAAAATGCTTGATAACAACGATAAAGGCTTTTTCCTAATGGTTGAGTCTGGCCGTATCGACCACGCTCACCACGCGGGCAATGCCGCTGGTGCACTAACAGATACGTTAGCGTTTGAACAAGCTGTTATGGCAGCCGTTGAAAATACTGACCCGTCAGAAACCTTAATTTTAGTAACCGCTGACCATGGTCACGTGTTTACTATTGCTGGTTATCCTAAACGCGGTAACCCAATTTTAGGCAAAGTGGTTAACGTAGGGTCTGAAGAACCTGCAACAGCGGCAGATGGTACGCCGTACACCACATTGGGTTACACCAATGGTCTGGGTTTCCGTGACTTAGGTGATGAAACGAACTCAGACGCAACATATAACTTTGAAATAGCAGCAGGACGCGTTGACATCACTAATGTCGATACCACTGCGCCAGGTTATCACCAAGAAGCGTTAATTCCTCTTAGTTCTGAAACCCACTCGGGCGAAGACATTGCATTACATGCAAAAGGACCGGGCAGTCAGCTTGCACAAGGTGTGGTAGAGCAAAATGTTGTTTTCCACTTAATTAATCAAGCTCTTGGCCTTGTAAACGAGTAAGCGGAGAAGAACAATGAATTTATTTAAACTAAGTATAATTGCAGTAGCAGTAGCCGGCCTTTCAGGATGTTTTCTAGAGGGTGACGATGGTAAAAATGGTGTTGATGGTCAAAATGGCGTAAATGGTGTTGACGGTATCGATGGTCAAGACGGTACCAATGGCACAGACGGTACTAACGGCCAAGACGGTTCAAATGGCTTAAATAGCTTAACCGTTCAAACAAACCTTGCCATAGGCGATGCAAACTGCCCTAACAGCGGTGTGCGCATCGATTCAGGTCTAGACACAGACGGCAACGGTGAACTTGCTGAAAGTGAGATAACAAGTACCAGTTACGTGTGCGTACCTGGCGTCACTAGCGTAAATAGCGGTGAGCTTCTTAGCAGCCTGAACAACGATTGGTTCGTTGCAGGTCAAATGGAAGTAGAAAACAACAAGCAAGTTTGGATGAATGCCACATCAAACAGCGCAACTGCAAATGGTAATGTAGAAGTCGCAAAAGTTAACTCACAAGAAGAGTTAAATGCGATGGTAGCAAACCTTCGTGGACAAGCGAAAAACGTCATCTTATTTGTAGGTGACGGCATGGGCATTTCGACAGTAACAGCGGCGCGTATTCTCGACGGTCAAATGAAAGGCTTAGACGGCGAAGAAAATCAGCTAAGCTTCGATCGATTCCCTTTCTCTGGCCTATCGAAAACTTACAACGTTGATGCACAAACTCCAGATTCAGCCGGTACTATGACGGCGATGATGAGTGGTATCAAAACCGATGTAGGTGTTATTGGCGTTGATGAAGATATCGTACGTGGCGACTGCAGTACTGTGGCGGGTAACGAATTGGTAACCGCTCTAGAACTTGCAGAAATTGCAGGCAAATCAACAGGTATCATTTCAACAGCGCGTATTACTCACGCAACACCAGCTGCAACTTATGCTAAATCTGCCGATCGCAACTGGGAAGATGTGTCTGACATGCCAGCTGCAGCGGTTGAAGCAGGTTGTACTGACATTGCCGACCAGCTAGTGAACTTTGAAGCTAACCTTGAAGCAAACTACGCTGGCCTAGATGTAGACGGTATTGAAGTTGTTATGGGCGGAGGACGTCGCCACTTCCTACCTAAAGACGCAGCGTTTAACAGCCCAGATGCAGTAAGCTCTGTAGAGGGTGATCGCACCGATGGTCGCGACTTAACCGCAGAATGGCAACAAATGTACACGAACGGTGTGTACGTTTATGACCAAGCTGGTTTTGATGGTTTGAACACTGAAACCACTGAGCGCGTATTTGCGCTGTTCAATGAGTCGCACATGCAATACGAAGCAGACCGTGGCAACGATGTTGCTGGTGAGCCTTCCATTGCTGAAATGACTACTGCGGCTATCAAAGTACTTGATAACAATGAAGAAGGTTTCTTCTTAATGGTGGAATCAGGTCGAATTGACCATGCTCACCACGCAGGTAATGCATATGGTGCACTTCACGACGCTATCGCATTCTCTGAAGCTGTAGAGGCGGCTGATGCACTAACCAATGACGAAGATACACTTATCATAGTAACTGCTGACCACGGCCACGTATTTACCATTGCAGGTTACCCAAAACGCGGGAATCCAATTTTAGGTAAAGTAGTTAACGTAGGTTCAGAAGACGCGGCTACCGCTGCAGATGGCACGCCATACACAACATTGGGTTACACCAATGGTTTAGGTTATAGAAACTTAGGCGATGTAACTGACTCTGACGCCGCATACCTTGCTGGCCCAGATACTGGTCGTAAAGACATCACTGATGTTGATACCACCACTCCAGGTTATCACCAAGAAGCGCTGATCCCACTTGGTTCAGAAACACACTCTGGTGAAGACGTTGGTATTTATGCCAAGGGACCTGGCGCATTCCTAGTAAATGGTACAAACGAACAAAGCGTTATCTTCCACGTGATGGACTTCGCAGGTGACTTTGTCTCTAAAGCTAACAATGCAGTCGAGTAACAAAACACTGCACTTAAGCTATTAAATCTCAGTTAAAAGCGGTAAAAACACCGCTTTTAACTGTCCTTTTTGGGGTAGCTACTGCTGCCCCGTCCTTATGGAGTAACACAATGAAAGCACTCACTGTTTTTGCTGTAATTTTTGCAACAAGCGCCTTAGTTGGACAGGCATATGGGCAGCAAGTGTGTGACGAAAAAACGGCACCATCATTAAAGAAAAAACTGTCGGCGCACTACGATGTAGACGTTCAACGCGGACAAAAGGAAAGAACCACTAGCCTCTACTTATGGCGAGACAACGAAAAAGTAGCGCATGTTTACCCAGCTACCCAAATTACTGAATCGTGGACGTTAGTGCGCGATAAATACATCAAACCCACTCGTTATTTCGATGCTCACGAGCGCGCCATCGAATATCAACCGGGTGAAACCATTCACGGCAAAAAAGAAGATGATTTTTCGTACCGTTATCAGTTAGTTAGCAACAAGCTGATTGCATCAATGACATTGGTTAAATCAGAAGGTACTGGTTGCGAGAAAACCGAACTTTACTCGCTAGAAACCCCAAACCAAACACTTGAATTAACCTGGCTACCTCATTTAGAGCTGATCAAACATTTTGTTGTTAAAGAGCCTAATATGGTTCGAGAATGGACACTGCAAGACGTCAACTATAGTGCAGACACTAACGCTTTCTTCACAAAACGAGAAAGCTACCAGTCCACAGACTATGCGGACATTGGTGACGATCACACAGACCCATTCCTAACTAAAATGGTCAATCAAGGCTTTATTGAAGCGGGTGCGAGTGGTTATTATGACCAACATGGTCAGGCTATCGGCAGCAGCCATACCCACTAAACGTCAAACATCAAGTGGAGCGTATTGCAACTTCTACCTTGTTAGTCTACACGCTCTGCTTAACCTCTCTTTAAAATAAGCTTTATGCGGTAGAGCTTTTTAACCTTTTCCCCATAAAAGTGACCTTTTTCAAGGTAAACCCAAAGACATTACCCAAAAGAACAATGCGCAAACGCTAGATTAAATTCCAGTCTGTGGTATAACAATAACAGTACTATGATCATCAAGGACGGTGTGCATGACAGACGTTTTTCTCTCCCCAGCCAATTTTTGGTTTAGCATTTCAATAAGTGCCGTTTTCCTTATACTCGTTTTAGAAGTAATTAGCATCCTATTCGGTATTAGCTTATTGGGCTTAGGCGATGATGTTGCTGATCTAGATTCAGCAGGCAGCACAGGCTCTGAATTTGCTAGCTGGTTAAACATAAACAAAGTGCCTTTCTTAATATGGCTTATTGTATTGCTTACCCTTTTCAGCCTATCGGGTTTTGTCATCAATGGTTTAGGCAGCATGATGTTTGCGTCTTCAATACCCAGCCTAGTGTCGCTGCCACTTGCTGCTACATTGGGTGTTGTCATTACCGCAAAATTAGTTCCTATTATTGCGTACATTCTGCCCTCTATAGAATCCAGTGCCATGAGTAACGATGAATTTGTCGGAGCAGTAGCGCAAATTACACTTGGCCATGCCTCGCGAGGCAACCCGGCCGAAGCCAAATTTACCGACCGCTATTCACAACCTCACTTTGTATTGGTTGAACCCTTCGAAGACGCTGAATATTTTACCCAAGGTGAGCAAGTCATTCTGGTTCAAAAAAATGAACACAGCTGGTTAGCCACCCGCTATCAATAAACTTAGTAAAGAAAATAAAAATTAGAGAAATAAAGTATGGATACCATTCAAACATCTAGCCTACCGTCAATTCTGTTTCTGGCAGGGATAGCCGTTATCGGGCTCATTGTTGTCGGGCTTATTTTTGCAAAGCTATATAAACGGGCGACTAAGGAAACCGCTTTTGTTAGAACCGGTTTAGGTGGCGAAAAAGTCATAAAAGACGGCGGTGCTATTGTTCTGCCTGTTGTTCATGAAGTTATACCCGTCAATATGAATACCCTTCGTATTGAAGTTGAGAAAATACAAAAAGATGCCCTTATCACCAAAGACAGAATGCGCGTAGATGTAAAGGCTGACTTCTACTTGCGCGTGGCACCCAATGCCAATGGCATCTCTATGGCAGCGCAAACATTAGGTACGCGCACCACTCGCGCAGAAGAAGTTAAAAAACTAATGGAGTCGAAGTTTGTTGATGTACTTCGTGCTGTGGCAGCTGAAATGACCATGACCGAAATGCATGAACAGCGCGCTGACTTCGTACAGAAAGTACAGCAAAGTGTGGCTAACGATCTTGAAAAGAATGGACTTGAGCTGGAGTCTGTTAGTTTAACAGGGTTTGACCAGACCGACTTGCAATTCTTTAATGAAAACAATGCGTTCGATGCTGAAGGCCGTGCTCGTTTGGCCAAAATCATTGAGGAAAAGCGCAAGGAAACAAACGACATACAGCAAGAAAACCGCATTTTAATTGAGCAGCGCAATTTAGCCGCCGAAAAGCAATCGCTTGAAGTAAAACGTGACGAAGAAGAAGCGCGATTAAACCAAGAGCAAGTCATTGCCTTTAAGCGCCAAGAGCAAAAGGCAGAGATTGCCAAACAACGTGAAATGAAAGAGCGTGAAGAGCGCGAAGCAGAAATCGCCAAAAATCGTGCTATCGAAGCGGCTGAAATTGAAAAATCACGAGAAATTGAAACGCAAGAAATTGCCAAACGCCAAGCATTAGAACAAGCGCGTATTCGCCAGCAACAAGAAGTTGAAGTTTCAGAGCAAATTAAACAAATTGCAGTAGCCGTTAAATCAGAAGAAGAGTCGGCTGCTCGCGCAAAAGCAGCTGAAGCGGAAAAGCAAAAGGTAGAAAAAGAAGAAGCGGTTAAAACAGCGCGTTCGGTAGCTGAAGCTGAACGTAAGAAGCAAATAGAAGTCATTGATGCGCGTAAAGAAGCTGAACGTGAAGCGGTAGGTATTACCGTTGAAGCACAAGCAAAAAAAGAAGCTGCAGAAAACTCAGCCGCAGCTATTCTCACTGAAGCAAAAGCTAGCGCTGATGCGAAAATGCTTCAAGCAGAAGCAGATGAGAAGGTATTGGCTGTAGAAGCACAGGGTAAACAAGCGCTCTATGAAGCTGAAAATACGCTGAAAACAGAGCAAATAGAGCTTCAAAAAGCGCTGGCTATGTTAAAAGTGCTACCCGATTTAGTTGCTCAAGCAGTTAAACCACTAGAAAACATTGAAGGTATTAAAATACTTCAAGGTTATGGTGCCACGGGCGGCTTAAGTGGCGTTGGCGGTGAGCACACTGTGGCCACATCAGGCACAGGACTGGCTGACCAAGTGACTCAAGCAGCATTGAACTATCGTGCCAATGCTCCGCTTGTTGACTCGATGTTACGAGAGGTCGGTCTTGTCGACAAAGACAAGGGCACATTAGATGACCTTGTAACAGGTAAAAGTAGCTTTATCACTAACGCCCCTGCTAAGACTAGCGAAGCTAGTGAAACTTCACTCAATGGTAAGAAATCTGCGGATACCCCTGCAAGCTAAGTATGATCCCCTAAAGTAAAATGCCCTTTCGTTCAAAAGGGCTTTTTTGCTTATTGGATATACATGGTTTAGTTTAGTAGCGTCTCTGTATAGTTTCTTATAGTGACGAGAGTGCGATAACCTTTGCCATGCGTTTTTGTTCACCCCACGTAACCTTTGGGCAATGAACAAGGCATCTGCTTTTATTTTTCCATGTAAGCGCAGAATAAAATAGCATGAGGCAAGCATGCATGAACTTTCTGGCTGCAAATTGTGGAGATGAGCTTTGATTTTATTGAAGACATTAGGTGGAGTGCTCTTTCTTTTATTCTTCCTTGTCATTGGATTTGTGCAATTAAACAAAGTCGATGACATACCCGTTGAACGACTCAAAACCCGCTGGACTTCAAACGAATCGATATTCGTCACCATTGAGAGCCTTTCACTTCACGTGATGGACGAAGGACCAAAAGATGTTACAGCGCCTCCTATTGTGCTAATTCATGGTACAGGTGCATCTCTTCACACTTGGAATGGTTGGGTGGACGCACTAAAGCAAGAGCGCAGAGTGATCCGCTTTGATTTGCCTGGTTTCGGACTAACAGGGCCCGAACCAGAGAATAATTATACTATAGAGCGTTACACCGATTACGTTATCGCGTTACTTGATAAACTCAAGGTCGAGCGCGCCGTACTTGCGGGAAACTCTTTAGGTGGTTACATCGCTTGGGCGACTGCCATTCGCTACCCAGATAAGGTGGATTCTCTAGTGCTTATTGATGCCTCAGGCTACCCTTATGAGGCAGAGTCAGTACCACTGGCATTCAAGCTTTCCCAGAACAAGCTTGCCAAAACGCTGCTAAAAAATTTCTTACCCAAATTTATAATTAGGAAAAGCATAGAAAATGTGTATGGCTCACCAGATTTGGTCACCGATCAGTTAGTAAATCGCTATTACGAGCTATCACTACGAGAAGGCAATCGCGCAGCAATTAAAGAGCGTTTTGTTCAAACTAAGCCGGGGCCATTGATTGCAAAACTAGCAGATCTTCAAATACCCACTCTTATTTTGTGGGGAAAAAAGGATAAACTTATACCCATGAAATTTGCGCTACGGTTTAATGAGGATATTTCCAACAGCCAGCTTGTTATCTTTGATGAACTGGGTCATGTGCCGCACGAAGAAGCTCCCTTAAAAACAGTGGCACCAGTACTATCGTTTATTGAATAGACAACGCTCTGGTACACACAGACTGTGAAAATATTATATCCTTCTGCTACTAACAGAAACTCTAAAGACGTTAACAAGAACACTCTGGGACATACTTTGAAACAAACATTATTGTTATCTTTTTGGTTAATACTCATAAATATGCTCTTTACTGCTTTACTTGTTCAAGCGAGCGAAGAATCACTTGAACAGCAAGAGATCGACAAAGCCGTTGCCAGTCTGATACGGGCGGTTGACCAACACTATTTGTATGATGAGAAACGAGAGAAGATAGTTGAGTACTTAGCAACAGCGCTTGAAAACGGCGAATTCGATGGTCATTTTTCATTTTCAAGACTAAAGAATAAATTAGAGTCGATGTTGTTCTCAGTAAGCAAAGACTCCAGTTTTAGGATCATATCCAGAGCAGGCCTTAGCGACGACTCTGAAACATCCGACATAATACTCCCTGGTGCAATACAAACCCAACTAATAGAAAATGACATTGGCTATTTAGCCATAGACGGCGACTTTATTAGTGATAGTTGGCAAACAGAAATCAGCAATGCAATGGCGTTTTTGTCTGAGAGCAAAGCACTGATTATTGATTTAAGAACTGCCGGACTAACGTCGTTACCTTTTTCGCAGTACTTTTTAAGCCACTTTATTCCTACTGACCAATCTTTTGCCACGTTAACCTTTGGTCATGGTAAAACCTCGCCAATACGTTCAAAAAGCGTTGCTAATCCACTAAAAAGCGATATTCCCTTGTATATTGTTACGTCGCCCTTTGTTGCTGGCTCATGGGAATTTGTTTCATACACGTTAAAACAGAATAAAAAAGCCACTATCGTAGGTATGCCAACCATGGGGCTAGGTTTCATGACGTCAACTACACCACTAAGTCAACATATGAGCCTTATTATGGCCTATGCCGCGTTTCACCATGCTGACATTAATGAAAGCTGGAAGGACAGCGGTGTTGAGCCAGATATTCACAGTGAATCAAAGAATGCCATAGATGTAACACTAGAGATTGTGAATAGCGCATTATAAAGTAGTAGAAAGTAAAATGTAGAGTGTACCGAAGGCATAGGTATTACCTATGTGACACACGTTTGAACAACGAGAACTATAACCTCATGAAACCACTACCGCCTGAACCAGAAAAGCCACTAAGAGATGACTGTTGTGGTGGCGGTTCGTGTTGCCCTTGTATTTGGGATGTGTATTACGAAAAACTTGCCGTATGGAAAGAAGCCAAAAAGGAACATGACGCACAAGCCCCCTCTTCTACTTTAACCAACGAAGAATAGTGTTAACGTTGCCCTATTAGGCTTCCAGTACACCTAGCATACGTCCAATTAAACGCGTATAAAATTTGAACTACGAAGCATCTAAAAGCTTTTCTAGCCACTCTACAAACACAACATTGTGTCTCGACAAACGCGAATCTTTGTTATCAATGTAGTAACACAGTGAAGAAGCAATGGCATTCGTATCCAATTCAACCAATACACCAGCGTCTATATAACCTTGTACAAGTGTCCTTGAACAAAATACAAAAGTATTCTCGAGCATTGCCTGTTGAATACTAAATAGCTCCTGATCGAAATGCTTCAAGTTAAACCCTTTTTCATGAAGGCCATTTAGCGTTAACCACAGTTGCCAAGGCACTTTGGGCAAATCTCGGTTCTTCCAGCTTGTCGTATAGATAGTCAGCGGCTCAGGTTCGTTAAATCGCTTGACGGTACTCGCGCTACAAAACAGATTAAATTGCTCCCTTTTAAGCACATCATTTCCCGCACGATTTTTACACTCACCAAAGCGAATGGGTAATACATAGTTACTGGGTTCGACACGCTCACCACTTGTAATATTCACTGTGATATCTGGGTATTGAAGACTGAACTCTCGAAGACGCGGAATGAGCACTAATGCGGCAAAAGACGATGTCGTGGTAACGTCTATTTGCTTTTCTTTCATAGCTATTTTCTTAAGCGCCGCATCAATTATTTCAAACCCCTTGTGCGTTGCTTCAGCAAGCTCTTTCCCAGCGTCGGTAAGTATGACTTTTCTAGTCTCTCGAACAAACAAGCTAACACTCAGCCGCTGCTCCAAGTTCTTAATATGATGTGAAACCGCAGTAGGCGTTATAGACAACTCTTGTGCCGCCGCCTTAAAACTGTCCAGCCTAGCAGCTGATTCAAATGCTTTTAATGCAGGTAACGACACTTGCATATTTCACCTCTTTAAAAAACCAGGTTGAGTGTTGATTCGCGAATAAAAACTTATCAAGTAATAGAGTCCATAACCACACTTAGATGAATATTACTCATCTACAGTTATTTTTTACTCGTTTGTAAGCCAGGCTTACAAACGTAAAAATAACCATAGAATTTTTCACCTAGAGGAAAGTAAAAATGGGCACCATTCTACATATAGATTCGAGCGTAAGAGCCATTTCAAACAGTAATCCAGAATACGATTCCATTTCTAAAAAACTAGCAAAAAAGTTTATCTCACATTATTCAGATATCAGCAATATAGATGAATATATTTACCGCGATGTAGGTACAAACCCACCGCACTTTATTACACAAGAATGGATTGGCGCAGTCTTTACGCCTGAAACTAAGCTAACGGCCCAACAGCAAGAAGTGTTGGCCTTATCTGACGAACTCATAAGTGAAGTAGCAAAAGCAGACATTATCGTTATTTCTTCACCTATGTACAACTACGGCATGCCTGCTCAGCTAAAAGCCTGGTTTGATCAAATTATACGTATTAACAAAACATTCGACTTCGACTTAGTCCGTGGCGACCAGCCACTTGCACCACTGCTGTCTGGAAAGACTTTAGTCATCATCACATCAAGTGGCGAATTTGGTTTTGAAAAAGGAGGAATTAATGAACAGGCCAACCACTTAACCCCGCATATTCGTACACTGAGTAAATATTTAGGCGTAGAGTTAATTTATGAAGTTGCTTCTGAATATCAGGAGTTTGCCGATGAACGTCACGAAAAGTCGCTTCGCGATGCAGCGTCTACCATAGAAAAACTAGCAGCTCATTTATCCAATCAACAAAAGGCAAACCTATGCTAAATTCGCATCAAATTGCGCACTTTTGTGAAGAGACGCTTTCACTTGCCAAAAAAGAAGTCGACAGCGGAGGTTTACCTTTTTCAGCAATTGTTGTTGATGAAAAAGGCAGACCTATTGGACAAGGAGTTAATGAAGTAAATACACTACACGATTGTACGGCCCATGCTGAGATACAAGCTATTCGAGTCGCAAGTAAAACACTTGGTACAAGTAGCTTAAAAGGCACAACGCTATTTGCATCGGGCGAACCCTGTGGCTTGTGTCAAACAGCAATTCGTTTAGCAAAAGTCAGCAAAGTGATCGTGCTGCTAGATAGACATGAGGTTAAGGAACTCGGGTTTGATTACATGTGGACATATGTTGAGAAAGCCGATTCGCTATTTGTAAGAGATACACATCTGTCATTTAAAAACAAAGCAGAACCATTTGAGCAGAGCCCAAAAGACCTAAAAAGTATTGGACTGTAAAGCCGTAGAGAGGCAAGTCTCTGCACTTGCCTCTTTAAGGCAACGCACGTATCGCTTCATCAATGTCAGCTATTTTGTAGGGCTTGCTAATAATACTATACACACCACTAGCGAGAAGTTCCGAAACAGTATGTTCAGCACTATACCCTGAAGAAATAATGACTTTAACATCGGCGTTTATCTGCTGTAACGCCTTAAATGTCTCTTTCCCCCCCATAATCGGCATATTCATGTCTAATATTACTGCATCGAACTCTTCGCCTTGCTTTTCATACAAGGCCAACGCTTCTTTGCCATTTTCTACACAAATACTTTTGTGGCCCAGTACCTCTAACGTTTCTTGAAGCATTTCACTGACTAACGAATCGTCTTCTACAACCAGTAACGTTTTAGCGTGAACATCTTCCTTTCTTATATCGGGGGAATTACAAAGCGAGCGTGCATGAGCGCTCTTTTCTACTAGAGGCAACTCAATAACAAATGACGTCCCCTTACCTAGCCGACTTTCTACGTCAATCGCCCCCTTAAATTGAGTTACTGCGCTGTACGCTGTTGCAAGCCCCAAACCAGTTCCCTTACCCACATCCTTAGTAGTAAAAAACGGGTCGAATATTTTGGGCATAACAGATTTCGCGATACCAGTGCCCGTATCAGATACCCGAATTTGAATAACACTTTTTTTATCCACATCAGGTATATTTCCAATAGTCGGTTTCGTGTTATGTGTCTCAATACACAATATGCCTCCTTCTGGCATAGCGTCTTTCGCATTTAGCGCTAAATTTAGCAATATACTTTGTACCAAGGCTTTATCAGCTAATACTGTATTATCTATCGCAGACAAGTCAGTATGAAGTTGAATGCGTTTATCAAGAGAATGACTTAGAATGCTCAGCACCTCAAAAATCTGCTCGTGAATACTGACATTTTCAAACGTCACTTCGTCCTTCCTTGAAAAGGTCAGAAGTTTTCTAGTTAACAAACTTGAACCTTCAGCAGACATTAGGATTTTATTCACATACCCTTGAAGCGAAGAATCTTCCAACTTTGTAGAAAGTAGCTCAGCAAAACCAATAATACTGGCAAGGTGATTGTTAAAATCATGGGCAACACCACCCGCTAGCTGCCCAATCGCTTCCATTTTTTGTGCTTGACGCAATTGAGCTTCAAGTTGCTTTTGCTCAGTGATGTCAATGTGTGAACCCACCAACCGAATTGGTTTACCCTTTCTATTTTTGATTACCGAAGCATGAGCCCATATCCAACGATAAGAGCCGTCTTTATGACGAAGGCGAAACTCGGTTTTATGATGATCTCTGCATTGCTCAATTGTCTGTGTTGCCTTCTTAAGTACATCATGCAAATCATCTGGATGAACACGACTTTCAAATTCAGCAAAGTCGTCCTTTAGTTCCCTTTCTTCATAACCAATTTGCTTTTTATATTCCTTGGAATAACGCACCTGATTGGTGACTAAGTCCCAATCCCACATACCTATCTTTCCAGCTTCAATGATGGCATTTAACCAAATCATCGTTTCTGACAGCTTTTCGTCAGCTTTATGCTGTACGGTTACATCCCGCTGTATTGAAATCCAATGCGTGAACCAACCTGTTTCATCTGCAACAGGACTAATACTGAGTTCAACGTCAAACTCTTCTCCAGACTTGGTCCTATTACGAAGGACCACCTTAAAAGGCTTCCAACTTGCAAGGCCTTTTCTGATGTCGCTTCGGCTTTCAATAGTGGTATTTTCGCATTGTAGAATACGTGGTGTACGCCCTAGAATTTCTGATTCTTGATACCCTGTCATTCGGTGAAACGCACTATTGACAAAAAGTACTCTTGGCCCAGGTGAATCAAGCGGCTCCGCTTCCGAAATAAGCAACACATCTTGCATAGAGTCGAGAATATTCCGATCAAACTGGTTACCGAATATCTTATTGGTAATTGGCTTGGCCTCAGATACCGTAACTTCAAGATGGTTAGGTGTTTTATAAAATAGTGAAATTTGTCTTGTGCGAATGAGATAGGGTTTTTCTTCGTTATAAATAATCTGTTCAAACTTAAAATCAGTTTGGTTTTTAAGACACCAGTTACAGTAGTAAAGCAGCTTCTTCCTCCATATTTTATCACTGTCATTGCCTGGCTTAATGTCAGTGTTGAAGCGCCCTTCTGTTGTCTCACTGTCTGAACGATAAAATTCGAAATGCGCTGTTTTGTCTAGTTCATGCTTTAATGAAAATGCATCCATAATTCAATTTCTTATCCTACACTTGGTACGGCTTTGGGAATAACCTTTTCCCTTGCATCAACAATTCAAAATGGTGTTATTTATAGACGGCTTACTATTGATTAATAATTAGTCTAGTTCAAAGTGATGAATAAGATAGAAATTAACGTAAAATCACATAAAGAAATGTTATTAGAGCGTGTTGACCTTTGCTGTAAAAACGTACCAGAGAAGTCAGCACGCTCTAAAAATTGTAGGAAAAAACTAACGTCAGTTACGATGTCAGTTCTTCAATAACGCCTTTCATCCATTTAATAAAAACGTCTAACCTTTGAGGCATATGTCTTCTTGATAAGTAGAGCAGATTTACCGGCATAGCAGGTGCTTGGAAGTCAGGCAAAACACTGACAAGCTCATCATTTTTAAATAGCTTTGTGTTTGCAAGTATAGGAAGCTGAGCAAGACCTAGTCCATTTAAACAAGCGCTGAAATACGCTTCCGTGCTATTTACCGAAATTGCGCTTGGCATCGTTAATGTGCAAGTTTTTCCTGCATGAACATATTCAAATTCAGCAGTTTTTTGGCTTAGTGAATGGGAATAATCGATTAATTTGTGATGTTTAAGATCGTCTAGGGATTTGGGTTTCCCGTAACGATCAATATAGGTCTTACTCAAGCAGTTGTAGATAGGATATGAAAACAGTGGTACCGCTACAAGACTGCTGTCACGAAGTTCGCCTACGCGTATTACACAATCTACCCCCTCTTTAGCGAGATCTACTGGATGATCCACGCTACTAATCTTCAAATTAATATTGGGATACAAATCCATAAATTTGCTGATATGTGGCAACAAAAACAGCGTAGCAAATCGACTTGGCATATCAATACGCAGTTCCCCTGTAATTAGAGAAGATGTTGCCACAAATTGTTGAGACATAGCGTCCCATTCATTCAGAATTGCCTGACATTGGGGCAGAAAGGCTTCTCCATCTGAGGTCAATCGCACTTGTCGAGTACTTCTGTGCAATAGTCTTGTACCCAGCTGCGACTCAAGTTGAGTAATGGCCTGAGATACACTTGATTTAGGTAAGCCTAGTACATCAGCCGCTCTGCTAAAACTGCCCAATCTGGCGGTCTGAACAAATCTTTGCATCATATCAAATCTATCCATACCTACTCCCGTATGCCCATGATTGTTCTCTTTTGATGAACAATCATATCTTTTTAAGGCTATTTTTCAAACTCCAATATCCTCCTATTATTCGTCTACTCACAAAAAAGAAGGAAAATTTATGACAATTGCATTAATAACTGGCGGCAGTCGAGGACTTGGAAAAGCTAGCGCATTAGCACTTGCTAGTGAGGGTTTAGATGTTGTTATTACGTACAAAGATAACATCGCAGCCGCAAATGATGTTATCGATGAAGTGCATAGCATTGGCCAAAAGGCAGTTGCAATACAACTAGATACTGCCGATGTGAATTCATTCGATAACTTTGTATTGAGTATATCTCAGATACTTGAAGCACAATTTAACTGCACTCAATTTGATTACTTACTCAATAACGCGGGGGTTGGTATCAACTTACCTTTTACTGATACGACAGAGGAAACTTTGACCACCTTGTTCGATATGCATGTCAAAGGCCCTTATCTGCTGACGCAAAAGCTACTTCCTTTATTGAGAGATGGTAGTGCAATTCTTAATGTTTCATCTGGTCTCACCCGCTTTTGCTTCCCAGGGTACAGTGCATATGCAATGGCGAAAGGTGCAGTGGAAGTAATGAGCCGCTATATGGCAAACGAACTCGGTAACCGTAAGATCCGTGTAAATACACTTGCCCCCGGAGCCATTGAAACCGACTTTGGCAATGGTTATGTGCGTGACACATCTGAAGTCAATAGCGCGATTGCAGCGCGTACCGCACTTGGCCGAGTTGGACTACCTGATGACATAGGCGCCGTTGTCGCGCTGTTACTCAGCGATAAAAGTCACTGGATCAACGGACAGCGAATTGAAGCATCGGGTGGAATGAATCTCTAAACTGTCTATCAGAAATGCTCGTTTAATCAACAAGCCTCTGTACTAAAAACAGAGGCTTACCGTAGGTGGCGAATAAGATCCTTAAGCCTGCGTTTTACCACTATGTAAAATAAAACGGGCGCTGTCTGAGATTAAAACCCTTCTAGTACCAACTTCCCGATGGCGCTACCCTGCTCAAGAATACTGTGCGCATGCTTTATGTTAGCTGCGTTTATTTTGCCAAGGTGCTTACCCAAGGTGGTTTTTATCTTACCCTCATCAATCAGTGCTGCAACGTGGTTTAGCAAACGGCTTTGTTCCACCATGTCATCCGTTTCAAACATCGAACGGGTAAACATGAACTCCCAGTGAAGCGATAAGCTTTTCTGCTTCAATTTGCCTACGTCCAAACTGTCTGGGTCGTCAATGAGGGCAAGCTTGCCTTTGGGCTTCATCACTTCAACAAAGTCTTCAATGTACAAATGCGTATTGTTTAAACTTGCCACATGAGTAACATCACCAATGTCTAATGCCTTTATTTGTGCAGCAAGTGGCTGGCTGTGATCAACCACATAGTCGGCGCCGAGTGACTCTACCCACTGTCGAGAACTTTCTCGAGAGGCAGTGGCGATTACCGTCGCGCCTGTCAGTGTTTTCAAAAGTTGTAGCATGATAGAGCCAACACCCCCTGCCGCTCCAACTACAAGTACAACTTCATCACTTTTATCACTTTGTTGTATAAGTGCTAGATGGTCAAAAAGCAGTTCATAGGCAGTAATGGTAGTAAGCGGTAATGCTGCTGCTTCACTGTCTGATAAACTGTTTGGAGCAAAACCAACAATGCGTTCATCGACAAGTTGATACTCTGCATTTGACCCAGTGCGAGTTAAATCACCTGCATAGTACACTCTATCGCCCACAGTAAACGCAGTGACATCAGCGCCAACTTCAACTACTTCACCTACTGCATCCCAACCCAATATTTTAGGTTCGCCTCCATTGGGGTTTACGCGCTGTCGAATCTTATAATCGACAGGGTTAACCGCAATGGCATTTACTTTAACTAATACGTCTCGGCCTGATGCGGTAGGCTTTTCAATTTCAATATCTATAAGCGCATCATCTTCTGTTATCGCATGTGAATGCGTGTATCCAATCGCTTTCATTAAATCTTTCTCCCAAGTGAATATTCAACCATCATACCCTTGATTATTTTTAGATAAACATCACAATTCCAGAAACATTATCAAATATTTTTTGAAAATCATGTTACTTGAAGATCTAAACGTGGTGCTAAAAGTTGCTGAATTTCGCAATATTACCGCTGCAGCAACTCACCTAAATATGCGCACCGCAACGGCAAGTGCGGCATTAAAACGGGTAGAACAACACCTAGGTACTGAACTATTCATTCGCACAACCCGCTCAATGCGATTGTCTACAGCGGGAGAACAATTCATTCCCATTTGTGAACAAGCGATGGGGTTACTTGGAAATGCAAAAAGTAATTTAAAAGGCAATACAGGCGTTATTGAAGGTGAACTTAGACTAGGACTCTCTTCTGACCTAGGTAGAAATATCGTGGCACCATGGATGGACGAGTTTATGGATTCACATGAAAATGTAAGTGTGAAACTTCATTTGAGTGACAGTAATATCGACTTTTATCGTGACCCTATCGATCTTGCTCTGCGCTATGGCTCTCCTGATGATGCAAACCTCTACGGCTTTAAAATATGCGATGTCCCAAGGTTATTGGTGGCCTCTCCAGACTATATAAAGCGTTTCGGGTCACCACAGAGTGTTGATGATTTACGTGCATGCAATGGGCTTTTCTATCAACTGCACGACAAGGTTTACAGTGAATGGGAGTTCACTTATCAAAACACCCCAGTAAAGGTAAAAACTGAAGGGGAATAGAATTGCTAATGATGGGGATTTAGTCAGGCGATGGGCTGTAGCCGGAAAAGGTGTGGCAGTAAAGTCAGGTCTCGATATTTATGACGATATTATTCAGGGGCGTCTTGTCACTTTACTTCCACAATATACCCCCATCACAACACAATTGTGGCTGATTTGCCCAAGTAGGCAGTCGATAACCCCTGCAGTTCGGCTGCTAAGAGACACCTTAAAGCAAAAATGTGCAAGCGCACTTGCCGCTATGAACGCCGCGAGAGCGCAGTGAAAGAGGGCCTACTACTAGGCCCCATTTACGATTGTTAACGAGAATACATCGCTGGTTGCCCCTGTTCAGGCGTACTGGCTTGAATGAACTCACGTAAGTCTTGATTGGACTGTTTAAGGTCGTCACGACGCAAATACATCATGTGTCCACTGCGATACCCTTTAAAGCTCAAGCGATCTTTCATGGTTCCGCTTTGGTCAAGCTGCCACATGGTGTATTTAGCATCAAAATAGTTTGTTGCACCATCGTAATAGCCCGATTGGATCATAACGTTTAAATACGGGTTTTGTGCCATGGCTAAACGCAAATTTTCACCTGTGTGATTATTTGTGCGATCCCAAGGGTGTACGTTGCCAAACATATTGTATTTAGTGTCAGTTTTGTAATTGAGCTCTTCACGCAAATAGTAATTGATGGCTGGCGTGAACGAATGAAGCCAAGAGGTCAACTCTGCCCAATAATCTGGTCTATTGCCACTTTGCTTTGCATCAACACCTAAATAACGGCTATCTAATCGACCCAGTGTTTTACCTTCATCACGCAAAAGTGCTTTCCAGAAAAACGCGGTATCAACGTCCAAATTATTTTGCATTATTGCTTCTTCAGAAAGCCCTGAATAGCGCGCCATTTTACCCAGTACTGTGCGCTTTTCATCCTCCCCTATGAACCCACCTTTGGCGAGTGCAGGAATTAATTCATTAATGGTAAATTGCTCTACCTCGGGCAATAACTCTGTCAGGTCTTTACTTTGTAGCTCACTGTCTAATTTCTTATGATACCAAGCAGTAGCAGCGAAATAAGGTAAACGGTTAGCCGCTTTCACTGGTCCGTCTCGCTCAATGCCGATATCAGTTGGCGATACTAATACAACGCCATTCAGATACATCCACTGACGATTTTGTAGCTCAAGTGCTAACCCTGACACGCGAGTGGTGCCATAGCTCTCGCCAATCAGATATTTAGGAGAGCGCCAACGATTATTGCGCGTTACAAATGTATTAACCCAATCAGCGAGATAGCTTATATCAGCATTAACGCCGAAGAACATTTTCTGTTGTTCATCTTTAGACGGTAAATTGCCATCTTCATCTTCCAAGATGCGGCTATACCCCGTATTTACAGGATTAACAAAAACAATGTCCGCCACATCCAAAATTGAATAAGTGTTGGTTTGTACACCATAGGGCTGAACCGGGTAGCCTTCGCTGTCGATGTTTAATATGCGCGGGCCAGTATAGGCAACATGCATCCATACAGAGGCAGAGCCCGGGCCACCATTAAATGAAATAACTAGCGGTCTATCTGCGTTATCTTTAACATCAGTGCGTTGATAGTAGGTGTAAAACAAGGTGGCTACAGCTTCGTCTTTGCTATTCCAAACCGGTTGTGTACCGGTTGTAGCACTGTATTTAACCCGCTTGCCAAGAATTTTAGTCTCGTGATCCGTAACAACACTGCTATCAATGTCAAGGGTACGGCGATGTGATGCACTGCTGGTATCCGCTACTACATGAGTAGATATCGAGACCAAGGCGATAAGCGCAAAACACACTGCGCGGGGTGTTAATGTACTCATTTTGTTTTTCATTAGACTGTCGCTTTTAAATTAAGGCGTATATTTTTATTATTGGCTTTTAGCATGCCTGTTTGCCAAGCATAAGTGCTTAGCATATGCGCACTATAACCTCGTACAATTTAATACTGAGAAATGCTCGACAAGTGGCATAAATTTATCGACAGTTGTCTATGAGAGGCTATAAGGAAGCGGCAATATTCTCTGGCCCATAGCACCTTATATGCCGTTTGAGATCAGGAAAAAAGAGAAGAAAATACCGCTCAATTTCATCGCGATGCTGAGCAATATCGTCGACAACATAATGAAAACGATTAGTAAAACGTATGCGCCTTGCTACAGATGTGATTGCCATAGCAATACCCTCTTCTTTGGCGTAATCATTAAACCAATTTTGCGAAATCATACTACCAATACGCTGACGCATAATACCCGGCATATGCATAAGACGTTGTTCCAATAAAGAGAAACTATTAACGCGAAAATCGTGAAAAGATGTTGTGCTGAATTTAGACCAATGCTTTATCAATAAATGATCAAAGTAGATATCTAAAGCAACGGGTGCAAAACGTCGGCGTTTAGCATCAAATAATTGTTTTGCTTCAACAACCGCAGGATGACTGTCAGTGTATCTATCTACTTCGTAATGGTTTTCTAGGCCAAGCCGCACCATTGGGGAAAGATTGTTCACTTTAACTCCCCGCCTGAAGTCACCCAATAAATTTCCAAAATGAGAGTCGGCAGTGCGCTGTGCAAAATACAGATGCGCTAAATAGTTCATAACACCACAAGTTTACAAAAAAAGGGTTAATGCTTCACCTCATTCACTGTTTGCATGTCTATAATCAATAAACATACTAGAAAAATCTAATATTTCCCAATACTATGCATCAGTGGTTCAACAAACAGAATATCAATGAACATACTCGTTGTCGAAATACCCGTGAAGCAGGTGACTATCTCAAATGAGCCAAATACAGGAAATTAAAGCCTCAACACAACGGTATATCAGTCAAAGCCTACTCTTCGCACTATTTGTTAGGGACTGAAAGTATTGCCCATGACCCATGAAAATACGTTGAGCACTATGACGCAAGAGCCTTTTGGTGAAACAATCAAGCGCTATGCACTACTTCTAGGGGCTTTAACGTTAAGTTTCTTTTTACTTTCACTTACTTTCTCTACAGAAATACCGTTTCTTCAAGAGCAGTACCTACTGCTTCATCTAAGTTCAGAATTAATTTCTTCGTTTATATTCGCGGCAATCGTCGTTGTTATTTGTCTTAAACCCGTTGAATACACGTTTAAGCCTGCCAACATTATTATTTTTGGGTTAACCACTGTAGCCATTATCGACTACGTTCATGCGCTGTCGTATGCGGGCATGCCATTGTTAATAACAAAACCTACCACAGAAAAAGCCATATTTTTTTGGTTCGTTGGAAGAACATTTGAGCTTCTTACATTGGCCGCTTTGTTGTTCAACGTGTCTTTACCTTGGCGACAGCGCCATGCCTTATTCGCGGCAATATCATTAAGTGTTCTGCTAGTTATAATGGGAAATTACTTTATAGATTGGTTTCCTATTTTGTATGTGAGCGGGAAAGGTGTCAGCCCATTTAAGTCATACTACGAGTCGCTCTTGGGCTTGTTTAGTTTGGGATTAACCATTGCATTTTTCGTAAAGGCAGTTAAAACAAAAGATAAAAGCAATATTCACCTGTCTATTTCAACCTATTGCATGGCAATTTGCTCATTTCTCATCATTTCCTATAGCTCAGCGTCACAACTTAACGTGTTAGTTGCGCATTTCTATAAAATAATCTCTGCAATTGTTCTATTCAGGTCCATATTTATTGTTGAACTGCTTTCTCCCTATGATGAGATTGTCAAAGAAAAAGGGCAAACTGCAAAAGCACTAAAAGAAACAAAAGAGCTAAAAGAAGCGCTCGATCAGCATGCTATTGTTGCTGTAACTGATGCTAAGGGCGTTATTCTTAGTGTTAACGAAAAATTCTGCAATATTTCTCAATATTCACGTGAAGAACTCATTGGCAACACTCACCGTATTATTAATTCAGGAGTACATTCCGCCGACTTCTTTAAAGACATGTGGGGGCGAATAAAGAGCGGGCATCCTTGGGAAGGTGAAATTTGCAACAGAGCAAAGGATGGCAGCTTGTATTGGATGAGTACCACTATCGTCCCCCTGTTAGACGAGAATAACAGGCCAATTAAATACATCGCCATTCGCGCAGATATTACCAGCCGCAAGCTCGCCGAAGAGGAAGTAACACGGCTCGCACTCTACGATGAACTAACCAACTTACCTAATCGTCAGTACTTGAAACAAACCTTGGACGATGTTCAACGAGAAGATACACTTACCTCAGGTTACGGCGCTTTATTAACATTGGATATAGACGATTTTAGTACCGTAAACGACAGCTTGGGGCACGTTACGGGTGACTTACTGCTAATAAAAGTTGCTTCCAGAATTGAATCGAATATTCACAATCAACACTTTATCGCTAGAATAGGCGGCGACCAATTCGCTATGTTGCTGCTCGACATAGGTATAACGCAAGACAAAGCCTTGTATCGTGCAGAGAAACTCGCCAAGACATTGCAAAGTGAAATGTTGAAGCCATTCTCAATTGCGGAACATGAACTTGTTATATCAAGTAGTATTGGCCTGTGTATTTTCGACAGTAAGACGTCTAATACAGACGCCATCTTGAAACAGTCTGACATTGCACTTCATCAAACCAAACAAATCGGTAAAAATACTATCGGCTTTTTCGAGAGTGAATTACAAGACAAAGTAGACCGTCGCAATCTACTTATTCAGCAGCTCTCTACAGCCCTTGAAAACAATGAGTTGCAGGTGGTCTTTCAACCCATTCTAGATAAACATCAAACTCTTTGCGGCTATGAAGCATTAACTCGCTGGCACAGTCGCTTGTTGGGTTTTGTGTCTCCTGCTGAATTCATTCCCATTGCTGAAAGTACGGGGCTGATCAGAGAAATGGGAGATTGGATCATTCAGCAGTGCTGCCAGCAAATACACAGTTGGAAAGGTAACGCATCTAAAGAAAGCTTAACCATAGCGATTAATATCAGCGCAATTCAATTTGAAGAAGATACTTTTGTTGAGAAATTACAAGCTGCATTAGCCCGCAATCAGGTGTCTGCAATAAACATCAAACTTGAGATTACAGAGAGTGTTATGGTGCGACAATCAGAGAATGTGGTCGAGAAAATGCAGCAGCTATCTGAACTTGGTTTTCAATTGTCCTTGGATGACTTCGGAACGGGTTATTCATCGTTGAATTACCTCACTAGCTTCCCCATCGACATTATCAAAATCGACAAGTCATTTATTGATAAACTCTTGCTTAATGATGAGGGTCGCTCGGTGGTTGTTTCGATTATTAATCTCGCTCACGGATTAAATAAAGCGGTTGTCGCTGAGGGTGTCGAAACACAAGAGCAATTTGAAGCACTTCACGCATTAAATTGTAACTTCTATCAAGGCTATTACTTTGGCAAACCAGAACCGCTAGAGCCTTGCGATGGAAAATGTTAACCGCCAACACAAGAAATGAACAAAGATAACGAGGCTCTTGTAGGTTAATTTCCTCAAAGCCGACAGGTACCCGAGGCTGTTTAACTCTGAGCATTTGCTTCAGGCAGTTTGATTCGTGTTCCTTGATTCAGGTAGCTTGATTCATGTCATTTTGCCTAGCAATTTTCAGTGGTATACTTGCCGCCCAAATAAAGGTATTCAGTACCTTTCCTCAATTATTTGCTGTAGAGAGAAAACGTTGGACGCCCTACTCGAACCTATCAGAAGCTTCTTACAATGTGAAACGCCAGATCAATGGGTAGATGAAGCGGTAAAGAAAGAAAATTTATCCGTTATTTTATTAGATCATCTTGTTTGTGAGCTAAAAGCTGCTCAAAGTGCCATGTTCCTCATTCGAAGATATGCCGTAGATAAAGAAAGTAGTGAGGCGTTATTAGCATGGTTGAAGCCTTTTGAAGATTTTACCTACCGCATGCAGGGCGACTGGAGAGAATTGAGTAAACACAACACACTGTCAAAGTCTATGTTGCCAAAGTCGGGCACTCCTTATGGCCAAGATCTCATCGATAAAATGGTGTTGCTGATAAAAGAAGAATTACACCACTTTTTTCAAGTGTTAGAGATTATGGATGAATACGGTATTCCGTATGAAAATATCAGCTCTAGCCGTTACGCCAGAGGCATGTTAACCCATGTTAAGAATCACGAGCCCGATGCGCTTATCGACAAACTGATTTGTGGTGCATACATCGAGGCCCGCTCCTGTGAGCGCTTTGCAAAACTAGCCCCCCATGTAGATAAGCGTTTAGGAGATTTTTATGTCTCCTTGCTTCGCTCTGAAGCTAGACATTATCAAGATTACCTATCGCTTGCTGAAGAAATAGCCGGTCGCGATATCACTGAACGCATTGCCTATTTTGGCAAAATTGAAGCTGATTTAATTTCGTCACCAGATGAGGACTTCAAGTTTCATAGTGGTGTGCCTGCTTTTATTGCGACTATTAAGTTATAAGTTGATGGTATAATGAAGCAAGATTGACAATCAAATCCGTTATAGTAATTAGCTACTCAAAAGCTCGCTTTGAACAGATTTAATTAAAACTGTATAGTCCGTCACAGTATTTAAAATTGGTAACTTATTTTCCATAGTCACTAAAGCAATCTTTTAGTGCTTTTCACTTTAACTAGATAATGAACTTAGTAATTCTCATACATAATTATTCAATTTTTTGCGTTTCTTAAATCTTATTCCCCCAAGAAGCACACAGGTGAAAAGTGTTAAATAACTTGGCTCTGAAACTTGATTATCTGATAGTTCCTCATACTCAATTCGAAGGCTTGTTGAAAATACTGTACTGTGATTAATCCACCCTTCCCTTGCATCGTCTCCTGTATTGAAATATATATCCCAGTCTATGGTTTTAGACGATACCGCTAAATCGATACCATGTGTCACAATTTTAGACCAATCACTTTCAGAGAAAGTCAAAACATCACTTATAAAATTCCACCCAACGGTCGCCGTATCTGTACAAACATCCCAACTATCATCATTACTAATACCTGTGTAATACCCATACCTATCAAAATTGTAGCTATTTTTATCTACATAATCCCCTATACTTCGACCAGTACTGCATTCTGCAATAACTGATTGTTCTTTTGCTAACGATAGAATTTGATTACCGTCAATACTAATTTCAACTCCAGACCGACCATCAAATTCACTTTTTCCTTCAGCAATAGAAGTACTTCTAGTGTCATATGTTCCTACCCCCGAAACCGTCCTCCACCTCATGGAGTAGTTTAACCAAATATTTGATATTTTAGCGTTTTCAAGTAAGCTTTTGTGTGTAGAATTCAAGTTTAGCTCTGAAGAATGAACAGTAGAACCTCCGTTGCCTAAGTTACGGTTCCATTCATCAAAATTAGTATAGTTAGCTCCTTCAATACCAATATGAGCAAAAGTGCCATTATTGGGATCTCTTACAATTTGTGTATAGTTAATATTACTCGTAGTTCTGATATGAGAGGCGTTTTGGCTGCCAGAAATCGATATGATACCAGCATGTGCTTTTAAGGTTACTAACGTCAAAATTGCAAGTATCAATTTTTGATGAGTCATTTTAAATCCTTTTAAACATATAAATTTAATGAACTTTAAAGAGACTTTTAAGCAAGTACCAAGCCGACATCTTTTAATTTAAAGAAATCAATTACTAGTAAAGTGAAGCTTCGCTGCAAACTGAAATATGTAAAAATATTAGACACGTATAAAAACACCTCAAAAATTATCTAGTACACTGTACTAATCACAAGAGATTTGAGTAGTTTTGGCAAAATTGAAGCTGATTTAATTTCGTCACCAGATGAGGACTTCAAGTTTCATAGTGGTGTGCCTGCTTCTTGATAAGGTACGAACTAACGTATCAATAAACTATTCGCTGCCATTACGTTCACAATTTAAACAAATTTTATTGACGCTTTGTCATTCTTGCTGCACACTCAAATTGTAAACATATTGTTAATGGCAGTTTTATCGCGCTTTGCGCCATGTTTACTTAAGCGTACTTGCCTTAGTCTGCGGTTACCGTTACACCAAGGTAAATGACGAGTCACTCTGTTCACACTGCCTCACAACAATATCCATTTTATTAAGAATAATAACCTTGGTTATAAGGCAGGACGTTATGATTTTAAATCACCTCATTGGCATCTATACACATCCAAAGGAAGAATGGCAGAGTATTGATGTTAAGCATGAAACTTATTTTTACGCGCTAACCCATATTGCATTTATTGCACTCATCCCTTCACTTGTCGCTTATTACTCCAGTGCACACACAGGGTGGAGTATCGGAGCGGGCGATGTTATCCGTTTAAGTGAAACCAGCGCTGTTATGATGGCAGCGGGTATGTACTTTGGCTTGGTTACTGGAGTAATTGGCCTTGCCGTACTCATTCACGAACTGGCAAAAGCGTTTGACGCCTCGCCTACTTATACCCAATCCTTAGAGCTTGCTGCATATACTGCGACGCCTCTATTTATGGTTGGTTTTGCAGGCCTATACCCAGAACTATGGGTGGTGATGACGGCACTGTTAGTTGGCATTAGCTACTCTGTTTATCTCCTTTATTCTGGCGTGCCAATTATGATGCATATGCCAGAAGATAAAGGCTTTATCTATTCAAGTTCGGTAGTTACCTGTGGCCTTGTTCTTCTAGTCATTTTGATGACGGGCTCAGTTCTAGTGTGGGGGTTATATGGTGGGCCTGTATTCGTGCATTAAGTAAAAATAGCGCGTAAAACACGCCGACTGACTTAATACGTGTTAAGTCAATCATTTAAGCTACAAAAAAGCCGGTCTTGAACCGGCTTTTTTCATAACTGATTGTTTAATAGAAATTAATCTTCAGCGGCACCAATATTATGCACGTCTAAGTTGCTTAGTTCCGCCTGAACCACTGGTGCATTTCTCGACTTTTCGCCGCGAGACATGTCAATACGCTCTAGATACTCTTGATCGATGTCTGCGGTTATATAGTTTCCATCAAATACTGAGGTTTCGAAACGTTGAATAGACTCGTTTTCTTCTCTAACAGCATCTACCAAGTCTGAAATATCTTGGAAAATTAATCCATCGGCTTGAATTAACTCAGCAATTTGGTCAATTTCACGACCATATGCGATAAGCTCGTTTGCCGATGGCATATCGATGCCATACACATTAGGGAAACGAATTTCTGGTGCAGCGGATGCAAAGTAAACCTTCTTAGCACCCGACTCTCTTGCCATTTCGATAATTTGCCCAGACGTCGTACCACGTACAATAGAGTCATCAACCAGTAGTACACTCTTGCCTTTGAATTCAGATGAAATCGCATTTAACTTGCGGCGTACTGACTTCTTACGCATGGTTTGACCCGGCATAATAAATGTACGACCTATGTAACGGTTTTTTACAAACCCTTGGCGGTAAGGTAGTTCAAGAGTGTTAGCTATTTGTAGTGCCACATCCATTGATGTTTCAGGAATAGGAATAACCACGTCTATATCTAGGTCAGCCCATTCACGTTTTATTTTTTCGCCTAACTTGCGTCCCATATTGACGCGTGATGCGTAAACAGAAATACCATCGATGAAACTATCTGGGCGCGCGAAGTACACAAATTCAAAAATACACGGTGATGTAATTGGGTTATCTGAACACTGACGTGTATGTAACTGCCCTTCTTCCGTGATGAATACCGCTTCTCCAGGTGCAACATCGCGAACAAATTGGAAGCCAACCGCATCCAATGCAACACTTTCAGAGGCAACCATCCATTCCTCACCCAGCTCTGTCATTCTCTTACCTAGCGCAAGAGGACGAATGCCGTGAGGGTCGCGAAAAGCAACGATACCTTGACCGATAATTGCAGCTACAACGGCATAGGCACCACGTATTTTCTTGTGTACCTTTGTTACCACTTCAAAGATATGCTCAGCACTTACACTTAAGCCAGCAACTTGCTGTAACTCGTGAGCAAGTATATTAAGTAACAATTCAGAATCTGACGTAGTATTGATGTGACGGCGCGCAATACGAAATACTTCTTCTTGTAACTCGTGGGCATTAGTTAGGTTACCATTGTGAGCAAAGGCAATACCAAATGGCGAGTTTACATAAAACGGCTGAGCTTCAGCAGAGCTTGAGGTTCCCGCCGTAGGGTAACGAACATGGCCAATACCCATATTACCCGTTAATCGCTTCATATGACGCGTATGGAACACATCTCGAACCAAACCATTTGCTTTGCGCAAATTAAACATATTTTGGTCGATAGTCATTATGCCAGCAGCATCCTGTCCACGGTGCTGAATTACCGTTAGACCATCGTACAGTGACTGAGCTACGGGCGTTTTACCAACTATTCCGACAATACCACACATGTGCGTTACCTATTTCAAGCGGGATTTAAGAAACTGGAGGAGTCTTTCACGTAACTGAAAAACCACTCAATAATGACACCAAACTCAGGTATGAGTACCGACGATTGCCACCATGATGAGGAAGCAGCGCTGGTAAAGGTATCCATAAAAAAGAGCAATGCGCTTACAATCAAGACACCGCGTAAGGCACCAAAGACAACACCAAGTACCCTATCGGTACCTGATAAGCCTGTAGCTTGTACTAGTTGACTGATCGCAAAATTAATCATGCCACCAAGTATAAGCGTTGTGACAAACAATGCCGCAATTGCCGCACCGTTTTTTAAATAGGGATCATCAATGGCAGTGAAATAAACAGCGAGATCTTCGTAAAAGTTGCTGGAAATGAAAAGTGCAGCAAACCAAACCACTAAAGAAATGGCTTCTTTTACAAACCCTCTGATTAGGCTTATTAAGGTAGATACCGCAATGATACCCAGTATGGAAAAGTCTACCCAGTTCATCGTCTCTCTGTCGCGTTATTGTTGCTTTAGTTAGTAAAACAACGAGCCATTGGCGAGATGGCGCGCATTCTAACAGAAGATAGAAATATTGCTAGTGCGTAATAAAGTTGCAACACGCTAAATTGAATTGTTGTGTAAAAACCCTATTCCACTTTAAAGGTGGTTACTTTACCTTTTAAATTTGTGAGTTCATTTAAGTGTGGCAAAGCAGATTCTAAAGCCTTTTTATCTAGATCAGGACCAACAAAAACCTTATTCAGCGGCCCTGAACTGGTTTGAATCTTTCGACTAAATGCGCGATATCCTGCTTTTTCCAGTTTATCCAGTAGCGCCTTCACATTCTTTTCATGTCTAAAGCTACCTAACTGAATAACCCAACCCGCGTCGTCGTCACCTTGTTCATTGCTCGCATCAACAATCGTTTGACTGGCTAACTCGTCTTCTAGTTCAGGTTTTTCCTGCACTTCATTTGTTAGGGGTTCGCTACTTTCATTAAGAGCAAGTGAGTCATCAACAGCAACCTCGTCTGCAATTTCTACTGCTTGAATCGCGGCTTTTGCAACACGCTCTGACGGGAATGGCTCTGGCTCAACAATGGGTTTTACAGGAGGGTTAGTGGGTACAGAGACAAACGGCTCTCTATTAGTTTGCTTTTTGCCATCGAGAAAGTCTGGTAAAAAAATAACGGCAAGCGCCACAACAATAATGGTACCTACCAGTCTATTCTTTAATGCCGATGTCACTGTACTCTCCTGCTCAAGTTCATTTTATTTAGAAAGACAGGCTTATATGCGTTTAACTCGCAAGTACGTCTGCTACGGTGACAAAAGAACCAAATACAAGGATAAGTTCACCGTCTTGATAATCAGCACACGCACTTTGATAAGCCGACCTTACGCTGTCGTAAGTTGCTATATTCTGTATGCTTGTGCCGCCATTAACAAGTGCATTTTCAAGAACTTCAGCCTTACAACCTCTCGGGCCTTCGGTAGTAGCCACATACCACTCGCCATCAAGCTCGCAAAGTGGTGTCAGTGTTTCAGCAATGGACTTATCTTTGAGCATGCCAACCACGATGCGAATTTTGCTCACATCGTAACGCTGTAACCATTCATGCATTGCTTTTGTAGCTTGAGGGTTATGGGCCACGTCCACCACAACATGTGGATTTAAGCTTAGCGTTTGTTGCCTGCCAGGCATGGTGGTATTGGCTATAATCTCGCTTAGTGTTGACTCTGAAGGTAAAAGCGCCAGAGACTCTAACGCAGCAAGGGCTGTACTGGCGTTTTGTAGTGGAATTTTCGGATACGGTAAATGAGCAAAGTGATGTTCTTTACCTTTCCAAGACCAGGTTGAATAATCTGCTGAAACTTCAGTGATGAAGTCTTGTGTTGCCCAACGCACATTGACAGATAATTCATTGGCAACATCATACAAAGACGAGGGTGGAAATAGCTCGCCGACAACGGCGTTGCCATTTTTGCGCATAATACCGGCTTTTTCCCTGGCAATTTTCTCTCGCGTATTACCCAGCCAATCTTGATGGTCTAAATCGATGGTGGTGATAACGGCCAAATCTGGGTCGATAATGTTGGTTGCATCTAAACGACCACCTAAGCCTACTTCTAGAATGGCGATGTCGACTTCCCAGTCTTGCATCATTTTCATGGCTGCCAAAGTGCCAAACTCGAAATAAGTAAGAGATATTTCACCTCTCGCTACTTCTATACTTTCAAAGGCACTAACAAAATCGTTTTCGGGCGCAAGTTCACCGTTATATCTAACGCGTTCGCAATAGTCAGTAAGATGAGGAGAGCTATACACCGCCACGCGCTTGCCTAAGGAAAGCAACGCCTGCTCTAACAAACGGCAGGTTGTTCCCTTTCCATTCGTACCGGCAACCGTAATGACAAGCGAGTTTTCAAGTGTCAGTGACATAGTGTTCGCCACTGCTTTAACGCGATCTAGCCCCATGTCAATGGCACTAGGATGGATGGATTCTAGATATGACAGCCATTGGCTCAGGCTTTTTGGCGATTCGACCATAGCAGACACTGAGCCAACAGAAGATTGTTTATTTTCGTTATTCACTAATTCTTGTTATGCAGCTTAACCAATAGGCTGTGTAATCTATCACGCATTTCTCTGCGGTCAACAATCATATCAATTGCGCCTTTCTCAACAAGAAATTCACTACGCTGAAAACCCTCAGGGAGTTTCTCACGCACGGTTTGCTCGATAACACGTGGGCCAGCGAAACCAATTAGCGCTTTAGGCTCTGCAACATTCACATCACCAAGCATTGCCAAACTGGCCGAAACACCACCCATGGTGGGGTCCGTCAGTACAGAAATATACGGAAGGCCCTTTTTACTCATTTTTGCCAACGCAGCTGACGTTTTCGCCATTTGCATTAACGACATAAGTGCTTCTTGCATACGGGCACCACCACTGGCAGAAAAACAAATCAGCGGCGTATTATTTTCGAGGCATGCATTAACTGCTGCTACGAAACGCGCACCGACTACAGATGCCATTGAACCGCCCATGAAGGCAAATTCAAAACACGCAACGACCACAGGCATTCCCTTAAGTTTGCCCTTCATAACTACCAGTGCGTCTTTTTCGTTGGTAGCCTTTTGTGCCGCTACAATACGATCTTTATAACGCTTAGAGTCCTTAAACTTAAGTACGTCTTGAGGCTCATGTTCAGCTCCTAACTCGACTCTATCACCTTCATCGAGAAAGGCATCAATTCGTCTACGCGCTGTTATGCGCATGTGGTGGTCACACTTTGGACACACTTCTAGAAGCTTTTCTAATTCGGTTTTATAAAGCACCGCTTGGCAAGAGCCACATTTGGTCCAGATACCTTCAGGTACGTTACCTTTGGTTGACGTTTGGGTGCGTGGAAGAATTTTTTGAATCCAGCTCATGGAAATTGAATCCTTTTATTGTTTGCCGGCCAGTTCATTTATTTTTTTCATATTTGCGACCAGCAATACATTAATTTTTTAAGTTTCGTACTGTTTTGTCCAGAAAAAACACATCACAGTAGAACAGCTACCTAATATAGCGCGCTATTAGACCACAATACAACGAAATGGAAAAAACAAAACTGGTCTAAGAAGTTAGCATCAACGCAGTAAACAACCTCAATGGCACATTTGAGATCTCTTGCTAAAACGCGAGTCGATAAAAGAACACCCAAAACTGCGGATTATTTCTGTGTCGAACACTTTTGCTTGGGGAAATGATAACGACCTGAATGACGTTCTATAGATTTCTCACGCTCTCCACTCTCAATAAACCGTTTCATTTCAATATTAATAGTTTGTTGTAATTCTTCGAGTCCAGGTCGAACAACAATAACCAAGTCAACGGCACTGATAATATTCGGAGATTGATAAAATGTTGAACGACAAAACGTATCATCAAACATAATGGATAACGCATTTTGCTCGCTCATAATGGTAAACTCACAGCGATTTTTAGAGAGCATTGTCGCCATGGTCGTTTGACTGCTTGAATCAACTCTTACTAGTCCGTCATTTGCTTTATCAAAGTGAGCCTGCAATACCGGATAAATAAACCCATACCGTGTACACACACTGGCATTAGGGTGCTCTTGTGAAACAAATGGTCCATCAAAGTTCCTTGTCGAATAGATATAACTTGCATGGAGCATGATAGGGTCGCTGAAAAGAAACGACTTTGGATGGTCTAGCCATACTGGCGAAGACAAAAACACATCAGCTTGCCCGTCTAATAAGAGCTGCTCGTTTCTCGCCCTACTTGAATCCATATACGTTGCAACATACATGCTATGAGTTTCTAACCCAGTAAAGAAGTCGACCAAAACACCTTGGTAATCTTGTGTTTTAGTGTCGAAATACAGATATGGAGCAGAGCCTGGTGTGTTGATGGCAAAGCGCACGACTTTCTTTGATTCTGTTGCAAATGCACTACTATGTATCACCCAAAAGCAGTGACATAGTAAAACGATCAATAACGAAATTCTGTTCACTATCCAACGTTCCAACAATAATCAGTAGACGCTTTACCATTCATTTGTATGACCTTTTTCAGTATCAATGAATAACCGAGCCTAGCGCTGACTGTGATTTAATTTTAAAAATCAGGTAAAAATAATGGCCCTAACGGCGGCTTTGGTAGACCAAATTCGTCAGGATATGTCACATCAACTAAATACAAACCATTGGGCTTTGCCGTTGCTGCTGACTTACTTCTGTCTTTTAGGCTTAACAAATGGGATATCCAATCCACCGGTTGTTCACCCGCGCCAATTTCAACAAGAGCACCCGTAATGTTGCGAACCATATGGTGTAAAAATGCGTTGGCACGAATATCAATGACAACGTAACGTCCCTGCCGATAAACACTCACATTCGTTACATTGCGAAACGGTGTATTGCTCTGGCACAATGCCGCGCGAAAAGATGTGAAATCTTGCTCACCAAGTAATGCTTGCGCAGCTTCATGCATTTTACCCTCATCTAAAGGGCGATGAATATGTGTAACACCATGATGTAAGATAGCTGGGCGCATTTTGGCATTGTGGATAACGTATCGATATCGTCGATGTGTCGCAGAAAAACGAGCATGGAAATCATCGGGGACATTCTTTGCCCAAGTTACCGCAACTGAATCAGGTAAATTCGCATTCACCCCTAAAGTCCACGCCCTCTCATTACGCGGTGCGTCACAGTTGAAATGAACAACCTGCCCTGTTGCGTGAACACCTGCATCAGTGCGCCCCGCACATTGGACCTCGATAGGTTCGTTGGCTACGGTAGAAAGTGCTGTTTCTAAATACTGTTGGACACTAGGTACTTCTCGCTGGCGCTGCCAACCAAATACAGCAGCACCATCGTATTCTATCCCTAAGGCAATTCGCCCCATTTTCACGTCACCCTAAATTAAAAAGGCGCTAAGTGTAGTCATCTCGCACTCAACATGCAATTAACCAATCGACTTCAAAATTGCGTCAGCTTCTTCTTTTTGCTCTTCACTACCAAGCTCCAAGACTTCTTCTAGTAGTTCTCGAGCAGCATTTACGTCATCCATTTCGATGTACGCTCTTGCCAAGTCTAGATTAGCATTTTGACCCGCATCTTTATCTATATCGATAACAGTATCGTCGTCAGATACACCTGTAAAATCTGACAAACTAACGTCAAGGTCGAGTTCTTGATTATCTAAATCGCCATCATCAATATCATCACCCTCATCCATTAAGGCCTCAACGTCTAAGAAGTCTTCGGGTGATAAACTTCCTTCATTGGGCGTTACCGAATCGCCTATATCGCTCAATAACGCTTCTAAATCTAAATCTGGGTTATCTAATTGAAGCGATTCATTAGCACTTTGCTTCTCTTTTGCTTCCTCGACGTTATCTTCAATATCCTGTGGTGAGGCGATATCAAGCTCTATATCATCTGGAATGTCCAAATCATCAAGCTCGCTATCGTCTACCATAGCAAACCCACTATCATCCTCGTCTTCATCATCAAGTTCGAAGAATGCTTCTAAATCGTCATCAATGTCGTCGTCATCAAGCTCAAAGTCGTCTGAATCATCTAATTCAGAGTCATCAGATGTATCGGTACTGCCTACCACTTCTGCCTCTGACTCATCAAGTGAAAATTCGACTTCGTCGTCACTACGTTCACTCTCTTCAGTGTCTTGAAGTAAGTCTGCCTCTGAGGTGGAATCTACAGTATTACTCTGCTCAGCTTCTGATTCGCTGTTTTCTTCTGCATCATCTAAAGAAGGTTCAACATCTTCATCTAAAGGCGACTCCAGCTCCAAACTTTCAAGCATTTCATCAAAATCGGTAGTGTCTGCCTCTTCTATTTCCTCTTTACTACTTGATAACCAGTCATCTAACCCCGGCATATCACTGAGGTCATCTGAATCATCGTCAATTAGGCTAGGCTCTGAGGTCTCATTTTCCTCATTATTGAACGGGGTACTTTCGTCCACTGAAGGTTCTTTCTCAGCTAAAGGCTCTTCTCCGGCTGAGGGCTCTTCTCCTGCTGAGGGCTCTTCTCCGGCTGAGGGCTCTTCTTCACTAAATTCAAAGTCTGTATTTTCAGAATCAACAGGCCCATCAATTTCTTGCTCTAACTCAAATGAATCGATTTCGTTGTATGCTTCATCAAGGAGGCTATCATCGAATTCACTATCAGTAGACTCCTTTGAATTTGTATCTGACTCTATGTCCATATCGCCAAATGAAGGAATGTCATCCATCATTTGTTTTTCAAATGCATCTATAGCGTCGTCTAAAGGATCAGAAGATGAGATTTCCTCTTCTTCAGTTGTGTGATCTTCTTCATCAGCAACCGGCTCAACGTCTTCCTTTGAGTCAACTTCATCTTCTAGGTCAAAATCTGTGTCGTCAGTTTCTAATACTTCTTCATCAGCGACCGGCTCAACGTCTTCCTCTGAGTAAACTTCATCTTCTAGTTCAAGATCTGTGTCGTCAGTTTCTAATACTCCTTCATCAGCAACCGGCTCAACGTCTTCCTCTGAGTCAACTTCATCTTCTAGGTCAAAATCTGTCGTCAGTTTCTAATACTTCTTCATCAGCAACCGGCTCAACGTCTTCCTCTGAGCCTACTTCATCTTCTAGGTCAAAATCTGTGTCGTCAGTTTCTAATATTTCTTCATCAGCAACCGGCTCAACGTCTTCCTCTGAGTCAACTTCATCTTCTAGGTCAAAATCTGTGTCGTCAGTTTCTTTTCCTTCAGGTAGATCTTCAGAAAAGTCAGCTTCATCATCAGACTCAAGTTCGGCCAAAAGTTCATCCGATAACGAATCCATTTCATCCGACTCAAGCTCTGCTAGAAGCTCATCAGAAAGCGCATCGGTCTCTTGTGATACTTTTGTATCCTCTGCTTCAAGTTCTGCTAAGAGTTCATCAGTTAATGGATCTTCAAAGTCTTCATTATCAATATGCAAATCGTCATCTGACACTTCGCTATCGTCTGACACTAACGAATCGTCTTGTTCTTCTTCAGGTTGTTCGTCTAACTCAGCTTCTAATTCAGCCAATAACTCATCAGTGAACGGGTCTTCAAAGTCCTCGCTATCACCAGCGCTTTCATCAAGAGTATTATCTTGTCGCTCTGATATAGGTTCTAATTCATCTGTATCGTCAGAATCCTCTTCCTCTGCTTGCAACTCTGCGATAAGTTCGTCAGAGAGCGGATCACTGAAGTCAGCACTACTCTCAATATCGTCGGTGGTAATTTCATCGAGATCGTCAGTGATGGCATCAAGACTTTGAATACTTTGCGGAGACTGTGTTGACGAGGCTATTTCATCATCTTCAAACTCATCTTCTTCGTCGTCATCTTCACCAAGCCCACCCATCATTTCAATTTGCTCAATTTCGTTAAGCAGATCGTCCGTTATTTTGTTTAGCTCTTTATTTTGTTGGTTGATCTCGTCATCCAGCTTCTCGAGCATGTCTTCATTGATAAGGTCGTCATTACTATCAAGCTCTGTCGTCAGCCCATCGTCGACACCATGCTCTTCCAACAAATCATCTATGCTTATTTCTGGCTTGTCATCTTCATCTTCTACAGATGGAAGTGTATTCGCTGTATCGTCAAGATCGTTTGAGTTTGGCGAGTTAGTAGGCGTTGTTTCATCGCTTGATGCACTAGCCAACAATGCGTCGATATCATCGTCATTAACGTCTTCATTTGCTTCATCGTTAACTTCACTGGAAAACTCGTTAAGTATGTCATCTGGGTCAACGTCATCTGAGTCTTGGCTTTGAACATCGTCTAGCAGATCATCAATATCAAAATCATCATCTGCGTCAGCGGTGTCAGCGCTTGCTTGGGAAGAATCCTCATTAACGGCGCCTGTATCTTCTTCGTCAAATACATCGTCATCGCCAGAGAGGTCAAAGCCTTCAAATTCGCCCTTTTCGTCTTCGCTTAGCATTTTGTCTGACAAGTCGTCATCATCAAACAAACTATCTAATTCATTTTGATCGAGTTCATCATCTCCTGCTTCAAATAAGTCGTCACTACCATCATCAGGCACTAACATATCGTCTTCTAGCTCAGCAAACGTTTCTAACTCATCATCCAGGCTGTCTTCTAGATCGGAGGTAAGTACATCATCTAAGAGATCGTCATCATTAAACAAATCATCATCAGACAATTCACCAGTGTCATCTAAGTCTGCGTCCAATGCGCTGGACAAGTCGCCGATATCAGAATCGAGATCATCATTGTCGTCATTAGCCGTTATCGTTGGTGTAGGAGTTGTTGGTTCTTCAGGTTTGCTATTTCGTTTCAGCAACCACATGATCAAGCCACCTACGAGCAGAAGAGAGAGAAACGCCGAACCAATAATCATGCTCATTGGGCTTGTCAGTGTTTTTAATATTCCATCTTGCTCTTTTGCATCTCGCTTTGCTTGCTCGGCCTTTATCATATCGAGCAATTCTTGCTGCAGTTTCACCTGCATGTCTAACTGAGACTTAACATCACCTTCGACTTGACCACGAAGCGACTCCAACTCGCCGTTTACCGCCTCTACACGCTCATACAGCTTTCGATTTTCATTGAGGATGGCTTCTACGTTTTCTAACGATGCGGCAAATTGCATACGCAGTTCATCAAATTGGCGTGTTTGCTCTTCGTCTAAACGCGTTATCTTCTTTTCTATATCTGATTGCGTTTGAGTAAGATCGTTTTGATTAACAAGAGGAGAAGGTGGCTTGATATTCTTTACACTGCTACCGGGCTTGTTCAGTAGTTCAGCGAAATTACGGTCGTCCTGCTCTGCGCGAATTTGTGCTTTTTCTTTGTCAATTCGCGCAATGTAACGTTCAGAAGGTAGCTTTAATACAGCCCCCTCAACCATCATATTGAGGTTGCCGTTTTCAAACGCATCTGGATTTAATTCATAAATGGCGGTCATCACCTGATAAATAGTCAGGTTATTGTTCTGTCTGTAGCGCTCGGCTATACGCCAAAGGGTATCGGTTGAATCAATAGGTCCGTATTCTAGCCCAGAGTATTGCCCTCTGGCATCTTTGGGGCCTTTCAATAAGGTAGCGCGCTCCTGTGCATCGACAGAAGAAATGGGGGCAGACAAACAAAGTGTTAGTAAAAGCAAGCCCGTCAAATGCAATTTCATAGCAGTCCTATATGCCCTTAAGCGTCTTTACCGCCATTGACGTATCGGCGGATTTGTAAGCCAGACACTGAAAAAATCCACTGGCACTTATTTTTATTTTCTGTTCATGAGTGCGGTGTTTCATCACAATGCCCTTGTTCCAATAAAACGAACTGGAAGTCACTGCAGTATCGCTTAATTATCATCTTGGCAATTGTGTTGCTAAGTATCTGACCACTTTTTATTTTTTACTTAATTGTTAGAGCCATAACAACGCACTACCCAAACTATAAACCAGTTATTCTGGGCAATCTAGTTAGTGCGGAGAATTTCGTTAAATTTACCTTAACTACAACTATCGGCCAGCGCAGCGAAAGGTTTACTTTTTCTGTTCTGACCGGTTCAATGTTTACTTGTGGTGTACTGCTATAGATAATCGCGAATAAGGGTTTCAGCTATTTGAATGCTATTGGTAGCCGCCCCTTTGCGAATATTATCCGACACAACCCACATATTTAGCCCACATGGGTGAGTAATGTCGTTTCGAATTCTCCCCACGTGAACAATATCATTACCGCTTGCGCTACTTACCTGAGTTGGAAACTGCTCATTAGAGTCGTACACCTTTACCCCAGCGGCATCGGCTAGCAATTGCTTAACTTGCTGAGCATCAATTGGCGAGCGTGTTTCAAGGTGAATGGCTTCTGCATGACCATAAAAAACCGGTACGCGAACCGCGGTCGCATTCACTAAAATACTGTGATCCCCCATAATCTTTTGAGTTTCCCACAGCATTTTCATTTCTTCTTTTGTGTAATCGTTATCTTGAAACACATCTATTTGAGGAATGACATTAAATGCAATTTGGCGACTAAATGCATCAGGCTTTACTTCTCGCGCATTAAGCAAACCCGCGGTTTGCTTGGCAAGCTCTTCCATTGCTTCTTTACCTGCACCAGACACCGATTGGTAGGTACACACATTGATTCTATCAATACCCACTGCATCCTGAATGGGTTTTAGCGCTACCATCATTTGAATGGTTGAACAGTTGGGGTTTGCAATGATATTGCGATTGCGAAAATCCGCTAATGCATGCGCATTCACTTCTGGCACAACCAATGGAATATCAGGCTCGTAACGGAATTCAGAGGTATTGTCGATTACAATACAACCATCTTGCGCTGCGAGTGGCGCAAACTTAGCTGAAATAATGCCTCCAGCTGAGAAAAAGCCAAATTGAACAAGAGACCAGTCGAACTCATCGGCATCAAGCACTTCAATGTCTTCGCCTTTAAATGACACAGTAGTTCCTGCTGAACGTTTACTGGCAAGCGGATATAAACGATTTACTGGAAAATCACGCTCTTCTAATAGTTCAATCATGGTTTGGCCCACAAGTCCTGTGGCACCCAATACCGCTACGTCAAACGCTTGCGACATAATGCTCTTTGCTCCTAAATTTAATAGATGTTCGCTCTAATGAGCTTTTGTAAAACAGTTTCTTTGCACACACTAATGTACAAAAACTAAGTTAACTACTGTTGTTATTGAACCTCAACGAGGCCAACACAACGTCTATAACAACTCAACAATAAAAGGCTTATACCAGTTCAACATTAAAGCCCAAACCACATAATGTTTGTTGAATTTTCTCACTGGTATTCGTTGGCAAATGTAACGTGTATGCTGAGCATTCACGTCGAATGCGATATTGCTTGCGCAAAGACGCAAAAATACTCGGTATCGTTTTCTGAATACTTGCCTCTTGTGCTCTCACAGCATCGCGCATTGCCTTGTCGTCGACTTCCACGTCATAGACTTGATGAAATATCGTGATTAGATCACTGATTTCTAGATATTCTTGCTGCGGAAAAGCAAGATTGACTGCTATTGGTGCTGTCGCATCAAGAAAATCACTTAGTCTTTTATTAGGTTTTGTGCCCACCACATCACAGATTTGCTCGTAAATCATTTGCGTGCCACGCACCTTGCCTTCAACAGAATGACCAGCAATATGCGGGGTTACAAACCATACATAGGAAAACAGTTCAGTGTTGATATTCGGTTCATTATCAAATACATCTAGCACTACCGTTGGTGCATTGTCTTGTTTAAGCCGGTTGAGAAGTGCACTCTCATCTATTACTTCGCCGCGACAAGCATTAATCAACAATTGCTTCTCGTTCATTCCATCCAAGAAAGCCTTATCAATTAATTTCTCTGTTGGAAATGCGCCGTCTACTACATATGGAACATGCAACGTAACTACATCACACTGTGCGATATCGTTAAGCGATACAAAGTCTCTACCGTCCCCACTTATTTCTAAAGGCGGGTCGCACAGTACATGTTTTACGTTCAGCGCAGTAAGAATGTTTGCAAGGGCGCTACCAACATTGCCCGCACCGACAATACCAACGGTTACATCATATAATGAGATTTTGTTTGCTCTATGGCTGTGCAATAAAACACTGAGCACGTATTCAGCAACGGCAACAGCGTTGCACCCCGCCGCCGAAGAATGTGCAATACCCGTATTATCTAAATATGTCTTATCTAAATGATTGGTGCCCGCCGTCGCGGTAGTAACAAACTTAAGAGCATCCGCTTGCTTTAGCAAACTAGGTGTTACTTTGGTGGTGGAACGCAATGCTAAAATGTCCACATTGGTTAGCATTTCAGGCTTTAGCGATTGCCATGCGTATAGCTCTACCTGACCAAGTTCATCAAGGTAGTCCGGACCAAAAGGAATAGTGTCTTCGAGGAGTATTTTCATAAGGCCAAGTGTACCTTAAACAAGGTAAAGAGTAACCTTGTTTAAGGTACACTTGGCACCATTGAGATAATGAATTTATCTGCGTTAACTAAACGCTATGTTGTGGACTGTATGACTATTGGTCGAAGCCTGGAAAACGTCGTTCTAATCTTCGTTTTATTCCAGGCCAAGCCAGCGCCCCCCCAGCCTGCTTAGTCACTTCAGACGCTTGAGCGCGGATCCCTTGTAAAATTGCTGAGTGAATAGGAATTAATGGTTGCCCTGTAGCTTGTGCTTTTAGCTGAATTTCACACGCGCGCTGTAAAATAAACATAAACAAAAATGCATCAGCAATTGTCTCTGCACAAGTTAATAGCCCATGATTACGTAAAATCATGAACTGTGTATCGCCCAAGTCTCTAACTAACCTTGCCTTTTCATCAGGATTTAATGCTACACCTTCGTACGCATGGTAAGACAAAGAAGCCAAAGGAAATAGTGACTGCTGCGAATACGGTTGTAACCCTTCTTCTAAAACAGACAAAGCAACGCCTTCTGCAGTATGAAGGTGTAACACGCATTTTGCATCTTCACGTGCTTCGTGAACCGCGCTGTGAATAGTAAATCCAGCAGGATTAATATCATAATCACTGTCCATTACTTTATTGCCCTGTAAGTCCACTTTCACCAAACTTGAAGCCGTGACTTCATCGAACATCATGCCATAGGGATTTATTAAAAAGTGATGTTCTGGGCCAGGTACTCTCGCTGAAATATGCGTAAAGATAAGGTCGTCCCACCCATACATTGCAACGGCGCGATAACACGCTGCTAGGTCGACGCGCGTTTGCCACTCTTCTGCACTGACTTGTGATTTAACTGACTGTGTCATGACTTACTCCGAAAAACGCCCCTCATTTCTGTTGTGGGGCAAATAGTGAAAATCAACAATGTGCCAATACCTTAACGCCTTAATCTATTATAAACTGTCGTAATACCGACATTGTAATAAGTTTGTAAATGGAAAAATTCAAAAGCGTTTTAGCAAGTTCAACATGGTTTAGTGCACTGCCCGCCTACTTACAAGAAGCGCTTTTTGCTCAAGTTCGGCTAAAACAGCTAAAAGCGGGGCAGCAATTACACGCTAAAGGTGAAGAAGGTGTAGGTTTCTATGGAGTGTGTGAAGGCCGGCTACGGGTAGTTTCTGTGGGCGTTGACGGAAAAGAAATGCTATTTGCGTTGCTTGGGCCAGGTACCTGGTTTGGCGAGATATCCATGTTTGATGATTTACCTCGTACACACGATAACTTTTGTGAAACGCGCTGTACGATAGCCGTTATTCAAAAAAAGGCATTTAAAGCGCTATTGGCTACATACCCTGAACTTTACCCGCATTTTGCACGGCTTTTGTGTATAAGAGTAAGAAGTGCATTTCAATTTATTGATTCAAGTGCTGGGCTAAGCTTAAAACACCAATTGGTAAAACGCTTACTGATGCTTACGACCAGTTACGGGCAACATATGCCAAAGCACAGTGCAATTACACTAACACTATCTCAAGAGTCGCTTGCACAGATGATAAACAGCAGTCGTCAAACCGTGAACCAATTATTAGGAGAATTACAGGATGAAGGGTTGGTAAAGCGCCACTATGGTAAAATTACCGTTCCCCATCCAGATGAACTATTTAGTCGCTACCAGTTTATTTAAATAATCAACAAAGATAACAGCTGGGCGACCAAATTACTGGGGTTACAAGCTAATAGACAATACAACTGCTGCGAATTGAACTATGCGTTACGTTTCTACTTGTTAAGGTCAATACACCTTAACAAGTAGAATTTAAAGGGCAGAAATAAACAAGCTGCGAAGGAAAGTGAGCAATTTCACTTTCCTATCCTGGTGTCTAACCACCAACTTACACTGCAAGTATTTCTGATTTAATGGTAGCTACAGGCTTAGCCTTTGTAACGTTGCATCACTAAGGTAGCGTTGGTGCCACCAAAACCGAAGCTATTAGACATAATGGTATTTAATTCAGCTTCTCTTGCTGAAGTTACAATGTCGAGGCCATGCGCTGCTTCATCAAGATTATCGATGTTGATAGAAGGCGCAATGAAGTTGTGCTCCATCATTAGCAAGCTGTATATCGCCTCGTTCACACCGGCCGCCCCTAGTGCATGGCCAGTCAACGATTTAGTCGCGCTAATAGGAACACCAGATTGACCAAATACCGCTTGAATTGCAGCTAGCTCTTTTACATCACCAACAGGCGTTGATGTGCCATGTGTGTTTAGGTAGTCTATTGGACCTGAAACATTCTGCATAGCCATTTGCATACAACGAATTGCACCTTCACCTGACGGTGCAACCATGTCGTAACCATCTGAGGTAGCGCCATAACCTACCACTTCACCGTAGATCTTGGCCCCGCGAGCTAGCGCATGTTCAAGTTCTTCAACAACGACCATGCCGCCACCGCCAGAACTGACGAAACCGTCTCGGGCTGCATCATATGTACGTGAAGCTACGGCTGGGTTGTCATTGTACTTTGAGCTAAGTGCGCCCATGGCATCAAACTGACTTGAAAGGGCCCAATGTAATTCTTCACCACCACCAGCGAACACAACATCTTGCTTGCCCAACTGGATAAGCTCTAGTGCGTTTCCAATACAGTGCGCACTGGTGGCACATGCAGAAGCAATAGAGTAATTAACGCCGCGAATTTTAAATGGCGTTGCCAGACACGCTGACACGGTTGACGCCATGCAACGTGGCACCATGTAAGGCCCTACGCGCTTAACGCCTTTTTCACGAAGAATATCGGCAGATAAAACCTGATTTTCAGACGATGCTCCACCAGAGCCTGCAATAATACCGGTGCGCTCATTAGAAATATCATTTTCTTCTAAACCTGAATCTGCAATAGCCTGCTGCATAGCAACATAAGCATAACCTGCTGCATCACCCATAAAACGCATTGCTTTGCGATCGATATGATCTTTCAAGTCAATATCAATATTACCCCACACTTGGCTGCGTAGGCCCATTTCAGCGAACTGTTCTGAATAGGTAATGCCAGACTTACCCGCTTTCAATGAAGCCAGTACATCTTCTTTATTTACGCCGATGCTCGATACAATACCAAGCCCGGTGATCACTGCTCTTTTCATAGTTTACCCTTTGCGTTGATGCGGCTTATGGTAACGATTTTGAATGATAAAGTGGTCTGCTTTGCCAAGCTGAAGAAAGTAATTTACGTCATTTTCATAGCTAGTATTTGCATTGAATGTTTATTCGACCGATTTACCGCTCAACGTTTTATTTTGATTTTTAATGTTTTGATTCATGTCTCGCTACCAAAGGGCTGCCAATTCATCTTGGTAATCGACAATCCCAAAAGCCTGCTTATCTTTGCTCATAAATGAGCATCCCCCTGTGCAGTTGGGGCCAAAAATAAATAAAGATATACAGGCTCAAGTATCTCAATGTAGCACGAGAGTAAAGGGGTAAGTCTAGTACTGTATTTCAAGTTCACAAAAGCTTAATGCTACAACATAAGAAAACAGTTACCGTTTTAAGAAAGGATTGATTTATATATGTCAGTCAATAAATGCTTCGCGCAGTTTGTTTTTAAATATTTTTCCTGTGTCTTCTCGCGGTAATTCGGCGCAAAGTTGAATCGCTTTTGGCCATTTAAATTTAGCCAATTTTCCTTCGAGGTACTGATGAATATCACTTAAACTTACCGTTTTCCCTTCCACACACTGCACAGCAGCAATGATTTTCTCACCGAATTCACTGTCAGGCGCCCCGAAAACGGCACAATCAGCTACTTCAGGAAGGTGAATAATCACACTCTCTATTTCTACGGGAAACACATTGGCACCACCGGAAATAATCATGTCTTTCTTTCTATCACAAATAAACAAATACCCATCGTCATCAAGGTAACCCATATCGCCTACTGTGGTGTATTCATTAACGTGCAAGTCACCTAAAGTGCCCGTTGTGTTGGTATATTTAAACGGCGCAAACATCGAAAGTTGCGCATAGATCACCCCAACTTCCCCTGTATCACACTCAGATTTATCTTCTCTCAGTATCATTAATTTTGCGCCAGCAATGGGCTTGCCAACGGTGTTCGGTTTAGCAAGGGCTTCTTGTGATGACACGAGCGTCATAAAACCCAATTCACTGGCCCCGTACGATTCATAAAAGATGGGGCCAAACCAAGCAATCATGGCTTCTTTTACGTCACTTGGCAGTGCCGAGCCTGTTGAAAGAGAAAAGCGCAAGCTACTTACATCGTATTTATCTCGAACCTCTTGTGGTAGTTTTAGCAGCCTTACCATCATGGTAGGAACAATATAAGCGTGAGTGATACGGTGCTTTTCTACATCACTAAGAAACCTTTCAGGCTCGAACTTAGCTTCGATATACACATCAACATTTCCCGCAGCTAAGCAACATAACGTAAGCGCATGGGGCGCGCTGTGATAAAGCGGTGCTGAAACGTAAAACCGGTCGCCTGCTTGCAGTTGCATTAACGCTTCTGACAACCCTTTATACGTTAAAAATGGATCGGGACGGGATAAGTCTTCATCACGCTTTATGCCTTTTGGTTTGCCCGTACTGCCAGAGGTATAAGGAAACATTCCTTTAAAGCGCAACGGGCTGCCTTCAATGGCGTGAACGTCTGATACTAATGAAGAGAGAGGCTCCACACGAGTGTCACTGTTTTCAGTATTTTCGCTGCCGTCCTTGTGTAAACGCAATAACACCGATTGGGGCGCTTGCTCAGTGATAATGTGAATCTTGCTATGGTTACATAATGTATCAACGTCATCACTGTTTAACAGCGCATCATGAGCAAGTAAAACCTTTGCGCCACTGTCGCTTAATATTGGAAGTAACTCGGCTATGGGGCTATGCCAATTCAGCAGTACATATCTTGCGCCAACATACCGGCATGCTTCAACCACTTCAAAAACGCCAAAATGGTTAAACATCAATATTGCGATAACGTCATGTTCTACCACCCCTTTGTCGCGAAGAACGCCCGCAATTTTGCGTGCCCGCAGGTCGAGTGCTTCTCGAGATATAGTGTCGACAGTACTACCACATTGATTGAAATTTCCCACTTCCACACTCCTCACCTAAGCGTTTTTGGTTAAGTATTAGGAATAGCTACCCGTTACCTGAAGCGGTAATATCACCTGACGCGGTACTAGCGGACTCTATCCCCTGTTTCTTATTTCCTTTCCAGTTCATTATTCAGGCACTTCTGACACTGTTGTGTAGATAACGGCATAATCATTATCACAACAATTAACACCTAATTAACATTTAGAGTAAATCAGAACGCAATGAGAGGTTATTCAAAATATCAATATTGGTTCATACCTTTCGCCTATAAATTAACGAGATTGAGTCTTCCTTTGCTCAAAAACATGCCTTTAACGGGTGTTGCGGACGTCAAAAAACCTGCAATTAATACAAAACGACCGTCTACGTGATGGGCAAAAGCCTATATGCTCTTGTACAATAAGGTATTGAAACCGACGCAAACGCAATAAAAGATGGAGCGCACTAAGTAGTGAAGTCAAAACTCGCACAGGTACATTTTAACGACAAGGGTACACCTGTAGCCGACCATTTCGATGATGTGTATTTTTCGAACGACAGTGGTATCGATGAAACTCAACATGTTTTTATCGATGGCAATGATCTTAAAAGCCGCTGGGAAAATTGGCATCTCGCTACTTTTGTAATTGCAGAGACAGGGTTTGGTACAGGCCTTAATTTTTTGGTAGCAATGCGTGAATTCAATGCGTTTCGGCAAGCCAACCCTCAGCATGTTTTAACTCACTTGTACTTTGTTTCTACCGAGAAATTTCCTCTACCACAACAAGATTTAAAGCGTGCCTTAGCGGCGTTTCCCTCGTTACAAAACGAGGCCGATGCACTTGCAGCAAGATACCCCATAGGTCTTGAAGGCTGTCACAGAATTCAGTTCGACGCATTTTCTTGCACATTAGATTTGTGGATTGGAGATGTTCATGAATTATTACCGCAGTGGCATACCCCTAAAGATGGGTTAATTGATGCGTGGTTTTTAGATGGTTTTGCCCCTAGCAAGAACCCTGACATGTGGACAGATGCCCTATTTAGTCAAATGGCAAGACTGTCAAAAACAGGCACCACATTTGGCACTTTCACTGCCGCAGGTATTGTAAAACGCGGGTTAGCCAGTGCCGGCTTTGTTATTAAAAAACGCAATGGTTTTGGCCGCAAACGCGACATGTTAACGGGTACGTTTGACGTCAACACCTACCACGCGCAGGGGAATTCAACACCAACTATACCCGGCCCCTACTACCGCTATACATCAACGCCACTATGCTCAGGCAGCCGCGTCGTGGTTGTTGGCTCTGGTTTGGCCGCCGCTGCAACCTGCTATTCGTTAGTAAAACGTGGAATAAACACAACACTGTGCTACGACCAAGATACCCTTGCCACGGGCGCATCAGGAAACCCGCAAGGAGGGTTTTACCCTCAACTTCACAGCGAAGCCAGTAACCCAAGTCGAATTCAAGCACACAGCTTTCTGTACGCGGCGCAATGCTACCGGGATTTAGTGCAAGAACACCCTGAATTAGCCCATGATTTTTGTGGCGTAATACAGCTTAGTTTTAATGAAAAAGTGGCTGCGCGTCAAAATAAACTGCATGTGCAAGATGAATGGCCTGAAGCACTTATTCACGCCATTGATAGTAAAACGGTAAGTGACATTGCCAACCTGCCACTACCCTACGAAGGGTTATATATTCCTCTTGGTGGTTGGTTGTCACCGCCACAACTGGTTCAAGCTTTAATTGAAGAAGCGGCGAAAACAAACAAACTAACGCTCAAGCCGAATCATAGGTATTTGAGGCACGACGGCCCTGATATACAAGGCGTCGAACAGGCTCGAGCTGTCTTTGAGAATAGAGTTCAAACCAGTGGAGTCCAAGATGATGAAACACGAGAGAATGAAGCGCAAGAAATAACCATTGAGGCTGACCACATCATTCTTGCCATAGGTGCAGGTGCGGTGTACGCCGATACTATGAAAAGCCTGCCACTTCGGCCCGTGCGAGGGCAAGTTGAGGCTATTCCCTCTAAGGTTCCAATTACACAACTTAAAACGGTGCTTTGCCACAAAGGTTACATGACACCCAGCATGGCAGGACGCCATGCGCTAGGGTCAACTTATGTAAAAAATGATATGGCAACCGACGTTCGAAAAGAAGAGACCCACACTAATTTACAAACCCACGAGCAAGCACTGTCGAATACGCAGATAATCAGTGAATTAGAGCATGACGGACAAGCAAGAGCAGCAACGCGGTTAGGCTCGCCAGATCATCAACCTGTAGTGGGTGCATTGCATGATTTTGACGCGCAGAAAGAAAGCTATACCGACTTAGGACTTGGTAAACCTATAGAGCGGGTCGCCCCGCTTCCACAAAATGCAGTTTCGGTATTAACCTGTTTGGGTTCGAGAGGCCTAACCACAGCCCCTTTAATGGCAGAAGTATTAGTGAGTAGTTTGTGCCGTCAGCCTCTGCCACTAAACAATGATTTGCTTAATGCCGTGAATAGCTGTCGCTTCATGGTGCGAGAAGCAATTCGTAAGCAGTAGTAAGGAATAACCGTTTACTCGCTCAATACTGCCTTAAACGCTTCAACAACAAGCTTGCAGTCTGCGCTGCTTACATCTTTATGTAACACAAAGCGCATTTGCTCGCCGGCACTAATTTTGATGCCTTTTTCTAGAAGCTTTTCGGCAAGCTCGGCAAATGAAAGCTGGCCCTGATATTCGACGAACAGCATATTGGTAAACTGTTTTGTGACTGTCAGTTCATCGAGCTCGTTAAGCTCTGTGGCTAAAAACTCGGCGTTGAAATGATCTTCAATCAACCTATTAATGTTGTTTTCTAGTGCGAATATGCCGGCTGCTGCGACAATCCCAGCTTGGCGCATACCACCGCCGAGCATTTTTCGCCATTTGTGGGCTTCATGAATAAAGTCTTTCGGTCCACATAAAATACTGCCAAGTGGCGTGCCTAAACCTTTCGATAAACAAATAGAAACTGAATCCATCTGCGAGGTAATTGCCGATACAGGCACATTGTGGTGTACCGCTGCGTTAAATACGCGTGCGCCATCAAGATGTAAACTAATACCGGCGTCGTTACAAAATACACGGGCTTCGTCTAGGTACGACATAGGCAGAGCTTGCCCGCCTACGGTATTTTCGATTGATAGTAAACGTGTGCGCGCAAAATGATGATCGTCAGGTTTAATTTTCTTTTTTGCGATATCTAATGGAATTGTACCGTTTGCCGCAAACTCGATAGGCTGAGGTTGAATGCTGCCTAATACAGCCGCGCCACCGCCTTCGTATTTATAAGTATGGGCGTCTTGACCAACAATGTATTCGTCACCACGCTGACAATGGGCCAGTAAGGCAAGTAAGTTACTTTGCGTACCGCTTGGAGCAAATAACGCAGCTTCATGGCCGGTTAGTTCTGCGGCTTTTTGTTGTAGCGCATTCACGGTTGGATCATCGCCAAACACGTCATCGCCAACAGGCGCATTAGCCATTGCGTCACGCATAGCTTTACAAGGTTGGGTAACGGTATCACTGCGCAGATCAATTATTTTTGTTGTCATTATAGTTACTTATTTTTGTACTTATATTTGAGCTTATATTAGTGCTTATATGTGCTATTAAGTTTTTGAGTGTAACTGTCGTTTTTTGTACATTCAATGGCAAAGCGACAAAGCCATTTTGACTTTACCGTGCTGAATAAGAACCACACAGACTGAGGGCTGGGTAAATTCGTAATGCGGGTCCCGCCCTTTTACAAAATGCAGTCTCGTTACAGCGCCTAAATCGGTGATATTGACACTGCGATTCTAAACTTTGGAGAGATAATGCGTCGTCTCATCGCTTTGGTTTCGTCATCCCAAACAAAGGTATTTCCATTTCCGTGATTAACAGAGCCACCTGTCGTTTCCATTGAACCAAAGGCCTTAGTGCCTGCGCCTATAAATTTAGTAACGATCTACGCGGTAAAGATAAACCTACGGTTTTTTTCCTTGCTGACGAAGCCGCTGTAAAAACGTATCTATCCACTGTGCTGTCTGGCTAAGATAGGGCTCAAACAACCAGTATGTATGAAGCGTTTCATCCAGTTCTATGTACTGGTTCACAATCCCGTACTGTTCCAAAGTGCTGGTGAGCTCCTCACTACCTGCGGTAAATCTGAGCTGCCCGCTGCTGATGATAAGCGTAGCAGGTGAGTTGGAATTCAAGTGGGTTACGGCTGAGGCCTGCTGCCACACATCTGGATTAGACTCGTAATCGCCACCTAACCATAAAGCAGCGGCTGAATGTGCTTTCTTCTTGTTTTCAAACTTCAATGCCAATGGCGTCGTAAAATCCAGTACGCCATCCAGGGAGATCACTGCGTTTACCTGAGTATTTTGTTTTGGATTAGAATGAAATTCCGCAACAGCCGATGCATGGCCAAGTAATGCGGCCATTTGCCCGCCAGAAGAGCCGCCACCAATGGCGATGTTATCTGGCTCTATTTGTAATAAATCACTGCGCTGCTTTACCCAGTTAATAGCGTCATTAATGTCTATCAGGCCTGCCGGATATTTGGCTTCAACTGACAAACGGTATTCAGGCGTGATAACCAGATAGCCCCGTTGAGACAGCAAATTAGCCAACGGATAAAAATGAGATTTGTTACCCGAACGCCAACCACCACCGTGCACTAGAATAATGGCCTGGCCGTTTTTATTTTCTACCGAAGGATGAAAAATATCTAAGTGCAAATCACGACCACCTATGGTTTTATAGGGCTGCTCAAATTTAATGGATTGTCCCGGTCGAAACTGTAATACCGGCCAGCGAATTTCAGGGTGTTTTGCTTTGTTGCGCGCAAAGCGCTCACCAGGTGAGTAACTGTCATCAACAACAATATCAACGGCCTTCGCCACACCGCTATACATTCCGCCAATAAGGACAAATACTGCTAACCAACTTTTCATAACACATCACCACTTCTTATCATCGGTGAAAACCGGATATAGTCATACTTAGTCGAGCCGCCATTAGCACCGACAGCCACATACACCCAAAAGGCTGGCACAACTGGGACAACCTGAAAAATGAAGGTTCAGTGACTTTTATTGAAGGCAACAATAGCGGCCCTTGTGCAGGCACAACTGAAAGAGTCTACTGGGCACACTCTCTTCCCATTGCTTGCGTTGAAGATATTTCACCTGCGCATGTTTTCGGAAACTGGCAGCCCCCAAACGACAAGATTAAATGGAGAGTGCGAGTACGAAACTCTATTTTTGAAAGTACTATTTTTGACAGTGCCTTTTTTGAGCTGAGCACTACTGTATATGTTCTGAAACGGTATGAACTAAAGTACTCACCTACAAGTAGGAGCTTGAGCTTGTTTGAGGCTATAAACTACCCCTAAAACCGCGCTTATTCAGCGCGGAAGACACCTGCGGTTTTATTTAGGTCCATAACAATAAAAGCAGGAATATAAATATTCGCGCTTGCTACCACCTGCTTGTTTTCTAACGCAATAATACGGGCGTTTACACGAACGCCCCTATCGTGCTCAATAATGGTGCCTGTCACAACGTGATCCATAGCCACCTGCTCTGCCAACGATTTACCATCGCGGGTTAGAACAAAATCGCCTACGGGTGTTACCGTGATGCCACCGGCTAACTTAAAGTCAATGATAGACAAACCAAAATCTTGGAGCTCTGCAATAAGGTATTCAGATAATTGATTACCCAATACTGTGCTTTCACCAAGTGAATGATTAAGTCGTACAAAACTCGCAATACCCACCATATCTTGATGTGAAAGGCCATTGGCATTTTCCATCAACTCCATGGCTAACTGAGACGCGTAGTCATTCAGTCGCTTATGGGTTTGCGAAGGGAAGAACCCTTGATGAATGGGATCTCTGTAGCCAGGGTCAACCGCCACGTGCTGCTCGTATTCTCTATCGCGAGAATCAGGTGTGTAAACTAGCCCTGAGTTTCTTGGCACAGACACGGGCTCTGCATCGTGATTGATATCACCATCATCACCCAACCAAAACGACCCCATTGAACCGCTACTTGCACAGCCACCCAATATACTCGCTGCACTGAACAATGCTAATGACATCAACCCAGTACGTGCTTTTTTTATAAACCCAAAACGTGTCTTTTTAATCAACATTGAAGGCCTCTTAACCACGGCTCAGTTTCACGCCATCTCGCTCACCACCTTGACCACTTCCGTCACTGGGGATAAGCGCATCAACCACATAAAATGGCACTAGCATTTGCGCACTGGCAACAACGGCGCGTGATTCCATGCCGAGTATACGAGCATTCACTAACACACCACCTTGATGCTTGGTCATGGTGCCGGTAAGTACATACTCAATGGGCAAGCTACTGCTTAATTCTAGGTAGTCTCGACTTAATACGAAGTCTCCACCTTCAGTGATACGGATATATTCGGTAGCTTTGAAGTCGATAACGGGTACGCGGAATTTATGCAGTTCGTGAACGAAAGACTCAGCCATTTGACGGCCCAACAAATCCGTTTCTTGAAGGTTGGTATCAAGCAATGCAAAATGGGTAACGCCAATGGGCGTCTTATCGTTCACATACTCCATATTCGCAATCAAGTCTTGTGTCATGTTTTTGACGTAATCGCCAATATGTTTGGTCAAAGGTCGCCCTTTATACGCGCCTTGTACACTCGAATACATTGGTGGCTGACCGATTGCGCCGAAAGCGTCCATCGAACGGGACTGCGATTCATCATCGTCGCGGCGAGATTGCCCTGGGGCTCTATCTTGCGCGGTTACGTCAATCACATTCATGGCTGGGCGCGCAGGCGCTTGTGTCGCAACTTGCTCTTCATCTGCCATCATAGAACATCCAGACATACCTACCGCTGAAGCCGTTAGCATGAGCAATGCATAGTGATTTCTTCGTTTCATATAATTACCTCATACCTTCGGTTCTATAAAGCTTGCCATTACGCGTTGTAACTTGCTCTTCTTGCCAGAACAAGTCAGCTGGGAAAAAACGTGTTGCGGCCGCAACTACATCTTTGCTTCGCGCATTCACGATACGTGCGTTTACCACGGCACCCGACTCTTGATATACCAAGGTACCGGTAATGTAGAAATCAACTACTTCAATGGCCGATAAACGGTCAATATCGCGCGTTAAAATTTGATCGCTTTGTTCACTTACAATTATATCGTTTGAAAGCTTGAATTCTTTAGTAGAGAACCCGCGCTTAGACGCCTCAGTTATCATACCCTGCTCTAACTGATGCCCCAGCATCATTAGTGGCTGTTGATGATTTGGGTCGTACTTCATGGTATCAACCGGAACAAACCCCACTACAGCATAGCGATACTGACGTGAAGGCGTTACATCTGCAAACAATTCGTTGGCCAGTAAATACGTATGATATTCAACATTGCCCAATGCAGAGGTTACCTCCATTTCTGGTTGGGTTCGCTGTGACGTCGTTTGTGAAGAAGAGCATCCCGACACGCCTATAACCGCCATAACTGCTGCCATAACTGCGCCGACTGCCCAAGACGCCATCGCCGTTTTACCCGAAGTATCTCTATTCTTGTGAAAGTAAATCATGTCACTTTTCCATTTAAATCAGCGTCAGTTCACCGTCATATTTCCGGCGAAATACGGCTAATTTAGTGTCTTTCAACCTGTCTATGCTTACTTGAAAGCAAAAAGCGAACCATATCGACAAACCTAATGCTAAAAAAAATAGCTACATTTGCTTACGTTTAAAGGTGCCCAAATGACTAAAACGGCCGCAAAATGGCTTGAGCAGATAAACTTGTTTAAACAAGTTGTCTCAATGTGTACGGAATGAGGAAACACCTTGCCGCTTTTAGTCACCACGCTGCCACGCATAGCAGTATTGACAGAGCTGCCGTTGACAAGTGTCAAAAAAAATCGACAATGGAATTCACACTTTCATTTCTATCGCTGTTTTCATGCTTTCTCTTAGTCAGTTTCAAATAAAATTATCAGAGCAATTCATCTCACCTGCCTTTTCCATCGAAATAACCACACCTGGCAACTATGTTTTAGCGGGAAGAAACAGTGCGGGAAAGTCACTTTTACTCACCGCTCTTGCAGGTAATGGCAAGCCAGTATCTGGACAACGAAATGCTGATGTCGTTATAGGCGAAGTATCTGTTGAAAAACAACAAGCGCTAATTGAAAAAGAAAAGCAAAAGGACAGTGCAGACATATTAGACGTTATCGCAACACCAACCCGAGTATTTGAGCTTTTTGCTCAAACGAATGCAGATTATCACACGCATCCTTTATACGAAGAGTTGGTACATGCACTGCGCATAGAACACATTTTAGATAACGCATTTCTATCACTGTCTACTGGCGAAACACGCAAAGTCATTATTGTAATGGCATGGTTGAGCAATGCGTCACTTATCCTTCTTGACGAGCCTTTTGAAGGGTTAGATGTGGAAGCAATTGCGCACTTCAGTGCCTTTTTAAACTCACAAACCCAAGCTTCACTGATATTGAGCGCCAATAAACTTGCAGACATTCCTAAGCAAATGAAAGCGACACTTATTGTAATGGACAACTTAGCTGTTGCATGGCGTTCAGATTCCACGCTTTCTTATGAACAAATTTGTAATGAACTACGCACGTGGTTTGCACTTGGTGCAGAAGATGTCAGCGCACCTCCTGCCCTTACTCACGACAGAGAGAATACGTCTTACAGCAATAGCACCCAAGAGCAAAACACCCAAGAAAAGCCGCTGCCCGATACGCTCATTCAACTTGTTGATGGTTGGGTAAAATACGATAACCGCACTATTTTTGAAAACCTGAACTTCACGCTTAAGAAAAACGAACACTGGCAAATTACTGGCCCTAATGGTTCGGGTAAAACCTGCTTACTGCAAATGTTTACTGGCGACAATCCGCACTGCTATACCAACAACCTAACACTATTTGGCATAAAACGAGGAACGGGAGAAAGTATTTGGGATATTAAAAAGCACATTGGCATTATGTCGAATGCGCTGCACATGCAATACAAAGTGAGCGCAAGCCTAGAGCATGTGATTATTTCTGGCTTCCATGACAGTATTGGGCTTTATTCCAGACCTACATTAAAGGAGCGGGAGTGCGCTGAACAATGGCTTAGCGTATTAGGACTTCAAAGTAAAAAACACGATAGTTTTCAATCTCTGTCATTTGGCGATCAGCGTCTTGTACTGATTGCTCGCGCCATGGTTAAACACCCCACTTTACTCATTCTAGATGAGCCTTGTAACGGATTGGATGAATTCAATCGCCAGAAAACGCTCAAGCTTATTGATATTCTCGCCCGCACCGGAAATAGCACGCTGTTATATGTAACCCATAACAGTGAAGAACGTATTCCCAGTATTCAGCATGTTCTAAATATGCGTGACTATAATCCGAAAACCTGATGACCTTTCGCTATAAATAGTGCTGAGAATAAGTATCGGGTTGTTTGTCGTACAGAAAAAGTACGATTTCATTTGATTATCTTGGTATCAGCTTGCATTCTAGATGTTGTCGTGCCTCATCAATACGCTAGCGCGTGTGCTTTTAATTAGCAGGTGTATTGCGTTAATGGCAAGGATGTCGTACCCCAAGGCTCAATAGCCCCAACAATAACGAGAACATTATGAAGACACGCTTATTGATTGCGTCAGGTTGCCTGTCGCTCTTACTTACCGGTTGTGGCCAAGGCCCGAATACCGAATCCACCTCTAATGCCAGTACCCCAGATACAGCAAAAATAGTCGATGTAGCAAGCAAGCTTGATGTTTCCGACATGCAGGTAAACTACAACGTACCTGTTGAATATTTTACCTTAGACAATGGACTGAAAGTGGTGTTGTCAAAGGATGATACGGCCCCTATTGTCACCGTTGCTGTGTATTACAATATTGGATTTCGCAACGAACCTAAAGATCGTACGGGCTTTGCTCACCTTTTCGAGCATATGATGTTTCAGGGCTCAGAAAACTTGGGGAAAATGGAATTTATCAAACTGGTAAATGACAATGGCGGTGTGCTTAACGGCTCGACTCGTTTTGACTTTACTAATTACTTCGAGATTATTCCTGCGCATAAGCTAGAAACATTTTTATGGGCTGAGGCCGATAGAATGAAAGGCTTAGCCATCACACAAGACAATTTAACCAACCAACAAGGTGTGGTTAAGAACGAAGTAAAGGTTAATGTACTCAACCAACCATACGGCGGTTTCCCTTGGCTAGACATGCCACAGTATGCCTTTAATAATTGGTACAATGCGCATAATTTCTATGGTGATTTAGCCGACTTAGATGCAGCCAACCTAGAAGATGTCGATGCGTTTTTTAATATGTACTATTCACCCAATAATGCCGTACTTGCCGTGGTCGGTGATATTGAAGTGGCTGAAGCCAAAGTCCTTGTTGAAAAGTATTTTGCCTCTATTCCTTCAGCTGATTTAGCCCCACAACCTGATTTAACCGAACTGCGCCAAGAGAAAGAAAAAGTCTTCAATAAATTCGACAAGCTAGCGCCAAAGCCTGCTTATGCGTTTGCTTATAAAATGCCGCCTCGAGATACTCCAGAATATTATGCAATGGGCATTATCGACCAAATTCTCGTACAAGGTGAAGACAGCTTACTTTACCAAGAGCTGGTGAAGAACAAGCAAATAACGGGCAGTGTTGGCGGAGGGATAAATTACCTTTTAGGCAATATGTTCAATTATAACGGCCCAATGTTATGGATGAGTTCATTTACCCATGACGATAACGTCACACAAGAAGCCATCACAACTGCTATCGATAACGTGATTAGTCAACTGCAAGAAAAACCACTTACAGATGATGAAATGTCCCGTGCGATTGTTAAGATCCGTTCCAGTTTGTTTGATGCCGTAGATGGTTTTTATGGTTTTGGTCGAGCCGATTTACTGGCCAGCTTTGCGTTGTTTGATAATGATCCGAACAAAATTAATGAACTAGAGAAAAACTTCAAACAAGTAACACCCGAAATCATTACTAAAACGGTGAAAGAGTATCTGCGCCCAACAAATCGCACCATATTAACCGTAACACCGGGTGAAGCGCCTGAAGATAAATCAGACACAGCAGCGGAACAAGGAGAGTAATGATGATATTAGCCAATAAAGTACTTGTTTGCGCACTTACCGCTTTATCTGCGTGCACCTCGGCCATAGCGATGGCTAAAGAAACGCCACCACTTGGTGGACAGCCTAAAAACTTCGTCGTTCCTGAAACAGAAACAACCACATTGGAGAATGGGCTTAGTGTCACTTTTATTCCGTATGGCAAAACGCCCAAAGTCACCTTACGATTGATTACCCAAACAGGCAATATCGACGATGGTGACAGCGTTTGGCTTTCAGACATTAGCTACGAAATGCTAAGACAAGGCACTGAAACCGCCTCGGCCAAACAACTTGCCGAAAATGTTGCCAACATGGGTGGAGAAATAGACACCTCTGTGGGTATGGATTCTAGTTACATTGGCATGAGTGTGTTGTCAGAGTTTGCAGATGACGCAGCCGCCATGATTGCCGATATGGTTATGCACGCTAAATTTGAAGATAGTGACTTGGCGCGCATTAAAGCCGATACACAGCGACGCCTTGCCGTTTCCCTATCTAGCCCATCGGCTATTGCTAATGAAGCATTTTATCATTCGGTTTATGGCAACCACGCCTACGGCCGACTATACCCCACTAGCGAGAGCATTGATGCCTTAACCACGAAAGCAACATCTGAGTTTGTAAAAACACATATAGTGCCAAATCGCAGTCATTTATACGTGTCAGGAGTCTTTAATAAGTCTGAGGTTTCAAGCGCTATTAACGCAGCATTTGGTCAATGGAAAGCCGGTGAAGCAGTAGAAAGAAAAACGGTGTTAACCCAATCAGGCCCCTCGTACACCTTATTAGAAAGAGAAAATGCGCCACAATCTACCTTGCGATTAGGGTTACCAACCATCGGCCCAGCTCATGCTGACTACATGAAATTAAATGTGATGAACACACTACTTGGTGGCGCTTTTTCAAGTCGTATTACATCGAATATTCGAGAAGATAAAGGTTATACCTATTCACCGCGTTCAACCATTGTTAATAGAGTGGGCAGTGGTATGTGGTATGAAGCCGCTGATGTTACGGCGGAGTCTACCGGTGCCGCGCTCGACGAGATAATTAAAGAAATTAATTTATTGTCGACACAAGCACCAAGTGACGAAGAACTCTCTGGCATTCAAAATTACATGGCAGGGATTTTTGTACTGCGCAATTCTTCAAGAAGTGCCATTATTTCCCAGCTCGCCTTTGCCGAACTTCACGGTCTAGACGAAGGCTTTTTGAAAGACTACGTCAAAACGATTTACGCCATTTCTCCACAAGACGTGAAGGATGTTACCGAGCGCTATTTGGATGTTGAGAAAATGCATTTAACTATTGTTGGTGACACTAAAACAGTAACACCGCAATTAGAAGGTGTTGACGCACTTAAACCGCTTCTGTAACTGCGCATCTAATAAGAACTGGGCTGATGGCGCTTTTACGCCTCAGCCTTGTCATAGCCTTGTTGTAACTTACATTGGATCTAACGTTATCAACACGCGTTTATCACCTTGGTTAACCGCACAAGAGCGATTAACGGCAGCAAAGTTTTCGTGTCCTTGCCACGCCTTTCCTTTTAACAACCCGACATCAAATGTGTTCATCTGACGTATGTGTTTCTCTTGATTGCTATTATCATTATGAGCCTGCCCCAGTCGACTTTGTCTAGGCGACGCAGAAGTGTTTTTAGGCAAAAACTCAGAAGCACTTTCTTGAGGTAACCACTGTGTACCACTACCTAAATAAGTGCTCACCAATCGAACTGGAATATTATCTACGTGAAACCGGGGGCACATGGCGCTATTTAATGGTACTAAGCGCACACCAACATGTTCACAATCAAATAAAGTAGTCAGCATGTCAGACAATAAGTAAATATCATCGATAACCGCTTGTTTCCCTATACCATTGGGAAGTGACGAAGCCATATCACCTTGAAGAGAAGCGATAGAAAATACGCCACGAATTCCCATCCCCAGTGTTTTAAACACAGCGTCAAAGTAGTTGGTAATTTCATCAACCACCGGCCTTTGCCACACAGCAACACTTTTGTTTTTCTCAAAAATCTGACCAAGCACCATTGGATTTGCTTCACAAGACCACGAGCAAGTAGAAAGCATCATGTCTTCGTCAATAGCAAGGCAAGTCATGTTAGTGCTCCCAAGCGGGAAACGGATCAGGCATTTGAGCCCACACTGCATGGCCCTGTAATAACATGTCATCATCAAGCAAACATGCATCAAGACGGGAGATAATGTCTGACTTGTTTAAACCCTGACCAATAAAAACAAGCTCTTGACGCATATCGCCAAACGGTTCCAGCCATTGTGCTTCAATAGCTTTAAGGTAGTCTGCGTCTTCTGGCCATTGTTCTTTGGGCACTGCTTTCCAAAACAAGCCAGCCGCACCATAGCGAGCCATTCCACCGGCCTGACTCCAACTACCTGCTAGTTGCGGCCTTGTTGCAAGCCAGAAAAAACCTTTAGAGCGAATAAGCTTACCGGCAATTTCTTTGCTGTGCAGGAAGTCATAGAACTTCTTAGGGTCGAAAGGGCGTCTTGCTTCGTAGGTAAAGCTACTTATGCCGAACTCTTCTGTTTCAGGCACATGTTCACCGCGCATTTCCTTTAGCCAACCCGGTGACTGCTGCGCTTTTTCAAAACTAAACAACCCCGTATTGAGCACGTTACTTAGCGGTACTTGCCCATCTTTTATAGGTATTTGCTTTGCTTCTGTATTGAGTGTGCGCAAAATGCTCTGCAGACGCTTTAACTCGTTTTGTGATACCAGATCTGTTTTGCTAATAAGTAAAATATCAGCGAACTCCACTTGCTCAACCAGTAAGTCGGCAACGCTTCGTTCGTCTTCCTCACCTAAGCTTTCACCCACATCATTTAAGTCTTTCGCTTCATCGTAGTCTTTTAAAAAGTTAAGTGCGTCAACCACAGTTACCATAGTGTCGAGTCGAGAAACATCAGACAGACTTTTGCCTTTTTCATCAGCAAAGGTAAAGGTTTCGGCTACCGGAAGCGGTTCAGAAATACCTGTAGATTCAATAACTAAATAGTCGTACTTTCCTTCATGGGCAAGCCGTTCAATTTCCTCTAATAAGTCTTCTCGCAGTGTGCAACAAATGCAGCCATTACTCATTTCAACGAGCTTTTCTTCTGAACGGTTAAAACTTATTTCATTTTTTACCGTAGCTGCATCAATATTGATTTCACTCATATCATTCACAATGACGGCGACACGCAAACCCTCTCGGTTGTTGAGAATATGATTGAGTACAGTTGTTTTCCCTGCCCCTAGAAACCCCGACAGCACAGTGACTGGCAGCGGCAAAGTATTTAATGAGTTAGACATTGATCCCTCTTGTTGTAACGAGTTGCTCTAAAACCGTTAAATAATGTTATAACATAACATTTAGAAACAAAAAACTATTTCACTGACAATTACGTTTAGACGGAAAGTGGAACAGGTGCTCGAGAAGTACTCCCACCGAATGGGGATTAGGCAAGTTGTTGCACATGGCTAATCCGTACTAATGCCGTGCTTATACCTTGTTTATGCCATTTAGGCGACGCGGAGGGCTAAGTTAAGGCGCTAGCAGGTCTTACTGTCAGGTTTAGCTATTAGGTTTACTTTAGCAATGCTAAAACGGCTTTAAAATTTGGGTGTTCACAGGTTTTCATTAACTCGAAAATACACATTTCAACACTTGTGATGCTTGCACCAGCCTTTTGCAACACCGAAACAGCTAACTCTTTATTCGACAATTCACGAGACGAAATACATTCACGCACTACTTCCACAACAAAGGCTTTGTCTAGTAGCGCCATGACGGTTTGGTAAACGCAAACATGCGCCTCAATACCGACTACTAACCAATAGGTTAACGATGTTGTGGCAAAATAATCAGCAATGTGCTTTTCGGCCAAGGCGCTAAAATGCATTTTTGCAAAATGCGGTGTGTCTTCCACAAGTGTTGCTATTTCTGGCACCGTAGCACCTAGTCCTTGGGGATATTGCTCAACAACCACAATGGGAATATCAAGTAACTTACAACATTGGATCAACGTTACCGTACTTGAGATAACCTTTTCACTGTCATAAACCTGTTTTGCCAAATTACCTTGAACATCAACAATCAAAAGTCCAGTATTCGTTGTGCTTTTCATAAGTCAGCCTTATCTGAATGAGCCCGTGTTGACTTTCTCTATGCGCGTTCACAGCTGTTAAAAAAGCCCTAAAACCAAAGCAATAATAACGCCTGTAACCACTAATTGAACCAAACAAAACCCCATAATATCTTTGGCTTTAAGCCCAGCTATAGCGAGTACAGGTAATGCCCAAAAAGGTTGAATAAGATTAGTCCATGCATCGCCCCAAGCTACAGCCATTGCCACACGATTAATATCAGCTCCCAATTCAATAGCCGCGGGAAGCACGACAGGTGCTTGTACTGCCCATTGACCTCCTCCCGAGGGAACAAAAATATTCACGATACCGGCGCTAATAAAGCTCCACACTGGCAATGATTGCGCGGTGGCTTGGCTAATTAACCACTCAGACATGCTTTGTGCTAATCCAGACTGCACCATCACCGCCATGATCCCTGCGTAAAAAGGAAACTGAATAATAATACCACTGCCGCCCTGCACAGCCTGTTGCAAACTGTTGAGCAAATTGCGTGGTGTACCGTGCAGTACAATGGCGAGAAAAAGAAAAAGGGTATTGATGATGTTTAGGTTTAGCCCGCCCCCCTTTACAAAATACTGTGTGAGGTAAGCCAAACCAGCAAAGCCGATAAACCATCCCAATACACGGCTGTTTTCTATTTTATCAGCGGGCCTGTTATTTTCTGCTTCTGGCTGAGACTGTTCGTTTAATTTGGCTTTATCGACATAAATACTGTCTTTTTCACTTGGCAACATTAACCGATTAACAAGTGGAATTACCACAAACAATATAGCTAACAATGCCATATTAAATGGGCTAAATAGGGTTTCACTGGTATTTATTACCCCAATCTGGGCCTCTGAAAAATGCCCAGGTGTGGCAATGGTCAAGGGTACTGACCCAGCGAGGCCACCATGCCATACAACAAAGCCTGAATACGCACTTGCAACCAATAACCTGTAATCAACAGAAATATTGCGTGCGAGTGCTTTGGCAAAAAAGGCGCCAACCACTAGCCCGAAACCCCAGTTTATCCAACTGGCTACCAACGACACCAACGTAACCAATATAATGGCACTACCAGGCGTTGTGGCAACGAGTGATAATCGTCCCAAACATGCGCGCATTAACGGCGTACTAGCTAACATATAGCCACTCACCAGTACCAATAACATTTGCATCGAAAAGGACAAGAGCCCCCAAATTCCCCCACCCCATTGTGTGATCACCGTCATCACCGACTGCTGTTCAATAAAAACTGCAGCTGCAAAGGTGAGTAGAGTTAGTAACAGCACAAAAACAAACGGGTCAGGCAAGTAACGGTCGACCAGTTTTACGAAAGGTTTGGCAACGGAATTTAGCATCACTTGGCTCGCATAATGTTAATACATTGTTGCATATTAACGTATTTAGAAGAAAAGTACTGCCGTCACATCTTTAAAAAGTGCGCAAAAACTTTAATTAATACATGGCTTAAGGCAAATAAAAAATAAAGTTGGTCGAATGATGTAATAAAAGTGATGTGGTGAAGACTGTATAGGTAAGTCCACTATTTAACTGCGAGAAAACAACATGACTGACTTTTTAACACAACTTCAAGATGTTTCAGCTTTGCAATTCGCCCTGTTAGGAGCACTAGTACTAATGGTTTGGTTTCTACCCGTTGGCCTTGCACTCATTTTTAACCGAAAGCATGTCAAATTGATTGCTTTGGCATGCATACCCGCGGGCTTTTCCGTTATCGCTTGGTCGGCCATTTTACTGTGGGCGGTAACGAGCAAAGCGGTTGAAAAGTACCTCCCCTCGAAGGTTAAAGCGCAGCTTGCATCATAAATAAATACCACAAAGGCCATGATAATATGGCCTTTGATTTCTCAATTTACTTATTGCTGTTTAACTTTGTGCTGATTAAATTATCACTGATTAACCTGACTAAATAAGCGCTCCCACAGTGCTCTCACCTGCTTAGCATCTTCGGCTTCCAGTTCGTTGTTCGCAAAAGCACTCTCTAAACTATTGCACATTTTGGTATTTAACAAAGTAAGTGTTGCGTCTTGCTGCATCTCTAATTGACGTGACTCCACTGCAAAATGCCCTTGTAAATAGCTCGCGATAAACAGCTCATCATCGCTACCGTGATTAACTACATCATCTAGCGCAGATTCAATTTTAGCAATCGCTTCAACTACTTCGGTTGGCGCATCAGCAGGTGGTAACACGTTGTTCTCCTATAAAATTCTTATTGATGTGTTGTACACACAGTTTGGTTCTTGTCTTTCTACTGGGCGTTGTATAACACTTTATCTTTGTATCCGGTAATAACGGTAAATGCGCCGCTAAGCTCAAGGTCGAGCTGGGCATCACCAGAATCAAGGCGCAATGGTTTACCATTCAGAGCCTGCAGCTTCTGTTTCGTTGCAACCACCAGCATATTGGTTTTGCCTATTTGACGTATAAATTCAGGGCTCAATTGCTGATTACCGCGCCCAAGAATATGCCCTTGCCCACCGATAACTGTAAGCACAACTTTGCAGCAGTGATTGCGAGTAATATTAATAAGCTCTTCGGCCGTTACATCGCTTGCAACTAATTCGCCGCTTTTAACAATATCCACGCCCAGTAAGGTATTATCGAGCCCCATAAATTCCATTACCGCGCCCACGGTTGAGCCAGATCCCATGACAAAATAGGTATCGGGATCATCGTCCATAAGCTCACTTACATAAGCAGCAATGTCATCAAGCACCAAGGCTTCGTCTTCTTTACCGCCCATCTTAACGGCTTGGACATAGGTAAGTTCAGCGGGAACGCGCATTTCGCCATAATGTTTGGCTATAACTTTTCCTCGTCTGAAAGCATCTTCGTCAATGTCTCTGACTTCTGCATCCATCTCACTAACTAGTGCACCGGTTATCATTTGACTAACCACTTGCCCAGCAGCGGAAGGCGATACACAATACACGCCAGAGTGAATTTTACATCCTGCTGGTACACCCAACACAGGAATACAGGTACCCACAACACTACAAATGTTACGCGCGGTGCCATCGCCACCAGCAAATAGTAATAAATCGACGTTGGCTTCAACCATGGCCTTCGCCGCAAGCTCTGAGTCTTGCGCTTCAGTTTGCTCATTTGATGGCGTGTAAATGACGTCGCATGCAATTCCCATTGATTGGCACACACTTTCGCCCATTTCTCCCGCTGCGGTTAACACTGTAAATTGGCCGGATAACGCTTCAAGAATGCTCAGCGCTTTGGCCATTTTTTCATTGGCTTTTTTCTCTGCGCCCATGGCAAGTGCTTTCGCTCTTACTTCAGCGCCATCACTGCCTTTTAAAGCTAATGCGCCACCAATACCGGCAAACGGGTTAACAATAATACCAAGACGAAATGTCGAAATAGCGTTACTCATGCCGCTGTCACTCCTGCGTTAACCGTGCCTGTATTAAAGCTGCCTGCATTAGCCTTGCCTTCTTTTGTGAACGTTTCTGAAAGCGCAGTAATAAAACGTTGTGCCCTTGGCGGAAAACCGTTTTGTTTGTAGAAGGCCAACTGCGCTGCCACATTACGGGTAAACCCTTCCCTGTCGGGCTCTGCGCCGTTGAGGTTATCTGTACTCACCTGAAACTTTCGCCCAGCGGCTTCAGTGAACGCCCACTCTATTGCTTGCGGCTTAATTTCTACCTTTTCAAAGTCAGATTGTTGTTGTTCATCTCGACCATCAGGGCAATACCAATAACCATAGTCTTCTAGTAACCGTCTCTCTTTTCCAGCAATACACCAATGTGCTATTTCGTGTAGCGCACTTGAGAAAAATCCATGTGCAAACACAATTCGGTGATAACTACATGTGGTGTCTGCGGGTAAATAGATAGGTTCATCATCCCCAAGCACCAAGCGGGTATTTAAATCTTTAAAGGTGTCGTTAAAAAGCGCAATAAGTACAGGAACATCGAGATCTTCATCGTTACGCAATGCTTTTTCTGAGTGACTTTTTTCTGAGTAACTTTTTTCTGAGTGACTATTAGAAGTTATCGACTGCATCGTCGAACTGTGGCTATTCATGATAAAAACACTAAATCGAACTACTAGGAAAATGGACTACACGCCCTTTACTTTGGCGGCCCCTACGTTGTGGTTGGGGAGTATATCAGTAAAATGTGGACATCTCACATGAAAGCAAGCCATGCTTGAGTCAATGTAGATTTACAAATACTCACTGAGTTACACTTTACGTCAACAATGTAGTTGGCACGAGTTGACCTTTATTGCACTGTTTCGTACAACTCAAACGTATATAGAACTGGAATAAGTGGAGGCGTAGCCATTGGCACAAGAAATCATTAAGCATTTACATCGCGTAAATGCACTAAGAGACCTTGCCGCGAAACTAGAGCTTATGCCTATTATTCATCAGCTTCAACATTGGCAGTGCGAGCGTTTGCTCGTTACTCATGACGATTTAGCGCAACAAAAACGCTATCAAAAAGCCATGGCGTTTTTCGTTGACGAGTTATACGGGCCTAAAGACTTTAGCCAACGAGATGCCGATTTAGCACGGGTCATCCCCAAACTCGCCAAAGTACTTCCAGACAAAGCTATGAATGCCATGGATGACGCTTTATCACTTAATGCCCTGTCTTTTGATTTAGACATGGCCATGGCCCAGTTCATCAAAACACATTACGCTGATGAGCCTATCAATCGTGACATATACGCGTTAGCTTATCGGCATGTTGGTAGAGAAACTGATAGAGCGCATCAGATAGACATTATTTCTCACTTAGGTGACCAATTAGCCGACGTCATCAAAATTCGTGGAATTGGCATGCTCATTTCATTATCGCGCAGTCCAGCCAAGCTTGCAGGCTTACTGGCATTACACGAGTTTTTAGAGCGTGGCTTTAATGCGTTCAAAGCCATTGGCGACGTTCAAAGCTTTATTCAGCCTGTTTTATCAAGAGAAAAAATACTGATGAGCACGCTTTTGCAAGACACACTGATATTGCCTGATGATAATCCATTACCAATATTCTAATTGTACCTGCGGTGTAAACTAGCCGTATAACAAACGCGTCGGATAATTACAAACAATGCTAAGGAATTATTTTGAGTGAGCAAACCTTATGCTGGATGCATGACAATCCCTTTGTTCTAGAATGGCAGATAGATGAAACTCATATCGATCATTATGAGCATGTAAACAATGTGGCTTATGTAGCACAAGTAGAAAAGTTATCATGGGCGCATTCTAATAGCTTAGGATTACATTTTTCGGATTACAAAACGCTAAACAGAGCCATGGTGATTAAGCGCCATGAGCTAAATTATAACCTTCCCACGCACTTAGGAGACAAATTACTTTGTGCAACATGGATCATTCATTGCGACAGTAAGCTAACACTTAAGCGCCAGTTTCAGTTTATTTGCCCCAAGCGCAACAAGACAGTATTCGATGCCATTACAACTTTTGTTTGTGTGAGCCTTGATAAAGGCGCACCAAAGCGTATGCCTGTTGAGTTTTCCGACATTTATGGCAAAGCCAGCATTGCATTGTAGACAGATCACACTATGAAAAATTGGCTGTTTTGGGGTTTAATCACGCTGCTGGCCTTATCACTAACAGGTAACCTTTATCTGTGGAACGTCTTATCTCGTTATAATGTTGCCGACAATACCCTTCCAGCAACCAATGATTCACAGATACAACCCGTTATATATCCCAACCAAGTATCATCTATAAAAGATAAGCCAAACTTATCGCATACAACGAGTACAGAAAATACAGCCTCCTCTTTGACAGATATTACTATTGACGCGTTGGCAGAGATGCTACAAGCAGGCGACTTTCAAAATCTTTCCAGCGCCCTTTCGTACCAGTTGAAACAAAGTCCACTCAACGAAAAATTGCTGCTAATTGAAGCCGAACTTATTCGCCAAACACAACCGTTATCCAGTGCGCTTATCCATTATTATGATTTGGCTGACCTCCCGCTTTCTAGAGGTGCTTTAAACGAGATTAATCGCAAAATAGATAACCTCTACCAACAAGCACAAATGCAACTTCGCAACGACAATCAGTGGGAATTAGTTGCCAAATTAAACGAGCCTTTATATCAGCGGCTCCCAGAAGCTAGAACGTTCGCGCTAAATTTAGCCGAAGCTTATGCGTATCAGGAAAAATTGACCCTGATGGAAGATACTCTTGCATCGCTGCCGTTTGAAGATAGTGCCGCACAAGCGCTGCGTGATTTAGCCTACTCCAACAGTAAAGCGCCAAGCGAGACTAACGTTGATGAGGCTCAAATAGACAACACCAATGTACAAGAAACCCGTGTCGCGTTGGCAAAACACGGAGACCAATACCGCGTAAGTGCTCAAGCGCTTAATCAGAAGATCACCATGATTTTAGACACCGGTGCTAGCACAACGGCTATTTCATCAGCGTTGTACATGCGACTTAAGAAAGCGCAGCGATTAAAGTTCACCGGTAATTTTACTGTGAATACTGCATCGGGAAGTATTGAAGCACCGTTAATACAAATCCCTGCATTCTATTTTGCCGGTTATACCTTTACCGACTTGTCAGCTATTGTTTTACCTGAAGGGGCGCTGCCATATACCGATGGGTTGTTAGGGATGAATGTACTTGAGCCTTTTGATTTTTCGATACTGCCCCAAGAAAGCATATTAGTGTTAAGAGAAAGGCCCTAAAGCCTGTTGATTTTCGCTCTAAAAATAAAAAAGGAGCGATAATCGCTCCTTTTATAGTTTATGTTTCAGCGTATAGACGCATTAACCACTAACGCTATTTTAAACCGCCGCACACACTCGCGTACCTTGGTCGATAGCGCGTTTAGCATCAAGCTCTAACGCCTCATCGGCACCACCGATAAGGTGGTAGGGCATGTTCAGACCTTCAACAATATCTCGCATTGGCTCTTGGCCTGCACAGATAATGATATTGTGTACTGGTAACACTTGGCTGTTGCCATCTACCGTTATGTGCAAACCTTCATCGTCAATCTTGTCGTAGCTAACGCCAGGGATCATAGTTACCCCTTTAGCCAACAAGCCTGCTCGATGTGCCCAACCTGTGGTTTTACCTAAACCAGCACCTACTTTTGATGATTTGCGCTGCAATAGGAAAATCTCACGTGGTGAAGGCTCTGGCTGAGGTTGAACACCTTCAATGCCCGCTCTTGCTGAGAAAGTCATATCAATACCCCACTCTTTCATAAAAGCAGGAATATCTTGGCTTGGTGTCGCACTACCGTGAGACAAATATTCAGCAGTGTCGAAGCCAATACCACCGGCCCCAATAATAGCGACTTTATTACCAACCGGCTTTTTCTCTTTTAACACGTCAAGATATGTAAGCACTTTCTCGTGTTCAATGCCTTCAATCGCCGGCGTTCTTGGTTTAATACCTGTTGCGACCATAACCTCATCGAAGCCTTCATCATTTAACGCTGCGGCATCCACGAAAGTGTTTAGCTTAAGCGTAATATTTTTATGAAGCTCGATTTGGCGCTTAAAGTAACGCAGCGTCTCGTAGAACTCTTCTTTACCAGGCACTTGTTTAGCAATATTAAATTGCCCGCCAATTTCACTGGCACCATCATACACAACAACATCATGACCGCGCTGTGCAGAAGTAACAGCCGCTGCCAGACCTGCCGGGCCCGCACCAACTACTGCTATGCGCTTTTTCACCTCAGCGGGTTTCACGTTTATCTCGAGTTCGTGACACGCTCGCGGGTTAACCAAACAACTGGTCATTTTGCCGTTAAATACATGGTCAAGACAAGCTTGGTTACAGCCAATACAAGTATTGATTTCATCGGCTTTGTTTTGCTGCGCTTTGCGCACAAAATCAGGGTCGGCCAAGAAAGGGCGGGCCATAGACACCATATCAGCATCGCCTCTTGCTAAAACTTCCTCAGCCACTTCCGGCGTGTTAATACGGTTTGATGTAATAACCGGAATAGATAAGGCTTCGCGGAACTTCGCCGTCACCCAAGTAAATGCAGCGCGAGGCACTTTTGTTGCGATAGTCGGAATACGCGCTTCGTGCCAGCCGATACCGGTGTTGATTATTGTTGCACCGGCTTTTTCGATTTCTTTGCCCAGCTGCACCACTTCATCATAGGTTGAACCACCTTCTACTAAGTCCAACATAGACAAGCGATAAATAATGATAAAGTTCTTACCCACTGCTTCGCGCACGCGACGAACCACTTCTATGGGCAAGCGAATGCGATTTTCATAATCACCGCCCCACTCGTCGTCGCGATGGTTTGTGCGTTTAGCAATAAATTGATTCAGGAAATACCCCTCAGAACCCATAATTTCAACACCGTCATAGCCTGCGCGCTGAGCTTGTGTAGAGGCAGTAATGAAATCTCTGATTTGCTTTTCAATTTCTTCTGCTTCAAGTGCTTTAGGCTTAAACGGGTTAATTGGTGCTTGTACCGCAGACGGTGCCACAAGTTTGGGGCTATATGCATAGCGGCCTGTGTGCAGAATTTGCATACAAATTTTGCCGCCAGCAATGTGCACCGCATCGGTAACTTCTTTGTGATTATTAACCGCTTCGTCAGTATCAAGTCGAAACGTTGATGGATGTGTAGCACCTTCCTCATTGGGTCCAATACCACCGGTAACAATTAGACCAACGCCACCACGGGCACGCTCGCCGTAAAACGCAGCCATGCGTTTATGTCCATCTGGCAACTCTTCCAGCCCTGTGTGCATTGAGCCCATCAAGACGCGGTTTTTAAGCTGAGTAAACCCCAAGTCGAGGGGGCGAAATAAATGTGGATATACGGGATGATCAGTAACGGTCTGGTTCATGATAAGTCCTGAATTTTAGTCCTGAAATAAAATGGTTAAAGCAATAGGGCCTGTTTACCTATTAAAATGCTATGACTTCAGTTTTTTTAACGGCGCCGTGTAGCGGCGGAAAATCGGGTAATGTTTTGTTTTTGTGATTCCATGGCTTTAAATACGTCTTCCATTTGGAACATACCGGCTTGCCACGTTGCCATATAGGTCAAACTTTCTGCTACTGTGTGCTCCACCGCATAGTTAATCATAGTCTTTGTACCTGATACCGCGAGTGGCGAGTTTGCAGCGATTTGCTGAGCAAGACGCATTACTGCATCCATCATGGCGCAGTGATCATCAAAAACCTGATTTACAAAGCCCAACTGGCGCGCTTCTTCAGCGTCAAAGTTACGCCCTGTATAAGCCAATTCTTTAACCACACCAATAGGAATGAGCTTCGGCAAACGCTGGAGCGTGCCCACATCGGCGGTCATGCCTAGTTGAGTTTCTTTAATGGTGAAAAAAGCGTCTTTGGTGCAATAGCGCATGTCACACGCACTTAATAAATCAACCGCACCACCGATTGCTCCACCTTGAACAGCACCAATAACCGGCATACGTGCCTGCTCAATCGCGGTAAAACTATCTTGCAGCAGCATAACCATACGACGCATGCGTTCAGCTCGACGTGATGGATCGCCTTTAAAGTCTTCCTTCATATTTAAAAAGACCGATAAATCCATGCCAGCTGAAAAATGCTTACCGGTGGATGAAATAACAACAACACGCGCTTCACCAGCATCATCGATGGCTCTTATTGCTGCGGGAAGTTCCGCCCAAAAATCAGGGTTCATGCTGTTCATTGCATCGGGGCGATTAAGTACGATGTGGGCTATATGCCCTTCTTGAGTTACTTCTAATGTAGAGTACTGCATGGTTTGCGCTGTCTCCATGATGTTTTCCTATTAACATTTTTGCAAACTAGACACCGTCAAGATAAAAGGCTATGTTGACACTGTCAAGATAAAAAGTAATCTATCGAAAACGAAAGCGTGCTCCGAGCAAACGCTATTGATGTGTTTTCTACGATGTATTTTAGAGAATGAGTACCACAAGTATGACCAATGCAGTGCAAAGCTATCACCATGGTGATCTGAGAAGCGCACTTTTAGACGCCGCAGCTAAACGATTAGCAGAACATGGTGTAGACAGTTTATCACTGAGAAAGTTAGCTGAAGATGCTGGCGTATCACGTACTGCACCCTATCACCACTTCAAAGACAAAAGTGCATTATTAAGTGCCATTGCAGCAAAAGGGTTTAGTGATTGGCATTCCACCGCTAAACGTATTTTCGACCAAGACCATATCAGCGCCGAGAACCGTTTTCGCGAATTCGTGCATGAGTACATAGGATACGCGGCAACTAATCCAGAGATGTATGAACTCATGTTTGGACGTACGCTTTGGCAAAACAATGCAGCGACGGATGATTTGAAAGATGTGGCATTTCCCTGTTTTCAGTTTCAGGTCACTATGACGCGATACTGGCAATCAAAAGGCCTACTGCCCGACAATCAAGATGCACTGCGCTTGGCGCAAGTTACATGGGGGACATTACACGGTATTGCTCGATTACTGATTGATGGGATTTACGCCGACAGCAGTCACATCGATGAAATGTGTGACTGCGCCGCCGATTTATTTATGCGAACAGCAAAGGCTTAACTTGCCGACGCGATGGAAACAGGTTGCCCTTCGTGTGCCGCTTTTATGAATTCTGCTGCACGCTCTGCAATCATTATGGTAGGCGCGTTTGTATTACCGCCAATTAAGCTTGGCATTACTGACGCATCAACTACCCTCAAGCCTTTTATACCACGAACATTCAACTGATTGTCTACCACTGCCATTGGATCATCGTCACTGCCCATTTTACAGGTGCCAATAGGGTGATAAATGGTTTCAGCCCTTTCTCGCAAGAAGTCTAAGATATCTTCATCAGTTTCGGCTTCATCACCTGGGTAAAGCTCTTTCCCATTAAATTTCTCAAAATCAGGCGCGGCTAATATCTTACGAGCAATGCGCACCCCTTCAATCATCACTTTTTGATCTTCAGGAGCTGACAAATAGTTGGGTTCTATAAGCGCTTGGTCACCAGGGTGATTACTTTGCAAAGTAATACTGCCGCGACTTTTCGGATACAAACAGCAAACATGCAAGCCGTAGCCATATCCAAATGCCAACTGTCTTCCATGATCGTTCAAAATAGCAGGTAAGAAGTGGAACTGTATATCAGGACCTTGTTTAGCAAGACTTGAACTCACAAACCCACCCGCTTCAGCGATGTTGGAAGAGAAGATACCGTCGCGCTTAAATGCATAATCCGCAGTTGCTTTAACATAGGAAGGCAGTGCACCTAGGGCCACGGCATAACCTTCTCGTGCTTTACAGGTATACTGAACAATAGCGTCGAGATGGTCTTGCAAGTTCTGCCCTACGCCGGGTAAATCTTGTTGAACAAAAATCCCCTTTTCTTCAAGTTCGGCACGTGGGCCAATACCCGACAACATGAGTAATTGTGGTGAGTTAATTGCGCCGCCGCACAAAATGACTTCGCTTTTCGCAAAATAACGATTCACCGCGCCTTTCTCTCGCACTTGTACGCCTACCGCGCGACCCTCTTTAAGTATGACCTTTTCAGCAGCTACTTTTGTTAAGACCGTTAAGTTGTTGCGATGTTTAGCTTGAGTTAAATACCCTTTTGCTGTTGAACAACGCTGACCATTCACTTGCGTTACATGGTAATAACCCAAGCCCTCTCTATCGTCTCGGTTGAAGTCGTCAAGCTGTCGATACCCTGCGTACGATGCCGCATTTACAAAGGCATCTGACAACACACTGGTATGGCGCAGTTTGCTGACGTTTAGTGGACCGCCAGTGCCGTGGTATTCATCTGCACCACCTTCAAAATTCTCAGACCGTTTGAAGTAAGGCAATACATCTTCAAAAGACCATCCTGTCGCCCCTTCTTCATTTGCCCAGCGATCATAATCTTCTTGCTGACCTCGAATGTAACACATGGCGTTAACTGAGCTGCTTCCACCAAGGGTTTTACCACGTGGCCAAAACAATTCGCGGTCGTACATTTCTTTCTGTGGTGCAGTGTGATAACCCCAGCCGATACCTTCGAAACGGCTTAACAGCGACAACCCAAAGGGAATATGAATAAGTGGGTTGGTATCTTTTGAACCGGCTTCAAGTAACAAAATATCAAGCGCAGGGTTTTCTGATAAACGCGTGGCAAGTACTGCGCCGGCAGAGCCGCCACCTACGATAATGTAATCGTATTTACTTAGTACTTCACTCATTTTGCTGGCTCCTTAGCACAGTTGAAAATGGATAACACATTAGGTCGTAATGTTAACAAAACGTTGTGGTAGGACCAGATTACCAAATAAATAAACCCAGAGAAAAGATTTATATTGTAAGTTTTAAAAAACTCAATAGTCTTAGTAACCTAATCATTGTGCTTAATGTGTAAACTGATCGTCGAATTATGATAGAGAAATCAAGCTACAGGACTCGAGGTACAGAACTCAAGCTACAGGAATTAATGTTCAGTTCCCGCTTTTGCTTAACTCTGCTTTATTTACACTTAACAATTGCCTTGTATGACTACTAGCTCGTTAACCCTAAACAACCGCATTAAACTATTCATCGCGCAATGGATGGTCAAGCTCGGCCGGTTAACTCATGACGACTTCACCAAAGCAGAATTACAAGCACTACTGAGTGATGTGTTTCCTTATGTGTTTTCTCTAGATATACCCATTGGTACGGGCACGGTTAATGTGCTGGAAGGCAATATTACGTTCGATAATGAGAATAATCGCATAGGTATTCAATGTTTAGCGTCATTGAAAGTAGAAATAGCAAAAACCACCGTCTATCGCGCTCACGTAGTTATTGCGTTAAGTGCACAGCCTCATTACGACGTATCTGCCAAAACGTTATACCTAACCAAACTTTCAACCGATGCAATCACACTGGTTAACGATGACTATGCCCTATTAAGAGATACGCAGTTTTTACTGACAAAATTATTCCCAAAACACGTAAATACGCTGTTTGGTGCGCCGCTAAAGTCGGCGTTATCATTATTTACCGCGGGCACATCAGATGTTGCTTCAAACTATTTGCAAGTTTATCTGTCGGGTTCAAAACAAGCGGTGCTCGACTACCACAAGCCCAAAATCGACCTCGCCATTAAAACACACCTCACACAACAAGACTTGAGCCACACCATGCGTCACGAGCATTGGCGAGAACTTCTCTTTTCGCGATTGGGAAAAAGCGTAAGAGTGGAAGACAATGTGTTGCGCTTTTACTTAGTATAACGCCGTAAATTATCGAGCTCGCTTCCACCCTACTGTCGCTCTGCGTCATTTAGCACTTTTTAGCCTTTATTAACGTGTTTTAATGATCGCTCACAATGGACACAGGAACGACATCCACTTGCTCTCCAATGTCTTCAATGTTTAAGCGCGGATCATCCACACTGGCTTCCAACATATCAAACGCCTCGCTGACATACCGCGCCAATGGTTGTAGAGACTCTATATTTTTGTTGCAGCACACCAGCCCAACATTTGCTACACCAGCGTAGGTCATCAGTGTAATATTCACGCCCCCACCCGGAGTCATGGTTGATATGGGATAGCACCCAATAAGTTCGGCGTCTTTTAAATAACGACGGTCTTTCGGGCCAGGTACATTTGAGATAAGAATGTTAGCGATGGGCTTAACCACACTAGATAGTTTCAACCATTCAAACACTAATGCCAACGACTGAATGGCAATGGTATATCCGCTAAACGCGGCTGGACGTGCATGCTGTGCAGCATGCTTTACAATACGGTGATTCACTACTATTTGACGCAATCGTAGGTAAGGGTCGGTCTCGCCATGAGCAAGTTGCACCGGCACAATTGCAATTTTATTACCCGTGGTTTTCTCACCAGGCTTACGCAAGTTTATCGGCATGTTAGTGAACAAGGCTTTCTTGAACACCTGACCATGGTCTTGCAAAAGCTTGTGAACACCAATATCGAACGCACATAACAACACTTCATTTGCCGTAGAGCGAGTGCGCCTTGCCAGCGCCTTCACCCGAGTAAAATCCAAGTCCATCGTAGCGACCGCTCTTCCCGCTTTAACTTGCCCAGTAAGTACGGTTTTCGTTCCAGTAAAAGGCACCGGCATATAATGAGAATTGATGCGTATTATTTTCATGAAAATACGCAGAAAAATGACAAACAAATCGAATACGGTTTTTAAGCCATAGCCCACGTTTTCCAAACGCTTGTAAAAACTCACTGGATCACGTCTTCTGTGACGCAAACGCTTAACGGCCCAAACTGGGGTGAAATGTGTATCATGTGAGTGAGAAACATACCCCGATTGAAACCAACGCACTAACGTTGCACCATCGCCGTACATGTGATGCACTCTGGCATATATGGCAAATGTGTCGCTATTTTCATCGAATATAAAGTGATACTGCCAAAGGGGTTTATCTGGGTCGAGTCTTGATGCATGTAACCTTGCAACAAATCCATCCAAAGCCTCTCGATTGGTCACATCAGCCACGCGATGAATTTGAACATGATAGTCCATGTTGAGCTTTTTCACCGGTGAGAAGCCTACGGGGTAGCCTAAAACGGTTTTAACCGCGCAATTAAACGGGGACGTTGCGCGCGCGAAGCTTCGTATCTCTTGAAAAAGATTCGGCACATATTCCGTACTCTTTGCACCTTTAGGCATGGCAAGTATTTGTAAACATGCTACATGTTTGGGGTTTTCGTCAGATTCGGTTATCCAAAAAGACTTATCTAAGAAACTTAGCGTTTTTGCCATTATTATTCCTTTAAGCAAAGTCGAGTGGTGACTGGGTTGTAAAACCTTTCGCAAACTCTCGTGCGTTAAGCAATTGCGATATGAGCTTACGTTCTTCTTCATTCAACGCTAAACGCGGCAAAATAGTGACCATCATTAATGACAACGCATGGTATCGTTGCTGTTCGTCATTTAAGTGACTGTTCAATTCATCGAATTGGCAAGACTGGGTAATAATTAATGAAATAATATCTACCAGTAGAGCGCGATCAGCCTGATTAGCCACAAGCACCTCACGCTTTGCCAGAGAGTCAAAAAGGTAGCTCACTTGCTGCTGCAAACTTGAAAGAATATTTTTTCGAGGACGAGAAATAGCGGGATACTTTTCGGCGAGATCGGCAGGACTGCGATAAAAGAATTGAAATAAATGAATACTGTCTATCAATAAATACAGATAGTAAATAATGTCCTCTGGGTGCAACGAATCTAATTTGTCCCGACGCAGTACTTTTTGCATTTGTTGCTCATGCATTTTCATTAATGCAACCACTAGGCTCTCCTTGCCTTTAAAATGGTAATACAAGTTACCAGGGCTAATATCCAATTCAATGGCAATATCTACACTGGTTACCGAATTCTCTCCGTGTTCATTGAACAGGGTTAATGCAGTAAGTAGGATCCGCTGCGCGGTTTTCATTAATCAACACACCTTTAAAATTACCCGTTAAACAAACACCAAATAAAGCTGAGCGAAACCTGCCATCATGCCTAATATAGCGCCAGTTACAATAAGCTTCCATTCATCTTGCTGATACGCTGGGCGCAATACTCCTTCAAACTCTTCTGCAGAAAGTGCCTGCATACGCGTGCTCAAGTCTTCACCAATATGAAGAGCACCATTTGCATAATCATAGGCATAAAGTAAGTATTTGTCAGAGTTGTCGAATATTTGCTGAACGGCCAAGGCTTTCATCTTGTGATAATTTTGTGAGCCAACACCTAACGCAAAATACGGCTGCGCAATTGCCACATACCGTTCTATTGCGTCATTAACGTGCAGTTCAATAAGCTCAAGTAATTGTGCCGACCCTGAACCATGTAAGATGATATTGGTAATATTTTGCGGGGTAATAAGCTTTTCTTCGATTATTGAAGAATACACTTCCGACACTTCCTTTTGCCGTTTTAAAAACATGCCCTGAACCGTGATAGGGCCAAGTTTGCGGGGGCGCTTAGGTTCAAAAATAATTTTAATGGCAATCCAGTTCGTGGCATATCCCACCAATAAACCGCCTAATGGTAAAATCCACCATGCTTGATAGAAATACCACAATAGCATGGTAGGCAAGCCAAACAAGAAACCAAAGTAAAAGCCCGAACGCACAATAAACGGGAACTCTTTGCTGCCTGCGGTCAAAAATATCTCATTGATAAGTTCTGGTGAATTAACCAGCTGCTCTACGACCAACTCTTTAATGTCGAGAATTTCTGACACATTGTGCTGAAAGTCATCAACCATTTTGTGAACCACATTGGGAATGTCGTTCTCGATACGTTGATAAACGAGATTTTTTCCTTGCACCGGCAATGCAGCCCATAACTGAGGCGCAGATTCAGCCATGACATCGTTCACCACTTTTCGAATAACTTGGCTTAACCTGCGTTCGATGGCTTTAGTCAATTCGTCAGGATCGAGCCGCTGGGCCAACTCTTCCACACTAAGAAGTTTGCCTAAAACAAGTTCTACTTCAATTTCAGCCATTTGGCGGCGCTTTGCCGGTATCAACCCTTGCCAACCGAAAATGGGCTTGATACCAATAAACTCAATTGGGTAAAACATCATCTTTACCGCTAAGTAGTTGGTCAACCACCCGACAATGGCGCTTATTAGGGGAATTGACAATAGGCTTAGCGTTTCAACATTCCATTCCATACAACGAGTAAGTGGTCCGATTTTATTATTCTCTTGCTCAGGCTACTGAGTGCGTAGGAATTGGTCAACGTAAAAAGTGAATTTAGTGCGAATTGTTAATTGAAAATAACTACATCAGGCACTAAAACACAAATAATAGGTCAAACCAATGTGTAGTGAAACACATTAGGTAGTGCATTCTAAATTTTCACATTACACTCGCACTAGACACGCAAAGTTTTAAGCGTGTCAAAGCACGTGTGTCTTTCAAACTGAATAGGTAGTTGCCATGGCAGTATTCGATTTTCGTTTAAAAAAATTAGAACAAGAAATAGAGCATGCGTGTAGCTATGATGAATACGAAGCTGCTTGCTTGGCGCACGATGCACTGTCGGGCGCAGACGAGTGGAAAGCCAAGGATGAGTCTGAAGATTACGACCACAAACTTATTCGCAAGCGCGTACAACGTTTACAGATTGCTCGAGGAAAAGGTGATTTACATGCGCTGATGTCTATACTGCATGAAGGATTGCATGGCAATTTAGGTAACATAGCCAACCCTGTATTACATCACGAATGTAAAATTGGTACTAAATATCTTATAGAGCAGTTTATTGATGAAGTTACATTAGCATTAGAGCAAATTTATACTGCAGACGAAAACAATGTGGATTTCTACGAAAAGCTGTCGTTTTTTGAAGAAACTGCCCACGCCTTTGGGCGAAGCTGCTTGATGCTTTCAGGTGGTGCCGGTTTAGGCTTTTTTCATGCAGGTGTGGTCAAGTCTCTTAATGAGAAAAACTTACTGCCAACTGTGGTTTCCGGTGCCAGCGCGGGTTCAATTATCGCGGCCATGCTGGGTACCCGTAATCACGATGAGCTATTAGAATCATTAAGCGCTGAATTTATTTACGAAACTTTCAAACATTGGCGCAGTTTCGCTGGCCTTGGCAAGAAAAGCTTATTCGATAGTTCAGTTTTAGAAAACGCACTTATTGAGTTGTTCGACTTAACCACGTTTGAAGAAGCGTTCAAAAAGACAGGGCGACACATAACCGTAACCGTTTCACCGGCAGATTTACACCAGCACTCTCGCTTACTCAATGCCAAAACATCACCTAACGCAATTATCACTCAAGCAGTGCGTGCGTCCTGTGCGGTGCCAATTATTTTCAGTCCTGTTCAGCTGAAAGCAAAAACACTCAGTGGCGATATTGTGCCCTATATCCCCAATAGGCGCTTTGCCGATGGTTCACTAATGGCAGACCTTCCCTTTGAGCGATTGGCAAGGCTCTATGGCGTAAACCACAGCATTGTGAGTCAAACCAACCCTCTCGCGGTTCCCTTTATTTCATCGAATAGAATTGATCCCAATTCCATTTGGGACATGTCGGCTCGTCACATAGGGCAGCTCGCCAAGTCAAACAGCATATTTGCCATTGATATCATCGAACGTTTAATGGCAAATAAGAGTGCTAAACTCGCCATTCACAAAGTGCGTTCGATTATTGATCAACAGTATGTGGGTAATATAAATATCCTTCCAAAGCGCCAAATTAGAAATCTGTCACAAGTATTATCGAACCCTACGTTAGACAGTATTAACCAGCTCATCACAAGTGGCGAACGGGCTTCGTGGCCACAATTGCACGTTATTAAAAGAAATACCAAAATTAGTGAAAAATTGAGGTATCATTTAGCCCAATTGAAAAAACGTGAAGCGGTAGAGCTTGGTCACCTTGTAAGGTAACCCATAGCATAAAGACCGGCTCGAACGGCTCTTATGTAATTAGTGCCGTTTGCAATTGTATATTAAAGGACTCCGGTGAGCGTCAAAAGTCACAGCCCTGATAACATTTACACACAACATGTAAAACAGCTGATCAATATGGTTTATCCATATGAATCGGGCTTTGGTTCAGTATTCGAAGATGCACGTCATTACTTTTCGTTAACCCCTACTCTTGAAGCGCATATTGAGAAAATAAAAGCGAATATAGAAAGAGTAACAAATATTAAAAGGAAAAAAGGTGACGCTCATATTGTCGAAGAACTTACCGACAAGTTGAAGAAAAATACACAGAAGCTCGAAGATGAGCGGCTCGCTCGCATCCAACGCTTACACGCAGTCTGTGAGAAGATTATTGAACTGAGTGAAGGTGAAAGTTGGGACGAAACGCAGCATTTAAGCAGCAAGTTTCTAGGAACCTTGATGCTATTAACACCGGGGTCATCTGGTCGAGGTTTTGCTCGTATTCACCAACGCTACAAACCACTCTACAAAGCAGTATTAACTTTGCGCTTAGTGGACAAGCTACTCACTCACGATACAATTTCACATAAGTATTTATCAAAATATCGCAAAGCTGCATTTCGCTTCGACGGCGATACCATGTGGCGTGAGAAATGGAAGTCAGAACTTGCCATTCCTATTATAACCGCTGCCATGCTGCAAGACGTCGGTTTACAGTGCCCCCAAGCCATCACTATTTTGAAAGGGGAAAACGGCGACCTAGATGAGTTTCGCTTACTCGCTGAGCCTCACCGTAAAGAACTGTTAAAACTGAATTACCATTACACGATGAAGTACTTATCAGATGGGTTAGGTACGCCCAAATATGTGGGGAATGACCGTAGCGAGCGTGATGAGTTCGATAAGATTCAATATGATGCACACCACTTTTTACTTCAACTAGTAAAAGATGCCTTTATCTCGAAAACAGGACTTGGTGAAGTCATTAAGATTCCCCAAATCTACGCATCTTTTGTATTGTCGACCAAGTACGATTACAGTCGATTAAGCCTGCCTAAAGGGTATATGCTTATTGAACAACTCTCGAAAAAAGGTGCACTTAACAAGCAGTTGGCACAAGATTTCATGGAAATTGTAGGTTATTTTCCTCAAGGATTTGGTATCACCTTTATACCCACGAATGAACACAACCAAGAGAAAGACCAGTTTGAATGCGCCATTGTTATTGGCTTGAACCCGAGAAATCCTGCAGAACCCTATTGTAAGGTCGTAACTCGAAATCAGAATTATATTTCAAGCGGCATTCAAGAAACTATACCTAAAAACCGAAACTTGTATTTCCCAGCGAATAGAAAGAAGTTAATGCGAATTGGTAGAGAGCGTCTCACAGAAATTATGAGCCAGCTATCCAGTAATTTCAGTGCAGATTCTATTGATGACTTAATCCCAAGCTACTGGGAACCTTACGATTTCTTTGGTTTTAAGAAACACCAAAACTTGTGGGCAAAAATCAAGTAGTTGCTACAAGCTAGAACTAAAACTGAACAACCATAAAAAAGTACTATGTAGTTGCTAGCCTAAGCAACTTATCTATAGAACATCGACCTTTTTGAGTATTTAGAGGCTGTATGTCAAGATTTAACAGCCTCTAGGTACTTGGCATTTTTCGTCTCTAAACGTTTTCTACTCAGAGCTTTTATTTTCTGTGCTTTGCACAGCTTGAGCCGTACTGTCACCTTTCGCAGAAGAAGCTTTCGTCGCAGTTGTGGTTTTTCTCGACGCCGTTGTGGCTCTTTTACGGGTCGTCGTTGCCTTAGCACTACTTGATTTAGCCGTAGCAGCATTTGAAGCTGTAGGTTTTGTGGCAGTCGATTTAGAAGCCGCTGTTTTCGTTGTAGAACGCTTCGTTGACGTGGACCTTGATGCCGTTTTCGGTGCAGTTGTTTTCGGAGCAGTAGTCGCCGCGGTTTCTTTTGCTTCAGCTTTTGCAGTCGGCGCTTTTTTTGCCTTTGCAGCAGCCTCTTTGGCAGCTAACAAAGCCACTTGCTCAACTAATAGCTCAACCTTTGCATTGAGAAGTTCAATTTGCTGCGCCTTTTTCTGACGCTTTTGCGCGCCGGGCAGCAGTGATAACAATGGATTTGAAGTAACCACCTGTTGTGCCGAGTCCATCCAAGCAAAAGGATTCAGTACGCGCTTTAATTCGCTTTCAACTTCCAACCCCTTGTTTTGCATCGATTGGATAGCTTCGTGGGTTTCATCAAGTTTCTGACTAACCAAGCCGGCAGCTTGATCTAAAGCTGAAGACAACAAGTCAGTACCTGCAAATAGCCATCCAAATACTGGCGACGCTTTGAGCGCAGCAATATTTGTATTTGTGTTAGTTGAAGAAATAAGTTCTTGAGTCACAGAGTCAGTACTGACATCCGTTTGTTGTGCGGTGCTTTTATCAGTCATAACGCCTCCGTTAATGGAGATTAGGAAGGGCGACGTTAAACGCAGCGTGAATACCCCAAAGCTGCGTTTGACGCCTACAATATTCACCCAATTAAACGTGAATATTGCTTAGTAATTAACTTCGCTTAGCAGCAAAAAATAATTACTTGTTTGCAGCAAGTTTTGCTACTGCTTCAGTAAGCGCATCAATTTTTGCAGAAAGCTCTTCAATGCGCTGATCGGCTGGTTCAGAGTCTAAACCTAGCTTTTTACGTACATCAGCTACGCGGTTTTCAACATCACTTGTCGTTGATTTGAATTTGCTACGCGCGTCATCTTCAAGTGTTTCACCTTTGCTTACTAAGTCTTCGAACATTTTGCTCGCTTCTTCACTAAGCTTTTCGTAACGACCCTGCGCTTCTTCTACGCTTTTTCCATAAGCGCCAAGACCTGCTAACCAAATTTTACGAGCCATTTCTTCAGCTTCGTTGATTTTACCTTTAATTGTGTCTGTAGTAGTCATTTTCTAGCTCCTATGAATGCTAAATAAAAGTGTATATTCACACTATGAGTTAAAGGTACGCTTAACAATTAGAAACCGCATACTAAAAATCAAATAAAATTAAAAAAGCCCGAAAAAGTTTTTCTTTTCCGGGCTTCCATGTAGAACATTTGCTTTGTTCGTTACAAAGGCACACCTGCTAGATGCAATACAAAGGCGTACTCTAGCGCAGTAGATTCAAAACGTTTAAACCGTCCTGAAGCGCCGCCATGGCCAGCTTCCATATCCGTTTTAAAGAGCAGCAGATTATTATCCGTCTTTAGCTCTCTCAGTTTTGCTACCCACTTCATAGGTTCAAAATACTGTACTTGTGAGTCATGAAGCCCCGTTGTTACCAACATATGTGGATAAGCTTTCGCTTCCACCTGATCATAAGGTGAATACGACAACATGTACTCAAACTCTCCTTTGTTGGCAGGATTTCCCCACTCTGTGTATTCACCTGTGGTAAGTGGAATAGAGGCATCGCTCATTGTGGTAACTACGTCAACAAATGGAACATGAGCGCTAACGCCCTTGTAAAGCGCGGGCTCCATATTCACTATTGCCCCCATCAACAAACCACCTGCACTGCCCCCCATAGCAAACAAGCGAGACTCATCGGCATAACCTTTGGCAACCAACCCCTTAGACACGTCAATATAATCGGTAAAGGTATTTATCTTATTGCCCATTTTGCCATCTTCATACCACTCACGACCAAGCATTTGTCCACCGCGAATATGCGCAACCGCCACCACAAAGCCTCTGTCGAGTAACGACACCCAACTGCTTCTAAACGTAGGCTCGATAGTCGCCCCATAAGAGCCATAGGCATATTGATAAAGTGGGTTGGTTCCGTCCTTCTTGAACATGTTTTTGCGATAAACCACTGAAACAGGAACCGAGGTACCATCTCGTGCTTCAATCATTACTCGTTCAGAGCCATATAAAGAAGAATCAAATGAATCAGACACCTTAGTTTGCTTCATCACTTCTGTATCAAAAGTATTAACATTAATATCGAGGATGGACGCTGGCGTGGTGAGTGAACTGTAGTAAATTCTAATGGTTTCAGTATCCACTTGAGTGTTTCCAGTAAAGTAAGCCCCATATACTGGATCTTGCGTAGGTATTACATGTTGTTCACCTGAAGAGAGGTTGTGCACCACTAAGCGCGTCATACCATTTTCTTTTTCTTTCAAAACAAGGTGGTTTTTCATAACCTCCATATCTTGAATAAACACGCCTGGACGATGGCCAACGACCTCTTGCCATGTTGATACATCAGACGTATTGCTCACAGGCGCTTTCATTACCTTAAAGTTTGTCGCATCTATGTTTGTTAAAACGTAATACGTATCACCTAACTTAGCGACACTGTATTCCTGCCCGCTCTTCAAAGGCAAAAACACCTTAGGCGCTGTCAAAGGTGCGTTGGCATCAATGAGTGTTACGCCTGTTTTGTCGGTATTGTCATGGTGGACATATATAACATCGCCATCTTTGCTTTTAGAAATAAAGGTGTAAAACGTCGGGTCAGTTTCTTCGTAAATTAATGTATCTTCCGCTTGCGGCGTTCCGAGTTTGTGACGGTAAACTTGATACCCCAACAAGGTTTGGGGGTCTTTTTTTACATAGAAAAGATGTGTGTTGTCGTTTGCCCACTCCACTTGACCTGATGTACCTTCTAATACATCACTTAGCACTTCACCAGTTTCCAGGTTTTTTACAAAAACAGTATAAATACGACGGCTTAACGTATCCTGAGAGTACGCCATCAGCGTATTATTCTCGCTTACTTGATAATCGCCAATACTGAAGTAATCATGACCTTCGGCCATTAAATTGGCATCCAGTAACACTTCAGGTTCAGCATCTTGCTGCGGTTTGCGCAGATAAATAGGGTATTCATTCTCGCCGGAATAACTGGTGTAATACCAATAACCATTGGATAACACAGGCACGGTAGAATCATCTTTCTCAACACGAGAAACCAACTCATCGTAAAGCTTTTCGCGCGTTTCTTTTAGTGGCGCTAATACAGACTCGACATACGCATTTTCTTTTTCTAAATGCGCCAGAATCTCTTCATCTGTGCGTGTGTCATCGCGCATCCAATAGTAATTGTCTGTACGTGTCACGCCATGAGCCGTCATTTCGTAGGGTACTTTTTTGGCAATTGGCGCAGGCATACTGGTGTTTAACATAACGGTAGCCGTGCTTGATTGAGCTTCTGAAGTTGTCGATTCCATTTTGGATTGCTCACCGCTACAGCCACTTAATAGCCCACCAGCGGCTAATGCTAGCCATAAATATTTCATGGTTATTCCTATTGTTTTCAGACCGGTTAAGCCTGTTTATTATTTAGCAAATCACGTTGTCTGTTTGCCTTTTAAGACGGTTACGTCCGTGGTTACACCGCCATTAAGTAACCTTTGAGTATATCTATTTGATTAATTGGATCTAGTAATAACCCTTTGATAACGGGCCTTTAAAGGCTAAAAAGTGTTACAAGATATGTGTTAGGGCAGTTTTAATTTTCATGGGAAAATCATACTAATTACTTTGGCGCGCTCATTCATTTAAGCAAGTACAGGCGACAAACTTAAGACGGGTCATAGAAAAGAAAAAAGCGGAAAAGAAAAAAGCGCCAAACCGACGCTTTTGAAAAGTTACACTATGTTTAATTGGTGTTTAATCTTACTTTGAATGCTTAAACACCAATTTGCTTCAATTAATCGACAAGATCTTTTGGCATGTCATGGCGAATTTCTTGCCACACTTTACCACTTTCAATACCGTACTTTCTTACGACCACTGGTACGCGATCATATTCCCCTTTCTCGGCAACATCGAGCAAGTCAGCGTAATACTTATTAGCGACAGCTCTCGCTTGCTCGTGGTCGAAGAAGTAACCGCCAATGCGCGAATAAAGACCGCGGAAGCCATTCATCATAAGTACAAAAACATTGTTATTCGACGCTAATGCTAAGTCATGTGACATTTGATAATCGAACTGTGCGAACGCCAAGCCACTTTGCTCAACATTCTTGTATCGCGCGATGATAGCAGCCGATTCTTGCGGGTTATTACGAATAGCACCGCGTATAAACACCGCGCTTAAATTAGTGCGCGCTGCTAGCAGGTTATCAACAAGTTCAGGTATACCTTCTTGATCAAGGCGTGCCAGCGTCTCAAGGATGTTTAATCCACACGTTTCCCAAAAATTATTTACCTTGGTTGGTTTACCATGTTGAATTGTCAACCAACCATCACGGGCTAAACGCTGAAGTACTTCACGCAACGTTGTACGCGTCACACCAATAAGCTCAGAAAGCTCTCTTTCCGCTGGCAAAATTGTACCTGGCGGGAATCGTCCACTCCAAATTGATTCAACAATATATTCTTCGGCGAACCCGGCTGGACTCTGAGCCTTATAAATCATAACTAATTGCCTAAACGTTATTGTTATTTTACAACTGATTGTACCAGATGCTCTTTTATTATCACAATGAAATATGCCCCGTCCAGCAAAGCTTTTAACATCTTGTTAAAATTTACCTTGTCGACAGAGCTAACAAAATCAGTATCTGGCTATTAAATACACATCATTCACTGAATTTAGTCGAATAAATAATGAAAACGATAAATATTCAGTGAGTTTCACATGGTGGGGTCTGTGAATTGCTTTCTCAAGGCGTTAATATCATGTACGCTTAATTTCCGACTATAATGACAGCAGCAAGACCGCTAATTGAAGAAAAATATCTCTTCATACCAGCAGTTTATGTATGCAATAACCGGAACGAGACAATATAAAGACGCGAAAAACGCGCTTTGTTGTAATAAGGAACAGGAACTCATGCAAACCTCTATGATCGCAGCGATCTATAAGAACTTCCTGGGACATGCGCCCGACTGGTACAAAAAAACCATTATTGCCTTTCTTATTGTAAATCCATTGTTATTTATGGTGGACCCTTACATTGCGGGCTGGACACTGGTTATTCAATTTATATTCACCCTAGCCATGGCACTTAAGTGCTACCCCTTGCAACCCGGCGGTTTACTGCTCATTGAAGCCATGTTTATCGGTATGACCTCACCAGGGCACATGATGCATGAGATTGAGGTCAATCTAGAAGTATTGCTACTCCTTGTTTTTATGGTGGCCGGTATTTACTTCATGAAAGACCTATTGATGTATTTGTTCACCAAACTGGTCATTAAAGTGCAAAATAAATTGGTGCTGTCATTGTCATTTATTTTCGCTTCAGCGTTTTTGTCAGCGTTTTTGGACGCGCTTACCGTGGTGGCAGTTATCATCAGTGTTGGCTTGGGTTTTTATTCCATTTACCACAAAGTCGCATCTGGTAAGGAGTTTCACTCTGATCACGATCACACCAGTGATGATGAATTAGGTAGCCACGATCTAGAAGATTTTAGAGCGTTTTTACGCAACCTTATGATGCATTCATCTGTGGGTACAGCCTTAGGCGGTGTAATGACCATGGTAGGTGAGCCTCAGAATCTAATTATCGCTGACAAAGCAGGCTGGAACTTCGTCGAATTCTTCATTCGCATGTCGCCAGTTACTATTCCAGTATTTGTGTTTGGTCTGTTGACTACAGTTCTTCTTGAAAAAACAGGCTGGTTTTCTTACGGGGCAAAGCTGCCTTCTGCTGTTCGCCAAATTTTAGTCGACTACAACGAACACATGGACAAAGGTCGCAGCAAACGCGAGTCAGCTAAACTCGTTGTACAAGCGCTTATTGGTATTTGGCTGATTATTGGATTGGCAACGCATATGGCATCTGTTGGTCTTATTGGCTTGTCAGTTATTGTGCTTGCTACGTCTATGAGTGGTGTTATCGAAGAGCACGCATTAGGGAAAGCCTTCGAAGAAGCTTTACCATTTACCGCATTGCTTTGTGTATTCTTTGGTGTGGTCGCCGTTATTATTGACCAAGGCCTGTTCCAGCCAGTTATTCATTGGGTACTGTCGTTTGAAGGCGAAACCCAAATGGTTATGTTCTACTTGGCAAACGGTGTACTATCTATGGTTAGTGACAACGTATTTGTTGGCTCTGTATACATCACCGAAGTTACATCAGCACTACAAGCTGGCCAAATTACCCGTGATCAATATGACATGCTTGCGGTAGCCATCAACACAGGGACTAACCTTCCCAGTGTAGCAACACCGAATGGCCAAGCAGCTTTCTTATTCCTACTAACATCAGCAATTGCTCCGTTATTGCGTTTATCTTATGGCCGTATGGTTTTAATGGCATTGCCTTACACGATGGTGTTAACCATTGTAGGTCTACTTGCTACGTACATAGGACTAGCTGATGCAACACAAGTGCTATACGACATGCATCTTATCGAACATCACTCTGCTGCAGAAGCAGGTATGAAAGCGGTAGGTCATTAATCTATGCGTTCACTTATTCACGGCATTAGCCAGTGGGCAGAGCACAAGTCATCATGGCTTGTGCTTTTTGCAACCTCATTAGCACTTGAAATTGCTGCATTGTATTTTCAATACGGCATGGGTCTAAAGCCCTGCATTATGTGTATATATCAGCGTACTGCTATGTACGGAATTGTGCTGTCTGCGCTTATCGTTGTTATTAAGAACAATGGTTTAACACGCATGATAGGCTTTGCCGGTTGGGCAGTCGCGTCCGTTTGGGGCTTTTTAATTGCCCAAGAACATGTGGGTATACTGAACGCGGCAAACCCGTTTTTTGCAACCTGTGAAATTGTGCCCAACTTCCCTTCTTGGTTACAACTTCATGAGTGGATCCCTGCAGTTTTTGCAGCCCACGGTGATTGCTTAGAAGACAGCTGGCAGTTTATGTCTATGGGTATGGCAGAGTGGATGCAAATCATCTTTGCTCTATATGCGGCGGTTTTTGCATTTGTTTTTGCATGTCGATTACTTGATAAGAAACCCTTTTGATCGATTTATCCATACTCCCTTCTCGCTTGCCTCCTATTCATACAGAGCAAGGCCCAGTATCTATTCAGCGCATTGCACACAAGCATTGTGAGGCGCTGTGTGATGCTGGGCAGCAAGCCATTCATCATGTTAAACCTTGGTTTGGTAGTTCAACCTGCCCAGTCACACCTGCGCTGTCAAAACAATGTATAGAAAACATGGAGAAAGCAAGAGAAACAGGTTATGGGCTTACCTATTTACTTATGCACGACGAAACCTGTTTAGGCATGGGTATTATCAATCATATTAACCATACTCACCTTACTGCAAATTTGGGCTACTGGTTACGTCCTGAGGCCTGTGGAAAAGGGTTAGCTACTGCGATATGTGAAGCATTAAAAAAACTCGCCTTCTCTCAGATGAATTTGTATCGGCTAGAGTGTTATATCGAACCAAATAACAAGGCGAGTATTCGTGTTGCACAGCGCATTGGTGGAGTTAAGGAAGGGCTATGTCGTAAACGCATTTTCGGCAGGGATGCTCTGCTCTATGCCATTATCAACGAATAATTACGCATAAGCGATTGTGGGACAACCACAAAGTGAGTTTAATCTAAATCTTCCAATGGCCAAATAGCGATATAATCCTCAAAGTCATTTAAGTCCACATCGGTTTCAAACACCGTTTTATTACGCACCGACATTCCACTTGCATGCATGGCGTGCTTCTTACCTTTGTTTAGTAAAGGATGCCATGAGGGTAATCCTCTGCCCTCATGAAGGCGTCTGTAAGCACAACTAGTAGGCATAAAAAAGATATCTTTTAGATTGTCCTTGGTAAGCTTTACGCAATCTGGTACCAGTTCAGTACGTCTTGCATATTGCGTACATTCACACTTTTTAGTATTGAGGTAACTACACACTATATTGGTGTAGTGAATCTGCTCGTTGGCATTGATATGGTCGGTTGGAGCATGGTTCTCAACACTTTCATCGTCGATAAACTTGTGTAGACAGCACTTGGCACAACCATCACACAAAGACTCCCATTCCTGTTGAGTCATTTCTTCTAACGATTTTGTTTCCCAAAATGCCTGCGTCATTCGCCAACAACCTTAGTCTGAATAGAAAAGTAACCGGTAAATTCCACGTCAACATTATCACCAGGCAACAATGGGCCTACACCTTTGGGCGTACCGGTTAGAATTACATCACCTGAGTCTAGCGTAAACACCTCAGACATGTGTGCCAGTAACGGTACAATTTTATGTAACATCATTGCCGTATGACCTTGTTGTCGTACTTCGCCGTTTATGGTTAACGTGAAGTGCAAGTCATTTAAATCTTCCATTTCACCTAACGGCACAAAACCTGACACAGGGGCACTGTAGTCAAACGACTTTGCCCGTTCCCAGGGTTGTCCTTGGGCTTTTAATGCTGCTTGTACGTCGCGCAAAGTGAGATCTAACCCAACACCTACGCCCCAAATGGCATTTAATACCTCTGCTTCTGTGGCATTTTTAAGCGGTGACTTTAATAGAATCGACACTTCAAGCTCGTTATGACACTCGCCTTTATCGGTCGGTACCTGAATGGCTTCATCCAAATGGCACAGCGCGGCTTTTGGCTTCATAAACAATAACGGGGCCTCTGACACCGTTGAGTTCATCTCCTGAATATGGTCAAGATAATTTCGACCGATACAAACAACCTTATTAACAGGTAGTGAAATAGGTGAGCCCTGATTATCTTTGTGAAGATATGTCATTAATAACCTCGTTTAATTCTTTCAGAAAGGTAGCCAACAGAAACCCCGAAATACGATGAACGATTCCATTTCATAAGCGTATGAAAGTTGTTATAGACCAAATACACTCTGCCCTTTTCACCATCGGGCATTATGAGTGAGGCCTCAATGTCTACATTAGGCAAGTCATTGCCATTGTAACGTCGAACACCCTGAGACTGCCAATATGACAGGGGCTTCATATTCGCTTTCGCCAACCCAGAGATGCCTACAGGTTCAGTAAGTAGCACTTGCCTTCCCCACGTTCCGTTATTGTCCCACCCTTCTGATGACAGGTAATTGGCGATAGAGGCAAAAACGTCTGCTTTGTTGTTCCAAATATCTTTCTTGCCATCACCGTCATAATCGACAGCATAATTTAAAAAAGACAACGGCATAAACTGGGTCTGTCCCATTGCGCCTGCCCACGAGCCCTTAAACTGGCTCACATGAGCATGACCTTCATTAAAAATGGTTAGTGCTGCGAAAAAGTTATCTTTGAAGAGCTTCTCTCTTCGCCCTTCATAGGCTAGCGATGCAAGCGCTGACAGTACACTATAGCTTCCCTGAATCTTACCGAAGTTCGATTCATTTCCCCACAATGCAACAATAAAACGCGCCTGTACGCCATATTTCGACGCAATGTCATCGAGCAGCGCTTTATTTTCTTCATAAAGCGAAACAGCTTGTTTGACTTTCCAGTCAGGAACCCGCGTAGCCAAATAACCATCTAGTATTATTTTTTTCTCAGGTTGATTTTTATCTGACTTGACTACCGTTGGTCGAAAGTGAATATCGCCAAACGCTTCACTAACAATCTCTTCACTAAACCCTTTTTGGAGCGCTTCCTGCTTCAGCTTATTAACATAGGTAGTAAAACCAGCTTCACTCAACTCGCTATCACCGTGAGTTTGAGCAGAAACGTGGCTAACTACCAACAACATGGCGATAACGGCAAAGAAAGCCTGTTTTACAAAAGAAAGGCCAAGGGGGTTATGGTTAGTACGCACACCACCAGATTGAAACACATAAAACATAACTACACTTAAAACTTTTTGTCTGGTGTTTTAGACAAGCCTAACGACTCGCGATGCTGTTCAAGCAAGTTGTCTTCTTTTGGCGGCATTTGAAGATAAAAACCTTGCGTACTCAGTGCTTCTATAAGCTTTTGCTTGTCTACTCCTCCCAAACGCTCGCGTTTTTCAAGCGCAATGATGGTGACCAACTCAGGCTTGCCAAATCGGGCCATAAGCGCTTCAGGCACATCATCAAAATGCCCTTTTTTAGGCACATATAAGTACATACCTTCTTTTTTATGCGTTTTATATACTGCACACAACATTTTACATCTCGTCTCTTAGTGTCAGTGGTTCATATTTTGGACTAACTTCATTATTAGCTAGCTCCGTCACAAACAAGCTACATTATGAATTAGGTGCGTCGCCTAGCAATTGACTGACATAAGGCATAAACAATGCCTCGCGCCAGGTTGATAATACATCAGGCTTTAAGCCCTGCACTCGGGTTTCATCAACTTGAAACCAATACCACTTAAGCAGCTGATTAAGTTGCTTTTTAGACGCAATCACATCACTACTTACATTGTTGGATTCAGCAATTTGCTCGCTAATGGTTTTCAGTTCTGCTAGATGCTTCTTGTATTTGGGAATATCGATTAAACGAAGCACAGTAGGCAGCCTGAGTTTTTCAGGTGTTTGCGCAAACTTCTCACGCGCCTCGCTAATAAGACCAATAATAGTATCACCGTAGCGACGTATGGACTGATGGTTAACCCCATTAATACGCGACAGCCCTGACTTACTGTCTATCAGACGCTGTGCAGCTTCAAATAAGTGCCCTTCTTTAAAGACAAAATTAAGCGCCATGTCCTTTTGTCTTGCTGTATGCAATCGCCATGCAGCTAAAGCTTGTAGCACGGTAAGCTGCTCTTGGTTTAATCGCCAATTGTTCTTTATGGCTAAATACGCAAAATCATCGGGTAACTGTGCGCGCTTCTTAGCTGCAAGAAGTGCCATTTCTTCGTAAACCCAGTGCGCCTTGCCAACTTCTTGTATTTCCTCGGCCAAAATGTGATAGCAAGGTAGAAGATATAACACATCATTAGCAGCGTAACTCAATTGTGCTTCGCGCAATGGACGTGCTAACCAGTCAGTGCGAGACTCGCCTTTATCCAATACCACGTCGCACAACATTTCTACCAATTTTGCGTAACCTAAAGTAGGGCCTTTGCCCAAGATACTTGCAGCAAACTGGGTATCAAAAATAGGTTTCGGCACGGTATCAAATGCGGTAAGGAAGGTTTCCAAATCTTCTGAGCAAGAATGCAGTACTTTTACTACTGCTTCATTTTCAAGAAGTGCAACGAAAGGCTGCATATTGTCTATAGCAAGGGGGTCAATCAATACCAATTGTTGACCGTCATAAAGTTGAATAAGCCCCAAATGCGGGGTGAGTGTGCGGGTTCGCACAAACTCAGTATCAAGGGCTACGGCACCTTGGCGCTGTGCCATCGAGCACACGGTTTCAAGTTCTTCAAATGTAGTTATTAATTGATATTGCATACTTTTGCACAGTAAATAAAAAAGCCGGCTCGTGCCGGCTTTCAAAAACTAGTTCACGTGAATTAGTCTCTAAGCTCCCGACGCAGAATTTTTCCTACATTGGTTTTAGGTAGATCATCTTTAAAGACAACCTGCTTAGGTATTTTGTAGCCAGTTAAATGATTGCGACAATGCGCAATTACGTCTTCAGCTGTCAAAGTATCATTGCTGCGAACAACAAATAACTTAACTACTTCACCACTTACTTCATGAGGAACCCCAACCGCTGCAGCTTCGACAATATTCTCGTGCATTGCAGCCACTTCTTCAATTTCGTTAGGGAACACATTGAAGCCTGAAACTAGGATCATATCCTTTTTACGGTCAACAATATAGAAGTAACCTTCATCATCTACCGTGGCGATATCACCTGTAGCTAACCAACCGTCTTTAAGTATTTCCTCTGTGGCTTCAGGGCGGTTCAAATACCCCTTCATCACTTGGGGCCCTTTAACCCACATTTCACCAGGCTCCCCTTTCTCAACGGGGTTGCCATCATCGTCTAATAACTTGATGTCAGTAGAAGGCACAGGCATACCAATTGCGCCTTTATAGGCTTCAATTTGTGGCGGGTTAACCGCTACAACAGGTGAACATTCAGTTAACCCATAACCTTCGAGTAATACCGTGCCTGTGACTTTTTGCCATTTTTCAGCAACCGGGCGCTGTACAGCCATGCCGCCACCAAGTCCAAACTTAAACTTACTAAAATCAAGCTCGTCAAACCCGGGCGTATTCAATAAACCATTAAACAGGGTATTTACACCCGGTAGAATGGTGAATGGGTATTTGCTTAACTCACTAACGAACCCCGGCATATCTCGTGGATTAGTGATAAGTAGGTTACGACAACCGTATTTGACGAACATCAAGCAATTCGCAAGTAATGCAAAGATATGGTAGAGCGGCAGCGCAGTTACCACAAAATCTTCACCTTCCTCGATAACAGTTTCTAGAATACCAGACACCTGTTCAAGGTTCGCAACCATATTGCGGTGTGTGAGCATTGCCCCCTTAGATACCCCCGTAGTTCCACCTGTGTACTGCAGGAAAGCAAGGTCATCATTACTTATCTCCGGACGTGTATAAGACAGTGATTGCCCTTTTTTCACCGCAGACATAAATGATGTAGTTTCAGGTAGTGAAAATGAAGGAACCATTTTCTTGACGTATTTTACGACAGCGTTAACAATCCAACGCTTAGGTGCTGGCAACATATCGCCCAGCGCAGTTAAAAACACCTCTTGTAAATTCGTATCTGCAATTACTTCTTCAAGGGTACAAGCAAAGTTCTCAACAATCACAATGGCCTTGGCATTGGCATCGTTGAGCTGGTGTTTTAACTCACGAGCGGTATAGAGTGGGTTAACATTTACTACAACCATTCCCGCACGCAAAATACCAAACATGGCAACGGGATATTGAAGAAGGTTGGGCATCATTATAGCCACCGCGTCACCGCGCTTTAAACCACTTGCTTGCAAGTAGGCGGCGAATTGTGCAGATAGATTATCGAGCTCTTCAAAAGAAATCGAATGGCCCATATTGATAAAGGCTTCTTTATTTTTAAACTTTTTTACCGACTGCTCGAAAATGTCGACAACAGACGCATAGCGATCTGCATCAATTTCTGCGGATACACGAGGGTCATAATGCTTAAGCCAGGTTTTTTCCACCAAAACCTCCTCTACTTTATTCTTATACTATTAATGAGCTCGCGAGACACCGCACTCATCTAACTGGTCTGATAACTTGCGAATAGTATAGGATGTGTAAAAAAAATAAACGGCACAATTTACAATTGCTCAACAAATTGGCAAATTAACCGCCCTACATCTCCAGTATTTTCCATGTGAATATGGTGCCCGCCCACTAATTGTTCATATTGGGCATTTTTAAACCATCGCGCTCGACGCGGAAACATTTTATCTAACTGTTTAAAACTATTTGACGCACCAATAAAGAGTAGCGGACATTCTATGGCACGCATAAGGTTTTCTGCTTGTTTTTCAGTAAGGCGCAAGACCGACTTCGTACGCAAGCGTGAATCAGATGACCAAACATCTTGCCCTTCATCGTTTTGCTTAACGTTTCGCTGAAGAATAATACGCGCATCAGAGGCAGACATGTCTGTTACTTTACAGCGCATTTTAACCATCTCATCAAGATCAATTGCTCTCGATGCACTTGTTGTTTTGCCATGTCTGCTTAATATGGCATTTCTCATTTGTTCTTGCGTAGACTCCTCCGGTTCCACAAGCGGACCACAAGCATCTATACTCACCACACCGCGCACTTTTTCGGGAAAAAGTGCAGCGAACATTGTGGCTAATATGCCTCCTAAAGAATGCCCCACGAGTATCACGTCATCCCACCCTTGCCCTGTAATAAGTGCATGCAAGTCTTGCAGATAGTCCGCTTGGTTGTAATGTGCGCCCTCAGAGCGATGAGAAGAGCGCCCATGCCCGGCTAAATCTAAAGCAATGAAATGGTAGGATGTTAAGAATGGAGCCAACACATTCAGACTTTCAGCATTATCTAAAAAGCCGTGAATGCCCAATACAATTGGGCCTTGTCCTTGGTTATCTAGCGCAGACAGCTGCACAGCGCCTGCTGAAAATTGAGTTTCAACCATACTTCCCCTCACAGTGGCGGCAAATTATTTCCGCCCATGTACAAATAATTCCGCTTATCTACAAAAAAGGTGGCAATTTTTAGCCACCTTTATTTTACTTATTTTTGTTTGTCTTTACGCACAGGTTGCACTATTGCCTTCTGTCGACCTGATGAAGATGTTGGTCTTGTTGGCCTAGGCAAGGCTACCTTTCCAGGTTGCTCATAATAGCGAATAACTCTTGTTCGACCAAAGCCTGGATACCCCCAAGGACGCATCCATGGATTGTAAAACGGACTATAAAAAGTCCCAAAGCCGTAATAAGGAGAATACCAGCCCATGTGGTAATTGTAGAAAAACGGGTCTACATCATACACATCGCGCTTACGCCACAAATGATAATCATCTGCTATGATTGTGGGGTATATATAGGGCTGCTCACCGACTAAACCAGAGACTGGTGTAGTGAGCGTGCCTAAGAACGTCGCCTCACGCCCCTCTTCAAAGACGATTGGGTCGACAAAACCATCTACCTGTACTTTAAAACGCCCTGCGGTTTCGCCTCTCGTACTGGGCTTGCCATAGTGATTTAGCGGAAACTGCGCTACTTCAATATAGGTTTTGTTTGGTTTGTTCTCAACACCAACGATAATACCACCCCAACGGGCTTGTTGGCCTTGTGCATTAGCACCTGCCGTAACAGCTTTCGAATAAGTAACAAGTTGCGTTCCTTCTGGCACATCAATACTTTCTGGAACAATTGCGCAACCTGAAAAAACAACAATACCTAGCAACAATAAATAGCGATACATGAAGGAGCTCCCTAAACGGCACGAAAAACGTCGAAAGATGAATTCAACCACTTTGCAGTTAAGCGCCCCTGCACTTACTGCAACCTATCGATAAGGCACGTCAAAACATTTTGATTACATTAGCATTTATACGCAATAACGACCACACCAGTTCGTCTACAAATAGACTATTTACGTTATTTGTCAGATCCCTGCTGAAATAAACTGCGAAATAAAACGCGATGTAAAGCGCCAAAAATATGTCATCGTTATAAACAGACTAACGACACAAGGCTAAGTTCAAAAAAGGATTGTAAAGATTGATCTAAACGTTAGGCGTAAATATCTACCCCAAACATGGCGTGAATAGACTCGCGCTGCTGTTGTTTTTCAAAACTGGTATAGGACGCAATAGCTTGTTGTGAATAGGCATTTCCGTCTTCGCGTATAAACTGCTGGTAGGCTTTAGCGTTATCGGTTCCCTGCTCGTCAGGTGCAACAACAATCGCCTTGACCGACGATTCTTCTTGCCCTTTACTCTGCTGCTGAGGGTCTTTGTTGATTTTCGCAACCTGCTTCCCAGACGCATCAGAGGCAGGTATTGTGAATTGTGTGTTGATATTCATACCAATGAGGTTTTGCAAAAATCACGCCAAGCAAAACCCCAAATGTGGTCTATACTCTTATGTACTAAACACTATTCTCTGCCTGGTAACTTTTTCCATGTGACTTTGTCACGTAAATACACAGGCTCCACGTCGATGGCTTGTTTACTCTCTCCTCGTATATTTGCGTTTTCAGCGAGAGCTAGCATGTGTAACGCGTTTGGCAGCGTGACGCTAATGTCACTGGCATCAACATTGTTAATACGCCATTCATTCAACTCAGAATATGCACTCCAGCCTGTACCAGCAACCGATATAAGACCTTCATCACTGTCTTGCAGCATATTGAGTTGATCAATAGCAACGTTTGCAGGACAAACCTGCTCTTCAATGTGTATTACCAGTTTTTGTTCAGAATATCGATAAACTGCAAAGTACACTTCGTCCATTCTGGCATCTGACGCAACCGCAATATACTGGGTGTTATTGGCATCACTGCCCATCTGCAACACAACTTCAGCTGCCATCGCTTCAAGTGTGCTTACTCCAACAACATTATGCCCTGTGCCAAGCGCTAGACCCTGAATCATACCCGTGGCTATGCGCACACCAGTAAAACTGCCCGGTCCGCGTCCAAAAGCCAATAATTCCAAGTCTCCTAATGTCACACCGGCTTCTTTTAACACCTCATCGACCATGGGGAGTAAACGCTGACTGTGCTGTTGTGGGCAAATCTCAAAGCGAGAATAGGCTTTATTATTGTATTGCAGTGCTACCGAACAAGCTTCGGTAGCAGTGTCTATGGCTAAAATATTCATGTGTTTCTCTAACATTTAATCTTGATCAATATTGGCAAGAAAATTCTCAACTTCGTCTAAGCTTCGGGTGCGCTTCATATCAGGCAAACTGCCAATAAAAGTTTTGGCATAGGGCTTGGTCACTAAACGGTTATCACAAATAACTAAAACACCTTTATCTGATGGATCGCGAATTAACCTACCCGCCCCTTGCTTTAGCGTAATAACCGCTTGTGGGATCTGAATAACCGCAAACGGATTAGCCCCTCTTTTTTTCACATCTTCCATGCGTGCTTGTAGCAAGGGATCATCCGGCGAGGCAAACGGTAATTTATCAATCATAACGCACACAAGGTCGTTACCGCGTACATCAACCCCTTCCCAAAATGCGCCGGTGCCCATCAATACGGCTTTTTCATCCGCAAGGTAAGCATCGAGTAGCGCTTGTTTCGTGGTTGTGCCTTGCACTAGTAGCGGATTGTCAATTTCCTCTTCAAGCTTTTGCGCAATTTCTCGTAGCATGGCGTGGCTAGTAAACAATAAGAAGCACCGCCCACCACTGGCTTTTATCAAACGCTTGGCGGTTTGCAGCAGTGTTTCACGCATACTATAACTATTGGGCTCGGGTAAATAGCGAGGCACACACAACATAGCTTGATTTGGATAATCAAATGGGCTGTCTAGTCCAAGCGTTTGTGCTTCTTCAAGCCCCATACGTCGTTGAAAATGTTCAAAGCCACCATTTACCATGAGGGTAGCTGAGGTAAAAATCCAACCTCGGGGCGGCGATGCCACAAAGCGTCTAAACTTAGCGGCTATCGACAGCGGTGTTAGGTGCATAATGAGATGACGTTGTGTGGTTTCATACCACAAGCTCACATTTTCTTGCTTGTCATCGCTTAGAGCATCAAGTTGCTCTCTTGCAGCCACCACCCGTTCGTACATATTGTCGAGATCTTTATCTCTACCTATATGCAGCTTACAAACTTCATGAAGTACGCCCAGCGCCTCAGCCAACTTTCCAACTTGAAGACGAACATCCTCTCTTTGCAATGACTCCGCCCAATTTCCACGCTCCGGATTATCGGGAAATAACAAACGTAGATCAGAGGCAATCATTCGGCATTTATCAGCAGCTTTATCTAACTGCCCTGCGTCTTTTAGTGCGGTGCGAAACAGTAGGGTTATATCTTTAGCGATATCGTGTATTTGTCGCGTAGACAGAGACTCGCCAAAGTAATCACTGGCAATATCGGGAATTTGGTGTGCTTCATCAAAAATGATGGCATCTGCTTCCGGAATAAGTTCGCCAAACCCGGTGTCTTTAAGCGCCATGTCTGCAAAGAACAGATGATGATTAACAACGATGATATCAGCGTCTAACGCTTTTCTGCGTGCCTTTACCAAATAACAGTCTTCATAGTCAGGGCAATCTCGTCCTAGGCAGTTATCTACGGTTGATGTCACCAATGGTAAAACACGCGCATCTTCTGGTAGCGTTTTAAGCTCGCCCATGTCACCGGTTTTTGTGGTGGTTGACCATCTCTTTACTTCAGACAACTGGCCTAGTACGTCTTTTTCTACCAAGGTTGAATTGCCACTGTGCTGGGCAACTCTGTGCAAGCACAAGTAATTAGCCCGCCCTTTCAACAAGGCTGTTTTGCGCTTACTGCCCAGCGCTTTTTTTACCAAAGGTAAATCGCGATGGAATAATTGCTCTTGTAAATTCTTCGTGCCTGTCGACACTATCGCTTTGCCACTACTTAACAGCGCAGGGGCCAAATAGGCGAAGGTTTTACCCGTTCCTGTGCCCGCTTCTACAATTAGGCTGCCCGTCGTATCGATAGCATGCTTCACCGCCTTGGCCATTTCGGTTTGTGCATCGCGGGGCACAAAACCTTTAATGGTTTTAGCAAGCAAGCCATCTGAAGAAAATACATCGTTAATAGTGGGCATTATTTGAATACTTTGAACAGGTTACTGATGTCGGCTGCGCATTATGCCAAAAAGCACCTAGAATGCCCATTAAAGGTTACCGTTTACCTTTAAACTGGACTTTAAAATAGAAAATTTAAATTCCATTAGCATTGTTCGATTTCGAACAATAGTGTTTGATATCGAATAGCACGCTCAATTCCCCCATCAAACAATAACCGCAAACCACTGATTTATAAAGATAAATTATTTGGCACACCTTTTTCATTGTACTTAGCGATGTCATTGAACACTGCTTGTAATACGTGACGCACTACAAAGCAGTTACACAGTAAGCTAAGGAACGTTGTCGTGGACATACAACTTAAAAAAACTTCATCAAAAAAGCGCTTATATATAGCTGCACCTTTCGCCATCGCGCTACTCAGTGTCGGCTATTTTTTGCAGTCTGATACCATTCCTAGCATAAAAGAAGACAAAGTTACTTTGGTAAAAGTGGAGCAAGGAAGTGTGGACTTATACAGCCAAGCATTTGGCGAGCTATTTTCAGCGCAAGAACGCATATTAACCTCTCAAGCTGCCGGTAAAGTCTCGGCAATCTTATTACGCCCAGGCGCAACAGTAACACCAGAAAGTGTAATTTTAACGTTGACAAACCCAGAGTTAAATCAAGCATACCAATCTGCCTTAGGTGAGTTAAATGCACAAAAAGCACAATTGGAATCTTTCGAATTAGAGCAGCAAAACGCACGTTTGGATTTTCAAGGTCGCATAGCAGATATTGAATCTGCGCTAGAGAGTGCGCAGCTAGACCTAGACGTAAATACCCAGCTATCAGAACGCGGCGTTTCCGCCAGACTTGAAATCTTGCGCGCAGAATTGGAAGTTAAACTTCAGAAGAAAAAGCTCGAGTTTGAAAAACAGAAATACGAGCATTTTACCAAAGTGCAGGCATTCCAACTAAAACAACAACATATCGAAGTGGAACAGCAAAATCAGCAGGTTGCTTTGTTAAGAGCACAATTAGACGATTTGGACGTAAAAGCCGGTATTGTTGGAACATTACAGAACTTAGATGTGGAAATTGGCGAGTCATTGCCTCAAGGAGCAACACTAGGTCGCGTGGGTTCTGTAGACGCATTACTTGCCCGCTTGCGCGTTCCTCAGCATCAAGCAGATCAAATCGCCATCGGCGCTTCCGTCGAACTCACTACGCGTAAAGGCAGTATTCAAGGTGAAATCAGCCGCATTGAATCGGTTGTGAACAATGGTGTGGTATTAGCGGAAGTTCAGCTTATTGGCGAGCTTCCAAGTGATGCTAGGCCCCTTGCCTCTGTTACCGGCCAAATATTTATTCATACGCAAGAAAACGCTTTGTATGTGCGACAAACAGCTGGCCTTCGTCCTCAATCGCAAATTGAGCGCTTTGTACTAGACGAAACACAAAGTCACCAAGCGCAAAAGCGCCAAATTCAACTAGGTGAGCTCACCAAAGGCAAGCTCATCATTCAATCTGGCTTACAAGTTAACGATTACTTCATATCGCAAATGCAAGATACATGGGCAATGCACAATATGATCAATATCGAACAAAAGGGATAAAACAATGAGCAAAAATATCGTAGTAAGTATGCAGAATATTCATAAGAAATACTTGGGCACGGAAATAGAAACTCATGCGCTTCAGGGGATCTCACTGAGGATTTACGAAGGTGAATTTGTGGCCATTACAGGCCCTTCTGGTTGCGGGAAATCAACCCTTTTAACCATTATGGGCTTGCTAGATAGCGCATCTGAAGGGTCTTATCACATCAGTGGTATCGATACGTCATCGCTAAAAGTCGATCATAGAACACAGGTGCGAAATCAGCATATCGGTTATGTATTCCAATCGTTTAATCTTATTGATTCGATGACAGTGTATGAAAACGTGGCTTTACCGCTTGAGCATCGCGGTGAGAATGCACAAGTCATAAAAAGTGCAGTGACGGACGCACTAGAAAAAGTGGGTATGCAACATCGAGCACAGTATAAACCTAATCAAATTTCCGGTGGTCAACAACAACGAGTAGCCATCGCCAGAGCGTTAGTGGGCAACCCCGACCTTATATTGGTTGATGAGCCCACCGGGAACCTTGATACCCAAAACGGCGACGCCGTTATGAAGCTATTGATGACCTTAAATAAACAAGGCTCAACGATTGTCATGGTAACCCATGACAGCAGATACAGCGGACTAGCCCATCGCCAAATACAGCTGCTAGATGGCAAAGTTGTAGGTAAAAAACAACTGCAAACGTCGCCTGAAGTCCCCTCTAAAAATAAGGACGTAGCATGAGACTTTATATCAATGCCTTTAAACGGGGTATTCAACGGATCTTTAGCTTGCCCCGGCTTAGTTTACCGCTTATCAGTACCTTGGGCTTAACACTCGCCGCGGTATTAAGTGTAGTGGCAATTTCAAACACATTATTGTTTAAGCCTCTTCCAGATATAAACGAAAACGATCTCTATCAAGTGGATTTGCAGATGGCGTTTAGCGAAGGCCTAAACGTGCAGTTTTTTAGCGACCCTAGACGCGTTGCGTCAATTAAAAAACGTTATGGTGATGAACTGTCATGGGGCCACGTTATCCCTAGTACTGCAAATATTGAATTAGGCGGCCAGCCAATAGAAGTCACCCACTTTGATTCGGTAACCGGTTCACCTGAGGTACTGGGTCTTGCCCTGATTACCGGACAAAGCAGCGATATTCAAAATGTGGAAGAAGGTGTGTGGATATCAAAAAGTCTCTGGCAGTCAGCATTAAATAGCAATGAAGATCTCAACGGCAAAACCTTACGGCTTGATGGCGAAGACAGACCTATATTTGGTGTTTTCGATGACTTCGCTAGCTTGAATGCTGTTGGTCTAAACAACCAATCAACACAACAAGTATGGCGCTTTCGAAACTTTGATACCTTGTTAGAAACACCCGATACCATCAGCTTGAATTTAGGCACTATGACTTTCGTTAGAGGCCCAGAGACGAATATGCCAACGACCGCAGAAATTGAAGCTTGGTATGTAGACTATGTGAACAATGAAATTACCGTAGAACGTGCTAAAACCTTTTTATTGAGCAAGACTGTTGAAGGTCAGAAAACAAACTATCGCGACGCTTTTATTGGCGATAGTCAACGCTTAGCGTTTGTATTGATGTTCGCCATGTTTAGCTTGTTAATAATGGCGTGCTTAAACTTACTCAATATGTTCATTGCACATTATCAAAGCCGCAATAAAGAGTTCGCCATTCATATTTGTAACGGTTCTACATTCACAAGATTACGAGGGTTAGTCTTTACCGAAAACTTGCCAATGTTCATTTTAGCCTCAATATTAGGGCTACTGGTTGCTGAATGGCTAATGGAGCTTCTTCCCATACTTGCAGGTGATAACCTTCCCCTATTAGATTACATCCATCTGGACATGCTAAGTATTATTCTAGCGTTATCAGTGGTGCTATTTATTAATGCTATATTTGCGGTCATATCACTAATTTACGTTGATAAAAACGCCTTAACCGACAGTTTAAACTCAAGCGGAAAAGGCACCCCTGCGCAACAAAATCAATTGATAAGCAAAACGCTCATGGTATTACAACTTACTCTTGCCTGCGTGTTGCTAACTGGTGCCAGTATCTCGGTAAAAGACAGCTATGACGCGGCTTACACCGACTTAGGTTATAGCATGCCCAACGCCTATGAGGTTAGCATGCAAATTATCGATGATAACTGGCAAGAGTCAATGCGCGAGCAAGGGCGACTTCGCGGTAATGAGTGGCAACAAGTTAGACAAGACTTTGTCACACGTCTATCAAATTTAGACGCACAGGTCCTCGATGTGGACGTATTACCACTCACTAGCAACGTCAGCCTTCGCGCCTTCCCAGATCCAGACACGGGTAACTCTGTGATGATTCGCCCTGTAATGTGGGCTCCAAAACTCATTGAAACCTTTGATATAACCTTGTTAGCTGGTCGCAACCTTACACCAGACAAAGCAACACTTTCAGAAGTCCTCATTGCCAAAGCTTTTGCCATAGAGCGAGCCGGTGAAGACAAATGGGAGTCGATGGTCGGCAAAGAGATACGCATGGGAGAAGAAGAGGAAGATATTTTTCTGGTGGTGGGTATAGTAGAAGATATTGTTCCTTTGCCAGCGGGTACACTGAACGTCACTGCGCCTGAGATCTATTTCAAAGATCCCAATGAAATTGACTTCAACCGCTTGTCAGCTGTAGTCGTTATGCCACAAGGTAATGAACTCACCAGAGAGCAGGTTGAACAAGCCGTAAAAGGTATTGACCCGAGACTAAACGAAGTACAAGTTGAAGGTATGGTTCAAAGGTGGGATGCAGTAACAGAAACAACCCGATTAAATATGTATATTGTTGCTGGATTAGCATTATTAACCCTAGTACTTGCTGCAATCGGAGTGTCGGGGCTAAGTCAAATGACAGCCAGTCAAAAACGCTATGAATTAGCAGTTCGCATGGCAACTGGCGCAAAACAATCTAAATTACTTCAATTACTTATAAAAGATTCGCTTTGGATGTTGATTACTGGATTAGGATTAGGTGTAATCGCCGCAGTCTTAGCATATCGGTTCGTCCTCGATTTCTTTTCCAGCGCGCCACCGTTTGACTGGGCGGGAACGATGACCATCAATGTACTATTAGCATGCGTGATGTTACTTTCAATTGCCATTCCGGGATGGCGGGTAATAAGTAGAGATCCAATGCGAGTATTGCGAGACCTATAACAATAATGTAAAAACGACATTACCCACTGTAAAAATCAGTCACTACGTAATTAAAATACAGTGGGCTTTTTAAGGATAACTATGCTTCACGCCAAAGGGTTAATTGCAGTAGTGGATGACGATGACGATATCCGCCTCGCCTTGACCATGTTGCTAACCAACGAAGGCTATCAAGTATTGGAAGCAGATGGCCCTCGTGAACTGGCCTCTATTCTTGCACGGCAAAAGCCTGAACTCGTACTTCTCGATATGAACTTCAGCCGCGATACCACCAGCGGAGATGAAGGGTTAGAGATTTTAGCTCAACTTATTCAACAAAACGTGCGTACTGTACTAATGACAGCATGGGGCAAGATTGAACTTGCGGTTAAAGGCATGCAACAAGGTGCATGCGACTTTATTGAGAAGCCGTGGAACAACCAAAAACTAATCGCATTAGTAGAATCACATGTTAATGCCGCTTCCCCCTTAACAAACGATGCGCCTTCGAGAAGCCTTGCAAATAAAGATAACTGGATTGCCGAATCTTCTGCCATGCAACAATTGGAAGATATGATCCAGCAAGTCGCCGACACGCAGGCAAGTATTCTAATTTTAGGAGAAAACGGTACTGGGAAGTCGATGTTAGCTCAGCGATTACATCAACTATCCAGTAGAGCAAATGCTCCATTTGTTTCTGTGAACATGGGGGCCGTTCCAAAAAACTTGTTTGAAAGTGAATTATTTGGCCATAAAAAAGGGGCGTTTACCGATGCACGAGAGAGCAGACAAGGACGATTTGAGTTAGCACAAAACGGTACCTTGTTTTTAGACGAAATCGGTGTACTACCTAACGATGTACAGCCTAAACTCCTTCGTGTACTAGAAAGTGGCGAATATGAACAAGTGGGTTCAAGCCAAACTCACCTAGCAAATGTACGCATTATTAGTGCAACCAATGCCAATTTGGAAAGTATGGTAAATGAAGGTACATTCAGACGGGACCTCATGTTTCGTCTTAATACGTTTATATTACATTTGCCGCCACTGCGTGATCGTCGCGAAGATATCATTCCACTAAGCCAATACATGATTGATAGTTTCGCCCACAAATATAATAAAATCAGCCCTCAACTGAGTACTTCTGCCCGAGAAATGTTGTGTTCATACAACTGGCCAGGCAATGTACGAGAACTCAGTCATGTTATCGAGCGTGCTGTTATATTGTGTCGCGATGAGACCATAAATGACACGCAAATCACACTGCCACAGTCTGATACCACAACAACAGAAGACCATGGGAACCTGCGCCCGTTAGACGATATTGAACTTGAAATGATCATAAAGGCGTTAGAGAAATATCAAGGTCATATTAGCAAAGCGGCGTCAGCGTTGGGCATTTCTCGTAATGCATTGTATCGCAGAATGGAAAAGCACCAGCTTGACAAAGGTGACTATAATATTGACTAAAATGCTGCGCACCACTGAAGGCAAACTCGCACTTACACTGGGGTTAGTGATAATTGTAATCTTAAGTTTAACGGCGGCCCTCACTCACGCATGGGGCTGGTCTTGGCTCGGCACGTTCACCTTACTCTTTGTCATTAGCTACCCCTTGTGTTGGTTGAGTTGGCGCATTTGGCAAAGTTGGTCACTTTCGCTAATGCGATTAACCACGTACGTGCAAAGCTTATCTATGGGCGAGTCTGGTGTAGAGGTAGCAAAACAAGGAAAGTCGGAACTTATCGATGACCTTGTTCGCGAAATTAAGCAACTACATCAACAGGTGCATGGCGAAGCACATCGCGGTCAGCCACTTGTGGTATTGTTGTCACAACTTTTCGAAGATCTTCCCATTGCCGTTGTAATTTTTGATGCTGAATTTAGCTTAGCCTACGCTAATCGAGCAGCCTATGAGATAAATGAGATTAGTCTTTTACTGGGAATGGCTGCAACGGAACTCGGCTTTTCAATCAACGCTCAACATTTACATCATCCTCGCTTAGCAGATAACTGGCGTTGTCAATCAAGCTTTCTAACCTACCGAGAGCAATCATTGTGCATGTTCACTGCCATTGATATTTCCAGTGAATTGAAACGCAGTGAGCAAGCCGTACAGGAAAACTTAGTGAGAGTACTTAGCCACGAGCTTCGTAACACCCTTACCCCAATGTCTTCAATGGCACAAACCTTGTTGTCGATGCAACAGCTTGACGACAACCAAACCAGAAAAGTACTCGAGCGCATTCACACTCGTGCTGACGGCATGCTTAACTTTATTCAGCGTTTTGCTGAAGTGGCTAAAATACCTGAACCCAAAAAGGAAAGTGTTGATATTAAGGCGTTAGTTGAACAAACCCGCGTCTTATTGAGAAACAAAGATACGCTTGCATTTCACGGTTCGCCAACCTGTCAGGCCGATCCTCAGTTAATGGCGCAAGTATTGATGAATTTAGTTAAAAATGCCGTTGAGTCGAATAATTCTGACCCAGTCGAAATAATTATTCGCTACTATCAATCTGGCAATCAACAAGTACTTCAAGTCAGTGACAATGGAACGGGCTTTTCCAATATCGACAATGCTATTACGCCACTTTTTACAACCAAGCCAGACGGTGCTGGCATTGGTCTCGCTTTCGTTGAAACGGTGATTAACAAACACGGGGGAAAGTTAAAGCTATCGAATCAACAGGGGGCATTGGTTGAGTTGACTTGGCCTGTGTAAGTATAAGTAACAAAAACCGATGACCGCCATGTATAGTGATTTCTTAAATAAAAGCCTTTTAATTTTCTGCTGTGCACTGTTCTGAGGGCTTTTTATTACCTCTCTCGCAAACTCTAAATAAGCTTCAGTCAATAATCGAGACGCTCAACCCGACTATTTTTTGTTTGCTTTGTCCTTTCCCGCTTCAACGGGTAATCCCATCTCAATCCATTTGAGAATACCTTCATCTATGACGGCTGTATTTTTGTACCCTAAGCTACGAAGATGATTAACCACCGAGTCTGATGCAGCATGAGGGCATGCACAATAAGCGACAATCCACGTATCATCATTCGGCAAATACTCTGCAATTCGAGACTTATCACGATAATAAGGCATGGGAACTGCACCTGGAATATGAATGCGTTGCCACGCTGAACCTGGACGAGTATCTAATATAATAAGTTTATTATTGCTTTCTAAAGCTTGTACAACCTCTTTTGCAGGAACATATCGCCCGTCACGCAAGTTAAAAGTTGGGTTACTCCCTTTCGGGTTAATTACAAACTCTTCAGGCTCAGGCCACTTAGCAAGCTCTAAGGGCGTTGGGCGCCAGCCAGAAGCTTGGCTTCTCAAATAAGCGACGATGTCGTTAATTTCTTCATCGTGAAGCTTATTACTAAAACTTTGCATAGGTGTGCCTTCACGGCCATAAACTATGGCGTGTTTTAGATAGTTATCTGTGGCACTAGATAGAAACAATTGGTCAGCAATGGCAGGTGCGGTAACCCCTTCTCCATTCACTCCGTGGCAACTTACGCAGTTCTCGCTATAAATTACTTTTCCATTTAATGCATTTCCTTGAACAGACGCTTCTCCCAGTTCAATTGGTGAAATGCGCTCTTTTTGCGCCAACCACCTAATAAGCAAAATAATATCTGCGTCAGAAAGCGGCCCACCAGCCTCTTTACTGTAGCCATCCATCGCAGAGTTCACTCTACCCCAAGAAATGGTGTCAAAGAGCAATTGGGGGTATGCCGTGCTTAACATCGACTCAGATTTTAGCGATGGAGCATGATCAGCTTTGTACCCTTCTCGGTCTTTCCCATGACAAAGTGAACAGTACTGCTGATACATTGCATCCGCTTGCGCCATTTCTTTATCATCTAACGTTAGAGATAAATCAGCTTTACACGGAGTACTTACAATAAGAACAAGTAGACAGATAAGTAATAACAACGGTGTACGCACTTTAAAGGTTCCTTTTTGCCTTAGCATTAAATTGTGGCGCTTAACCTTACTATCGAGGTGGTGAAGTAAAGGTGAATTAATGCTTGAGAAACTAGAACTCGAGTGGCAAATTTTGTTGTGAGGCATACACATTGGCTAAAATGTTGTTGCCTTTATCGTCAAACTCTGCAACTAATCCACCCAAATCATAACGGCTTGAACGGTACGCATCCACAAAGCACTTTCGGCTGGACTGGGGACATTTATCAACAACTAAACTAAACAACTTGGCATTCAAGAAGCCTTCAAACTGAACATGGTTTACCGATGGCCAGCGCGCCTTTCTCGCTAACCTTCTAAACTCCTCGCAAACTGGTAGTTTGCAACTTTCAGGGTTGGGGACGACTTCAGTAACCAGCACTTTTTCCTGTTGATTAATACGCTTTAGCAGCTCAAAACTAGAAACGAAAGATAAAGCGGCAAATATTGGGGTATATGACTCAGCGCTCGATAGTTGAATTAACTTTGATATAGGTTCATATGTACCAACCACAATAACAGCGTCAGATTTGCTTTGTAGTATTTTTTCTAGCGCTCGCTCTACATCAACCGAGTTTCTGCGATATCGAGCACTAACCGAAGGAGTCAAGCCATAGTCTTTCAATCGCTGGAGATAATATTTTTCTACGGATAATCCGAACGCGTCAGCTTGAACAATTAGGCTGAATTTCTCTAAACGTAGCTGATTCACTAAATAGTCAATTTGCTTTTCAGCCTCACTTTGATAGCTAGCCCGGAAATTAAACACAGAAGCTTTCATGCTGTCGCGCAAGAAGTCAGCCCCTGTAAAAGGGGTAATCAATGGAATTTGAAATTCAACCAGCAAGGGCATAATGGCGCTAGTGGTTGGCGTGCCGACATAATTGAATAATGCTAAAGGTTTTACATCCCTTAACATACTCTTGGTATTGCTTATGGTGTTGATTGGCTCGTATCCGTCATCTAATTGGACAAGCGATATTTTTGCTCTACCAAGCTGATTATATTCGTCAAAAAATAGCGATGAACCTTGGTTCAAAGATAAACCCAATTGAGAGGTTCCGCCTTGGGTATCATTAGATATCCCCAAAACTATCGTTTCTTGCGCTTTTGCTAGAGAGCAAAAAACAGCAAGCAACATAAGCAACAACAGTCGTAACAACACAATACTACCAAACGTGAATATCATTACAGTTTATAATAGTTTGCATACTACATTTTTGTGAAATTAATCACACTTATTTGTTTTTATGACTTATAATTAAGTACCCAAATGACCGATTACATTTCATACTATTTCTCTACTTTTTGAGTTAATACACGTATGCAAGCTATTGCGTATTCAACCAACCCAAATTTCATATTGCCACGGTAAAATAGCCCTTACCGATGTGTTATCAAAAACAACCTCATCGTTACCTTGCCAATCAAAAAAGTGCCCTTCGAATAAGGGCTCGTTAAAGCTTACATCTACACGTTCTGATGAAAAGTTAATAATAACAAACACCTTTTCTTGGCCGTTGTGGCGTACAAAGCTAAATATTTTATCCATTGCTGTATTTGGTACTTGAATCATTCGAGCACCAAATTCGCCGTTGCCCAGTACTCGTTTACTTTTCTTCAGTGTAATTAACGCTCTGTACAAATCACCGATGGGATGGGCTTGCCACTCTATTGGATCGCGTTCAAAAAAGGCTAATCGCTTAGACTCGCCCGCTTCTTGCCCGTTGTGAATAAGCGGCATTCCCTCACCTATTACCGACAATACAATGGCGGCTTCGAGTGCATCACCAAATTGCTCATGCTGGGTGCCATCCCATGCATTCTTGTCGTGGTTGCTCACAAAGGTCATACGGTAGGCATTGTGTGGCCAGCTTCGTTCGTTCCATGAATAGTATTTGCGAAGCCTATCCAGATGACAGCGTCCGTAGGCGAGGTCATGCATGGTTTCGTTCCAACTCCACGCATAGGTCATATTAAAAGCCTTTTCGTGAAGGTCTCTGTTTTCCCATTCAGCTAACATGAAAACAGGTTTGATCTGCTCAAGTGCTTCCTTTGCTTGGCACCAAAAATCATTAGGTACATAACCCGCCACGTCACAGCGATAACCATCTATATCGAAGTTTTCAACCCAATACCCTAGTGCTTCAATCATATACTCTCGCAAGCCTGCTTGACGGTAATCGAATTCAATGATGTCACTCCAATCCCACCATGGTGATGGACGGAAATCGCCTTTGTAGTCTTTGGCATACCAGTGAGGATTACTTTCAACCAATGGGTTATCCCATGCACTGTGATTAGGAACCCAATCGATGATCACTTTGAGTGACAGCTTGTGCGCTTCTTCCACCAGCGCTTTTAAATCGTCTTCGTTGCCAAATTCAGGATTTATTGCGAAGTAATCTTTGACAGCATAGGGGCTACCCAACTCCCCTTTTCGATGCTTATTCCCTATCGGGTGAATTGGCATGAGCCATACAATGTCTACACCAAGCGCTTTTAGATGAGACAGCCCAGCAATTACGCCTTTAAAATCACCCGAGGTGGAAAACTGCCGGGTATTGACCTGATAAATCACTGCATGAGAAGACCATTCGGGTTGCTTTACTGTGTAAAGCGATTGTGGGGCAAAATTTGCAGGTGTCTTCTTCATGCTTTCCCTCTCGTGTAAAATTACTGATTGTGAAACTGCTGAATGTGCAGATTAATCTGCTTTACGTATGGAGTCACTTTCCAAATTTACTTAGAAAATCGGTAAACTGCTGGCGCCTAAAACCAGCACCCATATTCCAAAAAACAGCTTGAGACGCTGAACAGAAAAAGCCAGTACGACGTACTTGGCAAGCATGCCTCCAATAATAGCGCCCATCCCTGCAAACAAGACCACTTCCCATACCACCGCTTCGCTAATTAGCACGTGATAAGGTAATGCCGACCAGACGGTAAATGCAGATAAAACCACAGCGATAGCAATGGACATGGTTACATTAAAACCGCGCATAATAAGGTAAACCGCAACGAGTTCACCCACTCCCACTGATAGCCACGCTGTGATAACACCACCAATAAAGCTCACCACAGGTAAAAGCACAATATCCACGTTGGTGATCTCTGTTTTAAAATGTGTGCGCTTCATCAACGGAATAGAGACAAATATTGCCAGTGCCAACACCACAGAAAATACACCAAATAAAGTATGAAGATTGTTTGCCCCCCCCCACACCTGTGTGAGTAACAGTGTTCCTTGCTGAGAATATTGTGAAAAGGCCATCCCGCAAATTGAAGCAGGTATACTTAGCATTAGGGCACTGGGCAAAGATTGCCAATAATCGTCAAAACCGTGTGCGGTGCGATAGTACCGCCACCACGTTACCGCCCCTGCTGTCATGCCACAGCACTGAATTGCAAAACTTGTCGCAACCACGCTTTGCGAAGAAAAGTTCAGATAATTGAAAAACGGCACAAAGATAACGCCGCCCCCCGCCCCCGTCGAATTAGCAAAAATAGCACCTATCACACCTAAAGCACTGAACAGGCCGAATTCGCTTATTAGCAACAATGGAGAAGGTTGTGCCATTAAAATACACAACCACACCACAATAAGAGCAGAGATCACCACCCTGAGTGTTAAATGTTTAACCGCTGAGACCACATATTCCTCAATTTATAAAAATCACGTAATCAGATACATCAACAATGTCTACTTTGATGACGTTTGCGAACAGAAAAAAGTGCTGGCTATAACTTGCAACTGTCGTATCGACACCGATAGGTTTGTTATTCGAGCTAAATCAGCAAACACTAAAGTAATCTGCTTTCTACGTTATAACCGTAAAAAATGACTAGTAATTCTACCAAGATTACAAAGGTTACCAAGCTTCATATTAACTCGCTGTAGTCATTAGCTATTGATGATACGCCATAAATGATAGTTAAAAAGCAAATAATGTTAGGTGGGTTATACTGGCATCGTGCCAATTTTCGTTGATGTGACGACCTTAATATTGGCTTGCTACGACTGAAGGTAAACCTGGAGCGTGTTGCCTCTAATGAGTTCAAAATGATTGAGATTGCCAACTACAACAATGGTACGCAAATAAGATTATCTCCGAATAGATCTGCAAGCTGGCGGCAAACCAAGCTTTTGATGTATGGCTTTGCTTTCTTTGTAGGGTCTATTGCTTGTGCTTGGGCATTAGTTGGGGCGTGGGTAATTTTGCCATTTGCAGGCGCTGAAGTATTCGCCCTTGGATTAATTATGTACCTTGTATCTAAAGCCACATATGAATGGGAAGAAATTGTCGTAACGCCCAAAAAAATTGTCATATCAACATCTAAAGGTGCAACATTAACCCTTGAACGTTCCGGTACCTATCTAGAGTTTGTTGAAGACACCTCAAACCGTAGATTGCCAAGAATAATACTAAGCACGTCACAATCGAGATGTGAGATAGGCTCATTTCTCAACACAGAAGATAGGCGCGCCTTACTCAATCAATTGAACAAAACTGGACTTGTGGTATGCAAAAACAAATGGTGGTAAACACACTTTTGCCAAACGAGCACGGTTTTTGCTCCTACTTTTCATATCTAGTATCTGGCGAAACGTAAAGCAGCGTTTAACAACGAGCTTGTCGTGTTGTCTGACAGGTTTCATGAACGCCCACTACGCCACAACATTTACCATGCAAAGGAGAAACGCATGAACATCAGAGAATTAACACTAAAAACCCTATTCATTTCTACTGTACTCACGTTATGTGCTTGTGCGTCTATGGGCGATGGTACTGTTGCAGAAAAGCGACAAGCTATATTAGACATGCAATCTAACGCGCTTACACGCTTATATCAGGAAAAGCCTGATACGCGCGCTCAACTTCGTGACGCCGCGGGTTATGCGGTGTTCACCAATGCAAATATAAACGTTATTTTCTTTGCCGCAGGCACTGGATACGGTGTGGTCAACAACAATGTCACTGGCGCTAAAACCTATATGAATATGGCTGAAGGTGGCGTAGGTTTGGGTTTAGGTGCCAAAGACTATCGTATTGTCATGGTATTTCACTCGCAAGATTCAATGAACTATTTTATTGAGAACGGTTGGACCCTTGGTGGCAATGCCGATGCAGCGGCAAAAGCTGGCAATAAAGGCGCTTCAGCGCAGGGCGAAGGCTATTTGGGTAATGTCACTGTTTACACCATGACAGAGAGTGGACTAGCACTTCAAGCCACGGTTAAAGGCACAAAATTTTGGGTAGATAAAGAACTAAACTAATTCGGCCCTAACTATTCCTAATCATATCAGCGATTAGTGCTCCAACTCACCGAAGGCCTCTTGAACGCAAGTGGCCTTTTTGTTTTTTCTGTCCCCCTCTTCCACTCAAAATCTATAGACAATTTGGGCCATAAAAATAAGCAGTGTCGAGTAACCAACATAGTTGCACTTTTCACCGCCCCATTATACGAAAGTATAAAGTTAGGGGTAAACCCTCATAACTGAATCGAGTACTCGTGACTACGCTTTATTTATAAAAGGCTTGCTTAGCATCACGCCAAGCCATGAACGAGGGATTCATCATGCAACCACAAAACAACAAAGTGATAAGATTATTAGCAAGAACCATAGTAACGAGCACGTTGTTCGCTTCGGCGATGGTAGGCTTTTCAACTAACGCGGCAATAATAGGAAGCAGCTATGGGAATGCAGTCCATGTTGATCTTACCATTACAAGTAATGTAAGAGGTATGGTCTCAGCAATCGCTAACTCAACTATCAACTTAGCTCATACCAGCGGTAGCGCACCTGAAGAATATTCACAGATAGAAACTATCATTGGCGCAAACGCAGATGCATCGGGTACGTTGGGCAGCCCCATCGACGTAACAGAGTTTGATGGCGCGCTATCTACCGCCATTATTGAAGGCGAATCTCAATCGTCTTTAAAAAACGTTATTCCAGTAAGCTTTTTTACGTCAGGCCGCGGAACCATAAACGACCTCAATCTCGACTTATTTTCAGACTTGCTTGGAATAAGTGGCTTTCTAACGCTAAGTGCCGATGTACTTTCAACTGTGTCTCGAATTGACGGAGAGCTCACATCTGGCCCAAACGTTAATCTATCCACAGCAGGTTCATCAGACATCGTAGATGTGGAAGTTAATCTTTGGGAACATACCGTAACGGCAACTGCACTCGAAAATCAGTCTCTATTTACCAGTTTGAATATCGCTGATTTTGGCTTGGGAATATTCGTTAATGAAGTCGAAACGTCGTGTTCTGGCTCTACTTGCACAGAGTCTCGAAACGCGGTTAGAGTATCTTTTGAAGATTTTTCACTAAACGCACTTTACACTGCGCTATTTCCCACTGGCGGGCCATTAACCGGGCCAGCGCTTAACTTGACCGATAACCCAATTGTCAACGGCGAGATCATTTTAGCTAGCTCGCTTGCTACAACCTTTTCTTCTACTGAAGTAAATGCCCCATCTACGTTTGCAATTTTCATCTTTGCAGTAGGTTTATTGAGTGCGAGAAAGTTTAATAAACACAAAATGCTTCAGAAATAGCGTTTGCATAAGGACTTTTAATTGGGCATATTTCAAACACAACTGACAAAGGGATTTCTTATGATAATCGTGGTGTTTAATCAAAAAGGCGGCGTAGGCAAATCGACTATTAGCACCAATTTAGCTGCACAAAGCGCTAAGCTAGGTCATAAGACCTTATTGGTAGACTTAGACCCTCAGGGAAATAGTACTCACTACGTAGGGTTTAACGTCAGTGAACAAAGCCTTACCGTGGCCGATATGTTCAAACAAGTTGTTGGTATTTTCAGAACAGCCAAGAAGCCTAACGCGTTCGTGCATGCAACGCCTTATGAAAGCCTCTTTGTTATGCCTTCCTCTCCTGCGTTGGCAGAAGTCGAACGAGAGCTCGAATCACGATACAAAATTTTTAAACTAAAAGACGCATTAAAAGAGTTAAAAGACGAATTCGACAACATTTTTATCGACACGCCTCCCAATTTTAATTTTTATTCTAAAGCGGCACTTATTGCTGCAGATGGCTTTTGCGTCCCCTTTGATTGCGACGATTTCTCGGCTCAGGCCATTGAGCGTTTACTTGAAAATGCACAGGAACTAAAGGAAGACCACAACCCTGAACTGCATTTGTTGGGTATTGTTGTTAATCAATTCAATAGCCAAGCAAAGCTTCCAAAAGAATTAATAGAGACGCTTAAACATCAAGATTTGCCAGTGCTAGAAAGTTATATAAGTGCCACGGTAAAAGTAAAAGAGTCTCACTCTAAGCGAATGCCACTGCCTTTCTACTTACCTAAGCACAAAGTGACTAAACAAATTGCGGCTTTATTTGAAGAACTCAATGCGAACAAAACGTATCGCTAACAAGTCTCGCTAAACATCAATATCAATGTGCTTAAGCCCACCCTCGCTGTTACCTCGCTCTTTGTCTTTCGGTTTTTCTGCTGTTTTTTCGATAATCTCAGTCCGCTTCACGCCTTGGAACTGCTCGTGCTCTTCTTCACTGAAGTGCTCGGACTTTTTAGTCTTTTGCACTTTTTTCACGCGGTCATCCGTCTCAATCGGCACTTTTGTGTTGCGAGGCAAAATGGGAAACAGTAGATCGTTGCTCATACGCCCTCCAGAAGTTTGCATTCGTCTCTATAACTTATCGGCAACGAGTTGCCTAAAATTACGCTTCAAAACTAATTCATAACGAATTGTTTTAATATATACACATTAAATTAGAGTTAATGTGCCAAAAGAGTTCACTTTAACCTTGCAAATCCTAATTCAAAACGCTAATGTTTCTGCCGTTCGATATTAGGAAAACGATTTTTCAAAATGATTAACTGCGCTGCAAAACATCACCATCACCACAAAGCATAACCTTTCAGGTTCGTGCTGGAAGGTCTATGTATCCTTCCAGTGGCGCAGATAAAAAATTTCTCGACCCTCGGAAGGAAACTTCCGGGGGTTTTTCGTTTTAGGCGCAATAAAAAGTTAAAATACAACGTGTAAGGAACGTTTCAATGAGTAACAGCAAAAGACTTCGAATTGCCATTCAGAAATCAGGACGCTTGAGCGATGACAGTATCGCCCTACTGAAAGCCATTGGCATCAAATTAAACATTCGTGATCGTCTGCTGATTGCGCATTCAACGAACCAACCTATCGACTTACTGCGTGTACGTGATGATGACATTCCTGGCCTTGTGATGGACGGTGTTGTTGACCTTGGCTTTATTGGCGAAAACGAACTTGAAGAAAAAATGCTAGAACGCAAAGCGGCTGGCAAACCTTTCGAGTATGAAGTATTGCGTCGCTTGGATTACGGCGGTTGTCGTTTGTCTATCGCTGTACCAAACGAGATGGACTACCAAGGTATCCAATCGCTAGACGGCAAAAAAGTGGCTACCACTTATCCTTATTTGCTTGAGCGCTATTTCAAAGATCAAGGCATTAACGCGAAAGCGGTGATGCTGCAAGGTTCTGTGGAAGTTGCACCTCGCGCTGGTGTCGCTGACGCTATCTGTGACTTAGTGTCAACCGGTGCCACCCTTGAAGCTAATGGCCTGGTAGAAAAAGACGTTATCTTCCGCAGTAAAGCGGTACTTATTCAACGCGCAGACGGCGAACTAAGCGATGAAAAACAAACGCTTGTTAACCGTTTAATGCCACGAGTAGATGGCGTTTTACTTGCGAAAGAAAGTAAGTACATCATGCTACACGCTCCAAAAGCTTACCTAGAACAAGTAAAAAGCCTGCTCCCTGGAGCGGAAAACCCAACCGTGCTGCCACTTGCCGGCAATGATGAGCAAGTCGCTATTCACGTTGTTTCTACAGAAACCTTGTTCTGGGAAACCATGGAAAAACTTAAAGCCCTTGGTTGTAGCTCTATTCTTGTAATGCCAATCGAAAAAATGATGGGCTAAAAGGCAGACGATTATGATTACTTGGTCATCTCTTTCAGCAAGTGAGAAAAAACAGGCGCTAGCCCGCCCGGCTATGGCCAATAGCCAACAGTTAAAACAAACCGTGGGAGAAATCATCACACGTGTTGAACAAGAAGGCGATGTAGCGGTACTCGACTACACTCGTAAGTTCGACTGCCCCGATTTAACCAGCTTGGTATTATCACAAACAGATATCGATGCCCTTGCTGCCAAGGTAACGCCAGAAGTAGCAAATGCGATAGATATCGCGTTTAACAACATAAAGACATTTCACGAAGCACAAAAGCCAAGTGATATTGCTTTGACTACCACGCCAGGGGTTCAGTGCGAGCTAAGATTTACTGCGCTTGATGCTGTGGGCCTTTACATTCCAGGTGGCAGCGCACCACTGCCATCAACTGTGTTAATGCTAGGTGTACCTGCATTGGTGGCCGGATGTGAAAATAAGCTGCTATGCACACCGCCAAACAAAGCACAATTAATTGCCCCTGAAATTGCCTATGCTGCTAGAAAATGTGGCATCGACAAGATATTCCTATGCGGCGGTGCACAGGCGATTGCAGCCATGGCCCTAGGCACAGATACTATTCCACAGGTTGATAAAATTTTTGGCCCTGGCAATAGCTTTGTCACCGAAGCAAAGCAGCAAGTTAGCCAGCGTGCTGATGGAGCAGCCATCGACATGCCAGCAGGCCCATCTGAAGTGTTAGTGCTTGCTGATGAATTTGCTAACCCTGAATTTGTTGCAGCAGACTTACTTTCCCAAGCCGAGCACGGTCCAGACTCGCAGGCTATTTTGGTGTCTAACAGCGCAGAACTTATAGAGCAGGCGAAGGACGCAGTAGAGCGTCAATTAGCTACGCTGTCACGTGCAGACATTGCGCGCCCAGCGATGGAAAATGCACGCTATATATTGGCCGACACTATCGAGCAGGCCATTGAAGCCAGTAACGCCTACGCACCTGAACATTTAATAGTGCAAATAGAGAATGCCCGTGATTATTTGCCAAAAATAAAGTATGCAGGCTCTATTTTCCTAGGCCCGTGGTCGCCAGAATCTGCCGGAGACTACGCTTCGGGTACAAACCACGTGTTACCGACTTACGGCTATGCGAAAAATTATTCAAGCCTTGGCCTTTTGGACTTTATGCGTCGCTACACTATTCAAGAGTTAAGTGCAGATGGAATGCGTAATTTAGGCCCGGCTATTATGGCTTTGGCAGCAGCGGAAGGGTTGGACGCGCACGAACAAGCCGTTGCCCTTCGAATGCAAGCACTTACGCAAGGAGACGCCTAATGTCTGCCCTTATCGATAACCTAATTAATGACAACTTAGTACCGCTGAAGCCTTATGAATCAGCACGGCGCTTGTTTTCTGGCGGCCAAGACTGGCTCAATGCTAACGAATCTCCCTATGCAAACCCATACAGCGTAGATAGCAGTAACTTTAACCGTTATCCATCGTGTCAACCTGAAGCAGTGGTGAGTGGTTACGCTAATTACGCAGGGCTAGATAAGTCACAGCTTATTGTAACTCGCGGCGCAGACGAAGGCATTGAACTACTTATTCGTACGTTCTGCACACCCGGCAAAGACAATATTCTTATTTGCCCACCTACGTATGGCATGTATGCCATTAGCGCAGAAACATGCGACGTGGGCATTACAAAAATACCGTTGAACGAAGACTTTAGCCTAAATGTTGACGCGGTTTGCGCTGAAGAAGACGTAAACGTTATTTTTATCTGTGCACCGAATAACCCAACCGGAACGCCGGTGGCGCGCGAAGACATCAAAACCGTACTTAATCACTTTGCCGATAAAGCGTTAGTGGTGGTAGATGAAGCCTATATTGAATTTGATGCCGACAATACTTGGGCAAATGAGATTAACAGCTACCCGAACTTAGTAGTACTTCGCACTTTGTCAAAAGCGTTCGCACTTGCTGGCCTTCGCTGCGGCTTTACCCTAGCACAGGCACCGGTAATTCAAGCACTTTTAAAAGTGATTGCGCCCTACCCAATCCCCGAGCCCGTGGCGCAAATTGCAGCACAAGCATTATCGGCAGAAGCGTTAACCTTACTTGAACTGCAAGTGGCTACCATTAATCGCGAGAAAGAAGCACTTGCAGAAGCGCTTGAGTCGGTGGAAGGCTTTGAACTGGTGGGAGACAGGCGTGCAAACTTTATTTTATTCCGCTACGAAAAAGCGCCAGCGCTAATGCAGTATTTAGTAAGCCAAGGCATGCTTATTCGCGACCAATCGAAACAGCTCAATTTACAAAACTGTTTGCGCGTAAGCATCGGCACTGAAGAGCAAAATCAGCGCTTAATGCAGTTAATCAATGAATTCAAAATTAATGAGGACGCGGCATGAGTCAACAAGCCATTTTATTTATCGATCGCGACGGCACACTTGTTGAAGAGCCGCCAATTGATAAGCAGTTAGACAGCCTAGAGAAGCTTGTTTTCGAGCCAAACGTTATTCCTGTTTTACTTAAACTTAAAGCCGCTGGCTTCAAGTTAGTCATGGTAAGTAACCAAGATGGATTGGGTACCGACAGCTTCCCGCAAGAAGATTTTGACAAGCCACACAATGCGATGATGGCTATATTTGAAAGCCAAGGTGTAACATTTGATGATGTACTGATTTGTCCGCACTTCAACGAAGACAATTGCACATGCCGCAAGCCAAAACTTGGCCTTGTTCAGGAATACTTGCAGCAAGGCAAAGTAGACTTTACCCGTTCCTTTGTTATTGGCGACAGAGTTACTGATGTGCAGCTTGCTGAAAACATGGGTATTCGCAGCTTTCAGTACAACCGTGAAAGCTTAAACTGGAACGATATTCAGAAAAGCTTGTTGGCATCGTCGCGTATTGCCGAAGTCGTGCGTACAACCTCAGAGACTGATATTCGCGTTCGTGTAGACCTTGATTCACAGGCCAAGTCGACAATTCAAACCGGAATGGGTTTTTTTGACCACATGCTCGACCAAATTGCTACTCATGGTGGTTTTGAATTAACTCTTACAACCGACGGCGATTTGCACATTGACGATCACCACAGTGTGGAAGACACGGCTCTTGCGTTAGGTGAAGCGCTCAAAAAAGCATTAGGCGACAAACGCGGTATTGGCCGCTTTGGTTTTGCTCTTCCTATGGATGAATGCCGCGCAGAATGTATTATGGATATATCGAACCGCCCTTATCTTAAATTTGAGGCCGAATTTAGCCGCGACCAAGTAGGCGAAATGGCCACAGAAATGGTGCCACACTTCTTCTACTCGCTTGCTCAAAGTATGGGGTTATCGCTGCACCTTTCCACCAGCGAAGGCAATGCACACCATCAGGTAGAAAGCTTGTTTAAAGTGTTTGGCCGCGCGCTTCGTCAAGCTATTACGCGTCAAGGCGATGCGCTGCCAAGCAGTAAAGGAGCGCTATAATGTCAGTGGTAAATACCAGCCAGCGACAAAAAATAGTCATAGTGAATACCGGCTGCGCGAATATCTCATCAGTACGCTTTGCCCTTGAACGCTTAGGCGTTGAAGTAGACGTATCTGACGATGTAAACGTAATAAAAAGTGCTGACAAAGTGTTTTTGCCTGGCGTGGGAACCGCCGCGGCAGCGATGGCGAGTATTAAGCAAAAAGCGTTAGTGGAAACCCTTCAGTCGCTAACACAACCTGTATTAGGTGTTTGCTTAGGTATGCAACTTATGGTTGAGACAAGCGCCGAGGGCGGCTTTCAAGGTACCGGTAATATCGATTGTTTGAACCTTATGCCTGGGCACGTTGCGCGCATGGAGTCAAAGGGCGTACGCTTACCTCACATGGGGTGGAACACAGTTACACATAAAGAAGAAAGTTTGTTCAAGGGCATCCCGCAAGATACCTACTTTTATTTTGTGCATAGCTTTGCAGTACCTGAGTACGAACATACGCTTGCAAGCTGTACTTATGGTAATGCGTTTTCAGCAGCCATAAACAAAAACAACTTTTACGGGGTGCAATTTCACCCAGAGCGCTCTGGCGAGGCCGGAGCACAACTACTGACTAACTTTGTGAACCTATAATGATTATTCCAGCGATTGATCTTATTGACGGACACGTAGTGCGCCTTTATCAAGGCGACTACGAACAAAAAACCCAATACGAACTGGACCCTGTTGAAGTGGTTCACGACTATGCAGACCAAGGTGCTACTTGGCTACATATTGTTGATTTAACGGGAGCCAAAGACACCAGCAAGCGTCAGCTATCGCTTATTAAGTCAATGGTCGATACCAAGCGCATGCAGTTTCAAGCAGGCGGCGGTATCCGTAGCGAAGAAGAAGTGGCGCAGTTACTTGAAACAGGCGTAAGCCGAGTAGTGATTGGTTCTTTGGCTGTAAAAAAGCCTGAGCTTGTGAAGTCTTGGGTAGAAAAATACGGCCCAGAACACATTGTATTGGCCCTTGATATCAATATTAGCGACAGCGGTGAAAAGCTTATTGCCACCCATGGTTGGCAAGAGAATTCTGGCGTAGCACTTGAAGGCTTACTGGAAGACTTCGCTACAGTAGGCGCAAAGCATGTACTGTGCACCGACATTAGCCGCGACGGTACGCTTCAAGGCGCGAATACCGAGTTATATCAAGAAATGGCAGCCCGCTTCCCACATGTTAGCTGGCAAGCGTCAGGTGGTATTGGCAGCATTGCTGATATTGAAGCGCTAAAACCAACTAACGTTGGCGGCGTTATTTTAGGCCGCGCATTACTTGAAGGTAAGTTTACGGTGAAGGAGGCTATCGCATGCTGGCAAAACGCATAATACCGTGTTTGGACGTACGCGACGGCAAAGTGGTGAAAGGTGTTCAGTTTAGAAATCACGAAATCATTGGTGATATTGTGCCTCTTGCAGAGCAATACGCAAAAGCCGGTGCCGACGAATTGGTCTTTTACGACATAACCGCAAGCTCCGATGCTCGCGTGGTCGATAAAAGCTGGGTAAGCCGCATTGCACAGGTTATTGATATCCCGTTTTGTGTAGCTGGCGGCATTAAGAGCATTGAAGATGCCGGACGCATTTTGGAAATGGGTGCAGATAAGATTTCGATTAACTCCCCTGCCCTTAACAACCCAGATCTTATCAATCAGCTACACGACGTTTATGGACAACAGTGCGTAGTAATTGGTATCGACAGTTTCTATAACGAAGCAAGCGATCAATACGAAGTGTACAAATTCACCGGCGATGAGGCCCGTACGCAGAAAAGCCAGTGGCAAACCATCGACTGGATTAAAGAAGTACAGTCACGCGGTGCAGGTGAAATTGTACTTAACTGCATGAACCAGGACGGCGTGCGCAAAGGCTACGACGTGAAACAGCTGAAAGCCGTTCGCGACGTGTGTGAAGTACCACTTATTGCGTCTGGCGGTGCAGGTGAAATTGCCCACTTCACTGACGTATTCAAGCAAGCGGACGTTGATGGTGCACTAGCAGCGTCAGTGTTTCACAAAGGCATTATCAACATTGATGAGCTAAAAGCAGAATTAACCAGCAATGGCGTTGCCATGCGTAAGCGTCACGGATTAACGGCGCAAGCAGAAGGAGTAAACCCGTGATCATTACCAATGAAAATAGCAATAAACTGGCTTGGGACAAAATGGATAACCTGTTGCCTGCCATTGTGCAAGACGCACTGTCTGGCAAGGTATTGATGCAGGGGTATATGGACCAAGACGCCCTAGCGAAAACCCTTGAAACGGGCAAAGTGACCTTTTTCAGCCGTTCAAAGCAGCGCCTTTGGACTAAGGGTGAAACATCTGGGAATACGCTAGATTTAGTAAGCGTTGCCTGCGACTGCGACCAAGACTCGCTATTAGTACTTGCCAACCCTAATGGCCCAACATGCCACACTGGCGTAGAAAGTTGTTGGTTTGACGGCAACACACCAGCTTTTACGTTTTTAGCTGATTTAGAGCGCGTATTGGCTGCCCGTAAAGATGCCGACCCCAAAAGCAGCTACACCGCTAGCCTTTACAACAAAGGCATTAAGCGCATTGCGCAGAAGGTCGGTGAAGAAGGCGTTGAAACAGCGCTTGCTGCCACGGTTCACGACAAAGAAGAGCTTAAAAACGAAGCGGCTGACTTGTTGTATCACCTTACGGTACTGCTTCAAGCTAGTGATATGTCGCTAAACGATGCACTAAGTGTATTGCGCGAGCGTCACAAGTAGTACAGTTTTATGTGAAGCTAAAACTCAAAACTTAAAAGCTCGCCAAATGGCGAGCTTTTGTTTATTACTTTTTAAGGATTAATCAATACTGGCTTACCTAATCCCAAGGCCTCCAGACGTTCAAATTGGGTTGCCTTATCACCCACTACGAGATAAATCATTTTATCCGGGTGAACATAGGTAGAATAAAGACGCTTCATATCATCTACAGTTAGCGCTTTCACTTCCTTCTCACGCTGTGTTACGTAGTTATTGTCAAACCCATAACCGTTCACATTACCAACGACATTTAATTTAGCTCGCAACGTTTCAAACGCTCTTGCATTAGACTTCAATGTAAAGCCTTTGGTGATGTCTAAATCTTCCTGTGAGTAATTGTCACCGAATGAGCCTAGGATCTCGCGAATTGTTGCTATTGCTTCTAAAGTCACATTAGAACGTACGCCACTTCGAATTGTGAACATTCCAGTGTAATTGTCGTAGGAAAACCCGGAACGAATGCCGTAAGTGTACCCCTTGCCTTCGCGCAGTTCTTGCATGAGTTGTGACGCAAAGCCACCTCCACCCAAGCGATAATTCATCACGTCCGCCGTATAGATATCAGGGCTTTCGACGGTAGGCGCGGCATGGCCAAAATAAAGCATAGACTGCTTTGCATTTGGTACATCATAAAAATAAACAGTTGACGTTTCAGGCAACGAAACAGGTGCTATGGTTGGCAATACCACGTCAGTTTGTGCCCATTTATCATTCAATGAAGTGAGCGCTTTAGCAACTTGTGATTTTGAAATGTCGCCTGCCACATGTATTTTTGTCACTGTTGGCGACATATTAGTCTTGAAGAAACTGCGTAGGTCATCCAACGTAATTGCTTCTACACTACTTGTACTTCCAGTTACCGGCTTAGCGAATGGATGACCTTCAGGGTATAAAAGCTCTGCAAACGTCAGCGACGCAATAGCACTAGGGTTGGCTTTGACTTGCTTTATATCGTTCAGTATTTCGTCTTTGGCTAGTGCAAATTCTTCTTGGTCAAATCGCGGTGAAAGCAATACCTCTTCAACAATGTCTATCAATGCAGGGAAGTGCTTAGCTAATGAGGTACCACGGATCACAATGGCCGTATCAGTGGTATTTGCTTCTAGGTGCGCACCTAGCAATTGTATTTCCTGCTCAAGCACTTCTGGCGTCTTATTTGCCGTACCTTTCAACAAAATAGAAGATAGCAGGTTAGCAACCCCTATTTTTTCTTCTGGATCAAGTAACATCCCCCCTTCTAGTGTCATCTCGAATTCGACCAGAGGCACTTCGTCGTTTTCAATCCCTGCAATCGACATACCGCTACTTAGCATATCTTGCCATACTGTAGGTGCAGTAATTGAAAATGCATCGCCATAGGGTGGCTCAACGGTACGGTCGAATTTAGAAGGTGTACGTGTGTACTGAGCGCTTTTAGAAGCGTCAAAACTATCTTCAGCACCATTAACAATTTGTTCTTCAACCACACTCGCCTTTAGCGAGCCCTCAAGCACCAAGGTTTCTTGCCCTTTGGGAACAAAACTGGTGGCTACAAAAGGTTTATCTTTAATATAAGTGTTATAGACACGCATCACGTCCTGTGGCGTAACAGCTAAAATTTTCTCAACGTCCTTTTGAATATATTCCGCCCCACCCGCAAATATTTCATACTGCGCAAGCTGAAAACCTTTACCTAAAACACTCGACAAGCCTTTATAAAAGTCAGTTTCTTGGCCAGCCTTAATTCTTGCTAAGTCTTGAGCAGAAATGCCTTCTTTTTCGAAAGTGGCAAATGCTTCATCAATCGCCTCAGCTACCTGATTGAGGTTAACTCCATCAAATGCCATCACTTGAAGTTGAAGTTGGCCTGCTATTTCAGAATCATATCCATACATAGCAACACGGCTCGTAAGCTTTTTCTCATCAATGAGTACTTTGTTAAGCGGGGCATTTTTTCCTTTTGCTAAATACTCAGACAGCACAGAAAGTGGATAATAGTCAGCATCGTACTCTGGTACTGAGGGCCACACCATGGTTAACAGCGGGGCTTGTGCAAAGTTGTCCACATGAAAACGCTTGATTGTTGTTTCGATGACAGCGGGATTAGGAGGTAGTTTGGTAATTGTTTGACCTGATGGGATCTCATCGAAGTAATGTTTTACCCAGGCTTTCGTTTGCGCAATGTCGATATCACCAGAAATGGTTAGCACTACATTGTTAGGCACATACCAGGTGTTAAAAAACTCTTTTACATCGGCCAAAGTTGCATTTTGTAAATCTTCTAAAGAGCCAATAACTTGCCAACTATACGGGTGCCCTTTTGGATACAGGTTTTTATCGATAACGTATTGATTGTGTCCATAAGGGCGGTTATCTACACTCTGGCGCTTTTCATTTTTCACCACTTGCTTTTCTTTGGCCAAAACAGGCTCGGTAACCGTATTGATGAAAAATCCCAGTTTGTCCGCTTCGGCCCAAATCATTTTCTCTAGGGCATCAATGGGTACGGTTTGAAAGTAATTGGTACTGTCTCGGCTTGTCGAGCCATTGGCGCCTGAACCACCAATTCTGGCGCTCAATTTATCTAAACCACCCTTGCCTAAATTTTCTGACTCTAAAAAGAGCAAATGTTCAAATAAATGAGCAAACCCTGTGCGCCCCTCTTTCTCGCGAGCAGAGCCAACATGCGTGGTTAGCGCTACTGCCGCAACGGGGTCGGAACGGTCCACATGCAATAGCACGGTAAGTCCGTTTTTCAGCGTAAAGCGTTCGAAGTCCACATTAAATACAGCGCTATCAGATTGCGCATTTCGCTCACTGCTCAATGCTGTGGCTGTTGTAGACGAGGATGAATCTGTAGTAATGGTCGTTTGAGAACACCCCAATAACGCTGAGGTAAGAGCTACAGCAGCAAAAGATAAGTATATAGGTGAGCGTTTAAACATATTTCCGCTTCTTAAAAGTAAAAAAGAAGAAGTACCACAAAGCGACAAAACGCGCCATGGGCTTGCATTAAGCGCCATGTTATTGCGAAAACCGGCTCTACAGCGGATCCAATATGATAAGAAAAAATAACTATAAAAAACAATGAATAAAAATAGAAACATCAAACCAATATCGACCCTATTGAGCATATTCAAAGATACCCAATACACATACCGTTACATTTTCATTGTGAACTACGCTCAAAAACTGCGCTCTTACTGCTATTCACTTTCTTAGTCATTTTCTTACTGGGCAAGTCGCTCTTGGCTTCTAACAGCAGTGATTGCTGTAAAAGACAAATTTAGAAGCCCCAAATATTAAGAAGGATAATGACAAAAGCAATGAGTAAAAACCTAATTAGGATAAAGCCAATGAAAAAAGTCGCTAACTTCTTTAAGAACAACCTGTCCTTTTTTGTATTTATTGCCCTTTTGTTTTCATTCAGAAGTAGCGTAGCTGATTGGTATCACGTACCTAGTGGCTCTATGGAACCAACCATTCAAGTGGGCGACAGAGTGATTGTTGATAAAGCCGCTTACAACTTAGAAGTCCCCTTCACAGATATTGTCATTGCCAAAACCGGCGACATTGCCCGAGGTGATATTGTTATTATTGACAGTAGCGCAGCACAAACCCGACTCATAAAACGGGTTGTTGCTGTAGCGGGTGATAACGTGGCGTTAAGAAACAACGTGCTGTTTATTAACAATGAACGAGCAGCACTTACCCAGGTCGACGCTCGCGTTTTTAAAGAGCAAATACTGGGGAATTCGCGTGCCATAGCGCTTAATGCCATTGACAGCCCAGTGAAAAGCTTTAACCAAGTAACAGTACCTACAAATCACGTATTGGCGATGGGTGATAATCGCAATAATAGTGTAGATTCGCGCTACTATGGTTTCATTCCCGTCACTGAGATCCAAGGTAAAGCCAATGCCGTCGCGTTTTCGTTAGACAAGGAAGATTATTACTTGCCTCGAGGTTCTCGCTTTTTTGCATCGTTGGAATAACCCATTTTATAGCGGTTGTTAGATCTTCTCTTTTTTAATGATGATGATTTATCAACCGCACCCAATAACGCCTTATGCGCCTGCTCGTTGAAATTTCTCGTTTACATTAATCGTTAGTAATAAAGGTAACTTTTTTTATACACCTGAGTTATGAGGCATACTTAAAATCTGTTTTTAAATATATCAAATTGTTTCACGCCAACGTGTGATTATAAAATAAGCGAACTATATTACACCCCTTATATCACACAGAAACCCTCACATAACCGGTACATTACAACTATTCACTGTCAGCCAAGTCTGTGGCGATTAAGATAAAAAAGCACTAAAAACGTCTACCTACGTTTACACACTTTGTAACTAACTGTCATATTTTTCACCATTTCCATTATTGCAATGAATGTACAACAGGTGCTATTCATATTTTTGCAACATTTCTAAGTTGCGAACACACAACAAGTTTTAAAGGAAAATAAGGAAATATCATGAAACACGGTCGTAAGATAAGTGCTATAACCCTAGGGTTAGCACTTTCAGGAATTACAACACTTACTCCAGTCTATGCTCAACAAGCTGACGAAGAAGCAGCAAACCTTGAACGCATTGCAGTAACGGGGTCGCGCATTAAGCGTACCGATATGGAAGGCCCTTCGCCAATTCAATCTATCGATGCCTCCATGATAGACAGTATGGGTTACGAAAACCTTCAACAACTACTTGAGCGTATGCCTGCAACAGGCGCAGGGACATTTTCAACGCGTAACAACAGCCAAGACTCCACCGCAAACGGCGCAGCAGCAGTTTCATTACGTGGTATGGGACCAGATGCAACACTTGTCCTTATTAATGGTCGTCGTGTGGCTATTAGCGCGTTTGCCGAAAGCATTACCAATTCATTCGTTGATATTAACTCTATCCCTGTTGCCGCTATCGAACGCATCGATATTTTAAAAGACGGTGCATCGGCAATTTACGGCTCTGACGCCGTTGCCGGTGTAGTCAACGTTGTATTAAAGAAAGATTATGAAGGTTTAGAAATTAACGCTGGCTACGGTGGTACCACGGGGCCAAGCTATGATGAAACTACAGCTAGTATACTTTGGGGCTCTCAGTCAGAAAAAAGTAGCGCCACAGTAATTATCGACTACTTTAACAATAGTACACTAGCAGCGAATGAGATGGGCCGATTCGGCACCGCGAACCAATCGCCTTACGGTGGTATGGATTTTCGTTCTTCACGCGGGTATCCCGGCTATTTCTATGTTGACGGTGTGAAAACTATCGACCCTGATTGTCCTGCTGAAAATGCGACTGCATCGGGCAGCTGTTTATTCGACTATGGCCCATATGGATTAACTATTCCTGCCTCTGAGCGTGTAGGTTTCATTGGTCAATTCGATTACAAAATTGGCTCTGACACTACCGCCTTTATGGAAATTGCCATGCAGCACAACACCTCTGAAGCAGGTGGTGCGGCAACCCCATTAGACGAAGACGCAGGTCTAACCGTACCAGGTACACACCCTAACAACCCGTTTGGTCAAGATATTGATATTGGCCGCTATCGCCCTGTTGATGCTGGCGCCCGTCGCTGGGATATCGAATCTGATACCCTTCGTATTGTTGCGGGTTTACGTGGTCAATTCAATGACTATGATTGGGAAGCGTCGGTTCAAAAAGGACGTAGTCGCTCAGAACAAAGCGGTGACCAATCGCAAGGCTGGGTGCGTGTGGACTGGTTGCAAGAGCAAATTGACTTAGGTAACTACAACCCGTTTGGTGGTGTAACTAACCCACAAAGTGTTATCGACAATATAACCACAAGCCTTGTGCGTCGCGGTGAGTCTCGCATGACCAGTGTAGATGCACACATCACAGGTGAAGCTTTTAGCTTTGGCGACGATGTAGTGATGATGGCCGCTGGGGTTGAGTATCGCGAAGAACAGGTGTCTGATGTACCAGACATTCAATTCCAACAAGGGCTTATTTTCGGTACTGAATCAGTATCAGCGTCGGCTGAGCGCGATCAATATGCTGCCTATCTTGAGCTGTCTATTCCACTGGCAGAGCAACTTGAACTACAACTAGCGGGTCGTTACGATCATTACAGTGACTTTGGCAGCACAACCAACCCTAAAATTGCACTTCGCTGGGCACCGAGTGACGAAGTTACGGTACGTGGTTCTTGGGCACAAGGCTTCCGTGCACCTTCATTAGCACAAGTTGGCTTAGGCCCATCTCAGAAGAGTATTTTCTTTGTAGATCGCTACCGCTGTGAGGCCACGGGTCAAGATTGTGACTCTCTCGATTACAATATTGAGTTTGCGGGTAACCCCAACTTAGATGCGGAAGAGTCTGAATCGTGGAACGTGGGTGTAATTTATGCCCCTATTCAGTCTTTAGGCCTAAGTGTTGATGTCTGGAGCATTACCCAAGACAACAAAATTGACGAACAACAATTTGGCTTGGTTTACGATGCGGAATGTAACGACCAAAACAGTACCATTTGTGTGCGTCTAGACCCACAACAAGGTGAGTCTTTAGGTGTTATTCAGAAAATCTTTAATACTTATCAAAACGTAACGTCTCAAGAAGCTTCAGGTATCGACTTCAGCGCGAACTACAGCATGGATGCCAACGAATACGGCAACCTTCGCTTTAATTTAGATTGGTCTTATATGAGTAACTTCGAAAAAGACAATCTTGATTACACTGGCGAATATGGCTATCCAGAGCACCGCTGGTTGTTCGGTACCACATGGTCAAAAGGTGCGTTTGATGCAAACCTTAACATCAGCTTTATTGGCGAGTTTGAAGATACGCCAGATATCGACTTTGATGGCGTATTAGATTTCGAAGATAATACGTCCAGAACCGTTGACTCTCAAATGCTTGTAGACCTTCAAGTTGGCTATACCTACAGCGAAAATCTACGCGTAGTATTAGGTGCGAATAACTTACTTGATGAAGAACCACCATTTGCTATTGGTGATGGAGATGGTGACCTTTACGGTTATGTAGGTAGCGTTCACAACCCTCGTGGCCGCTTTGTCTACTCAAAACTAACCTACCGCTTCTAAAAGGATCTAAGAAGACAAAGCGCTCGATGCATTTTATATGCACCGAGCGCTTTTTTATATGCATTGGTAGGCTTTGGTTTAAAAGAACAGGGATTCAATAAGAAGCGTGGTAAGCCATGCGAGAATAATAGGTAACGCTATCATCACGTACACTAATATTTCTGAGCCGACAGTTTTAGCGTTCCAAGCATCCAACATTTTTACGTTAAAGCGGCGCTTTAATAAAAACGTGTAGAAAATTATCAGTATTAATAAAACTAAAGCTTTTAACATCATTCTTTACATCCCATTCTCTGGTACTGAACATATCTACAAGCTTTCAATCAATGTAAGCCTTCGTATTCTTATGTGGATTACTCATAAGTGTGTTGACCAAAACACTATATCCATAACAGCAATGAAAAAGACCTGTCTACCGTATCTGTTTGACGAACGCCATCAGCACTTCGATAAGAGTTAATTGGCTTGTTGCGTTTTCATATATAAAAA
>NZ_BJKK01000004.1 GCF_006538325.1 Alteromonas sp. KUL42
TATTATTTGCGCCACCAAAGTCTTGGCGATGCTCAATATAAGTTTTCATGTATTCGTGATTTAGTGGGATGGTTTTTCTCAAAACCCTGCGTCTAAACGCATTTGAGAAGCTTGGTAGCCCAAAAACACAGTAGCAATTGCAAAAAGTGCAACGACAAGCTTTCGGTTACCAAAGACAAGTTTTTCTAGAAAATGGGTCATTGTTCTTATACTGCCCTATTTTAGATCCAAAATTTTAATGCCGTTGGCGGTCACTGCTATACTCTTTCCATTAAATTGTGTCGCGTTTAATAGCGCGGCTTTATCTTTAATTTGAGTAGCTGTAATACCAGCATCTGCTTTACAGTCTGTAGGGTTCGCATATGGATCCCGCATACTTGTCGGTAATGGGCGTTCAGCACTTATCAGCATACCATTATTACCAAGCGCATATACTGTTGAATCTGAACCAAGAAGAATAGAGTTTAGCGTACTGGTCGAACATGTTTGCACATACTCCCATTCGCTATCATTTCGATTTACAAAAATATTACCCCGTAACCCTACAGCCAATACTGTTTGCTCATCGAGCGGTTTGATATCAAAAAATGAACCTGTGTAGTCTACGTAGTAACGATCCCAAGACTCACCCATATTTTCACTTTTCGCTAGTAGGCCTGCTTCTCCAGCCATATACAGTGTATTGCCATCTAACGTTATACGGTTTAAGTGAGGTAATATAGATTCCAACTCTTGTTGATAGAAGTCTTCGTTTTCTTTTCTAATATCTTCAAGATACTCTCTGTCCATTGGGTCAAGCAAACTAGCATGACGCTCTGCTTCCCATGACTCACCACCATCTCGAGTTCGGTAAAACAAGCCGTAAGCACCGGTTGCAATACCGTGTTTTTCATCAAAAATAAAACATCTAAAAAAGGACGTTGAAGATCTGGTTGATAATTCTGTACTTGCCACGATTCGCCCTTATCTGAAGAATGAAGAATTACGGCGTCGTGACCCACCGCCCAAATATGATTACCCACGACCGTAGCCGAAGTAAGCGTTGAATGTGTAGGTACTTTCTTCTGTGTGAAGTTTTCCCCATCACCTGAAATAAGCACATGGCCCCGTTCACCGACAATAACGACAAATGTATCAGCGTCTATGTCCAAAAGAACCGATTGCTCAACTAGTGGAGCGATAAAAGATTCTTCAGCAATTGCAGTTGTAGAGTAATTCACTGCAAAAGTGGCGGCTATGCACGCTGCAATGGTTTTTCTCATAGTTAACCATTCCCCCTATTTATAATTGTCTGCATACAAAAACGGCTGGCATTTGCCAACCGTTTGTTGTTTAAGGCGATTAGCGCATACCTTCTCGTCGTAACGCCTGAGGTGTGAATTCCACATCTTTAGGACGTACGGTGAAGTCATACATTTGCTCTTCGTTATCTAAACCGATAGCTAAGTAGCGACGCGAGTTCAAATCATGATACGCATCAAGCGTAGACCACTGAGTTGGCACTTCATAGTAGTTAACACCATAAGCTACACCAACACGATAAAGTTCGCCACGGTTATCATACATATCGGCAACTTGGATTTGCCAGCTATCTTCGTCAATAAAGAACACGCGTTTTTGATATATATGACGGAAGCCTTCTTTTAGTTGCGCTTCAACAACCCAAACACGGTGTTTTTCCCAACGTGTAAGATCTGGGTTGATATGGTTAGGCTTTAAGATATCTGAATATTTAGCATTCGCTGAATGAAGCGCGTAGTTATTGTATGCAACAAACATCTCTTTTTTACCTAACAACTTCCAGTTGTAACGGTTTGGAGAGCCGTTAAACATATCGAAGTCATCAGTAGTACGCAAACCATCTGCTGCAGTTCCCGGTGTGTCATATGCAATATTTGGCGCAAGGCGAACACGACGCTGACCTGTGTTATAGGTCCACGCTTTACGTGGCTCTTTAACTTGGTCTACGGTTTCGTGTACCAAAAGTGCGGTACCAGCCAAACGCGCTGGCTGAGTTACTTTCTGCTTAAACATGAACAGCACGTTTTCTTCAGTTAGCTTCTCTGGTGTAGCGCCTTCTTCAGCATATTTGATAAGCAGTTGCTCGTCAAAACCGATAACGTTGTAGTCACCACCGGTCGTTACAGCAGCTTGACCACCGTTGCGTTGAACCGCTTCGCCACGATAACGAAGAATGTGGTTCCAGATAGCTTCTAAACCATTTTGTGGAATTGGAAATGGAATACCTAGTACCGCGCCTTTAAGACCGTTTCCGTCGTCTAACAATTCCGCGCTGGTCGCATTTACTTTTGTCGCATCGTAAACAGACTGTGGGTTAGACGCTGAACGGCGAGTTGGATACACCGGCATACGGAATGTTTCAGGGTATGCTTCGAACAGCTTTTTCTGACCTTCAGACAAAAACTCAGCATACTCTTTGTAATTCTGTGCCGTGATTTCAAACAACACCTTGTCTTCTGGATAAGGGTCTGGGTGGTGATCACCTACGGTATACCCAGCAGGCGCAGATGTAATACCACCAGTCCATGCCGGAATACTACCATCTGCATTACCCGCTTTTTCTGCACCTAGAGGCGTAAGTTCATTGCCAAGTTTGTTGGCTTCTGCATCTGATACTTTGGCCATTGCGCTTGCACCTGATAATGCAAGTGAAAGCGCTGCGGCGATAATTCCTACTTTTTTAATCATAAATACCACTCTTAGATTGCATATTTGATGTTAAATGAAACAAAGTCTCTGTCTGATAGCGTATTAGTTGTACCAATGCCGCCCCAGAATGCGCTGTATGACGCTGTTGCAGACCACTTGCTTAAGTAGTCAAGCGTAAAAGAAATAGCTGCAGACTTAACATCTTCGGTAAAAAGGAACAATGGATCAGGCGTTGTGCCATCAACATCGTGTGAGAATGTGCCACGTACTCTTAGGTTCATTCCCGCAAAAACTGAGTTGTAATCAGCGACCGCTAATAAACGATAACCCCAAGCGTCATCAGTAGCAAACGGGTTAGTTTCTGGTCCATCAGATAGCGCCTGATGTAAGCCTTCGCGATTGCTACCCGTTACTGTTGGCTCTAGAGACGGTGTACGGTTAGTACCTGGCGCGTTTAATCGAATTACGTTTGGATCTGGCATATCAACAACGTTTACATAGCCAACTTCACCGAGTAATACGAAGTTATCAGATCCGAATTTAGGACCAAATACATGTGACGCGGTAAATTGCATTTGCCACGTATCTGAGAACAGGTAACCGTCAGCGGTTTCGCCTGGACCTACTGCACGACCAATATTGTTAAGCTGAGAGATACCCGCTAAGTCTGGACGTAGCCCCGCATTTGCCAATTGCTCTGGCATGCCCATATACAGTAATTCAACGTCATCAATTTGTAGCGGCTCATCAACGCGATAAGCAAATTCACCGGCAAGGGCTGTCGTGCCGATATTGGTGTTAAAGCTCATACCGTACAATTTAATATCTTCTGGGTAGAAGAATTCAGACTGAGTGAATGCACCTAATTCAGTTATGTTATCGCGTGTAACTGTATTTGAAGCTAGGAAAGCGAGATCTGCGCCAATACCTGCAGCAGTGAAATCAGATGTTTTACCTGAAATCAGAGGGCGTTGGCTATGGTAGTTAATATGATAGAAACTGAATTCAGTTTCGTTTAACTCTTCAGCAAACCATGTTAAACGCAAACCATACTGGCCTTGGTCATCGGCATCATGGTGCGCTGCATCAGAGAAGCCGCGAATAGCTACTTTGGTTGGGTATGCTAAATAGGCCTGTGAAATATCCGCAGCATTTGCACCTGCACGCAATAAGTCGCCGTATCCGTTAAGGGCAGTAAGTAAGTGATCTAAGTCGATATCGGGGTTACCACTAAAGCCAAGTTGAATATTTTGACGTTGGCCACCCTCGCCCGCAAAGTCGTTGCCTGCGAAGTAACTGCCTGATACTGGTAACCAGCTGCGTTCCCACTCATACTGATAGTAACCAGATACGCTTACGGTGTCAGTTAAACCTAAAGACGCGTACACCATACCCACTGGTAAGAATACTTCTTTAAGCTCTGCACCTGGTGCTCGAGCGCGAGTTACATCTACAGGGTTAGTTGTATTGATACCGTGTTGAATAAATGTACTTTCACCCCAACTGATTACTTGTCGACCAACGCGAACTGTTAATGGCTTATCACCTATCCACCAATCGCCGTAGAAAAATGCATCATACAAACGAACGTCTGTACACAGTAAGTCTTCAGCTTCAGGATCTTGACACAGATCGTACTGATTACCCGTTATTGGATTTGAATATGGTCGGTCACCATCCATTTGCTCAAAATCATAGAACCAAAAGCCACGAGCAAAAAATCCGTAATCACCGAAATTGATATCCAGTTCGTGCGAGCCTGATACTTGTGTAGCAAACGCATCACCTGGATCGTGAGCAAGGTTGCCAAGATCACCATTCGTCGAGTAGCCGCCATCTGCAAGCGCCCACACATCACCACTAGGATACAAAGGATTAAAAGCTGCATGATAACCACTCCAATCGAATTGCGCGTGGTTACTGTTACCAATGATGTTGTAATCTCGAGCTTCTGTTCGGATGCTCGTTGCCAGCGTAAATGTAGAATCCAGAGAAATACTGACATCACCTACTTGCCAATTTGCTGCATGGGCAGGTAGAGCAGCAGCACCTAAAAGCGTGAGAACGCCTGCAGCTACTGGTGACATCTTAAAAGCGCTAGGCCTGTTTTTCATATTTTTATACTCCCAAGTCGACGCGAATGATTGCGTGACATCATGACCAACCATACGATTAACAAAATCATTACATCATTTTGCCAGAACCGCAAGAACTAATCCTACCAGTTAACAATTTTTACAACATTAATCGTATCAAATAGTTAAAGATGTATCGGGAGTATAAAACCCATTTATAACTCTGTTGATAAAAACACCAATACTTGGTTTTTTATGAAGCAGATTTAAAAAAAAGAATATAATTCACTAAGTAGTGATGAAACTTCGGTGCAACGTTTCAGCTTTTTAATGTTGCATTTTAGCTTTATGTAGCAAGAAAGGTGGGCCCGATCTTAGAAAAATCACAGGTTGTTATTGAATGCGTTCAAAGGATTTAATTTTTTTGTCTTTATCTACGACCATACGAAAACGCCCACGTATACCTGTAGATACAACAAACTGACGAAGACGACTCGTCGGCACTTGAATGTAAAGCCCCGATTCACTTTGCATAACAATATCGGGGATTGACGGCGTATAGAGCGCCTCACATTGGTTGTAAGGCGCGTTTATAGAAAAGTAGTAAACCGTGTCGGACTTATCAATGCTTCTCATAAGCAAGACTTTTGCTCACTTTTTCAAATACATCGTTGCTTAACCCCTTATGATTAAGTAAACGACCTAGTTGTTGCTTCATCATAACCTGATGTTCAAGCGCAAAGTTATGCCATTGAGTTAATGGCGTCACGATACGAGATGCGACCTGCGGATTAATAGCATCTAATTTCATAAGATAATCTGTAACAAACTTATAACCGCTTCCATCAAGCGCATGAAATTTTTCGCTATTATAAAACGCAAAGCTGCCTACAACCGCACGCACCCTATTTGGGTTACCCATGGTAAATTGTGGGTGCTCACATAGCATTGTAATGGTAGCAAAAATATCGTCTTTGGCTTGGGTTGCATGTAAAGCAAACCATTTATCAAGCACAAGAGAGTTGTGATTCCACTTACTTTCAAACGCTGCCATCAACTCATCAAATACATTTGTATTTTGTGCAGCACGTAACGCGCCAAGCGTATCTGTCATGTTGTCAGCATTGTTAAACTGCTTAACAATGTGTTCTTCATAATCTGGTAGTCGAGCGAGATGCGCTAAAATTACGTTTTTACAGCGACGCTCGTTTACTGCATCTTGCGCGTATCGGTAGCCCGTTTCGGGAATAGCATCGAGTACTTTAAGTAACTCTTTTTCAAGTTCAGTAGAAAACTGACGACAAAACGCTTTTCGAGCTGTTAGCAGCTCAGAAACCTTGATGTTAGAGCGTGTCTGACATAGGGTTTCAAATGACGGAATAACCAGACATTCACTGAGTAACTCTAAATTATCTGCTTCTTGCGAAATAGCCTGTTTAATCTCATTCCAAATGTGGTTACCTATGGCTGAACCGGGAGCTTCTTCTAATTGCTTGATACATCTATCGTACAACGTTTGCATGGCATCCCAACGATTGAAAGGATCTTTAGCATGCTTAAAAATTGTAAGTAGCGCAGATGTATCAAGTGTATTTTCCACTTTTACAGGGGCTGAAAAGTTGCCCAAAATTGCCGGTATCAACGACTTGCTATCTGACTTAACCGTAAATTGCATACTTTCTTTATCAAGGATCAACATGCCGTTTTTGATATTACCTTGCGTATCTTGATAAGACTTTCCATCTTCATCGAGGATTTCAATATTGATAGGCATATACAAAGGGGCCTTTTCGGCCTGTCCAGCAGTAGGCGGCGTTTGTTGGCGTAGCGTAAATTCTGTCACACCCGGTTCTAGTTCTCGTTGTTCTACTGAAACAATCGGTGTGCCTGATTGGCTATACCAAAGCGCAAACTGAGATAAATCAAGGTCAGTTGCATATTGCATAGCAGAGACAAAATCATCACATGTAACAGCTTGTCCATCGTGACGCCTGAAATATTCGTCCATACCCTTTCTGAAACCCTCTGGCCCAAGTAACGTATGGAACATACGAATAACTTCGGCACCTTTGTCGTAAACCGTCACCGTATAGAAATTATTCATTTCAATCACTTCATCAGGTCGAATGGGATGGCTCATTGCACTGGCGTCTTCAGCAAACTGGTGCTCGCGCATAACCCGCACATGCTTAATACGGTTGCTCAATGGCGATGTCATATCAGCGCTAAACTGTTGGTCTCGAAAAACCGTAAGCCCTTCTTTAAGGCTTAGCTGAAACCAATCTCGGCACGTTACACGATTACCCGTCCAGTTGTGAAAGTACTCGTGAGCAATTACCGATTCAACGTTGAAAAAGTCTTCATCTGTGGCTGAATCTTGGTCTGCAAGAACAAATTTGCTGTTAAATACATTGAGCCCTTTGTTTTCCATTGCCCCCATGTTGAAAAAATCCACGGCAACAATCATGTAGATGTCTAAATCGTATTCGAGCCCGAAGACATCTTCGTCCCATTTCATGGCGCGCTTTAAGGAGTCAAGAGCAAACTGACCTTGGCTCTTCTTGCCTTTATCAACGTACAATTCTAAAGCAACATCTTTTCCGCTTGCTGTGGTGTAATGGTCTGTGAGTAAATCAAAATCCCCTGCTACCAAGGCAAACAGATAACATGGTTTAGGATGCGGGTCGTGCCACTTAACAAAGTGTTGGTCGTTAGTAAGTTCTCCTTTGTCAATCGGATTACCGTTGGCCAGCAACATAGGTACCGATTTATCAGCTACAACTGTTACCGTATAAACAGATAACACGTCCGGACGATCTAAAAAGAATGTTATGCGTCTAAAGCCTTCTGCTTCACATTGAGTGCAATAGGCACCGCCCGATAAGTAAAGTCCTTCCAACGCTTTATTTTGTTCTGGCGATATTTGTGTTTCTACTTCCAGCTGAAAGTCGCTTCGATTTGTGTATATGGATAAGGTGGAATCACTCAGCTCGTAATATTCAGATGCACTTTGGTCGTCTGTTACTTCCTGACCATTGATTCGAAGCGAAACCACTGGCAGGTTATCGCCATCAAGAACAAGAGGTTCATTGTGTTGCCCCTGACGCTCTATGTGAAGCTGGCTGAGGACACGTGTATTGGTTGGATGAAGTGTGATGTGTAGGTCAACTGTCGCTATAGAAAAAGCGGGCGGCTGATAATCCGCCCGACGCTTAGCTTGAACTGCCATAGATCCTCCTAGAAGAAAGCCTACGTTAAATTATTGATTACCTTGCGTACTAACCACTGAATCTGGAGGCGTAATGCGTAAAATCTTAATGCCGAAATAGGCATAGCACACTGCAAGAATTGGGTTGATAACGTTGAAAAATGCATAAAAAATATAGTCAAACGGATTAACCAAAAGCACGCTGTGCATATACGCACCACATGTGTTCCAAGGAATAAGTGGTGATGTAAGAGTTCCGCCATCTTCTAAACTGCGCGATAAGTTTAACTGATCTAAACCACGCTTTTCGAATTCTTCTTTGTACATTCTACCTGGCATCACAATAGCCATATACTGATCGGCTGTAACTAGGTTTGTACCAAAGCACGTTAAAATCGTACGTAAAACCATGTCACCAGCTGATTTAGCCCCATACAAAATAGCAGAAACTGCACGCTTAAGAAGGCCTACACGCTCAAGTACTGCCCCAAAAGACATAGCGCATATAATCAACCAAATGGTATTGAGCATTGACGACATGCCACCACGAGACAATAAACTATTTAAGTTTTCATCGGGTGTCGAAAAACTCACGCCATCGAATAACGCTGTCCACACAACTTTTAGTGCACCGATATTCGTTGAGTCTTCACTGCTTGCCATTGAGACAACCACATCCCATTGAAAGACTACTGCCCAAATTCCACCTAATAACGCGCCAATGAATACCGCAGGGAACGCAGGCATTTTCTTTACCGCTAGCGTCAACAACACAATTAGCGGTACCAACAAATGCCAACCTAGCTTGAAGGATTCGTTTAGCAAGGTTTGCATCTCAACTATACGCGAAGCTTGGGCTTCTCCACCTTCACTGAAGCCCAGCACAGTGAACAAAATAAGCGCAAGCACAAAACTAGGAATGGTTGTCCATAGCATATAGCGAATATGTTCAAACAAATCGGTACCCGCTACTGCCGGCGCTAAATTAGTGGTCTCTGACAAAGGTGATATCTTATCGCCAAAGTACGCGCCAGATACCACGGCACCAGCGGTAATTGCAGCAGACATGTCCATACCAGCTGATACGCCCATTAGGGCTACACCAACGGTTGCCGCAGTTGTCCAAGAACTACCGATGCTCATGGCTACAACCGCACAAATCAAACAAGCAGCTGCATAGAAAAACGAAGGATTAAGTAGTTCTAGCCCAAAATAGATTAATGTCGGTACGGTACCCGCTAGCATCCATGTGCCTATTAATGCACCAACAGCAAGTAAGATAAGACACGCACCCAAAGACATTGAAATACCATCTACAATGCCCTTTTCGATAGTCCTCCAACTATACCCGTTCTTCATTCCAATTATGGCCGCTAGACCCATAGCAAGTAATAGTGCTATTTGGTTAGGTCCATATGAAGAATTGTCTTTAAACAAATACACTGCGCTACCCATCATTACCACAAGGGCGGCAATAGGAATTAGCGCGTCTAATAATGAAGGTGTTCTTAATTCATTGTTGGTCATCGTAAAATTTTAAAACCTTATTTTTATTATTGTTTCAATGTCTAGAACACTGAGCGATAAAACATTAGACCTATGATTACTGGACATACGAAGCGTACGTACCATGGCCAAATTTTCCAGAAAAGACTGTGCTCGGCTTGCGCATTGCCTGCTTTTAGTTCAGCAAGAATACTGTCTCGCTTCCACACCCAACCAGCAAAGATACACAACACTAAGCCTAACAAGGGTTGACTATATTCTGTGGTAAGGGCGATAACAAAACCAAACAATGTATCGAAATTAAAAATGATGATGCAGCTAAGCGCAAATATTAACAATGCCATTACAAGCACTGCCTTTTTGCGAGCCAAGTTTTTACTTTCAACCATGTAAGCAACAGGCACTTCTAACATGGAAATTGATGACGTAACGGCCGCGATTACCATCAGAGCAAAAAAGGTAAACGCGACTATATTACCCGCTGTACCAATAGTTTCAAACAAAGCTGGAAGTACTTTAAATATTAGCGTGTCACCTTGGATTAGCGCCCCTTCTGGAGTGAATATCTCTACACCGTTATTCAGTGCAACGTACATAGATGGAATAATTAACATACCCGCAATAACTGCAACACCAATATCAACTAACGCCACCGATGCACCGATGCTGGGTAAGTTTTCATTTTTACTAAGGTAAGATCCATATACCAGCATGGTACCAACACCCAGTGACATAGAGAAGAACGCCTGCCCCATGGCATTGATAAGTAAATCAGGGTCGAGGACACGAGAAAAATCTGGTACTAGATAAGCACTCCAACCTTCGATAGCACCAGGCTGAAAACTGACGTACACAATGAGTGCTACTATAAGTATGACAAGCGTAGGCATCAAGCGAACAGACCACTTCTCAATACCGGACTTTACCCCTCCCACAACAATGAAAGCAGTTAAACCCATGAAAACAAAGCAAAATAAAATGTTACGCGTAACCGACGAAGTTAATAACCAATCGCTAAGAGAGGATAACCCAACTATTTTTGCTGCTGCATCTGCGAAGTACACTAACATCCAACCCCCTACAATGGCATAAAATGCCAAAATAAGGGACACCGTTATACAACCCCAAATGCCTGTTGCCCTTCCAATAAAATTACCTGATATCCGACCGAGAGCATCTACCATGTTAGAGCGAGTACTACGGCCAATGATAAGTTCAGCCATTAGTACCGGATACGCTAATACAAATGCGAGTAGTAGGTAAACAAGTACGAATGCGGCGCCGCCGTTACTTGCTACTTTTGTTGGAAAGCCCCAAATATTGCCTAGTCCAACTGCTGAGCCTGCCGCCGCCAATACAAACCCTATTCGAGAGGAAAATTCACCTCTAATAGCCATGTTGTTTCCCTTTATTATTGTTTTTAATGAGTTATAGACACAAAAAAAGGGCTGGCCACAGACCAGCCCTTATCTCGTTTTCATTTAATTTCTTGTGATAGCGTAGCGGCCTGTTTCAATCATATCAAAGGTAATATTGGCAGCTTCATCCAAGAATGGATCTAATTCTTCCATATCTTCAGGTAGGTCGTCCAACGATGTGACTTTTTCGAGTCCCATGCGCTGTAAACGCTCGTTAGCACGTACTAATGATTTCTCCTCAGATTCCTTCTTTTCTGCTTCGCGTTCTGACTTCACCAAAGAAATAAAATCTTTGTCTTTATTCACTTTATATTCAGTAATGTCTTCTTGAATGTAAGAAAATTCAGGGTCTTGCATTATGCGCTTGTTGTGTTTTGCTGTGAGCACATCTAATGCAGCCGCACCATCTGCAAAGGTGGTGTAATTAGCACGATTAATACTGTCCCAAGGCAATGCATTTTCAGCCTGACTTTCACCCCATTCAGCGGGATCAATTGCTGACGGATAAAGTATATCGGGAATAACACCTTTATGTTGTGTACTACCGCCATCAATGCGATAGAACTTCGCAATAGTAAATTGAACACTTCCTAAAGGGTTGTCATAAAGGTCGTATATTTTACCGAGCCCACGATGTTGTTGGACCGTGCCTTTGCCGAACGTTTGCTCCCCAACAATAAGCGCGCGATTATAGTCTTGCATTGCTGCAGCAAAAATCTCAGATGCTGACGCACTGTAGCGGTCTACGAGCACAGTAAGTGGGCCATCATAAGCCACTTCTCCGTCAGTATCGCGGTTAACACTAACTTTTGAATGACCATAACGAATTTGAACAACTGGGCCTTTTTCAATGAACAACCCAGAAAGTAATGTAGCTTCTGTCAATGAGCCACCGCCATTGCCTCGTAAATCGACAATAACACCGCGCACGCTTTGTGCTTTTAAACTCTCAATTTCTTTAGCAACGTCCGCACTTAAATTATTGTAAAAGCTTGGAATAGTAATAATACCAAGTGGTTCACCTGCGTGTGGTCCCGTTTCTGGTACATAGACTTCTGATTTTGCAGCACGGTCTTCAAGCTTTATCTTGTCACGTGTCAGCTTAACAACAGAAACACTTTTACCGTCAGTAGCGCCTTTTTGCACCTGCAAACGTACAGTACTGCCTTTAGGGCCTTTGATAAGTTCTACGACTTCATCTAAACGCCAGCCGATGACATCCACAAACTCTTCGTCATCTTGTGCTACACCAACGATTTTATCTTCAGGTTTAATTGCACCAGACTCGTCAGCAGGACCGCCAGGCACAACGCTTTTAATTACAGTAAAGTCGTCTTCGCTTTGCAGTACCGCGCCTATACCTTCAAATGATAGGTTCATTTCCATCTGGAAACGGTCTGCATTACGTGGTGATAAATAACTGGTATGCGCTTCAATAGTGCGCGCAAAGGCATTCATAGCTGTTTGAAAAACATCTTCGCTCTTTGCCTGTTTGGTACGCTTAATCGCTCTGGTATAACGCTTTATGAGCAATTCTTTAGCTTCTTCCCAGGTTTTGTCGGCAAGAACTAAATTAAGCGCGTCATATTTCACACGCTGACGCCAGATTTCGTCTAACTCGGTTTGTGAAGTTGGCCATTCTGCGTCCTCTCTATCATAAAAGAACTTATCCCCTTCTTTTTCGAAGTCGAAAGGCCCTTTCTCTAACAGAGACAACGCATACTCGTAACGTTCCACTCTTCTTTTTGCGCTGACATTGTACATATCATAAGCAACTGACAAGTTACCTTTGCTCAAGGCATCATCAAAAAGGTTACGATATTTTTCGAAACTCATCACGTCAGACAGCATCAAAACTTGCTTGTTGTGGTCAAGTGAATCTATGAAGCGTTCATATACTCTTGCAGAGAGTACATCATCCAACGAAATTTCCTTGTAGTGAGACCGAGTAAACAACGCACTCACTCTCTTTGCTGCAACACTGTGTTGAGACTCTTGCTGAAGCAATGGAAGCTCATCAACGTCAGGTGTTGAAGTAACTGCACCAGCCCCTACACCAACGGTAAGGAATGCACTTGCAATGGAAATTCGAAGGATGTCTTTCATATTTTACGACCTCTTGGAGCGTGCCAAACGTAAAGCGTCTGCGTTTACTTTTACCACCATACCCGAATCGAGCTGAACGTGGACGCCGTCCTTAGCAACTTCAGTAATAACCGCTGGCATGGGCGCTTTACCTAATTTTACGGTAACCTTAGTGCCTTGCTGTAAATCACTGTCTGTCAATTTCGCCGGGGGTGTATTATTTGGTCTGCTATTTTTCGGTTTAGTTCCACGCTTAGCTTCAGCATGGTCCGAATTGGCAGATTTTTCACCTTTTGGACGATTAAATTGACGCTTATCTTTTCTGTTCGGCTGTTGAGCCTGCTTTGCTTTGCGCTTTTCAGCTGCTTTCGCTTTACTTTCTTCAAGCTGCTGCTGTGCGTGATCTGCGTGTTCCTTTTCAATTGCGTCGCCTTCTACACCGTCTAAATCAACACGGTGTGCACCTTCTTTGACGCTGTAAAGATAACGCCAGCTGTTGGTGTAATGACGCAATGTTGAACGAAGTAATGTTTTACTTACGCGTTCATCGCTATCAAGACGTTCGGCAAGATCTTGGAAAATACCGATCTTGAGTGGGCGAGCCTCGCCTTCAATGCTAAAACATTTGGGAAAGGTCTGTGCAAGGAAAGATATAACTTCCTTACTAGTGGTAAACTTCTCTGGTGATTCCATTAACTTTCTAAATTATTCAGGAGATTCATCGTTGCTTGCATCATCCCAAGTTGCCAGCGTGTGGTCAACCCAATCAAGCAATTCGTCGTCATCTATTTCTAATAAATGTTTATCTTGCTGCCAAGATTCCCATGCATAGTGCAAAATTTGTTCTAAACGCTGTGTTTCAATGTCTTCTTCAGACATGTCGTAAATTGCATGAAGGATGAAATTTAAACGTTCAGATGCCTCATCTGGGTCATCGTGAAAGTCTTCCATATCTTCAAAGGTCGACAACACTACATGAATATCTACACTTGATTTCATTATATCTTCTGTGAATCTAGTAAAACAGCGGCAATTTCAACTAAACCATTTTCATCTAGCTGAGAGAAACGATCGAATATTGGACTGTCGATATCTAACACCCCAATTAACTGGCCTTTGACAACCAGCGGGATAACAATCTCAGAATTAGATGCGGCATCACAAGCAATGTGACCATCGAATTCATGGACATCAGCAATGCGTTGAACTGTGCGAGTTTCAGCACTTGTACCACAAACCCCTTTACCAAGCGGAATACGTATACAAGCTGGCTGACCTTGAAACGGGCCTAACACTAACTGGTCTTCTTTATATAGATAGAAACCAGCCCAATTAATATTTTCTAAATTATTAAAAAGCAGAGCACTTATATTAGCCATGTTGGCGATGAGATCATGCTCTCCTGAAACCAGGCTTTTCGCCTGGTTTATAAGCTGTTCGTATTGTTGTTCTTTCAAACGGGATTCCTGCTATTGAACAATTTTAAAGGTAACATTTATTCTAGCTTCGACACGCTCTTGGCCCGGTAGTGACATCGACATGTCTTTCGCCATTACTTCTGCGCGCATAACTGGAATCGGCATATTGCCACCAGATTCAGAGATTGCAACAACTTCACCAACTTCCACGCCAAGTTCTTTCGCCAACAACTGTGCACGTTGCTTTGCATCTTTAACTGCTGCAATTAGCGCTTTTTCATATGCATTATCTTCACTTAATGTAATGAAATCAAAGTTGTGAATGCGATCTACGCCTCTTTTTAACACGCCATCTAACACTTTGTCGTACGTGTCTAAGGCGTTAGATGTTACTGTAATTTCACGCGATAAAGTGAACCCTTCTTGCTGACGGCCTTGTGGTGTTGGTACATAACGCGGATTCAATCGTACCTGCATACTCTGTATATGTGTTTCTTTTATACCCTGTGATAATAGAAACTTCACGATTGAACGTACATCGTTGTCTAGCTGTTGGTTTAATTTCCCAACCGTGTTCCCCTCTTCTTCAACTACTAAGGTAACTGAATACGCATTGGGAACTACCTCAATTGCACCGGCACCTTGAACGTTGATAACCGCATCATCGGCCCACGCAGCTGCACTTAAACACGAAGCGCCAAAAATTATTAGGCCTGCCGTCATACGCTTTACGCTTTTTGAAATTAGCATGTTATATCCTTTTCTTTTGACAAATAAACACGACCAACTTTACCAACATTCTCTGAATGTACGATGAATAAGACCGTTATAGTCCTATTTTAATTCATCAATGTAATTAGAGCGTGAATACTTAAATAGTATGCAGGTTTAAATGAAAAGTTGTGAGAGTATGCGTTAAGTAGCGCGTTTTTTTCGTTAATAAAAAAGGCTAACACGTATGGCTAGCCTTTATTTCAAATGCAATCTCGATTGTTCGACCGAATTCACGGTAATGAACACATACTTATTTGAGTACTTCCTTCAAGGCAGCTAGGCAATGATCTATGTTGCGAGGCTTACAAGCGTAACCCATAAGGCCGATTCTCCATACTTTACCAGCATGCTCTCCTAGTCCAGCACCGATCTCAAGGTTGTAATCTTGAAGCAGTTGCTTTCTGACAGATGCATCGTCAATGCCTTCAGGAATTTTGACGACGTTGAGTTGAGGTAATCGATACGCACTATCAACAGTCAGCTTTAATCCAAGTGATTCAAGACCCTGAGCAAGTTTTGCGTGACCATTTGCATGACGCGCCCATGCATTTTCAAGACCTTCTTCTTTTAGAATTAACAATGCTTCATACATTGCATACATACTGTTCACTGGTGCAGTATGATGATAGGCCCGTTTGGTACCTTGTCCCCAATAACCTACAATCAAATTCATGTCTAAGAACCAACTTTGAACTTTGGTTTTACGGTTCTGAATAACATGCACGGCACGGTCGCTGAATGACACTGGCGATATGCCTGGGACACAACTTAGACACTTCTGAGAACCTGAATAAATGGCATCTATGTTCCAGCCATCTACATCAAGTTCAATACCGCCAAGAGATGTAACTGCATCAACAATCGTTAAGCAATCATAACGTTGCGCTAGTTCACAAAGTAGTTTGGCTTCATTTCTAACGCCCGTAGATGTTTCTGCGTGCACAAACGCGAGCGCTTTAATGTCTGGGTTTGCTTTTAGTACCGCTTCAACCTCGTTTAAATCGGTTTGCTCGCCCCACGTATTATTAACTGTAAATACGTGAGCACCACAGCGCTCAGCATTTTCGACCATGCGCATACCAAAAACGCCGTTGATGCAAACAAGTACTTTATCACCTGGCTCAAGCAAGTTTACAAAGCAGGCCTCCATACCTGCAGAACCGGGAGCAGATAGCGGCATGGTAAGTGCGTTATCGGTTTTAAACGCGTACTGTAATAGCTTCTTTGTTTCATCCATAAGTTCTATAAACAAAGGATCTAGATGACCTAACGTGGGTCTTGCCATTGCGTTTAAAATTCTAGGATGCACATCGGATGGCCCGGGGCCCATTAAAGTGCGCTCAGGGGGTAAGAAAGTTGAAAGCGAATGCATAATCCATCCTTAAATTCATTAGAAAACGTGATTCAAAAATCACATACTACAACGAACATTAAAAGGCACAACCACCTGTAATGAACATAAACAACATGAATGCAATTTAAGCTATCACTTTTTGTCAGTGAATGTAGAGAAGAGGACTAACATGTTGAAATATACTTAATAGCATAGCAAAAATTAACGAAAAACAAGTGGTTTGACCAGAAGGCAAGGTTTTGAATTTTATTAAGATTTAATAAAGCAACCATTAAGAAAATATGATTTAACAAAAATATAGAGCACGATCTGTTTATATTATGACCAAATGTAATCTATAATACTTCAGGGTTTAACGAATTTTAGTAAACCTCTCCCTTTTGAAAAGTTAGCGCACGGCTCATTAATGAGCCATTCCCCTAGGCCCGGAACGCTTGTTCTGGGCATTTTTTCTTTCGCTCATTCCAATCAGTAGTATTAAACCAGTTTCTACTTAAACTAATTTCAATGTAGCTAAATAATGTGCACCATTTTCCACATAGTGTTTTGCTGACGCTTCAAGCTTACTTTCTACACTGCTATCCAGCGTTTTAACCACTTTACCTGGTGAGCCAACTACTAAGCTGTAATCAGGAATGACCATATTTTCAGTGATCAAGGCATTCGCCCCAATTATGCAGTATTTCCCTATTTTAGCGCCATTGAGCACCACTGCGTTTATTCCAATTAACGAATAGTCTCCTACCTCACAGCCGTGGAGCATTACCTTGTGACCTACTGTTACCCCGGTTCCTAGCGTTAATGGAATACCCTTATCAGTATGAAGCACACTTCCATCTTGGATATTCGTGTTTGTACCTATGGAAATTTTATCCATATCACCGCGCACAACCGCATTGAACCAAATACTGGCCCCTCTTGCTATATCAACGTTTCCAATGACATGGGAGCCTGGTGCGATAAATGTATCTGGCGCACAATTAGGTAATAAATTGTCTAATTGATACAACATAATGCTTTTTCCTTTTGCGTTAAAACCGCTTTACCTTTTCTTTTTCAGTCAACCTGTCTCATTAGACCTTCTTGCATTGTAGAGGCAACAAGTTCACCCGATTGGCTAAAAATTTGGCCTCTTACTAAGCCCCGTGCTCCACCGCTAAACGGGCTGTCCATCGCATAAAGCAGCCACTCATTCATGTTAACTGGGCGGTGAAACCACATTGCATGATCAATTGTTGCCATGCGTAACGATTTATTTGTTACTGCGATACCATGGGGCTGAAGTGACGTACTCAAAAAGTGATAATCTGATGCATAAGCTAATGCGGCTTGATGTAAGGTAAGCTGAGACGTTAATGTATCTCTTGATTTCATCCAAATGTAACGGGTTGGCTCTCTTTTAACCGGTTGGTATGAGTTTGCTGCGTCGATAGTGCGAATATCAACCGGTTCATGATAGCTCAAAGCTTCACGCATAGGTCGTGCAATCTTGTCATAATGTTCTTGGTAAAACTCGAGATCTGACTGTACCTCTTCTGGCGGTGGAACATCCGGCATTACCGGCTGCTGGTGATGCATACCGTCTTCAGACAGCTGAAACGACACTGTCATATAAAAAATATTCCGACCATTTTGAATCGCCTTCACACGCCTTGCTGAAAAGCTTCTTCCATCCCTCACTATTTCAACGTCGTAAACCACTGGCTTTTGGGCATCACCAGGTAAAAGAAAATAGGTGTGAAAGGAATGAGCTACTCTGCCCGCCTCAACAGTTTCATAGGCCGCAGCAAGGGCCTGCCCTAGTACTTGTCCGCCAAAAAGCGCTCTGAACCCTAAATCCCAACTTTGGCCGCGGTATATGCCTGCTTCAACTTTTTCTAATTCAAACAACGATGATAGTTTAATCTCAGACATATTCTTCTTTCTCTTCAGTTGCTGCTTTTGGATTTCTTGGATAGTACTTTTCTGGTAATTTGGCTTTGTGTTCAAAAAAGCGCGTATCTTTATAGGGTAACTTCATAAACCCTGAAATGCCTAGCCCTTTTATGTTAGGAATTTGAGTTACCAGCTCAGACAATAATGTTTTAAAAACGCAACTCTTGGTTGTGATCGAGCAACGTATAGTAGTTATGTATTTTCAAATGGTTAGGTAAAGCTTCAAATATAATGCAACCAGTATGGTGGATAGTATTGAGTTGCTTTATGGTTTCAATGGTTTCATCGGGTAGCTTTAACAACTCGTCGGGATCATCCCCATCTTCAAAATAAGAGTGTGTGCGACTATCGTCTTTTTGCGATGAAATTTTAGATAGTTCGTAGGGAATAAAAAGGTTGTCTTCAGGGATGAAAGGAACGTTTTCATGTTCTCTGTCGATGTGTAATGTATTTTTCGCATTAAACATACAGCACTTGAATACTGCTGATTTGTGTATTGCCCTAGCTAAGTTTATGACGTTGTTTACCGCAAGTTCAAACGCATTTTTTAATGTTTCATCGTACAAGTTAAGGCTTGAGTCAACATAAATGCCCTCGGGCTCCCACCTTACAGCCATTCCACCCACAACTGGATATTTTCCAAGTCGACTAATGGCCGAAACAAACGCTTTTTCTGTATCTCCCATGCCTTGGAGATAGTTTTTGTAATAGCGATCAAATTGCGCATCATCAATATAACGTAGCTCGTTAGCATCTTGCTCACCCAAAATAGCTTGCTGTCGCAAGTAGGACTTACGAGAGCTATAAACAACCGTTTCTATGCTGTCTTTTGAATGCGATACCCACGTTGGAATTAGCGGAATATATTGATGCGGCTTATCATCAGTGAACACCATATTCTTTAGAACGTGAAGATTGTTAAAGAAGTAATCCCCACCCTGCCTTCTTTTTTGAGGCTCTTCGCTGAGCATGTATTCAAGAATAGATGCTAGCATTTTTGGAAGCCCAAGCGAATTAGGTGTGATCACCTTGCTTCCATATCGACAAGATTGACCAGATGCTAGCGCATACAACGTGCTGGCCAAGCCTTGCTCATCGAAACGAGGGCTTGAGAGCGCGCCATTTAGTTGCTCTTCACCAATGAAATAAACATCGCCAAGACGCGCATTGGTTTGATGCAGTTCACCTGACATCAAATCCATTACGTTATTACCCACGTACTGACCTGCAGTATCTGTTTGGGCAAATACCGAGGAGCCCCAATCGATAAGATTAGCGGTTTCTGACGTATCGTCCCAAACAAGGTTAGAAGGTTTAATGTCCCCATGGACAATGGGTTTTACTTCGCCATTAACCGTATAGTCCCGAAAACTTGCCAGTAACTCTCCCATTTGTACTGCTATTTTTACGATAATTCTTGGGGAAAGTGGACCTTGTTTCAAACTTACTTTTTCTAAGTCTTCACCCGGTGCTCTGCCCATCACCAAAATAGACTGCTTTCTAATTTGTTGATATTCAATAAAACGCGGGACAAACTCGTGATGAATATGAGAAAGCATGAACGCTTCCTCTTCTAACCTATCCTGAACATGTTGGGGCAAGGTTATACGAGAAAACTTAAACACCCGATGCTCGCCATCAGGTGCACTTCCTGCAAATGCAAAACCGAATGCGCCTTTTCCCAGTAGCTCAATATCCCTATATCCCAATGTTTGCAACTGATTGATACACAAGTTCACCCAGTCTTTTAACTTTTTGGCATCAGCGTGTGACAGTAGATATATTGACTGTTCATCGGGAATATAGAAGTGCTTGAGGCCTTTTAACTCAGACATACAATTTTTATTAGTTATCTTGATTCAACCACTGTAATGACGACGATGCTGACTCCCCCATAAGTGGCGTTATCTCATTTAACACGTCACTTAATTGCTGATCGAGCTGCCAAGGAGGATTAAGAACCAATACCCCTGAGCCGTACATACCTGCATCTGTGGTATTCTGTGACACACAAATTTCCGCTTTAAAACACGGCGTGCCTAATTCCGCTAATTTATCACACATGCTTTCACTGGCGCCGTGCTTAGCTCCAGCTCGTTCTGAGAGAAGCGGATACCACACCACTATTTGCGCTTGCTGCCAGCGCTTGAATACAGATTGAATTCCTTTTACTACGTCAAGGTATTCGCTTGCCTTTTCGTATGGAGGGTCGATAAGAATTGCACCGCGGTTGGGTTTAGGAGGCGTCAATGCTCGCAGCCCCTCGTAACCGTCACGTTTATGCACATGACTATTAGGTTTTCTCAGTTTGCCAATATAACTATTAAGTTTATTGAATTCTGCTGGGTGTAACTCCATTAAGTGTAAAACGTCACTGTCGCGCTTTGCTTGAGCACTTATAACTGGTGAGCCTGGATAGTGATTTAACGATAAAAAATCATGGCATAACGCAAGATAATCGTTGAGTAGTGGCTGTCTAACATCTGCGTCCATAAATCGGGAAATCCCCGATTCGTACTCTTTGTTTTTTGTCGACATGGCATCAGCTAAGTCGTAACAACCAGCCCCAGCATGAGAGTCGTAGAGCGTGAATGGTTTGTCTTTCTTTTTAAGCGCATTAATGACACCTAGCCAGCATAGGTGTTTTATGACATCGGCATGATTGCCTGCATGGAAAGCGTGTTGATAACTAAGCACAATACCTCGGTGTAAAACAAATAATAACAAACATTAGAGCACAGTCTCGCTATCATACATTGAAGCGGTATTCAGGTACATAATACAAAAAAGGCTAGCATTGATAAGAATGCTAACCTTTTATATTTTCTACTACGCCCTTTACTAAGCCTCTGTCAAAAAAGAGCGATGTTGTTAAACCGGTGGAATTACTTCAAATGCATTAGCATTTTCTCTGGTTGCATTAAATAACTCATCCATAGGTTGTTAAAACGAACCATGGTTGCGCCGTCTATAAGACGGTGATCGCCGGACCAATTCACTGCCATTATATGCTGCGCAGTTACATTTCCATTGTCATCAAAACGAGGGAGCTTCTGAGTTTTACCTAACGCCACGATGGCAGCTTCAGGTTTATTGATAACAGGTGTTGCCGTTATGCCACCTATTGCACCAATATTGGAAATACTAATGGTACCACCTTTTAAGTGCTCTCCAGCCACTCTGCCATCTCGCGCTTGTTCGATAATTTGCTGCATTTGCTGCGCTATATCTAACAACGATAAACGTTGTACACCTTTGATATTTGGCACAAGTAAACCAATTTTTGAATCAACAGCAAAGCCAATATTGTGATCATCGAAATAGGTTATTTCGGTTGCATCTTCATTGAGCTGACTGTTAATAATTGGAAATTCGTTTAATGCAAGTGACATTGCTTTGACGAAAAACGGCATGAAACTGAGTTTTACACCCTTTTCTTCGAACGCAGGCTTCAAGGAACTTCGAAGTGACATCAAATTATCCATCACTAACTCATCACTTACCATGAAATGCGGAATAGTATAAACAGAGGCCGACATTTGCTTAGCCATAGCTGCTTGAATACCTCGCACTTTTTCAGTACGTGTTTGCCCCGCTACTGATGCATTCGCTACCTGACTTGCTTGAACGTTATTTTGTGTTGTGTGCGCAGATTCCACTTTGTCCGACGGTGGTGCGCCATTTGCAACATTTGCAATAGACAACACATCCGTTTTTAAAATACGGCCTTTTTTGCCTGACCCTTTCACATTGTTGAGGTCTATACTGCGCTCTCTTGCAATGCGTCTAACTGCAGGGCTTGCAAGCACTTTACCTTCGATAACTACAGGTGGTTCAAAAGAGCCATCCTCAAACTTATCGCCCTTTCGGTTATGCGTAACCGTGACATTGGTATTTTCAATGTTGCTTGCAGCACTTGAATCCGCATTAGACGCTACCGATTTGGCCGGTGATAATTGCTCGTTCGCACTACCGCTTTCTACCGCAAGTGCAAACAATGGGCTATGCACTTTAGCTATATCACCTTGTGCATAATACAGCTTGTGCACAACACCTGCATTTTTAGCTGGAATTTCGACTACGGCTTTGTCAGTCATGACTTCAACCACAGCCTGATCTTCCTCAATAACGTCACCTTCAGCTACATTCCACTTTACAATTTCACATTCTACAATTCCCTCACCGATATCAGGTAAAATGAAATCTTCAATATTGGAATTAGTATCTGAATGTGAACTTACAGTTTGTTCTGGAGTGCTTTCTTGTGAGACTTTTTGAGGCGCTTCATCGGCTGCTTTATGAGCAACATTTTCATTAGCCTTTTCGTCATCAGGTGTCATTGAAAACAATGGCGCATGCACTTTAGCTATATCGCCCACTGCACAGTGAAGTTTTTCTACTTTACCTGCGTGCATCGCAGGTATTTGTACGGTGGCTTTGTCTGTCATTACTTCAGCAACAGGTTGATCTTCTTCGATGTGTTCACCTTCAGCAACCAACCATTCAAGTAACTCACATTCAACAATACCTTCGCCAATGTCCGGAAGAATAAATTCAATTGTCATGCTTTGTTCTCCCTAATTAATAATGCAACGTACGTTTAATGGCTTCATAGGTCTTGGTCTCATCCGGCATGTATTCTTTTTCATGCGCTAATGGATAGGGCGTGTCTAAGCCGCACACACGTGCTATAGGAGCTTCAAGATACAAGAAGCAACGCTCTTGAATTGTGGCCGTAATTTCACTTGCAAAACCACCCGTTAGCGGCGCTTCATGATTTATCAATAAGCGCCCTGTTTTCATTACTGATTGCATGACCGTTTCTACATCCCACGGCAATATGCTGCGCAAGTCGATAATTTCGCAAGAAACGCCATCTTCAAGGGCCATTTCAGCGGCCTTTTGCAAGATTTCAATCTGTGCTCCCCAGCCCAGCAAGGTAATGTCACTACCTTCTTGCACGATATCTGCTTTACCTAGTGGTAACTCGTAGTCTTCTTCAGGCACATCCGCCACAGAAGCGCGATAAAGTCGCTTTGGCTCCATGAAAAGCACAGGGTTTTTATCGCGTATAGAGGCTAATAAAAGGCCTTTTGCCTGATATGGATCACGAGGAATTACAATTTTTAAACCCGGGCAATGTGCGAAAAATGCTTCAGGAGATTGACTGTGATAATGGCCGCCAGCAATACCGCCACCATAAGGTGTACGAATAGTTAACGTACCTACATCAAACTGGCCACCAGAGCGATAGCGCCACTTTGCGGTTTCATTCACAATTTGATCAAACGCTGGAAAGATATAATCGCCAAACTGAATCTCGGCAACTGGAACAGAACCCTGCGACGCTAAACCATTAGCAAAGCCTATGATACCTTGCTCTGTAAGTGGCGTGTTAAAACAACGGGCTTTACCAAACTTCTCTTGAAGGTGGCTAGTTGCGCGAAATACACCACCAAAATGCCCAACGTCTTCCCCAAACACCATGACTTTTTCATCTTCGGTCATTGCAGTGATGAGCGCGTTATTAATCGCTTGTAATAAGTTCATTTTAGCCATTATTTAACTCTCCCTGCCGTTTTAGGGTACATCTGAGGATATTTCTTAATATGTGTTTTTAAGGAACTTAGCTGTTCTTTAAGGTGCCAAGGTGGGGTGTCGTATACATCTTCGACAATATCATCAATAGGGCAAACATCGGTTTTTTCACAGTTCTTCAGTGCTGCGAGTACATCTTGACGCGCTTTGTCTACTTTTGCTTGGTTTTCTTCTTGATTGAACCACCCTTTAGACGTGAGCCACTTTGCCATTCTCGCAATTGGATCTTTAGCGCGCCATTTGTCTTCCTCTTCTCTAGAACGATAGCCAGTTGGGTCGTCCGAGGTGGAGTGCGCGGCAAGGCGATAGGTCATTGCTTCTATAAGTACTGGGCATTTCTCTTCAATAGCAATGCGGCGAGCTTCTTTAGTGGCGGCATATATAGCTAGTGCATCATTACCGTCAACGCGAATGGTCTTAATACCATATCCAAGACCACGTGAGGCGATACCGTCTCCAGCAAATTGCTCTTCAGCTGGCGTAGAAATGGCGTAACCATTATTTCGACAGAAAAAGATAACTGGGCAATTTAGCACTGCTGCCATGTTTAGGCCCGCGTGAAAGTCACCTTCTGAGGCGGCGCCTTCACCAAAGTAACAAATAGTCACTACGTCTTTTCCAGACATCTTTTGACCATATGCATAACCAGATGCTTGAGGAATTTGGGTTCCTAAAGGCGAAGAAATGGTCATAAAGTTGAGTGCCTTGTCACCATAGTGAATAGGCATTTGACGCCCCTTGTTGGGGTCGTCTTTGTTACTGAACATCTGATTCATAAATTGTTCAGTGGTGTAACCGCGATAAGCTAATGCACCCTGCTCGCGATACTGAGACATAATCATGTCATCTGCGGATAATGCAGCAGCACTAGCAACCGAAGCCGCTTCTTCACCTGTGCTCGCTAAGTAGAAGCTAATTCTACCCTGTCGCTGTGCTCCAACCATACGTTCATCTAAAACGCGGATATATTCCATTGCATTATAAATTTTTAATGCTTCTTCTTTTGACATTGAAGGCTCAACCGCGTTTTCAAGTAACTCTCCTTCAGCAGAAAGTAATTGAAGCATTGGGATGTCTATCACCCCTTTTGTAATAATTTCGACCGTATTTGTTGTTTTTACTGTGGCCAAATGATTTCTGTCTTTCACAATGAGTCCCCTTAAAAAATGAGGGTGGTAAGCGATTAGAATTATTACACTATGCTAGTTGAGAAAGTGAAGGAGTGTCCTTTTTATTAGAATGCCATTTTGCGGGACTTAGAAATAAATTCACTCAAAATTGTGAGTATATCGGGATATATGTCCTAATAAAGTAAAGCATATGTAAAAACAATGATAACAAGATAGGATGGACATCTTTTTTGACAAGGAATGTAATATTTTAATCCAAGCCCTTGTGTAAACCATATTTTGAGCTAACTACAAGAAATGCTTATTTAAAATACAAAATACCTTCAAGCTTTTTAGTAACTTTCAAATTAATTCTTCATTGCAAATGTAACAATTTGTGTAAATTGTTTAATTCAGAAATACCCATTACAAATGCGTATAAAGTGTGCTAGAAATAATGTGTCCCAACGATAATTGGTATCTTAAAAAAGGCGAATGACCTTTAAAAATACCTTCAGTATTAAAGATGTTGGGTTCCAGGGAACTTTTCACACGAGAATAATTATGAAAAAAACATTATTAAGTACGGTAGTAGCAACCGCACTCGCGGGCTCTGCCTTCGGCGCATACGCCATCTCTAATGCAAGCCCTATAAAAGGTTTCAGCGTTGAGCAGCAAAATGCGATAGAAGCATCTTTTGACAAGAAAAATATTCTGGCTAATGCCATTGAAGTTAACTCAAACAGCGTTCGCGTTATTATTCAGTTAAACGACGCTCCTATGGCGCAATTTGCTGGTGTTAACCCAAGTGTTAGCAGCGCATCTGCACACAAAGGTCAGAAGGTAAACTTCAAATCTAACGCTGCTAAGGAATACAAATCATTCCTTCAGGCACAACAGAAATCTGTAATTCAAAGCATTAAGGCGATTGACGCATCGTTTAAGTCTGATTTGTCTTATACTGCTGCATTCAACGGTTTTGCTGGTATCGTATCAAAAGATGCGCTAGACAGAATTTCAAACCTTGCTTCTGTAAAAGCGGTATATCCTGATGTTGTTCACCATGCTCAAATGGATGCAAGTTTGGACTTGATTGGTGCAGTTCAAACATGGGAACAGTTTGGCGGTAAAGAAAGTGCCGGTGCAGGTGTTAAAGTTGCTGTTGTTGACAGTGGTATTCGCCCTGAAAACCCATTATTCAGTGGTGAAAACTTCACTGCACCTGATGCGTCAACGCTACCTACAGATGACTACTGCTCAGAAGATCCTGATTTTTGTAACGACAAACTGATCGTGGCGCGTGCTGCGCCAGTTGTTGAAGGTTTCGATGTTGTTCCAGAAGAGCACATGAGTCCACTTGGCTTCAATGGTCACGGTACTCACGTTGCTGGTACTGCCGTTGGTAACTACGGTGTAATGGCTGAGCGTGATGGCGCTGAAGCTGAAATTTCAGGTGTTGCTCCAGCTGCGTACTTGATGGTGTATAAAGGACTATATGCTACACCAGCAAACCCAGCATCATCTAGTGGTGCTTCATCAATGCTACTTTCGATGCTTGAAGCTGCACTTGAAGACGGTGCAGACATTGTAAACAACTCTTGGGGCGGTGGTGCTGGTGGTACGCCTAGCAGCTTCTACGCAGGTGTATTTGAAGCGATGAACGACGCTGGCGTTGTAACTGTATTTGCTGCAGGTAACGATGGCCCAGGCGACACAACAATTGGCTGCCCAGGTTGTGATGAAAACGTAATTACTGTCGCTAATACAACCACAGGTCGTTTGTTCGCAAACGAAGTCACTATCGAAGGTGACTCAACAATTGGCACTATTCCAGCGCTTTACACTGTTGGTAACCCTGACATTGTATTTGATACTGACCTGACTGCTCCGGTTGTTTACGCGTCTGAAGTTGAAGCTGAAAACGTTGAAGGTTGTGAAGCGTTTGCAGATTCTTCAGCTTTCGAAGGCTCTATTGCACTAATCAGTCGTGGTTCTTGTGGCTTCGTAGATAAGATTGCTAACGCTGAAGCTGCGGGTGCTGTTGCAGTACTAATCCACAACGTTGATGGCCGTGGTGAAGCTCCTATCCTAATGGGCGGCTTGAGCCCAGATCAAACTATTCCTTCACTTATGCTTCCGGCTACACCAGGTCAAGCACTTGCTAATCTTGCTGTTGAAACTGAAGGTGCGTTGAATGTAACTATTGGCAGCGAAATTGTACGTGTGGTATCTGACAGCCTTGCTGATATCATGAACGAGAGCAGTTCACGCGGTCCGGGTGGCGATCCTACATTCCTTAAGCCAAATATCGCAGCACCTGGTACGCGTATTTTCTCTGGTGAGTCTCCTGAAGCACCAGGGCATGAGGGTGAGAGCTTCTCATTCAAAAACGGCACATCAATGGCTTCTCCTCACGTAGCCGGTGCTGCCGCTTTACTTAGACAAATGCACCCAGACTGGACTGCTCAACAAATCAAGAGTGCGTTAGTTACGTCTTCAATTCGCGATGTATTGAAAGAAGACGCATTAACACCAGCTGACAACTTTGACATGGGTGCAGGTCGTTTGGATCTGCCACGCGCGACAACGGTAGAGCTTACTTACAGCGACTTGAGCTTAGTTGAAAGTAACTGTTATCTATCATGTGAGATGTCAATCACTGTTACTAACACGAGTGATTCTGATGTTACCGTTGATGCTACAGCAATGTTCAATGACCCAGCAATTTCTGCAACAGTTACACCTGATGTTGCAACGCTACCTGCTGGTGCTTCAGCTGAAATTACGGTTTCAGTAGACGTTACCACAGCATCTACAGGTTCATGGTCATTCGGTGGCATCAACTGGTCAGATATGGATGACACTACTGCGGATTACTTTATCCCAGTTGCGCTTTTCCCAATCAGCAGTGATTCACCTGACTTATTCTCTAGTGTAGTAAGTGCATCTGTTGCTAGCGAAGGTGAAGTGGTTGTAACAGAAATTTCTGCTAACAATACTGATGTAACTGGTTTGATTAGTATTACAGGTAGTATCGATGACAAATACGATATCAACCCGTCTTCTATCACAGCGGTTAAAAATGGCAACCAAGAGCCTGTATCATACAATGCAGAAACCCGTGAAGTTCATTGGGAAGGCGCGCTAAATACGGCATCAATGAATATGTCTCCTGACACAGAAATTGGAGATATGCTTGAAGGCTTTGGTCTACCGCGTTATACACCAATGCCTGCTCTTGGTGTAACGCCACTTACATGTTCAAGCACATGTGACGATGCGTCTATTCCAATTAACTTGCCAGTTCCTATTACTTACCTAGGTGAGCAATACACGACAATGCAAATCTCATCTAACGGCTATGTATCTATGGGTACAAGTTCGGGTAACATGACAACGCCGTTCCCAGATATTTTGCCTAGCCTAAATGAGCCAAACAACGTTATTGCACCTTATTGGACTGACTTTGACTTAGCTGGCGGTGCCGGTGGCGGTGAGATCTACGTGGCAAGCCTAAATACTGGTCCTGGTCATTTAGTCGTTGAGTGGGCAAACGCACAACTATGGAACGAAGAAGACACAAGCTTTAGCTTCCAGCTGTGGTTTAACTATGAAACAGGTGCTATAAACTTCGTTTATGGTCCTATGGATGCTCCTGTTTACGATTCTGTTGTAGGTGCAGAAAACATTACTGGTAGTGTTGGTACTACAATGGGAGCGTTTACAACTTCAGGTGCAATAGGCGTAATGCCAGCGGCAGGTGATGAGTACTCATTGTCAGCAAATGCTGGTGACTCAGTTTCAATCAGCTTCGCTGGTGAAGTTGTTGATTCAGCTGAACTAATGGATGATATGCTACACGTTAACGAAGATGCTTCTGTTACAGCGAACATCTTAGCAAACGAAATGGACAGCACTATCATCAATGGCTTTACCATGTCTTCGCTTGCTGGTGATTTCCGTACGTTCTCACCTATCGAAATTGATAAAGCTGACCTTGACCTATCATCTGTTGAAGTGTCTACTGCGCCAGCTAATGGTTCAGTAACCGTAAACGACGATGGTACGGTAACTTACGCACCAAATGCTGACTTCTTCGGTACTGACTCATTCACATACACCGTACGTGAAGAAAGTACAACTGATGCAGAAGACAATGTTGTTCTTGGTGATGTTGTTGGCGAAGGTACAGTTACTGTTGCAGTAGCAGGTGTTCAAGATGCGCCTACTATCTCAATCAACGCACCTTCAAGTGTTGATGAAGGTAGCTCTTACACTGTAACTGCTTCTGCGTCTGACGCGGACGGTGACGATGTAACTATTATGATTAATGGTGTACAAACTACGTCGCTAAACGGTACAGCGCCAAGCCATGAGCAAGCTTCAAGCATTTCAGTAACGGTATCTGCCACAGACGGCATCGATACTACAACTGAAACAGTAAGCATTAAAGTTAACGATAAGAGCGGTGGTTCTATGGGTTGGATTGCCCTACTTCTAGCGCCAGCTGCGTTCCTACGCAGACGTTTTAAGCGTTAATTTACTTTGATGTAAATAGTAAGAAGGCCGCTTATTAGCGGCCTTTTTTGCTTGATTAGTACAACTTAATATTGATGTGGATTTTTATTTATCTCACCAACCCCAATGACACATTATGGTGAATTAAGCCTTTTCTATTGCTCGCCATGCGTTAACCCTTGATAATTTTCGCTAAGCTTTTTATTTGGCTGAACACCCAACTCGCGTAGCTTCTCTACTTGCCGCACTATATTTCCCCTACCATTATTAAGTTTATTCATAGCACCTTGGTAGCTTGCATGTGCGTTATCTAGCGACTTACCCACTTTTTCCATTTCTGTAATAAAGCCCACAAACTTATCGTATAACTTAGCGCCTTGTTCTGCGATTTGTTGAGCATTTTGGTTTTGGTATTCGTACTGCCAAATGTTATTGATAGTTCTGAGCGCAACCAATAAATTAGTTGGGCTTACCAACATAATATTGTTATTAAGTGCCATGGTAACCAGGTCTGGCTCTTCTTCAACCGCTAATAGAAAAGCAGCTTCTATTGGAATAAACAGCAACACATAATCAAGAGTCTTTATTTCTTTTAATGCTTGGTAATCTTTATTTCCTAACCCTTTAATGTGGCCTTTAATTGACGCTACATGTTGAACAAGGTATCGCGATCGCTCATTATCATCCTCACAATTAAAATAGCGTTCGTAAGCGGCCAAACTTACTTTAGAATCAATGATGACATCTTTATCATTAGGTAGATGAACTACCACATCAGGCTGGTAACGTTTGCCATCATATGATGTTGCATTTACTTGTGTATCAAATTCGTGGCCCTCGCGCAGCCCTGACTCCTTTAATATTCGCTCTAAAACCACTTCGCCCCAATTACCTTGCTTCTTGTTATCACCTTTTAAGGCATTAGTGAGCGCAGCTGCTTCTGCGGTTATTTTCTGGTTTAGTTCTTTTAAACCAAGAATTTCTGTTTTTAAAGATGCCCGTTCTTGGCCTTCTCTTATGTGCTGTTCAGAAATTTGGCGTTTAAAGCCTTCAAGGTCTGACTTAAAAGGGGCCAATACTGCTTCAATATTGTGTTTAGTCTGCTGGGTGTAATGATTCTGCTTTTCTTCGAAAATTTTATTGGCCAAGTTTTCAAATTGAGTTTGTAGACGTCTCTCTGATTCTGCCATGGTGTTTATTTTGTCTTCATGGGCTTCAAGTAACGCGTTTATTCTATTCTGCTGTGCCTCATTTTGTGCTTGAGCTCGTGCAAGCATTACACGTTCATTGTTCAGTAGTTCCTTGAGTTCATCATTTGAAGCTGCTAGTTCTTTTTGATGTTGAGAGTCTTGTTTAAGTTGTGCATTTTGCTGGTTTAACAGCAAGAGCTCATTTTGAACATTTCGTAATTCATCTACTTTTCGTGCTAAGGCTCGTCTTGAAAAATAAAAAAGCGCAAAAGATAAACATGTTATGGCGATCAAAAAGAAAATAAGGCTGGATATAGCAGGTGACTGGAATGACAAAATTTCGTTAAGCATAGTACTTTTCAACACTGTTATTTTGTACAGCACTATAAACAAAATTCACAAACAAAAACAGGTACACAAGGTACCTGTTTAATTATTTATGTATGAATGTCAGCGAAAACCGCCACTTACACTCTATTTAGACAGTGTTTTGTCTAAATCTTCTATTTTAGCTTTCCATATTGCAGGGCCAGTTTTGTGTGCATTTGCACCTGTACTATCCACAGCAACTGTCACAGGCATGTCTTCAACGTCGAATTCGTAAATGGCTTCCATTCCCAAATCTTCGAATGCAACAACGCGCGACTTTTTAATTGCCTTAGAAACTAAGTATGCAGCACCACCAACAGCCATTAAGTAAACTGCTTTGTGTTTTGCAATTGAATCTACGGTAGCAGGCCCGCGTTCAGCTTTACCAATCATACCAATTAGACCGGTTTGCTCTAACATCATATCGGTAAACTTATCCATGCGTGTAGCTGTAGTAGGGCCAGCTGGGCCTACTACTTCATCACCTACAGCATCTACTGGGCCAACGTAATAGATAAAGCGGTTTGTTAGATCAACCCCTTCAGGTAGGCCTTCACCGTTCTCCATCATTGTCTGAATACGTTTGTGCGCCGCGTCGCGACCTGTCAGCATCTTTCCAGATAAAAGGACTGTCTCACCTACTTTCCACTCTTGAATGTCTTCTTTAGTAACTTCATCAAGATTAACACGACGTGTATTTTCGCTTACTTCCCATGTAACTTCTGGCCAATCTTCTAGTTTAGGTGGGGTAAGTTCAGCCGGGCCAGAGCCATCAAGATAGAAATGGGCATGACGTGTAGCAGCACAGTTAGGGATCATGGCAACGGGTTTAGATGCAGCATGTGTTGGCATAGACTTTATTTTAACATCCACTACCGTGGTCAAACCGCCTAGACCTTGAGCACCAATACCCAATTTGTTCACGCGCTCAAATATCTCTAAACGCAACTTTTCGTCAGTTGTTTGTGGTCCGCGTTCAATAAGTTCTTGAATGTCTACAGGATCCATCAGGCTTTCTTTGGCTAGTACCGCTGCTTTTTCAGCGGTACCACCAATACCTATACCTAGCATCCCTGGCGGACACCAACCGGCACCCATTGTCGGTAATGTTTTTTCAACCCAATCAGCAATATCATCACTTGGATTAAGCATTACCATTTTAGATTTGTTTTCAGAACCACCGCCTTTAGCTGCAATCATTACTTCAATCTTATCACCTGCCACCATATCTAAATGTACAACAGCGGGCGTGTTGTCCTTGGTGTTTTTACGTGCACCAGCGGGGTCTGCAACAATTGATGCACGCAGCGGGTTATCAGGATTGGTATAGGCGCGACGCGTGCCTTCATCTACCATCTCCTGAACTGTCATATCTGTTTTATCCCATGTTACACCCATACCTACTTTTACAAAGCAAGTAACAATACCTGTATCTTGGCAAAGTGGACGTTTACCTTCCGCTGACATACGCGAGTTAATAAGGATCTGCGCCATAGCATCTTTTGCAGCTTGGCTCTGCTCTTTATTGTACGCTTCCTCAACGGCTTTAACGTAATCTAACGGGTGATAATAAGAAATGAACTGTAGGGCATCTTCAATGCTGTCAATGAAGTCTTGTTGACGGATAACGGTCATGACATCCTCTTTTTATTGAGCTTTCGTGGTCTTAGCTTGGTAAAAAAGCGTATACTAGCGCATCTAACGACATCGCACCATGCAAAACCTAGGGTGTATATAGAATTCTAAACATTTCATATACGAATAAGTGAAGCACAAGTGACGTGTTGGTAGCGCGCTTAAAATCACATTTTAGAATATCAAACAATATTCGTTGTAGTAACGCACACAGACACTGTGAAAATAAGTAAAAATAATCTATGTCACATACCCCTTTAAATATTCAAGTAACTCCCATAAAACAAAAAGCCTTGTGTGAATTGCTTAATAAAAACACAACGCCCACTGAAAACCTGTTTAATGCGCTTTTTGAAAAAATAGCTCATAAACCTTGGTCATTGCTTCTTGATACTTCTGGCTCGAGTAAAAGTGATGGCCGATACAATATTATGGTATTTAGCCCACATCGTGTTGTCGAAGCAAAAAATGGTGAGGTTTTTGTCACGGAGCCTTCGTCAAATACGAGTCACAGCGTATCCGAAGCACCATTTGAAGCGACACAGAAATACTTGCATTCTTATGTCGAGGGCGCAACGCTATCTACATCAATAACGCAAACTCAAGATTTGCCATTCATTATTGGGGTTGCAGGCATGGCAGGTTACGATTCAGGTAGATTTTATGAAGTTCTACCCTCACAAGCTACGAGTTGCTATGCTACGCCCGACTATTGCGTGGGTTTGTATTTATATTCACTCATTGAAGACACGCACACTGGAGAATTTTTCTATTGTTCTTGCGACGGAAGCACCTTCCCAACAATTTTTGAAGAAGAAAATGAAACAGAAGCACTAGAGGCATTTAAACTGACATCATCATTTTCTTCTAATCTTACGCGTGAGGAATACACAGACAGATTGACCAAAATTGGAGCCTATTTGCGCGCAGGTGATTGTTATCAAGTTAATATGGCGCAGCGTTTTAGCGCAACCTTCAAAGGTAATATGTGGCAAGCCTACAGTGAGCTTAGAAAGCAAAACCAAGCCCCTTTTTCCGCCTATTTTTGTACGCCTTACGGAAGTGTTGCTTCTATTTCGCCCGAGCGGTTTTTAAAAGTGAAATCGGGATGTATTGAAACAAAGCCGATAAAAGGTACGCGACCTCGTTTTGAAGATCCAGAAGCCGACCAGAGAAGCGCTAATAGTCTACTGTCTGCTGAAAAAGACCGTGCTGAGAATTTAATGATAGTCGACTTACTGAGGAACGATATTTCTAAACATTGTGAGCCCCACACTGTTAAAGTCCCTGCTTTATTTGCACTTGAGAGTTATCAAGCCGTTCATCATCTCGTAAGTACAGTAACGGGCAAATTAAGAAAAGACGCCTCTCCGTTAACGTTACTAGCCAGTGCATTTCCTGGTGGATCAATTACCGGGGCTCCGAAAATTCGGGCTATGGAAGTGATTGATGAATTAGAGCCTCATCGTCGAAATATCTATTGCGGCAGTATTTTTTATATGGGTTTTCGAGAAGATATGGACTCTAGTATTTGTATAAGGACAGTACTTGCAGAAAATAATACGCTTTACTGTTGGGCTGGCGGAGGTATTGTTTTAGACTCAGATCCAGCAGATGAATATCAAGAGACCTTAGATAAAGTATCGAAAATTATCCCCGTTTTATCTTCGCTCAATAGTAACCTTACTGAAAAGTGATTATTGATTACCTATGACAAAAAACGAATTTCTTGAACAGTTTCATCATATGCGTGTGCCCCATGTAGAACCAGACTTTCCCTTAAATCACGCGGGACGACCTGCGGCTGTACTTATTCCCCTTGTCGATTATGGTAATAGTTTAAGCTTGTTGTTAACTGAGCGTGCACACCATCTAAAGCATCACCCAGGGCAAATTAGCTTTCCTGGTGGCGCGGTAGAAGCAACTGATAAAACTGTGATAGATGCTGCACTACGCGAAGCTTACGAAGAAATAGGCCTGCCAGCCAAAAACGTAGAAACTGTTGGGAAATTATCGCCATACCGTACAATTAGCGGTTATGAAATCGTACCTGTGATTGGTTTTGTAAGCCCGAATTTTTCTCCAATCATTGATAAAAATGAAGTTGAAAGTGCATTTGAAGTTCCGCTCTCTCATGTTTTAGCGCGCAAAAACCACTTAGTTCACACAACTCATAGAAATAACCAATCTTTCCCTATCTACTTTATTCCTTGGAAAGAGCGTATGATTTGGGGCGCTACAGCAGCCATGTTGCGAAATCTCTCCCATCACATTCATCCATAACGGTTTGTTTATCTTTATCGAGGAAACCACACCATCTCGATTGTTGCTGGAGAGGTGCTTTCATCAACAATACGTTTAATGCATAGGTGTCTACGCTCTAGGGGCTGTTGATCTTTGGTAATTTTTTAATTAAGTGTAAAGTTTGTTTACCAATGACCATTAGCAAAACTAATCATATTATTAGGATTTCTGTATTGTAGTTAGTGAAGCAGAAATGCATGATCACATTATTATCTTATAAGTTTTGAAAAGTTATGATCAGTGTTTTTGACATGTTCAGTGTGGGCATAGGGCCCTCAAGTTCACATACTGTTGGCCCAATGAAAGCAGGCGCTGAGTTTGCTAATGAACTGGCGCAGCAAACTGAACTTTTTGAAAAAATAGACAATGTTAAAGTTGAGCTTTATGGCTCGCTTGGACAAACAGGCATTGGTCACGGTACAGGAAAAGCCGTTATCTTAGGCCTTCTAGGTGAAACACCAGAAGATGTCGATGTAGATAGTATTGATGCTAAGCTAGAGAATATAAGAAACACAGAAACACTGCTTTTAAACGGCAGTAAACCTGTTCACTTCCCTAATAAAAATGCCATAGTGTTCCACAGACGTAAAACACTACCAAAGCACGCTAATGCACTCACCTTTTTCATGTATGGTAATGATGAGTTACTTGCACAGCAAACGTATTACAGTATTGGTGGCGGTTTTATCATTAAAGATGAAGATTTTGATGCCACCAAAGCCCATGCAGCATCACTTCAAGCATCTGTTCCTTTTCCTTTTAAAACAGCGGAAGAGCTACTTAATTTATGCAAAACCAACGGGTTAAGTATTAGCTCGCTTATGCTTCGTAACGAATCTACCTTTCGTCCAAAACATGAAGTGAAGCAACAATTACATAATATTTGGCTTGTAATGAAAGCGTGCATTCAACGGGGCATTGAAAGTGAGGGTATTTTACCTGGAGGCTTAAAAGTGGTGCGCCGTGCGCCTGGTCTCTATCGTCGCTTACAAACAGAACATACGAATGATCCTATGCAAACTATGGATTGGGTTAATTTGTTTGCACTTGCCGTGAATGAAGAGAACGCTGCCGGTGGCCGTGTTGTAACTGCGCCAACAAACGGAGCGGCGGGCATCATACCTGCAGTAATGCAATACGTTGATAAGTTTATCCGCCCTGTGGATGAAGAAGTTGCTAGTCGTTTTCTGCTTACTGCTGGTGCTATAGGTATTTTATACAAGGAAAATGCGTCCATATCTGGCGCAGAAGTTGGTTGCCAAGGTGAAGTTGGTGTTGCCTGTTCCATGGCGGCTGGCGCTTTAGCTGAAATTATGGGTGGTACTGCTGCATCAGTTGAAAACGCGGCTGAAATCGGTATGGAACACAACTTAGGCTTAACCTGCGACCCAGTAGGTGGTTTAGTTCAAGTGCCGTGTATTGAGCGAAATGCCATGGGTGCAATTAAAGCAATTAATGCATCTCGTCTCGCACTACGTGGTACTGGAGAGCACAAAGTATCTCTCGATAAAGTAATAAAAACCATGCGTGATACAGGGAATGACATGAAGACCAAGTACAAAGAGACGGCACGAGGTGGTTTAGCCGTAAACATAATCGAGTGTTAGTTTTTGCAAGCGTACACATTCTTTTAGTACATGCTTAAAAATTAAAAAAAGGGGCGATCGCCCCTTTTTGTTAAACGCAATACAACGCCGAATAAAACTATTTGACGGGTAATGTAACGCCTTTAAACATTTTCTCAACTTCATCATTGTTTTTAAGCATCATTGCTTTTTCCACTTTATCTTTGGTTAAATGTGGCGCAAATCTCTCGATAAAGTCATACATGTAGCTGCGTAAAAATGAACCTTTTCTAAATCCAATTTTTGTAGTGCTGTAATCAAACAAGTGACTTGCATCTATCTTAACTAGGTCGTCATCAAGCTCATCACTAACCGCCATTGATGCAATCACACCGATACCCACACCCAAACGCACATAGGTTTTTATTACATCAGCATCAGTTGCTGTAAATACAATTTTTGGCGTTAGTCCAGCACGTTCGAAAGCTTGATCTAACTCGGAGCGGCCAGTAAAACCGAAGACATACGTAACCAATGGATACTTGGCGATATCGCTAATATCGATACTTCCTTTTTTCGATAAAGGATGGTCTTTGTTTACGATGACACTTCGGTTCCAGTGATAACACGGCAACATGACTAAATCGTTATATAAATGCAGTGCTTCAGTTGCAATTGCAAAATCAGCCTCGCCTTTAGCTGCTAAATCGCTTATTTGCGATGGTGTACCTTGATGCATATGAAGTGACACCTTCGGGTACTTACTCATAAACCCTTGGATAACGTCAGGTAACGCATAGCGAGCTTGGGTATGGGTGGTGGCAATGTTCAATTTGCCTTGATCAGGAAGTGTGTGCTCTCGTGCAACCGCTTTAATACTCTCAACTTTAGCGAGTATCTCTCGGGCTATATTAATCACATCATTACCAGCGTCGGTTACATGTGTAAGGTGTTTGCCACTACGACCAAAAATTTGAACGCCAAGCTCATCTTCAAGCATTCTAACTTGTTTACTGATACCCGGTTGCGAGGTATATAAACTCTCTGCAGTGGCAGACACATTCAAGTTATTGTTTAGCACTTCTACGATATATCGTAGTTGTTGTAGTTTCATTTTAAACACCCTTTAAAGCGAGATGATTACACTATACTCTTTTCGTTATAACCAAAACTACCTTTTTTACTAGTTGCTATTACAAAAGTGCCATTATAAAGTGACATTTTAGTGAGTTAACACGTGAATATGATGAAGTGCTCCTCGGTTTTAGCATTAAAATTCAAGCAAAGCAGCGTTAGCTAAACTAATTTGCGTAATTTCATCTTATTTTATTCGCGTTTATGACGATTCTTCTACATTATGTGAAATGTCAAAATTAGCTATGAATAGAAAGCACAATGAGTGATTCGAAACAAGTTACATCATCGATAGATTTTTCATCTGTACTAGCAGCTGCTGTACACGATATGAAAAACTCACTGTTTCTCCTCATACAATCTATTGAGGCGTTAAGCGAGGCCATACCTCAGGACAATCACAATGCACAGGAGCAAGTGGCAAATGTACATTATGAAGCATCACGCCTTAACACCAATCTTGTCCAAGTTTTATCGCTCTATCGCGCCGAGTTAGAAAGCCTACCAATCACCGTAGACGAGAGTTTCATAAAGGATCTAGTAGAAGATGTTGTTGGCTCAAATACCGTTTATGTAATTCAAAAGGATATCGACATTGCCATCGACATAGACGATGATTTAAGTTGGTACCTCGACCAAGAACTTATCTATCTTTTATTAAATGACGTCATAATTAATGCCATGCGCTATGGCACATCAAAAATTTTGATCAGCTCCAACATAAAGGAAGACTTTCTCCATATCAAAGTTGAGGATGATGGAAGCGGTTATCCCATTGCAATGCTTACTAAAAGTCACGAAACCCTTAACGATTTTGAACTCAGCCAAGGCCGAACTGGTTTAGGGCTTTTCTTCGCGAAATTGATTGCCAATGCCCATTCACAAGGGAAACGAGCTGGTAATATTTCTCTTTCCAATGGAGGAAAATACGGTGGAAGTGTATTTGAAGTAAAAATACCGTAGTATGAGTCGATAAGTAATGTAAGAATAAACACTTGGTCGCGTAAAGCACTAATGTAAAAAATAAAAACAGAAAAGAAGACGGAAACACACGCATGTACGTGATTATTATCATCTTGATAGTTGTATTGCTCATAGCGGCAATATTTATCAATGCCATTCAGCAACATCGTCAAAAACAAGAGGCTGAGAGGCGTGCAGAGCTAGCGAAACAACGCACTATTGTTGATGAAACAGAAATGGTTTTATCTGCAAGCTCAAACATGCCTATATCTTCTAGAATAGTGGGTATTCTTCATAACCGCGTGTTAAACGCATTAAAAATAATGAATGAACTCTCAAGCACTCACGAACTAAAGCAACGCATTTCTAGTACTGAAGAAGCCGCTAGAACAGCGTTGTCTGAAAATTCTCCCGCCCTTCACGAATTTTCTTTACCCGACAACGACAAAATCATTATTCAGTATATTCAGGCCGTTAAAAAACTACGGGTAATTTTGCGCGCAGAGCACAGCAAAGGCCAAATTGATTCAAAGGTTTTTCTGGATGAAGATAAAAGCTTAGAGCGGCTACAGCTTAAAGTAAACGTCGAGACATTGGTTAAACGCGGCCGTGCAGCATTGCAAACCAATATGCTTGGTTCTGCTCGTCAATATTTTGAAAAGGCAAAACACGCACTAGAGAATCAAAATCCACCAGACGAATATTCTACCTCTCGGTTAGCGTCGTTGAATGAATGGCTGTATGAAATTCAAAGTAACTTGAAGAGTGTAAATGAAAAAGACCGAGCAAAACGTCAAGAAGAGGAGCGAAATGAATTGGATGAATTGTTTGCACCGAAGAAGAAGTGGTAACCTTACATGTTACTGAATCTAGTCTAGTAAAACACTATGGTTACTATGCAAAGGAAATGCTCTTATAAGGTTATAGCGCTCTCACTATTCATAGGTAATTTTACCACACATTCGCTTGCCAGTAGTTTGGCATCTTCACACCAAAGTTGTAATGAAGTCGTTGTATCAGCTCACCCAGACTACGCTCCTTTCCATTGGGTTGATGACGGACGTTTTACAGGTGCGTCCATCGATATTACAGGCAGTATTTTAACGGGAATGGGTGTACCTTGGCGCGCCGAATATGTAGGCCCTTGGAAACGCGTTTTGCAAAAAGCCTATAGCGGTGAAGTAGACCTTATCCCCGCTCTCAAAAAAACCACAGAGCGAGAGCAGTTTCTAAATTATACAAACTCCCATTTTTACAATAACCCAATTGCTATCTACGGAAGAGCAACATCAGAGTTAAGGGATGTTAAAAACTTAGAAGACTTGAATGGTCGAGTTGGCGCTGTAAATGCGGGCGACAGCCATGGTGAGAAAGTTGACGCGTACCTCTCTGTCCAAAATGTTATGCAGGTAAAAGGGATTGCACAAATTTTCGAAATGCTAAAAATGGGCCGTATTGATTATTTTGTGATAGGAAAACAAACCGCTGAAAGCTACTTAAAAAATGAAGGGCTCAAAACTCACTTTGAAATTATCCTAGAAATTGACAACGCAGTAGTACACCACGCTTTTAGTAAACGTTCATCTTGTCTTTATCTAAAAGACGAATTTGATAAAAGGCTTGAGCAAATGGTTATCAGTGGTGAAGTAGAAAATGCTATTAACATCTATAAAGAAAGATGGTTTAACAGACGTCTATTAGTGGAATAGTAAACTTAATATCAGACCTGACTTGCATAATGTTCAACGGCAATATCCCACAATAACTGCGCAGATACCGATAGCCCTCGTCTAGCATTGCGAATAAGACCAATATTTTTAATCAGAGGTGCATTTTCAATCCGCTTCACTGAAAGGCCCAGGTTTTCCATTTGTATTTGACAAATAGAAGGCATTATGGAAATGCCTAATCCGTGTTGAATAAGCTTCCCAAGTGTTGATAGTTGGCCCGTTTCTGCAACAATTATAGGTTCACCAAACTCGGATAAAGCAGTCTGCGTCCACTGCCTTACCGCAGAGCCTCTATTCATCATAACAAGGGGTTGCGCAATACACTCTTGCCAACTCGGTTTTTCATTTAATAACAACGCTTGTTTGGCATTGGCAACAACAACAAATTGGTCGGCAAACAAACGCTGAAAAATAAGCCCATCTTTCCTTTCTGGTTCAAATGAAAAGCCCAGCTCGCAGCGCCCTGTAGTCACTTCATGGATAACATGTTCCATAACGATATCTACCACGCGAATATTCACATTAGGCGCCGCATCGTGGAATTTACTTAATATAGTAGGTAAATGTGATTCAGCAAATGATGGCATGGCGCATACTGTTAACTGCCCTTTCGCCATTGCGAATAAATTTTGCATATCAGAGAAAGTATTATCCCAATCACGCATCAAACGCAGTGCGTTTGGAAACAGCACCTCGCCTTCAGGGGTTAAACTTACGTTTCGCGTATTTCTTTCAAATAATCGGCCTCCGAGTTGCTGTTCCAATTTCTTAATAGCGGAAGACAGCGCTGGCTGTGTTAAATGCAAATTTACTGCAGCTTCGGCAAACGTTGATGACTTTGCCACTTCTAAAAACGCGCGTAATTGTCGGTATGATATATCCATAACTATTAATTAAAATAATTTATTAATACTAAGATAAATTCGATTTTACATAAACGCTCACAATGTTGATACTTATTATTAACAATTAATGCTGGAGAATATTGATGGCAGGTTTTAATAAAGTTGTGGCGTCATATGATGAGGCCATGGCAGGACTTGAAAGTGGTATGACGGTAATCGCAGGTGGCTTTGGCTTATGCGGTATTCCAGAAGGGCTTATTGCTCAAATCAAACGAATGGGTGTAAGCGGCCTAACTGTTGTGTCAAACAACTGTGGTGTTGATGGATTTGGCCTAGGCGTTTTGCTTGAAGATAAACAAATAGCAAAAATGATTTCTTCTTATGTGGGTGAAAATGCGCTTTTCGAAACACAACTTTTAAACGGCGAGTTAGAAGTCGAGCTAACACCACAAGGGACACTCGCCGAAAAGATGCGTGCTGGTGGTGCGGGTATTCCTGCATTCTACACAGCAACGGGTTATGGTACCCCTGTTGGCGAAGGCAAAGAAGTTAAAGAGTTTAATGGCAGACCACATATTTTAGAACACGCCATAACAGGTGATTTTGCCATCGTAAAAGCATGGAAAGCCGATACGTACGGCAACTGTGTTTATCGTCATACCGCACAGAACTTCAACCCTATGGCTGCTACCGCTGGTAAAATTACTGTGGTTGAAGCTGAAGAAATTGTTGAACCTGGCACATTATCACCCAGTGAAATTCACACCCCGGGTATATACGTTAATCGCGTAATTCAAGGTACTTTTGAAAAACGTATTGAACGTCGCGTAGTCACTAAGGAGTCAATCTAATGCTAACGAGAGAACAAATAGCAATGCGCGTCGCGCAAGAATTCAAAGATGGTGACTATGTTAATTTAGGGATAGGCATCCCTACCCTCGCCGCTAACTATGTACCTGAAGATATAAGTGTGATGCTGCAATCCGAAAACGGTTTACTTGGCATGGGTCGTTATCCTACTGAAGACGAAGTAGACGCAGACATGATTAATGCGGGTAAAGAGACGGTTACTGCAATCACAGGTGCCTCAATCTTCAGCAGTGCAGAAAGCTTTGCCATGATCCGAGGCGGTCATGTGGACTTTACAGTATTAGGGGCCTTCGAAGTCGATGTGTCGGGCAATATTGCGTCGTGGATGATCCCAGGTAAGCTTATCAAGGGAATGGGTGGCGCAATGGATTTGGTGGCAGGTGCTAAAAATATTATAGTTACCATGACCCATACCGATAAACACGGCAATTCTAAATTACTTCCAGAGTGTACGCTACCTCTTACTGGTGTTAACTGTATTACACGTATCATCACCGACCTAGCCGTTTTAAGTGTAGAGGATGGCGCATTCGTGCTACAAGAGCGTGCTCCAGGGGTAAGTATTGATGAGATTGTTGCAAAGACAGCAGGTAAACTAATTGTTCCTGACAATGTCGTAGAAATGAAGCTTTAGGCTTTTATCTAGGTTAAGCCTATTATTTAGAGGGCATATCATGCCCTCTTCTTTCTTTATGTCTATCATTAAGAGATAATGCGCGGATATTATTCTTTGAGAGGCATACCTTTGCTAGTTACCGATTTACCTGTTCACCATAAAATAATAGCTAAGCTTGAAAATAAGAACATTTCAACGCTTACCGAGATTCAAGAACGCACTATGTTACCTGCAATTCAAGGTAAAGATATTATTGCGTCATCTAAAACAGGATCAGGTAAAACTTTTGCTTTTCTCGTGCCAGCAATTAATCGTTTGATGTCTCAAAAAGCACTGAGCCGTCAAGATCCACGTGCGCTAATTCTTGCGCCAACACGCGAATTAGCAAAACAGGTATTTATTGAAGCTAAGTCTATGTGTGCGGGGTTAAATTTAACCTGCTCTCTTATTGTGGGCGGTGAAAATTACAATGATCAGGTCAAAGCTTTGCGACGAAATCCCCATATTATTGTTGGGACAGCCGGCCGTGTTGCTGATCACCTTCTAGACAAAAGTGTTTATTTAAATGGTTTAGAGTTGCTTATATTTGATGAAGCCGACCGCATGTTAGACCTTGGCTTTGCTGCGCAACTCAAAATGATTAATTCATACGCTGATCACAGAAAACGCCAAACCATGCTATTTTCTGCCACCTTAGACAATATTGAACTTAACCACATGACCTCACAGCTTACCAATAGTGCTGTTCGCGTTGCTGTGGGAGACTCAACCGCGCAACACGGTGACATTGAGCAACAATGCTTCTTTGCAGACAACGTCGACAACAAAGACAGTATCTTACGCTTTGAGCTAGCGAAGCGTGAGTACAATCAAGCAATCGTATTTACCGCTACCCGCGAAGACACCAACCGCATTGCTGATTGGTTAAATGAAGAAGGACTTGAAGCTATCGCTCTTCGCGGTGATTTACCGCAAAATCAGCGAGCTGCGATAATGAGTAGTTTCGCCCGTGGTCAACACAGTATTTTAGTAACGACTGATTTGGCTTCTCGCGGGTTAGATTTATCTAAAGTTGGTCTAGTCGTTAATTTCGATTTACCCAAAAATGCTGATGAATACATTCACCGCATTGGTCGTACAGGTCGTGCTGGACAAAAGGGTGAAGCCTTTTCGCTTATTGGACCGCGCGACTGGAAGAGTTTCGAAGCACTTAAGCTTCACCTTCAATACGCCTTAGAGTGTGGGGCCCATGATGAATTTAGCGCAACCTTCTCGGGTTTCGCGCCTAAAAAGAAAAAAGCAGTACGCGACAATACTAGTCAAAATAAATCTGCTAAAAAGAAAATGGCTAAACCTGCGGTGAAAAAACGGGTAAATACCATGATAGGCGAAGAGGTTGGCTTTGTGCCCATTAAGCGAAAACCACGAGTACAAGAAGCTGACGCCCATCAAGCTGATGAAAATGATGACGACGAGTAATTGGTGTGTAATTACTTTTTACGTTTACGCCTTGTACAAAACGACAAAAGCGAGCATCAGCTCGCTTTTGTTTATTTAATACCTACTATTTCGCACTTTTCTATAGAAAGAGCGTTTAGTATTCCCACCAGCACTCTTGCCACCACTCTAGAAACTCTTCAAAGTCGATGTAACCGTCATCGTTACTGTCGATAAGTTTGAACCCTTCTTGCACATGGCTCGCTTTCGTTTTAGGCGAAATAATAGTAAGAAGTTCAATAAACTCAGGCAAATCTATTTGACCATTTCCGTCGCGGTCAAAGAAGCTGAAATCTTTTTTGATTTCTTCAATTTTTGAATCTGAAAGTTGAGTACTCACTCGCTTTCCTTATGTTCCAACTACATTTGCCTTGAGTTTAACGTCCTTCTTTGCCAGTGTCTACGCTTGATTTTCTTTTGCTTTTAGTGCTCTTTGGCGTTGTGCTTCTGCTTTTTCATGGCGCTTTTGTTCCATGGTAAGACGCGCTTCTGTACCTACGTGTTCCTGTTGACGCGCTTTGGCCAATTGAACCTGCTTTTCACGCTCTCTAAAGCGCGAGATTTGTTCTTCAGTATGGGTGCCATAACAATGAGGGCAGCTTACACCTGGTTCGTATTTATCGCTTTGCTTATCTTCAGCGGTTATCGGCAGACGACACGCATAGCATTGCTCGTAGTGACTTTGTTCTAAATCATGATTAACCGCTACGCGGTTATCAAACACAAAGCAGTCACCTTCCCATAAAGACTCTTCTTTTGGCACGTCTTCAAGATACTGCAAAATACCACCTTCTAAGTGATACACCTCTTCAAAGCCCTGCTCTTTCAAGTACGCCGTTGATTTTTCACAGCGGATCCCGCCGGTACAAAACATAGCTACTTTTTTGTGTTTAGTAGGGTCTAGTTCTTTAGAGACGTATTCAGGAAATTCTCTGAACGTTTGTGTCTTCGGATCAATGGCATGTTTAAACGTACCAATTTCAATTTCATAACCGTTTCGTGTGTCAATTACCGTTACGTCTGGGTCACTTATCAACGCGTTCCAATCTTTTGGCTTAACGTATGTACCCACAGTTTTGCGAGGGTCTATTCCCTCTACACCCATAGTTACAATTTCTTTTTTCAATTTAACTTTGGTGCGATAAAACGGCTGCTCTGCGTGAAGCGATTCTTTATATGAAATGGGGTTTATGCGTACATCACTGTTAAGGTAGCTTAATAAGGCATCAATGCCTTCTCGCGTACCCGACACGGTACCGTTGATACCTTCGTGAGCCAAAAGTAACGTACCTTTAATGCCGTTTGCTTCCATTGCTTCAAGTAGCGGTTGGCGCATTTCTTTGAAATTTTCAAGCGCGACGAACTTATACATCGCACATACAATATATTTAGACATAGTTTTTAACCTTTGCTGATTGGAACGTAAGACCAGTGCAAAAATGCGGCGCGCAATATAGCAAAATCAAGCCTTTAAATCTAGCAAGTTTAAGGATTACGGCTTTTCGTAAGCTTAGCTTTTGGTATTTAACAGTTTTTGACGGGAAGGAATACCCAAAAATACATAGCGAACAGATAAATCAAAAGTGATCAATCAGGCAAAAATGGATTCAGTGGCCTGCTGCTTGGAAGCATTTGCGCTTGAATACGGGGTGTCAGAATTAGAAATAATGTCATATAACAGCGTATTATCTTCTTGTATTACATTGTTATAAAGGTTCTTGATTCGCTTTTGCGCGCCTAACGTACAGTTGTTTATCACATCATCTGGTAGCCGGTTTTTATCGTCAGTTTGAGCTAACGGTTGGGGGTACATAGCTTGATACAAACGCGCAGTGTCTATATCGCTACTCATCAATTGCGACAGCACATACATTGCGTTCCAGTCGCTCTCTGAGGCCTGTAGTCTCGGCCTGCGATAATGGTTTAAGCTGTCTAACTCTGACTGTTGCGTCTTTTCATGTTTAGGGCTTTCTATGCGGAAAGGGTCTGCAAGCCCATGCTCAAACATCGCCATATATAATGAAAACAAAGCGCCTTTCGTTGACGCATTCGCAAGAATACCGCTTGACTCCCATGTGATACTGGGGTCTATTGGACGCACTGTGTCTTGGTTATCCACCATTGGCTCAATTTATACTCGAAAAGGAAGTTTCAATTTCATACTTTTGTTTTCGGCAAGATAATGTTTTTCTTGAGCTTATTATTGCTCTAACAGGCATTATCGATAATGATATGCGTTAAGCTTTGCCCGCTCATGGACTAGACATGCAATTCAGTAATAAACAAGTGCTAATAGTAGAAGACCAACGTCCCTTCTTACTACTGTTGAAAGGACTACTGCATTCTATGGGTGTTAATGACATAGTGACTAAATCCTCTGCAGAACAGGCTGTGTCATTATGTAGAAAGCACAAATTTGATATCGTTGTATGTGACCTACATCTAGGTGCCAACAACAAAAACGGTTATGAACTTGTTGAAGAGCTGCGCACACGTAAATTAATTGCCCCCACCACAGTCTTTATCTTAATAAGCGCAGACAGCGCTCGCCCGATTGTATTAGGGTCTATCGACAGACGGCCCGATGATTTTTTGGTTAAACCGTTTTCTCAAATACAATTAAAGTCTCGAATAGTCAGAGCATGGCAAAAGCGGCAATTCATGCAAGAAGCAAACAAACTGCTCGAGCAAAACGATGTAAATGGTGCTATTGATAAAATTGAAGAGTTGTTGGGTTCTCCTTCACATTACAAAGGACAATGTGAACAGTTATTGGTCGAACTCTATTGGCGCGACAACCAACCTGAAAAAGCACTCGATGTACTTAGCGAATACATTAATGGTAAACCTGTGTTATGGGCACAGATCGCACTTGGTAAAACTTACCTTCAATTAAAAGAGTATGAAAAAGCAATTTCTGTGGCGAAGCGCACACTTAAAAAGAATAGATTTAGTGCTGATGCCCACGATATTATCGCGCAAGCCACTCAAGCCCAAGGGCAAGGTGAAACAGCCCTAGAAGCCATCAAGGAAGCTATCAAACTTTCGCCGTTTTCACTGCCGCGCCATTTTAATGCCTGTGATATTGCGCGTGCAAACCAAGACTTGGTTTTAGCCGCCAATTCAAGTCAAGCAATCTGGGACCTATCAAAGCGCTCAGTGAATCAAAGTAGTTTGCATTGGTGTGGCATTATACGCGCCATGTTAGATGTTGCAGAATTTTCTGAAGACAAACGACAACGCAATAAATACCAACAGGAGGCGTTGCTTACATTGCAACGAGGTAAATTTGATGACCATCTTTACCGAATCGACAGAGACTTCGATGTCGATATCTTCGGCAAAATAGTCAACGCTCGGGTCAGTGCTATTGATGGAAAAATGATTGACGCCAAAAGACACTTGGTTGATTCGCAAATGGCTCTTGACGACAAATACCCAGAGCTCCCAACCGCATTTATTCCTGACAGTATCAATGTAATGTACAAATTAGGCGAATTTGATGATGCATTGGCACTAACTAAGGTACTCGACGAACGAAAAAATGAGCTAGACCCCAATAGTATTTCAATGCTAACAACCCAAGCCAGCAAAGCCCAGCAAAGCCTTGCGAGCTACCAACAATTTAACCGTGAAGGCATTCAACACTATCAACAAGAAGACTATAATCGTGCAAAAACCTCATTTACACTTGCCCAAGGCTTTGCGCCAGTTAACACTGGCGTGGCATTAAACTTACTTCAGTGCATTTTACAGATTGCAAAAATTGAAGAAAAAGTAGATATCAAGCTAATTAACGAATGCAAACGCTTGTTCAAGCAATTAGACGAAATGCACCTTAAAGCCCCCTACCAAGAAAAATACACAAACCTGCGAGATGAATTGGCTAAGTATGTCGGTTTTTAGTTCCTTTGAGTCCTTTATGTTTTGCTTTTCGTTACCAAGTCGATGATACGCTCAACAGGCAAGCGCTCAGTAATTCTCACTTTGTTTCCAGCGTATTCGTTAAAAACCTTATCATGTGATTGTCTTGATAAACTGTCGGTGCGTTTGTCGTAATTATCTATCCATTCAATCAGCATTGCTAAATTCTCATCTTGTGCAGCTTTGCTCTTATACTTATGGGGCTCCCAAGGTCTATTTTTCGCATTTTCAATGCAATCTTTTGCAGACAAGTCCATAAACACGAGTGTTATTTCAGTATCACTTCTTGATGACGATATTTCACAGAATAGAGCACTAACTAAATCACTGTAGCACCCTTCTATAACCCAGTTATCTGAGTTAGCGGTAGTAAAAGACATTATTTCAATTAGCGAGTCACTAACCGGTTTGCGCGAAGGAGGAACGGTATTGTTCCACGCCAACGTATCTAAATCTAAGTACGGAAGTGCATACCTTGAAACCAAGGCTTTTGCCAACGTCGATTTTCCCGACCCAGAATTTCCAATAATAACGATTTTCATAATTTCGCCTTAAGCAATAGCGTGTTGACCTTTGCAGTAAGTTTTTGCATCAAAGTGTGCCCCAAAGGTCAACACGCTCTGGGTAGAAACCAAACCACACTTATTGTTGAAAACGACTGACTGTTTCAATTAATTCATCAATATGTTTTATCAACGTGTTCTTCTGCTTTTCCGTTAACACGGATATGATTTCAGAAAGCATGGTAGCCATGACTTGGGAGTTATGCGTTGAAGCCTGTTGGTATGCTTCACTGCGATACGCTTCTGGATGCTGCATTAAATATATAAGTTCGTCGGCAAAGCTAGTGTTGGTCGCTCTGGTTACAAAAAGTCTGCGTGCAGCATTTTGAATATCTCTTCTATACTTTAGCCAATCGCCACTGGTAGAAACATATTGTGTTGCATAAGTGGACACGATTTGCTTTTGATCTTTTGTTAAGTCCCCGATCCGCTCTTCTACCATCTCTTCGATACGCTCTATTCTTTTTGCTAAACGCGCTTGTTCAGTTTTCTTTAGCTCCTCTTCGCGCTCTTTCTCTTCTTCTTTGTTGTCTTTTTCCAATGCGGCGAAAAGTGTGACAACTTGTTCATCACTCAGTTCTTTTGCCATAACGGCGAGTTCGGGGCTGACTTCATCACGCACGCGCTCCCAATGAGACTTCGCCGATTGAAGGTGCTGTAATATGGTTTCGTAATTGAGCTTATCTTCGGTAACCTCTTTTTTTACCCGTTCAAGATGTGCTTTGTAACGATTAAGCTCCGAACGCTTGTGCCAACTTAACCAGTTATTAAGGTAATCATCAAATTGCTCTTCTTGTCTATCGTTCAATTCAATATAGTCATCTAAATACCAATACACCCACCAATCTAAATTGTTGTAAGCAAATTTAGAACTGCATGATGACAATGACAATAAAAGTAAAACTGCAACAACTATGCGCATATCGATTCCCTTAAGGCTTAGTTCATATATCTAGCGCTAAACGCGTTAATCTGATCAACTTAGTGCTTTACCTTCAATTGTCTATGTTCTACTTTAAGTCCGAGCAGACTGAATGAAAATTGACGTAAGTCGTATCAAAATAACAATAAAACACGCTCTATTACTATTTGTGACAAGTTAGAGCAAAACAGTGTGACTACATTAAAGTTAAACGGTTCGATATTTAGAAGGATAATATTGTGTCAAAACGTGTCGCAATTCTTACCTCTGGTGGTGATGCGCCAGGCATGAATGCATGTATTCGCGCGGTGGCTATTGCCTGTAAGGGCGCAGGACATGAACTTGTGGGTTATAAGCACGGATATAATGGTCTGTTAGAACAAGAGTTTATCTCTTTATCACTAGACTCAACACATAACTTGATACAACAAGGAGGTACTGTTTTACACAGTGCCAGATGCAAAGCTTTTGCCAGCATCGAGGGCGCAAATTGCGCTGCAACAAATTTGCGTAAAGCGCGAATAGACACACTAATAGTTATCGGTGGCGACGGTTCATTTCGCGGGGCCTCTCATTTAAGCCAGTTCTGGGATGGGCAAATCATTGGCATACCCGGCACTATCGACAATGATATTTATGGCACCGATGCCACCATTGGCTATTACACCGCTATTGATACCGCAATGAGTTCAATAGATAAAGTGCGCGACACTGCAGATGCATTCGAGCGTATATTTCTTGTAGAAGTAATGGGCCGCCACGCCGGCTTCTTGGCACTTAATGCTGCACTATCTTCAGCTTCAGATTACGTGATAGTGCCAGAGTTTTTTGTCTCTGAAAAACACGATATTGAATTAATTATTAAGCAAATTAAAGCGCAACGGGCATTTAAAGGCACCGTCAGTTTTATTATTGTTGTTGCTGAAAACGTATGGCCAAATGGACTAGCTGGGTTAACCGAAGCACTTAATCAACATGGTATTGATGATGTTAGGCCCGTTACCTTAGGCCATGTTCAACGCGGAGGGTCTCCAGTTAGCCAAGACAGGCTGTTAGCAACTACGTTAGGCGAATATGCAGTAGGCTTGGTTGGTAGTACTCATACCAACATCATGGTTGGCGAAGTTAACCAACGCCCCGTAATGGTGCCACTTGAAGAGACATGGAGTAAAACCAAAGCGCTCAATGAAGCCAGGGTAAGCACCATGAAAACGTTAATGAATGAACGTTATAGTTGATGCTTCGGCTAAACATTTGTCTTATAAGTCAGACAGCGAATGGGTTACAAGAACGACCTACAGATAGCTTTAGGCAAGTTATGGACAACCAGGAGATTTAACTAAAGCAAACCTATCAAGAATGCGCCTTTCGGCGCTTTCTTACATTTTCATTGCTGCTTTTACTTTGTCTCTGTGACTTCGGCTTACTTTTAACTCAGTTTCATTTTGTAAAATAAGATGGTATTCACCACTTATATGGCTCACCAGCTTTTTCACAAAACGAATATTCACAATGGCTGAGCGGTGTACGCGCACAAAAAACTGAGGGTTGAGCTCTTGCTCTAGCTCTTTCATTGTTTTACGCATAATGTGCATACCGTCTAATGCATGAACACACATATAGTCACCCGCTGCGTCAATCCACTGGATATCCTGCACATTTACCCTCGTTACTTCAGAGCCATCTTTAATGGCAAGAACGTCGGGATAAGGGTTAGTTTCAACTGGCTCACCGTTTGCCAGCTTCCTTAGAATTTCTTCACAGTCATCACCAGTGAGTTCTGCAACTAAACTCACTAATTTCTGCGACTGCGCATCTTGGTGTTGGGTAGTAAAGTATTCACGTACTTTATTCAATGCTGCACCAAGACGCTCGTCATCAGCTGGTTTTAACAAATAATCTAAGGCGTGAATATCAAACGCTTTAATCGCGTAGCTGTCATAAGCCGTTACAAACACAATCATTGGAATGGGTTGCTTTAGCTCTCTTAGTTTATGAATAACTTGAAAACCATTAAGGCCAGGCATCTGAATATCTAGAAAAACGAGGTCAGGTCTATGCTGCGAAATACTACTTACCGCTTCAAGTCCATTCTGGCATTCAGCAATAACGTTCACATCGTCATGGCGTTCCAGCCTTGCTCGCAAACCTCTGCGCGCTAACGGCTCGTCGTCCACTACAATGGTTTTAATTACTTGCTTTGTCATGTCATACGTCCTTTACTTCATAAGGAATGCGAATTCTTACTCGGACTCCAGAAGGCTGATTGTGTTCAATAGAGAATGCAAAATTACGTTGATAGAGTGACTGTAAACGCTCTTTAATATTAGCCAGTCCTACACCATTTTCACGGCTTAATTGTCCATCTTTGATATCTGCACCCGGGCCGTTGTCGGCGACATCCATAAGAAGATCGTTACCAAACGTGCGAGCCGTAATAGAAATTCGACCACCATTTTCCATTTTAGATATGGCGTGCTTTATGGCATTTTCAATAATGGGCTGTAAGATCATACTAGGCACCAATGCACAATCACATTCTTCGTCTATGTCCCACACTACTTCTAAGCGGTCATCAAAACGCACCTTTTCTATTTCAAGGTAAAGCCTGAGCGCTTTAATTTCTTGCCCCAACGGCACGCGCTTTATTGGATCGTTATCTAAAGAATAACGCAAAAAGTCACTTAAACGCGAAACCATCGCTTCAGCAGTGTCGTTTTCTTTCAATAACACCAGGGTTGAAATAGCGTTTAAAGTATTAAACAAAAAGTGGGGGTTTAGCTGATAGCGAAGCATTTTAATATGCGCTTGATGGGCCATTGTGCTTGCCTTTAGCGCATTTTGCTTTTCTTTTTGCAGCATTTGGAAGTTCTTAATACCAAAGTACACGCCGCTCCAACACCCCACCATGATGAGTGAGTTAATCGTATTGGTAAAATACATATACCATTCATCTGGGCGATAGCCGTGCTTGTAGATTTCCCAATAGTTGATGTTTTTAACAACGGCCCATAGCAACGCAATGAGATAACAAGACACCACAACAATAATGAGCATATTTAGCGGTGTTTGTTTTCGCGCCCAACGATAGATGTACCTAAGAGGAATGGTTAATAGCCAGCCTGCATAAGCATTAAGTAGAATGATGAACACCCATATAGGCCTTACATCATGGAGAAAAGAACCAATGTAATAAATAATTGCGAACCCTGCCCAACCTGCGCTGTGCAAAGTCCAAAATAAGCGTTCATTACTTTCTATAACACGCTGAAAGCGACTCACAATAATACCAACGTTACTATCAATACCTTGATTATACGCAAGCAGACTGCCTACCCAACAAACTTGGTCGTGTTACGCAGGCGTCTGGTCGCAGTTTACATCTGTTTTACCTAAGCCGATTAGTAACTGATATTTAGACGCTTCAACCAGTGAACCCACCACCAAGCGGGACCTACAAGCAAAAAGCGCAAATCATCAAAAAACGGAAGGCTTCTTGCCTTCAATTTTATGACCGATAAACTGTAATACCCACATAAAGATGAATAAAGCCAGACAGAATTGCCACACTGGAATTCCGGCTAATACCAGTAAATTAACCAATCCGAAACAAGCTATAGTCAACAATGTCATTGCCGCGCCTATTGGACCAGAGAGTGAAAAATAGTAATAAAGAACCGGAATACTAATAATATGTGCCCAGGTCACAGAAAACATAGCCACAAATTCAGGAACAGGTATGCTCCATATTAAACCAAGCGTAACAAAATAAATGCTTGGTACAGCAATAGCATGAATAAGTACATTGGTTTTATTTTGATGGCTTTCGCCATATTGCTGTAAAAGCCTCTCGATACTTCTCATTAACTTCCCCTTCTGCCAGTATTTTTATTATAGGGTGTTTAACATTGCTGATAGCGCAACGCATTACATTACGCTAACAAAGTATGGCGTGATAACAACGTTTTAACGAGTTTATCGTCGCAATCGAACGCTAAACCATAATAAACAATGTCTTTCTCTAGTTTATGGTTTTTCACTTTCGCTTTTAACGAAATATCTTTACCGTCTAAGTTGTACACTAAGTGTACTTCTGAGTCATCTATCATGACTTCCCAATTGGGTTTTAACTGCAAGGCAACTCTGCACCCTTTCGATGATATATCGAGGATGATCCCAGACACGGTTTCATCTTCCGGATAAACTGAAGCTCTAAGGTTTACAGCGATACCAAGTTGCGCACGCTTGGCAGCGCGTAAGCCAATACTTTCAATACGCTTGGGAAAGCTTGTTACCAATAAGCCAGAAGGTTTGGAGATTAACTTAAGTACCTTGACTCTGAAAGCGATAACCTGCCCGGCACTTCCCTCTAACACAGAGCGAACAACAATATCGTTGCCAACAGTGAGTGCATCGCGAATGGTGATCCATTTAGCAGATGTGGGAATGTGAAAAAGTAAGCATTCGTCTACCAACATACCTACATATTCGGTTTTAACGCGTTTAGGCGCTGCGGGCATTGAGATTTGCAAGTCGACAATGTCACCGGGGTCCAATGTCCTCAGTGACATCAAACTATCCGCGCTGATCAGTTTACTATTGAGGTTCTCTGGCATTTCTTCTTATTAATGCTGCATTCATCTTCTTAATATCAATGTAACTTGTTTTCTTTCAGCTGACAAAAACAAACGCGATAAAAACGCATGTAATTTGTTGTTGATCATTGTTTTACATGTTTTAAAACAAATAACATCCCCTGTGTATTTAAGGTTGAAGTTGAAAGCCCGTAAGAAGGATTAAGCATTGGGCTAAGTTTGATACATTGATATAGTATAAACACCAATGACATTCTAGTAGGTTTATCATGTCTCAACAGATTCTTCACTACGCCCTATCGTTATCAAATTGGCGTGCACACGAATTTACCGTCTCTATCTCAATTCCATCACATCACACTGATACACTAACCCTTGCATTACCTAGTTGGATCCCTGGTAGCTATATGGTGAGGGACTTTGCTAAAAACATAATCACCCTTAGTGCAAAGTGCGAGATTTCAAACTCTCTCTTAGCGGCTGAAAAGCGAGACAAACAAACATGGGTGGTAGATTCAAAAGGCAAAGCCTGTGTAATTGAGTATGTGGTTTATGCAAATGACTTATCTATCCGCTCGGCGTTTATCAATGATCAATATGGGTTTATTAACGGTACGAGTGCGTTTTTACAGGTATCAGAATTAGAAAATGCTGCATGTCATCTAGATGTAAACCTTCCAGACGCGGACGAGCACGTAGCCAATTGGCAAACCTACACGTCAATGCCCGTTAGAGACATCACAGACACACAAAAATCGTGGCACTTTCACTGCGCGGATTACAGCGAGTTTATTGACCACCCTATCTACATTGGTATTGCAGACACCTATCAATTTGACGTTGACAATGTCACTTTTACTTTGTTGTTCTCAGGTAACAATAATATCGACTATGCACGTATTGCCCGTGACTTAACACCTATTTGTCAGCATCACCTAAACCTATTTGGTAAACCCTACCCTGTAGAGAATTATTTGTTTATGACACTGCTTGCCGATAATGGATTTGGCGGGCTTGAGCACAATTATTCGACCGCGTTACTTTACCCTCGTTTCGATTTACCTATGGTTGGGGAAAGCGACAAAAAGACCGACAGTTACATTACGTTCTTGAGTTTGTGCAGCCATGAATTTTTCCATACCTGGCATGTAAAAAGAATAAAGCCTTCAGTGATGGTAATGCCTAATTTGGCGTCTGAGACCTATACTAATCAATTATGGATTTACGAAGGTTTTACAAGCTTTTATGACGATCTCACTTTGGCTCGCAAGGGTGTGATAGAGCCTCATAAATATTTAGATATTCTTGCGCAGAACATCAGCCGATTACTTCAAAACAACGGTCGCAAAAAGCAAAGTGTGGCCCAAAGTAGTTTTGATGCGTGGACAAAATTTTACAAACAAGACGCCAGTGCAACTAATAACATAGTAAGTTACTACACCAAAGGCGGCATTATTGCGTTTGGTCTAGACCTACTATTGCGAAAAGAAAGCGATAATACTGTGAGTTTAGACTCATTGATGCAGTTGTTATGGGAACACTATGGAAAACAAGTAGTTGGTACGCCTGACAGCGTAATTCAAACCCTTTGTCTCGAGCATTTCAATATTGATGTAATGCCTTACTTAAACCGCGTTGTTTACGGGACAGAAGACGTAGCGCTTTCAGAACTTGTCGGTCTTATTGGGCTAAGTTACCACACGCGAGCAAGTACCTCTTTTGAAGACAAAGGGGGCGCTGTATCCTCTAGCGCTATTAAACATCAATTTGGTGCCACGTTAAAACCCGCGTCACTAGGGCTAACCGTCGTTCAAGTTTTTGAGGGGCTCGCTGCTATGCAGTCGGGTATTTTATTAAATGACATTGTTATTGCCCTTGATGGCCACGTTGTTAATCTAGCGAAGCTTCAACGACTACTTGATAGCGCACAACGCAAAACTGTAGAAATTACCTTGATACGCGATGGTCGCTTGCTATGTGTTGATTTGCCGATAATTCCTGCAAGACAAGATATGGCGTATTTTAAGGTTGTTGATAGCGAGAAACTAAATGCGTGGTTAACAAAGTAAAAAGTAATAAAAAGAAGTACTATGAGGTCTTTATTCAATTCAAAGACCTCATGGAGCCAAGGCTTCTAGTTAACTTAAACTCAATTACTTCTAATGCAGTTACTTCTAACGCAACAAATATAAATCAACTACCTATTAGGTGTGCCTGAAACCACAGTTTGAGGGTCAAGGCGCATCTTGCCCAAATTAATTCTCCAATCCAAATGAGGACCAGTGGCACGGCCCGTTGCACCGATAGTACCTATTTGCTCACCTTGTTTTACCTTATCGCCCACTTCAACCATCATGCTGTCTAAGTGCAGGAAGGTAGAGAAAACTGTCATTCCGTGATCGAGTATTAGCGTATTACCTGAATAATAAAGATCTTCAGCCAAGGTAACCACACCGTCAACGGGGGCATAAACAGGCGTGCCCGTTGGTCCACCTACATCCACGCCGTAATGTGGCCATTTGGGTACGCCATTCAGTACACGTTGGCTACCATAAACACCCGTAATTGGGCCGCTCGCTGGCCACTCAAACTTGGTAAAAAGCGCATCCAGATCAGAATTTCCGCTTCTGGCATTAGCAACATTGATATTGTCCTGTTTTATGCGTGCCGACACCGCTTCAGGTGGCGTAACCATCTTGGGTTCAAGACCGTCTATGCGCTGAATATCATATTCTCGTTTAGATAATGTAATGTCTCTTACGAATTCTTCGCCTGATGCACTTTTTACCACTAAGTGCTGCTCAAGCGGTGCTTCACGCTCAAAACCAATTACAAACTTGCCGTCTTTATTCGTTTCAATACGCTCACCGTTTAAGAATACTTCAGCGCCTTTATTAACTTGCCCCCTAACTAAGGCCCCTTGGGTAAACGTGCCATTAATAACTAAATTTACGCTGCTTTCTAGAGCTGGCTGAACCTTTTGCGATGCATATGAAACCGGTATTAAAGAAGACGCGCTCACAAGTGCAACACAAACTAAACTAACAGTTCTTATTGTTTTAAAAAGCATGTAATTACCTCTACCTCACTTATCATTGTTTGCCGAGCGTGAAAACTTCTATGAATCGTTAACCTTTAACCGTTGCACCTTTGCCAACACCTTCATAGGCGATTACCTGACACAGGCCTTCTGGTGTGCGCTTTTTTTGTTCAAGTAACAAATACTGGGCTAAGCACTCAACGGTGGAATCTGTTTCTATTACTTCACAATCGCTTTTTGGTAGAACAAGTTCAAAGTACCCTTGCGACGATTCATAGGCAAAGCAGTAATAATCAGACGGCACTGTAACTTCGCCCTTGAGTTGCCTGTCTTCGTAACGAATTTCATCTTCGAGAGTCGCGATATAGATATCTTCCCAACGTGAAGCCCAATACTGCTGGCTTTCTAAACACGCTTTTCCGTCAATTAAGATATCAATACGCGAGCGATGACCGTGCGCAATACGTTGACAATTGCCATCGTGTTTTTTCAAACCGTGGGTATAGTGGTAGAAAGGTACGTCGATAACTTCTGCGCGCAGATTTAGCGTTATGTTTTCCACGTTTTCAGGAAGATGCGTGGCTAACACTTCTTTTAAATAAACGCCAACAGAGTCCATATCGATAATATCTGAATACACAAATGCGTAGGCTTCTGCCGGACAATGCAGCATAATTTTACGGTCGTCGGTACAAGTAAAACGAACTTCTACTTGGTCACTCTGTTCATCGTGAAGCACTTCAGCGCCACTGTATTCAGCGGGCACAAGTAACTTGTGATCAACATATTCATCAATCAAACGTTTTAAGTTCTTTTTTACATGACCAAAGTCTTGAACCATGCTCTCTTCGTTGAGTTCACCGTCCAACACAACATCGACAATCCAACTCTCACCTACCATGCCACGTTTTGGGCAAAGATAAGAAAAGTCCATCACTGTCAAATCATTTACAAATAATTGCATAACACCCTTGGATCGAGTTTATATTCTTTAGTTAGTATACGTTTTTTCTTTACTGCGCGCAGTCATTAGTCCATAGAAGATTGGCGGTTTAGCTGATCTTTTAGGTTTGGTGGAATACCGCGAATAGTAAGCGTGTCGGTTGCTGGGTCGTAAAAAACCCTATCACCCATTAGTTTGCGTTCAAAACTAATTGATACACCACCACCTTGACCGGTGAATTTCGCTAGTTGTTTTAGCGCTGCGGGGTCGGGCTGAATTTCTTTTTCCAGGGGCACTTCCAACGATTGTGTAAACGATGAAAAGTTTGCACTCGTTTCTTCGTTAGCAGGTAAGCGATTTGCTAGTTCATCTACTGATAAACTCTCGCCCGCATCAATCTTCTCTTTGAAGTAGGTTTTTACCTCTTCACGATGCTGATGCTGCTCTTGTGGATCCAATGATTCGCTCGCTAGATATGCATCTACAGTAGAAATTAGCTGTTTGTTTTGCTGTTTCACATCAACCAGCTCTTCACAGCCCACGAACTGCATAAAGAAGTCAGAGACTTTACGCCCCATGCGCCCTTTTATAAAGCTTACATACCGCTGCTGTTCTGGTTGTATCTGCCACTGAGTTAGGTCAAAGCGCACTGCTAATTGCATACGCGCTAAGTCTAGGTGCTCACGGGCTGATAAATCCAGAGAGTTAGTGACTTCCACATGCGAACGGGTATTCAACAAGGTAATCATTAAATACTGGGTAGCTAAATATTCATACTGACAAAAGATCAAAAAGCCTGTTTCCACAATGCCCATATCCGCCAGTGTTTTTACTAAACGCCCTGTTGCGTTCACTGAAAATTGATGAAAAGCGTCTTCCACATTATCACCCGCCGCTTTTTGAATCTCAGTATATTGCTTTAGCGAATGTGCAAATTCAGATACGTCTTTCACTTTTTCTTGCTGAGAAATATCACCATCTTCATTTTCAACTTGTTCAGTGTGCGTAATTTCAGTCACGAAATGCCCCACACCTTTGCCTGGCTTTGAATTGAAACTGTGATTGATTTGATGGGCCAAAAGTTCAATTTCAGGCGTAACTGCTAGGCAATTATCACGCGGGATCGCTTCAATCTTATCGTCTTTGTTTACAATTAAACGATGTACTACAAAGTGATGAATCAGTGCACTCATATTCTATCGGGTGTCCTGTTGCTTAAAAAGTGTCAGAAATATTCAAAGAATTGCGGGATTTTAGAATGAATGATTGTACTCACTCAAACAACGATTATAATCATTTTATTAGTAAAACCATTCTTTTTATCAAAGAAATCATAAAAAAGAGGCGTAGCAATGCCCCAACAAAGCCGCTATAGCAACGACGAATTCGAATCTTTAATGAATAAAGTGATCTTAACACTCGAAGAAGAAGGTGCAAATCGCGACCTTTCATTGATGGTGTTAGGCAATGTAATTACTCATATCCTCAACACACAAGTGAGCCCTGATAATCGAGAAGCCATGGCAGCACAATTTGCCGACGTGCTTAAGAAAAGCGTAAAAAGCAATTAGGTCTTTCGCATGATACTTGCAGAATCGCCGCGTCGTCAGCGTGTGACGAAACTCGTCAATTGGGGTCATTGGTTTGCGTTGGCAAATATTATCATTGCCATTGTTATAGCCTCAATTTTTGTTTTCTCGTCTCCAATGCCGGGCACGAGTGTCGGTACGGTGTTTTTGCTAGCCAACTGGTTTGGTCATATTGGGTTTATGACCTTCTTTGGTTTTGTTATTTTCATTTTGCCGTTGTGTTACCTAGTCAACAACCAGCGTATTATAAAGGCCAGCGCCTCTATTATTGCTGCGGTTGGCTTAGCACTGCTCGCCTTCGATGCACTGCTTTACAATCGAACAGGTTTTCATATCAGTTTTCATGCGGCAGATTTGCTGCGCGATGAAGCAAAAAACCAAATATCCGTAGAAAACTGGCAACAATGGGCATTTCTTTTCTTATTGTTTATTGTGTGGTTGGGCTTTCAACTGGTACTTGCCAATGCAATATGGAAACGTGTAGAGCGTTTTACCCGTTATAAAGTGGGTATTCCAGTTACCACATTCTTTGTGAGTTGTTTTGTCACTAGTCACGCCATTCATGTATGGGCAGATGCAAAGTTATATCAGCCAATCATTAAGCAAGACAATATGTTTCCATTGTCCTACCCAGCAACTGCAAAGACCACCATGTCTCGTTATGGCTTGCTCGATTTAGCTGCATACGAAGAACGTAAGCAACTACAATTTAACCCTGACATTCACAATATCATTTATCCTGCGGAACCTGTTTATTGCTCGGTAGAAACCAGTAAAAATATGACGGTAGTAGTTCAAATCGACAGCAGCGACGACCCGCTGTACGGTAAAACTACGCTACAAGTTATGCAAAACTACTATTCGACCGCCAGTACTATCGAAGGATTGATAACAACCACGCTATTTGGCGTACCTGAAATCTATGAAGCCGCACTTTCCAATAAACGACCTGTGTTACTAGCACTACCTTTAGGCTCTGGTATGCCAGTGTCTATTCACAGTGAAGAGGCCCTACCTTTTCCTCAACTTGCAGGTTATTTACAACCGTTGTCAAATAATCATCAAGGCTTACATATTGCGTTTTTAAAGGGCGATGAAATTGCGCAATATGTTAATAGTGCGCTTTCCCGTCAGCACGATGTTATTGTTGCCACAGGCTTTGGAGAAAGCTCAGGTAAAGGCCGTTTATATAGCAGTATTGGTTTAAACGCAGATTTAGCCAGTACCGAAGACTTGGCCCCTACCATATTAAACGCATTAGGATGTAGTGCACCGAGTACTTTTTACTCTACGGGGCAAAACCTAATTTCACCTTCTCGCCCGTGGCTTGTAAGTACTTCAGGTGAACGCATTGTTGTTTTCCATGACAATAAACGCACTGATGTACTGAGTAATGGTAGTTATGAAATTAGTGAATTGAATACAGGAAAGCGCAGTAACGACCCACTAAATGTTGATTTACTCAGCCAAGCTATTAAGCATTTATCACGCTTTTCAACACAGCATTAAAAAAATTAAGGCGCTCTATTGAAGTGTCAATAGTAAGCACGTAAAGACGTGTAGCGCCTTTATTTTTCTGCGCTCTCAGCCAACTCAACTATCGTCACCATAATTATACCAGCCATTCCTGCATTCCCACGCTTCGCAAGGAAACTTGCCAGCGCCTTCTGATTGGGCAGTTATCTATGCGGACTGGCATTATACACAGTTACGCATAACCATAATTTATTAGTAGACCGCGCATGTTCCATTGATGCTAAAGCACTGCTTTCACTTCATCTAAATCATTTACATGATATACATTGTGGCTCGTGCTTATTGATCTGCTTTGTGCGGGTGTTACAGGGCTGTTCGACAAGTAAAAACTCTTTTGAATGCCAGCGCTATCTGCCGCTTCAATATCACGCCAGCTATCACCAATCATGATGCTATTGGCTAAATCAATATTCAGTTCTGCGGCTGCACGAATCATCATTCCAGGCTTAGGTTTTCGGCACGTACACGAAACCGCATAGCGCTCTACATTCCCTTCCTGATGGTGAGGACAGAAATATACTGCTACTTCACCAATACCATTTGCAGTGAAATCTTGCTGCACTTTTGCCATCAAGGCTACAAAGTCATCTTCGCTGTATAACCCCCTTGCTATGCCGCTTTGGTTAGTGACGATAACAGGCAAATAGTCCATCTCTTGCGCATAAAGAATTAGCGAAAATATACCATCAAGATATTCAAAATTTTCGTAATGACCGACGTAACCATGGTCGACATTTACCACACCGTCACGGTCGAGAAAGAAGGCTTTTTTCATAATGCTTTCTTCCATACTTGAACGTTAAAGTCTGCGGTTACACTTTTAAGTGCACTAACCATGCTTTCTATTTTACCTTGAGGCAACTTCCAGTAAAACGGCGTCATCTTAATCAGTGCTAAGGCGTGTTCACTATCGACAAGATCAATTGTGAAGGTTAGACGTTCTCGATTAGCTAATTCAAGACCATCTCTATTGGTGTGATTTGGCGTATGCTTTCGAGGCGAATCGTAAACAAGGGACTTAATCTCATATAGGTGATCGTAAGATGGGTCCACAGTAATAAGAATGCCTTCATCGCTTAGCAGTCGTACATATTCAGCGTCATTACCTGGCGCAAATACTTGGATCATAATATCTTGTGAATGATTTTCTAACGGCAGATCAAAACTGCTAGCCACTACAAACTGCTCACGTTTAAAGGCTTTTGCGGCCAAGTCCACTGCAATCTTAGAGATATCACTACCCGCACCGACACAAGAGATCCCTTTTTCGCGAAGGCCATTAACCATTTCATTGAGATAACTACCTTCACCACACCCAGCGTCAAAAATGTGAATAGGTGTTTTAACTTTTAAATTTTCCGAGTGCTCAATGATGTCTAATGCCAATTCAACCATTCTTTGTTTTAACGGCTGATAGGCATTAAGTTGGTGAAAAGCGCGCCGAGCTTGGACCATTGCTTTGTCGTCCCCAGGCGCTTTAGACTTTTTAAATTGTACGGGGAATAAGTTTACGTAACCTGATTTTGCCTTATCAAAACTATGATTTTGAGGGCAATTCACTGGGGTATTTACGAGGTCTATTGGATATTTACACAGTGGGCATCGCCACATATACAGTTCTTTTGTCTGATAATTTTGCGATGTAGTCTACCAAATATAGAAGCAATTCAACAATAAAGCATATGCATACCCTTAGGTTTAAGGGTATGCACCTAGCGCGTGTTGACCTTTGCAGCACTTTCTTACAGTAAAGGCCTACACATTCTAGTATCCAATAGTAATAAATGGATTATCTACCCAACTGTGCAAGTGGGTGTTTATCGCCTTCCCATGGTGAAGTAAAAAATTGCTCTACAACTGTTGCAGGTACATCTTCAACACTTGCATACTGCCACTTTGGTGACATGTCTTTATCAATCAATAGTGCACGAACGCCTTCTTGGAATTCTCCCTGCTCACCACAGCGACAAGACATATCTACTTCCATTCTAAAGCAATCGGCAAGCGACATTTCGCCACCCCGCTGACACTGCTCAAAAACAAGGTGCATGGTGATTGGCGACCCTTTAGCTAACGTAGACTGGGCACGAGTTAACCATTTATCACCTTCCACGTTGTTCGTTAAAATGGCATTCACTACTTCAGGCGCACTATTGCCGCTACATAGTTCATTAATAAGCGACATATGTGGCTCTATATTGGCTTGGGGCAATTCCTCTGGTTTAGGAACAGATTTTAGCACCTGCGTCACTTGCTCAGACAAATCATCGCCAATGTTCCATTGATGTTCAACCAGCGAAGAAAGCATGCTTTCTTTCTCACTACTACTCACTAAAATATCACCAAGCCCAACGAAACACGCATCTGTACCGTTCATTTGTCCGCCAGTTAACCCAAGGAACAACCCTGTTTTACCAGGTAATCGGGGTAAGAAATAGCTTCCGCCCACGTCAGGATATAACCCAATGGTTATCTCAGGCATAGCCAAACGAGAAGTTTCAGTTACCACTCTATGACTAGCGCCGCAAAGAAGTCCCATACCGCCGCCCATGACGATACCGCTTCCCCATACCACTATCGGCTTGCTGTAGTTATGAATAGTGTAGTCAAGGGTGTACTCTGTCTTGAAAAAGTCTTCCAGAAATGGCGGGATAGCGCCTTTGGCTTCTAACATAGACTTGTACATAGAAACTATGTCTCCACCAGCACAAAACGCCTTTTCACCCGACGCATCAATAACGACGGCAACAATATCGTCGCGCGATTGCCATTGCAGTAATGCGTCTAACATCAAACCAGCCATTTCTAAATCTAGCGCATTGAGTGCTTTGGGCTTATTTAGTGTTAATCGGCCAATCGAATATGCACTACAACTGGTTTTTAACTCGTCGACCAAAACAACGGGTTCACTACTCATCATCACCACTCCTTGATTACAGTATGCTTCTCTCGTCTGCCAGTAAACGTCTACCGATAATTACTCGCATAATCTCGTTGGTTCCCTCTAAAATTTGATGTACACGCACATCACGGAAATGTCTTTCTAAAGGATATTCTTTAATATACCCATAACCGCCGTGAAGTTGTAGCGCGTCATTGCACACATTGAAACCCACATCTGTAGCAAAACGTTTTGCCATCGCACAATAGGTAGTCTTGTCAGCGTCATTATTATCTAGTTTACACGCCGCCATTCTTACCATCTGTCGCGCCGCAACAAGTTCAGTTGCCATATCAGCTAACTTAAATTGCAATGCTTGAAAGCCAGCTATGGGCTTGCCGAATTGCTCGCGCTCAGTCATATAAGCACGCGCCGTATTCAAGGCTTGTTGAGCAGTGCCAATAGAGCAAGTAGCAATGTTGATACGTCCACCGTCTAGACCTTGCATTGCCATTTTAAAGCCCTGACCTTCTTCGCCTAAACGCCATGCTTCTTCTAGGTGGACATTGTCAAAAGTGATCATGCGAGTGGGTTGTGCATTCCAGCCCATTTTTTCTTCTGCTTTTCCGTATTCAATTCCTTTGGCATCGGCAGGAACAGCAAAAGCAGAAACCCCTTTAGGACCATCGCCACCGGTGCGCGCCATGACAACAAGTACGTCTGTGCTACCAGCGCCAGATATAAATACTTTTGAACCGCTCAAAGAATAACCACTATCAGTTTTAACCGCTTTCGTCTTTAACGATGCAGCGTCGGAGCCTGCACCAGGTTCTGTTAGGCAATAAGATGCAAGTTTGTCGCCGGTTACAAGTGAGTCACACCACATGCCTTTTACCGCTTCGCTACCCCATGTAGCTATCATCCAGGTTGCCATATTGTGGATTGTCAACATGGCCGTTGTGGTTGTACATCCCATCGATAGCTGTTCGAAAATAATCGAAGAATCTAGACGAGATAAACCTAGGCCACCGGCGCTTTCTGGCGCATACAGCCCACAAAAACCAAGCTCACCGGCCTTTTTTATTGCCTCTACAGGAAAGTAATGTTCTTTGTCCCATAATGCTGCATTCGGAGCTAATTCTTGTTGGGCAAACTGGCGTGCGGTTTCTTCAAATGCTAATTGATCATCAGTTAATTCAAAGTTCATATAGATTACCTTAATCAGATGTTTAGTCTTGTTTTCGCACACAATAACGAATAGTTACCCCTTACGTAAACGTAAAGGTAAATTTTTATTTAAATTAAGTTTGCCACAACGTAAATATTCTGTGACGTAATTTGACGTAAACAAAGAATGGGTATATTACAAGTATATGCATTAAGGCAATTACGTTGCATTGTGTATAGTGCACTTTATGCAAGCCACTGTTAAGCTATAGCCATACACATCGAGAAGTTAGATTATTGTGGATTTTAGAATTGCCATTGTTGAAGACAACGCAACTGCACGCACAGCACTAAGGGGACATTTGATGTCCATTGCGAATCTATCAGTAAGTAGTTTCGCCACGGGCACTGAACTAAAAGCCGCACTAAAAAAGCAAAACTTTGAATTATTACTGATGGACTATCACCTTGGTGAGGGTAAAACTGGGGTCGAGTGGATTCAAGTATTAAGAGAATCAGGGTTTATTAGACCCAGCACGGGTATCATTTTTCTAACGTCAGATCGCGCCCCGCAAACCATTGGGCGTATCATGGACTTGCAACCCGATGTACTGTTAATAAAGCCATATACCATTGCATCACTTTCAAGGCAAATTAAACACTATCTCAGCTATCGTAGTTTCGTAAAAAATATCCTACACGCTTTAGATAACAAAGAACTTGGTAGGGCGATAAAATTGTTGCGGGGAAAAATAAGCGATGGTATTCCACCAAGATTAGTAGCAGATACAAGAAAGCTATATGCCAAGCTACTATTTGAAAATGGTGAGGTAAAAACCGCTCTACGCATTTACGAAGATGTTTTAACCCATTCAGATAAAGTACTTTGGGCACAGTGGGGTAAAATCAAATGTCAGTATTCTCAAGGGTTGTGGCCAGATTGTAAGAACCAATTAAATCAGATGGTAAACTCAAGTCTAGCGAGAGACAAAGCTTTCGAATGGCTTGCCTCCTTATCGTTTGAGCAAAGCGCTTATGATGACGTAGAGAAATACTTAAACCAAATCAAGTTTAGTGAGCTTAGCCTACCCGCGGCAAAATTAAAGACCATGGCTTTTCAAAAACAAGATAAGGTAATAGATGCCATAGACCTATTACAAAAGAAACGTGCCATGCATCGAAGTGCGAAGGATAGGTTTAATGATTTTACTTTTGAATTAGCGGAATTTTATCTGGTCTTAGCAGAGACCTCTCCTGAGACCAACCGTTCAGAAAGTTTATCGCAAGCGAGAAAACTTGTAGGTATTGCGGGAAGAAGTCAGGGTGACCCCCAAACACTACAAAAACGCGATTTTCTGTTGGCTTTTTCGGCCTTATTGGAAAACGATGTAGAAAAGGCTTCTCACTTCCTTCAAGCAGATTATATGGATAGTTTTATACGCACGGAGCCTTCTGTTTTAGTAATTGCAGCGAAGGTTTATCACAGTTTAGGCAATGACACTAAAGCAAATGAGCTACTGCTTATGGCCAAAGACAAGAATCGCGAGCTTCAAGCGATATCTGAGCAAGTGACCAATGAGGAGATGATATTCTCAGGCGGCGAACAAATGGGATTGAATCACGCGCAAGCAGTATCAATAAATGAAACAGGTATGCAATTGTTTCTTGATGGTCAAGCCAAAATTGCAATGAAACACTTTTATGATGCATATCAGCTGTCTCCCGATACAACTGCTTTTGGTCTTAACCTGCTGCAAAGCATGATCGAATCTGACACGGGCGTTTATCGTAGATTCAATGTTCATCAATTGTTTGATTTAATAAACTCAGACACCCTTACAGAAGCAAACCAAGCTCGTTTAGTTCAGCTTCAGCAATTATTAAACAATAGTTCAAATAAACACTAACTCAAGCACGTAGTACTACTCGTTTATAAGACTAAAGTCTTGCATTAGCACAATGAATACTAATTATTAGGCTAAACCCATGGTTTATCCTTTTTTCCTACTTTACTGAGAAGACTTTCATCGTAAACTACCGCCTCTGAAATTGATGGAATAGCTTCATGATCGATACCCTGCTCATTATTCTTGCGGCACTCGCTTTACTTGGCGTCATGTTCGAAGAAGTTCTTCACGTAAACAAAGCTAAAATTACTCTATTTTTTGGCACATTAGCTTGGATGATTCTATTTGTTACGGCTGAAAGCACGTCAGCAACAAACGCCGTAAATGATGACTTGCTGCACAACATTACTGAAATATCCACATTGTGGCTGTTCTTGGTGGCGGCAATGACCTTTGTTGCATACTTAAATAGAAAAGGTTTGATAGCAAATATGCTCAATGTGGTCATGCCCTCTAACATTTCGCTTAAAAAGTTAATGCTCATCACTGCGTTGTTCAGTTTTTGCTTTTCTTCACTTGCCGACAATATTACGGCTACCTTAGTCTCAATTGCGATGGTCTTGTCTTTGGGTCTTCCATTTAATCAAACTATGCGTTTTGCTGTTCTGGTGGTGTTTGCAGTGAACTCTGGCGGCGTGTCTTTGATCACAGGTGACGTAACAACACTTATGATCTTCATGCAAAAGAAAGTCACCATTACCCAGCTTTTTTGGTTACTGATCCCCTCTTTTATAGCGGTACTCGTTTTAACGGGATTGCTAAGTTTAGGTATGAAAGGTCAGGTGAAAATTCGTAAGACCATTCATGAAACAGACCGACTTGACTATGTCATTGCGGGCATTTTCTTATGTACGATAATAGCGACCTTGATCCTCAATGTGTTGTATTCAATACCGCCGATGCTCACGTTTTTAGCGGGTATGGCTATTATGTTTCTGGTCGCCAATCATTTGGGCGAAGATGATGATCAAGATCCCATCATGGATTACATACGCTATATCGAGTTTGATACCTTGTTGTTCTTTTTAGGTGTGCTTCTTTTAGTTGGTATGCTTGAACACATTGAAGCTTTGCACTCCTTGCTCTATTTGTATCAGGTATTTCCTCCGTTAATTGCCAATTATATTATGGGGGCAACCTCTGCACTAATCGACAATGTGCCGTTAACCGCAGCACTACTTAAAGCGAATATTGGCATGTCTGTGAGTGAGTGGATGTTACTTACCTATGCCGTAGGCGTTGGTGGTTCACTTCTTATCATCGGCTCTGCGGCAGGTATTGTAACTATGAGTAAAGTTAAGGGCTTAAGCTTTGCACGCTATGGAAAATACTTTTTGCTTCTACTCATCGCTTATTCAGTGGGCTATGCACTGGTTTATGGGGTTGCAACCTACATAATGCCCACAACCTGACGAGCAATTTCATATTACACTAGGAATTATACGAGCCTGTATTAATAAATACAGGCTCGTTACTACTGAGAGTTAGTCGTCTCGATTCAACACTTCTATTAACTCCACTTCAAAATATAAGTTGCTGTTTGGTGGTATTTTACCCACATTCCTTTCGCCATAACCGAGTTCAGCAGGCACCCATAATTTTCGCTTTCCACCCTCTTTCATACCTTGAATGCCAATAAACCAGCCTTGTATTACTTTGTTTTTTGATAACACAGTTTGAAACGGACGGCCTTTGTCATATGAAGAATCAAACTGTGTGCCATCTTCTAAGAAGCCTCGGTAATGCGCTGTAATTAACGCTCCTTTCTTAGCTTCTCTTCCTTCACCAACAAGCGTGTCTTCTATTTTGATTTGTTCGTTCATACACTTTCTCAACCTACATTAGCCTAAATAACAACAGAGCATCGAATAGCACTTACCTATAGTATTTTCACACACTCTAATTACAATCCGCTTTTCTTTTTACCCAAGACCCAGTCTAAGCCTTGAATAGCTGTAGTGGGAAAAGATGTTGCGTGAGTTGCTTCATCAATAATAACCAACTTGGGTTCAATACTAGTATCTCCAGCACTTTTAATCTTTTTGGCTAGTGATTGCGCCCCTAGAACCATATCCTCACCCTCTCCAAATTGTGGGCGTTCAAATTCTCCTACAGCCACGTAAACCTTCGTAAAGCTTTGCGCACTTTCTAGTGGTAACTGTAATAAGTAGTCATTATTAAACCAGACTGATGGACTTCCCAATATGTAAGACGAAAACATTGTTGGTGACGTCAGTAATGTGTAAGCCCCGAAAAGCCCTCCAAGAGAATGCCCCATAAATATGCGCTTTGATGGATCAGTCCGATATTTTGTTTCTATAAATTGAAAGAGTGAACTTCTTATAAAATCCAAATGGCCATCAGCGTTACCGGTTTGCATTTTCCAGTTTTCTGCCAATACTGGTGTGTAATCACGAACTCGGCTTGATTGTCCCTTGGAGCCCTTCTCGTAGCCGATACCGACAATTATCGCCTCCTCCATTACACCTGAATTCATTGGATAACGAGTAGAGCCGGTAACAATAGGAAAACTGTATGGTGCATCGGTGACATATATTACAGGATATTGCCTATCAACTGCCGTTTGATATGAACGTGGTAATTGAATATAGATTGGATACGTTCTTTGTGTGTTCAGCTCTTTAAGTTCAATTACCGAACTTCTTGGTACTTCATAGTGTCCAGTTTCTACATGGGTTTTAAGCCATTGCTTTATTGGCACAATCCATTCATCCCTTGGGCGGTAAAATGCGCCGTGTCCATTTCCAGTAGATATTGCATATTCTTTAAATGAACTTAATGCCATGGGTTTACGTTTTACAACATCTTGGCAAGAGCCCACCGTGTCAGAGGTTTCATATATGGATAAAAGGTTTCCGGTTACTACAATTTCTTTTTGCCTAGAAAGACCTGAAGTACACGCGGCAAGGATAACGTAGTTAATGTCAGGGTGCTGTATAAGAGAAGATGCAATGGCCGTGATAAAGCCACCACGAGAAAAACCTATTAGAGTAATTTTATGCGGGTTAACACCTTTGTTTAAGAGTTGTGCTACATATTTTGACAATATCTGAGCGTGTTCATGCGGGTCGCTTCCGTTTGGTCTATGAAGCGAAATAACGTCACTATCAAGCTCACTAAGTGTATTTAGAATACCGGGATAATCATATTCTCCCCACTCGGCATGAACCGGTTTGGGGTTGTCTCCTTCTACGATATAACCATGGGAATAAATAATATAGCTTCTATCGTTACTTACTGTTTCAGGTACATCGTTAAATACATTTCCAGCTTGAACGTATGAATACAGCGAAAGCCATAGCAATGTAACATACACAAAATTCTTCACTTTGACGCCTTTTTTGGTATCTAATTCGGCCTAGGGAAAAGTCTAGATCATTAACAGTGCAAACTTCAGCTTAAAAGCACGTTGCGCACTACATATGGATTTGATAATTGATGTTAGAAAGGTTTAGCGCGCATGTAATACACGCTAAACGGTGTAGGTCGGAACTAATTCACCTAAGTTTATTTAAATCAAACTGTTAGTCTATTTAAGACGAGTCAGTAAGCTAGACGTATCCCAACGACCGCCACCCAACTTTTGAACATCGGCATAGTATTGGTCTACCAATGCCGTTAACGCTAATGTCGAGCCATTCTTTCTTGCTTCGTTAAGCGCAATACTTAAATCCTTGCGCATCCAATCAACCGCAAACCCAAACTCAAAACTGTTATCTAGCATGGTACTTGCTCTGTTTTCCATTTGCCAAGACTGGGCAGCACCTTTACTTATTACATCGATAACAGCATTACAATCTAGACCTGCCTTTTGGCCAAAATGCAGTGCCTCTGCTAACCCTTGTACAATTCCGGCAATACATATTTGATTCATCATTTTCGCCAGTTGACCACTGCCTATTTTACCTAGCAGCTGGCTGTGTCGAGCATACGTATTCATTACAGGCGCTGCTTTAGCGTAAACATCGTCATCTCCCCCAACCATAATAGTCAGTTGACCATTCTCAGCGCCCGCTTGCCCACCTGACACTGGAGCATCTAAAAAGCCAATTTGTTTATTCTTTGCTATTTCGTAAAGCTCTCGAGCTATATCTGCCGAAGCGGTAGTATGGTCAACAAGAATACTTCCAGCATTCATTGACCCCAACGCTTGTGTAGCTACATGACGCACATCATTGTCGTCACCAACACACATAAAGACAATATCAGCATTCTGAGCAGCTTGTTCTGGAGTAGAAACAGACCTACCACCATACTGACTAACCCAGTCTTTTGCTTTCTGTTCTGTGCGGTTGTAAACAGTAACCTCAAAGCCTGCAGTGGCTAGGTGTCCAGCCATAGGGTATCCCATTACGCCAAGACCAAGAAAACTCACTTTTAAATTTGTCATACTAAGAATACCTTTTAGAGGCTAATCAATCGAAAGCACCAAAATGAAAGCATTTGCTTTCTAAGCGTGATTGAATTAGTGGTTAAAAAACGCAGCAGAATGTACCACAAACCCTTGGTCCTGTTTAACATTTCATGTACGTGAAGGTCTCTTACCATAAAAACTTACCGTGAAATATGTGTGCTATTTATGGTAATGGCTTTGTAAAACACTGCTTCATGTAACATCATCTGAAATAGGTTGTTGATGTTGCTCGCATACTATTCATAAAATAGTGTAACGTTAACTAGAGCCTGTCTATTTTTTCGGTACGTTTTTGCCGAAATGATCAACACGCTCTAAATACTTCAAAATAAAAATTAACGCGTATCGACCTTGAGGCTATTCGGACAATGGTCAAAACACTTTAATTCAAGAGCAAAAAATAAGGAAGAAGAGCTTGAGCATCTACCAACATAGCATCACGTTAAATAACGGCAAAGAAAGTACACTTGAGGATTATAAGGGCAAAGTATTGCTCATTGTAAATACAGCCAGCAAATGCGGATTTACACCACAGTACGATGGCTTGGAAGCATTGTACAAAGCGCATAAAGACAAAGGCTTTGAAGTACTTGGGTTCCCATGCGATCAGTTTGGACATCAAGAGCCTGGCAGCGATGATGATATCGCGCAATTTTGTTCGCTAAACTTTGGTGTGAGTTTTCCGTTATTCAAGAAGACCGAGGTTAATGGCCCAAATGCTAACCCGCTGTTTGTAGAGCTAAAAGACAAAGCACCCGGTATATTGGGGACGAAGCGCATCAAATGGAATTTCACCAAGTTCCTAGTGAACACTGAAGGCAAAGTTTTAAAGCGTTATGCACCCACGGTAAAGCCAGCAGAGATAGAAAAGGACATTGTTGCACTGCTCAATACTTAAAGTAACTATCTGCAGTCGTGCTAATATCAGAGCAATTATATTTAAACACAGTAGTCGGTAGTATTTTGGCAATAGCAAATTTAGCAATAGCGAATAAGAGTAAACATCACGATGAACATTGCTTTTTTCAGTACCCGATCATACGAAAAAGATACGTTTTTGGCGCTTTTTGACACTGCTTCAACAAAAGCGACGCCGCCTATCAACGTATCTTTTTATGAACATGGTTTGAATAAACACACCGCGCATTTATGCAAGGGTATATCTGTTGTGGTGGTTTTTGTTAATGATGATGTTTGTGCGGCTACCATCAAGATACTGAACGAATGTGGTGTTGAGCATATTGCTCTACGTTGTGCAGGTTTTAACAATGTTGATATTGCAGCGGCCACTCAATGCGGCATATCAGTTAGCCGTGTACCAGCTTATAGCCCTGAAACGGTAGCAGAACACACACTTGCCTTAATACTTACATTAAATAGAAAAACGCACAAAGCTTACAATAGGGTTCGCGAGGGTAATTTTGCGTTAAGTGGGTTACTTGGATTTACCCTACACAGCAAAACAGTAGGTGTGGTGGGCACGGGAAAAATAGGTAAGGCTGTTATTCGTATTTTACGGGGTTTTGGTTGCCGTGTGCTGTGCTATGACATTTATGAAGATGAAGAGGTTATAAACATGGGCGGTGAATACGTTACCCTTACAGAGCTCTTCAAAAGCAGCATAATTGTTACATTGCACTGCCCTTTAAACGCACAAAGCCAGCATATGATCAATGCTCAAACCCTTTCGCAGATGCCTGATGGTGTTATGCTAATAAATACGTCTCGCGGTGGATTGATTGACAGTAACGCAATGATCCAAGGTCTAAAAAGCAAAAAGATTGGCTATTTAGGACTTGATGTATATGAGCGAGAATCTGAGTTATTTTTCACAGACCACTCTAACGAGATAATTCAAGATGACAACTTCCAACGTTTAACCACATTTCCCAATGTGCTTATTACAGGCCATCAGGGCTTTTTCACCCAAGAAGCCCTTAGTGAAATAGCCCATATCACCGTAGACAATATTATCTATCGCAATAATATTGTCTCGCTGTGAAGCTTATGTGAAGGCAAAAACACGCTTAAAACGACGCCTACTTTTCTAGCATCAAGTGGAAGTATTTACCTAGCCATAAGTAAGGCTGCTGTCTGTGATATTGCCGCTCTAGAGCCAACAGGTCTTCGTATTTAGCACTTTGGTGGCTGATATCCCGCATGTAATCGTGAAAGCATCGAACACCTGATTTATCTAATATACTAAAACCAATAGACTCGCAATACTCAACCACTTTCATCGCGCTTAACGGCTGATTTGGGTTTAAGCGCACTTGCTTTTTCGCTTTCATGCCTTTGGCTATGTAGTCAAAATTCCCGTAGATAGCATTTGCGAAAAGGTTAGCATCTTGATTAAAGAAGCTAAGGCTTAACCTAGCACCTTTTTGCATACTGTTGTACAACGTATTGATTGCTTCATAGGGAGCTTCTAACCACTCAAGCACGGCGTGGCAAACGACCAAGTCAAAATTTTGTATATCCTTAATTTCTTGTAAATATTGGTGCCTAATGACCACATTAGAAAAGGGAGCTAACAGCTCATTGGCTTGTTCTAATACATCTTGAGAGGCATCCGTAAGCACAATATTGTGGCCTAAGGACGCAAGATGGGCACTCATCACACCTGTGCCCCCACCTATCTCCAGAATGTTCAGCGGCTTTTCGGTTTGATTTACAAAAGGCGTTAATACGTCACATAAAAGCGAGTGTCTTAGACGCCCTTTTGTCGTGCCATAAATATTCTTTGCAAACTTATCTGCAATACCATCAAAAATCCGATCTTTCGTCATTAATGTTCACGCACTACGCAGGATTAGGAATGTCGATAAATTCGACGTCAATGGCAAAGTGTTCTTTGATATGTTCCCCCAGCGCTTTGATACCATAGCGTTCAGTCGCGTGGTGGCCAGCTGCAAAAAATGAAATATTCATTTCGCGAGCAGTGTGTATGGTTTGCTCAGATACCTCACCGGTAATAAATCCATCTACACCTAATTCTACGGCACTTTCAATAAACCCCTGTCCGCCACCAGTACACCACGCAATGGACTTCAGCGTACTTCCTTCAGTCGTTTCAACTAATACTTGTCTGCCTAACAACTGCTGTAATTTTTCTTGTAAAGAAGAGGCAGACATTGGCTCTGCCAATTCACCCAACATAACCACGCCCACAGGCTTTATTTGGGTGGCCGCACGGATATTTTCTACATGAAGTAAGTCGCCCAACTGTCGGTTATTACCATACTCAGGGTGAACGTCTAAAGGTAAATGATATCCATATAAATTAATATCATTGGCCAGCAGCGCTGCAATGCGTTTTTTCTTCATACCTGTTATCGCTTGCGTTTCACCCTTCCAAAAGTAGCCATGATGAACCAAGATTGCATCTGCGTTTACGTCAATGGCTTTATCGATTAGTGCTTGAGACGCTGTTACACCCGTAACTACTTTTTGAATATTGCCTTTGCCTTCTACTTGAAGACCATTTGGGCAGTAATCACTGATTTCATTTACTCGAAGCAGGCCATCTAGATAAGTTTTAAGTTCTAAATTGGTTATAGACACGACACCTCCGGCTGAAAGTTAGACATATTGTTCAAAAAACGTTATAAAAATACGTGAACGTTTACCATTATACCTCGTATTAGTGCAAGCGTGTGCAACCTACCCTGTTGTGATTTAGTCCTAACTGAATAAACAGGGCTACATCAATTTTTAGTTTAAGGGGTTGTTTACACAACTTATTTTACATTGCCTGTATTTGAGTTTTGAGCACGTATTGACCTTTGGGATACTTTTTTCAACGTTGGTCGATGCACGTTAGTATTCGTTCGTCTTCTAATCAAAAAAAGAGCATTAATAGAATGACAAACTTAGACAAAGACAAAGTTATCACCGAATTCACAAACGCGTATACCCAAGTGAATGGCAAAGCGCCTTCCCTTGAAATTAAAAGTGGTTGGTACAGCGTTGACGGTGGCAAAAATGTACGTCTTTCACAACTAAAAGAAATGACAGCGTCGCTAGTAACATCTTCTAACGACAAACCAAAACCAATCTCGACGTCGAAAACACTAAAGAAAAGCAACACGTCTGGTAACGTTTCTGCCTCACCCAAAAGTGCGGGTGGATTTAGCGTTAAACAATTTTGGGCTGACAAACTACAACAACAAGATCCTGGCTCAACGCTACCTCGTTAACGACTAAAAGACTAGCGCGCTCGTCTTGAGCGCGTTAAACGTTTCATCACTATAATCTACTCGGGCATATTCCCCGACAAACCTTGTGCGACAAACGGCACAAGATGTCTTATCACCGCTTCTATATCTACATGTTTGTGAAAGTCCGATTCTGCTATTTCTGTCAATGCTTGACTTGACGCCATAGAAAAAACAAAACTGCCCATTGCAAAGTGCATTCGCCAAAACAACTCCTCTTCGGGTACATGAGGAAGACATGCCTGTATTGCACTCACCAGCGCACGAATACATTGGCCATAGTCGTTCATAATAAAACGACGTAAGTGACCTTGCGTTTCGTTATAACCTCTTCCAAGCAACTTGACGAAAGTCGCGGTGCCATTAGCAGACAGCGTATTTAACTTTAACATGGGAGGTATAAGTGAATACAACAGACGCGCGACACCTTCACTGCCTCTTTCGTCACGTTGCGTAGAAACACACTTTTCTATTTCAGGCATTAGTTGGTCAAAGTAACGCTTAAACACTGCTTGAATTAAGTTCTTCTTACTACCGAAGTGATAGTTAACCGAGGCGAGGTTAACTTGTGCCCTTGATGTGATCTCACGCATTGAGGTTTGTGTAAAACCTTGCTGGGAAAACAGATATTCAGCCGCATCGACTATATCGGTCTTAGTATGCCGTGCCATATAATTCTTATTATCGTAGTGTCAGTAAAAGGCGGCTTGAAGCCGCCTTTTACTTATTAAAACCAATGACGTGCTTTACTCCACGTCTTCATCAATGTCCTTTCTGCTACCTGTGCAGCTGACATGCCTAATTTCTCTGCGACGTTCTTCTTAATTGAGTACTTCACACTAAAAATTTCCCGTTCTGGGTAATGGGATAGAATGTAATCATCTGATGTCATTAAATCGTCAACCAAACCAAGTGTTTTCGCTTTAACACCGGGCCAATACTCACCAGTGGCAACCTTGTCTATGTCCATTTCTGGGCGCTGACTTTGAACAAAATCTTTAAAGAGAACGTGAATTTCTTCTATTTCTTCTTTGAATTTTGCGCGTCCTTCGTCGTTGTTCTCACCAAACACCGTAAGTGTGCGCTTAAATTCGCCGGCAGTGTGTTGCTCAAATTCAATGTCATTTTTCTTCAACAGCTTATTGAAGTTTGGAAGTTGTGCTAACACCCCAATACTTCCAATGTAGGCAAATTGTGAGGCAATTAACTTATCGGCAACACAAGCCATCATATAACCACCACTCGCAGCCACTTTGTCCACAGCAACAGTCAATGACAGTCCCTTTGCTTTGATACGCTGCAGTTGAGAAGCAGCTAGTCCATATCCGTGAACAACGCCACCACCGCTTTCTAATTTTACCAAGACTTCATCCTGCGCTTCAGCTACGCAAAGAATCGCTGTGATTTCTTCACGAAGGTGATCTACCTCTGAAGCATCCATAGAGCCTTTAAAATCGATGACAAAAAGACGTGGTGCGTTTTCTTGTGACGACGAATCTTTGCTTTTGGATTTTTGCTCTTTCTTTTGCTCTTTCGCTAATTTCTTTAGCGCATTCTTGTCTAGTAACACTTCCTTTGCATATTGGGTAACATCTTTTAGTTGTTCTGAAATTGAATTAATTTCTAGATGCCCCTTCCCTTGCTTTTGCTTGCTTGCAACGCCTACGATAGTTGAAACAACAACCACAAACGCCAATACCAAAGTTATCGCTTTGGCCACAAACAAACCGTATTCGTACAAAAACTCCAAACTTAACTCCTAGTAAAATAGTGGATTTGTGAAGAGACAAACCCAAACGTATTAACAGTGATCTAGCCTGCCACCGTTATAACTAAAAGATTGGGCAGAGATAGATCACTGATTCAATTACACTATAATACCAGTCTCGCTTTAATCTGACGATAGGCTTACTTGTTCAATTGTATTGGCATTGATATCTTCTTCAGTAAAGTAGATATCACGCAACGTGGGCTGCTCTGAATACAAGCGAGTTTGGTCGTCAAAATGCTCGCTGCCAAACTTACGAGATTGCGAGTAGGTTAAGATTCCTCTCCCTTGTGGGCCTTCATCGGTAAAGTTAATCACCATTGCCCAACTTGTACCGTAGTTAATGTGATAACCCTTCGCTTCAGCACTCATAATGGTGCCACTTAATGGTGAGTAAGTATGACGCGGCAACATGGTCCCGTTGTTGCCAGTTACAATGTTAAACACGTTAAACCCGCCTTCAATATTGTGTGCCCCCCCCCACGGTAAACGCTCACCAGATGCTGTGCCATTGGGTAAACTGCGCTCAACAAACTGTACGTCGCCAAACGGCGCGTCAAATGCAACACCTGCTTGCTCAATAACTTGTACTGCTTTTGCTATTTGCATTAGCGTAGTGTCATTTTGAAGTAAGCCCGTTGGCGTTGTCACCGGAGACTCTAAAGAGAAAGGTACTTCCCACTGTGGCGCTTGGTTAAATTGAAAAGCAAATTCCCTGAACACATGCGCACCAGTACTTGCAATATTCATGGTGCCATCCCAATCTTCTAGCGCGGCACATGCACCAGAAATATCTACATCGACCCCATTAACATTAACGGGAGTTGCCCCTTGCGCAGCACATAGCGCAAGTAAATCATCTAAAATTTCTTCGGCTAAGTAACTTCTGTTATTAAGTAGTAAAGACTCTACCTCTTGCGGCGTAAACGTATTGTCACTACCCGCTTCAGTTTCAATAAATTTCTGCCCCATTCTTGAGCGTAACGTTTGTTGATAATCTTCATTACCATACATGGGGTTAGGAACAGAAATAGGTGAAGATAAGTTCGTTAACCAATAACTATCGTTAGAGTTTTGAACTGAGTCTGTCCCTTCGTATTTTGGTGCTTCTTCATAAGGTACAGGACCATCAAAGTCGAACTGTGAAATGTGCCCCGGCAATACAGTGAAACCAGCTACTGCCTTTGTTTGTATTAACAGCGGATTGGTAGTGAGTTGTTCAATCGCTGTTTCTGTCAAATTGGGAACGGTTGAGTCATCAATATAAAATACTTGGCCATCACTTGACGCTGCCATCGTATTATTGAAGATGACCCCATCGTAATCTTTAAATGCTTGTTTAAATTCGTCCATCGAAGTTGCCATATTCATAGCAAGCCAATGATCGACTATATCTAAATTAGGTAAGTTGGCGTCTTTAATTGCGAACACGTTGCTGCTGTTCCAATCAAAGTTACCCGGCACTTCAATAATAGGGCCGTAGTTTGTGTAGTAGGCCGTTTTATTCAGTTTAATAGTTTGCCCTGGTGCTACAGCAACATCAATTTGCATTGGCTTTTCATAAATAGTACGACGATTACCATCTACAATGTGTGTCATTCCCGATGCATCGTTTTCGTCTAAAGTAAGTTGATAGACAACAAAATGCTCTGCTGTAGAGAACGTGTGCGTCCATGCAACGTTTTCGTTAAACCCAATGTTCACCGCTCCAGGTAGGCCCATTAATGAACTACCTGTTACATTTAGATGACCTGGCACCTGAGCATGGAAATTCCAGAAGCGAAGGTTACCGGTGTGGGGGAAATGTGGATTCCCCAATACCATACCTTTGCCGTTCGTAGTTTTATCACTACCTAAGCCCCACCCGTTCGAGCCCATCTCTTGAGGGTTCTTTTCTGGCAAAGTAACGGATGGCGTAATTTTTAGATTAGCAGTGAGCGCCGCAGGCGCGGATTCTGCTGGCGTGGGAAGATAACTCTTACCCTCCGGTGCGGCAAGGAACATAGGGCCTAAGAAATTGGCAGCCCCAGGCAATAGTGCAACGCCTAATGAGTAAGTTAAAAGGTCAACACTGTCTATGTTGGTTACCCAAGGCTGTCCTGCACAGCTTTGATCTTGTTCACTAACAGGAGTCTCATTGAGATACTTATTATAGCCAGCGGTGTAGCCTTGAAACATCGCTCTTGCATTAGCAGACAACCTAGGTAGGTTTTCCTCCGCTAATTCTCTTATACCAACCGTTAAATAACCAAAATCATTGATTAAATGAGCAGAGTCTCCACTACCTGGTACTTGATCGGGTCCAAAATACTTCGAGCGCTCTGAATTATATTTTACAATTTGGTCGGCCAACACACACAAATTGTCTCTGGCAAAGGCAAAACCTACACCGTAGGCCATACTTTCTAAATTATCAGCAGTCACATGTGGAACGCCGTAAGTCGTCCATCGAATATCTGCGCTAAGCGTACCGTCTGGGTCGAATGCTTGAATAGGCTCAGGTGCTGGCTCAGGCGTTGGAGGTGGCGTAGGCTCTGGTACCTGCACATTGGAAAAGTCATTGTCATTTCCGCCACATGCGGTTAAAAGTGCCGTAACCGATAACGCAACAAGCGTTTTTGCTGGCGAAAAGTGCTTTCTTGTAATCATCGCGAATGTTCCCTAACAGATGAAGATTAAATTAGTCGACCCAATTGTGAAGTAATTTAAGCACTCCTCTAAAGCGACCTCTATCACTTCAACAGATCCGACCAATTAACACTACATTAACATGAAGATACAATCAAATAACACAATGATTTTTAGGTAATATCAATTTCCATAGTTGGTTATTAATTTCATTAATTAGAATTGATTAGGAAGGCACTTTCTTAAGAAACAAAAAAGCCGGCAAGTGCCGGCTTTCGTCACCAATAATGTATTATCAATTAATTTGCGATAACACTTTCATCCGTAATTGGTATTGCACGTCCATCAGTAGCCAAATAGCCAGCCACTTCACGCTGCATCTCAGCTGTTACTGCTGGATTAGACGCTGGACTCAAGCTAGATGCGTGTGCACCACTATTGAACTTCACTAGCCCGCTAACCTTATCTGCACCCGGTGGTACAGTTGTAGTAACTTGCTGAAGACCAATTGTTGCTGCAAGCGGCAACTGACCGGCAAGAGGAAGCGATGTTGACACAGGGATAACCTGATCAGGCAAGTTAGCCGCGCTACCGTCACCAACCACTGTCATCATATGCACAGGTGTATTTTCACCTAATACCGTTGCGTAGTTAGTTGGGTCGCCCGAGTCCATAACCGTTTGCGCTGCAAACGCGAACTGAGCAAATACCGCATTCACTTCAGCGGCTTGCTCCGCAGTTAGGTTATCTTCAAACATGGCTACCGCTGCTGTTAACTGTTCTTCCGATACATCTGTTGTACCGTAAAGTTGAGTTAATAGACCAGCAAAGTCTTCAGATGCTTGAGACAGCAATAATCCTTTAATCAACGGACCAAATGCAGGTGACTCAAGTAGGAATTGCGCTAGGCCACCACCTGGTGATTCCAAGGAAGCTTGCTGGATTTCAAACATAGGGTCGAGTTGTCCCAGAGGCTCGCCCATAGACGTATTGGCAACGGATGCAAAGTTACCACCAGTAATTGCACCTAATGACACACCCATAATAGATACACGATTTGTATCAAACTTCACACCTTGCGCTGCAGTGGTATCAACCACAGCATTTAAACCTAAGCGCAAACCGAGCAAATCTGAAACACTTTGACGTAAGTTGTCACGTGCAGTAGGAAGACTTGCTAAGTTCATATAGTGCGTTGCACTTACCGAAGTAGCATTAATTTCATCCACGCCATCGCCGTTTAGGTCAAAACCGCGACTACCGTGTAGAGGCTGGTCTATCGCAACTGACGCAATACCCGCTAAAGATAGTGTGCCAGTAATTGCTAGCATATCTTCTTTTTTACTGGTAATACCATGTGCCAAAATTACTACAGGCCAACCTGCATCAGGCATGCTGATTGGAAAACCTAGTGCACCAGCAATCGCTGGATTAGGAACGGTAACTTGAACGTCCAACGTTTCCTTACCCATATTCCCGCCATTAGGTTGAGGATATGGATTAAACTTGGTGATGTTACGCTTGTGATCGAGTTTTTCACCGTTAACGCGTAAATCTGCAAGACCAATTGCACTACACATCTCTGCATTTGGACCAGGCGTTGCTGCTGCCAATACCTCTTGAGGTGCACCAGCCAGTACAATCCCACTATCACATGCCGCTTTCCAGAATGTATTAACTGGCGCTAATGGGTTTTCTGCGCTAGGTACGCCAAGGAAATATGGTAATGCGATGTTACCTTCGAAACGTTGAGCAGCACAGAATGGGCCAGCTTGGCCTAAGATGCCAGTAGATACAGCAACAGCGAAATCATTTAGTATTCCCCACTGAGCAGACAACTGTCCACTTACCGTACCAGCTAAACCAGCACATGTTTGCAATGCACTGAAGTCAGTGGCGTCAATAAGAGGAATTAGACCAGCAGCTTCCGGTGGTAAACTTTGCTTACCAAGAGCTACTGCGCCCGCAACTGCTTCTTGCGTAACAAGGCCAAGTGCTTCCATTGCATTTGGTTTAACCGCGACATCACGCACTACTATTGCAGGTAGAGCTTGCCCAGCAGTAGGGTCGCCCGCTGCGGCACGTGCCGCAAACTCACTAATCATTACCTTTTTAATTGTATCAAGCGAATTGGCAACAGATTGTGTGGTGAACGCAGAAACATAAGTGATCTCTTCACGAGCGAAGCCCGCACCCAGCACAGGGTTGACTAAAGAGTTCACTAACCCTTGCAACTGCAACTGTGCAGCACTTGAAAGCGGATGTGTGTTGATGTCTTGGCGAACTGAATCCCACGTTGTAGAACCTTGAACAGACTTACCTGATGAGTCTTTCAGCTCTGTCGTCATCACCAACATATAACCGTGTGCAGGTTTCAACGGCTTAAGCGGAACAAAAGAAATCGTATTGTTATCTACCAGACTTAACACATAATCTTGGCCATACGTTAACTGGTCGCCCAATTTACAGCCCGCAGACGGCGTGGTGACCTGAGCACACTGTGCGTCGCTTTGGTCAAGACCAAGCGTGGCTTCGAACATAAGTACACCAGCAGACAGTGAAGATTCGTCTAGTGATGTTCCCGGCGGTGTTTCAACGTCGATAACGAACGGATGTTGCGTTGACCAACCATCTAGCACATTAAGTGCGTTTTGTGGGTCTCCAAAATCAGTAGGATCAGCTACTGGAATATTGAGTGTGTAATCGAAAAATCCATCGTCACCCGGAAGCATTAAAAGGTCGTTTGGTACGTTTAAATTACCAGTAGCTGGATCGAAAACGATTCGGGAAAATGGTGTTTGGACTTCTGTTTCGGCCTGAATGTCGGAAAGGGTTTCATCGGAGCCACCACAGCCTGCTAGACCCAGCGCAAGGGCCACACTGGAACTTAATACGAGTTTTCTCATCTCTACTCCCTACAAGCATTGTTGTTATTCTGTGTCTAAAACTAAGCATTAAAAAGACGCTTGGGCTACCCTGCCTCGCAGGTGCAGATTTGTGTTTTAAACATGTTAGACCAGTTGTATCTCGCTCAATCTTATTGACTTTGTTGCAACTTTGCAAAGTTTTGTTAACCAGTTTTGTTAACTTTTTTACGTTTCCCAAGTTTTTTCAATGAATGTTTTACTTGTGAGCAAGTCTGAGTATGATCTGCTGCCATTGAAATAGCGAACTATCCTTGATGAAACGTAACGCAAGCTAAGGACAAAAATGAACGACTATATTGCACCAAAAGATTTACTGCGTGATAAAGTTATCCTAATAACAGGAGCCGGTGACGGTATCGGTGCACAGGCCGCACGTACATACGCTGCTCATGGTGCAACGTGTATTCTTCTTGGCCGTACAGTTAAAAAACTCGAAGCCGTATATGATGAGATTGTAGCTGCCGGTGACAAAGAGCCTGCCATTGTCCCCTTAGACATTAAGGGAGCGACACCTTCACACTATCAACAAATGGCGCAAACCATTATAGATCAGTTTGGTCGGCTAGATGGCGTGTTACATAATGCGTCAATTTTGGGCCACTTAAGTGCTTTTAAAGATATAGATGCGCAAGAATGGCAAGATGTCATGCAAATCAACCTAAATGGGATGGTTTATATGACTCAAGCACTTATTCCCGCACTTGAAAAAGCACCTCAGGCATCGGTGGTTTTCACAACCTCCAGTGTGGGTCGCAAAGGACGTGCGTTTTGGGGAACCTATGCAGTGTCTAAATTTGCTACCGAAGGCGTAATGCAAACACTTGCTGATGAATATCAAAATAAGTCACTTCGGTTTAATTGCATAAACCCAGGTGGTACGCGCACCCACATGCGCGCTCAAGCATTTCCAGCAGAAAACCCTGACACATTAAAAACACCGAAAGACATAATGCCGTTGTATTTGTATTTAATGGGCAATGATAGTGCAGACGTTAATGGTCAATCATTAGATTGCCAACCTAAGTAATAGTTAAAAAAACGCCGCTTACACATTGTGTAGCGGCGTTTTGTGTCCTTATTTGACCGATGAAAACTAGGTAAGTTAACCTACTCTCATTCGCCTATTTTAGCCCACGTGTCACGAAGACCAACTGTTTGGTTAAATACAGGTAGTTCGTCAGTACTGTCTTTATCTAGACAGAAATAACCTGTTCGCTCAAACTGCCATACACCAACGTCAGGTTTGCTCGTTACAAGACGAGCTTCAGCCCACCCTTTTTTCACTTCAAGTGATGCTGGATTAATCGCGTCAGTAAAGCTTTCTTGTGCTGCCGGGTTTGGTACATTGAACAAACGGTCGTACAAACGGAATTCCGCTGGAACTGCCGTTTTAGCATCAACCCAATGTATAACGCCTTTTACTTTGCGTCCATCAGCTGGGTCTTTACCCAATGTTTCAGGATCATACGTGCAGTAAACGGTAGTTACATTTCCGTCAGCGTCTTTCTCAACACGATTTGCTTTAACCACATAGGCATTTCGAAGGCGTACTTCTTTATCCAAAACCAAGCGCTTAAATTTCTTATTGGCGGATTCGCGGAAATCTTCAGCTTCAATATACACTTCACGACTGAAACCAATTTCTCTTGTCCCCATTGTCTCATCACTTGGATGATTAGGTGCTACGAGTGTTTCCTGCTTGTCTTCGTCATAGTTCTCTATTACGAGTTTAATTGGGTCGAGTACAGCCATTGCACGAGGCGCGTTGACGTTGAGGTCATCGCGAATACACGCTTCAAGCATGGACATTTCAACCATATTGTCCATTTTGGTCACGCCAATGCGCTTACAAAATTCAACAACTGAACCCGGTGTGTAGCCACGACGACGTAAACCCGCAATAGTTGGCATTCTAGGGTCATCCCAACCACTTACGTGCTCTTCTTCCACCAATTGAATAAGGCGACGCTTACTTAAAACAGTGTACTCTAAATTAAGACGTGAGAACTCATATTGACGCGGTGTACAGTCGATGGAAATATTCTCTATTACCCAGTCGTAGAGACGACGGTTGTCTTGGAATTCCAGCGTACATAATGAATGTGTAATACCCTCCAAGGCATCCGAAATACAATGCGTAAAGTCGTACATAGGGTAAACACACCATTTATCACCAGTTTGATGGTGTTGAGCGTGCTTAACGCGATAGATTACTGGGTCACGCATACACATAAACGGTGAAGCCATATCAATTTTAGCGCGTAGACTACACTCGCCTTCTTTGTATTCACCTGCGGTCATTTTGGCAAATTCGCGCTTATTTGTTTCAATATCAGTGTCGCGATACGGGCTGTTCTTACCAGGCTCTTTTAGCGTTCCACGCAATTCACGCATAACATCTTGTGTTGAAAAATCAACGTAAGCCAAACCTTTGTCGATCAGTTCATTGGCATATGCATGAAGTTGATCAAAGTAATTAGACGAGTAACGTGCCTCTCCGTCCCAAGTAAAACCAAGCCACTGAACATCCTCTTTGATAGAATTAACAAAGGTAATGTCTTCCTTGGCGGGGTTTGTGTCATCGAAGCGCAAGTTGCATGTTCCGCTGTAATCCTTAGCGATACCGAAATTCAAGCAAATTGATTTTGCATGACCTATGTGAAGAAAACCATTTGGCTCTGGCGGGAACCGCGTTTTTACGGTGTCATGCAAACCACTGGCTAGGTCTTTATCGATAATTTGACGGATAAAATTGGTCGGACGGTGTTCAGTCTCGGCCATTCGCATGTTCCCCTTATGCACTATTTATTAAAAAATTTGTAGCAGTATAACACTGTCAGAAATAGATGAACCATGTTTTCTTAATACAAGCCTGACAACTGGTTGAATTAAGAACGATAGACCAAGCAAAGCGCTCGAATTTGTTCCTTTAATAACGTAAAAGCATCAAAAAACATGTTTAAACACAAAATTATGCTAATCTACTTTCGCGACAACACAGTCGAAGCAGCAAAACTTGGTGTATATGAAAGAAAAAGCGACCTCTTTTGATATTGCTCACTTAGCCGGCGTTTCACAATCTACGGTATCAAGAGCACTGAACAATAGCCCGTTAGTGAATCAAGAAACCCGTGATCGCGTTCAGCGTATCGCCCGTGAACTTAACTATAAAGTAGATAAGAATGCGAGTAATTTGAGGAAGCAAAAAAGTAGCACCATTGCGCTCTTGTTGTTTGAAGATCCAACATCTGACGACTCCATGATTAACCCCTTCTTCCTTGCCATGCTTGGCAGCATCACCCGTGCATGCGCCCAAGCTAATTACGATTTACTAGTATCCTTTCAAAATCTTGACGATGATTGGCATGCCGAGTACGAAGACTCGAACAAAGCCGATGGCATCATTTTGTTAGGCTATGGCGATTACACCGATTATCAAAACAAGGTGGCTCACTTAGAATCACAAGGTACCCATTTTGTGCGTTGGGGGGCACCAGATGAAGCACATCCAGGTGTCAGTGTTGGCTGTGATAATTACCAAGGCGGCCAACGCATTACGGATCATTTAATTGCTCTTGGAAAGACGTCATTTGCCTTTATTGGGGACAATGGCGATCATGCCCCCGAATTCAAAGCGCGGTTTAACGGGTATTTTGATGCTTTAACCATGCACAATATTGGTAATAAAAGCGTTCAACGAGATGCAATATCTACTGAGGATGCTGGTGCAAAAGCCGTTCAATCACTGCTGCAAAGCAATGAACTCCCCCAAGCCATTGTTTGTGCATCAGACTTAATAGCCATGGGTGTACTGCGCGCACTACGACAAGCTCAAATTAGCGTACCCGATGACGTGGCAGTAGTTGGATATGACAATATAGCCGTATCAGCATACACCACGCCGTCTTTGACCACTGTGCAGCAAAATACCAAACTTGCTGGTGAGTTGCTGGTTTCTACACTTTTAAAAGCAATTAATAATGAGGAAGTGCAAGATTTCCTCATGCCTGCCGACATAGTTGTCCGTCAATCATGTGGAAGTGAATAATTTCTTTTTGTGACACTTTTATTACACTTTTATGAAGTTTATTTGACAGCATAGTTTAAATACGTAGACTGCGCGCATTCATTCACGTTTCAAGTTAAACCAAAACTAACGAAATAATGCGTGCACAACACCTTGTCAAGAATTGTGTCGTTTTACTCACTGGACTAATCGGGTTTGAAGCAACGGCTACCCAGTTAGAAACGAGTTATACAAACAAAGGATTGACGTTCACGACTTCAGAAGATCACTTCAAACTTCTCTTTCAAACGCGTATTCAATCGCGTTTTGCGACGCCTACCGATAATCAGCCAAATAAAATAGAAGACTATGTAGCGTTCCACTCTACTGGAAACGAATTCGGTATTAATCGCGCTCGATTTAAATTGAAAGGTTATGCTTATCAGCCGTGGCTTAAATTCGGTATTGAGTATGACTTAGTCAATAACGTAATGCTTAATTACACCCTGCACGTTGAAAAACTAGACTGGTTAAAGTTTAAGACCGGCCAGTGGAAACTCGAATACTCTCGAGAGCGCAGTATCAGCAGTGGTGGTCAGCAAATGCTGGACCGAAGTATTATAAATCGCATTTTCACAATAGATAGACAGCAAGGCGCTGCCATTTATGGTGATATTGGCGAAGAGCAAGCACAATATTTTAGCTATTGGTTGGGTGTTGCAGCGGGAACTGGAAGAGGCAGTAATAGCAACGATGATGGCGCTCCGTTATATTATGGACGCTTGCAATGGAACTTATTTGGCACACCTCATGGTTTTAAAGCCAGCGATTTGTCCTTACGCGATTCGCCTCTTGCTAGCATGGCTGTTAGTTATTCTTCAAACGAAAGTGCCTTTACTCGCTTTTCGTCATCGGGCGGTGGTCAGCTAACGCAGTTTGCTTCAGGCGTAGATAATCAATACAAGATAGAACAGCACAATATCGACATTGCATTGATGTATAAAGGTATAAGTGCCCAAGCCGAATACCACGAAAAGTCGGTCACTGATAGCTCGCGAAACAATTTAAAAACATCCTTTACAGGTCATTATATTCAACTGGGCTATTTAGGTAATCGTTTAATTGATTGGTGGCCCAAACCTTTGGAAGTTGCAGTACGCTACGCTACTTACAGTGAAAACGACCACCAAGAAGATGAAAATCACTACGAACATGCTTTCGCACTAAATTGGTTTTTTAATGGGCACAACAATAAGCTAACTACCGATATTACTCGCTTCGATATTGACCACGACGCGTTGGGTTCATTTGACGAAATGCGATTTAGATTTCAGTGGGACGTGACGTTCTGATTTTCATACCGATAAACTTTGCTTAAATCAAAATGGGCGTGTTAGAAATAACACGCCCATTTTTAACATTAACAGACTATTGGCGGGCTGCCTGAAACGCCAATCGCGCTAAAAGTGCTTCACTTTTCACTTTATCGTTCAGCACCCACACTTGCACCCCATTGGGTTTAACATTACTTACAAGCGCAGCTTTATCGTTAAGCTTTTTTACCTCTCCGGTTAACTGCTCAGTCCAAACGCCCGACTGCATATACTCGCTTATTTCAAAATGCTCACTCTCTTCGCCTTTATTAAGTAGAACAAGGGCAATTTGGTTTTTATCGCCATTTTGAACAATACGATAAAAGGCAGCTCGGTGACCTTGCAATTCAAGATTAACTTGAACACCCCGTTGCAGTGCCGGCGTTGCTTTACGCACATTAGCAATATTGGTTAATGCCTTTTTAATTGGATGGGTATTTGCCCCATCAAGACGCTCCTGCCCCACATAGTTACGATTACCCACATGTTCAGCCGTGCCGCGCATGTATCCCATTTCAGAGCCCATGTACACAACAGGAATACCACGCACCGTAAACAACCAATTATGCGCATTAATAAAACCATTATCTGTCGCATTCATACGCGCCATATCGTGGTTATCGTAAAATGTGGTTAGTTCATAAGGGTTATGATAAGGACCGTGAGTTAAATAAAGTACGTTTTCCAAATCGGCAAAATCGGTTTCTAATGGCTTTTCGAATACTTTCACCATTGCTTTTTGCATAGGGAAATCAAGCACACTTACCGCGCCATTTTTAGGTAACGTGTGCTGTGCTATGTTATTTGCCTCATAATCAAAGCTTTCACCAAACATAAAGAAATTGGGATGTTCAGCGCGAACGCGATCAGACACTTCCCGCCAAAACGTATGTGGCACGTGACGAATTGTATCAATTCTAAATGCATCAGCACCTTGGGTGATCCAATACAAATAGCTGTTAATCAGATAATCCCTTACCATCGGATTTTCATCATCCAAATTAGATAGTTTGACTAAGTCGGGATAATTGTGAAAAAAGGCATGAAGCGGATTATTTTCTGGGTCGAGTTCTTCTGGTGAAAGGTTTTGATGATCGGCAACTAACTTTCCATCTGCATCGTAAAGTTCACCGTAACCAGGCAAGTCACTCTCCATGGTAAAACTTGGGCTACCGTGGTTTGCAACAATGTCGAATACCGATTTAAGGCCGAATTGCTCGCGCATTTGATCAGTGTATTGTTTAACACTCAAATCATCACTGACAAGGTGTTCATCTGGTGTGTAATAGTTAGTGGCCCAATACCCGTGATAACCTGTTTTGCCGCCATCTTTAAAGGCGCCACCGTAGGTAATAGGCTCGTCGCCGTTAAATGCGTAATCTGGGTTATCCACCACAGGTGTCATCCAAACAGCGGTAAAGCCCATATCGGAAATATAATCACCATTATTTAAAATCCCTTTTAAATCTCCTCCCATATAACCTACATAGGCTTTTTTACCATCAGGGCCTTCTAGCGGTAATTGCCACGTGGGATGAGAGCCGCCTTGGTCTTCATGGTTGTTTTTGGGGTCGCCATCCACGAAACGATCGGTTACCACAAAATAAATCGCTTCACTGGCAAACGGATGATCAGTACCAATAATCGTTTTATTGCTGTTTAACGGAGTATTTTGTTCACCAGACTTAGTACTTACGCAGCCCGTTGTGATAGTACCTGCAAGTGCTATTGCTAATACTGAAGGTTTGAAAAACATTGAGTTATACCCCTTTTGACGCTTCAAGTGAATGTGTGTCGGTTTCCTTGACGAAAAACACGGCAATCGCGCCAATCAACATAGCGACACCTGCCACCACAATAATGTATTTAGCTTCGTTGTCGAACACACTACTTAAGATCCAACCCGCAGTTAAACCAGAAACAATTTGCGGCGCTGCAACAGTGAAGTTAAAAATACCCATGTATACACCGGTTTTGTTAGCAGGCAGTGCACCCGCTAACATGGCATACGGCATGGCTAAAATAGCTGCCCATGCAATACCAACTCCCACCATAGGGATAAGAAGTTTAACTGCACCAAGTGGAACAGTAACCTCTGTAATTAACAAATTGACATTCACAGACGTTAAATCTTGGAACAATAAGAAACTCACGTAGCTAATACCGCCCAAGGCTAAAGCGCCTGCGTAGATGGTTTTGCGACCAAATTTGTCGGCTAAACGCGCCAGGAATATAGAAAAGATAGCTGCAAATACAGAATATGCCGCAAATAAAATACCAACCCAATCACCCGCGGCGCCTTTGGCAGCGGTGATGGCCTCAGGTATTGATGGTGCGGCAGCAATAAACGCAGGGTCAAACCACTGTTTGTCTACCCCCCAAATGTGCTGAGTGATCGCTGGCGTGGTGTATACCCACATAATAAAAAGCGCAAACCAAGAGAAGAATTGAACCACAGCAAGTTGTTTCATGGTAGTTGGCATATTCACAACCAATGTGAAGAACTCAGACAAACGCTGTGATAGTGGCGCTTTCTCTTTATTAGATTGCGCAATATCTGATTCGCTCAGCCCTTTGTAACGATTGTAGTCTTCTGGTGCGTATTCTTTTGTGCGAATGACGGTCCAAATAACCGTACCTAGTAACACCGTGGCACCAATATAAAATGCCCACATTACAGAAGGAGCAACTTCCCCCATCTGTGCTGTATTTTCTAGACCAATTACGTTGGTTAAAACAAACGGTAAAATAGAACCAATTACGGCACCAATATTTATTAACAATGACTGAATTGAGTAACCCACATTACGCTGTGATGGCGGCACCATGTCAGAGACTAACGAACGAAATGGTTGAAAACATACGTTAAATGACGCGTCCATTAGTGCGACCATCAAAGCGCCCATTAACATCGGCGCTAAAAAGGCAACAAAAATAGGTGCATTTGGTAGTAGGATCATGCCTATCACCGCGGCTATAGCACCGGCTAAAATGAACGGACGACGTCGACCAATTCGATTCCATGTGCGGTCTGACGCTGAGCCCACGATAGGTTGCACAATAAGCCCCATAATGGGGGCAACAAGCCAAAACAGTGACAGAGAGTGTAAGTCGGCACCTAAGTCAGACAAAATTCGACTGACGTTAGCATTTTGTAAGGCGAAACCAAATTGCACACCTAAAAAGCCGAAGCTGACATTCCATATTTGCCAAAAAGAAAGGCGAGGTTGAGTTGTTTGCATAATTTGCTCTTATTATGTTTTATCTTGAAAACGGGTTTATTGCACAATAAAGACATTGGCAGACATAGCTGGTAGCGACAGTGTATCGTCCACTGACCAAGTCTTGCCGTCGCTTAAACGCTTTATTTGGTCAAAGCCAGATAACATCGCTGAATAATTATCAAGTGACAGGATTGTTTCTTTTTTATTTAAAATCACCATTAGCATACTGTCACTCGGTGTTTCTGGTAACCTAAAATAGGTGTAAACACCTTCTTTAGGGGCGAAGTGTTTTAATGATCCTTCAAAAAATTCAGGGTACGCTTTTCTTAATGATAATAACTGCTTTATACGTGATTGCGCCCACAGTTCTTGATCTGACAGACCTTTCCCAGTAAAGGCGTTTTTCGTCTTATCTCTAGCCTTATACATAGCTTCGTCATCAGCGTCACCACCAGCCCAACCGCCAGGGAAATCAGTACGAATTACACCGTGATCGCTTGTCCCCGTGTTATCCATTAGTATTTCCGTACCATAAAAGACTTGCGGAATACCACGAGTAGTTAAAAAGAACGTCATAGCCATATTCCATTTATTAAGGTCTTGGCCTAGTTCGGTATAAATTCGACTCATATCGTGGTTATCAGGAAACACCACTAAATTATTCGCATCGCCGTAAAGAAAATCCGTCGCTAAGGTTTCATAAATGCTAATGAACCCACTGTTCCAGCTTTCGTCACTCCCCAGCGCTTTTACCACGGCTTGTTGTAATGGAAAGTCCATCACTGAGGGAAGCGCACTCACATAATCATCATGTCGATGGCTTCCAGCTTGCCAATATGCTGTTATCGCGGGGTTCACTGACCACTCTTCCCCGACAATATTAAAATTGGGGTACTCTTTCATTAAGCGCGTTGTCCACGCACTCAAAAAGGCTTTGTCAGGATACGAAAAAGTGTCTACGCGAATACCGCTTAAATTTGCATATTCCACCCACCAAATTGCATTTTGTATCAGGTAATTAGCTAAGTGTGGATTGCGCTGGTTCAAATCGGGCATAGTTGGAACAAACCACCCGTCACTAAACGCACGCTGATCACTTTCTATTAAATGCGGGTCGTGTAGTGTTTCACGCTTATGTGTTGTGCCTATGAACTTGCCTTCATTGTTGATCCAATCCAATGACGGGGTATCTTTCATCCATTGGTGATTACTACCAATATGGTTGAGTACCATATCCATAATAATACCAATGCCCTTTTCATTCGCCGCCTTGCTTAACGCAACATAATCTTCATTAGTACCAAAGCGTGGATCAATCTTGTAATAGTCTGTAGTCGAATAACCATGATAACTGTATTTATCCATGGCGTTTTCAAGTAACGGCATGGTCCATACTTGCGTAAACCCCATCTCTTTTATGTAGTCGAGGTTATCAACAATACCCTTAATATCACCGCCATGACGACCACCTGCATTTGTTCGGTCTACCTTATCGGCGTAACCGGCAATATTATCGTTTGAAGTATCACCGTTAACGAAACGGTCAGGTGCAATTAGGTAAATACTGTCAGATGGTCCAAAACCCTCGCGAGAAGACGCATTTAATTCACGTTCTTTGAAACTGTAGACTACTTCCCTTTCGCTTCTGTCGTCATCTGTTAAAACTATAGTAACGTCGCCTGCTTGCACATTCGTTGTATTTAAGGTTACAAACAAATAGTTTTTACTATCAAGAGCGGTAACTTTTTCTACTTTAATATGCTCACTTTTAACGCTTACTTTGTCGTCTGCAACATCATTGCCATATAGCATTAGCTCTACAGAGGGTGATTTCATATCAACCCACCAATTGGGTGGCGACACGGTTATATCTGAGGCTAGTACTTGAGCTGACAAGCCCCCCAAAGTCAGCGATACAGCCGTGTACAAAGTGCTTTCAGCTTTCTTAGCATTAAATAGGCGTTTAGGAATAAGCACAGCAACCTCATGTTAAAATTACGTTAACTTACAAATTATCGCTGATACTACCTGTGTTATGCCCTAAGACCAATCTTGTGCATACGTATTCACAGCAACAAGGAAACTAGAGCCTGTGTATCACTTGTTTATATTGGTATATCAGGCCACTAGTGCACTTCTTATTTTTAAAAAAGGAAGTGCACTAGTACGCAAACCAATGAGTAAAAAGCGATTTCAAAAACGTCTAGTTAAAAAGCATACACACGTGTTTCAAGCCCATTTAGCGATATACTTGCATTGTAGTTATCACCGCGCTTTTCGAGCTGTAATGCATCGTGTGACAATAGCGCAGAAAGTGTCTGCTGAGGGTCGTCAATATTAAGTGGGGCTTGTGGTATGGTCAGGGTGATGTTGTTCACGCTGTTTTCACTAAAGTTGGCTATAACAATAAAGCCATGACCATTTTCCACACGCGCAAACGCGAATTGCTGTTCACTATAGTTGGAATTTTCAATAGCTAAATTGATGTCGTGTAAGCTAACAAATTCACCCAATACAGCTTTATTTGTTGCCGCAATAGTCATTACCTCTTCGTAAAAATGACGTAGTGCTTTTTCTTCGGGCGTTGATTGTCCACCGTCAAACTGACCATCATTCATATAACGTTGGTGCGCTGGTACGCCAACATAGTCAAAGATTGAAGTACGTGTTGGATCGCCAAAGCCCGTTTCCTCGCTGCCATCTTCTCCCACATCTTGGCCGAAATAAAGCAATGTGGGTGATGCACTAATAAGCGCACTTACCGCAAGGGCTGGTTTTCCTTTTTCCGCTGAGCCAGCAAAGTCTGGGCTTGCAATGCGCTGTTCATCATGATTTTCTAAAAAGTGCAGCATATGTGGTGCGATATCACTGACTTCTTTATGAACGCGGACCAAGTCACTGACTTTACCCGTGCCCTGCATAATTTGCTTTAACGTGTCATAAAAGCCCACTTTGTCGTAGAGATAGTCCATCTTCCCCAAGTGCAGGTAATCACGATATTTATCAGGTTGATACACTTCAGCTAGTAGGAATGCATTGGGATTTTTCTGTTTAATACTGCTGTTTAAATAAGACCAAAATTCGACGGGCACCATTTCCGCCATATCGTATCGAAAACCATCCACGCCTTTCGCTAACCAATAATGTGTAATATCTTTAAATTTAACCCACGAGTCAGGGACGGTTTTGCCTTGCCAAAACGCACTGTGACTTTCTGTGTCTTTGTTTGCGTACATTTCGGGTAGCGTGGCAAAGTCATAACTACCATCGGGTTTAACCCCATAGTTTACTTTTACCGTTTCATACCAATCATTGATATCGGGCTTCGCGGCCCTCGCCCCATTACCTGTCCATTTTGCTGGGTTTTCTTCGAATTTACCGTCAGATAAAGGATGTGAGTCTCCACCCAATACCTTGTACCCTTCACTAGTAGGTACTTCAAATGTTTCACCAACCACATAATAAAAGTTGTTGTCTCTAGCATATTCCACTGAGGTATCATCGTTTTCGCCAAAATCACTTACCCCTTCAGGGGCAGATACAGAGCGATAGTCACGGGCAACGTGGTTGGGAACGATATCAATAATCACTTTAAGACCAGCATTGTGCGTACGTTTTATTAACGCTTCAAATTCTTCAAGTCGTTTAGCAGGGTCAGACGCTAAGTCTGGATTAACATTATAGTAGTCTTTTACTGCATAAGGAGAACCTGCACGCCCCTTAATAACATCAGGATCATCTTGTGTAATGCCATACGCGGTATAGTCGGTGACTAAAGCATGATGAGGTACGCCTGTGTACCACACATGTGAAGCGCCAAGGGCTTTAATTGATGCCAATGCTTCTGGTGTAAAATCGTTAAATTTTCCAACGCCATTTTCTTCCAAGGTCCCCCAAGGTTTATTAGTGGTATTGGTATTCCCGAACAACCGTGTAAACACTTGATAGACAACGGGCTTACCATCACGAGACTGCTCGTTCGTGACATTAGATTCAGGTGCTGTTAAAGATGGCGCTTCACTGTTTGATGTTGCTTTATTTGCCGTCATAGGCACTTGATCCGTACACGCAATAAAACCAATTGAAAGCATAGCAAGTGATAACGGTTTGATGCGAGCGGGTAAATTGAAAGTAAACATGGCAATTTATGAATTTTATTCTACATAAGGACAGAATACGCGTTAACTGTATGTTAAAAAACATGCATACGTATTCAGTATCAAAAATTCATCAATAAGAAGATGACGAGTTTAAATAACACGCTTATATATCATGGCAATCCAGAATTTAGCAGCCGAACTGATAGTGTGAATATTAACGCGTTTTTGTTAACGGGCGTTTGTCAACGCGTATCTATTAACGTGCATTTATCAACGCAGTAGGGTTGTTCTGTTATTGGTATCTCTGCTTTCTCTAATGAGAGCATCTCCGAATTCATAATGCGACTTGGCTAACCTGTCATAAAGCAACACATTGGCCGTTGCTGCCAAATTCATACAACTGTACGTTGGCACGTAAACCACGTGATCGCACCACGCGAGTACATCACTTGATACACTGCCGTCTTCCGGTCCAAAGATATAGTAAGCATTTGAGGGATGTTCAAAGGCAGGAAGCGGTATGGCTCCTTCCACCAGTTCAACGGCAACCACAGAAGCGCCAACGGGGATCGTTTCTTTTAGGTCGTCAACACCAATCGTAGGAATGGTTTTATGGAAGGCTTTGGTATCAGCGTTAAAGTCTTTTGCAAAGCGATAGCGCTGCCCCGTGTAAAAAACACTCGCCACACCATAACACCCCGCCGCTCTTAAAATTGATGCAACGTTAACGGGGTTTTTAGGGTTAACTAAACCAATTGAGACCTTTTGCTTCGTAAGTTCCACTGACCACTTTTCTACCAATGCTTAATTTGGCGCAGATAATGCCACGTTATCCAAAAGGTATCTACTGTCAGTTCTACCTAAGACATCATCTTCATTTTTTATATACCGACGAGCCATTCTGCGACCAAGCGCATACCCCTTAAGTAATTTCTTCTTGTCCATAGTAAGGCGCTTAACACAAAATCCTTCATCTGGTGCGATAAGGTTTATCTGACAATCTGCAGGCGGATGTTTTAAAAACTCAAGAGTTTCATTATAGATATGTGGGCGCGCAAGCATGGTCTTTAACAAGGCAGGTTGGGTACCGTACATTTTTTCGAGAAGCCAAGGTGATTTTACTTCAGGTTTCGTAAATCCGTATGGCTGAGAGAGCACAACAGTAATGTCTCGGGCACCTAATTCATACGCTTGTTTTACGGGAATTGCATCGGCAACACCACCGTCTACGTAGCATATTCCATTAATTAACGGCTGATCTCGAAATACTGTAGGCAGTGCACAGGATGCCACCATCAAGTCATCAATATTATCAATTGTGGCTTTCATATATTCGCACTGGCCATTATCAACATTGGTCACACCAACGTATAAAGGCATTATCGCTTTGTCACCGGGTGTTGGAATATCTAGGGCGTTTTTTTGAATAGTGCCACAACCAATGTACGTCAGTCATGTGACCGCCTTTTATAAAGCGCAGCGGACTGTAAAACTCTCGTTTGGTGGCATATTGCGTGATGATGGTTTTACTTAAACCTGGCATTCTTGAAACATAAGTAGATAAATTTGTTGCCCCGGCTGACACACCAACAGCAAAGTCATAGGGGTAATAGCTTTCTTCCATGAACTTATCTAAGACACCTGCGGCGAAAATACCGCGCATTGCTCCCCCTTCTACAACAATGGCCTTTTTCATTGAAACCTCCATTCCGGTATGTGGGGCATGTTTGCAATATGTATGAGTTATAAACGTCATTACCCATCGCGAATTGTGTCGAAATAGCAGAGATGAACGTTACGCATTTACTCAACACAAGTTAACTGCAACAAGTTACGTGCCAATACAAATAAAAAAACCGCGGACATGGCCGCGGTTCCTATTAGCTTCGTTAAAGAAGTGCTATTTCATGGTTACAGTAAGCGATGGCGCATTTCCATCTGGACCACTCACTTTGAATTCGTACAACCCAGCATCAGACACTTCAATCACCAAGTTATTGTTACTGCTGCCAAGTACCTTTGCTTGCCCAGTTACAACTGCATTTGAAGCTGCATCATTTGGATTGCCTAAATTCACCGTTGCCCAGTCTTCAGAAGCCACTTTAAATTCAATGGTTCCTGCACTTAGCTCAACATCAGCGGTATAAACGCCAGCACCTTGATATGTAAACATATTTGCAGTGCCCCAACCGTTCATACCACCACGAACAAAGACTTCTGTTGCCCCCCAGTATGCTTCTTTGAAGATACCAATGGTAGGGGCAGACATATCGCTAACATTGAATACAAACACATAGCGGTCTGCTTCTTCTATGGTAAGCACCAAGTTGTCATTTGTACGCGCCAAGCCCAATGTATTACCAGGAGACAAGTTTCTGTCTGCATCATCTGCTGATAACGCACCGAAATTCACTGTATCCCAGTCAGCAGAAGCCACTTTGAATTCATAGGTACCAGGCTCCATATCACGTGCAAATGTATACACACGTCCACCTTGGTATGCAAACTCTTCATCGGTTCCCCAGCCGTTCATTGCACCACGAAGGTACACTGGTGTTCCAACATAGGGCTCTTCGTTCTCAACTTTGATAATAGGCGCTTCGCTATCGGTAGCGTCAACAGTGAACAAGTACGTTGCCGTTACACTTGGCGTGAAGGCAAGGTTTGTATTAGTACGAGCAAGTACTTTCTCAACACCTTCTGCTACAACACCATCATCACCATCAGCCGCACCAAAGTTCACCGTTGACCAGTCTTCAGACGCAAACTTAAAGCCGTACGTCGTGCCCGCTTCAAGTGAAACCGTAACTGAATAAATGCCATTGCCTTGGTACATGAATGCATCATTCGTAGACCAGCCATTCATATCACCACGCAGGTAAGCGATAGTATCACCGTAAGGAACCACATCTGGCGCGCCAGCTGTCGCAAAGGCAGATAGACCATAGCCTTGAGCACCCGATTGCGCTTTAACAAAAACGGCAATCGTTAACGCTGGTACGGTAAATGTACCATTGCCATCTTCACCTTCGGTGAAACTTGCGCCACGAACCGTTGCATCTACTGAGTTCATCTGTGTTGCATGTAATGAAAAGCCCGTTGCCGTGTTCACGGTAATCGATTTCTCTTCATATCCAGTATTCACAAGTACCATGATGGCATCGTTCATCATATCTAAATCCGCACGCGGTTCTTCACCTTCCCCGGCAACACCGTCATCAATACTCATGGCAATAAGGCCACGTTGCTGACGAGCACCCAAGTTGTGGAAACCAATACGGTCAATGATGTCTGCACCTGTGGTAAGTCTAAATAGTGGGCTAGACATACGGATAGAAAGCAATTCATTGAACACGTCAGATGCGAACATAATGTCAGACATCGACGCTGCACGTTCTGGGTTATTAATGAATGTACCCATTTCTTCCCAACGACTTTCATTGTCTTGGGCTAATGGCAAGCCTACATTCCAGTTGTTGGTTTCATAGGTGAAATCCACATAGTTGAACCAATCGCCAGAATCATAGGTGTTACGGTCCATTGACTTCGAACGCAACATATCACCACCCATTTGTAAAAATGGGATCCCTTGAGAAACCAAGTTAATACCCATTGCTACATTTTGAGCGCGCACGCGTTCGCTCAAGCTAATGTCTTGAGGCAATGTGTAGTTTAATTGGTCCCACAGGGTTTCATTGTCGTGTTTAGATACGTAGTTAATGATGTCAGCCGGGTCTTCTGCATAACCACCTAGGTTACTGGTTGCCCCAGCTGTGCCGGCAGATGTTTGCAACACGTAGTCTTTCAGTGTACCAATCATCCCCATTTTCACGCGGTCTTGATCGCTAAGTAGCGCGTCAGATTCAGGCGAGAAGATATTGCCTTGGCGAATAGCTTCACGAATACGATCGTTATAAGTACCAATTTCCGTACCCGCCATGTTCAGCTGACTGGCTTGCTCGTAACCGCGGTCTATCTTCGTCCAACCCTCGCCATAGAAATAGTTGTCTTCGTCGATAGCTTGAACCGCTTCACGTAAACGCACCATGGTATCTTTGGTTGCTTGGCTCATGATATCAAAGCGGAATGCATCGTATTTGTAATGTTCAGTCCACATAAGAAGTGAATCTTCCATGAACTTTTCCATCATTACGTTGCGTGGTTCAGTGTCATCACAGCACGTCTCACGCACAATTGCACCTGTATCAACTTCATAGCGGTGGTAATAACCTGGTACCACTTTATCTAATACCGACTTAGGAAACACACCTGATGCATTAGTATGGTTGTAAACAACATCTAACGCTACGCGTAACCCCATTTCATGCAGTGCTTTTATCATTGCACGCATTTCAATGATGCGCTCAACACCTTCTGCACTTGATGCATAACTGCCTTCAGGGGCATTGAAATGATGAGGGTCATAACCCCAGTTAAATGTATCAACGCCACGTAAATCGTTAGTCAGTTGCTGTGCTTTGCCACCTTCTGACAACGGTGAGTAACTGTTGTACACGTCAATTAACAACGTAGACGCATCTTCTTCTTCACACACTGCTGCGTTGGCATTCAAGCGACATAAAGCCCCTACCGTATCGTACAAGTCGATAGTGTTAGCAGGGTCTTCATCAATTGTGGCAATGTCGTTTGCAGGCAATACATGGAAGTAGTTTAAGCCAGCGTTAACCAACTTTTTCAAGTGCTCAACAGGCGCAGTGCCATCTTCAGTAAACGCGAGGTATTTACCGCGATTTGCTTCACTGGTAGACATATCACGAACACTAAAGTCACGTACATGCCCTTCGTAAATTACCGCATCTTCAGGGTTTTCTATTGTTGGGATTGTGTGGTCATCCCACCCTTCTGGCTTCAAATCGTCATCGGCTAAATTAACAAAGCGAGAAAAACGGCCATTGGTGCTCAGTGACATGGAGTAAGGGTCTGTCACCATCAAGGTTTCAATGCTTCCTGTGATTGGGTGATACACCGTTACTTCGAAGCGATAAAGCTGTCTGTCTAAAGACATGTCACCATCGTAGTGCCAAACGCCAGTCATATCATCGCGCGTCATATCGATGCGTTGCGAAAGTGTCTTATTATTGTTGTACAGCAACAAATCAACATTTTTCGCGGTAGGTGCCCATAAAGCAACCGAAATACCACTATCTGTGTAGTTTGCACCTAATGACGCTTCATTGGCATCCTCTTCACCGGCGGTGTAGATAGAATCAATAGCGTTCGCAACTTGAAGGCCGGTTGCTACAACCAAGACCCCATCTGCATCATAGCCACCGACAACGGCTTGCGTAGTTAATACTGTTTTAGCATCTTCTACTGACCAATCACCTTCCCACGCCTGCATAGAAGATAGATGCGGCGCTTGCGCCGATTGCTCTTCAGTTAGCGTTGTTGACATTAACGTAATCGCGGTACCGTTAATACCGGCTTCAAGCGAGCTTTCAAGGTCGGCTTGAGCAGAATAGTGAAGCTTAACTTCTGCAACAGTTTCAGGAACATCCCACAAAATAGTATTAGCATCTAACCAGTGTGCACCGAAGCCTGCAATATCAACAGGTTGTGGACCTAGAGACATAATTGGATATTCAAATACCGTTGGCTCACCTGATAGGGTAAAGTTCATTCGGGTGAAAGTTTCATCGTCCTGAATCAATGACCCTTTGAAGTCACCGCCCCCCATTTCTTTGCCTGCATCATCAGTGCCTTTGTGAATAATGAAGTTGTGGCAACTGCCGTAGCCTTCTTTTAACTCAAGTACCCAATAGGCACCGTAGTTAGGATCGATACCGGTATGAACACGACCATTTGCCCAGTCTGTGTCCGCGTCGGCATATGCATCACAGCTGTCGTTGTTCCATGTGTGCAAACGCCATCCCTCATAGGCGGGGTCGTTGTTCGAGTTATCAGCATCTACGTCTGCGCGGTTATAGTACAACACAGCTTGATTAGATGACGGCGTGAATATAGGTGCTGGTAGCGCTGGATCAGCCCCTGCTTCACAAGCATCATTGGTCTCGTTAGGCACCAACGGTGCTTCACATTGAATGGGTGGTGGTGGCACACACGCTGTACCGGCTTCATTCGGCACATTAGGTACAGAACACGTAAGTAAATCGTTGGTACCCGACTCTACACCTGAGCCTCCACAACCCGCTAGCGTTAACCCGCCTATTACGAGCAAGGCTGCACGCCACACTCTCAACTTAGTCAACATAGAATTCTCCCGATTAGGATCGTTATTTTCGGTCAATACGGTTTTGTTACATAAACTTAGGATTAGCTTTTTCATAATTGATATGTCATCCCTAAGAAGTACTGCGTACCGAAATATTGAATCGTTCCTGTTTGCTCTTCTGATGAGAAGTAGCTTCTGGTAGGTTCGTCAGTAAGGTTATTTACTTGGAACAGCACACTCCAGTTGTCGTTGATTTCATATGACGCTTGGTAATCAATTACCAATTCAGAGTCGAAGTTAACCACTTGATCATTTACTGCAACTTGCTGAGATACAAAGGCATCACGGAAACGGCTTGAAAGGCGAGTTTCGAAACCTTCGTACTCCCAAAACACTGTCAGTGTTGCCACATTCTCTGAAAGTCCTGGTAAGTTCGCGGCATAAACACCATCACCTAAAGTACGCTGAATTTCACTTTCGGTATAAGAATAGCTTGCGCTAACACCAAGTCCTGAAAGCATACCCGGTAGCATGCTGTAAATTTGCGTGTAGGCAACTTCAAGGCCGCGTATATAGCCACCTTCTGCATTATTTACGGCAGTACTGTAACTTCCATTTTCAGTCGGTACTGTTACGAAAATAGGGTCACCATTTGCATCACGAGCGAGCTCTGCTTCTTGCCCACTGAACTCAGGGGTCAAGAAAACCGGAACCTGAACAGAATCTGGGATAACGATGCCATTACCTTCAAAGTCGTATGGGTCGATTTCGATGTCTTCTACAAACGATTCAATGTCTTTGTAAAAACCCGCTACAATCAAAGCACCTTCCGTATCTGAGAAGTAGTATTCCCATGACACATCGTATTGCGTTGCATAAAACGGCTCTAGATATGGGCTGTTTCGGGCATTCCCGTTAACTCTTGCGGTAGGCGTTGATAACGTAATTTCACCAGAATCCCTATCTTGGAATGCGGTGACGACTTCAACGTTGGTTGAAGCATTTGCAGCAAAGCGATTTATAGGCGCACGCCCCATTACTTTTGCGGCCGCTACACGTAGCTGCGTATCGTCGGTTAATTTGAAGTTTAAGTTAATCGAAGGTAGTACATCGGTGTATTCGTGACTAATGAGTGTTGGGCGATAGAAATTATTGATATAGCCCAATTCATCCATGATGTTTTGTGCCCCAGCAGTCGGGTCGCTAATTTCAACCGTTACGCCAGTTTCCGGATCTGTGACAAGCTGAGTCGCACGTTGAAGCGTAGTAGAGCTTTGTTTACTTTTTATATAACGAACACCAATGTTACCGGTTATTGGTAGATTACCGATTTCAGTGTTGATATTTGCCATTAAATAGGCAGAGTTAACCGTTTCAAATACATCACCACTTTCTTGCATTGTCCACGCTGTAGCAGGACCAGTTCCTGGGCCATTAATAACCCCTGCAGCACCTGGGCCCCACGTTTGCGCAGGCTGAGGACGACCACCCGGGAACCACGCATCAAGTGCACGGTTTAAGTCAATAGATAAATAACTTGGGAAGTATCCAAAATCACCTGACCAATCAACTTGTTCGACCATATCAGGTGTTAAATGAAGCGGAGGCTGGCTAACTGAGAATGCACTGTCATTACCATATTCAAACACTGAGCGATCGTTATTGTACTCTCTATCTGAATAACGATAGCCAAACTCAATACCCGTGAAAATAGGCGTGTCTATGTAATACTGAAAATCAACGCGATAGGCATCGAGTTCATCTTTATTCTCATAAGGGTAAATACCATATTTACTCACCATAACACGGTCTAAATCAGTAAAAGCAGACATCTGATTAAAACCAAGATCAGGTAAGTCTAAACCGTTTAGTAGATATGAAATTTGGACATTTTCATCAAAGACGGGGTTCGTAGCATTAGCATCTTCACCAACGAGTGACCATAGCAAACCATTTCTGAAGTCACTTTCCGCACTTGAGCGTGATATATCAAATTGCACAGACAAGTCAGATGTAATAGCCCAGTCGGCATTAATACCTAAATTGGTAACACTATCAAAATCCTGGTTATCATCATTGACCAGTTCAACACGGGTGAAGCTGTCATCAGTTCGACTAAATGTGCCACCAATTACGCTACGATTAACAACAACTGGATTGGTAATGTTAGCGTTGATCCCACCGAGTTTTACACGGAAACCACGGGCAAACGCTTCAGAATCGAATTTTGAAACGAAGGCGTCAGCTTTTAGCGTGAAATTATCAACAGGTGCCCATTCAAATGCAGCAACATAGCCGTCACGGGTTTCTTCCCCGCCTTTGTGCTGCATTTCAAAGCCCTCTGAAATGAGTTCACATTCAGGGGCTATCTCTTCATTGGTACATTCCGAATTTGTGTAGATGCCGTCTACATCTGTTACACCATTGTATGCAAGGCCAATAAACTGCGTAGAAACACTAGGTTGGAATAAGCGGGCATAGCCCAGTGAAACACCTAACGTGTCATCGAGGAACTTGCCTTGATAGGAAAAGCTGATTCTATGGCCATATTCTTTCGCATCAGAAATTTCAGAGGCGCGATCGTTATACATGCCTCGTAAATTGGCACTAAACTTGTGTTGCTCATCCATCGCTAACGGCGATGCAGTTTTTAACTCAACCGTACCCGCGATACCACCTTCTATAAGCGACGCTTTAGGTGATTTATAAACCGCGGCTTCACTGATAAGTTCTGATGGATATTGATCAAACTCAATGGCGCGACTGCCACTGGTTGAAACTTGTTCCCTTCCGTTTAATGTTGAGAATACAAAATCGCCAGATAAACCACGGATATTGATTTGTGCTGCTTGTCCACCGGTTCTTACCGCTGATATACCCGGCAAACGCGTTAGTGCGTCAGCCATTGATACATCGGGTAGACCTCCTAGATCATCAGCCGATATTTGTTCTGATACGGTATCTGAAAAACGTTTTTGGTTGAGTGATTGAATAAGGCTTGTGCTAAAACCTCTTACTTCGATGCGTTCAACGGGCTCCTCTTGAGGGCGTTCAACGTCTTCGACAGTGACTTCCGGTGACTCTTGAGCGTAAAGCGGTAACGCATTAAACGCGATTCCGCTTCCTATCAATGCCACCATTATGGTGCTGGGTTTGAATGTTTTCATTGGTGTCCCATTCCTTCTTTATTATCGACATCTTTAGGACTACCACACCCAAAAATGCCATTTATGTTTCAACACCAAATATTACTGTTTTGTATAAAAAGGGAGCAATGCTATGCATACGTATTCATTTACATATGTGCAACATTTGTTAACACATCACTCAAGAAAACAATCAAATTAATTACATTTATCAATAGACACAAAAAAGCAGCCAAATGGCTGCTTTTATTCAATTACGATTAAGTATGCTTACTTCGAAGCTAAAATTCACTAAGTTACAAGTAATTATCGGAAGCTAACGACTTATCTATTCGATACACGAGCAATCATTCCATTGATATACTCATCATGTGTGGGCAGTTTACTCACCGGTTCTTTTTTAATTTCGCGCAATTTTGTTAACATTGTATTTAGTTGGTCATTAGGCACGCTATTAACTAAGCCATGATAGTCGTTTGGCGTAATACCCTGCCCGTACATAACTTGTAGCCAAGAACTCTCAAGAAACAGGTCGTTTTGCTCCCTAAATAAATTACCATTTTCACGAAACAATTCTATTTTGTGCTTTAGTGAATCTGGCAATTCAATATTGCGCATATCATTAAAAAAACTGCGCTATCCGATCGTTCATTAACTTGATAATGCAATACTAAAAAGTCGCGAATTTGTTCAAACTCTAGTTCGGATTGTTTATTGTATTCAGCTTGCAGACTTGGCGTAAAGCCATTGTGTGGGAACAACTGAATCAAACGCACAATAGCTGATTGGATAAGATGAATACTAGTCGACTCAAGTGGCTCTAAGAACCCACTAGATAAACCCACGGCTACAACGTTTTTATACCACTGCTTGCGGCGGCGACCTGTTGTGAATTTTATCAATTTAGGGTCGCCTAAGGGTTTGGTATCTAGGTTTTCCATTAGCGTATCTTGAGCTTGTTGATCACTAATATAGCGCGAACAATACACATGACCATTGCCATTGCGATGTTGAAGCGGAATACGCCACTGCCACCCCGCATCATGAGCAATTGAGCGCGTAAAAGGCGCTGTTTTTTCATGGCGCTCGGACGGAACAGCAATAGCGCTGTCACACGGTAACAAGTGAGACCAATCATCATAACCAGCACCTAGCGCCTCACCAATGAGTAACCCTTTAAACCCTGTGCAATCAACAAATAGATCACCCTCTATTTCCTGACCATTGTCCAACCTTAATGACTTTATGTAACCGCTATCCTGATAACGCTCAACGTGCGCAATTTTACCTTCAATTCGACTTACGCCCATGTTCTCACTTAATTTTCGCAAGTATTTAGCGTACAAGGTTGCATCAAAGTGGTAAGCAAATGGCAATTCCAATACCGGATCTTTAGCGTTAATTTGCGCAAATTTACCGGCCTCTGCGGCATGATAATTAAAATCATATTCCCATAAATCGGCGGTGTGGCCGAGCGATTTACCTTTCAGCCAATAGTGATGAAAATGGCAAAACGCCATACTTTTACCTGGCGCACCAAACGTATGATAATAACTCTGTCCTTTAGTTTTCCAGTTTTCAAAACGTATTGCCAGTTTTATGGTGGCTTTGGTGTCGTGTAAAAACTGGGCTTCGTCTATTCCTAATACCTGATTAACTAATCGAATCGGCGGTATGGTCGCTTCTCCCACGCCAACAGTACCAATCGCCTCTGATTCAACCAAGGTTATTTCAACCGCACTGTTGAGTACTTTTTTCATTAACGCAGCTGCAAGCCACCCTGCCGTCCCACCGCCAGCAATCACTACACGCTTAATTGGAGTTGTTAAAGGATTATGCATAAACTTCTCGTCACAGTTTTGAGTTTTGGTTGCTTATAAAAAAGAAAAGCCACCATCTGCTTTACGTTTTAGCACAAGCTAAATCAAAAAGCAGCAGGTGGCTTTGACACACACGAAGAAATTAGAACTTGTAGTTAAATCCTAACAAGTAGTTCGTACCATAAGTTTGGAACTGTGTAATTTGACGAGAATCAGCAGCTGACGCCTGAATATCGTCTTCATCAGTTAAGTTCTGTGCTTGAAGTGTTACGCGTAGACCTTCTAGGTATTCAATGCCTGACTCGCTGAAGTCGTAACCAATTTGCGCATCAACCAAGGTACCGCCCTGTTTGGTTGCATCGACAAGCGCTAAACTCACACCGCGCTCTTCGGTTAGGTATTGGTCGCGCTTGGTTGCAGCTACACGGAACTCAAAGCCGTTACTTTCGTAGAAGAAAGTCATGCTGTATGACTCTTCAGAAAGCCCAGGAATACGAGTTTCTGATTGACCAGGTGCCGCATCCACTTCACCGTCCATAAAGGTTGCACTGGCAAATAAGCCAAAGCCTTCAAGCGATTCGTGAATTAGGTCAAATGGTAGTGAGCCTTGTAATTCATAACCTCGTACGAAACCTTCGAAGCCATCAAGCACACTGCTAACTTGACCTTCAAACAACACAGGGGTTTGACCTTCTGAACCTTGGTGAAGATCTGGAATATAGAACTCAGTGAAATCACCTACGATAGAAGTACTACGGTGCCAGTTTTTGATGTCCTTGTAGAAGAAAGACACTGCAACATAACCGGTATCTGCAAAGTAATTTTCATACGCAAGATCAAATTGATTTGCTTCAAGAGGTCGTAATTCTGGGTTACCCGCACTACCACCCCAAGGGCCATTTTCAATGTCTGTACTGGTAATTTGGTTGTCGTTGAAAGAGAAAGTAACTTGCGTGTTAGGACGCATATCATCCATACGAGGGCGAGAAATTACTTTGCTCATACCTAAACGTACAAACTGTCCTTCAGCCACTTCTGCTGACAAATTTAACGTAGGAAGAATATCTGTGTAGTCCGCACCGCCTGTAATAGGGCTAGCGATAGTGTAACCGTCACGGTCAGACGTTGCTGAGAAACCAGTAGATGATTGGTCTGCGCTAACAACTTGTAAACCAACATTACCACGTACCCAAATGTCACCAACTTCCATTTCAAGGTCAAGTTTGGTGTAAAGGGTTAATAGCTCTTCATCTACGGTATAGGTATCACCTAAACGATCGTTCTGAACAAGGCTCGCGTCGCTAGCGTTGTAGTAACCACTGTTAAATAGTGCAAGTGAGTCATAAGCTAGAATACCGTCAATACCGATAAAGTCTAAGTTAACTACACCTAATACATCAGGAATTGCTGCGTCGCTAGGATATGAAGGCGCTGTTAAGTATGCGCCGTTGTTGTCTTTTGACTTCGAACGGTCAGAGTAAACCACACCAGTCGAAAGACCAGTTACAATTCCCCAATCAACATAACCTTTAAGGTCTAAGCGTAGCGTATCAAGATCTTCTTCAAAAATAGGTTGATTGACGAAACCATCTTGCGCATCTGCCGCAAGAAGAGGACGTGCACCCCACGCTTGTGGACCCGCAAGGCGAATCAGGTTAGGGTCCGTTAAATCAACTGGTGCAATGGTTGGGTGATCAGAATACATTACCCCTGTTGACGTCATCTCCCAGCTACGTGCTGTTAACGGACGACCATCAATACCCGCTCTACCAACACCTGAGTAGCTTTCAACATCAGTAATTTCTTTTTCTACTTTACCAGTAGAATAATCAAGCTCTAGTGTCCAAGAGTCATTAATTTGGTATTCTGCGTTAATACCGATTGTGGTTAGATCAGCTTCTTGGCGACGTGCATCGTTGCGCACAACACTATAGAAGCCATCACTAAATCCAGAAGTAACAAGGCCGTTTTCTACACCTGTAATAGTATATGCGCCTGTGCCCCATTCTGCGCCGCCTTCTTCAAGACCACGACGAACATCATCTTCAAGAAAATCGATGTAAAGTGCGTCAAGTTGAATATTCAACTTGTCTGTAGGTGCCCATTCGACTACTGCTGCAATTGAATCGCGTTCTAACATTGCTGAACGTTGAAACGAGTCATGCCCCCCTAAAACAACGGTATCAGTGGGTACTTCAACTTGATCTTGAGCTCTTCGTTCGTTATCAAAGTTAATTCCTGCATAACCCCAACCACGGAAGTGTTGCTCTTGACGTGGCGATTCCATGCTCGCAATGGTTAATGCTACACCAACAGTATCGTTTGCAAACTGGTCAACAAAGTTAACCGATATGCGATGACCGCTATTGTCAAAATCTGGGTTTGGTGAATCTTCTGCGTTCTTTTCAAATGAACCATTAACAGTAAATGTGCTTTCAGCAGTAAGCGGCTTAACGGTTTGAAGATCAATTGAACCACCGATATTTTGGGTAGTCATACCTGCTTCTGGCGTTTTGTATACCAGAATATTTGAAATAATTTCCGTAGGATAAAGGTCGAACTCAACCCCACGGTTATCACCCATACCTAAAAGTTCACGACCGTTTAGTGATGTACCGACATAGTTTTCGTTAAAACCACGAACAGAAATACCACTAGTACGACCGTTGCGACGTTCACCGGTTACACCTGGCAAACGAGCAATTGATTCTGCAATACTGGTATCTGGTAGCTTACCAATATCTTCTGCTGAGAGCGCTTCAACAATTGACGTGTTGTCCATTTTGATGGCTTGAGCACGTTGCAAACTACCACGAATACCACTTACTTGAATAACTTCAAGGTTTGCTTCATCCACCGAATCAGTGTTTGCTTCTTGAGAAAATGCTGGAGCTGAAGCGAAGGCAACACCGCCAGTGATCAGCGCAGCTTTAATTAGGTTGGGTTTAAATTGTTTCATAAAACGGGTGTCCCATACGGTTAATGTTGTTGTCTTTATTCTTATTGTTATGACAATTTAATGACACAAGATAGTGACGGCATAATGCTATAGAGGACACAGGTTTGGCACAATTGCTTGCATACGTATTCAATAAAATTTATGCAACACGTCATTAACAAAGGTTTTTTTAATTAACATGTAATTTAACAACACAAATCCCTGTAAAACCCGGTTCAAAAGCACTTTCATGTAATTTTTCTACATTGCTATATATGAATTTGTTAAATTTTGTGCACAAAAAAACCCGCGCTAAGCGGGTTTTTAAACATAACAATATAACTAGTCTTTACTTACCAACCAGTAGTTTCGCGAAGCGCTTTACCGATATCAGCAAGAGAGCGAACTGTCTTAACGCCCGCATCTTCTAGTGCTTTAAATTTCTCGTCAGCAGTACCTTTACCGCCTGCGATAATTGCACCAGCGTGACCCATACGCTTACCTGGAGGCGCTGTTACACCTGCGATATAAGAAACAACTGGTTTAGTAACATTCGCTTTAATGAATGCTGCTGCTTCTTCTTCCGCAGTACCGCCGATCTCACCGATCATAACGATAGCTTCAGTTTGTGGGTCATCTTGGAACATCTGAAGGATGTCGATGAAGTTAGAACCAGGGATTGGATCACCACCGATACCAACACAGGTAGACTGGCCGAAACCTTCGTCAGTAGTTTGCTTAACCGCTTCGTACGTAAGCGTACCAGAGCGAGAAACAATACCTACTTTACCAGGCTTGTGAATGTGACCAGGCATGATACCAATTTTACACTCTCCAGGCGTGATAACACCTGGGCAGTTTGGACCAATCATGCGAACGCCTTTAGCATTTACGTATTCTTTTACGTAAAGCATATCAAGCGTAGGAATACCTTCAGTGATACAAACGATTAGTTCAATACCGGCATCTGCAGCTTCAACAATTGAATCTTTACAGAAAGGTGCTGGTACGTAGATAACTGTTGCAGTTGCGCCAGTTGCTTCTACGGCTTCACGTACAGTATTGAATACTGGAAGACCTAGGTGCTCAGTACCGCCTTTACCTGGAGTAACACCACCAACCATTTGCGTACCGTAAGCAATCGCTTGTTCAGAGTGGAATGTACCCTGACCGCCAGTGAAACCCTGACAAATTACTTTCGTATCTTTATTAATTAATACAGACATTATTTGCCCTCCGCTGCAGCAACAACTTTCTGTGCTGCATCAGTTAGCGATTCAGCAGCGATGATATCAAGACCAGAGTTCGCTAGAACGTCACGGCCAAGCTCTGCATTGGTACCTTCTAGACGTACAACTACTGGTACTTCTACGCCTACTTCTTTAACCGCACCGATAATACCTTCTGCTATCATGTCACAACGAACGATACCACCGAAGATGTTTACCAATACTGCTTTAACATTGTCATCTGAAAGGATGATTTTGAATGCTTCTGCTACACGCTCTTTAGTCGCGCCGCCACCAACATCTAGGAAGTTAGCTGGCTTGCCACCATGTAGGTTTACGATGTCCATCGTACCCATTGCTAGGCCTGCACCGTTAACCATACAACCTACGTTGCCGTCTAGTGCAACATAGTTCAGTTCCCACTGAGCCGCGTGAGCTTCACGCGCGTCTTCTTGAGAAGGATCTTGCATGTCTTTAAGCTTAGGTTGGCGATACAGCGCGTTGCCATCAATACCAACTTTTGCGTCTAGGCAGTGTAGGTTACCGTCAGTTTTAATTACTAGCGGGTTAATTTCGATAAGCGCAACATCAAGTTCTTCAAACATCTTAGCTAGGCCAAGGAAAATTTGAGTGAATTGCTTAATTTGAACGCCAGAAAGACCTAGAGCAAACGCCATTTCGCGTGCTTGGTAAGGCTGTGGACCAACAATTGGGTCGATTTCAGCTTTAAGGATTTTCTCTGGTGTTTCTTCTGCAACAGTTTCGATCTCAACGCCACCTTCAGTAGACGCCATAAATACAACGCGACGGGTTGTACGGTCAACTACTGCACCAAGGTAAAGCTCGTTAGCGATATCTGTGCAAGATTCAACTAGGATTTTGCTCACAGGCTGACCATTTTCGTCAGTCTGGAAAGTCACCAAATTTTTGCCAAGCCAGTTTTCAGCGAACGCGCGAATGTCGTCTTTGTTTTTAACTAGCTTTACACCGCCAGCTTTACCGCGACCACCCGCGTGCACCTGACACTTAACTACCCACTCTTCTCCGCCAATTCGGTCAGCGGCTTCTACAGCACCCTGAGCAGTGTCTGCTGCGTATCCTTCAGAAACAGGCAAGCCGTATTCTTTGAATAGCTGCTTACCTTGGTATTCATGCAAATTCATGGTGTTTCTATCCGATTTTTAGTAAGACAAAAGCCGCTTTCGCGACTTGATTAGTTTGACTGATATTATAGGGTAAATATCAGCGTTGCGTTAGGCGCTTTGCAAGATAACACAAACAAAACGCCCAACCACAATTACGTGAGACGAAAGTCTTATACGTCTAGTAGTAGACGTGTTGGATCTTCTAGCATCTCTTTAACTGTTACCAAGAAACCTACTGATTCTTTACCATCGATAATACGGTGGTCATAAGAAAGCGCTAGGTACATCATTGGTAGAATTTCTACTTTGCCATTAACTGCCATTGGGCGATCTTGAATTTTGTGCATACCCAAAATTGCGCTTTGTGGCGGGTTAATGATTGGTGTAGACATTAGTGAACCAAACACACCGCCATTGGTAATAGTGAAGTTACCACCTTGGAGGTCAGCCATTGACAATTTGCCGTCACGGCCTTTAAGTGCTAGTTCCTTAATTCCTTTCTCAACACCAGCCATGCCTAGAGAATCAGTGTCTTTAAGCACTGGAGTCACAAGACCGCGTGGTGTAGATACGGCGATAGAGATATCGAAATAGTTGTGATAAACGATATCGTCACCGTCAATTGACGCGTTAACTTCTGGGAAACGCTTAAGCGCTTCGGTTACCGCCTTCACATAGAAAGACATGAAACCAAGACGAATACCGTGACGCTTCTCAAAGCTGTCTTGATATTGCTTGCGAAGGTCCATGATTGGCTTCATGTTAACTTCGTTGAACGTCGTCAGCATCGCCGTTGAATTTTTCGCTTCAAGAAGACGGTTCGCAATTGTCTTACGAAGACGTGTCATAGGTACACGTTTCTCTGTACGGTTTCCTGTTGGAAGGTCCGCTGCCACCGCTTCAGACGCTGCAGGTGCTGCCTTAGCTGCGCTATCACCACCTTTAAGGTATTTTTCAACGTCTTCTTTAGTGATTCGGCCGTTTTTACCTGTGCCTTTCACTTTAGATGCATCTACGCCTTTCTCAGCTAACAAACGACGTACAGATGGGCTTAGCGCATCGCTGCTATCGTCGCTGTCATCAGCTTCAGTTGATGCTGCTGCAGATACACTACCCGCCGCGCCTTCAACAAACTTAGCAATAATTTCTTCAGCGGTTACCGTTGCTCCTTCTTCAGCAAGAATTTCTGACAATGAACCATCTGCCGGAGCAACAACTTCTAAAACTACTTTATCAGTTTCGATGTCGACCAAGTTTTGATCGCGTGATACAGGTTCACCAACAGCTACGTGCCATGTAGCAATAGTCGCATCAGCTACTGACTCTGGAAGTACAGGCACTTTAACATCTGACGCTTTTCCAGAAGCTGCAGGTGCAGCGTCTGCTTTTGGCGCATCTTTGCTTTCCGATTTAGCTGGAGCAGCAGCACCGCCCTCTTCTAGCTTAGCGATTACCTGTTCACCTAAAACCGTTGCACCCTCTTCATTTAGGATTTCACCCATTGTACCGTCCGCTGGCGCCACAACTTCTAAAACCACTTTATCAGTTTCAATATCAACCAGGTTCTGGTCTCGTTTAACTGCGTCACCGGCCTTAACGTGCCAGGTTGCAATGGTGGCATCGGCAACTGACTCAGGTAGAACCGGAACTTTTATCTCAATTGTCATTACTGTTCCTTATTTAATTGTGAGTGCGTCTTCAACCAGAGCTTTTTGTTGCTGGTTGTGAACGGATACATAACCTACTGCAGGCGACGAGGATGCATCACGACCCGCATATGTTAATTTTGCACCATCTGGAATTGCTTGCCAGAAATGGTGTTGGCTACAGTACCAAGCGCCTTGGTTTTGAGGCTCTTCTTGACACCAAACCCAATCTTTTACGTGGCTGTATTGTGCCACAACTTTAGCGCATTCTTCTTGTGGGAATGGATAAAGTTGCTCTAAACGAACGATTGCAACGTCGGTTTGCTCATTTTTACGGCGCTGGTCTAGTAAATCGTAGTAAACCTTACCAGAACACATCACCACACGTTTCACATTCTTCGGATCGATATCATCGATCTCACCGATTACATTGTGGAATTTACCTTCTGCTAGCTCTTCCCATGAAGATACAGCCAGAGGATGACGTAACAATGACTTAGGAGACATTACAATAAGTGGCTTACGCATTGGGCGAACCACTTGGCGACGAAGCATGTTGTACACCTGTGCTGGTGTTGATGGAACACACACTTGCCAGTTGTGATCAGCGCACATCTGAAGGAAACGCTCAAGACGTGCCGAGCTGTGCTCAGGGCCTTGTCCTTCGTAGCCATGAGGAAGCAATACAGTAAGACCACATAGTCGGCCCCACTTCGCTTCACCTGAACTCAGGAATTGGTCGAACACAACCTGCGCGCCGTTGGCAAAATCACCAAACTGCGCTTCCCAAATGGTTAAGCATGTAGGCTCTGCCGTTGCATAACCGTATTCAAATGCCATAACCGCTTCTTCTGAAAGTACAGAGTCATAAATTTCAATTTCGCCCTGACCTTCACGAATATGCTGAAGTGGCATATAAGTAGAAGCGTCTTTCTGGTTGTGTAGAACAGCGTGGCGATGGAAGAAAGTACCACGCCCAGAGTCCTGACCCGTAATACGGATATCTTCACCAGCATCAACAATTGTGGCGTACGCTAAGTTCTCAGCCATACCCCAATCAAGTAACTTTTCACCAGCTACCATTGCCTTGCGGTCTTGATAAAGCTTATTTACGCGCGACTGCAATTTGTGTGATTCTGGAATAGTCGTAATCGACTCACCAAGCGCCTTTAACTTTTCAACAGTTAAAGAACCGTCATATGGTGTATCCCAATCGTGACCGAGGTACGGCGACCAATCTACACTGTGTTCAGTCATTGGACGCCATTCTTCAACCACACATGCACCATGGTCTAGTGCTGCGCGATATTCTTCTACATAGCGGTCTGCGTCACGTTGTTCAATCACACCTTCGGCAACAAGCTGATCAGCATAGATAGCACGTGGTACTGGGTGTTTCTTGATTTTTTGATACATCAACGGCTGCGTTGCATTCGGCTCATCAGCTTCGTTGTGACCATGACGGCGGTAACACACCAAATCAATAACCACATCTCGTTTAAACTTGTTGCGATATTCAAGGGCCAACTGCGTTACAAAAGCAACCGCTTCTGGGTCGTCTGAATTCACGTGGAAAATTGGTGCCTGCACCATTTTCGCAATATCAGTACAATATTGGGTTGAGCGAGTATCTTCAGTCTTTGAAGTTGTAAAACCAACTTGGTTATTTACAACAATACGTACCGTACCGCCGACTGCAAAGCCGCGCGTTTGCGACATATTGAAGGTTTCTTGTACAACACCTTGACCAGCAATCGCCGAGTCACCGTGAATGGTAATAGGAAGCACTGTGTTAGTGTCGTCATTGCGACGTGCAAGACGCGCACGTACCGATCCCATAACCACTGGGTTTACAATTTCTAGGTGAGATGGGTTAAATGCGAGTGCTAAGTGAACATTGCCACCTGGCGTCGCAAAGTCTGAAGAAAATCCAGCATGGTATTTCACGTCACCAGCACCAAGCGAGTCATCGTGCTTGCCAGAGAATTCGTCAAACAGTACCGATGGGTTCTTACCCAACACGTTTACCAAAACGTTAAGACGACCACGGTGAGCCATACCGATAACCACTTCTTTTGTGCCCGTGGTACCGGCTTTGGTTATAAGGCCTTTAAGCATTGGAATTAACGCATCACCACCTTCTAGCGAGAAGCGCTTCGCACCTGGGAACTTAGAGCCCAAGTACTTTTCCATGCCATCAGCAGCAGTTAACCCTTTCAAAATGCTCAACTTCTCATCACGTGAGATTTCAGGTTTGGCCTGTACTGATTCGATTTTTTGTTGTAACCAACGCTTTTGGTCTGTATCAGTGATGTGCATGTACTCAGCACCGATTGAACCGCAATACGTTCTGTTTAGCGACTTGAACAGTTCACCCAATGACATAGCATCTTTGCCAATGGCGTAAGAACCCACATTGAAAACAGAATCGAAATCTTGTTCAGATAAATTGTGATGAGACAGTTCAATATCACGTACGCGCTCTTGTTTCCAAAGACCCAGAGGATCTAAGTTTGCATTTTGGTGACCGCGGAAGCGATAGGCGTTGATTAACTGTAAGACTTTTACTTGCCTGTCATCTGATACATTGGCAGAAGGCACTGACGGACTAGACATACGGGCTGTGGGCCCTAACGCAGCAAGTTGCCTAAATTGATTCTTAATTGCTGTATGATTGGTTTCTAACTCTACGCCATCGACTTTTGGGAGGTTATCGAAGATTTGTCGCCAATTATCAGAGACACTTTGCGGGTCTTCTAAATAGGCTTCATACAACTCTTCAACATAGGCAGCGTTGGCACCTGCCATGTGCGAGGAATCCCACCACGCTTTCATCACGCTTTCTTGCATTTAATTTGCCTTGCTACGTTTTATAAAATCTAGTTAACAATCAGGATGTATTATAAGGTTATTCTCAGCATAACCAAGTGTTATAACAGAGAATATATAAAAAAATAGCCATCCCTTTGGATGGCTATTTAGCGTATCGCATCTATAACTTAATAAGTTATCAGACTATAGTACTAAACAGCCCGTTGTAAAAGCATAGACTTGATTTGTCCAATTGCTTTTGTCGGGTTCAATCCTTTAGGACATACGCTCACACAGTTCATGATTCCGTGACAGCGGAAGACGCTGAATGCATCATCAAGGTCGTTAAGACGCTCTTCTGTTGCAGTATCACGACTGTCAATCAAGAAACGATAAGCATGAAGCAGGCCTGCAGGTCCAATGAACTTGTCAGGGTTCCACCAGAACGACGGACAAGATGTTGAACAGCATGCGCAAAGAATACACTCATACAAACCATCTAGTTTTGCGCGCTCTTCAGGTGACTGAAGGTGCTCACGTGCTGGAGGCTGTTTACTGTCATTGATTAAGAATGGCTTAATCTTTTCGTATTGAGTATAGAACTGAGTCATGTCTACAACAAGGTCACGTACAACAGGTAGACCCGGTAGTGGACGAATAACCACTTTGCCTTTACCAAGTGCTGATAACGGAGTAATACACGCAAGGCCGTTTTTGCCGTTCATGTTCACGCCGTCTGAACCACATACACCTTCACGACAAGAGCGGCGGAACGACAACGTCGGGTCCTGCTCTTTCAGCGCAAGTAGTGCATCAAGCACCATCATGTCTTGCCCTTCTTCTACATCAAGTGTGTAGTCCTGCATGCGAGGCTTCGCATCCACATCAGGGTTGTAACGATAAATCGAAAAATTTAATTGCATGATCGTTGCCTCTCTTAATATGAACGCACTTTAGGCGGGAATGCTTCCCTAAGCTTAGGCGCCATATTTACTTCACGTTTAAGCATTGTTTCACTTTCAGGGCGATAGATGCTGTGGCATAGCCAGTTTTCATCATCGCGATCTGGGAAGTCGAAGCGACTGTGCGCGCCACGGCTTTCCGTTCTGAAGTTCGCTGCTACTGCTGTGCTGTACGCGGTTTCCATCAGGTTATCAAGCTCTAGACACTCAATGCGCTGTGTATTGAAGTCTGAACTCTTATCATCAAGACGTGCAGTCTTAAGACGCTCGCGAATTTCGCCTAGCTCTTTAAGACCTTCAGCCATTGCATCACCTTCACGGAATACAGAGAAGTTTAGCTGCATGCATTTCTGCAAGTCTTTCTTAATTTGGATAGGATCTTCGCCCTTACCTTTTTCTGAATTCTCCCAACGGTTGAAGCGAGACATTGCCACTTCAAGGTCAGACTCAGACGCATCGCGAGATGGTCCCATTTCAGAAAGTGATTTTCCAAGGTGTAAACCAGTCGCACGACCGAATACCACAAGGTCAAGTAGTGAGTTACCGCCAAGACGGTTTGCACCGTGTACTGATACACACGCGATTTCACCACAAGCAAATAAACCGTTAACGACTTTATCGTTACCGTTTTCATCAACTGTCAAACACTGGCCATCAACATTCGTTGGAATACCACCCATCATGTAGTGACAAGTTGGGATTACTGGAATTGGCTCTTTAACTGGGTCAACGTGCGCAAATGTACGAGATAGTTCAAGGATACCCGGTAGACGTGATTCAAGTACCTCTTTACCTAAGTGATCAAGTTTAAGCTTGATGTGTGTACCCCAAGGGCCTTCACAACCACGGCCTTCACGGATTTCAGTCATCATTGAACGCGCAACTACGTCACGACCTGCAAGGTCTTTCGCATTTGGCGCATAACGCTCCATGAAACGTTCGCCGTCTTTATTTAGAAGGTAACCACCTTCACCACGACAGCCTTCAGTTACCAATGTACCTGCGCCAGCAATACCCGTTGGGTGGAACTGCCACATTTCCATATCTTGTACTGCTACGCCAGCGCGCAATGCCATACCAACACCGTCACCGGTGTTAATGTGCGCATTAGTGGTTGATGCGAAGATACGACCAGCCCCACCAGTTGCTAGAACAACAGCGCGAGATTTGAAGTAAACCACTTCGCCTGTTTCGATGTCTATCGCAGTACAACCTACAACGTCACCGTCTTGGTTTTTTACTAAATCTAGTGCGTACCACTCAGAGAAAACTTTCGTTTTGTTCTTTACGTTTTGTTGGTAAAGAAGGTGAAGAAGCGCGTGACCTGTACGGTCAGCAGCTGCCGCAGTACGAGCACCTTGCTCACCACCGAAGTTTTTAGACTGACCACCAAATGGGCGCTGGTAAATTTTACCATTTTCAAAGCGTGAGAATGGCAAACCCATGTTTTCCATTTCAATGATCGCTTCTGGACCTGTTTTACACATGTATTCGATGGCGTCTTGGTCACCGATGTAATCTGAGCCTTTTACGGTGTCATACATGTGCCATTCCCAGTTATCTTCGTGTGAGTTACCAAGTGCTACGGTAATACCACCTTGTGCAGATACTGTGTGAGAACGGGTTGGAAATACTTTTGATAGCAGTGCACATGATTTACCAGACTGTGAAATCTGTAGTGCAGCACGCATACCTGCGCCACCTGCACCAATTACGACTGCATCAAACTCGTGAACGGGTAAACTCATCTTACACTCCCCATAATACGAATAGGCCGACAGCAACGTAGCCAAACGCGATGATATTTAGAATATATTGTAGAACTGCACGTAGACCCGCTGCTTTAACGTAGTCTGTTAGTACCTGCCAAAGGCCGATACGTACGTGGATCATCACTGCAATAAGTGCTGCCAATGTGAAAACTTTCATAGCTAGGCCAGAGAACAACCCTCGCCATTCGATAAACGTTAGGTTATCTGTGGTAATAAAGAACCACGCCATGAAAACCGAGTACGCGAAAATAATTGCTGCTGTCGCGCGTAGTGAAACGTAATCTTGTACGCCATCGCGCTTAATGCTTGCTTGGTTGGTTACCATAGTGCAACTCCCAATACTACGGTCAGAACAACCCAAAGTGCGATTACTGCTTTTGCACTTGTGTTACCCGACTCTAATTCTTCCCAGTGACCTAAATCCATAACAACGTGTCTTAGGCCGCCTAGAATGTGATATGTCAGCGCTGATGCTGTGCCAATTGCGACAAATTTTCCAAGGAAACCGTCCATGATTGCTTGAACGTTCGCGAAACCTTCAGGCGAGTGAACAGAAACTGCCCACGCCCAAATAACAAATAGAAGCGCGAAGAACATAGCAACACCGGTTACGCGGTGGAGAATTGACGAAATAGCAGAGGGCGGAAATTTAATAGTATTGAGTTCTAAATTTACTGGTCTTTGCTTTTTCACAATGTATGCCTGTTTAATCCGTAGGGGATAATGAATTTCTCACCTTATAATGTCCTGAGTAAGTAAATTCGATTTTTAACCTGTTAATTGCCTCATCCATTGAGTTGTTAACAATTTGTGAATTATTCTTTAATGCCTGTAACAGAATAATTATTCTGTTTCCAAAGCACCGCTGAGTATATCCAGCGTAGTATATAATTACAATTTTTTGTGCCGTAGTAAGACTTTAGTCTCTATCGGTACGAATGTTGTAATTATTTTGTTCACAAAGAGATCAATATTGCTTACAACCCTTATATCTAATGCGATAACAGTCGCGTAGAGTTTATCAGCAGCAAACGGCAATAACTACGTTAATCCATCAGAAATTAACGACATTTAATCTGAATGTGTATTTATTCCACTTGCATGGGTTACTTTTTAAACTTAGCTGCTAATATATTTATCGTTCGGTGGTTTACCTTTGTCGAAAAGCCATTGATAATTGCAACGTATCGGGCAGAGTGAAATTCCAGCGAGTGTTAAGTTCCAACTTTAATTGTTGAATATTTTTTTAAACAATTCGGAATATTTATTGTGCATATATGCAATTAAATTGACTTGTTGGTGCATTATAAAGTACAAATACGCCCACTTTTCCCAACGAAGCGGATATTTTCGTCCGTTTTCGCTGCAAACAGAACCATTCTGAGGAGAGCATTATATGGCAGATCAGAAAGCCATTCTTAAGGCCGGCGGTAAGGAAATCGAGCTTCCTATATTGTCTGGCACAGAAGGACAAGATGTAATTGATGTTCGTGCATTAGGCCAACATGGCTACTTTACGTACGACCCAGGTTTTATGGCGACAGGATCTTGCGAATCGGCTATTACCTACATTGATGGCGCTCAAGGTGTTTTATTACACCGCGGCTTCCCAATTGAAGAACTTGCACGCGATGCAGATTACCTTGAAGTGTGTCACATGCTTCTTCACGGTGATGCACCAAATAAAGAAGAATACGAAGAATTTAAAGCGACAATTACTCGTCACACCATGGTTCACGAACAAATTAACATGTTCTTCCACGGTTTCCGCAACGACGCCCACCCTATGGCAATGCTATGTGGTACCGTAGGCGCGATGTCTTCTTTCTATCATAGCGATCTTGACGTTTCTAACGAAGAACAGCGTGTTCGCAGCGCACATCGCCTTATTGCGAAAATGCCTACGCTTGTTGCTATGTGTTACAAATATAACATCGGTCAGCCGTTTGTTTACCCACGTAACGATTTAAGCTATGCCGCTAACTTCCTGAACATGATGTTCTCTGTACCTGCTGAAGAATATCAAATCAGCCCAGCGGTAGAACGCGCAATGGACCGTATCTTTACATTGCACGCAGACCATGAACAAAACGCTTCAACGTCTACCGTACGTTTAGCCGGTTCTTCTGGTGCTAACCCTTATGCGTGTATCGCTGCAGGTGTTGCGTCACTTTGGGGCCCTGCTCATGGCGGTGCAAACGAAGCATGTCTAAATATGCTTGAGGAAATTGGTACTGTAGACCGCATTCCTGAATTTATTGCTCGAGCTAAAGATAAGAGCGATCCTTTCCGTCTTATGGGCTTCGGTCACCGTGTTTATAAAAACCACGACCCACGCGCTACAGTAATGCGTGAAAGCTGCCACGAAGTACTAAGCGAACTTAACGTTAAAGATCCACTACTAGAAGTAGCAATGGAGCTTGAGAAAATTGCGTTAAGCGACCCATACTTCGCAGAGAAGAAATTGTTCCCTAACGTAGATTTCTACTCGGGTATCGTGCTAAAAGCAATTGGTATCCCTACCAATATGTTCACGTGTATCTTTGCGCTGTCTCGTACTGTTGGCTGGATCTCACATTGGCATGAAATGATGAGCGATCCTAAGCAAAAAATCGGTCGTCCTCGTCAACTTTATACTGGCCACAACCAGCGTAAATACACACCGATTAAATAATACTGAACCAAGTATTTATTACATCGTAAAAATAGCGCCTGATGGGCGCTATTTTTGTTTAAGGAGTTCTCGATGCCCTATTCTGTTGTCTTTCTAGGCTTAGCTGGTTTAATACCGTTTTTAGCTATGCCTGTGGCTTATCAGCTCAATCTAATGCCCATATCGCAAAGTGCTACTTATTTTGTCCAGTATTCAGCGGTGCTGTTATCTTTTTTCGGTGGTGTTCACTGGTGGGCCGCAATAAGCCAACAGCGCTACGACAAGCAAATGTATATCGCTATGTTACCTACTATTATTGGTTGGCTGTGCTTGGTGTTTTCAAGCGATGTTAAAGTGCTAGGTATACTCTCACTAAGCTATGTTGCTATTTTAGTGTATGACAAATTTTCGCTTAGCTTACCTAAATCAGAAATTGTGAGTTATATCAGTTTACGAATGGCGTTGACCACAGTTGTTGTACTGTGTCACGCATGGATGATATTTTTATTGGCTTAGTGAAAAACCGTAAAGCTATAGAAAAGCGAAGTGCAAGAAAGGCGAAGCGCACAAAAACGCTCGCCTTTCAGTGCAATAAAATAAGATTTTTATTCTGCGCGTATCAGCGAAAGTAGCTCGGCAGTTTTCTCTTCCATCAAAGGAATGTCGCCTTTACTTTCAACGTTTAGTCGAATTACAGGTTCAGTGTTTGACTTACGCAAGTTAAAACGCCAATTACCGAACTCTAGACCTAGGCCATCAGTTGTATCAACAACCTCTGCAATAGGCTTGTACTTATCGGTAACTCGAGCAAGAGCAGCATCTGCGTCATTAAGCTTGCTATTTATCTCACCCGACGAAGGAAACGCTTGAATACGCGCTTTTACCATATCTGCAAGCGGCTTCTTTTTAACGCAAATAAGTTCGGCAATTAACAACCAAGGGATCATTCCTGAATCACAGTATGCGAAATCTCTAAAATAATGATGCGCGCTCATTTCGCCGCCATATACTGCATCTTCTTTACGCATACGCTCTTTGATGAAAGCATGACCCGTTTTAGATTTTATTGGTGTGCCTCCCGCATTGGCAACGATATCTTCTGTATTCCAATAAACACGTGGGTCGTAGATGATTTTACTGTCGGTATTTTTCTCAATAAAGGCTTCAGCTAGTAAACCGACAATGTAATAGCCTTCAATAAATTCACCGTCGGCATCGAACAGGAAACAACGGTCGAAATCACCATCCCACGCTATGCCAAAATCTGCTTTAGTTGCACGAACGGCTTCAGCAGTATCAGCGCGATTCTCTGGTAATAAAGGGTTCGGAATACCATTGGGAAATGTGCCATCAGCGTTGTGATGAACTTTAACAAACTCAATGGGAACACCACGACTTTTCAATTCATTTTCTATTGCATCAAGCGCAGGACCTGCAGCGCCATTTCCAGCGTTAACTACCACCTTTAGGGGTGTAAAATTAGCAAGGTCAACGTAGGAAAGCATATGTGAAACGTAATCTTGCATGCAAGATGAAACGGTATACTTATCCGTCGCAATAAGGTTTTCAGCTTCAACATGGGCCTTGCCGTTAAAAAATGCGTCTGCATCTATCGCTTGCTGGTTTGTATAGTGACCAAGGCGCTCTGCAACAATCTGTTCATCAAGCGCCTCAGCGGCTTCTTTTATTGCATTTAGCCCGGTATCACCGCTGATTGGAATAGAGCCAGACTTAACCAGCTTCATTCCATTGTAGTTTATTGGATTGTGGCTGGCCGTTACCTCAATACCACCATCCACTTTTAGGTGCTTGGTAGCAAAGTAAATCTCTTCCGTACCCGCCATACCAATATCAGTAACGTTGGCACCTGCATCGATCAGACCTGCGCTCAATGCGAGCTTTAGCGGTGTGGATGTCAGGCGCACATCGCTCCCTACCACGACAGACTTCGCATTCAACTGTTTTGCGAAAGCAAAACCGATACGGTAGGCAATTTCTTCGGTTAGCTGAGAGTTAAGCTCACCACGAATATCATAAGCTTTGAAACAAGTGATAGGGGTTGTCATTAAATTTATCGTTCCCTGTGATTTTCTATGCCTATATTAAATCACTAGGGGCTCGTAAATACTAACCTAATATGCGCATTTACAGGCGATATCTACCTGATTACAGTGATATACGGTTAATTGGTCAGCACGCCGTTTTGATAGTCATTAAACGCCTGCACAATTTCTTGTTGCGTATTCATAACAAAAGGCCCGTATTGTACGATAGGTTCGTTTATGGGTTTTCCAGACACCAAAATAAACTTTGCTTCATCCTTAGACATTTTTTGCACTTTATTGCTAGAGGATAGACGAACAGCATTACCCTGTTGTGTCAATACCGCCAATTGACCACACTTTAATGACTTTTTCTCACCAAAATTATCTAAAATTGCGATGTCACCTTCGTATACGTAAATAAAAGCACTATCTTCATCGCTAATATCAATCGATACGTTGCCAGATAATGCAACGTCTAGAAACGTAGGCGCTACAGCCGTTGTTTTTACTGGGCCGATTACACCACTTACTTCTCCTGCTAGCACCTTCACTTTTGCATCGTCAATGTTTACAGTAGGTACGTTGTCTGGCGTAATGTCTTGGTAGTTTGGCGCACTTAGTTTTTCACTGGCTGGCAAGTTAACCCAAAGCTGAAAACCTTTTAGCAAGCCTTCTTCTTGCTCTGGCATTTCTTCATGAATAATTCCTTTTCCTGCGTTCATCCATTGAATACCTCCTGCTTCAATAAGACCATTGTTACCTACTGAGTCTTTGTGGCGCATTTTACCCGCAAGCATATATGTTACCGTTTGGAAGCCACGGTGCGGGTGTGCAGGAAAGCCAGCGATATATTCACCAGGGTTGTCAGAACCAAAAAAATCTAACATCAAGAACGGATCTAAACGCGGCAAAGTAGGTTGTCCAATAATACGCGTAAGTGACACCCCTGCTCCATCACTGGTCGCAATCCCAGTAACCAATTTTTCTACATGTCGATATGTTTTTGCATCCGTCATGATGTGCCTCGTAAAAATATTCAAACCTATTTAGAGCAGATTTACCTTTGTCATTCATTCAACAAACTAAGGTCAACACGCACTCATTATGCATACAAGTAGTTTTTGGTGTCGCGACCATGAGGAGACAGTAAATCCTGCTCAGTGCCAACAGGGATAACTTGTGTGGGGTTGATCATGGTGTGGCTGTAGTAATAATGTCGCTTTATGTGATCAAAGTTCACTGTTTCAGCGATTCCCGGAACCTGATACAGCTCTTTCATGTAGCCGAATATATTCGGATAATCAGCAATTTGCTTCATATTACATTTAAAGTGACCATGGTATACCGCATCAAATCGAATTAACGTTGTAAACAGTCGCCAATCCGCTTCGGTTATTGTACTGCCCACCAAGTAGCGCTGGCCAGAAAGTCGCTTTTCAATAATATCTAGCGCCCTAAAAACTGCAAATACGGCATCCTCATAGGCAGCTTGCGTTGTAGCAAAACCCGCTTTATATACGCCGTTATTAATATTGTCGTAAACTAACTCATTGATTGTATAAATTTCTGCCTTGAGCTCGCTTGGATAATAGTCGTCGTTATTGCCCGTTAAGGTATTAAAACTGCTATTAAAAATTCGAATGATTTCCGCTGATTCATTGTTAACAATGCGCTCAGCTTGCTTGTCCCACAAAATAGGAACAGTCACCCGTGTTGTAATAGTTGGATTGTCTTTTGTGTAAATCTGATATGCGTAATCAAAGCCATATAGGTTGTCACCCGTGGCGTCAGGATAGTCACCAAACTCCCAGCCTTTATCAAGCATATTAGGATGTACTACAGAGACATCAATATGATCTTCTAAATTCTTCAGCTTTCTGAATATGAGTGTACGGTGTGCCCAAGGGCAAGCTAATGACACATAAAGATGATAGCGTCCTGACGCTACAGGAAATTCAGCGCTTTCATCGTTTAAAATAGTAGCCCTAAACTTGGATGCCTGACGTTCAAATTTACCACCACTCTTGCTGGTGTCGTACCACTTATCTTGCCACTTTCCATCTACGAGAAGTCCCATGGCTACTCCTTATTCGATATAAATCAACACATGAGACTTATTAAATCACGTAATGATTAGAACGTATGTCGCTTAAAAACGGATTTATCGTTCGAATAAATTGATAAATAACAAGAACTCAACCAAACAACGTACACAACCTCGGGCTGGAATGAATGGTTGACGTTCTAAGCGATGAGCATTTTCAGTATAGCACGAGCAATTGGCATGGCACTTGTCGCTGCTGGTGATGGCGCATTGCCAACGTGCAGCACTCGCTCTGTTTGAACAAACTTAAAATCGTGAACAAATGTACCGTCTTTCAACATGGCTTGCGCTCTGATACCCGGCCTGTAAAAACTAAAGTCTGACGCCTTCACTGCTGGACAGTACTTTTGAACCAATGCAGCATACTTCTTTTGACTAAACGTCGTCATAACTTCTTGAAATACACTTCGTCGGTACTTCCACAATAGTTTATACAGTCCGCTATATGACACTGTACGGCCTATCTCAGAAATAGAGGGCAGTTCACCATACGCTTCTCTTCCCAACGCCAATACAGCGTTGGGCCCCACTGTAGTATATCCGCCTATCATTTTTGTAAGATGCACACCTAAAAATGGCATTTCTGGATCTGGAACTGGGTAAATTAGCCTTTCGGAAATACCATTAAACTTATCAGCCAGTTTGTAATAGATACCTTTGAAGGGAATGATCTTAAAATCAGCTACCAAACCTTGCTTTTGAATTAGCTCATCAGAATATACCCCTGCGCAACAAACTAATTGCTCACAACGTAGTTGCTCAGGTGAATTGTGCTTTATGTTAGTCACGTCGTTGCTGATTATCGCTACCGAAACCTTGTCAGGATACTCTGTAATTTCAACTACTTCGCGCTGATATATAACGTCAACTAAGGGGGACTGACGAGCAACATTCAATAAACTGTCGGTGATTGCAGCGTAATCAGTTATGCCTGTCGCATTCACTAGAATTGCTTCTTGTCCTTCTATATTTGGCTCAAGTACTTTCAGTTTTGATTTAGAGATCCGTTGAGGATGAAGTTCGTTTGCTTGGCAGTTATTAAAAAGTATATCTAGTCGAGCCATTTCAATGTCGTTAGTTGCTACTATCAACTTTCCACATTGCTCAAACGGTAACTTGTATTGCTGACACCACGCGATTGTGTCATGTAATCCTTCACGACAATACTCGGCTTTTAGCGAATTAGGAGGATAGTACACGCCGGCATGTATAACACCCGAGTTTCGGCCCGTTTGATGGATAGAGTGTTTTCTCTCTTTCTCAATAAGTAGGACTTTTTTATTAGGGTATTTCATTTGATATTGTTGCAGCGTTGCGGCACCGACTATGCCGGCTCCAATAATTATCAAATCGTAGTGCGTTTGTCGTGTCATGTATTAGAACTTGTCAATCTGTTAGTTTATGAGAACAAATGAACGTTCAACTTTTCTTGCAATATCATTCATTTTTGCGATCATGCGCCAAATTTTCTCGTTAGCGTATCAAAGCATACGAGTTTTTGTCTTTGTATTTAAGTAAGTGAACAATTAAATGTCAGATGATCCACGCTTAGGTGGCATTGTACGATTATACGGTGCTGAACAAACCAACAATCTTGCTAATAGTCACGTCGCTGTTATCGGCATAGGTGGTGTAGGAAGCTGGACTGCTGAAGCGCTAGCGCGTTCTGGCATTGGCACTCTGACGTTAATTGACTTAGACGATGTTTGCGTTACTAATACCAACCGACAAATTCACGCGCTTTCAAATACTATTGGCGACGCCAAAGTAGATGCTATCGCGCAGCGAATTGCCCTAATAAACCCCAATTGCACAGTACATTGTGTAGAAGATTTTGTAACGCCTGAAAATACTGCACAGTTACTTACCACGTCGTTGGATGCCGTTGTTGACGCAACCGACAGCATTCGTGCCAAAGCGGCAATGATAGCTCATTGCAAACGCAATAAAATTCCCATTGTTACTGTAGGGGGCGCAGGTGGTCAAATAGACCCTACACAAGTCACCAAAGGTGACTTAGCAAAAACCATTCAAGATCCGTTAGCAGCAAAGCTGCGCAGTGAATTAAGGCGTAATTACAATTTCAGTAAAAACCCTAAAAGGCGTTTCGGCGTGGAATGTATTTATTCAACTGAGCAATTGCGCTACCCGCAGCCTGATGGTTCCGTTTGCTATAACAAATCGTCGATGGAAGGTGGCACGCGATTAGATTGTGCGGGTGGATTTGGCGCCGTTGTCACAGTTACAGCGACCTTTGGAATGTTCGCAGCAGCCAGTGTAATTAATAGATTAACTGGACAAAAATAGACATCGGCCGATAACTTACGCACAATGTGGGATATTCTGTACGTGTCTATATTTGTCACAATGCCATGTCACGAACGAAACAATACCGTGCCACGTATAAAAACAACAAGCTAAGCAAAACGCCGATACAGGTGAAAGGAGAATTAAATGTCACCCGAGGAACTAAACAAATTGATGTCTGATTGTGCCAAAGATGCGGTAGCCGCTGCATCTGCTGAATTTGACGTCACATTAGATAGCTCACCAGAAAGCGTGACATTAGTTGATGACATATTGCTTAGTTTCATAGACAAATATCACGATCAAGCATTAGAAGATCAGGCAGTTTTTACCATTTGTAATATCTTTGGTGCCTATGTGGGAGAAATACTCAAAAGCAACATAGGCGGAGATTGGATTTACGATCAATCTAACCCAAATGCACCAACGGTGTTTTTAAGTATTGGTGAAAATACCTATGCGTTTGCAGGAATTTGTTACGAACGCTTAGTTAATGATAGCCAAGTGAGTGTCAAAGCCTATTATGACCAAGCGTTCAATAACCACAAGTATTTACAGCACTAATAGCTCCTGTGGTTATTAATAAATTCAATATGTAATTATGGCTCAAGAATGAAAACCGAAATTTTTGAGCCATTTCAAAGGTACAAAATCCACCTTCTCTAGCACCTCATTTACTTAGCATTGAGAACAGCCCAGTCTTCCACCATCCACCTTATATGTCGACTCGATGATACTGCGTATAACGCAATGGTATATAACATTAACTTGGCCCCCGTAATCACCTCAAAACGCCAATGATGGTGCATAGAATAATAAAGCTGAATCACAAGCAACGAGAGTGTAGCCAGTTGCGCAAACGGTATAATTATCCGACGCCATTGAATTAGACCCTTTTTCCACAGCCTTTCACGCTGACTTACCAATAACAAGCTCACTAGTGCCGGTGCACTTGCGATTAGCCCAACGCCTAAACTTTCTCGTTGAGGATAAAAGAACGCGAGTAAAGTTGTAGTTTGAGTACGGGATGCTAACGAAAACACAAAAGCAATCCAGTCAATACAAAGCAAAAGCAAGAGCCAATAAAGCCAGCTCGGTGGTAGTATACGCCCTGATTCGTCATAATATTTAAGCGGGAGTTTTAACATTTCAGGTTTTGCATCTCAGTATAAGCTCAAACGGGGCGACTAATCTTTTGCGTACTAGCCTCTTGCATATAAACATGGGGATGCACTTGAAGAAAAAAAGCCATTGTACTCATATTTCATTAAACTACTGCGTTATGATGAGAGTTACTGTATAATCCGCGGCCATTTTAAGCGCAGTCATTTACGGGTGATATATTAGATGACAGTTGAAACGTTCGCTCCTAAACAAGCGACTAACAAAACCACTACTCTGGAAACGCCAGTAAAAGTGCTCAGTGAAAACCAGCAACAAGGCTCCAGTAACGGCAATAGAATTGGCTTTGTAAGCTTAGGGTGTCCTAAGAACCTCGTGGATTCAGAGCGTATTTTGACGCAACTTCGCACCGAAGGTTACGATGTTGTCCCTACATACAATGACGCAGATCTAGTTATTGTTAATACCTGTGGATTTATCGATGCTGCGGTTGAAGAGTCTCTCGACACCATTGGTGAAGCACTTAAAGAAAACGGCAAAGTTATTGTTACCGGCTGCTTGGGTGTTAAAGAAGATGAAATTCGTGAATTACACCCAAATGTACTCGCGATTACTGGTCCGCACGCGTATGAAACTGTGGTTGAGCAAGTTCATGATCACCTGCCAAAACCACAGCACAACCCATTTTCCGATCTCATTCCAGATCACGGGGTGAAACTAACGCCACGTCACTATGCTTATCTAAAGATTTCTGAAGGCTGTAATCACCGCTGTACATTTTGCATTATCCCATCTATGCGCGGCGACTTAGTGAGCCGTCCTGTAGGTAATGTGCTTGATGAAGCTAAGCGTTTAAAAAATGCCGGTGTAAAAGAGTTGTTGGTCATATCACAAGATACCAGTGCCTACGGCGTAGATGTAAAACACCGCACCGGGTTTTGGGATGGCATGCCGGTAAAAACACATATGCAGCAATTATGTGAAAAGCTTGGTGAAATGGGCATTTGGGTGCGACTTCATTATGTTTACCCCTACCCGCACGTTGACGACCTCATCGATTTAATGAATGAAGGTAAAATACTGCCGTACTTAGACATTCCGTTTCAACATGCCAACAAGCGTATCCTCAAGTTAATGAAGCGCCCAGGTAGTGCAGAGCGCACGCTTGAGCGTGTTAAGAAATGGCGTGAGCAGTGCCCTTCTTTAGTTATTCGTTCTACGTTTATTGTCGGCTTTCCTGGTGAAACTGAAGAAGAATTCGAGGAATTACTTGATTTCTTACGCGAAGCTCAATTAGACCGTGTTGGTGCTTTTGCCTATTCACCGGTAGAAGGCGCAAAAGCCAATGATTTGCCTGATCCTGTTCCAGAAAATATTAAACAAGCACGATTGGCGCGTTTTATGGAAGTACAAGGTGAAATCAGTGCCGCTCGTCTTCAAGCGCGTATTGGCAATGAATATCAAGTGGTGATTGATAGTGTAGATGCAGAAGGTGCAGTAGGTAGAACCTATGCTGATGCACCAGAAGTAGACGGTGTGGTTCACTTAAATGGCGTCTATAACGTAAAACCCGGCGACCGTGTATGGGCAGAGGTGATCCATGCCAATGAGCACGACGTGTGGGCGGTATTATCAGAAGATCAGGACGAGGAGACTGAAAGCAACGGTTAGTTCCGCGCCTATTGTGTGAATTCGCCAATGAGTTTCTTATTATTTTTTAAAAAGAGAGAAGGCCTGCAAATGCAGGCCTTTTCTCTTTTTACTATTACCAAGGAAGCTCGTCACCGTTTGAATGAATAAAGCGACCCGCATTCTCTAGGTTTAACTCGTCAATTCGAGCAACCAAGCGTTCTGCACAGGTATCTGTATCGATATCTCCAGCGCCATTGACCATTTCTGTTTGCACAAAGCCAGGATGAAAAACACCAACTGCAATGCCTTTAGGACGCAGATCGTTTGCCATAGAAACGCCTGCTGCATTTAACGCAGCTTTTGACATTCTATACCCGTAATAACCACCAGAGCCATTGTCTTCCATCGAGCCCATTCTGCTAGAAATCAACGCTATTTTGCTGCTTTTAGACATACTAGGCAGTAAAACCTGAGAAACGAGTAACGGCCCCATTGCATTAACGCGAAATTGATAATCAATAGTATGAGGATCCCAATCGTCAATGCTTTCACGACCTAAAACTCCCGCATTGTTTATCAAAAGGTCGATTTCTACATCTAACAAAGAAGCTAATCTATCACCTAGCGTTTCAGGTTGAGACACATCAACACCCGTAATGATATTCACGCCAAGAGTATTTAACTCGTCACTACTGTTTCTACAGGTTACATAAACCTTTGCGCCGCTGTCTTTGTATTGTTTTGCTAGTGCAAGGCCAATGCCTCGGTTACCACCTGTTATCACAACATTCATCATATTCACCTTGATTTACACTGATTGACTACGCTATTTCGGATACCAAGTCGTTAATAGGTTAGAAACACGGTATCACTTCAGCGTTTCCAGTAATCTCGCCAAGTCTTCTGGGGTATCTATGCCAATAGGTGGTGGCGCTACTGCCACTGTACAGTGGATTTTATCGCCATACCAAATGGCGCGAAGCTGCTCTAACGATTCGATATGTTCCAATGCACTGGGCGTGTATTCAACATATTGCTTTACATAGTTTGCGCGGTAAGCGTAAATGCCAATATGTCGTGTATACAAGCTTGTATCGGCAGAAGTGGTATTTACCATCATACGGTCGCGCTCAAACGGTATGGGTGAGCGCGAAAAGTAAATAGCTTCTCCGTTGTTGTTAACTATCACTTTAACAATATTTGGGTTAAAAACGTCTTCTACCTGTTCAATTGGCGTAGATAAGGTTGCCATTTGACACTGAGTCGCACTCGCCAAATTCATCGCCACCTGTTTAATATTTTCTGCAGGTATAAATGGCTCATCACCTTGAACGTTAACTACAATCGTGTCAGGTGCTATGTTGCACTTTGCTATTACTTCTGCGATGCGCTCAGTGCCTGATTGATGCTCAGGTGATGTCATACAAACCTGTGCAAACCCTTCAACCACCTGTTGAATACGTTCATCATCAGTAGCCACAATTATAGACGCTGCGCCCGCTTCTTTCGCTCGCTCTACTACATGCTGGATCATGGGTTTTTCGTTGATTAACGCTAGGGGCTTACCAGGAAAACGGCTAGACCCAAAACGCGCAGGTATTACTACTGTAAATGACATAAGTTGCCCTATCTTGTTGCGTCGACATCATCTAAAGACAAGGCTGTCGCCTTGCTTTCAATTAACACAGGAATACCCTCTTTGATGTCATAGGCTAGACGGTCAAATCGACACACCAACTGTGAATTGTCATTTGTTAACACCAACTTGCCTTTGCAAACAGGGCACGCTAACACGTCCAAAAGCTTCTTATCAAATGCCATTTTAAAATCCTATTGGTCTTGTTCTATCGCCAAACCACGCTTTACCAGTTTAGCATTAATTAAGTTGTAGAAATCTGATGAAATAGTTGCTGAAACGGGCAAATACCAACAATCTTCATGAGCAAGTTTTCTTGCCTTTACTGCATCCTTTTCAGTCATCAATACTCTACCAGATGGTATATCCTTCTCGCTAAACGCGTGATGATCTGGCAATGCCACCTCGTCATTTAAAGTTATGCCCATTTTGGTCAATTGATTAAAGAAACGCTGTGGTGAACCTATGCCCGCCAATGCCTTACATGGTTGTTCATTAATGCTTTCAACAGATGCGGTTCTACTCGAGTCGACTAACGATACAAACTCACTCGCAGCCAGAGACATTAAAAACTGAGGTGCCACTGCATTGTCAAAGGTCGGCATAGTATCACTGTTGTGTATGATGGCGTCTACATGGGATAAACGCCACATGCCCTCTCGTAGCGGCCCCATAGGCAGAAGAAAGCCACTGCCAACCTTTCGATTATCCATCACAACAACTTCAACATCGCGATGCAATGCGTAGTGTTGTAAGCCGTCATCACAAATAATGAGTTCACACTGTAGCGTTTCAGCCAAATAGGAAGCACCACGAGCGCGTATGGGGTCGATCACCACACTACATTTGCTTCGCGTGGCCAACAGTAAAGGCTCATCTCCTACTTCTTCAGCATTGTCAGTAGCACTTACCACGCGTGGATAAATAGACGCGTTACCTCCATATCCACGACTTAAGATACCTACTTTCACGCCAAGGCGACTGTAGTACTCTGCCAATGCTAACACTACAGGTGTTTTACCATTACCACCAACGGTAATATTCCCGACGACAATAACAGGAACATTGACGCTATGAACGCGTTTAAGACCTATTTTGAAAAACAGCCTGCGCAATGCGGATACAACAAAAAACAACAGCGAAAACGGCGACAGAAACCAAACCAATGGATGCCCTTTATACCAACTATCATGTATTGTCGGTTTTGCTTTTTGACTCACTTACTTTCACCAAATTGTAGGGCGTGAAGTTGTGCATAGTGGCCTTTTTTCGATAGTAGTTCGTCATGCTTCCCTTGTTCAATAATATGCCCTTGCTCTACCACCATAATACAATCTGCATTCTCAATAGTAGACAACCTATGGGCAACAACAATACTCGTACAGCGTTTCTGTAACGTTTCCAACGCATCTTGAATTAAACGCTCTGATTCTGTGTCCAAGGCTGACGTCGCCTCGTCGAGAATAAGTATAGGCGCTTGTGCAAGAATGGCTCGCGCGATGGCAATACGCTGTCTTTGCCCTCCGGAAAGCATTAATCCATTCTCGCCAATAATCGTATCAAGCCCTTCAGGTAAATTCGCTAAAAATTCTTCCACGTGGGCCATCTTAGCGGCATTCACAATTTCTTCTCGCGATACGTTTTGCTTCGCACCATAGGCAATATTGTTGGCGATGGTGTCGTTAAACAGTGTGACATTTTGTGACACTACCGCAAACTGCGCACGTAGGGACTTTAAGTCGATATCGGTTAGCGGGTTGTCGTCTAGTCTTATTTCACCCTGCTGTGGTGTATAAAAACGGGTTAACAACGAAGATATTGTGGACTTACCACTGCCAGAACGCCCAACTAGTGCAATTGACTGTCCAGGATACGCAGTAAAGGAAACATTCGTTAACGCAGGACGCTCTTTACCGGGATATGCGAACGTCACGTCATCAAAGACAATCTTGCCTTTAGCACGCTCTATGTTAATTTTGCCGTTATCCGCTTCATCTTGCTCATCAAGTATTTCAAAAATACTCGCACACGCTGCCATACCGCGCTGGAACTGATTATTTATGGTGGTCAACTGCTTCAGTGGCTTTAACAGCATTACCATACAAAATACCACGTTGATAAATACCCCAGCGGTGAGCTTTTCTAGCATTCCGGGTGTGCTAGCTATGAACAACACAACAGCAAGTGCAATAGACGCAATAACCTGTATGGAAGACACGCTCAATATTTGGGTGACATTGAGTTTCATGGTTTGCTGTCTATTGTGGTTATTCTTCTGATTGAAACGCTCGCGCTCAATCTCTTGCCCACCAAACATGATCACTACTTTGTGCCCTTTAACCGCCTGCTCTACCGACGACGTCAAGTTGCCCATAGATTGCTGAATATTTTTGCTAACAACCCGAAAGCGCTTGCTCACAAAAGACACGATTATCGCCACTAAAGGCCCTATCAGTAAGAAAATGAGTGACAATTGCCACGAGTAATAGAACATGACACACAATAATCCAATAACTAATGCGCCTTCTCGTACCAGTGTTAGGAGTGCTTTGCCCGAAGCATTGGCAACTTGCTCAGTATCGTAGGTAACTTTACTAATTAAGCCACCAACTGCATGATTGTCGTGAAACTGAACTGGTAAGTGAATATATTTGTCGAATAGTTGCTGACGCATCCGCATAACCACTTGAGCACCAATCCAACTTAGTGTGTAACTACCTAAAAAATTAAAAAAACCACGTAACAAAAATAGCGGCACTATGGCATAAGCGGCCAAGCGCAAATAATCGTGATCATTTTTCCCTAGTGATTCATCAATCATGGGTTGTAACTGGGCAAACACGAAAGTGTCTACGGCGGAGTAGCCAATCATTCCAATAATGGCAAAGACGAACGGCATTTTATACGCTTTCAAATATTCAAGAAAACGCTTAATTTGGAAGTCCGAATTTTCGGGTTGCTGCATGTAGTTTTCTAACCTGTTTAGTACTATTGCGCTATGTCATTAAGCGGTATTGCTCGCTTTTACTTATAATGACTTGAGTGAGCGCGATACTCGTTTACCAACTCTATATTGAAACACCTTACACAAGGCTATTGATGAGCGAAACGACTGTTTCCAATAGTGTACTCGTAATTAATGTATTTCACTAATATAGTGAAAAAATGCTCAATGTTTCATCGTTTATTTCTAATCTGTACACACAACATATCAATGTCTGCGTTAAGTGCTTTCACCTCTGTCCAAACGGAAAACGCCTCGCTACTTAATCGCGATGTAAAGATCAATAAGCCGCAGCCCCCACTTTAAAGATGGCCTGGCCAATAACTCGGTAAATACCACCTTCGTTTGTGATGTAATCGTGAAGTAGAAATCTGGAAAGCATTACTGCATTGATTTTCAATGTCACTCATTCGACCTACTTCATTACAAGAATGCGATGTATCAATTGCCACATTAACGTAGCCATGATAACTGGTGAGGTACTGTTTTATTCCAAGTGCTTTATAACGATCAAAAACTGACTTTGATGGAAACGACCAGCGATTGGCAAAGCCTTGAGAATAGATAACTGAATCAGGGTTTACCGCCTTGATAAACGCCTCGGTTGAAGAGGTTTTACTACCGTGATGAGGTGCTACAAGTATACTGGATTGCAATGACGTAAATGGGTCGTCTTGCTGTGCGTATAACAATGTGTACTCACTTTCTTTTTCTATATCACCTGAAAATAGAATTGACGTGGTTCCATCGGTTATTTTTACCACGCAAGACTGCGCGTTTGAGTCTTCCCGGTTTCCTGCGAGGGGCCAAAAAAACGCAAGCTCTAAGCCTTCCCACACCAACATCTTGCCACGTTCACATCCTTGTACAGGAGATAAAAATACTGCATTTTGAGATACTTTAAATTGTTTGAGCGCGGTTTTACCCCCTGCATGATCGTTATCGCCATGGGTATGGATTACAATATCTACACGGCTAACATTGTGTTTCTTTAACAGAGATAAAATGTCACTTTCTGCAGTGCGTGCGACATCATTAAACCGCGCACCTGAATCAATAACTATGGCATTACTGCCTTTTGTTATTATCGCTGCACTTGCTTGCCCTGCATCTAAAATATGAATATGCCAATATGTGTCATTTGAGGGAATAAATGAACTGAAAAAAGGCAATATCAATAAAACAACGCAAGTTGATTTAAAGCGCCACGTCGGAAGAAAAACTAAAAATATAGCGAGAAATAAATACACTACTAAGGAGGTATCAACTGGTTGACTGACACTTGCAACATAATATCTGGCCGCGTGTAAAACCAAACCGTTCAAGAGTTCAATCAGCCACGTTAATGACGCATCACAAAATTCTAATATGGTATGTGCAATACTATTCATCCATGAAGACGGCGGAAATTGAACCAAGATCAATAGTGCAATAAGGCTAATTGGCAAAATGAGAGAGATAAAGGGGACCGCGACAATATTCGCTACTAAGCTTATGACACTTATATGTTCAAACCACAACATAGTAAGTGGTAAGGTAGCAACACAAAGTATGCATTGAAGTTGAAACGCTGTGCGCCACCATGACTTATTATTTAATTGAAATCGATTGACACTAAACCAAATAACTAAAACAGCACCAATACTCAAATAGAAACTTGCACTCAATATTCCTAGAGGAAACAAGCACAGCGACACCATCAGCATTAAGATAGCGATATGAATGGGGCGAGCAACGCTACTTGATATAGAAAAAATAAAGGCAATACACAATAAAACAAAAGCACGTAATACAGGCAACGCCATACCACTTAGCATGGTGTACAAAGCCGAAACCAACAGTACACCACTAAAAATACTAAATCGAATAGGCGCAGCACTGCAAAATCTTATTCCGCTAACTAGTTTATAATTTGAAGAGCTTACCTCAAGCATTACCCTATGCGGCCAATTGTGTTGAAAAGCGCCAAAAAGCGCACTGACCAGAAATATAACGGCTCCCAACACCAAGAAGGTTATGCCTGCCACAATGCTAAGATGCATACCTGAGATGCTGAATAGGTGCCCTGTACCAGTTTGTTGTAACAATGCCCAATCATCAGGTGTTAAACGCGATCTATCACCCAATAACAAAGCACTCCACCAACGGTTATTTTGTAGCCCTACTTGCAACAATTGTTGGGAGAAAACGTATCGGGGCGTGTGTTGATGGATAATTTTGTCAACCATCACATGTTTTATATAGCCTGTTGCATGAATGGCCTTACTAGCAAGGTACTGCTGTCGGTTAAACCCTGTCGGGTTAATAACGCCATAAGCGGGCTTCATTTTGACTACTGCTTGGAAAGAGTCACCGTTATGTAAGCACGTTAATATTGCGGAAGTGTCTGAAATTAAATGCGGTCCAGTGGGTTCTTTCTTGGCGCTATAGCCAGTGGGCATATGGGAAAGTTGTACCGTAAAACTACTTGAGAAGTCGACGAACGATGGAAGTGGGTGCTCAAAAACTAGATCACGGGCTTTTACATTATCGATACGTGACACCTTTACCACATATCGATAAATTGGTGGTACGCCCTGTTCCTGCACTTTTGAACCATTTTGCGCTGCTGAAACACAACCGCCGCTTAGTACTTGCGCAGAAATTATGACATCTTGTTGAATTTTATTTTCTGGCAGTTGCCAAGCATAGTAAAAATGCCCTACACTCGCCAGCCATAGTATACCCGCAACAACGCCATTTACTGCTACGCCGCAATTTACTGTTATATCAGGGTACGGCTCCGCGACATTTCGTGAAGGTTCCTGTAGGTTGTTAAGGGAATGTAGTGCAATAATGCCACCGGTAACTATCTCAATTGACAGCAATACGTAAAGACTGGGAATACTTGGCATTTGAGACCAAAATACGGCACTTAACGCACCAATACAGAAACAACTCGACCAAATTGTGATACGATTTGTCATGTTGTTACAAGATCTATGACAGCGTAAGGACAGCAATTCGTTATCCATTGACGGTAAACGGCTTTGTCTTTTTTGATTTTTTTTTCGAGATGCATCGAGATTTATGCCTAAAAAATTTATTCGACGATTTTTGCCAGATCATCAAAGTATTAAGCAGAACAAAGCCCTTAAAATTTTTGGTACCCTTCTTCACGAGCCTAATTTATGGCATCTCAATCGTCGCTCAGCTGCGGGCGCATTTGGTATAGGCTTGTTCTTTGCATTTTGGCCCGTTCCTTTTCAGATGTGGCTTTCAGCGGGTATTGCTATACCCTGTCGAGTAAACCTACCGCTTTCAATTGCCACGGTTTGGATCACGAACCCATTTACTATTCCGCCAATATTTTATGGAGCATACAAGGTAGGTACTACTGTACTTGGGACTAAACCTGAACATTTTGAATTTCAATTTAGCTGGCAGTGGGTAGTTGAAAGTATCAATACCATAGGCCCAGCATTTTTGGTTGGATGTGGAATATGTTCAGTGGTATTTGGCTTAGCGGGCTATTTTTCGTTGAATTGGATTTGGCGCTTACAAGTCAAAAAAGCGTGGCAACGCAGAAAGGAGTTGAGACTCCATAGAACTACCGCAAAATAACACTTTCGCTAAGCGGTTCTTTTACACGTGAAGCGCTTAGGTCAAAAAGCTTTTATGCAAAAACGCTCCGCACCAATAATTGGTTACGGCACGTTCATTATTTAGCGCTAGGCAGCGCTAAATTCGTTTATTTCTCGTGCTCTAATAAGAACGCAAGTAAAGCGGCTTCATCCCACACCGCAACATCAAGCTCTTGTGCTTTGGTTAGTTTAGACCCCGCCTTTTCGCCGGCCACCAGAAAATCGGTGTTCTTACTCACTGATCCCGCAACCTTTGCACCTAACATTTGTAAGCGCATCTTTGCATCATTGCGACCCATTTCATTGAGTGTTCCTGTAATAACGCAGGTTTTACCGTCAAGAGGTAGCGCCTCTGAATCGCGCTTTTCAATAGCAGGCCAGTTAATACCCTCACGCAATAAGGCATCAATAACATCAGTGTTGTGGCTTTCACTAAAGAAATTAGCAATGTGCGCAGCTACCACTTCTCCTACGTCTTGAACTTCAATGAGTGTTTCAACGGAAGCTTCGCGTATTGCCTCTAGGGTTTCAAAATGTAAGGCAAGGTTTGCTGCTGTGGCTTCACCGACTTCGCGAATACCTAGCGCATATAAAAACTTTGCTAGCGTCGTCGTTTTTGCTTTCTCTAGCGCATCTACTAACTTGCTGGCAGATTTTTCTGCCATACGCTCAAGGCCAACTAAGTCGCCAATGTTTAATGTAAAGAAATCTGCTGGACTATGCACTAAATCAGCATCAACAAGTTGATCAACTAGCTTATCCCCTAGCCCATCAATATCAAAGGCTTTACGTGATGCGAAGTGCTTAAGCGCTTGTTTGCGCTGTGCAGCACAAATAAGGCCACCAGTACAACGGGCAACTGCTTCATCTTCCAGTTTTTCTATGTGAGAATCACACACAGGGCAATGACTTGGGAATACAATGTCAGTCTCATTACCACTGCGATTCGCTTCGACTACCGACACCACCTGCGGGATAACGTCACCCGCTCGACGGATAACAACTGTGTCACCCACTTTCACCCCTAAGCGAGTGATTTCATCTTGATTGTGCAGTGTTGCATTAGATACCGTCACGCCACCTACAAAAACAGGCTCAAGACGCGCTACAGGCGTAATTGCGCCGGTACGACCTACTTGAAATTCAACGTCCAACAGTTGAGTGACTTCTTCTTGAGCAGGAAATTTCTGAGCAATTGCCCAACGCGGTGCGCGGGCAACGAACCCCAAAGCCTGTTGTAACTCGACCTGATTAACTTTAAATACTACGCCATCGATATCGTATGGAAGGTTGTCACGTACATTAAGAATGCGGTTGTAATAGGTCAAACACCCTTCGCCACCTTCTGCGGTATCTATTTCAGGGCAAAGCGGCAGCCCCCATTCACCGAGTAACCGTAAACGCTCTATGTGTGTGGTGGGCAAGACGAAACTCTCTGGTTGCACCACGCCCAATGAATACGCATAGAACATCAGTGGTCGTTTCGCGGTAATCTTAGAGTCAAGCTGACGCAAACTGCCAGCGGCGGCATTACGGGGATTAGCGAATACCTTACCACCACTTTCTCGCTGAGCAGTATTAAGCTTTTCAAAGCCCTCTCTAGGCATAAATACTTCGCCGCGTACTTCCACGCGTTGCGGATAGTTGTCGCCCCTAAGCGCCAGTGGCACATTTGAAATGGTACGCACATTTGCGGTGATATTTTCACCAACTTGACCGTCACCGCGTGTTGCAGCGCGCACCAACTCACCGTTTTCATACAAAATACTAACAGCTAACCCGTCCAATTTGGGCTCACACGCAAATGTCAGAGGCGCCCCGTCTTTTAGTCTGTCTTTAAGTCGCTTTTCAAACGCCAATAGCGATGCCTCATCGAAGGCGTTATCTAACGACAACATTGGAACATCGTGCGTCACTTGTTCAAAGGCTACCAAGGCTTTCCCACCCACTTTCTGACTGGGTGAGTTATCGCTATACAGCTCTGGATATTGCTTCTCAAGTGCTATCAAGGCTTGCATATCTCTGTCATATACCGCGTCAGGCACTGAAGGATCGTCTAGTACATAGTATTGATAGTTATACTCGTTTAGTGTGCGACGCAGAGCTGCTACGTCTTGTTTCGCTTTTTCTAGATTTTCAGACATGGAGTTACTTTCACGCCATTATAAAATTAAAGAAGATATCTCAATGGCTTCACTTAAAAAGGAGCACATTTTGACTATTAAATAAAAAGGACTTGGATATCACCAAGCCCTTGTTGTAAGTTGTTTTTCTGTCGTTATGCTTAGCACTGCTGACATATGCTACAACACCGCGCAAAACTCAACTGTTAATTTCGTGGGATCATACGCTTGCGTTCAAATTCACGGATCTTTTCTACGTATTGCTGTAACCCTTGTTTTGTTAGTACACTACGACGTCCATCGAGCACTTGTGCACCAAATTCATCAGCAATTTTACGCGCTGCGTTATGCATCATATTAAATACCTGATGAGGATCGCCCTCAATAGGTAAAATCATAAACAACGATACGCCTTGTGTTTCAAACGTCTCTAAGTTGTCGATATCAAACACACCTGGTTTAAACATGTTCGCTAAACTAAACAGCACCGGGCCTTTACCGTTTGAATTAACGTGGCGATGGAAAATGTCTTGATCGCCAAACTTAAAGCCCAACGTCAATAGCATAGGCAGTAACGCTGCACCTGATATGGGCTCGTCCGCTGGCGCACGCACATTTAATACCAATACCTCTTGCTCAGCACTTCCTTTTTGTGATGAAGACGAAGCAGAACTTGAAGAAGTTTCTGCTTGCGCATCATCGTTAGCACTAAATGCTTCTTCAGTGTAGTTGCCAGCACCATGACTCTCATCGAAATCAATGCGCATTTGATCATCACCAAAATTAGGTTCTTCGCGCTTGCGAATAGGTGTTCGACTTCGTTTGTGACGAGAAAAACGCTTGTTCTGATCAGATTGCTCTTGGTTCTCACCCGTTAGTTCGTGTGGTGTCTTTGGAGCATCTAGACTAAAGTCTGAAACTTCCTGAGCTAATTTTTCATCGTGTTTAACACTTGAATCTTCCGTCTCATCAAACACAGGTTCACGCTTCGTACCTGAGCCTTCATCAATTTTTACACTTTCTATTTGTTCAGAAGCACCTTCTTTAAGTAGAAAGCCGGGAGGCTCTGGAAACTGCGCGACATTGCCTTGAGCCGAACTTGTCGCACCACCAATCGAATCAAATGAACCGCGCACATTACCTGCCATATGAGGCTTTGGATTAGAAACAACAGAGCCATATAGTTTTGGCTTAGGCTGTGGAGGCGGCTCGCTGGTCTTTTGCTTACTACCTTCTTCAGTGTCATCTTTATCAGTTATTGTAGATTGTCCACTGTTAGAATTATCAAGTGAATCCTCTGATGTCTCTTGATTATCGCGTTGTAAACCAGTTGTGCTTGTGTGTTCTACATTACCGGCTGTTTCATAATTACCGGCTGGTTTGCTTTCGTCAGCTTGTTCGTTTTCACGGTCTGCTGTCTCTACTACCCGTACAGCGCCAATACCTAAATCATCAAAGCCATGAGAATCTTTTGACAAGTCCTCCTCAAGCGCATCGTCGTCAAGTGTATCTTCGCTCCACTGCCTTGGGGTTATACGCGGTTTTTCGTCTTGCTTTGTGTTTTTCCTAATTTTCCAAATTCCATGTGACAGTACAGCAATGATAAACACAGTACCGCCAAGGAGTAAAAATAGACGTAATTCATCTTCCATTTAGTTCTTTCGCCCTTTGTTATGCTTCTGCGAAGGCAACAGCCTCATCGACGTCCACAGCAACCATACGAGATACACCTGGCTCTGCCATGGTAACGCCAGTTAGGTGACTAGCCATTTCCATCGCTATCTTATTGTGGGTGATATAAATAAATTGCACAGTTTGTGACATTTCTGAAACCAAGTTACAAAAACGACCCACGTTTGCGTCATCTAATGGCGCATCAACTTCATCTAAAAGACAAAACGGTGCTGGATTTAACCTAAAAATAGCAAACACTAATGATAAAGCGGTTAGCGCTTTTTCTCCACCGCTTAAAAGGTGGATAGTGCTATTTTTCTTACCAGGTGGTCTCGCCATAATCGTCACACCCGTTTCAAGCAAGTCATCATCCGTCAATGCTAGGTAAGCAGAGCCCCCACCAAACACTTTTGGGAATAACATTTTTAAATCTTCATTCACTTGCTCGAACGTACTAGAGAATCGGGTTCGGGTTTCTTTATCAATTTTTCGAATGGCACTTTGCAATGTCTCAAGTGCTTCGGTTAAATCATTATGCTGTGTATCTAGGTGTGACTTTCGCTCTGATTGAGTTTCAAATTCTTCAACGGCAGCCAAGTTCACCGCACCTAAACGCTGTAAGCTGGCTTGGGTCTTTTCAAGATCATCCTGCCATTGCTTTTCTTCTGCCTGTTCAGGTAACGTTTCTAATATGCTCTTCAATGACATTTGCGTATCGTCGAGCTGCTCTAAGATTGTATTAGCGCGAACGCGATACCCTTCTATATCAATATTCAGTTTATCAATTTGAGTTTGACGGCTTTGAATATCTTTATTGAGAGACTGATGGCCTTTTTCTGCTTCACGGATCCACTGCTCGACATCATCCAACGTAGTTTGTTGTTCTGTTCGCTGTTGTTCCTGTGTTGCTTTTGTTTCAAGTAACGCTTGAAGTTCAGCATCTTGCATCTCTTGCGGTGCAGTAAGTTGATTTAATTCTTGTTGCAAACGCGACTTGTTGTTAGCGAAATCATGTTGCTGTTCTTTATTGCGGGTAATTTGCTGTGAATACAAATTCTGGTGATTTTCAAGCTGCTGTTTTTTTAATGCCAATTCATGGTTTTGAGATGTCAACGATTCAACCAAGGCACGTAGTTCGGTAACACTGCGCTCATTAAATTCACGCTGCGTATTAACTTCCTCTATGTGAACTTCGTGCTCCATTATTTGCGCTTCTTGTACAGCTAATTGTTCGGATAACGCTTCTAACTGTGCTTCTTCTTCACTTAAGATGTGCTGCTGCTTCTCTAGTTCTTCAACTAGCTTTTCTGTGCGCTTTGCCTGTTGTTGTTGCTGCATTGTAAGCAGTGACAACTGGCTACGCCACTGTACAGCTTTGTTTTCATCATTTTGCAATGCTATTTTTGCTTGTTGCAACGCAAATTGACTCTGTTGAAGCTTCTCTTCAACACGCTGTATTTCTTCTTCTATTTCCCGACTTTTCTCATCTAGCGCATTACATTGTTCGGTCAATGCCGCTATTTTATTCGCTCGCTGCAATACTCCGTCATTAGATTCACCTGCTTTAACTATCCAACTGCCACTTGCCCAAAGTCCACTGGGAGATATTGCACTGTTGCAACCGATTGGGAGCTCACTTCCATTGTCATTCGTAATGTTTTGAACAAGTAAGTGAAGTGCTTCGTCGCTATCGCACAATGCAATTTCCCCGAAAAAAGCGGGCACTTTGTCATTAAACGCCAGTAATGCATGAGCCAGTGTGTGAGCATTAGCCTGAGTTACAAATGCCTCATCGGAAAACACTTTTACACCATTGGGCAGTTGTTCGACGTTGGCAAGCAACCCTGTAATGTTATGGCTATCACTAACCGCTGGCTGTTTTAAATGCACAAGCACGGCTTCGACGCACTTTTCTAGGCCAACAGGCGCAGTTAAACCTTGCCATAATTTCGTTAGCCCTTCGATGGTTTCGCCATCATTAGAAGACGCATCAAACTGAAGCGCTTCTAGCGCACTTTTTGTTGACTGTGCAGTTTGTAATTCTCCAAGAGTAAGACGCTGCGTTTGCGCTAACTCTTTTGCCTCATCCTGATAAGCGTTTGTTTTTTCTTGTATCTGTAAAAGTGCTTCATTGTGGGTGTCAATAATTTCATCTATTTCTTCCAACTGCCCCCCAACCACAGCCATTTGAGCAGCAAAATCTTCTTCGTCTAGGGCCTTTAGCTCTTCGTTTAATTCACTAATACGTTGGGTGGTACGCAATTGCATACTCATGGTGGATTGGATTTGACTATGGCTTTGCTGGATATTTTGTTTCAAACGATTGAAAGCTTGTTCTTGTTCCCGCGCTTGGGCATTAAAATCCCGTAAAGCTTGTTCTGCATCTTCAAAACGTTCTTTCGCATGAGCTAATTCCGCTTCTTTTAGCTCAGCTTCAGGCTCAATTCGTTTAAGCGCCTCTTGCGAGGTAGTCAGAGCGTCCTCTGCTTCACGCATCGAGTCATCAAGCAATGACTGTTGTTCATTTAAACGCGACAACTCTAATTCTACCTGCGCTTTTCGCTGCTTGGCATGCAGTGCATTTTGTTCCAAGCGCGTAATAGCATTGCTGGTAGTGAAAATTTGTTGTTGGAGGTCGTCAATTAATTGCTTTGTAGCTACTTGCTTCGTTTTATAAGATTCTAGCCCTGCTTCGTCACCATGCATTCTGGCAACTAAGTCATCCATCTCAAGCTGTAATACCTGTTGCTGCTTTTGAAGGGTGTCGATGTGGTCGCTATTTTTTAAAAAACCGAATTGCCGCTAATTGACTTTTGAGCTCTCGCGCATGAGCTCGCAACGTTTTATAACGCGTAGCAGCTGCAGCTTGCCGTTGTAGTTTCTCAATTTGTTTACCGAGTTCGTCGCGTACATCGTTTAAGCGCTCTAAATTATCCTGAGTGTGCTTGATGCGATTCTCGGTTTCTCTGCGGCGCTCTTTATATTTAGAAATGCCCGCCGCTTCTTCAATAAAAACACGCAACTCTTGTGGTTTCGACTCAATAAGCCGTGAAATCATGCCTTGTTCGATAATAGCGTATGAACGAGGGCCCAACCCCGTTCCCAAAAACAAATCCGTAATATCACGACGACGGCATTTAGTACCATTTAAAAAGTAGTGAGACTGAGCATCTCGGGTAACAAGGCGTTTCACCGACAATTCGTTATAGTTAGCATATTCGCCAACAATACGCCCAGCACTATTGTCAAAAACCAGTTCAACACTGCATTGGCCAACGGGTTTACGCGATGAAGAACCATTAAAAATAACATCGGTCATTGCATCACCACGAAGGTTCTTCGCCGAGCTTTCACCCAGTACCCAGCGAACGGCATCGATAACATTAGACTTACCGCAACCATTAGGCCCCACAATGGCAGTCATTTCACCAGGAAATGGAATTGTGGTAGGTTCAACAAAAGACTTGAAACCCGCTAGCTTAATTTTCTTTAGTCTCAAAAGCTGACCTCTCCTGAGGTAGCACGCGAAGTAATGACCACGACAAAGCCGCGCACTAATAAGGTAGCGCGACAAAAATTAGCAATTAAATAATGCCGTTTAGAATTAGATGCCATCACGGGAATGCGTTTTTTGTTATTATGAAACGACTCTATCAAATCTAACAGCTTGTAACAATTGCCATTTTGGTAGCGTACACAGCCAACGTACAATGGCCGTTCAACAAGCTTTTAAATAGCATAGAAAAGACATAAAAAACGCGACTATTAACATAATAGACAATATTGAATAACTGACTTTTACGACTAGAGCGATGGGCGTATATAAGTAGTTAAATTGATTTACCATGCAAGGAGTACCAATGGGTTCTGGTGGAGTACATTATTTTTTTGAAGGTTTTTCTTTGATAAAAACGAAAGGCTTAAAGCGCTTTGTTTTTGTTCCGCTATGTATCAACCTTCTTTTATTTGCCGTTGCATTTTACTTTTTATTTGGTCAGATTGAAGTGGGTATCACTTATGTCATCGATTTAGTGCCCGAATGGCTGGGTTGGTTTAAAACGGCTGTCAGTTTTTTCTTGTGGCCTTTAGCAGTTATTAGTGTGCTACTTATATTTGCCCTAATTTTTGGTACCTTGGCCAACTGGATTGCAGCGCCATTTAACGGCGTACTTGCAGAAAAAGTAGAACGGCACTTAACCGGCCAAGATTTAGGTGACGAAGGCGTATTTGCACTAATTAAAGATATACCTCGCACTATTGGACGTGAATTGACGAAATTCGCGTGGTATTTACCTCGCGCAATAGGTTTCTTACTTTTGTTTTTTTACTTCCAGTAATAGGGCAAGTGTTGTGGTTTTTATTTAACGCTTGGATGATGGCTATACAGTACTGTGATTACCCTTACGACAATCATAAAGTTGATTTCACGCGTATGCGTCGTCACCTTGAAACCCATAAAGGTAAAGCGATGACATTTGGTATTATGGTTAATGTTTTTTCGCTTATTCCCATTGTTAACTTTATTGTAATGCCTGTGGCGATTTGCGGTGCAACGTCTATGTGGGTGAATGAACTAAAACACACATTAAAAGAGGTATAAGAAGCATAAGAGGTTTTGCATAAAACGTACTGTGTAAAAGATAAATCCACTAAGTACTCTAAATACAAGTACGCTAAGTACGATCACTTTGTGATATAGGCCTCGTACTGCGCTAGCCAATGTGCAGCCTCTTTTTGATTGCCACTTTTGTGAAATGCCTGAAAGAAGTTCATTGAAATTGGGCGTTGTGCATTTTGCTTGGTTAACTGCTGTTGCCACAGCACTAAGTATAGCGGTGGAATAACACCGCTGTCATGGTGCTCCATAAACGTGATGCGACGACTCGGCTTATAACTGCGCTTTCCAACCAACTCACAGGTTTTTGACCTTGCAATGATGGTGGCGGGATCGATATCCAGCCAATTATTCACAGTTTCATGTGGTGCATACCAATAGTCACTGTCGATAATGATGTTCGGCGGTGAAAAGTTGTCGATTTGATCTTCTTGGCACAACTGACGCGCCATGCTTCTATTCATGGGGTACTCATCAGCAAACCCTGCAAAATGTGCTAACTCGTGCACAAATACGGAATATGCGTCACTAATATCCAAATACATAACACCGTTTTGCACATTCGCTTTACCTTGCTCTGCAATCACCACAGCGTGACTAAATTTGCGCGTTTTAGCGATATTAGAAAGAGGCGTTACATCGCACCCTAAAACCCCTCTTCCCTTGTAATCGGCATTACAAGTTAAGGCTTTGTTTTCCAGCCAAATAGGCGGAGCAATGCATAGCGACAATGCCTCAAGACGTTCATCTTCTAGAAAAGACTGGTAAATAGTATCCGCATGGATAATTGTGGCCAAACTGGTCGCAAAAGGCTGGATACGCTGTAGGCAAGTTTTATCGTTTATCGAATGTTTCGCCCAGTCATAGGGCGGAACGTTTTTTAGCGAACGTGCTGTATATTTATTAATAGCAACCAAAGCGCGCTTCGCTTGCTTATGGCCTAATTCAGCAGCATGAGCAAAATGTGATTTGGCCTGGTTGTGTTGACCTTCATCCCACAGCAAACGACCGTATTTGAAGGCACTTTGCATATCCAATGTTGCTGTTGTAGCTAACAGTGGTTTAGCGAGTTGTTGCTTTCCGTGCAACAAATACCAGTCGGCAAGCGCGGCCTGTGCTGGCGCGTACTGCTGCTGTGCTGCTTTGTTTAACCACTTTTCTCGCGTTTCAGGTAATTCGGTAGCCATAGCATAAGCAAATTGCGCTTCTGGAACGCCGCCTACAGCAGCAAGGTACATAAAGCGCTCTGACGTTCCCTCTTCGCCTTGCATTTGATACAACAGCCATGCTGCATCTGCATTTTCCAGTTTAACCAACTTTTCAAGCCAATAACGTGTGTCAGCTTGGGTTGCATCAGAAGAAGAGAAATTTTTCAGAAAAGCGCTTTCAAAAGCTTGAAGTAATAGCGCTTGTGCATCTTCACTGCCTTGTATAGCTGCATGCCATAGCAGAGCAAAAGTGGCATTGTTCAGCCCTTCATTGTAAGAAGTATCTCGGGCATTTGCTGTATTTGACGAAGGTATATTTGAATTAGTCTCACTATCAGAAGCATTCTCTGATGGACTAGCCCAAATAACAGAGTGCAACGCATTTCTGAGCAGTTGAGGAACATAACGTCCGCTATCACCGGCAACAATGAGTAGTGCCAATACTGCCAGTATGAGACCACGCATAGCGCTATTTAATTACTCTTCACTAGCAACAAAGTTACTTGCCTGATCGCGCAAGCGATTGAGTTCAAGCCTTGCGTAACGATGTTCGACATAATCAAACACGTTGGTACTTAGCGCCAATTTAAAGTAATTTGATGCTATGCCACTGTTGCCATTTTGAGAATGATATTTACCGAGGTAAAAATATGCTTCACACAAACGGTCAGTTAACCCCTTCTGGCTTCGAACCCCTTCTAATAAAGAGTTAAGTACCTGATTTTCATTAACAGTGCCTAAAAACAAGTCGACTAAACTTGTTGCCCAGTGATTACTATCTAAGGTTGGGCGTATTGTAGCTAAGTAAATCATACCGTCTTGTTGTGATACGTCATGATGTGCAAAATAGGCCCATAGCGCTCTAAAAGGGTCGCTCTCATCTTTTTGATAAAAGGTATTTAAATCTGACGTTGCTAGTTCAGCGCGTCCACCATAATACAATGCGATACCGCGATTCAAAAACGCGTAGTCATAATCCGGCTTTATTTCAAGGGTTGAGTCAAACGCATCATAGGCTTGTATAAAGTCACTCTGCTGAATGTAATGAATGCCAATAGAGTTATAGGCTTCGGCTAAGTCTGGCTTAAGATTTAACGCCTGCGAATAATCAAATTGTGCAAGGCCTGCTAACCCCACGCTGTCGTATAACATACCACGCTGAAAGTGTAACTCTGCTTTATCTTCATCGGAGAGCGCTGGGCTATTAAGCACCTGATTGTATCGTGCTATGGCCATTTCAGAACGGGGATTTATTGGTGCAGGCTCAGCCAATAATAAATTGCCCATCTGAGGGCGTTCTGAAATAGGCGGCGTTTGAGTACAACCGGTTAAAATGGCAACGAATAAAGAAAAAAAGATGAGACTAACGTTTCTGCACATGGTAAAAAAGCATTCTATAAACAAAGAAAAAACCGCCTGAATACAAAGTATACGCTTGTTGCGGCGCGATTGCCGTCACCTTCTCGCATTTGATGAAAAAAGTAAAGCGTATTAGGCGGGAAACAAAGGTAGCTATGAAGAATAATAACCTAGAACAACTGTCAAAACTTGCATTCGATGCGCAAAAAAACTCTCATTCGCCGTATTCTAATTTCAAGGTAGGTGCCGCACTGCTTACTCCTTCTGGTGATATCTTTTCAGGTTGCAATGTAGAAAGTGCCGCTTTTCCCCTCGGTCAGTGTGCCGAAGCTACTGCTATCGGGAATATGGTGACCCATGGTCACAAACGTATTTCCCACATTGTTATCGCAAGCCCTAACGATGATTTTTGCTTTCCGTGTGGTGGTTGTAGACAAAAAATTGCGGAATTTGCCACTGACGACACGCCAGTAACCATGGTCAGTAAAAGCGGCGAGACACACGAAACCACTATTGGTACGTTATTACCAAATGCCTTTCGTGCACACGATCTTGATAAATAATCTCCCAATACGTAAAACAATCACCCAACTAATATAAGAAAAATACAATTTGAACTTTTAGGTGAAATAAAGTTCTTCTACAATCGGCATTTATTAGTACTTAACACTGACAACACTGTAATACGGATATTACGTAAAAAATAAACTGGTCAACGCCTTGTGCGAGACCAGAGGTGTTCAGTTGCATAAAAACAGGTTACACCATGGATAACAAAAAATACGACTATCTCATTGTAGGCGCAGGATTATTCGGCGCTGTATTTGCTCACGAAGCCACAAAAGCCGGCCACAAGGTGTTGGTTATTGATAAACGTCACCACACAGGTGGCAACATCTATTGCGAGAATATCGAAGGTATTAATGTTCACAAATACGGTGCACATATTTTTCACACCAGCAATAAAGAGGTGTGGGATTATGTGAACCAGTTTGTTGATTTTAACCATTATGTTAATTCCCCGGTCGCACGTTATCGCGGCAAGTTATATAACCTCCCTTTTAACATGAACACCTTTTATCAGTTATGGGGAGTTACAACACCATCAGAGGCACAAGCCAAAATTGAAGAGCAGCGTGCACCATATAAGGATATCGAACCCAAGAACTTAGAAGAGCAAGCGTTATTTCTAGGTGGTAAAGACTTATACGAGACGTTAATAAAAGGCTACACAGAAAAACAGTGGGGACGCCCTGCCACTCAGATCCCGTCATTCATCATTAAGCGTTTACCCTTCCGCTTTACCTTTGACAATAACTACTTCAATGATCTTTACCAAGGAATACCTATTGGCGGCTATAACGCACTGACCGATGCACTGCTAGAAGGCATAGAAGTACAGACGGGAGTGAATTATTTCGAAGATAAAGACATCTATGATGCGCTAGCACAACGGGTGTTGTACACAGGCAAAATTGATGAGTTCTTTGAGTTTCAATTGGGCAAGTTAGAATATCGAAGCCTACATTTTGAAACAGAAGTACTTGATGAAGAAAATTATCAAGGCAATGCAGTAGTTAATTACACAGAGCGGGATGTACCTTACACGCGTATTCTTGAACACAAACATTTTGAGTTTGGTACGCAAGAGAAAACCGTCGTAACTAAAGAATATCCGCACGAATTCAGCAAAGACAACGAACCCTACTACCCTATAAATGACGATGTGAACAATAGCTTATTGGCACAGTACAAAGAACTGGCAAATAAGCCGGAAAATAAGGAGAAGTATCTCTTTGGCGGACGCTTAGCCGATTACAAGTACTACGACATGGACGACACTATTGAAGCTGCACTTACGTTATGTAAACAGGAATTAAAATAATAATATGTCTGAAAAAGTTTATATTGCGCGAAATTATCGGTCTAAATTCGACGCTGCCGGAAAAGCCAAAATGGACTGCGAGACTATTCTAGCAGAGAGCGGTTGGAAAAACATTGGCTTTAAACAAACATGGATTTCCAACGGCCCTATTGGCACAGCGTTAAGTGCACTGGGTGTTACCTGGGCCCTACTACGTTTAAAAAAGGGCAGCACGGTTTGCACGCAGTATCCTTTTAAGAAGTTTTATCGCTACACTGCTTGGGGTGCTCGTCTAAAAAAATGTAAGTTAGTAACCATAGTGCACGACGTAACTTCACTTAAAAAGCGACACTTAGATCCAACACCAGAGATTGCGCTCTTATCACGCTCTGAAACCCTTATTGTTCATAATACGTCTATGGCGCGTTGGTTCAGTGAAAACGGTATTAATGCTGATATGGTTTCGTTAGAAGCCTTTGATTACTTGCATGAACCTAAGTTTGATGCACAAAGAAAATCGGTAGATATGCAAGACCTTCGCTTAGTCTTTGCAGGGAATATGGGCGGCAAGCAACAGTTTTTGTATGATCTTGATACATTAGACAAAGGCAATTATCACGTCGACCTATACGGCGTAGGGTTTAAACCTGAAAAAGTACACAACGCGGATGACACGAAGCTAAACTACATCGGAAAATTCCCCGCAGATGAAGTTATCGACCGCATCGATGGTGACTTCGGTATTGTGTGGTATGGAGACTCCCTCGATTCTTGTGACTGCCCTAATGGTCAATATCTTAAATACAATAACCCGCACAAACTGTCACTTTATCTACTTTGTGAAATGCCAATCATAATTTGGGATAAAGCCGCCATGGCGGATTTCGTGGCCTCAAATGGTGTGGGGATCGTACTCTCTTCACTTAAAGAGCTTCCTCATAAACTCGCCGAACTCAGCGAGCATGACTTCAATACCATGAAAGACAACGCACGACGCTTAAAAGCAAAACTAGAGAAAGGTGGCTTTCTTGCCGACGCTTTGGCAAAGGCAGAGAAGTAGCAGACAATATGGCGAATTCTAGGGAAGTTGAATTCGTCATAACCGTTCAAATGGTACATCGTTAATACTTCTATTAATCACTATCTGTGAACGTAAATGTGACTTACCCGTTTAGAATATCCTTACCCGATAATATTGTTTGAAGAGCCCCATGCAGAACATTGTTGTATCAGATATTTTTGGCAAAACAGAGGCGTTAGAAGAATTTACCTCTAGATTTACAACGCCTACGGAAATTGTTGACCCCTACAACGGTGAATTCATGCAATTTCAAAATGAGCAAGCCGCTTACTCTTATTTCTCTGAGCAAGTCACGCTTGTTAAATATTCAGACTACTTGTATGAACGAGTCCAAAACGCAACCACTGCTATTAACCTTATCGGTTTTAGTGTTGGAGCCTCGGCAATATGGAACATATCTGACCGCCAACATTTAGGACGCGTGGTAAGTGCGCGTGGTTATTACAGTTCACAAATACGGCACTTTTTACATATTCAACCGCACTTTCCTATTAATCTCATATTTCCAATGTCAGAACAGCATTTCTGTGTTGATGAAGTCATGTTGGCATTGAAAGATAGAGATAACGTCACTATTAGACAAGTGCCCTACTTGCATGGATTTATGAATACTCACTCGACAAATTACAACGCCACTGGCTATAAAAACGAACTATCATCATTACGTAACATGTAATTCAAAATAACCAAGCGAAAGACTATCCAATTACATTTCAAGCACATCAGCGCATTAATCAACACATCAATGGCTTGGTCTCTCTGGTGATAGTCAAGATTTTACCTTGCTCGTCAAAAGCAAGTGCCACCTGCATTCCCACCTTAATATCTCCTTGAATACGATTTAGCGTATTCAAGGAATCAAGCAAAGCTTGAGACACAACAAGTTTTGCCTGTTCACAATCAACAAGCATCCAATTGCCATTGTCGGCGTATAGTGTCGCATGTTGGAACTTTACCGCCTGTGACAGTTCTTGGCTTGCGTAATAGTTTTGTGTGTAGACATTAAAACGCGTACGGTAATTATTGTCTCGATATGACTCACCTTCACCATCAAAGCCGTGATAATCGACAATGTTGACTACTACTGCACCATTAACATTTGTTTCTAAATTACTCGTAGCCAAAGCGGGAGCCGTGTTTTCTTGCCAGCGAATAACATTGTACATACCAAACGTCACCAATAGAGCAAATGCAACGGCCCCCAACTTAAACCCCGACGAACTGAATGCAGCTAAAATTTGGGAGAAGTGTTGAACAAAAACCTGACCAAAGCCCGACATTTTAACTGTGTGTTGGCCGTGGTGAAGCATTACACGCTGTTTGACGTCACTGTCAATATTATGCGCTTGTTGACTGCGTCTATAGGCTTCCTGTAGCTCTTTATCAGACATAGACATGTTACTTACGCTCCATCAGTGTTTTTATAGTCTCACGGGCGTAGCGCAAACGGGTTTTGACCGTTTCTTTCGGCACATGACAAATATCGCTAATCTGCTCTAGTGAAAAGCCTTCGAGCTGCAGTGACAATGTCTCTCGCTGTTTAAATGGCAATTGGCGCATCGCTAGCTGAAACTTATCTTTATCAAGGTGCTGGCTCAATTGAGTGCTCTGGTTAACACTGCTACTGTGCGCATCTCCAACGTGATTTTCAACTGCTTCACAGCTATAGGTAATTTTCGCATTTCGTCTAAACTCATCTATGAGTGCTCGCCGCCCTATGGTGAATAGCCACGCCTGAAAGTTATTGTCATTTACAAACGTACTACGCTTTTCAATAACCGTCATCCATGTACGCTGCGTTATATCTTGTGCAGTTTGGTCATCTGACATCAATAACAAAAAATAATACAGCTTGTTGCTGTGCAAGTCGTACAACGACGACAAGGCTTGTTGGTTTCCAGTTTCAGCGTACTGGCTCATCAACCGCTCACTTAGCCCCTTCAAACCAGTGCCGCTATTAGCGCGTTCGCCACTTTCACAGCTTTTTATTGTTGAACTAGCGTCATGCTTGTCGTTGCTGAAGAACGAACGCCGCAACATACCTTGTAAGCTTGCGCCTATACTCATAGGCCTATTCCTTATTGCTCTAGCTCGATTGCTCTAGCTTAAAATTCAATACTACAACCATACCGGTTTGACTAACAGGTTTGCCATCAAGTAACTGAGGTTTGTATTTCCATTTTTTAAGTGCGCGGCGCGCTGCGCGATCAAAAACTCTTGCCGGCTGTGCATCAAGTACGGTGATATCACTTACCGCGCCACTCGCTGTAACAGTAAACCCCAGTTTGACCCATCCTTCAATGCCATCGCGACTTGCCTCTGAAGGATAAGTAGGGTCAACCCGAAACTGTGGTGTAGCTTGCATGTTACCCTGAGCTGAATTTATGTTTATATCAATATTCAATTTTGTCTTTGGTACGTGCGTATTAAACGTGTAGTTGGTCTGTGAATCGTTGGGTTCTACCTCAATTTTATCTACTTTTGCAGGTGGCGTTTTAATTACCTGTTCTATGGGCTTGAGCTTCTCTTTTGTAATCGTTTTTTCATCTTCGGGCTGAAATATTATAGGGTCAATAAACACGGTAGGCAGTGTTGTTGAAGTAACAGTATCTTGCTTGATGAGCTGAGCCATTAATACAAAAAGCGACATAGTTACAAATGCACCCGCACTAATCAGAAGAACAGCATTGGATACACGCTTAAATGTATCTCCCCCAATTCGCTGAAAAACAAAGGTATTGTTAGAACTACATTGCGAGATAGTGTGCATGGTATTTCTCCTGTTTTTTCTACTAAACGCAGGAGAAATCGAAAAGGGGTGAAAAAAGTGAAAATATTTAAAAGTGTAATACCAATTTTTAGTCTGGCTTTTTGTTTTTCTGATCTTGCTTACTATTTAATTTCGCTGCAGCCATAAACCCAACGATAAAAATAACGAAAACACCCACGCCAAACCAAATCAATAAATTGAGTAAAAAGTCCATTCTCTTTTCCTTAACGCGTCGTAATTATCTATACCTTGCATGTTTTAATACGGCCTTGGGTTAACCCAATTACTGTAAAAACATTTGCGATTCGTCAATTGAGCATGCTTCTACAGACTTGGGATTATTATTGCGATCAACAACCCAACAATCGTCATATATAGAGCAATAACACAACTCAATATACATGTAGGGGTCGGCGGCTAAGATCTCTGAAGTATGTTCGCCTTTGTAGTTCACAGGCAAAACACTTTGCCCTGCGGGCAGTGTAATATTACCGATATGGGATTGTTCGATGTGTCGAAACTCTTTTCGCTCTGACCATCTTTTTATAACGGTGTCGTTATAGCTTACTTTTGCGTAATGAAATATTGCTGGCCCTGTTCCCTTGTTAGCGACTCCGTAACTAAACTTTTGTTCGCCGTAACTTCTGTAAATCTCAATACGAGGCCAAACTGACGCTTTAGCATAAGCACGGTCGATGTATGCAGAATAGATTGATATGACTGCCGTCACTAAGCCAATAAATAAGGCACTTAGTGCAACTAGCATCTCTGGATTTTTATACCACTTCACACGCGCTTCCATTATCATTCCCTGAAAATCAATACATTAATTACTAACCATTATGCATTAGCTAGGTTGTGCTTCAATCTTATTTATAAGATTTGATTTAAATGGAAAAAGAATCAAATACTACACATCAAGACTCATATGTATTAAAGGAAAAGGCTCCCCTTGACCATCACGCTCTGAACGCCCTACGCGTTTAAAACCAAGACGCTCATAAAAAGTAATTGCGTTGGGGTTCTGTTCATTCACATCAACCTTTGAAGCCGACAGATTATCTAATGCATACTGTATAAGCGCTTGACCAATCCCTTGTCTAAACCAATTAGGGTGAATGAACAACATTTCAATATTTTCGTTTGCTACACCTATGAAACCAACAAGCTGATCTTCAAGAAAAGCACAGCGTAGTTCAACAGCATCAAAGTAGTGTTCTAATATAAGTGGCTTTAACGTTAGAATATTTTTTTCTGGTAAAAAGTGATGCGTAGCGCGTACAGAAGCCTCCCAAATCTCGATTAGCACTGGGTAATGCTGACATGTGCCTTTTGTAATAGTCATTTATTGGTTTACCTGAGTAACAGTGAATGAAATAGAGGTGATTTTCCAGTCTTCACCATGCTTTACCATGCTCCAAGACTCTGTGCCTTTTGCCCTCATTTTACCGTTTTCATGATCACTGTAATCAAAATGTACACTTGCTAAATAACCATCGGTTTGTACATTAACATTCCAAATTTTCTCTTCTAAAGCATCGTTACCTAACAGCATTTTAGACGGTGGCCCGAACTTTCCAAAGTCGACAGTTGCTGGGTAATCCGCTCTTTCTTCGCGTTTAGCTTTTAACATTTCTTCACTAAAAACAGCAATAAATGGAATGCTTTCGCTGTAAAACAAAGATTCAAAAACCGCTTTATCTTTGTTAATTATGCTCACCCTGAATTTTTCGACAACCTCTCTAATTTGTGTCTCTGACTCTGAAACATTGGCGTTCGCAACATGGCAAATACTCAATGAAATAATGAAAAACGACGCTATTTTTTTATTCATTTAATTATTTCTAACTCAAAAAAGTAAAATCTTCTACCGGGTAACCAACTGACAGGAATTCTCCAAATCATCTGCCTTAAAATGCGAATCATCAAAGATGTTAACCAAGTTTCGTTTGAGGTTTTCAATTTCCACAGCACGTTGCTCCTTAACAAGAACCTGGCTAATATCCAAAACCTGAATACGCGCTTTAACGGCATCACAAATAAATTCCTTGGCTTTACCGATTTCACCGTTTTCTATCAACTGATAGGTAGCAGAGAGTTGAAGCGCACTATTATAAAGCTCGGTTGAATTAGAGTTAGCACCTGAAGCTATTCCCAAAGAAGCGCCGGCAAGTAGTCCAATTACAAATATAGCTATACCTAGTATTGCGAGAATAATGCTATTTTTCATTAAACTATCCTTATTACTCTATCTCTTCCAACTGATAAGAGCTTAACGGTTAATCGAACCATATAGCAAATTATAAACGTGCATTTGGTTGAATTAGCTACATGAGCATTCCATTTAGCACCAAACTCGGCATTAAGAAAAAAGCGGAGAACGCAATATAACCGGTGGTAAAAAACGCCAATGAACAAAATGTTGCCTGAACAAAGAAGACACTTGGTTTTGCTGACGCACTTGATTCATAAGTGCAATAAGCCAACCTTATTACCTGTTTAGTTTTGTATTTTGCCTTGTCGAAAACCGTACATACTTGTCTGATAATTGGTATGGTATAAACAGCTAAAAAAGCAAATACAACTTCAATCCCCCCAAACTGAAATAGCAACGCTATTTCCGGTGAAAACCACCCAACAATACCAATAAAAAGCCAAAATGCCGTTTTTTGGTACACATTTAAATCTTCCCATTTGATCATCACATATTCTCTTTATTTGATTTACGCTTGACTAAGCAAACTACCCCAAGTGAGCCAATATTCGCTTGTGGCAACATCATCTCATTATGTGTTTTCCATATAGTCCCTTAATCTACCGTTTTATTACAAACCTACGATAAGTTTCTTCAAGGATAGACTTTTAATTCCATTTAACTCTCTCCAACACCCACTGCAATTGCTTATCTGTATTAGTGATATAGTCATCTATACTCAGTGAAATCAGCTTATCTGGATAAATAGCGTCGTTTTTCAGTTCTGTATACTGATTTGACGCTTCAGTGCCTTTTTTAGGCCCTATAGAAAAATCGTAAAATCGCTTTGAGTATGAAACCACACGTTTTGAGTTTGGCAATATAAATTGCCCCATGTCTTGATAGCCTTTCGGTTTTGCGCCGGTGGGCTCTCCTACCAATGTGGCATTTAACAAACGTGCATACTGTGCGGCGTTGCTCATTGCCGCGGAAAACGTCACATTATTGATTAATACATAAATGCCATCTTGCCAGCGTAAACTATCAGCCAGTACTAAATACTGGGCCAACTTCAACCCCACAAAAAAGTCACCACCAAAGTTGTTTCTTAAATCGATAATAAGACTTTCGCTTTTGTTGTTGTCAATAAATTGGAGTAACTCCTTAGCAAAGTGATCCATGGTGCTCATATCGGGATAGCGTTCAAACTTTACGTAGACGGCATTTTTCTGTTTAGCGTGCGTAAACCACAACCACTGTGTGGCCTGTTTAATTTCGTGTTTTCTCCCGTTTTTAATACGAGTCTTGTTACTAGAAGCGAACTGCCGGTTTTTTTGGCTAGCAATAGGCTTAATTGGTGCCTTAGCGTGGAAATGGTCTAACGATAGCTGCAAGTTCATTGTTTGTGTTTCTAATGCTTCTAATGTCACCGTAGAGGTTTCACCATTAATGAAGAAAGTAAACTGAGCAACATATTTATCATCAACAATGCCAAGGCCGTTTAGCACTTCTGCTACCGGCAAATAATGGGCAATACGAACTGATGTTGAATATTGATTTTCTGCGAACGGGACTACTTCAGACAACATTGTTACTATCGCATCAACTGGTTTTCCATTGATAGACAAGAGTTCCGCTTTAAGCAGGCCTGCATTTTCATCAGTAGTTTCACTCACATAAAATTTTCCATCTACGGCTATAAACTTAAATGGAAACTTATGTAGTGGTGCTCCCCACAATGGAAATGCTGTGTGGCCGTCCCCAATGGTGTTGGTTAACTGCATTAAGGCAACTAAGATTTTGTTGTCGGATAGCCGCGGCAATTGGCTTCTCAGTAGATTCAATTTTTGATCAAACGCTTTTTCTGAAGAAGCGTGAAACAGGTCAAGGTGACCCTGTTTGAGTTGGGTTTCATAAGCTGCGATATCTTCTTCCCATTTATTTACATCTACCTTTTGTGAGCACCAGGCGATATTCGGCGTAACAACGAATGCAGTGATAGTGACGATAAGAGCGTGAAGTAGCGTTGCAGCGATATTTTTAATGTTAAGCGTAGTTAACGGCATCAATGGAACAGCCATAAAGGGAAAAACCATAAAAAGAAAAACATAGTGCAATGATGATGACGCTAAGAAAACAAGTCGTCTCAAAACAGGATTTGAAACCTTACAAGCGAAAGAATTTCCTTTCCGTTTCCCCTTTTCTCATTCCCCTTCTCCTGCTTTTCCTTTCCCTTGCTCCTGATTCCTAGGCTATGCAGCCTGCATATTTTTGAATTGTGTGGGTGTCATCTTAGTGACTTGTTTAAATGCTCGATTAAATGCGGCCTTTGAACTAAATCCGGCATCAAAGGTTAATTCAGTAATTGATTTATGCGAGTGGTTCCTCATAGCCTGACAAACGTAATCCACTCGTAGAGTATTGATATACTCATTAAAACTCTTGTTGGCATTTAGGTTAATAGCTCTTGATATATCTCGTTGCTGAAAACCAGAAAATTCTGATAATTGTGCTAGTGTGAGCCTTTCTATTAAAAACCATTGCTCCTCTTTTATTTGCTCTTCTAAGGCACTGAATATAACTAGAAACTGAGCAGCGTCTTCCTTTTCTGCACTTTGAGCTCTATCACAACTTAAGCCTTCATCTCCAGTGCTGTGGCTATCAGAGCTACGGGCTTGCGCTTTATCATTTGACCTATTTTCAATTGCCGGTGCACTTTGTTGTGAGTTTAGTTTATAGGTAATAAACATAACCATAACCAACCACAACGTATTATTGACGCTCTGCCCAAATACATTTAAATCCGCAGAAATAAAAGGTTGAAGATTCAGTCGTACAAGGTCAATTACATTAAAACTAGCGGTGATCACGACAACCCAAATCATCCACTGAAAGGAATATTCATCTGAGTCTGAACGTTCAGCATCAAGGTGACGTTTATATTGTTGCAACTGACGTGCAGTGAGCACCGAATACGCTAAACGAGACAGCGTACCCAACGCAATGATAGCTTGGACATATTGTGAAAAAGCCATGGAAAGAAGTGCGGGTAAAAAACTGCAAACCGTCACGCTTATTAAGCGCATTTTTAGTGAGAAGCGAACAGGCCAAGTACAACATTGGGCCGAACAATAATAAAAAGGTGGGTGTAAACTGGGTAAGATAAGGCGCAATACCTTTTGCTTCAAGTATATTCATTAATGCTGAAAGCGCTAAAAGCAGTAACAATACACAAATTCCACGATGCCCTGCTTTGCTCCATAAGATGGCACAGCCTTGTATGCTGGCTATAACTATCCCGGCATTAATTAAACTAATGGGTTCAAGTGGCACATTTCTTACCTAAAAACATACATAAACAAAAAAGCCCAAGGTAAATACCGTTGGGCTTTGAAAGACTATACAAGCTTTAACACGACTACTGAGCCTTGATCACTTCTTGACCAGCCATGTAAGGCACAAGTGCTTTTGGAATAGTCACACTGCCATCGGCTTGCTGATTATTTTCTAAAATAGCTACCAATGTACGGCCAACTGCCAAACCAGAACCGTTTAATGTATGCAGCAACTCTGTTTTTTGCGTTTCTGGATTACGGTAACGTGCTTGCATACGGCGCGCTTGGAAATCTAGCATGTTTGAACATGAAGAAATTTCACGATACGTGTCTTGTGCAGGTAACCAAACTTCAAGATCATAGGTTTTACATGCACCAAAGCCCATATCACCCGTACACAACAATACCTTTCTATACGGCAATTCTAACTTCTGAAGAATTGCCTCTGCATGGCTCGTTAATGCTTCAAGTGCATCGAAGCTGTCTTCTGGCTTAACCAGTTGCACTAATTCAACTTTGTCGAATTGGTGTTGACGAATTAGGCCTCGTGTATCACGACCATACGAACCTGCCTCTGAACGAAAACATGGTGTATGCGCCGTCATCTTCACAGGTAGTGTTTTGACATCAAGAATTTCATCGCGTGCGATGTTAGTTAACGGCACCTCGGCGGTTGGAATAAGGCTTAAACCCTGACCTTCTTCAGTTGCAGGTTGGGTGTGGAATAAGTCTTCACCAAACTTTGGCAATTGCCCTGTGCCGTAAAGGCTGTCTGCATTAACCAAGTACGGCACATACATTTCCTGATAACCGTGCTCTTGTGTATGTACATCTAGCATAAATTGCGCAATAGCACGGTTTAAACGCGCTATGTCACCACGCATTACCACAAAACGGCTGCCCGTTAATTTACTGGCTAGCGCAAAATCAAGACCGTTATTCAAACCTTCAGCAATATCGACGTGATCTTTTACATCAAAGTCGAACTTACGTGGCTCACCCCAACGGCTAATTTCCACATTATCATCTTCATCTTTACCTGTCGGTACAGATGCATCAGGCAAATTAGGAATACCCTGAGTGAAAATACTAATTTCTTCTAGCAGTTCGCTTAGCTCAGCTTTTGCCGAATCTAGCTCGTCACCTAATTTACCTACTTCGGCAAGCAACGGGGCAATATCTTCGCCTTGTGCTTTAGCTTTACCAATGGATTTACTTCGTACGTTGCGTTCGTTTTGCAGATCCTGTGTTCTGGACTGAAGTGTTTTTCTTTTTTCTTCAAGCGAACTGAAAGCTGCTACATCGAGGTTAAAACCACGGGCAGCCAATCGCTCGGCTGTTTGTTCTATATCGCTTCGCAAACACTTTGGATCTAACATGTGTTTCTACTTATCCTTTCATCAATTCAATTGCAAGCCACCCTGCTAATAAACAGGCGCCTACATTAAGAAATACATTTGCTATGGCTTTTAACCACAGCCCATTTTCTAACAACGTTAATGTTTCTACTGAAAACGTAGAGAACGTAGTGAATGCTCCTAAAAGGCCAACACCAATCAATGCTCGATAAGGTGAATCATTTAAATCGTGCCGTTCAATAAAGCCGTAAAGTATCGCTAAAGCAAACGACCCCACTACATTCACGGCTAGTGTACCAAACGGCAAGTGTTTTCCAAATAAGGAATCAACGGTAGTTGTAACAAAATACCGCAAACAAGCACCGGTTGCGCCACCCATGGCAATAAAACAATACAAAGCAAGTCCTTGAGGCACAATAATACTCCCTAAAACAGGTTATTTGCGTTTATTTTTTAATCGATAGAATGTAAGACTATTGTATTTATAATCTACTATTGGAATTACCCTTCTGGGCTTTGGTATTTCTTTTACCTTTTTTCCGTAACTTTTTACCTTATCTTTTTACCTTATCTTTTTATCTTACTCCGCGCATTAAGTGAATCAAGGTAATCCCGTTTGGCTTTCAACGCTTTCTCTAAACCTCGCTCATTAGGATGATAAAAGCGCGTGCCGGTTAAGCCTTCTGGAAAGTAGTTCTCTCCCGCGGCAAAGGCATGTTGCTCATTATGTGCATACCGGTAGCCATCACCGTGCCCCAACTCTTTCATCAGCGATGTAGGTGCATTACGAAGGTGCATAGGTACAGGTGCATCAGATGTTTTTCGCGCGAGTGCCCTGGCATCATTAAATGCCATGTAAACTGCGTTACTTTTAGCCGCAAGCGCACAATAAACCGCTGCTTGCGCTATTGCCCGTTCCCCCTCTGCAGGGCCGACTCGATGAAAGGTATCCCAAGCATTAATGCACAACTGCATTGCACGGGGGTCTGCATTGCCAATATCCTCTGAAGCAATGGCCAATAACCGTCTTCCAACGTAAAGCGCATCACCGCCCCCCTCTAATATACGTGCATACCAATACAACGCTGCATCTGGGTCTGATCCGCGCACCGACTTGTGAAATGCAGAAATTAAATCGTAGAACGTATCGCCTTTATTATCGTAGCTGGCAACTTTCTGTCCTACAGCTTGTTCTATATCACCGATGCTAATTTGTTTACCACTGGTAAAGTCTGCCGACAGCTCTAAGTAAGTCAACAATCTTCGTGCATCCCCGCCACTGAGTTCAACTAAAGCAGCCTTTGCATTATCATCAATACACAGTTTTCGCTCGCCAAGCCCTTTGGGAGTGTCGGTAAGCGCTCGGTCGATTAACTGATACAGCGCATCTTGCTCTAGAGGTTTTAGAACATAAACACGGACACGTGAGAGCAATGCATTATTTAATTCAAATGATGGGTTTTCTGTGGTGGCGCCAATAAAGGTAACAACTCCAGATTCTACAAAAGGTAAAAACGCATCTTGTTGACTTTTATTGAAACGATGAACCTCGTCTACAAATAAAAGGGTTCTTTGATTATAACGCGCGTTGTCCTGCGCTTTATCCATAGCTGCGCGAATGTCTTTCACACCACTGGTAACTGCAGAGATTCGAAGAACTGTGGCATTGGTATAATGGGCAATAAGCTCAGCCAGTGTCGTTTTTCCAGTGCCGGGAGGACCCCAGAGGATCATAGAGTGACAATGACCTGACTCCAACATTTTACGCAACGGCTTGTCTTGTCCAAACAAATGCTGCTGCCCGCAATATTCTTCAACAGTAACAGGGCGCATGCGCGCCGCTAGTGGCGCAAATGCTTGATTAACGCTGGTCATCTACTATGTAACTGTTAGGCACATCTACGCTAAACACGTCGGCGGCAAGTGGAAAACGGGTTTCAATACCACTAAATACCAAGGCACTTATTTGTTGTTGCATGTCTAACATGGTTAGCCCCGCCAGCTCATCGTTTTGATTGAACGCAAGTGTTAACGTGACAATTTGACCGCCACTTTGCTTTGGAGTGACTTGAAAGCTTCTCATTTTACGGGTTTTGTCATCACTGACTGTATGTGACGTATCTACCGTGCGAATAGAAAACTTATCCCAAGTAGCTTCATCATTAGCGGTTAACAACACTATTGGGTTATCTTTAATGGCTTGCTCTTGGGATAGCACGGTAACTTGCTCTACAAACGTATCCACGTTCCAAACCGCTTCGCCATCGGCAATTAACAGCGTTTCATCTGGAAAAGTAGTTTCCCAACGCAACTTGTTAGGACGCGTCATCGTTAACGTCCCCTGTGCTTCATGAACAATGTTCTGCTGTGCATCCACCACGGTTTGTTCAAAATTGGCGCGAAACTGACTCATATTGCTCAATAGCGCATGTAACGCTATATCGGCGTGGGTATCTTTCAATTCAATTTCTGCTAACCCACTACTTCCCTGTTCACCGTTTAGTGTTTCATGCGAAGTTTGTTGCAATTTCAAGGCCGCGGCGTTTACGACTGTATTTGCGCCATCTTCTACTGATGCTTCATACAATGGTCCTTGAAACTCCGTGGAATTAAATGCTGTACTTTCTAGAGTAAATACCAGGCTTAATGCCCCAGCGAAATAAACTGATACTGCTTTTTTCATAACCTTATTCCGTGTCTATTCTTTGTGGGGGGGCGGTGCGAGTACTTCGCGATTACCGTTATGCCCCTGTGCACTTACGACCCCACTCATTTCCATTTGTTCCACTAAGCGCGCGGCGCGATTGTAACCAATTCTGAATTTACGCTGCACACTAGACACACTAGCGCGACGAGTTTCTGTAACAAAAGCAACAGCCTCGTCATAAAAAGCATCGAATTCTTGTTCTTCACCTTCAGGTTGCTCACCGGGTAACAAGACTTCTGCAGAAGCTTCACCATTGAGTATTTCATCGATATATTCTGGCTCACCGCGCTTTTGCCAATCGGCAACCACAGCATGTACTTCGTGATCGTCCACAAAGGCACCGTGTACACGAGTTGGAACTGGACTACCCGGTGGTAGATACAACATATCTCCCATTCCAAGCAAAGCTTCTGCGCCTTGTTGATCTAGAATCGTACGCGAATCAATTTTGCTGGAAACTTGAAACGCAATACGGGTAGGAATGTTTGCTTTGATCAAGCCTGTAATAACATCAACAGACGGGCGTTGTGTAGCAAGAATAAGGTGAATACCCGCCGCACGGGCTTTCTGTGCAATTCGTGCAATTAGCTCTTCTACTTTCTTACCAACAATCATCATCATGTCGGCAAATTCGTCAACCACAACCACAATGGCAGGTAACTTTTGTAAGTCTGGTGCCTCAGCATCCATACTTTCTTCACTTTTCCACAACGGATCTTTTATCGGTGTACCATTGGCAATGGCTTCTTCTACTTTTGCGTTGTAACCCTTTAAGTTACGCACACCTAATGCACTCATCAGTCGATAACGTCGTTCCATTTCACCCACACACCAACGAAGCGCATTGGCCGCTTCTTTCATGTCGGTGACCACTTCCGCCAGCAAGTGAGGAATGCCTTCATATACCGAAAGCTCAAGCATTTTGGGGTCAATCATTATCATACGCACATCTTCAGGCGTGCTCTTGTACAGCAAGCTTAAGATCATGACGTTTACACCAACCGATTTACCTGAGCCCGTGGTACCGGCCACTAGTAAATGCGGCATTTTAGCTAAATCAACCACCACAGGTTTACCTGAGATATCAGCGCCTAATACCATGGTTAACGGAGAGCTATTCGACTGAAAAGCGTCACAGCTTATTACTTCACTCAAACGCACCATTTCGCGCTTTTTATTCGGTAGTTCTAGTCCAATAAAAGATTTACCCGGAATAACTTCTACAACACGTACCGAAATCGCAGACATCGCACGGGCTAAATCTTTCGACAGCCCGGTAATTTTACTCACCTTAACACCCGGTGCTAAATCAAGCTCAAAACGTGTAATTACAGGTCCAGGAGACACCCCCACAACTCTAGCCTCGATATTAAAATCGGCCAGCTTTTCTTCAACCAAACGAGAAATTGCGTCAATTTCTTCTGGCGTTAATGGGTTTTCATGCTTGTCTGCGCGCTCTAACAAATCAAAAGATGGCATTGGCGGCAATTCACAATTGCTCTCCCCTGCCCTCGCTTTCACCGGTTTAGCACCCACAACAACAGGGGTAAAAGGTTGGCGAACTGGCTGCGCTGTAGCTACATCCTTGACTGAAGATTGGCCATTACTAGCTGGATGAATAGTAGCCGCAGGTCGCGAGCCCGTTTCATACGGTGCGTCCTCGTCGAACTCTTCTAACTCATCAAAATTGATTGTTGGGCTTTGTTGAACTTTCGTCTCCTGCTGGTCTACAGCATGATCTACTTCATTTTCACTTGCGGCAGCGCTGGCTTCAGTTTTGTTTAGTCCGACCTTTTCTTTAAAGCCATTAGTCACGGCGTCACGCATTCCTGAAAGTGAGAATGGTGAACGCTTTTGATCTAAAGCTTCACTGGTCGTTACATCTTGAGTTGATGAGTCTGCATCTGTAGCGCTGTCATTATTACTATTAGCGACAGCGTCATCTACATTGTCGTTTTGAAAATAAAACGGCGGCGTATCATTGCGTTCATTGTCTGCACTATCGCAATTTGCGTTAGATTCCTTAAAAGAAAAGCGAGGCTCACTTCTATGTGCAGAAGTTCGTGGGCTTTCAGAAACGCTATCACTGTGATGGTCATCAGCGTTAGCCCCTTCATAAACGGGCTCTGCTCGCATAGACGTTATATCGAGTTCAGAAGTACTTTGAGCATCGTTAGCCTTGTTGCCCAAAGCCACTTTTGGCATGTCTAGCGCAAGTAGGTTTTTGGGCGCACTGGTAAGTTTACGGCCAAGCCATAATGTGGCCTCACCTAATTTATCAATAATAGTAAGCCAGCTGATCCCCGTTAACAAGGTAAAGCCCGTACACAAAAAACACAGTAATAATAAAATTGTACCCGCTGTATTAAAATAGGGAATGAGAGCTGAACTAATGACATCGCCGACAAAACCGCCAGCGGAGAAGTTATAGATGTCATTCACATTAATACTGGCTATGCCTGTAGCACCTAAAGCCATCAGAAGACCACCAACGATACGCAATCCGATGGTTAAATAATCGAATTCATCGAGTTCTTTGATGTGCTGAAATAAAAACCAACCTAAAAATGCAGAGCCAAAAGGCAACAAATACGCTAGCCATCCAAAAGAAAACAACAATAAATCAGCAATCCACGCACCCGTGGCGCCTACCCAATTGTTCACGTCTAGCTGCAAGCCAGCTTGACTCCAACCTGGATCGCCTGGATGAAAAGATGCTAGTGCCAGCAATAAGAAAAAGGCGAAAACACAGGCTATTATCATACCTGCTTCCCACACTCGCTGAACCCCTGTTAATCGCGCCATAACCCTAAAAAACCTTCATTTCTTCCATTGCATTTAACCAACAGCATTGTGCTGAGTTAAACGCGATATTTAAGCGCCGAAATTCGAACAATTTCTGTCGAATACTTCGTGTTAAGTACTTTATTATTTTTCTAATTTGCTTTTAAAAAAGCATTTAATGTAACTGCCATATCTCGCATGTATTTCGTTGCCAACCCTTGCGTTGATAATACATGCACATAAAGCAAACACTGTATTTTTGCACAGCCTACCACAAAAAACGGTTTGTGAGCCACGCTTTCATTACTTCAAATTAATACGTAAGGATGAAGTACTTTTCACTTCTTCCATTACCACATAAGTGCGAGACTCACTTACTCCCGGTAATCTTAGCAATGTATCACCTAGCAGTTTTCGATAACTACCCATATCGGCAACTCGCGCTTTAAGTAAAAAATCAAAATCCCCTGATACTAAGTGACATTCTTGAATATCATCGTGCAATTTAACCGCAGCAGAAAATTCTGCGAAGATATCCACCGATGTTTTCGTCAACGTAATTTCTACAAAGACTAACATCGCCGCACCGAGCTTTTCGGGGTCAACCACTGCATGATAGCCTTTGATATAGCCTTGGCTTTCCAAACGCTTCACTCGCTCGAGGCAAGGACTAGGGCTTAGCCCCACTTCTTTAGCAAGCTCTACGTTTGAGATCCTGCCATTTTTCTGTAATTGAACCAGTATATTCCTGTCTATTCGGTCAAGGTGTTTTGGGGTTTTCACCAGCATATAATATTTTCCACAACCCAATTTTTACCAAATTATATTCCATAAACGGCAATTCTTCAGCAGATAGTTCGCATTTTATTATCGTATACTGCGCCGCACAAACACCCTTAGTTATATCAAGCATGTTGTTATTTTTGATTAATTTATAAACAATAATAAACAACAGGCCCTATACTATATTTATTAAACACGAGCCGTTAAGAAGCTCAAACAATAATAGAGGATCACGCATGCTAGTTGGTGTACCAAAAGAAATTAAGAACCACGAATACCGCGTTGGCTTAACGCCTGCTGCTGTTAAAGAGTTTGTGACACATGGTCACAGCGTGCTAGTAGAAACAAAAGCGGGCGACGCAATTGGTTTCACTGACGAGATGTATGTAGAGGCTGGCGCATCAATCGCGGCAACAGCAGAGCAAGTATTTGCAGAAGCTGAAATGATTGTAAAAGTGAAAGAGCCACAGCCTAACGAATGTAAAATGCTTCGCAAAGGTCAAACTCTTTACACCTATTTACACCTTGCACCAGATCCAACACAAACTAAGCTACTTGTTGAATCAGGCGCTACCTGTATTGCTTATGAAACAGTAACAGACGAACGTGGTGGCTTACCTCTTCTAGCGCCAATGAGTGAAGTTGCCGGTCGTATGTCGGTTCAAGCCGGTGCACATTACCTAGAAAAAGCACACGGTGGTAGCGGTACACTTTTAGGTGGGGTACCAGGTGTTGCTCCAGGTAAAGTACTTATTATCGGTGGCGGTGTTGTAGGTATTAACGCCGCGAAAATGGCACTAGGCTCAGGCGCTGATGTAACTATTCTTGACCGCTCACTACCGCGTCTTCGTCAAATCGATGATATCTTTAATGGTCAAGTTAAGACGGTTTATTCTACCGTTGACGCTATTGAACATTATTCTTCAAAAGCTGACCTTGTTGTTGGTGCGGTTCTTATTCCAGGCGCAGCAGCTCCTAAATTGCTAACTCGTGAACACATTGCAGCAATGAAACCAGGATCAGTTTTAGTAGACGTAGCAATTGACCAAGGTGGTTGTTTCGAAACCTCTAAAGCAACAACACACCAAGACCCGGTTTACATGGTTGATGATGTGGTGCACTACTGTGTTGCTAACATGCCAGGTGGTGTTGCACGTACTTCAACTATGGCGCTGAACAATGCAACCTTGCCGTTTGGTTTGGCATTGGCAAACAAAGGCCCTGCGAAAGCGATGCTTGAAGACAAACACCTGTTGAACGGCCTAAACGTTCATGAAGGTAAAGTAACGTACAAAGCCGTTGTAGATGCGCTAGGCGAAGAGCTTGGTCTAACTTACACGCCTGCTGAAGTAGCACTTAAAGGCGAATAATCAAAACACTAAAAGAAGATAGTCTCTATTTTCTTTTTTCATTAAAAAACCGAGTATGCAAAAACATACTCGGTTTTTTGTTTCTAAATCCTATGATAAATAGGTAAACAATCGCTGAGTGAATTAAGTTATTAAATAAGCGGTGCTATAGACGCGTTCACTTCAGTAAGCACAGCAATTGGATCTTCAGCTTTTGTAATGGGACGGCCCATTACTAGATAACTTACACCACTATTTATGGCATCAGGTGGGGTCATAACCCGCTTTTGATCACCCGCATCTGTACCTATTGGACGAATACCTGGTGTAACAAGCAAAAATTCAGGGTTATGTTTTTCACGCAATGCGTTGGCTTCTTTCGCCGAACACACAATACCGTCTAACCCCGCTTTTTCGGTTAACGCAGCAAGACGAAGCACTTGCTCTTCTGGCGTAACTCCACTTACAACATCAGCAAGCTGCACGTCATCCATACTGGTTAGTACAGTTACTGCAATCAACTTTGTTGATGGATTAGCACTATTCGCAATGGCTTCCTTAGCGGCTTGCATCATTGGTAACCCACCCGATGCATGCACGTTTACCATCCATACGCCTAGCTCAGCAGCAGCTTTGCATGCTTTCGCTACGGTATTTGGAATATCGTGAAATTTTAAATCTAAAAAGACATCAAAGCCTTTCGCGATGATTTCCTTTACGAACTCGGGGCCAAATAACGTAAACATTTCCTTGCCCACTTTCAGTTTGCACAACGTGGGGTCTAGCTTATCTATAAAAGCCATTGCGGTGTCTTTGTTGTCATAATCTAAGGCAACAATAACGCGTGGGTCTTGCATGTTACATTACTCTCCGTCTAACCCTTTTATGGGTTTTACCATTCCCCACTTCTTACAACTGGGGCATAACCAATATAATTTTCTACCTGAAAAGCCACAACTGTTGCACCGGTATTTGGGCCTTTGCAACATTTGCTTTTCAACTAACTCTTTTAATAAGCGCAAACTGTCTGCTGTGGTTTTATCCTGCAACTGGTCTATATACAACCCCATGAGGGTTTTGAAGCCTCGCATAGTCGGACGCTTTCGCAGTTGCTCCAATAGATATTCGGCCGCATTGGCGGTATCACCGCGTTTTAACAGTACGTCAACCATGGCTAAATACGACGTCGCACATTCTTGCCAGTGAGATTCTAAATTCTTTTGGAACGACTCCCAATCATCGGTTTCTTCAGCTATTTTCTCAAGACTTGGCACCGCTTCACTAAACCAATTGATATCTCTTTCAGCAACTTGCGTAAAATAAGCATTCGCGTCTGTATAGCGCTTTTGATCTAGGGCGATTTCTCCTAGCATCAACCAAGGTCTTACGGCATATTCGTCTGCGTTGACTGCTTTTTGAAGTAGCGTAAGTGCTGCACCTTGGCTGTCATTTTTCAATTCTACCGAGGCTTGTTCACAATAAAAATGCGCTAAACGTTCACAAACTTCATCGTTATCGCCATGGCATTGTACCATACGCTCTGCCAATTCAATTGCCCGCTCCCATTCTTTAGTGGTTTGATAAATGCTAAACAATTGTTGCTGAGCAACTAGATAGTGCTTTTCGCTATTGAGAAGTTGAAGAAATGCATTCTCGGCTCGCTCCAAAAAGCCAGCTTGCGTGTAGTCATGCCCTAATTCGCGTAGTGCATTTTCACGCTGAGCAGGTTGAAGCTCTTCTCTACTGACTAAATTTTGATGTACTTTGATAGCGCGGTCTATTTCACCACGATGACGAAAAAAACTTCCCATGGCAATGTGGGTTTCAACAGTGTCACTATTGACGTTAATCATTTTAATTAACGTATCAACCGCTTTGTCTGGTTGATCTGATAATAGGAAGTTTAAACCTTTATAATAATGCTTCGACAGGATACTCGACTGTTTTCTTTGTGCCTGACGGACGCTGTTGCGCCCCATTATCCATCCATAACCTGCTGCAACAGGTAAAAGAAGAAACAGCAATTCTAGCATTATTTTTGTTGTTCCAGACGCTGAAGTTTTGACTTGGTAGCCATGAGTTGCACACGTAAATGCAACCAGCTACCCAGCATAATTAACACACCCACCAATACGCCTAACGACAGGGTAAAAGCGATTAATGTTGAAATACGCAATTCAGCCTGCGCAATTAAATAATTAACACTTATTTGAGTTTCGTTCTGTGAGCCCACCACAAACGCAATTGCCAACAGCATCAAAATGATTAGAAATGTTAGGATCCCTTTCAACACTAAACCCTTACTGATAATTTATTCGTAAGAATAGCAAAATGCGTAAAGAGATAATAGGAAAAAGCGTTTTACTTAGGTCGCCTATAAGTCACATAACCAAGGCCTGTAGATATTTAATATATGAATTACAGCTTTAGGCTGCACCTTCACCTTCTAAGTCTTGCTTTTTAGGTTTGGCAATTAGATTATCGACGACAAGATCATGATGCAGTGCTGACATATTGGTAATGAAAATACAGTGGGTATAACCCGCTTGCATAGTCTCCAATTTGTCATACATTGCTTTGTCTAACTTGGACAATTGAGCTAAACGTTTCTTGGTAAGCGGCGTTAACGCACCATGGCAACGTATAGCTGTCACATCTGTAGCACTTAACTGAATTTTCTCATCCAATAATTGGGTTCTAATCTGCGTACGCAATTTAGAATAGAGAAAATCCCTTTCTTTAATAAAAACCAAACGACTATCCGATTTTCGGACACAGTGCACGACGAGGTTCTGTTCCGACGTTTCTTTAAACATCGCTTCTAGTATTTGTGATTTAGGCTTAGCTTGTCCTTTATCAGCGAAAAAGCCGTGCAAAGGAATAATGTTCTTTGTCCTAGAAAAAGGATAGAGGTCGTCAGACGTTTCACTTTGATAAACGGTTTTAAGTCTATCGAGGGTAAAACGGTTCATCACACAAAGTACAGCAAGTGACGGCATATGTCTTACTGCCAGCTCCCAAATAAAGCGATGGGTTGAACGTTGAATGCGCGCGATATCTCGTAATTTAAAGTAGGCAGTATTTTCTTCTACCATACTGTCTACATTGGAGCCGACTTTCGACTTTTTATTATCTTCGACTAAACACAAACGCACTGTTCCTGAGGATGGGTCGTGATAAACCACTTTGTAGCGTTCATTTTTTATTTTTAGTTCAGGAACTGACACCCTAATTTCTTTTTGCAATTCACTGTTAGGTGACACTTTTAACTGCATACCACTTGCACTTAAATCGGCAACATGAGCGTCAAGTGACGATAGCAAACCCACTTTAATTACCGCTGGTTTATCAATGACATAGCGAGTTTCACAACGTCTATCAAGATCTTCTTCCATGACATAGTCAATTCGCCAATTCTTGCCACTGGCTTTGAGCGACTTTGACAACGGTTTAAATTCACATTTAGCAGTCAACGTTAAGTTAGTTAGATAACTTGAAACGTCTTTGCAATACATAACATGTGAAACCTTGGCGAGCTCTTCATATTCCTTACTTGCCAAATCGTGTATCGCAAAGGCTTTTTGTTTATCCACTCGACTTATTGTATCTAAACGACATTGTGTACAAATAAAGTCACCTGTTTTAGCCAATAAATAAACTAGTGCGTTTAACTGGCCCAACGCTAACAACTGTCGATGTGTGGCAGTAATTTGAACATTTCCGGTTTTCGTTTTTACTGCGCCATGGAATACGTAGGCTTCATTGTAAGTTAACAACTCTTGCGCCAAAGTCTCAAATATTGGCTTGTCCTGCAAACTCCTTAATAACTTAGTGGTATCGTTGTGCTCAACATTAGCCTTAGTAAATAGTGCGATAAGCGGTTTCAGGGACTTTTTTTCCGGCGTTAGGAATACAGGTAGCCACGGACTGTTCTCTAAAATACGGTCACGCTCTAGCTCTTGCATAGCTCGTTCTATTTCAAGATCGCGCTGCAAAGGTTGCTTATAAGCAGTAAGAGACACGTAACGTTTTATCGCCTGTAATACGGCCTCATCAACATCTTCATTAAAAACGAAAAACGATTCGTACTTGCCCAAGTGCTTATTGTATTTAACTGATTCCAGTTCGAGCTTAATTTCAGTGGGTTCTTTAGTGAGTCCTTTGACTTCAGGAAGCGTAAAGGTAAGCGTATCACCTGTTGAGGCGTTTGGAGGGCGCTTAGTCTCAAGTGCTATGCCCTTGTGGGATAACGAGCTTATCGGGCAATGACGCCCTTTCTCAAACTCAACTGAAGACAACGTAAAGTTAGGCCGAACTGCTATGTCGTCACCAAAGTCAATATCGGTGAACGACTGACTTTCTACATTAAACGCATCGACGATTTTTTTAAATTGTTCTTTTTTGATTTGAGTTTGATAAAAATCGGAATTCATTACCGACTCAAACACGCCAACCGTATAACGATCTTGGTATAGTGAGGTTTCGTTTTTGAGTATCTGTGCCCCTACTTTATCTAGGCGCATAGGCACACCGAAGTGTTTAAACTTCATTACGGGGAATTGGGCAAAAGCCGAATTGTCCGCTGGTGCATCAGTTAACGAAGTTAAACGTACAACCTCTTCTTTAACTATTTTTCTAACACTACTGGGAAGTCGTTTAGAAAATTTATTTATACCCTCTAGCAGCTTATTTTGCTGTTCGTAAGGAATAAGTGCACGTATTAGCGGCTGATACTGCTTTATTATTGATTGTTCTTCGCCGGCTGACATTACTTATAAGATTATTAATTATAATTATGTGGATAATATATAACCGTAATAAACGCGGGGTCAACAAGTAAAATAAGAGAAGAAGATAGAAGAAAGAGACGATATGTTTAAAGTTGGCGACAAAAATGTAAGCGCTTTTACTATTTTTAAATGAAAAGATTGAATGTCACAAACAAAAAAGCCGCATTAAAATGCGGCTTTTCAATATCTTATGCTATTGAGGCATCAACCCGTTCGCGAAGTTCTTTTCCTGGCTTAAAGTGCGGTACATATTTACCGTCCAGTTTCACAGTTTCACCCGTTTTAGGATTTCTACCGACGCGTGGCGCGCGATAGTGAAGCGAGAAACTACCAAAACCTCTAATTTCAATACGCTCACCTTTTTGTAAGGTTTGCGCCATTTGCTCTAGAAGCTCTTTTATAGCCAGTTCTAGCTCTTTCGCTGGAATATGACGCGCTTCATCCGCGAGCCGTTCAATTAATTCAGACTTGGTCATGATTAACCTCATTGTCAATATTATTGTTTAAACAGCTATCGCGAATTGGGTGTGCAAATGCACACCCACAAAAGCATTATTCGCCTTTAGCAGCTTTGAATGCTTCTGCCATCGCGTTAGCGAAACCAACATCTTCTTGTTGGTTAACTTTATCGATAGCTTCTTTTTCGTCAGCCTGATCTTTCGCTTTAACAGATAGGTTAACAGTGCGGTTCTTACGGTCTACACCCATGAACTTCGCTTCAATGCTATCACCAACGCTTGCAATTTCAGTTGCGTCTTCAACACGCTCTACAGCAAGATCTGCAACGCGGATGTAACCGTCAACTTCTTCAGCTAGGTTTACAGTAACACCTTTGGCATCAACTGCTGTTACTGTACCAGTAACGATAGCACCTTTCTTGTTATCTGTCAGATACTTGTTGAAAGGATCTTCTTCGATTTGCTTAACGCCAAGAGAGATACGCTCACGCTCTGGGTCGACTTGTAGTACAACTGCAGAGATTTCGTCGCCTTTCTTGTAGTCGCGAACCGCGTCTTCACCAGTCTTGTTCCAGCTGATGTCAGAAAGGTGAACTAGACCGTCGATGCCGCCGTCTAGGCCGATAAAGATACCAAAGTCAGTGATTGACTTGATCTTACCAGATACTTTGTCACCTTTTTCGTGTGACTCAGCAAATGTTTCCCAAGGATTAGCAATACACTGCTTAAGACCAAGAGAAATACGACGACGCTCTTCGTCGATTTCAAGAACCATAACATCTACAGTGTCACCTAGGTTAACAACTTTAGATGGGTGGATGTTCTTGTTAGTCCAATCCATTTCAGAAACGTGTACTAGACCTTCAACGCCGTCTTCTATTTCTACGAAACAGCCGTAATCAGTTAGGTTAGTAACCTGACCGTTGATCTTAGTGCCTTCTGGGTAACGAGAAGCAATTTCTTGCCATGGATCGTTGCCCATTTGCTTCATACCAAGAGATACGCGTTGCTTGTCTTTGTCGAACTTAAGTACTTTAACGTTGATTTCATCACCAACATTTACGATTTCGCTTGGGTGCTTAACGCGCTTCCAAGCCATATCAGTGATGTGTAGAAGACCATCTACGCCACCAAGGTCAACGAACGCACCGTAATCAGTAAGGTTCTTAACGATACCTTTGATTTCATGACCTTCTTCAAGGTTAGAAAGAAGTGATTCACGTTCTGCGCTGCTTTCTGCTTCGATAACTGCACGACGAGAAACAACAACGTTGTTACGCTTAGCGTCAAGCTTGATAACTTTAAATTCAAGCTCTTTGCCTTCAAGGTGTGTTGTGTCACGAACTGGACGTACGTCAACAAGTGAACCAGGAAGGAATGCGCGCACACTGTTAACTTCAACAGTGAAACCGCCTTTAACTTTACCGTTGATAACGCCTTTAATTGTGACTTTATCTTCGTAAGCTTTTTCCAGCTCAACCCACGCTTCGTGACGCTTCGCTTTTTCGCGAGATAGGATAGTTTCACCGAAACCATCTTCAACAGCATCGAGTGCTACGTCTACTTCGTCACCGATAGCGATTTCTAGTTCGCCTTCAGCGTTTTTGAATTGGTCAGCTGGGATAGCACTTTCTGATTTCAAGCCAGCGTCTACAAGAACGATGTCTTTATCGATAGAAACAACAGTACCTTTTACAATTGAACCAGGACGTGTTTCTAGTTCTTGTAAGCTTTCTTCAAAAAGTTGTGCAAAATTTTCAGTCATAAGTCTCAAATAACTTTTAAGTTGATATCCACGCTTCTTATCCGGACAACGTGGGGTTATTAAAATTAGTCGCTACGTCCTGTGGCAACACTGCTTTGGATGCGATTAGCTCTCGTCATTAAAGGCGTGAGGAAATAATATCCATCGCTTTTTCAAAGACTTGGTCAATATCCAAGTCCGTTGAATCTATAATTACAGCATCTTGTGCCGGTACCAAGGGAGCCACTGCGCGCTGAGTATCACGCTCATCTCTGGCTTTGATATCGGTCAAAAGGCGCGCAATATTAACATCCATACCTTTCGCTTTCAACTGACTGTATCGACGTTCTGCACGGGCTTCTGCGCTTGCGGTAAGAAAAATCTTCACCTTGGCGTCAGGAAATACCACTGTGCCCATGTCACGTCCATCAGCAACTAGGCCTGGCTCTTGTTGGAAAGCGCGCTGTCGGCGTAGCAAAGCTTCACGTACACGAGGTAACGCGGCCACTTTAGATGCAACGGCGCCAACTTCTTCGGTGCGAATGTCGTCTGTAACGTCTTCGCCTTCAAGAATAATTCGCGTAGCGTTATCGTTCGTCTCGAAGCTCACATCAAGACCGGTTGCTAGGGGAACAACACATTCTTCATCATCACACGGAAGGTCGTGGTGTAATGCGGCAACTGCTAGAACGCGGTAAATTGCGCCGCTATCTAAAAAGTGCCACCCTAATTTTGTTGCCAGAAGGCTACTTAATGTACCTTTACCAGCGCCACTAGGACCGTCAACCGTGACTACGGGTGTGGAATGCATACCTGCTCCATCATCAAATTACAAAAATCGCGCGCAATTATACGCGTAAGTTCAAGATAAGCAATGCCACCACGCAAGGGTGGCATTGAACACTACGCTAATTCTGACATGGATCAAATTGCACAAACGTGTTGAACGGCATATTCTATCTACGCACTATATAGTGTCTTAAAGCGCTTAAAATAGTCAGGAAAGGTTTTGCGTGTACAACCCGGGTCATTAATAGTGACGGGCGTATCGCTCAGTGCAACCAAAGAGAAACACATTGCAATACGATGGTCGTTGTATGTGTCAATTTCCGCATGTTTGATGTGTTCTGTTGGCCATACTGTTATGTAGTCGTGCCCTTCTTCTACTTTTGCACCGAGTTTTTGCAACTCTGTTGCCATTGCATTTAAACGGTCAGTTTCTTTTACTCGCCAATTATAGATATTGGTCATGGTTGTCGGACCGTCAGCGAAAAGTGCGGTGGTAGCAATGGTCATTGCCGCATCGGGAATATGGTTCATATCCATATTTATTCCTTTAAGTGGTGCCCCGGTTACCTCGACGTATTCGTCATGCCACGTAACTTTAGCCCCCATCGCTTCAAGTACATCTGCAAAACGGATGTCACCCTGAATACTATTTTTACCAATACCGGTAACACGTACAGTTCCACCCTTTATTGCACCAGCAGCTAAAAAGTAAGATGCACTCGACGCATCTCCTTCCACCATAAATTTACCTGGTGCCACATACTTAGCACTGCCACTTATCGTAAACGTTTGATAGCTATCATTTTGCACTGACACTCCAAACTTCGCCATGGTATCAAGGGTAATATCGATGTATGGCTTTGACACTAACTCGCCCTTTATACGAATAACAACGTCGCCGTTAAACAATGGTGCAGCCATTAACAATGCTGTCAAAAATTGACTAGAAACACTGCCATCTACTGTCATTTCACCGCCATTTAAGATTTTACCTTTGATTTGCAATGGCGGAAAACCTTCGCTTTTAAGATACGTTATGTCTGCATCAGCTTCGCGAAGTGCATCGACAAGATCGCCTATGGGGCGCTCTTCCATGCGTGGCTCGCCTGTTAAGACCGTATCGACATTGCTAGCAGCAAGTGCCGCGCACAAAGGGCGCATCGCAGTACCTGCATTGCCTAAGAAGAGCTCTAAAGGCTCAGCTACATCAAACGCACCATTATTGCCTTGTACGACACAGCGTGTTTTGTCGTCGTTAAGTTGGTAATTTACACCCAACTTAGTAAGCGCATTAAGCATGTGTGAAATATCATCGCTGTCTAACAAATTAGTCAGTTCTGTTTCACCTTCTGCCAATGCGGCTAGCAGTAATGCGCGGTTAGACAAACTCTTTGAGCCTGGTACATTGACTACGCCCGAAACTTTTGCAATCGGGTCTAATGTTAGTTGCTCCATGATTAGCCATTCACCCTTTCAAATTCACGCATAAATTCAACCAATGCCACAACACCTTCGATAGGCATTGCGTTGTAGATACTCGCGCGCATACCACCTACAATTCTGTGCCCTTTTAATGCAAGTAACCCTGCTTCTTGAGACTGTTTTAGAAACAGACTATCTAACTCTGGATCTGCAAGATGAAAAGGTACGTTCATTTTAGAACGGCAATCTGGATGTACTTTGCTTGAGTAAAAATCTGAACTATCAATCGCTGAATATAGTAATGCGGCTTTCTCTGCGTTGCGTTTAGCCATAGCTTCAACACCGCCAACATCTTTTAGCCATTCAAAAACAAGCCCTGCCAAATACCACGAAAACGTAGGCGGGGTGTTGTACATTGAATCAGATTTTGCAGCCAATGCGTAGTCAAAAATAGACGGTGTTTCTTTACGTGCATTACCGACTAAATCTTCGCGAACAATTACCACAGATAAACCACTTGGGCCTATATTTTTCTGTGCACCGGCGTAGATAACACCGTGCTTGGCAACATCAATAGGTTTAGACAAAATAGTAGACGACATGTCTGATACGAGTGGGACGTCACCTGACTCTGGTAGCCAGTCAAAAGCGATACCATCAACCGTTTCATTTGGGCAAAAGTGGTAATACGCCGCTGTTTGATCAATGTCGCTTAATGAAGGGTTCGCAACGAACTGCATTCCGTCTTTTTCTGAAACATTACCGACAACAATTGCATTGTTGTACTTGCTGGCTTCGTCAACAGCACCTTTAGACCATGAACCACTCACTAAGTGGAGACTCTTGTCATTATTACCTGAGAGGTTTAATGGAACAGCGGCAAACTGACCACGACCGCCACCATGAGTGAAAAGTACATGATAGTTTGATGGAATAGACATGAGTTCACGAAGATCTTGTTCTGCCTTTGCGGCAATTTCGATGAAATCTTTACCGCGATGGCTTACTTCCATAACAGAACAGCCTAAGTCGCGCCAATTTGTGAATTCAGCTTGGGCTTTTTGCATTACCTCTTTAGGAAGCATTGCTGGGCCCGCACAAAAGTTAAAAACCTCGTTCATTGCGTTTTTCAACACCTGTAAATTGAATCTAATAGTCCTATTTAAATTAACATTAATTCACTAGGCTACTAGGTAAACAAGCGGCAAAAGCCGCTTGTTTGAAAGAACACTGATAATACGCAGCAACAAATTACTGCGTGTTACCCCTACTCTTCTGTCGTTGAGCCTTCACCGTCTTGCGCGGTGTTGTCTTGCTCTTGAACAGCAGTTTCTGCTTGTTCTGTTGCATCTTCTGAAACAATAAGGTTACCGTCTTCATCAAATTCTTGTAACTCTGCTACTTCTTCAATGCGTTGTAAGCCAACTACATGTTCGCCTTCTACTGTACGTATTAGTCGAACACCTTGTGTATTACGGCCTACTACTGATACTTCACTTACCCGTGTACGAACTAACGTACCTTGGTCGCTAATCAGCATAATTTCATTGGCTTCGTCTACTTGAACGGCGCCCACTACTTTACCATTGCGTTCAGAGACTTTAATCGAGACCACACCTTGTGTCGCACGGCTCTTAGCTGGGTAATCTTCTAGTGGTGTACGCTTACCAAAACCGTTCTCAGTCGCGGTTAAGATTGGGCCATCGCCTTTAGGTACAATTAGTGAAACCACTTTTTGACCATCTTGCAAACGAATACCACGAACACCTGTCGCGGTGCGTCCCATAGGACGAAGTGCTAGAAGCTCTTCACCTGTTTCTGGGTCGCGTTTTATTTCACCGGTTTCGCTGTCACGTAATTTCTCGTTAAAGCGAACCACTTTACCCGCATCAGAGAATAACATGATGTCGTCGTCACCGTGGGTAATGTCAACACCAATTAACTCATCACCTTCGTTTAAGTTTACGGCGATAATACCGCTTGAACGAGGACGTGAATATAGGCTTAAGTCAGTTTTCTTAACTGTACCGTTAGCCGTTGCCATTAATACAAATTTGCCTTCCTCAAATTCTTTAATAGGAAGAATAGCGGTAATGCGCTCATTGTCTTCTAATGGCAGAATGTTAACGATTGGGCGACCACGTGCGTTACGGCTTGCAAATGGCAATTGATAGACTTTCAGCCAGTACAATCGACCACGAGTAGAGAAACACAAGATATGATCGTGAGTGTTAGCAACAAGTAATTTCTCGATGATATCTTCATCTTTCATTTTCGTTGCCGATTTACCACGACCGCCTCGACGCTGTGCTTCGTAATCGGTAAGTTTTTGATACTTAACGTAACCTTCGCGAGACAGTGTAACCACCACGTCTTCTTGTTCGATAAGATCTTCTATATCAATATCGTGACTTGCCGCTGTGATTTCAGTGCGACGCTCGTCACCAAACTCATCGCGCACTTTTTCAAGCTCTTCGCGAATAACTTCCATCAAACGCTCTGGGCTATTTAGAATGTGTAGTAATTCGGCAATAATCTCTAGAAGCTGTTTATATTCTTCTAAGATTTTCTCATGCTCTAGACCGGTTAACTTGTGTAAACGTAAATCTAGAATAGCTTGTGCTTGTTGTTCTGTTAGGTAGTATTTACCGTCGCGAATACCAAATTCAGGTAATAACCAATCTGGGCGAGCTGCATCGTCACCAGCGCGTTCAAGCATTTGCGCTACATCACCTAAGTCCCAACCTTGTGCAACAAGTGATTTCTTAGCATCGGCAGGGCTTTGAGATGCCTTAATAAGCTCGATAATAGGGTCGATGTTTGCAAGCGCAATCGCCAAGCCTTCAAGTATATGAGCGCGATCACGCGCTTTGCGCAACTCAAATACCGTACGACGGGTGACAACTTCACGACGGTGAAGAATAAAGCATTCTAGTGTTTCTTTAAGATTGAATACCTTAGGCTGACCATTGTCTAGGGCAACCATATTGATACCGAATACCGTTTGAAGTTGGGTATTGGCATACAAATGGTTTAGCAATACTTCCGCAGATTCGTTGCGCTTAACTTCAACAACAATACGCATACCGTCTTTATCAGACTCGTCGCGTAATGCAGAAACACCTTCAATTCGCTTCTCTTTAACCAGTTCGGCTATCTTTTCAATCAGGCGGGCTTTGTTAACTTGATACGGAATTTCGTTAACAATAATGGTTTCTTTACCATTGCTGTCTGTTTCAATTTCCGCTTTCGCACGCAAATAGATTTTACCGCGCCCCGTGCGATATGCATCTTCAATGCCCTTGCGACCACTGATCATAGCAGCGGTAGGAAAATCTGGACCTGGAATATGGGTCATCAAATCATCAATGGTAATTGACGGATCTTCAATTAACGCCACACAACCGTTGATCACTTCAGTTAGGTTATGCGGAGGAATGTTTGTCGCCATACCAACGGCAATACCAGATGAACCATTTACCAACAGATTGGGAACCTTGGTTGGCAGAACTTCAGGAATGTGTTCTGTGCCGTCGTAGTTTGGTACAAAATCAACGGTTTCTTTATCGAGATCGGCAAGTAATTCATGGGCAATTTTAGCCATGCGAACTTCGGTATAACGCATCGCAGCCGCAGAGTCGCCGTCTACCGAACCGAAGTTACCCTGACCATCTACCAGCATATAACGCAGTGAGAACGGCTGAGCCATACGAACAATTGTGTCGTATACGGCGGAGTCACCGTGAGGGTGATATTTACCAATAACGTCACCTACCACACGGGCAGATTTTTTGTATGGCTTGTTAAAGTCGTTTTTCAGTTCGTTCATTGCGAACAGCACACGACGGTGCACTGGCTTCAAGCCATCTCTTACGTCAGGCAAGGCTCGCCCGACAATAACGCTCATCGCGTAATCAAGGTAAGAGTTTTTTAACTCTTCCTCAATATTAACGGGGAGGATTTCTTTAGCGTTATCAGACATAAACTGCTTAATCCCTTTATCTTGGTTTGTTCTGCGTTGTCCTTTTAAACTGCTTTTAAATGATGGTTAAAAGCGTTGTACAGGTGCGCACTGTTATTATTTTATGGGTAATAATCGTAAGTCGAGTGTACCACTTGATGACAGAATTATGTAGCGCTTAATTGCGCTTATTATGTAACTAGAAGGCAAGCGATTAAAATTCGCCCACACGAGCATGGTAAAAGGCAGATTCACAGCAAAAACAGTAAAACGATGTGACAAATTAGGATATGTTAATAAGAGAATAATTAAGGATTGTTTTACTCATGACGAACGTCGATCAACAAGAAATTAATAAGTTTTCCGAACTCGCCTCGCGTTGGTGGGATCCAGAGGGCGAGTTTAAACCACTCCACTTAATTAACCCGCTGCGTTTAGATTTTATAAATCAACACTGTAGCGGTTTGTTTGAAAAAAACGTTATCGACATTGGATGCGGTGGCGGCATTCTCGCCGAATCAATGGCTCGCGCAGGCGCAACCGTAACAGGGTTAGATATGGCAGAGGCTTCATTAGAAGTGGCTAAGCTTCACGGTCTTGAGTCAGGAATTAAAGTTGATTATGTCTGCTCCACAGCTGAGGACTATGCACAGAAGCACGCCGGTAAGTTTGATGTGGTCACCTGTATGGAAATGTTAGAACATGTGCCCGACCCTGCGTCAGTTGTAAAAGCATGTGCGTCATTAGTTAAGCCAGGTGGTCATGTATTTTTTTCAACACTCAATCGCAATCTCAAATCCTACTTAATGGGAATCGTTGGTGCTGAGTACATTCTAAAACTAGTACCGAAAGGCACGCATGATCACAGCAAATTCATTAAGCCATCTGAGTTAATGGCCATGACAGATCAGGCCGGTTTGCTTCCTCGTGATATAACGGGTCTTCATATGGATCCCATTTCTCAGGGCTTTTATCTCTCATCAAACAATGTTGATGTAAACTACCTACTGTATACTGTTTCACAAGACTAACTATCAATCGATTATCGCCACTTCCCTACCGTATTATGTGTTGTGTTACGGTAGGTGATTTCCCTTTACATCGTTAGTAACATCAACACTACATATTGGGCTTAGGTGATATTTTAAACACCATATGTCGTGTTTGTATAAAAAACAGTTTCTAATAATAAATTAATTTTACGCAATAAGATTTTGTGAAAAATGCTTGCATTCCCGATAATTTAAGCTTGTAGAACGCTAAAAAGTTAGTTGTTACTAACGTAAATTTCATGCCAGTTTGAGTGCTCGAAATACCACCAGATATTGGGTTGCAATCAGGTCAAAACCTCACTATCTTGTGGTTATTCCAGCGAGCGATCCACACCGCATTTTCGGGATCGCTACCGATCTGCACAGCAACGTGCAACACAGATCCGCCTGGTACTTTTAAACTAAGCAGAACACAATTAGCAGTCTTCTCTCAATGTAAATTTTAATATTGAGCGGGCGGCCTTTGCGTGTGGCTCACATTAAAATACGTTTAGTGTTGATGTGACAAACACACGTAAAACAAAAATCAAAACGATAAAAGAGCATCAAGCTCACGCAATAAAGCGCTAACGGACAAACGGCCAGTAACATGAATAACAATTTATTTGTCACCAAACGCAACGGTGAAAAAGAATCTATCGACCTTGAAAAAATTCATAAGGTCGTTACATGGGCAGCCAAGGGACTTAAAAACGTCTCTGTTTCACAAGTTGAAATAAAGGCGCAAATTCAATTCTACGACGGCATTAATACAAGCGAAATTCACGAGACGCTTATTAAGTCAGCGGCAGATCTTATCTCTACAGATGCGCCAGATTATCAATATATGGCTGCTCGACTGGCGATATTCCACCTTCGCAAAAAATCTTATGGCCAATTTGAACCGCCTGCCCTGTTTGATCACGTGACCAAAATGGTTGAGATGGGCAAATATGACAAACATTTGCTTGAAGACTATAGCGCTGAAGAATTTGCAGAAATGGATTCATATATCGACCACTGGCGCGATATGAACTTCAGCTTTGCAGCCGTTAAGCAGCTTGAAGGTAAATACCTTGTTCAAAACCGTGTTACTGGCGAGATCTACGAAAGCGCGCAGTTTTTATACATATTAGTTGCGGCGTGTTTGTTTGCCAATTATGACAAAGCAACACGTATGGACTATATTCGTCGTTTCTACGATGCCGCTTCTACGTTTAAACTGTCGCTGCCAACGCCAATCATGGCAGGTGTACGTACACCAACACGCCAATTCAGCTCGTGCGTATTAATTGAAACTGGCGATAGCCTTGATTCAATTAACGCTACAGCCAGCGCTATCGTAAAATACGTAAGTCAGCGTGCAGGCATTGGTGTAAATGCAGGTCGCATTCGCGCACTAGGTAGCCCAATTCGCGGTGGTGAAGCATTCCACACTGGCTGTATTCCATTTTACAAGTACTTCCAGACAGCCGTTAAAAGCTGTTCTCAAGGTGGTGTTCGCGGTGGCGCTGCAACCTTGTTCTATCCAATTTGGCATATGGAAGTAGAATCGCTGTTAGTATTGAAGAACAACCGAGGGGTAGAAGAGAACCGTGTACGTCACCTCGATTACGGTGTGCAGTTTAACAAGCTGATGTACCAGCGCATGATGAAAGATGGTTATATTTCATTATTCAGCCCATCAGATGTTCCAGGTCTCTACGATGCGTTCTTTGCTGATCAAGCGAAGTTTGAAGAACTTTATGTGAAGTACGAAAACGATGACAGCATCCGTAAGAAGCAAATCAAAGCGATGGAACTGTTTAGCTTATTCATGCAAGAACGCGCAAGCACAGGCCGCATCTATTTGCAGAACGTTGACCACTGTAATACGCATAGCCCGTTCAACCCTGAAGTTGCGCCAGTTCGTCAAAGTAACCTTTGTTTAGAAATTGCACTACCTACTAAACCGCTTCAACATGTTAATGATGAAAACGGTGAGATTGCGCTTTGTACGTTATCTGCATTTAACCTTGGTGCAATTAAATCACTTGATGAGTTTGAAGAACTAGCAGACTTAGCTGTACGTGCACTCGACAACTTGCTCGACTATCAAGACTACCCTGTTCCAGCCGCGTATAACGCGACTATGGGCCGACGCACATTAGGTGTGGGTGTGATTAACTTTGCATATTACTTAGCGAAAAACGGCGTTAAGTACTCTGATCACAGTGCGAATGGTCTTGTACACCGCACCTTTGAAGCTATGCAGTATTACCTACTGAAAGCGTCAAACAATTTGGCGAAAGAAAAAGGCGCATGTCCTAAATTCAATGAAACAACGTACTCGCAAGGTATCATGCCTATCGACAGCTATAAGAAAGACCTTGATAGTGTATGTAACGAACCTTTGCATTATGATTGGGATGCACTTCGCGAAGAAATTAAAACCTACGGACTACGCAACTCAACATTGTCTGCGTTAATGCCGTCAGAAACTTCTTCGCAAATTTCAAATGCAACCAATGGTATAGAGCCACCACGTGGTTTCATTAGCATTAAATCAAGCAAAGACGGTGTTCTTAAGCAAGTTGTGCCTGAGTACGAAACGTTAAAAGACCAATACGAATTGCTTTGGGATATTCCATCAAACGATGGCTACCTGCAGCTTGTGGGTATTATGCAGAAGTTTATTGATCAAACGATATCTGCGAACACTAACTACGATCCAAGCCGTTACGAAGGTAATAAAGTACCAATGAAGTTGTTGCTTAAAGACCTACTTACTACGTACAAACTTGGCGTTAAAACACTGTATTACCATAACACTCGCGATGGTGCATCTGATACCTCGGCCCTGGACGCAAAGGCAAACGAGCCACTACCACGTCAAGAAGAAGTAGTTGTTGAGGAAGACGATGATTGTGCAGGCGGTGCGTGTAAGATTTAATTGCACGTACCCCGTACAACAGGGTAAGCATTTCTAGCATTTGTTAACATGCTTACCCTAAATAGAGTCGCAGCAAGAACATAACAATAACACGCGTTAATCACTGAGTTTTAGTTAGGCCATCATGAAATACACTACGTTTAATCAGGAAAGTACAAACCCATTGGTTGAGCCAATGTTTTTCGGTAACCCCGTAAATGTTGCTCGCTACGACCAGCAAAAGCACGCCATATTTGAAAAGCTTATTGAAAAACAAATTAGCTTTTTTTGGCGACCAGAAGAAGTGGACGTATCAAGAGACCGCGTTGATTTTCAAAAGTTAACCGATCCAGAAAAACACATTTTCATCTCTAACCTAAAGTACCAGACTTTGCTTGATTCAGTGCAGGGCCGAAGCCCCAACATTGCGTTTTTGCCAATCATTTCATTGCCTGAACTTGAAACTTGGGTAGAAACATGGTCGTTTTTCGAGACTATTCACTCTCGCTCTTATACCCATATTTTGCGCAACCTTTTCTCAGATCCTAGTGAAATTTTTGAAGATATTGTGGTTAACGAAGAAATTAAGCGCCGTGCTGCGGACATTTCTAAGTACTACGATGACCTTATTTTTGCGACACAACTTTGGCAAACACAAGGCGAAGGTATTCACACGGTAGACGGTGTAGCTCACACTATCAACATGTATGAATTAAAGAAAAAATTATTCCTTTGCATGAACTCAGTGAATGCATTGGAAGCCATTCGCTTTTATGTGTCTTTTGCGTGTACATTCGCGTTTGCTGAGCGCAAGCTTATGGAAGGAAACTCTAAAATCATCCGCTTAATTGCGCGTGATGAAAACCTGCACCTATCGTCAACACAGCACGTGTTGAACTTATGGGCGAAAGGTAAAGATGACCCAGACATGGCGCAAATTGCAGAAGAGTGCAAAGACGAAGCCCGCGAAATTTTTATGAATGCGGTTGAGCAAGAAAAACAATGGGCAGATTATCTGTTCAAAAACGGTTCAATGCTTGGCTTGAACAAAGAAATTCTGTGTCAGTATGTTGAATACATTGCTAACCAACGCATGTCTGCCATTGGCCTAGATGCGCCATTTGACATTAGCAGCAACCCACTTCCATGGATGAACAGTTACCTTAACTCTGACAACGTACAAGTTGCCCCTCAGGAGTCTGAAATTAGCTCTTATCTAGTAGGTCAAATTGATTCTGCGGTAAGTGAAGACGACTTTGCTGATTTTGAGCTGTAATTCTACGGCTTAATGAGTAATGAAAATCCATCGCACCGCATCGACATTGTCGATGTGGGTGCGATTGACGCCCCCACTGATAAAACCTTACTTAGCGCGCTTGAATCTGCCAATGTGCATATTCATTATCATTGCCGCGAAGGGTTTTGTGGTGCGTGTCGCACTACCTTGATAGAAGGCGAAGTTGAGTATACCACTGATCCCCTCGCCTTCATTGACGACGATGAAATCCTGCCTTGTTGTTGCGTAGCAAAAACGCCACTTAAAATTAAAGTACCTTTATAGCGATAACACAGCACTTTTTGGCATATAAGCTAATAGCTATCGCCCTAAAGCATTAGTTCAATACCTGCCTAATACACTAGGTTTCAAGGCGATTTAGCATTCAAATATCTCGACCCTGTTTCTGCCATTTTTCTTTGCTTGATAAAGGGCTTTGTCAGCCAAAACGACAGCTTGCTCGGCGTTAATATTAGAAGCCACTTCTGCTATACCAAACGACGCTGTAACATTTACTGAATTTCCTTCAAAAACAATATTCATTGACGCAATACTTTCTCTGATTCTCTCAGCAACTTGATAGGCTTCAGCTTTAGAAGTATGAAGAAGTGAAATAACAAATTCTTCACCACCATATCGAAACACTTTATCGATATTCCTCAGTTTTTGTTGAACAACCTCGGCAGTTTGCCTAAGAACTTCATCCCCTTTTGTATGACCAAAAGAGTCATTTATTTTCTTAAAGTAATCAAGATCAAGGATAACTATGCACGCGAGATTAGCATCTTTACTCACTAAGTCTTGGAGCTTGTTTAACTCTTCGTCAAATGAACGCCTATTAAACACGCCAGTTAAGGGATCACGGTTGTACAGAAGAGTATAAACTTCACGTCTAAACTGTTCTAAGGTGTTCAAAAATAAGTCAATATGACCGAAAAAAACATCTAGATCTTCTTGAGAAATTACCACATTAGATATTTTCTTTCTCAAAAGTTCAGCAGTAGCTACATGCAAGTTTATGTGATGGGTTTCAATAACTGCATAGGCTTGAAGACGCTCTAATTTTTCAGGTTGAGGTCCATAATACCAACAGCCAAATTCACACAATTTATGTGCGCTTTCAGACAAATCTTTTGAGGAAGGCTCTTCATCACAGACTAATGTGTGCATAATTGACCTCACCCAAAATCTATGGGACTGAATTGCTTTATCAATATTGTTAATTACAGGTTCAAGTGCTTGGTTTGTTATAGTTTTCATTATTGTTTTTCTGTGAACTTCACGCCGCTAGTATAACCAGAAATAAACGTCTAAATTAAGTTCAGAGGGTAAAAAAACACCTAAATACTGCTATTTGTATAATAAAACGATCTGTGTGAGCGTCACTTATAACATTCTATCACTAATTGAAAATTGACTTCACCATCCCCAACTTTACTATCACGTAATAAAGTAAACGTTTTCGTAGGATCAAAAATGGCAAACACAACCTTGTTCACCCCTTTTAAAAACAAGGGTCTTTCACTAGACAACCGTATCGTGATGGCTCCCATGACACGACAGTTTTCTCCTAATGGCGTCCCTACAAGCGATGTCGCTGGCTACTACAAAAGACGTGCACAAGGCGGTACAGGCCTTATTATTACTGAAGGTACAACGGTCAACGATAAAGTTGCGACCATGGATGCAAATATCCCTCAATTCCACGGCGAATCGGCACTTACTGGCTGGCAAAATGTGGTAAATGAAGTGCACAGCGTAGGAGGTAAAATCATGCCTCAGTTGTGGCACGTAGGCATGGCACGTGTTGCGGAGAAAGCACCTTTTCCAGAACTACCAAGCGCTGGCCCATCTGGTTTATTCAAACCGGGTAAACAGGGTGCTGAGCCAATGACGGTAGCGCATATCGAGTCGGTTATTTCCGCATTTGCACAAGCGGCAGCAGATGCGAAAGCCATTGGCATGGATGGTGTTGAGATTCACGGTGCTCATGGTTACTTGATTGACCAATTCTTCTGGGAAGGTACCAACCAACGTACAGACAGTTGGGGCGGAAGCATGGAAAACAGAGGTCGCTTTGCGGTTGAAATTGTCAAAGCTATTCGCGCGGCAACATCCCCAGACTTCCCTATTGTATTGCGTTACTCGCAGTGGAAACAACAAGACTACACTGCCCGTCTTGCGCATACTCCGCAAGAGTTAGAGCAATTTCTTACTCCATTGAGTGATGCTGGTGTGGATATCTTCCACTGCTCACAGCGCCGTTACTGGGAAAATGAGTTTGAAAATAGTGAGCTTAACTTAGCGGGTTGGACTAAAAAAATCACAGGTAAACCGACTATCACGGTTGGCTCAGTAGGACTTAACGACGATTTCTTTGGTGCGTTTCAAGGCCAAGACTCGAGCACACGTGCAGTTGACGACTTACTAGAACGCTTAGATGCCGGAGAGTTTGATTTAGTCGCTGTTGGGCGTGCCTTGTTACAAGATCCCAACTGGGCGAACAAGATAAAAGAAAACCGCACAGATGAGCTTGAGCAATACTCTGGCAAAGCGTTGGCAACCTTGTCATAGGATAGATGAACGAAGTGTAGTTTGTGATACCAAGCTACACTTCGTTGTTATAATTTTGTAGCACATTTAGCTTTTAACAGTGATTCAAACGCATCCTTAGCCAGCGGTTTTGAGAACCAGTACCCCTGCCCGTAATCACATCCCATTGCCTTTAATATCTTTAGTTGTTCCCGTGTTTCAATGCCTTCAGCAACCACTTTAATACCCAACTTTTTGGCCATAACGATAATGGCCTCACACAGTACTTTATCGTTGCTTACCTCTGTCATAGAGTGCACAAAGCTTCTGTCAATTTTGATAAAGTCAGTTGGGAATTTCTTTAAATAAGAAATAGAGGAGAAGCCAGTACCAAAATCGTCTAGCGCTATTCCCACACCCGCTTGGCGGAATTGAAATAGTTTTTTTGTCACGAGACTATTGGCATCCATCAGCAGGTTTTCGGTAATTTCAAGTAATACAGCATTGGGCGGAAGCCCTTTATCTAGCAAGACCTGTAGCCACTCCATAATATTTGGATCGCGACTAAAGTAGTGACTAGGCGAGGTATTTATGCTTATCTGCAAATTCGGGCAACACTGTTTACGCCACTCTAACGCGTCGGCACTTACTTGCTCAAATACCCAATTACTTATCTCAATAATGGCACCAGACTCTTCAGCAATGGGAATAAACTCGTCAGGTCTCACTAAGCCTCGCTCAGGATGGTTCCACCGAATTAGGGCTTCTGCTTTTGAAATAGTATTGGTGTGTATATTGACGATGGGTTGATATTCCAAGTAAAACTGCTGGTGATCAATAGCGTATCTAAGGTCGTTCTTCACAGCTAATCGCTTCAACGCTTGCTCTTGCATGCCTTTGGAATAGAATTGATGACTGTTTTTACCCTGCGCTTTTGCCCCATACATGGCTTGGTCGGCATTTTTCAACAAAGTAGTTACACAGTCTCCGTCATCGGGATACAAAGTTACCCCAATACTCACACTAGTATGCATGCGCTTTTGATTAAGTGAATATGGCTCTGAAATAACTCTGAGTAACTTTTGGATTATTTTATCGAGAACGAGAGACTCTGTTATGCAGCCAAGTAGAATAACGAATTCATCTCCACCTAGCCTTGACGCTGTGTCCTCTTGCCTTATGTTATCTTCGATTCTTTTTGCGACCTCAACCAGTAGCAAATCTCCTACATCGTGTCCCAAAGTGTCGTTCACTTCTTTAAAATTATCTAAATCGAGAAAAAGCACTGCAACCGAGGTGTTATCCCGTCTTGCTGAAGCAATTAGATGCTTTAACTGCTCTTCCATTAAATTTCGATTGGGTAATGAAGTAAGAACATCAAAATTCGCTTGTTGCCATATGAGTCTATTGGCTCGTTCCCTTTCAATTGCAATACTTGCAATGTGGGCAAATTGTTCAATTAATTTGAGTGCATCACTCGTAGGGCAGGACTGATATTCGTGGTAAACCGCAAACGTGCCTAATACTTCATTGTTAGCCCCACAAATAGGTTGTGACCAACAAGATGCTAAATTCGCCTGTTTAGCAAGTTCTGCCCATGCTTGCCAAAACGGATGTGTAGAAATATCTTCAACTATGGTGAGCTCGTTAGTAAAGGCTGTATTTCCGCAGGAACCAACACCTGGGCCAATTTCTACTCCATCAATTGCTTCGTTATAAAAAAACGGTAACGAAGGTGCAGCCCCCATTTTTAACTTGTTGTCTTCTAACAACAATATACTGCAAATCTGTTCTGGATATTCGCTTTCGATAGCCTCAACTATTTTACTCAACACCACTTCAACGGGCTCAGATGACACCACTTTTTCAAGTAAAGCACTTCTCACACGGGTTAGCTTTTGAGTTTCTTCGAATTGAGATTGGTATATAGCAAGTTCTTTAAGCAGATGTTGGGAGTCTTGGCGAGACAGTTCTGACTCAACCATCTTACCCAGATCGTTGAGTTGAGCAATGTGTTGCTCAGAAAAATCCCGAGGTTGCTTGCCAAACACACATAAGGTACCAATGGCATGCCCTTCAACGACTAATTTAACACCAGCATAAAAACGAATATTAGGCTCTTCAAGTACTAGCGGACTGTTAGAAAAGCGTTCGTCCTCAAGTGTATCTGGCACAATGAGATAGTGCTTCTGCGTTATGGCATGAGCACAAAATGCTATCTCTCTTGACGTTTCTTTTATGTCCAGATTGACTGACGACTTAAACCATTGACGTTCACCATCTACCAAAGAGATAGACGCATAGTCACAGTTGAAAAGCTGTTGTGCCAACCTAGTTATTCTATCAAAACGCTCTTCAGGCTCAGTGTCTATAATTTTTAGTCTAGCAAGTGTCTTAAGCCTATCTAACTCATTGGAAAGCTTGGGTGGAGTAATCAAGCGTGTACCCTACATAAAATAACAAACTTCACATAATTCGACTTAGTCTAGCAAAATACCCACGTCAAAGAACCTCATTTTTGTGGTCAACACACATTAATAAACCCTAATTAAAACTTACTTTTCATCGCCTTAGTACGAAAAATATCCCACCTAAGGTCATTATAGAAGCGAGGATAATTTGCAATGTGGCTTGCTCTTCCAAAAATGCCCACCCCATCAGCGTTGCAAGCACAGGTACACTTAACTGCACTGTAGCGGCTGAAGTTGATTTAATAAGTGGCAAAGCCGTGTACCACATAGCGTATCCAAACGCTGATGCAAGTACACCCGATGCAATGGCGTACAACACCCCACTTTGACTTACTGGGGCTGTGGTATAACTAAAAAACAAAGAATGCACTATAATTACGCCACAAAGTAAGCTAGCCAGTGTAAAATTCCCTGTTGTAGCGAGTAATGCCGACGAACTTCGTTTACCAATAATGGAGTAAACTCCCCAAGCAATACCCGCTGTAGCCATTAACATGCTCGACATGAATGTTGGTGCAGTGGCACTAGGTAGCAACAAAGTAATGAGCCCTGAGAATGCTAAAATAAACCCCATCCATTGAGCCCAGTTAAAACGCTCACCTTTGATAAAGCCACTACCAATCATTGTTAACTGCACTGAGCCAAATAATAACAACGCCCCTGCTCCCGTCGACATGGAAACATAAGCAAATGAAAAACACACTGCGTAAATAAAAAGAGAAACGCCACCAACAATACTCGCATTTGCTTTGAGCCTAGTAGTTAAACCAACATCTGATGTCGCTTTTATGGTATTGGCTATTAACTTATTTTTATGTGTTATCCACGCCGACAACAAAATGAGCGCAAAAGCGCCACTTATTATGCGAACAGTAGTAAAGGTAGCGGGGTTAATATTCGTTGTACTTAAGGCCATTCTGCAAAGCAGTGAATTTGCAGCAAATGCAAGCATCGCTAATGCGACTAATAATATCGTTTTTACCACCTATACATCCTTTAGTAGCCATTTGCACAATAAATTCGTTCAAGCTGCTTTTGAGAGCAAAGGTTATCAGAATACCAGTCTAATAAATATTCATAGTGAGTATCTAGAGAAATTGCCTATTTACAAAAAAAAGAGGACCGACTGGTCCTCTTCTTGAGTGATTATCAGGTTACTGAATCAGCAAACTGACGGGCTGTATGATTTACAGAGATAAACCCAAACGCTCAGCAACTTCGATATAGGTTTCCACTACAGAACCTAGACCTTGTCTAAAACGGTCTTTATCCATTTTCTTACGGGTTTCTTTATCCCACAAACGGCAACCATCTGGTGTAAACTCATCACCCAACACGATATTACCGTCCTTATCCACACCAAACTCTAGTTTGTAATCGACAAGTAGCATACCTGCTTCGTCAAACAGCGCTTTAAGCACACTGTTAACTTTGAAGGTCAACGCTTTCATTTCAGCGATTTGTGCTTCTGTCGCCCAACCGAATGAAATGATGTGGAAGTCGTTGACCATTGGATCGTGTAAAGCGTCATTTTTCAGGAAAAACTCGAAGATAGGCGGATTTAGCTCTTTGCCTTCTTCAACACCTAGTCTGCGAACTAACGAACCCGCAGACAGGTTTCTCACAACGCACTCAACAGGGATCATATCGAGCTTCTTAACCAAAGACTCAGTATCAGAAACAAGGGCTTCTACTTGCGTAGCAATACCCGCTTCTTCAAGCTTTGTCATAATGAAGTGATTAAACTTATTGTTTACTTCACCTTTTCGTTCAAGTTGCTCAATCTTTTCACCATCGAATGCCGACGTGTCGTTTCTAAAGTGAAGAATTAGCTTATCACTATCATCGGTGTAATAAACTGTTTTTGCTTTACCGCGGTAAAGCTCATCGCGTTTTTCCATTCTCAGTCTCAGTTATATATCAAGGTTATCTTCTGACATGACCTCAGCGAACGCACTGTAAAGGTCGGAAACCTGATTTGCTTCAAACGGTTTACTCTCATTGTTCATGAAAGTAACGGTTGTGCGCTCTGCACCCGCTCTGGCAATTTTCAAGCGATAGTCTCCTTTTTCTAGGATCTCTTTATCACTTGAGAACAAACCGTCCCACCAACTGCCTTGATCACCATTATAGGTCACAAACAGTAAACCGTTCGATTTGTCTAAATCTTTTACGTCAAAACCAAGCTTACGCAATACTAACTGCATTCTTGGCCAGGCAACATCATACTTGGCGTCAACAACATAGGCTGGCTCACCATCTGCGTTAAAGCCCATTTCAGTTTTGATACCTTGTCGTATAAGCGCTATACGGCGCGTTTCGGCAAGTTGAATTTGATATTCATAATGCCCAATAACTTGATTTAGCACGTCAACTTCTTCGCGACGCTCCTGAAGTGAAGACACCTCTGCTATAACATCATTGCCCACTGTTTGTAGGTAGTCTTTCAAATCTACAGTTAAAGATGCACTACGTCCGTGAGGCTTAACGTCCAAACTGAATTCAAAACGGCGTCCGATTTCACTTTCTTCATCGATAACACTATACCAAGGACCGTCTACTTCTTTCGTGATGATCATCCAATCTGTGATAAGCACTTGCTCTTCGGCACTGAAGCTGTCGACGCCTATGCCCTGTTCGTCGAGAAAGCTAAGCAGTGAATTCCAAATCGCTTGGCTCAGAGGTTGACTGTCATCAACTTGGTCGAACCAAATTGTAGCAGTGCCTTTACCTTCCTCAACATGTGAGCCCGTCACCAAAGGAAGAACCAATGAAGGTGACTGAACAGCAAGTGACTTTCCAACTAACTTTCCGTCAACAGTCTGACCCACTTCAGGCAGTGCAAACTCACGTGAAAATTCAGGAGAATCTAATTCTGAGGGTACTTTAAGTACTTCTTGTTCTTGGATATTGAGATATTCGTAACTACCAGAAGCAGTCTTTCTATCTAATTGGCTTGAACAACCTGCAAGTGCAACCATTGCCACTGTACTTGCCATAGCCAGCGTTCTTTTCATCTGTGTTCCTTATTAACCAGAAATCAATGCGTATTTTTTTAATAGTTCTTCGATACGTTTTTGGCTTGATAGTTCCGGTAAAACCATAGGTAATCGCATTACAGCACTCTCCATCATGCCCATTTTGTACAACGCCCACTTCGGCATTACAGGATTTGGCTCAATAAATAGCTCGCTATGGAGCAGTGAAATCGTGCTGTCGATGTCTCGGCACTTGTCAAATTCGCCTTTCAACGCCGCTTCACACATTTGTGATATTGCTTTGGGCACGATATTCGCCGTCACTGAAATAACGCCATGTCCACCTTCGCACAGAAACTCGCAGCTGGTGCCGTCATCGCCACTCAACAATACAAAGTCATCAGGAACAAGAGGTTGGGTTTGCTTTAAACGCGCAATGCTACCTGTTGCATCTTTAAGGCCGACGATGTTCTTGTGTGTCGCCAATTCAGCTACTGTTTCAGGTAGCATGTCTGCGACGGTTCTACCAGGTACATTGTAAAGTATTACTGGGAGGTCGCTAGCATCAGCAATAGCGTTGAAGTGAGCGATCATGCCGGCTTGCTGCGGCTTGTTGTAATAAGGAACAACACTGAGGAAACCGTTGATACCGGCGCTACCTAACTGTTCTGTGAGGAAAATTGCCTCTGCGGTTGAGTTTGCGCCACTACCAGCGATAACTGGAATTGCGCCAGCGGCCATTGCCACTGTTTCTTTAACCACAGTAACATGCTCATCAAAAGGAAGCGTTGCAGATTCGCCCGTAGTTCCAACAGAGACAATGCCGTGAGTGCCTTGCTCAACATGAAAAGCAACAAGCTTCTCTAGAGACTTGTAATCAATATCGCCGTTTTGAAACATCGGCGTGACGAGTGCTACGTAACTACCAGTAAACATAATCTCTCCGCAAAATGTGAGCGCACATGGTAAATATGTCGGTGCTTAAACACAAGTGATAGCGCACCTAAAATGGCAAGTATTTGACAATATCTTATATGAACACCCGAAAAAGGCACTGACTTATAAAAAAACTCTGTGCTAACATCCAGATATTATAAGCTTTAAAGATAAAGTAGATGTCTAAACACCAACTTATCGTTACCGTTCTAGGGACAGACAAAAGCGGCATTTTAAGTGAGATAGCCAGCACGGTATCAGAAGCCCAGTGCAATATTCTGGACAGCAGACAGGCTATATATGGTCGCGAATTCTCGCTCACCATGATCATTGAAGGTACTCAACCCGCGGTAACCAAAGCCGAATGTATCTTGCCTGCGGTTTTTCAGCGTTTGGACTTACTGTCTATGATGAAGCGCACCAGTCATCATGAAAAACAAAACCTAGAGCATTTGTTCAATGTCGAATTTAGTGGTGAGGATGCGGCAGGCTTGATAAAAGCCGTAACGGGCTTCTTTGCGCAGCGCCATGCCATGATAAGTGCATTTCGACAACGAACATTTAAAGATAAAGCCACGAACAAAGATAACATGCGCTGCAAGTTTGTGGTTTCACTTCCAGCCACCGATGATTTAGATGCCTTAGAATCTGATCTAATGGCCCTATTTGCTTCGTTAAACCTAACAGGCAAAGTTGTAGACAAACAGAAAAAGGATCCCAATGAAAACGTTACAAGCTGGTGATAATGCACCGCAATTCTCATTGCAGAACCAAAACGACGAAACCGTTTCCCTTGCTGACTTCGAAGGGAAAAAAGTTCTCGTCTATTTTTACCCCAAAGCCATGACGCCGGGCTGCACCGTTCAAGCCCAAGGCTTACGCGATGTATATGACCAGTTAACTGCCAAGAATGTGGTAGTACTAGGTATAAGCCCTGACGCAGTGAAGCGCTTACCTAAATTTATTGAGAAAGAAAATTTAAATTTTACGCTTCTGTCTGACGAAGAACACGCTGTTGCTGACGCATTCGGCGTGTGGGGTCCGAAAAAATTTATGGGTAAAGAGTACGATGGCATTCATCGCCTTACTTTCCTTATTGATGAAAATGGAACGATAGAACACGTATTTACAAAGTTCAAAACAAAGGAACACCACACTGTTGTTCTAGACTATCTAAATAGCTAATTGATAACCGTTATACGCATAGCTACCCGTTACTGAAAAGGCCCCTCTGCTCTATTGCGATTGGGGCCTTTTTGTAGAAACCAGTAAAAGGTATTTAGTGGAAGTGTTTCCTTTTGATCAAGCTAATGAAAATTTCTAAAACTTTTCAAATGTTGACTAAATGCTACAATTTATAAGCTAGCCTATGATCTATAAAACAAAATCTTCGATATAAACGGTTAGTCGTTGATATCCAACTCTTTCATTCAGGCGAGTAATATGTGTACGAGCAAAAGTCTGATCATAAAGCGCTATGCTCAACGTATTTTAATCATGGTTAAGCATTATCAAACCGAGTAAGAAATGAAATACAGATTAACAGCATTTGCCATTTTCTTTTTAACATATGCCTGCAGTGCTGCTGAGATTGAGCTGTTTACAGAATCCTTTCCTCCTTACAACTTTGTTCAAGAAGATAAAATCGTTGGCATTAACACCGATCTATTGTCACTAGCCTGTAAACAAGCAAATATCGATTGTTCGTTCAGCCTTTACCCGTGGAAACGCGCCATGGACAGCGTAAAAAGGCGACCCAATAGTGGGCTTTACTCCACGGCACGGATTAACGAGCGAGAGGACAACTTCATATGGGTAGGCCCTATTGTGTCCAGCTATTCGTGTTTTTATAAGCTAACGACTAGGAGAGACATTGCCGCAGATGACTACAATGCCCTGAAAAACTATACGGTAGGTATTCCACGTAGTGACATCTATGAAAACATATTGCAACGAATTGGACTGAATGAAGCAAACAATTATCTAACTTTCTCAAAAAAGCACGAAGACATGTCCATGTTCGAACAGGGCAAGCTCGATTTGATCATTGGGTCTTCCCTTACGTTGAGTTCTCAGTTAACACAAGTCAACTTGAAGCCAAAAGATATCGAGCCTGTCATACAATTAAAAGACATTGCTTTGGTCGCCAATTACTTAGCTTTGAATAAAAACACTAACCCTGAGTTAGTGAGCAAGCTACAACACGCTTTAGATCAGATAAAAGCCAATGGATTAATTGAATCCATCGTTTCCAAGTACGTACCAGTCAATAAAGATAGTAATACGTCAAGTACAGCCCAAACCAAACGCTGTGTTGATGGTGCGGCTAAGTATTAATTGATCACTAACTGTTCTCCAAACTAAATTCGCCATTGAGACATTAATTTTTTACTAGTCGCTTTTTTCCAATATACAAACATAAAAAAAGCGGCTTTCACAAGCCGCTTCAACCTATACTCTAGCGTTAGCAATAGAGCATTTCACACAGGGAATAATATTGTCACTGCACCACTAATTGCGACGACGGCGCATTACCATGACAAGCGCCATTACGCTAAGTAGCCATGCCATTGCCCCGCCTGACTTACGGCTGCTTACTGAGACTTCACGTTGCTCCGATACGTTAACCGTAACGATGGCTTCACTGGTATCAGTACCATCTGATACTTCAACGTTGAATTCGTGAGTTCCAACTCCTAACCCGGTAACAGAGATAGTTGCGGCTGTAGCATCATCAATAGTACCTGGCCCAGACCATGCGAACGTCAAGCTGTCACCATCAGCATCGAACGACGTAGATGCATCGAGTGTCACCGTGCCACCTTCATCAACGCTAACCGTTTCTGAAGACACCATAACAACAGGGGCATCTTGCTGGTTAGTTACCGTTAGCGTGAATGTTTGCGACACTGAATCAGTTGGAGTTTCAATATCAGATACCGTAACCGTTACCTCGGTTTCTCCGAAGAAATCAGCAGCAGGTGTAAGTGTAACGTTAGTACCATTAACAATGGCCGTAACATTTTCACCTGAAACATGTACTTCATTGGCAGTGTTTGTTTCATCAGCATAAGCAACCACAAACTCAACATCCGTCTCTTCTTCTGTAGTCATATCAGACAACGGCGCCAAGGTTAGATTGCTAGCAACATCAATGGTATGAGTCATTACTGTTTCCTGCATACCTTCAACGTTTGCGGTCGCTTCAACCGTCAATGATTGACCAGCGGCATCACGCGCAATATCAGCAAACAAGGTTACTTCAAACTGCGAAGACTCAGGACCAACATAATCCATACATACCACTAAATCATCGTGTAGTACTTCATCAAGGTTATCAAAAGCGAACTGTTCATTAAGAGAGCCATATAGTGGGCCGAACGCTGAAATTGGACCTTTGAAACCTTTAATACCGATGCTTCCGCGACCATCATTTGAACCGAAGTCAATATTGTCGTAAGCATAGTAAATTTCGTAATCGCCATCAGCAAAGCTGGTGTTTGCGTTTACAATTATTTCGAAGTCAAATGAGCTGTCGCGTTTCGTGCTAGTGTAACTACGTGTAGTACGGTCGTACACAAAGTCACCGTAGTCAGCTGCACCATTCCACTCAATGATTGCCCAGCCGGTCTGTGTAGAGGCCAGAGAGATCCCTGTTGAACCGCTTAGCTCAACCGACATTAAGTCTTGCTGAGAGAAGTTAAGCGGCGAACGTGAACGCCACATAGGGGCTAACACTTCAAACGGCACGCCGTTGAAATTCATGATGTCATGGAATGGGAAGAAGAACGGCGCACCGGTTAAATCAACCATACCGTTACCGCGTATTTGCAAAATACCATTGCTTACTGCTTCAGTATTGTTGTACAGGTTAATTCTATTGTAGTAACCGTTATAAAGCGCATTAATTGGTAGGATGTAACCATTGCGATACTGCGGCAAGCCGTTGTCGTCAAACCCAGATAGAGAAGGTGGAATACCAAATTCAGCAAGGTCGACATAACCACCCGGTTCTGCCTGACCAAAGTTTGGTGTTCTACACATCGCATCTTCAAAGTTTGTAGTAACGTTATAACTTGCTTCTACGTCTGCTGTATTAGGTTGAGTGCCAGTAATGGTTAATGTTTGCCCGTCCATTACAACATCAACTGCCGTTTTAGACTTCACTACATTATCACTGTGAAGAGTCATACCTTCAGGCAAAGTTGTGGTCAACGTAAACGCACGATCTGCACCGGTATGGTTTGGCATTACCGACAAGGTCAGAGGAATTTGCTCACCCGTTTTAGCTTTCGTTTGCGCCACATCCATTGAAATGCGATCTTTGCCACGCACAAGTTTTAAAGGAATTTTGCCAAAGTTGCCTGAATTAACTTCCGACGAGCCAAATTCAGCTACTGTGTAATACACATCGCCTTCTTCCATTTCTTGCGACCAAGAGAAAGTAAGATCAACAGTCTCGTAACCATCGCTACTTGGTGCAGTAACGGCAATTGCATTACTTACTTCGTCGGTGACTACCGCAGAAGAAACACGGAAGGTTTCCTCAACCCCTGTGTCACGTCGCGACGTTGAGTTATAGATAATTACCCAGTAATCACCCGATTCAGGGTTATTAATGTTACAGAAGTTACGGATCATGGTGTGGTTAGACACACACAAGATTTCATCTTGTGACTGTGCAATACCGTCGCCGTTGTAGTCGTAACCTACATAAACTAATGGGTTTCCTTCTTCTGACGTACCTTCAAAGCCTGATGCAATGGTGTCAATAACCTCCACCATCAAACGCTTGGCATTGTCAGGAACACTGATAAAGCTAACATCTGTCGCTTCATCAAGCATATCTTCTAGGACCGTAGTTTCAGTAATACCACCAGAACGCCAAGGGAACGTGCCGTCATCATCAACAGGAAGCGTAATGTCACGCATGTTACCTTTAACTGGTGCATATACTTTGCTAAATGGCGCTTCTGATGCAGGCATGTTTACACCATTTAATTGGTAGCTACCTGTATCTTCGTGTGCATTTATCAGCAAACTAGACGGCAATTCACCACCATCGTATTTAAATACAACTGGCCAGCGTGAATCTGGAATGTCTGCATCATTAGCAACAAAAGTAATGTCGCTGTGCAGCTCTACTTCCGAGTTACTGAATACATCCTGTGTATCCATAATCGACGCTTTTACGATGATTGACTGCGTCTCGCCCGCTTTCAGTGAGAAAGATGAAGGTGTAACTTCAATATCTACACCGTTTTGCGCAGCTTGGTTGCGAACATCAAAGTTCCAGTTAACTACGTCACCAACATTCACCTGCCAAGTGCCGTCTCGTGTTGCTTTTACTGTACGCACCCACTGACATTCAGGCTGACAACTAAAGTCAACGAGATTTGGCAGGTTAAGGCGATGCGGTGTACCACCATTGTGCGGGTCTGCTGCTAGGAAGTTTTCTGCACTTTCATCCATAACCAAGCCAGCTTTTACTGCATTTGCGACATTCACTCGCCCCGTACCCGCGCGATATGTTTCAGCCAGACCAACATCACCCGTTGCTTGATTAAGACGGCGGTATTGAACGGTATTGTCAGCAGTCATCAGTAATGCTGATTGCACTTCTGATGCGCTCCATTCAGGATTGACCTGACGCACTAAAGCCATTGAACCAGCAACATGTGGTGACGCCATAGAAGTACCACTGGACATGGAGAAATCCATACCATACGGCGCATCTACAAACGGATGTTCATCAGAGTATGCCGCATAAATACTTACACCTGGCGCACTGATAGCTGGCGCTAGTACTTCTTCATTAGGATAAGAAGGGCCACGTGAAGAGAAATCAGCAAGCCAGTCTGCTTTTTCATCATCAAGGCGACGCTCAATAACCGTTTCTCGAATTGTGATCATGTGACCTTTTTCAGAGAAGCTGTCTACCCAATCTTCTAAGCCATCATCAGGCCATACACCATTCCATTGTTCATAGGTAAAGTGAACACCTGGTAAGCTATAAGACTCAGGCACAGTGCCTTGACCTGCTACTCGGTTATACATGATAAAACCATCTGCACCACCCGCTGCAACATTGTCTACTTTAGCGAAGCGCGCATTGGCATTAGGATCGTCTGGGTTGTGACGCTGACACACAACAATAACATTGGTTTCGCCAGTATCAGCACCTGGAATAGGCGAACCGTCTTTGAAGAAATCAAAGGTGCCTTCTGCATATGGGGTAACACAGTAGCCATTATTATCTGTAGCTCCCGTTTCATCAGCGTAATCCTTCGCCCAAACAACCACACCAGTAATGTCTTGTTGGTTGATGGCGCCACCGCTTAAACCGGTTTCTGCCCACTTAGGTATTTCACTGCCGTTTGCTTCATCATTGAAACCCGCGTATTCAACTTGCGTATCGACAGCCACTTCACGGTTGTGTGTTGTTGCGGCAACTTGAGTTAACCATGGTGAAGAATTGTCAATGTAACCAAAACACTCTGAACCACATGCACCGGTACCTGAGTTGCCTGCTGCAGCAGCAACACTAATGCCCGCCTCTCTGGCAGATAAGAATGCTAATTGAACAGGGTCAGCCCATACATTAGAGTCAGCACCACCAATTGAGAAATTGATAACGTCTACGCCATCGGCAATAGCATCTTCTATCCCTGCAACGAGTGCTTCACCAGGACATCCTGCATAACCGCTATTGTTACTTGGATAACAAACCTGATACGAAATGATATTCGCATGTGGTGCAACACCCGACAGTCTCGGAAACAAATCCTCTTTTAACACGTTGCCATCTTGTTGATCGCCAGTACCCGCAAGCATGTAATCAACGTCGTGTAATAAGTTACCCGCAGCGGTTGAAGCAACGTGAGAACCGTGACCATTGTAATCTTCACCAATCGCTGGCCAGCCAGGGATCATGTCATCATACGCATCGGTGATCACATCATAAGAACGAACACCAATTAATTTATCATTACAGGATACAATCTCTGCATCTTCTTCACAGTCGCCTACATAAACACCTGCGCCCCACGGGTTGGTGTGATCGTAACCGTCAGCACCTACATCAGCGAAAGACGGGTGGTCGGTATTTATACCACTATCAACAATACCGATTATTTGCCTTTCACCGCGGTGCTCTACACCTGCTGTTGTCACTTCACCGTGCCATACTTTGTCAGCACCAATAAGCTCTGGGCCTGCGTCTGACAAAAGATCATAGGACTTAGAGCGTGCAACACGCGCCACATTGGGCATTTGAGAAATGAGTCGTGCCTCGTTTTGAGTCATGCGCATAGAAAAACCGTTTAACGCTTTAGTAAACGTCTCGCGTACTTCATTTCGACCTGTAATTTGCTCAATTTGCGTAACAACAGTAGCCTGTTGATTAAGCAACGCTTTCTCGTAGTTAACTGCTTCCGGATGTACTACTTTGCCTTTGCTAAACAATACGGGTTTGTCGCTGTTAAGCGCAACCAATGCCTCATTTAGAGGGTGTGAAGGCTGTTTAGCCGCCACAGCAACTGGTGCATCAATGAGCTGGATAATGTAGATATGTTCGCCGTGTAAATCTGCTTCTTCTACAAATTTACTTTTACGCGGGTTCAATTGCACATTTAGCCCATCGTTTTGCAACATGGTAGTAGGTTGGTTTACGTCCTTTGAAAGCTGTTTAAGCCTTTCAGGGTTGATATTTACCGCTTCTAGTTGGCCTGCCAACTCGCCATTGAGTGTGGCAGCATTGAGTGCGCCCGCGCTGTAAACAGCGGCTGCGACTGCACTTACAATATGCTTGAGTTTCACTGGAATTTCCTCGTTGTCTTTTTTGTTATATCTGCTTTTTACCGTGAGCAGTGACGGTTATTTCGCCATTGAATGTAACAACTCTTAATCCCGTGTTATGTAGCATTTTGTACAGTGGGTATACATTCTCCAGCACTTAGGTTAGAAAGGTAAAAAGTAGGCTATGATGAGGGTAGTAGTAACTTTCAGTGGTCAGTATCAGTAATAAATGGGAGAACGAAGTGAAGGTGTTTTGGGTTGTTTTTTTATTGTTGATATCGCAAGCCGTCTGGGCTGAAGAAGAGCGTGTATCGACAGAGCAACTTCAATTAGGAGTATCACTGGGTTTTGGTGGTAAGCAATTACCTATTAGAGGGTTGGATAACATCATTATTCCCGTCGTACCGCATATTCAGTACTACACCGACAACTGGTACTTCGATAATTTTTCTGTAGGCTATAACCTATTAGAAAACGAGTCTGTGCTTATCGATATTGTTGGCACACTCAACCACGACGGATTCTATTTCGAATTAGATGGTCTCAGTCGCTTTCTTGCTGAACCTGCTATTCGTGATAAGCCCCGGCCAAGCCAGCCTCCCCCTCCCGATTTTGTCCCTTCAAAGCCAATTGAGCGTAACTTATCCTATATGGGCGGTTTCGGGGTTACCGCGCCTTTATCATTCGCTACATTTTCGGGTGGTGTATTTACAGACGTAAGCGGTGTGCATGATGGGCAAGAGATACGCTTTTCTGTTTTAAAAGGTGAAAGTTTTGGCCGGTGGCAAGTTAGCGGTGAAATGGGGATGACATATAAAACCCAAGAAATTGCTAATTATTATTTCGTTCAGCGTGACAACGAATTCACCACGCGAGTTGCACGTATTGAACTTGATGATCTCTTGAACACTCACGTTAAATTTAAGGTGCAATATTGGGTCTCGGAACATACCAGCATTGGCGCAATCTTAACTTACGAAAAGCTTGATAGTGAGTTACGCAAAAGTGTCATTGTAGATCGCACAGAGCTTTTGTCAGGATTTTTAGGTGTAACACGATGGTTTTAAAGCATTTGTTCGCCTCTCTATTACTTATTCTTATTATGTCGGCAACGACAGTAAATGCAGCCCCTGTTTTAAATGTTAAACCGCATATTTGTATAAAGAAAAAAACAGAGGACGCGTGTTCGTTAAGTCTTGCTATTCAGTTGCAACTAGATGCGCCACTTCCTGTTTGCTTTCAAGCTCTTGAGGTACATCATGAACAATGCTTCTCAACACACACTACGTTTCAATACTCGGTAGATTTCAGCGTAGATAGCTCATTTATGCTAAAAGTGTCAGAGCGCGACTCGCATACACTCATCGCAGAACAAGTCATCAAAGTATTGCGCTACGACCCTGAAAAAACCAAGGTACGACGTCGTTTTGGATGGGGGTTTTAAATGCAGCAAATTCTAATAATTGAAGATGACAAACCGCTGGCACAACTTATCCAACGCCTCCTCGATGATGCCGGATTTAAAGCGCAAATTGGAAATAGCGTAAAAGACGTGCAGCTGCTCGCTGACAATCACTATCAACCTAACCTAATACTCTGCGACATTATGCTTCCTGATGGGGATGGTTTGTCCTTGAGTCATATGCTCCAGTCGCAGTTTCAATGCCCTTTTATTTACCTTACAGCCTTGGATAGCGACGATACTCAGGTGAAAGGCTTAAACCTAGGTGCTTGTGACTACTTGGTTAAACCGATAAAACCTGCAGTGTTACTTGCGCGAGTGAGAGCTAATTTACGTAAGACCCATGCTAGAGAGCCCATTCAACAGCAGCTAGGGCAACTGAAACTAGATTTGAATCGAGAAATAGCATTCTTTGGTGATGTAAATATGCAGGTTGGGCAAGATGAATTTCACATACTGCGTTTTCTACTGGCGCATGATCCTAAGCCGGTAAGTCGAGAATTACTTTTCAAAGAAATTGTAGGGCGAGAATACGATGGGATGGATCGCGCTATTGACCTAAAGATAAGCCGATTACGCAAAAAAATGGCGCATTGCTCTAATATCGACATCAAGTCGGTGCGGGGGAAAGGCTATACTCTGACACTGGATGTGTCAGCATCATGAGGCAGCAGTTTATTAAGCTATATGTGATAAGTGCCCTTTTGCTTATTAGCTTGATTGTTTTATTCGGCCAACTATACAACGACGTGTTCTTCCCAGAAAGCCAACGTGCCGTGATGATAACGCAAAGCGAATTGGCACGTGTGATGACTTCTCCTCAAACAGGTCCCATGGAAATCAGCACGCTTGGACTACCTGATACACTTGCCAACACATTGCGACAAAACGGGCAATTACTGCTAAGCGAAACTACGCAAGACAACACAATACAGCATTACTTGTATGTAGTGTCACCAGGCTCAACTAACCATGCTAGTCAAATTGGGCCTTTTACACTTGTTAACGAGCCCGAAGGTCATCAGTGGGCGTTCGTTGCTTTTTACAGTTTACTAGCCATTGCATTATTGCTGGTCTTTAAACCCCTTTTCGACGATTTGCGTCGCTTGCAATCCGCAGTAGTTAATTTCAGTCATTCTCCAAATAACATTCCTGTCATTGTAAACAAGAGCTCTAGTATTTACCCGCTTGCAAAAGGCTTAAGTGAAATGTCGGGCAAAATCACTCATTTTTTGCAGCTGCATCAAGACTTATCGCGCATATTATCTCATGAGATCCGCATTCCTTTGTCGCGTATTGTGCTTGCAATGTCGTTTCTTCAACCAGATAAGTCAACGCATAGCGAAGAGCAAAAACTGATCGAACACGCCCTTGACGATATTGAAAGCCGACTAGATCAGTACTTGCACTACGCAAGAATTGAAAATCAATTTGCGGTTTACCAATTAGAAGAAGTGGACATTCGTAAGCTGATTGAAAAACAGATAGCCGCGGCCAGCGCATTTTCACATATACACATCAGTAGTACATGCGAGTGCACGAGTGTAATGGCAGAACCCAATAGCATGGCTATCGCCATTCAAAATATGTTGGGTAATGCACTTAAATACGCTGACAAAAATATTGCTATTGGCGTTAGCCAAAATAATGACCAGATAACGTTATCAGTAGAGGATGATGGCCCTGGTTTACCCAATAATGCCCAAGATTTATTGAAACCCTTTGAACAGGGTCACAATCAAGCGTTAAGTAGTGGTTATGGGTTGGGCTTGTATATAATTCAACGCATCGCGCATTGGCATAACGGCAATCTAGAAATAGATAACTGCTCTTCCCTTGGCGGTGCCAGAACACAACTAATGTGGCCTGGCACACAGCGGTCTATGAAAACTAAGCTATAGAGCTTCGTATATGGCAGCGATACCCTGCCCTCCGCCAATACACATGGTTACCAAACCGTATTTGCCATTTATTCTCTGTAACTCGTGTAAACACTTGGTCGTCAAAATAGCACCGGTAGCCCCTACTGGATGACCAAGTGCAATTGCCCCCCCACTTGGATTGACTTTGTCTTCTGGAAATCCCAGTTCATCGGCTACACAAAGGGCTTGTACAGCGAACGCTTCATTCGATTCAATAACATCTAAATCGTCAATACTCAGCCCTGTTTGCGCGAGTACTTTTTTGACTGCGGGAATTGGTCCTATGCCCATGAGTGAAGGCTCGACACCAGCACGAGCATAACCAACTAACTTAGCAAGGGGGCTAAGCCCTTGTGATAAGGCCTTTTGTTCAGACATTAACACCAACATAGAAGCGCCGTCGTTTATACCTGACGATGTTGCAGCGGTTACAGTACCACCGTCTTTGAAATAGGGTTTCAAACTCGACATCGATTCGACGGTTGTACTTGGCCTAACATGTTCATCGGTGTCGAAAACACGGGTGGCTTTACGCTCTTTTATTTCAATGGGTACAATTTGCCCTTTGAAATGCCCAGCTTCAATTGCTGCACTGGCTTTGTGGTGGCTATTGGCAGCATAATTATCTTGGCGCTCACGGTCTATTCCGTACTTTTCAGCAATGTTCTCTGCCGTTATCCCCATTGGGTAGTGATGCCAAGGATCTTGCAAGGTAACTGCGAGTTCATCCACCAACACACTGTTACCCATTTTCTGGCCCCAGCGATTACTGTCTAGGGTATAAGCTGACGTGCTCATGCTTTCAGCGCCGCCGGCAAGTGCGGTGTCGACCTCACCTAACTGAATCTGCTGTGCTGCACTTAGTATGGCTTCAAGTCCAGATCCACACAAACGGTTCAACGTAACGGCATGACTGCTTACAGGCAAACCTGAATCTATACCAATTACTCTGGCCAAATATGCATCTTCAGGCCCATTGTGTATTACTTTCCCCACTACCGAAGACTCTATATCAGTAGCATTCACTCCTGAGCGTGCAATAGCTTCTTTGGCGCACAATGTGCCAAGTTGTGCTGGAGAAAAGCTTTTTAAACTGCCTCCAAAGCCGCCTATTGCCGTGCGAACAGCGCTCAATACAACTACACCATTACCCATGTGTTTTGTCATGTTCATTCTCTATTTAACTTCTTAACGGCCCACCAATTCTCGCGCAATCATTTCTTTCATAATTTCTGATGAACCTGCGTAAATACGCTGAATTCGGGCATCAGTATAGAAGCGACTAATCTTGTACTCTCGGGTATATCCATAACCACCAAACAACTGCAAACACTCATCAGCAATTTTACACTGCGCCTCGGTTGAGGTTAGCTTTAAAACCGCAGCATCTTCGGTTGTCATTTCATCTCGTTTAAACTTCTCAAAACACTGATTAAAATATGCTCGGCAAAGCTCAAGTTGTGATTTAAGCTCAGCAAGTTTGAATCGGGTGTTTTGAAGTTTGGCTACTGACTGGCCAAATACTTGACGATCTTTCACATAATCAACAGTGGCTTCAATAGCGCCATCACCAGCGCCAATGGCTTGAATTGCACATCCTAAACGCTCCCGAGGCAATTCCGTCATTAGGTGAATAAACCCCTTATTTAACTGCCCCAATAAACTGTTGGCCGGAACGCGCAGATCATCGAAAAAGAGTTCTGACGTATCACTACTGTGTTGGCCTATTTTCTTAAGTTTACTGCCTCGAGAGAAACCAGGTAGTGTGGTGTCCACAAGAAATAATGAAATGCCTTTTGAACCTGCGCTCGTATCTGTTTTTGCGCAAACAACCACTAAGTCTGCGTGAATGCCATTAGTGATAAAAATCTTGGAGCCATTGATTACCCATTCGTCACCGTCTTGAACTGCGCGGGTTTTCATAGCTGCCACATCGCTTCCGGCGCTCGGTTCTGTCATCGCTAGTGCGCCAACAACATCGCCTGTAACCATTTTTGGCAACCAATGTTGCTTTTGCTCTTCAGTACCCAAGTTAAGAATGTAAGGCATAACAATATTAGCGTGAATATTGTAACCAGATGCCAAGCCACCGAAACACATGCGCGCCATTTCAAACATGATCATTTGCGTAACGTCTATGCGCGCTTCTGCGCCACCATATTGTTCAGGTAAATCTATACCTAACAGGCCAGCTTCACCCATAGTTTTCCAAATCGATTTTGGCATTGCTTCTTGTTCTTCCCAGTCTTCATAGAAAGGTTCTATTTCTGACTGCAAGAAACGTAACGTCATGTCTCGGAAAATGCCTAACTCTTCATCGTTATTTGTCATTGCTATGCCTTTGCTCAAATTATTCTTAAAGTTATGCCTGAGAATAATCAAATACCCCTATTTCATGAATGATATAACCAGACAAATTCTTAACATTTCAGGCCACAACGGTTACACTTTAGTAACATTTTCTATATCACCAATCACATTGTGAGATGAGCATTGCACCACAACCATACGATTTCCATTCACTTTGTTAATGCCATACTGCGCAGTGTAGATAGTGAAGCCGTAATGCAAGGTGCCATTCAAAGGGGTGCTTTAAGCGAAGCGCTATTGATGTCGCCTCGAGCCCGAATTCTTCCTTTTCAGTTAAGCAGCGTGATCAAATCGATTGCTAAAGACATGAACGATGAATTTCTTGGGCTCTCTGAAAACGCATTGCCGATGGGGAGTTTTTTACTGTTAGCACGCAACGCGATCCACAGCCAAAATTTGTATGAAATATATAAGAGTACCGCTCGCGCATTAAAAGTAATGACAACACAATTGTCATTGGAATTGATAGAGGGTGACCGTTTTACCCGCGTTCGATTTCACATCAAAGCGAAGGATGGTAATGCGAGCGTTATTCTATGCGAACTGGCGTTATTAATATGGCATCGATTTCCTAGTTGGCTCATTGGCGAGCGAGTTCACCTTGAACAAGTTCGATTACCATTCAAAGCGCCTACACATGCTAATGAATACCCACTTTTATTCGGTGGTAAAATTGAATACAACTGCGAATTTGCTGAGCTCGTGATACCCAACACACTTTTAAAATCACCATGCAGACGAAGTCTGCAAGAATTAAATGGGTATGTAAGTGAGCTACCTAAACTCTGGTTTCAGTACATGGACTATGGCTCAAGAAGTATAGATATTAGCGGAGCCTGCCTAAATGCAATGCAAATGCTTGATTCAACGTCAATGCATAAAGTAGCCAAAAGTCTCAATACGAGTATAAGAACGCTATCGCGAAAGTTAGCAGCAGAAAATGTGACATTTCAAAAATTAAAAGCCGTCTACTTGCGAGATAAAGCGCTAAACCTACTGGCAAACGATCAACTTAGTATTGAACAGATTACCAGTGTGCTCGGCTACACTGAGCCCTCAGCATTTACCCGAGCATTCAAACAGTGGACTGGTAACACACCTCATCACTACAGAAAAATGGTCAGAAAGTAGAGGGGCTTCAACGCTGAAAACAAAAACGCAAAAATAAAGCGCCTACGAGAATGATGAACGAGAGGCGCTCTAATAATTTGGGGAATAAGGCTTGGCTAACTGGCTTGTTCACTAACCTCAACGGGGTTACTCGACCATGCGGTGATCACTGCCTTTACCAGCGTGGCAAGCGGAATAGCGAAAAATACGCCCCAAAAACCCCATAGTCCTCCAAATACGAGAACAGCAATAATGATGTATAGCGGATGCAAACTCACTGCTTCAGAAAATAGTAAAGGCACAAGTAAATTACCGTCTAACGCTTGAATAATGCCGTATGCAATCATCAAGTACCAAAACTCTGGCGAGATGCCCCACTGAAACATGGCGACAACAGCAACAGGAATAGTGACCACAGCAGCGCCGATATAGGGTATCAACACTGAAAAACCGACCAGTACCCCCAGCAACATAGCATAGCGCAAATCCATCAGCACAAATGTGACACAACTTACCGCACCTACAATGATTATTTCGATAACTTTGCCGCGAATATAATTGGCAATTTGCGAATTCATCTCATGGCCCACTTGAGTGATCAAACGGCGCTCTTTCGGTAACAGGCGAGAAATACTTTCTAAGAAGAACAGTTTGTCTTTTAGCATAAAAAACACCATCAATGGCACTAAAATGACATACACCAATAAGGCTGCCACATTGGCGATGTTGCTAAATGACGCAGAAATAAGTGTCTGTCCCACTTCAACGAGTCGGTCATTTAACCCTTCCATCATCTGATGGATTTGATAAACCTGCACGTAGTCAGGGTATTTGTCTGGCAGTGTTAAAATCCATTCTTGGGCTTTTTGCCAAATAAGTGGTGTTTCTTGAATAAGGTTGACACTTTGCTTCGATATTACAGGTAATAAACCTACCAGCATCAAGATCACAATTGTGATAAACCCAGACAATACAACCACACACGCAAGCGTCCGCCCAACACCAATATTGACTAGGCGCGTAATTGGCCAGTCGAGTAAATACGCGATTACGGCAGCTACAAGTACGGGCATAATTAACCCACCCCACAACAATAGTACTGTGGTGGTTAATAATATGAGAATGAGCAGCATGGCTGCATCAGGATCAGAAAACTTGCGTCGGTACCAACGACCAAAAACGCTGAACATAGCTAAACCTAGAGATTACAAAGAATAGGATACGCATCATAGTTGATTGGCCTAGCTATTAGCAATACGATAGACCCAAGAATCTTTCAAAATCAAACTGGTATGATGTTATTGGTTGTGTATGGTGGCTTTGTATTTTGCGTTCAACGTCACCATTTAAGCGCTGATTAGGTAGTATATCATTGCTGACTGCGGCATTATGTCGAAAACACGCGATAAAAAATTGAAACTGTTTAACCACTTAGGCCTCTAAGCAGTTAAGAATTACAATGTAACTATAAATGTAGGTTCATGATAAAAAAGCTCTCCGTGCCGTTAGTTTTCATTTCGTTAATGCTCACAGCGAGTCTGGCTGCTGTGGCACAAGATGCCAATTACAACGACAAAAATGCATTGCCGGAAATTGGTGTTGTGGCATCTGATGCCATATCTTTAGACAAAGAAATGATTATTGGTGATGCTGTTATGCGCCAAATGCGCGGGCAAAGTCCTATAATTTCCGACCCTGTTCTAGACGAATACCTACAAGATTTAGGCAACAAACTGGTAGTTCACGCTGAAAATGCCAAGTTTCCGTTCGAGTTTTTTTGGGTAAACAATGACGCTATTAATGCCTTTGCCTTTTTTGGAGGGCATATTGGGGTTCATACCGGTCTTATGCGCCGCGCCGAAAATGAAAGTGAATTAGCGTCAGTGCTGGCGCACGAAATTTCACACGTTACTCAGCGCCATATTGCTCGCAGAATGCAAGCACAACAACGATCCTCACCTTTGGCATTGGCATCACTACTTGGTGGTATTCTAATTGCAATTGCTAATCCGCAAGCAGGTATGGCAGCTATGCAAGCGGGTTCGGCTGCATCTGCGCAGCTACAAATTGACTACACCCGCTCAAATGAACAAGAAGCTGACCGTATCGGTATAGCAATGCTAGCACGTGCGGGGTTCGACCCGCGCGGTGCCGCGTCATTCTTTTCAACCATGGCCGAAGAATATCGAATGGTATCTCGTCCACCAGCGCGACTGCTTACTCACCCATTAACCGAAACCCGTATTGCCGATGCACGAGTTAGAGCCGATGACTACCCTCGCCGGTACTTACCCATTAACAAACAGTTTGAATTGGCCAAAGCGCGCATTAAAGCGCGTTATTCGTTTGACGACGATTATGCTGTTGAATACTTTGAGGCCGCTGTTGCACAGAATATTCAGCGCAGCAAAGAAGGCAATTTATATGGGTTAGCCCTTGCTTATATGCGCGCTGACAAAATGGATGAAGCCAAAGCAATAATGGATGAGCTACTTGCTGGTGATGAGAACAATTATTTTTATTTAGATGCCATGACTGACATATACCTTTCGCAAGGCAAGGCATTGCAAGCGATAGAGATGCTTCAACCCCACGTTAAGTTAAATCCGCGCAATCAGGTATTAGCCTTAAACCAAGCCAACGCGTATATCAGTGCTCAGAAATTCGACGAAGCAATAACATTGCTTAAAGATTTTCTATTGATTAAGAAAGATTATCAAATTGCTCATCAGCTTATGAGCGAAGCCTATCAAAAAGCAAAGCGCTTTTCACAAATGCATCAAAGTAAGGCAGAAGTCTACGCACTTTACGGGGCGTATAACCGAGCCGTTGATGAATTACAATACGCCTATAATTTTGCTGGTGATGATCACTTACAAAAACAGCGGATTCGCGCGCGCATCAAACAGCTTAGAGATCAAGAAGAGCGCTTAGAGCGCTTGTAACAAACATAGGGTTCGCTAAATACTCAGTAAAACAATCAATAAAGTAATCAATAAGTGATATCGATTACTTATTTTATTTAAAACGGTTTGACTGTTAACTAGCACCGCTTTTCAGTTGCGCAAGGCGGTGCTTAATTCCTTCAGCGGTTACCTCACCCATGATGGTATCTACCACATCACCATCTGGCCCGATAATAAACGTTGCGGGTAAATAGGGAGGCTTTTGCATGGGCAGTCGTGTGGTATCTTCTGCAACAATCACAGGCACGTCTATACTGAACTTACGCACCATTTCATCAATTTGCTCACGACTTTGTCTGTCGTAATTAATTGCAAAAAGGCGAGTATGCGCTGGCAAGGTTCGGCTAAGCGTATTTAATTCTGGCATTTCACGTAAACAAGGCGCACACCAAGGCGCAAAATAGTTGATCACGGTCCACTCGCCATGCAGCTTGTTCCATGAATAAGTTTCACCGTCTAAGGTCTGAAAGTCGTATTGTGTGCTTTGATACGCCAACCACCCTGCAATACCAGCTGCTACTATAGTAATTACTACAGCGCACTTTTGAATTAATCCATTCACTTTAGCGTCTCGTTGTCGTTATGTTTTTTCTCATACTGCCAGAGGCGTTTGTGTAAAAACAATGTTTAAATGCAGGTATACTGCTTGAAATTCAAGAATAAAAACGCAATAGTCTGCGCCTTTTATAAATCCAACACATCCAATTACGAGAGTACACATGACTGACGTAACTATAATTCACAACCCACGTTGCTCTAAGAGCCGACAGACATTGGCATTATTAGAAGAAAACGGTGTAACCCCTCACGTTGTTGAATATTTAAAAGTGCCTCTTAGTGTGGATGCACTAAAAACCATCTTTAAAAAACTTAATATTGAATCTGTTCGCGACATGATGCGTATAAAAGAAGAAGAGTATAAAGCTGCAAACTTAGGCGATAGTAGTGTGACTGAAGAAGCGCTCTTCAACGCCATGGCAGAAACACCGAAACTCATTGAACGTCCTATTGTGATTAAAGGAGATAGCGCGCGAATTGGTCGTCCACCTGAGTCAGTATTGGAAATTTTATAATGTCACCGGTTCTCATTCTCTACTACAGTCGTCATGGCAGCACTAAGCGGTTAGCTGATGCCATTGCACAGGGAGTGAGTATGGAAAATGTTCCTGTTATTTTGCGCACGGTTGCTAGTTTAAATAAAGAAGACGATGGAGAAGCGGCGCACAACGCTCTTGCCCCCGTGGTTAGCATACAAGAATTGGAACAATGCAGTGCATTAGCGTTAGGTAGTCCAACTCGCTTTGGTAACATGGCCGCTTCTATGAAGCACTTTCTCGATTCTACTAGCAACTTGTGGCTGAAAGGTTCACTTATTGATAAGCCGGCATGCGTGTTTACATCGTCAAGTTCAATGCATGGGGGCCAAGAATCAACATTACTTTCTATGATGTTACCTTTGCTACATCACGGCATGGTGTTATGCGGCCTCCCCTACAGCGAACCTGAATTACACAACACAATAAGCGGTGGAAGCCCATACGGTGTTACGCATGTTGCCAATCACAATTTAGCCCATGCCAACCAGTTGAGCCCTGATGAAAAAGCCCTTTGTATTGCGCAAGGTAAAAGGCTAGCAAAATTTGCACGTCAGCTTAGTCAAAAAGACACTTCGGAGATTTAATATGGCATCAGATACGCGTTTTTTTCGCTATCTTGCACTCATTAGCCACACGTTACTGATTGTTTGGGTAACGCTTTGGCAATTTACATTTACTACAACGTACAGTTATTCAACGTTATTTATTGTTTTATTTTATATTTTGCCTTTATTGTTACCTTATTGGGGTGTATTAAAAGGCAAACCGTACACGCACGCATGGGCGAATTTCGTTGTGTTATTTTACCTTATCCACGGGTGCACGGTTGTTTACGCGGTTCAAGCAGAGCGTTGGTATGCTGCTATTGAGATTATTCTGAGTACAACGATGTTTATCGGGTGTAGTGCTTTTGCCAGAAAACGAGGGCGCGAACTTGGCCTAGGTTTAAAAAAACTCAAAGACGAAATGAAAGACGAAAAGGCGTACTTTGAAGGTAAAAAATAGAGGAAAATGACAATGAGAAGCTGGTCAAATCTATTCATTACGGGTTTATTGTGTTCGTTTCTGAGTGCCTGCGGTGGCTCAGGCTCCGATTCACCAGCTTCCCCTGCTCCCACTAATCCAAGCACACCGCCAAGCATAAGCATACAAGGGCCCGAGACGGCTGTTGTTGGTGATAGCGTTGATTTTGTGGTTGCTGCTCCGGTAAACAGGCGAATAAGCACCATTTCATGGCAAGTAACGGGATTAACCCAACAACCGTTGGCATCGCATACTCAAGCCATTGGTTTCGATGTACCTAGTAGTGGTGACTACACCATCGACGTTCAAGCAACATTAGACAATGGCGTAGAATTAACGGATTCAATGCAATTGTCAGTGTCAGAAGATACTTCCCCTATTGCCACAGTCAGATTAGGCCATGAGACCTCGGAAGGCGGAAGGGTTTCATTGCGCGTAGATCTAAAAAGACATGGCGAACTTAGCGTAGCAAATATTCAATGGCGACAAGTGGGTGGGCCTGCCGCTAATGCGATTGATTTTGATGATGGTGCATTTTCATACAACATCTTTTTTCAAGCTCCCCGTGTAACCACAGACAGTATCATCGACATAGAAGCTACAATAACGCTATCTAACGGCCAACAGGTGAGTGATGTGGCGCAAGTACTCGTTAAAGACATTGCAATGGACGCCAATGGCTTTTTCGTTAATGACGATGGCGGTACGCTTGAAACGGTTTCCAGTCACATGCAACCTTATCGTGCTGACAGCCCTTATGCCAATGCACTTTCTCAGTGTGTTTATAACAATACCGTAGATGAAAGTTGCCGTTTTTCTACACTGCCACTAATAGGCCAAGTTACTGAAAACCCGACTATCGACGACATCTTAGATCGCACATATGTGTCTCATCCTTGGATGGGCGACGCGTTTAAGCAATTTTTAGAAACATCTGACAGCCAAGGTGACATGCTCGACCTGTTACGAGCCACAACAGCCGTGGTGATTTCATACGAGGTTCGCCCATCGTTTTACTGGGTAGCCACTGGTGCTATCTATTTAGACGCAAACAATTTCTGGCGCACGCCAGAAGAGCGCGACACACTCAATACTCGTCCTGATTACAGAAGCAATTTCGGCAATGATTTGAACTTTACGACAACGTGGCGTTACGTAAAAGACGGGGCGTATTACTTCCCAATTTTGACAAGTTTTAACGCGGCAGACCGCCTGCCACGTACTAACAATGAAGTAGAAGCAGCATTGACATGGTTGCTGTACCACGAGCTAGCACACGCTAATGACTTTTTTGACTACACTGAGTGGGCATCATTATCTTCTAGCGAAAGTCCCTTATCGGCATACAATGATGCAGCGCCTATCTCAACGGGATTAACCTCAGCATTACCGTTGACTTCTGCAGAGCTTCACGCATTAGCTGATGTCCGCTATGGAGGAGTAGATCCAACGTCTACACAGCGTACCTACACTGCTCGCCAGGTAGCTGATTGGTTTGAGGAAGATGGTGCAGTATCATTTTATTCATATTTTACAGAACGCGAGGATATCGCCACCTTATTTGAGCGCTTCATGATGCTTTACCGCTTAAATGTAGATTCAGATGTAGGCGTGTTTACTCAAGAAGCCATAGATAATGGTACAACAGCATTAACTTGGGGGCAGCGCAACCGCGTAAATGATGACAAGGTGAAGCAGCGCATTAACTATGCTGTGACGCGAATTTTTCCTCATTTAAACGTGCCTGAGATCCAAAATAATCTGCCCTCTCCGCTTTTGCTGCCGGAAGGGGTGCGTTGGCGCGATACAGCGTCTTTTGGAACCCAATCAGCAAATAGTAACTCGGCTAACGGCACACTGGTTAGCGGTTTCGTTGAAGACGGCTCTGTAAGTGATGTACCTGCAAACTTGAGCACCCAGCATAGAAATGGAAAAACTATTTCCGTTGCTGAAGAGTTTGACGCCGTTAAGTTTCATAAGAAGAGATGATTATTGGGTAAAATTAGGGTGCGAAAGCGCCCTTTTTGCTAATAACGCGTTCCATTCTGTTTCGCTATTTCTAATCGCTGCCTTCTAATCACTATCTGACTTATCACTATCCGGGTTTAGATACCGAGTTCGCGTTTAACCATAGCCACTGAAAGGCGTTTTTGCTCTTGTAATGAACGCTTATCAAGGCGCGCCAATAATGACATCAAACTCTTTAAATCTCTTTCACTGTGATGAAGTAAGAATTGCAGTGCTTGTTTTGACAGCGCCAACCCGCGTTCATCAGCCCGAAGGCGCACCGCTTCTTCCCTACCGTTGTCATCTAGCTGATTAACATGATAAATCACACCCCAGGCAAGCCTTGAGCGCAAGTCAGGTAATGTAAATGCGGGGTTTGAGGGCCCCAAATGACTTGAACACAGTACAACTGTCCTTTTTGTTTCGATGACCCGATTGAAAAGGTCGAACAGAGCCTCTTCCCATTCAAGCTCACCCGCTATAGCGTGAATATTATCCAGCGCAATCAATGACAAGTCTTCTAGCCCGTCAAAAATATCATGCGACCACGCCGAATAGTTATTCATGTTTAGATATAAGTGGCTTACTGCGCTTTTAGCCAATTGATGGCAGGTGGCAAATAACAGGTGACTTTTACCTACTGCGCTTGCCCCTAACAAGGTGACAAGAGGTAACTGCAACTGTGCTAAATGCCCTAACTCAGGGGCTTGACGCCACTGTGGTAACGCGTCAACAATAGCACGTAGTATAGCCACCACTTCTTCATTGCCTTTCGCGACAAAGCTTTCGAAATTTTCATCGACAGGTAATGTCACAGGTAAAGGCAGCTGCATGGAAGCTAGTTACTCCAATAAAAACTGTAACCATCCACAGCTTCGCCGTTGGCGTCGGTTACTAAGCGCAACTTGGTTTCTAATTGTAGGCTGTTTAGCAAGTCATCTACTGTACCAACGAGTGTTAACGAAAAAGTTGCAACCGTGCCCGCTTGTGCGGTAAGCGTCGCATCCTCAATTACGCTTAAGCTATTTAAGTATTCTTTTGCACTAGCGTAATTGGCTATCGAACCTATATTGGCTATAGAAATAGTCATTATCTTGCGTGCAGATTCCTCGACACCGACTACTGCATAAAGTGAAGAGAGATAATTTGAGTAGGAATCTACCAGTTGCTTGGCAAGCCCCTCGGGTGACTCACCGTAAATACTCCCTTGACTCACCTCACTACCACCAATAAACACCCAATCAAGGGCGTAATCTCCTTCTTTAGTGCGTTTGGCATACTCTGCAAATTCATCCATCGTAAATGGCAATGTTCTGGGAGTTTCTGGCGATTGCCCAATTCCTTACCCCCCCCTGGCTCACGAAAAACTCAGGCGCTTCGAGCTCATTTTGTTCTTGGGTATAAAGCTCATCAATAAGGGTCAAGTCAATTTCGTTAAATCTTGCGTCTCGATCAACACGCTGCTCGCTCGAGTTTACTTGGTCAACGTTTTCTTGAGTGTCAATTTCTACAGGATTTTCTGGAATATCGGGGATATGTTCACTATCGTTACGATAAATACGGGCACCAATAATGTTATCGATACCATAGCGCACCGAGGCAACTTTAAGCGGCTCAATGAAGCGCCCCCAAATATCATAGGTAGTGATATTTACGCTATCGGTCAAATCCATTAACGGAAGGCTTAAGGGAACGCCGCGTGATTTAGCCGTTTGCGTTAATGATTTCTTTACGGGGCTTGGCTGGGATTCATCCAATATTACTTTTGATGTATCATCGATTTGCTGCGCAATCCAAACTATCGTTTCCGGACGTCTGTCGCCCCATAGTGGTAACATTTCTCGCTGCAATAGCGTTGTCAATTTCGCCTCGTCGAATTCTGCAACGTAGTAAGTAAGTTCATTTTCAAACGCAAAGCGATATGCTCTCAACAGTTTGTCAGGTGATACTAGCGCAGCTTTAACACCAGGATTATCAAGAACATCTTCACTACCAGACATTTTCACAAAGACTTGTCGCAAAGCTTGTTTCAGCGCTCTTTGCTGGGTTCGCTGACTTTGATCTTCAACAAGAATACGCGCTTCATTGACCACTACTCGTTGTGTCGCGCTGACAGAGGTTACAAGGTTCAAAATTACGATAATAGAAACTGTCAGTGATCTAAAAGCAATAGCAGTCCGAGAAGAACTATTTCTCTTTCGTTTTTTGAGTCTCATCAAATTGAGAACAGTGAACTTTTTTAAAAGCAAATCCTTACCTACTTCTTGTTAAGTCAGCCAAACCTAATACTGATGACGAGGGCCGAATACTAGAGTGTGTTAACTTTTGCGGTACACTTTTTGTTTATTCCAAGGAAATTTCAGGCTGCAAATGTCAATACGATCTATCTCCATTCTCTTTTAAATTGGGTTTAATTTCACCCACAAAATGAAAAAGATTGTAAACCCGTTGAATAACTACTCCAAAGTGTGAAGCAATACTACAGTACAATTCGTATCTGACAGTTTTTTGAAGTGAATTAATCGATAAATAGGACTAAGCAACTGATTAAAATACACAACTACACATCACTATCATGTTTGCTCAACTAATATTTATGTAGAAACCATAAAAAAGACCATAAATTCTCGGTGACAAATTGGACTTGTGCCTACTAACTGGTAGAATCCGCGTTTTTCTACCTCTTAGTTCCAGGGCCCAACCGTGAGCGAAAATAAAACCTCTTTAAGTTACAAAGATGCAGGCGTTGATATCGACGCAGGAAATCAACTTGTTGAACGTATTAAATCTGTTACCAAAAAAACTCACCGTCCCGAGGTGAAAGGTAATTTAGGTGGATTCGGCGCATTGTGTTCGCTTCCAACAAAATACAAACAGCCTCTTCTTGTATCTGGCACAGACGGTGTGGGTACGAAACTACGTGTTGCTATGGACGCAAACCGCCACGATGGCGTAGGTATCGATTTGGTGGCTATGTGTGTAAACGACCTTATTGTTCAAGGTGCAGAGCCCCTATTCTTCCTTGACTACTATGCAACAGGCAAACTAGACGTTGACGTTGCTGCATCCGTTGTTACAGGTATTGGCGCAGGCTGTGAACTTGCAGGTTGTGCGCTAATTGGTGGTGAAACAGCTGAAATGCCGGGTATGTATCACGACGGCGATTACGATATTGCCGGTTTTTGCGTTGGCGTGGTAGAAGCTGATGATGTGATTGACGGCACCAATGTTAAACCAGGACAAAAGCTTATTGCTCTTGGTTCTTCGGGTCCTCACTCTAATGGTTATTCGTTGGTACGAAAAATCATTGAAGTAAGCGGCGCTGACGTAAATGAAACACTTAACGACAAGCCAATTATTGACCACCTACTCGAACCTACGCGTATCTACGTTAAATCGGTTCTTGCCTTATTAGAAACCGTTAAAGTAAGCGCAATATCACACATTACAGGTGGTGGCTTCTGGGAAAACATCCCTCGCGTATTACCTGAAGATGCCAAGGTAGTTATTGACGAAAGCACGTGGGAATGGCCTGCCATTTTTTCTTGGTTGCAAGAGAACGGAAACGTTACGCGCCACGAGATGTATCGCACATTTAACTGTGGTGTAGGTTTGGTTATTGTTGTAGACGAAGCCGATGCTGATAACGCAGTAAGTATCTTAAAAGCGCATGGCGAAAATGCGTGGCTAATTGGTGACATTGCTGCGAAAGACGGCGACGAACAAGTAGAGATCAACGCGTGAGTAAACCGGTTACCAAATTATGCGTGTTAATTTCAGGTAATGGCAGTAACTTGCAAGCCATCATCGATGAAATAAAAGCGCAACGTCTCAATGCTACGATTGCTGGTGTTATCAGTAATCGCCCCAATGCTTTTGGCTTAGAGCGGGCTAAAGAAGCTGGTATTGAAGCAGTATGCTTAGATCATATGAACTATGACGATCGCGAGAGCTACGATGCAGCACTGAAGGAACAAATTGACGCATTTGAAGCTGACTGTGTTGTTCTTGCCGGTTTTATGCGAATTCTTACGCCAGAGTTCGTAAATAGTTTTTCTGGAAAATTAGTGAACATTCACCCGTCTTTGTTGCCAAAGTACAAAGGGTTGAATACGCACCAAAGAGCAATCGACAATGGCGACGAAGAACATGGAGTCAGTGTTCATTTCGTTACCCCCGAACTCGATGGCGGTCCGGTTATCATTCAAAGTCGCGTGCCGGTTTTTGAGGATGATACAGCCAGTGACCTTGCTGAGCGTGTTCAAGAACAAGAGCGCCGTATCTACCCACTTGTGCTGTCTTGGTTCAGTGAAGGCAGATTGATGATGCGCAATAATAAGGCAGTATTAGATGATCAAGAACTTCCAGAATCTGGTTATGCGAGCGACTAAACCGCTCGCGGCATGTGCGCTACTGACATTGTCAGTGGCCACTTATGCTGATGAGGCATTTTCTTTTACCCCCTACAAAGCCACATACACCGCATATAAGTGGGGTGATGATGTAGGTGAAGCTAATATTGAACTCTCCCAGCTTGGAGAGAACCAATATTCGCTACTGTATACGTCTAAGGTCTCAAAGTTTTTTCTTTCTGATAAACGCAGTGAGCATTCCATTTTCACCATTGATGACAACAGCGTTATTCCCTCTCAATACTTTTACAATCGCTCGGGTACGGGTCCAGACAAAGCATTGAAGGTAACGTTTAGCCATCAAGGAGAAGGAAAAATAAGCGTCGACAATGGAGAGACATTTGAATGGCAGGGCGAATTCGATAATCAACTTTATCGCTTAGATTTGGCCAAACAGCTAGCCAAAGGTGAAACCTCACTCGATTATCAGTTTGTGAACTATCGCGGTCAATTAAGGCATTACGGTGTTGAAGTTATCGATGATGAAACGCTATCGCTGCCCTATGGAAAAATAGAAACTGTGAAAGTTAAGCTAATTCGCGATTCAAAAAAACGAGAAACCTTCGCATGGTTTGCTCCATCTTTGAACTACGCACTAGTGCGACTTCAACAGTTTAAAGATGGCGATGAGCAAGGTGACATTAAATTGAAATCATTCGTGACTCAATAACTTCACAATAACCTCGCGCTTTTTTAGCACTGCAGTTAGAAGTTACTCTTACTGCAGTGCAATCAATTTTGCCCTTTCTTTTTAATCTTAATCTCTTATTTTCTTAGTCTGAATTTGTTGAGTTTTTCAGATTGCTTAAACGTCTTACAAAGATAAATACGCTCTAATACCAAGCCTAGCCACAAAGTCTGACAGTCATGCTGAGTGGGTAAACTTCTATGCGGACTGGTATAACTACTCGTTACTTCAAACAACTATTTATCTCGCTGTTAGTAGAATATTCATGTAAAAATCTTGATCTTTACGCCATTAAATAATAGGTTTACACCATGCTGGTCAGACCTCAATTTTCAAGGCGAATTTAGTGTTTCTTTCGTACAATTGAGAAGTCACCCACGTTATGTTCAACGCCTCTCAGGAGTGAAGTATGGCAGATTTTATATGGTTTTTGCTGGTGGTTTTAGCACTAGCGGTGGCGAGTTATCAGCGAACAAGCTTGGTAACGGCGGTTGCCATGGGCGCAGGGGTTATGGTTCTAGGTACCCTATTTGGTGATATCGGCCTGTTCGGTTGGGTTGTTTACCTAGCATTAACACTTCCTTTTACGTTGTCGAATATCAGACAACAGCACATTTCTACTAAACTACTTGCTTTCTATCGTCGCGTAATGCCCGAGATGTCAAGCACAGAGCAAGAAGCAATTGACGCTGGTACTGTGTGGTGGGATGGCGATATTTTCAGCGGCAAGCCCGACTGGGACAAACTTCACCGCATTCCGAAAGGTCGATTAACAGCTGAAGAACAAGCGTTTCTAGATGGTCCGTGTGACAAAGTTTGTTCGATGGTAGATGAATGGCAAATTAACCACAAAGACGCAGATCTCCCCCCTGAAATTTGGGCGTTCCTGAAAGAACACAAATTCTTCGCCATGATCATCAAAAAACAATATGGCGGTTTGGAATTTTCTGCCTACGCACAATCTCGCGTACTTCAAAAATTGGCGGGTGTGAGTGCGGTTTTATCTAGCACCGTAGGTGTGCCTAACTCATTAGGCCCAGGCGAACTGCTACAGCATTACGGCACCAAAGAGCAACAAGACCACTACTTACCACGCCTAGCGGCGGGTGAAGAAGTACCTTGTTTTGCGTTAACAGGCCCTGAAGCAGGCTCTGACGCAGGCGCTATTCCTGATGTGGGTGTAGTGTGTAAAGGTGAGTTTAACGGTGAAGAAGTGTTGGGTATGCGCCTTACCTTCAACAAGCGTTACATCACACTAGCGCCTGTTGCGACGGTAATTGGTCTTGCGTTTAAACTGCAAGACCCAGACGGTTTATTGGGCGACAATAAAGAGCCAGGTATTACTTGTGCTCTTATTCCTCGCGACACTAAAGGGTTGGAAATTGGTCGTCGTCACTTCCCGCTTAATACACCGTTCCAAAACGGTCCTATTAAAGGTGAAGATATCTTTGTGCCTATCGACTACATCATTGGTGGTCCGAAAATGGCTGGTCGTGGCTGGCGCATGTTGGTTGAATGCTTATCTGTAGGCCGTTGTATTACATTACCATCTTCTGCCGCAGGTGGTGCTAAGTCAGTGTCTCTTGCTACGGGTGCCTATGCGCGCATTCGCAGACAGTTCCGCATGCCTGTTGGTCATATGGAAGGCGTTGAAGAAATGCTAGCGCGTATTGGTGGTAATGCCTACTTGATGGACGGCGTTACCCGTTTTTCTACCGTAGGTGTAGACCTTGGTGAAAAACCGTCGGTTATCTCTGCTATTTGTAAATATCACCTTACCGAAAAAATGCGTCAAATTATCAATGACGCTATGGACGTGCACGGTGGTAAAGGCGTCATGCTTGGGCCAAATAACTACTTAGGTCGTGGATACCAAGGTGTACCGGTTTCGATTACGGTTGAAGGTGCGAACATTCTTACTCGTAACATGATGATTTTTGGTCAAGGTGCAATGCGTTGTCACCCTTACGTACTAAAAGAAATTCAAGCTGCATCTATTGAAGACAAGAAAGACGCGTTGAAAGCGTTTGATAAAGCAGTATTTGGTCACATTGGTTTTGCAGTTGCTAACACGGTTCGCAGCATCTGGTTCTCGCTAACCAACGGTGCGTTCAGCAGTGCGCCATTTACTGACGAAACAGCACGTTATTACAAACTACTTCAAGGCTACAGTGCTAACCTAGCCCTACTTACCGATGTATCAATGGGCGTATTAGGTGGTGATCTTAAACGTCGTGAACGCTTGTCAGCCCGTTTGGGTGATATTTTAAGTGGTCTTTACTTGGGCAGTACTACCCTTAAGCGTTTTGACGAAGAAGGACGTTTAAAAGAAGACTTACCGCTTCTTCATTGGGCAATGCAAACCACGCTGCACGACATTGAAACGGCAATTGATGATTTTTTAGCAAACTTCCCCAACAGAGCGATAGCTGTAGCGATGCGCGCCATGGTTATTCCGTTTGGACGTCGAATTGGTAAGCCATCTGACAAAACCGAACACGCTATTGCTCAAATGCTTCAAACGCCGTGTTCTGCACGCAGCCGCTTAGGTTATGGTCAGTACTTAACCCGTGAAGAAGGCAGCCTAATGGGTGACTTGGAGCAAACGTTGGATGATGTATTAGCCAGTGAGCCTATTTTTGAGCGTATTTGTAAGCACAAAAAAGCTAAACTACCGTTTACTCAACTAGATAAGCTTGCTGACGATGCCCTTTCAGAAGGGATTATTAACGAGGATGAAGCAAGTTTACTACGCAAAACCGAAGCAGGAAGACTACGCACTATTAACGTAGACGATTTCGACCACGAAGAACTTGTGGCTAAAATCAACTCTTCCAGCACCGCGAAAAAGCGAAGCGGTAAAGCTGCTTAATTTTTCGAAAGTAAACAAGGGTCGCTTAAGCGGCCCTTTATTTTTTGAAAGACTGAATAATAGACTGGTCAATAAATTGGTTAATAAACTATTTAGCAAGATGTTTAATACGATACCCAATATCAAACTTAACGCGATAATATGGCAATCCTTTCTATGTGGTCTTGCCATTATTTTTTCATTTCCTGCCTTAGCCGACACCACTCAGTTTGATTGTGGAAATACGCCACAAGCAAAAGCGCTTGCCTTGCGCATTGCCACTGATCCTAAGCAAATGAGAACGCGCCTAGTGTGCAACCCAACGTTGGTCAAGATTGCAGAAGAGAAAGCTGAAGATATGGCCTCTCGGGGGCTTGTCTCACACTTTTTAGGTGGCAGCCCAAATACCCGTATTCGCGATGCAGGCCTTGTTCTACCAGAATATTATGGCGATGCCATGAGTAATCAAGTGGAAGCCCTAGCTGGAGGCTATAAAGACGCCGATGACGTGTGGTTTGCATTTAAAACGTCATACAGCCATAAAATTCACCTGCTGGCTGAACTCCCCTTTTATCAAGAACAAGATCAAATTGGCATTGCCTTTTATAAAGACTACGCTACGCCACATGTTGAGTACTGGGCCATTTATTTAACCAAATTGGTCGGAATTGACGATGAAACACCTGAGAATAAACAAGTATATACGTCTAAAAGGAAGAAGTTTGACGACATTCCTGACAAGGGACTGGGTATTATTACTAAAGACGGTGAAGTAACGTTTAAACCAATCAAAACGAACTAGGACGCTCGTTTTGTTTGGTCGTTTTATGCATTAATGTAATTGAAGCTTGTCCATCAACAACACAGCTTGAGTACGTGTGTTAATTTCTAATTTGCGAAGTATGGCACTAATGTGCGCTTTAATTGTCGCCTCGGTAACATTCATTTCGTGGGCAATTTGCTTATTCATTAAACCAGCACGAAGGTATGACAACACTTGAATTTGCTTCGGTGTAAGCTCGCGGAAACGCTGCAACAACACTTTTAACTCGTCGTCCACCTTCTCAAGCTCATCATCCATTCCCTCTGGTAACCAGCGTTTACCTGCAATCATATCGACAATCGCCTGCGCAATCGCTTTTGTGGCAGAAACCTTGGGAATAAAGCCTTGAGCACCAAGACTCATGACTTGTGCAACAACTTCGACACTGTCGCTACCTGAAATAACGCCAACAGGAATATTTGGAAACTTCTCTTTTAACGATATCAAACCGTTAAAGTATTCCCCGCCCGGCATATTCAAATCAAGGAGTACTAACTGGACACCGTCAAACTCGTTTAACTTAACAATGGCATCGTCGAGGCTACCAGCCTCAAGAATGTGTGCATTTTCTAGATAGGGTTCTAACGCGCCGCTCAACGCTTCGCGAAACAGTGGGTGATCGTCTGCGACTAGAATTCTCGTCATTAGCGTTACTGCTTCCTTGGTTTATTATTTATCTAGATTAATACTTTAGTTTAGTAACGAAAACCCCTAAAACCCAAATATAATCAAAATTGTAATAAAATTTGGTGTTTTAGATTGGCATTTTCCTATCAGACGGTAAAATTGCCGCCCAAATTTGTAATTAAAGGCTTATTGTGAAGAAACACGACAACATCTATGCAACCCCACTGAATAAAGTAGCCGACTTTAGCTTTGACGAATCTGTGGTTGATGTGTTTCCCGATATGATCCAGCGTTCAGTGCCTGGCTATGAAACCATTATTCATACCATTGGTGAGTTAGCCAAAGATGCCGTCACCGATAACTCTACCGTTTATGATTTAGGGTGTTCTTTGGGTGCGGCGAGTTTGTCCGTTGCTCGAGCAACTCAAGACAAAACATGTAACATTATTGGCGTCGACAGCTCATCGGCTATGGTTGAACGATGCAAACGTGTGGTGCAAGCATTCACGTTACCCAACCCCATTAATATTAAACAAGCCATGGCTCAAGACATCGCAATTGAAAACGCATCAATGGTGATCATGAACTTTACGCTGCAGTTCATTCCGCCAGCAGATCGCGAAGCGCTGCTAACCAAGATTTACCAAGGTCTAAACCCAGGTGGCATACTGGTTTTGTCTGAGAAAATTCGCCATCCTTCTCGTGCAGGGAACGAATTACTTATCGACCTACATCACCAGTTCAAGCGAAACAACGGCTACAGCGAGCTGGAAGTTAGCCAAAAGCGCGCGGCGTTAGAAAAAGTCATGTTAACCGACACCTTTGGTGAGCACGAAACGCGTCTAAAAAATGCCGGCTTCAGCGATGTGGTAATGTGGTACAAATGCTATAACTTTACCTCTATGGTAGCCATAAAAGCATAAATTAACTGTACGTATTTTGTCGTTTATTCCCCCTTTTATCTGTTTACATTAAATTGAGATGACTATGAGTAAACTAGAACAGACTTGGTTACACGAGTGTTATCAGTCGTTATTAGACAGCCCACTTTCTCATTGGCTACAAACCCTGCCGGCGCTTATGGATAACTGGCAGCGCACGGGTAAGCACGGTGAATTTGATAAATGGTGTCGACTCATAGCGAAGTTACCAACGCCCAATGTAGACACTGTAGAATTAGCAGAAAGTGTAACTGTAGCACCATCGCAAGATATTAACCCTTACACTCAAAAGCAAATTGAAGGACTGTTAAAACAGTTTATGCCTTGGCGTAAAGGCCCTTACCACATTCACGGTATCCATATCGATACTGAGTGGCGTTCAGATTGGAAATGGGACCGCGTTGCTCCGCATATCGCTCCGTTAGCAAATAGGCAGGTATTAGATGTTGGATGTGGCAGCGGCTATCACATGTGGCGCATGTTGGGTGCTGGTGCGTCTCAGGTTATTGGCGTAGACCCAACTCAACTATTTTATATTCAATTTCAAGCAATCAAACACTTTATGCAACACGATAGTGTTGCTAGCGAACGCATTCACTTTTTGCCAATGGGCATCGAGGAAATGCAGCCTTTAAAGGCCTTTGATACTGTATTTTCTATGGGCGTTTTGTACCACCGTAAAGACCCCCTCGCGTTCTTAACTCAGCTTAAAGACCAGCTGCGCAAAGGTGGCGAGCTTATTCTTGAGACACTTGTTGTCGATGGCGATGAGAACACCGTATTAATGGCCGGTGAACGTTACGCACAAATGCGGAATGTATGGTTTTTACCGAGCACGGCAGCGCTAACAGTGTGGCTTGCACGTTTAGGTTTTGAAAATATACGGGTTGTGGATATTAACCATACGACGTTAGATGAGCAACGCGCAACACAATGGATGGACACACAATCTTTGAAAGATTTTCTCGATCCTAACGATATTACACGAACCATTGAAGGCTACCCTGCACCACAACGAGCCGTGCTTGTTGCCAACAAAGCCTAAACTCACCAAAGTGGTTCTACATTCTATTTTGGCATAAATGTTGTAACCCTAGTCTGCTAGAGTGTAAGTATTCTGCATTGATTAGGGTGACAACATGGACATACATGGCTTTTTAGCAGCACATCAATTGCCAAGTAGTTATGCAGACATTGCACAACAATGGTTCACGCCATTATGTGAACGACTTATCAAGCACCAAAATGGTGCGGACAAACCTTTTATAATTGGTATTAATGGTTGTCAAGGTTCAGGTAAATCAACATTAACAAGTTACATCGATGCCTACCTGACATCTGAACACAACAAGCGAGTTGTGGTTCTTTCTATCGACGACTTTTACTTAGATCAATCGGCACGCAATGCCCTTGCAATTAAAGTACACCCGTTACTTAAAACCCGCGGTGTACCAGGCACGCACAACCTGCCTCTTGCCTTGAAAACCTTTCGACAGTTAACGCAAGGTATACCCTCTTCACTACCTCGCTTTAACAAAGCCATAGATAACCCCTTCCCCATCGATTCATGGCCACTGGTAAGTGATATGCCTGAATTCATTATATTGGAAGGCTGGTGTGTAGGCGTAGGTGCTGAAGCGAATGAACGTTTAAAATCGCCGGTTAACACTCTGGAGGAAAATGAAGATCCACTTGGTATTTGGCGAACTTACGTCAATACTGAATTAGCCGGTGAATACCAAACGCTGTTTGACCAAATCAATTACAGCATCATGCTTAAAGCCCCATCTTTTGATTGTGTTTACCAATGGCGCTTAGAACAGGAACACAAACTTGCTAATTCGGCAAAAGGCGATGTTTCAGGCGTGATGAGTGATGAAGAAGTGGCAAAGTTTGTGCAGTACTATCAAAGAATTACAGAACATGCACTACGTACATTACCCAGTATGTGCGACACCGTTTATACGCTCGATGATAGAAGAGCCATAACTAAACAGGACGTAAATAAATGACGAAAACGCTTGTTTTCACTGATATGGACGGCACGCTGTTAGACCACCATACCTACTCTTTTGAGGCGGCGAAACCGGCTTTATCGGCATTGGAACAAAAAGATATACCAGTGATACCAACCACCAGCAAAACCTTTGCTGAACTGCAACCGCTGCGCGAGCGCATTGGTTTAGATGGCCCATTTATCATTGAAAATGGTGCTGCGATATTTATTCCCCATGGTTTTCTAAAACAGAAACCCAGTGGCACAGTTTGGATTGACGGGTACTGGTGTAAGGCATTTATATCAAATAAGAATTATTGGATAAAACTGCTTGAAAAAATGGGCAGTGAATTCGATGGAAAATTTAAGCAGTTTTCTAAAATGTCACTCGAAGAGATTCAAGAGGCAACAGGCCTCGACGAATACTCAGCGTCGCTAGCAGCTAAACGTCAGTTTGGTGAGCCCATATTGTGGTTAGGCAACGAAGAAGAAAAGCAACGCTTCATGAAAATTGTCAAAGATCGCGGCGCTTTTCCACTGGAAGGTGGCCGCTTCATACACATTTCGGGCAACTGCGACAAAGGGCAAGCCTTGAAATGGCTTGCCAGCGAATACCAAAAACAATTTGCCACAAAAGTAAACACAGTGGCTCTTGGTGATGGGAAAAACGATGTTGCTATGCTTGAGGCTGCGCACGTTCCTATCAGAATTTTATCACCGGTAAATCCTCCACCAGCAATAAAAAAAGAAGAGGTATATACCAGCACCCTAACAGGCCCTGAGGGCTGGAATGAAATGCTAACGCAATTATTATCTTTATGATCCGGAGGACACATGGCTGATTTTTATCAAAATGGTGTGGTTACAACGTTACATAACTTGGCTCGTCGTCCCACCGAGGAGCTAGAAGCAGAGTTGCTTCAGTTTTCGCAAAAGCGCCCAATGGCACTTATCTTACCTTCACTCTTTTCCGAACTTGAAGGGGATGCCCTTCCTCATATTGTCGACGAACTTACTGGCGTTCCTTACTTATCCGAAATTGTCATCGGTTTAGACCGCGCCAATCAAGATCAGTATAAACACGCATTAAAATTCTTTGGCAAACTGCCACAGCATCACCGCGTTTTATGGAATGACGGGCCGCGTTTAAAAGCACTTGATGAAGAGCTACAAGAGCAAGGGTTGGCCCCTAAGGAACTAGGTAAAGGCAGAAATGTTTGGTACTGCATGGGTTATGTGTTGGCATCAAACCGCGCCGAATCTGTCGCGCTTCACGATTGCGACATTGTGACCTATGAGAAGGACTTATTGGCACGTCTTATCTACCCTGTTGCCAACCCCATGTTTAACTACGAATTCTGTAAAGGCTATTACGCGCGTGTTGCCAACGGCAAAATCAATGGTCGCGTTTCACGTCTATTAGTTACCCCACTACTACGCGCGTTAAAGCGCATTATGGGTGACAACGAATACTTAGAGTTCATGGACAGCTTCCGCTACCCGCTTGCTGGTGAATTCTCTTTTAGACGCGATGTGCTTAACGACATTCGCATTCCAAGTGATTGGGGTTTAGAAATTGGCGTATTGTCTGAAATGCACCGCAACTATTCTCACAACCGTTTATGCCAAGCGGATATCTGCGATATTTACGATCACAAACACCAAGACTTATCGTTGAATAACGATGAAGGTGGTTTGTCTAAAATGTCTATCGACATTACTAAAGCAATATTCAGAAAGTTAGCAACGCAGGGTTATACATTTAGTAATGAGATGTTCCGTTCAATTAAAGCTACTTACTTCCGCATTGCGCTAGATTTCATTGAAACCTATCACAACGACGCGGTGATGAATGGGCTTAGCTTAGATATTCACAGCGAAGAGAAAGCGGTTGAAATGTTTGCCAGTAACATTATGAAGGCTGGACAGAACTTTCTTGAAAACCCAATGGAAACGCCGTTTATTCCTAGTTGGAACCGTGTAACAAGTGCCGTTCCTGATATTCTTGAACGCCTGTTAGAAGCCGTAGAAGCTGATACAGCAGAATTTATGGAGTAAATAACATGGCATGGGAACTACTCCATGAAAGAGTGGTGCATCATTTGGAAAGTATCTACGCCGACGTGGCGTTAGATACCTCCTATGAAGCCCTCGCAACCGATTTATTAAATACCATAGGTATACAGTCGGAAGCCGACATCGCTGCGCCTCAATCCCACTATAACTATTGGGATGAAGACGATATTGTTATGATCACCTATGGCGATAGTGTTATTGAAGAAAATGTGCGCCCATTGGTGTCGCTTAACCGCTTCTTACATCGCTATTGTAAGAACACTATCAATAATGTACATATACTGCCATTCTTCCCCTACAGTTCAGACGATGGCTTTTCAGTCATCGATTACTCAACAGTAAATGAAGCTTTGGGCTCGTGGGATGATATTGAGGTAATATCGAAAGACTATGGCTTAATGGCAGACTTGGTTATTAATCACTGTTCTGCGCGTAGTGTTTGGTTCGATAACTTTATTAAAGGCGAAGGACCGGGTTCTGATTTCTTCTTTACCGCGGATCCGGCTGAAGATTTGTCGATGGTTACACGCCCTCGCGTGTCTCCTCTTTTACGTGAAACCGAAACCGCCAATGGTACCAAACACGTATGGTGTACTTTTAGCCACGACCAAGTAGACTTCGATTTTAGAAACCCCAAAGTGCTATTGGCTTTTGTTGACATTATTCGTTTGTACATCGACAAAGGCGCGAAGTTATTCCGCTTAGATGCCGTAGCATTTCTATGGAAAATCCTTGGCACAACTTGCATTAATTTGGCCCAGACTCACGAAGTGATTCGCCTTCTTCGTACGCTTATAGAGCATGTTGATCCTTCGATAATCATTATTACCGAAACCAACATTCCCAACAGAGAAAACCTCACCTATTTTGGGAATGCCAACGAAGCCCACGCCATTTATAACTTCTCTTTACCACCACTGTTGGTGAATACCTTAGTTACAGGCGACTGTACCTACTTGAAGAGTTGGATGATGAGTATGCCACCGGCACAAAACGGCACGGCATATTTTAACTTTATCGCATCGCATGATGGCATTGGCCTGCGCCCAGCGGAAGGGCTGTTAAGTGAAGAAGAGATATCTGAGCTTGTGCATACCATGCAGCACTTTGGCGGCAAAGTATCGTGGCGAGCCTCAGATCACGGACAACAAAAGCCCTACGAAATAAACATAACTTTGTTTGATGCACTACAAGGTACAACCAAAGGGCCTGATAAATATCAAGTAGACCGATTTATTTGTGCTCACGCTATTATGCTTGGTATGGAAGGTATTCCGGGTATCTATATTCACAGTTTGTTGGGCACGTCCAACGACTATGAGAAAGTGGCTAACACAGGTCAAAACCGTTCAATTAACCGTCGTCGCTGGGACTTACGTGAACTAGAAGCCTTGCTTGATTCGCCCTTTTCACAGCATCACAAAGTGCTGACTCGGTTATCGCAACTTATTCGCATACGAAAAGCCCAACCGGCATTTCACCCAAATGCAACGCAGTTTACTTTGCAGTTAGGTAATCAAATTTTCGGTTTTTGGCGACAAAGCCTAGATAGAAAGCAAAGTATTTTCTGTATTAGTAATATCTCGGATGAAGAACAAACTATTCTGCTTACCGACATCAATTTAATTGGTACAGACAACTGGATAGATCTCATTACCCGAGATGAAATAGCGCTTTCTAATGGTGCTATTCAGTTAAAACCCTATCAGGTTATGTGGATCAGTAACCAAGATTTTGAATAACTCTATTTAAAACAAGCTTATAACACCTGTTGTATCACTGCAGCAGGTGTTATGCTTCCCCTACTTCACACCCAAAGCTAAAATGCATACCCGATGACGCAAATATCCACCTTCATTTTTGACCTAGACGGTACGCTTGTAGACTCTGTGCCCGACCTAGCCGTTGCGTTAAATAAAACGTTAGTTGAATTTTCGCTGCCAACCCATGCAGAATCGGTTATTAGAAACTGGGTAGGCAATGGTGCTCGTGTATTGGTAGAACGCGGTTTACGCGCTAGTATCGATTCGCCAAAAGAAGAGGATATAGACAACGCGTTGGTGCGTTTTTTACTACACTATCGAGAAGCGGTTTGCGTGCATTCAGCGCTTTACAAGGGCGTAGAAAACACCTTACGGACGTTGCATAACCAAGGTTTCAACTTGGCTTTAGTTACCAATAAACCATTTGAATTTATTGCACCCATATTAGAGGCATTCTCCCTTACGTCGGTGTTTTGTATTGCCTTAGGTGGCGACTCGTTGAAAGAAAAGAAACCTTCTCCTATGCCATTACTGCATGTTTGTAATGAGCTTGGTGTTGGCGTCAACCAATGCATCATGGTGGGAGACTCTAAAAACGATATACTGGCAGCGAAAGCAGCAAGCATGAAAAGTATAGGCTTAACGTACGGTTACAACTATGGCCAAGATATAAGCCAATACAACCCCGATTGGGTATTCGACTCGTTTGAGGAAATACTTTCGCTGTGATTAGCTGTAACTAGCTTTAATTAACAAGTTCAATTTGCTCTGTATTCACCTAGCTTTGCATTCACCTAGTGCAGTAATTGCCGAGCTTTGAAGACGCTTAGCTTTCCAGCCCCTCAACCTTATTAACTGTTAACTTGCGTTAAACACCATACTATATGACATAGCAATACCAATCCACTTAGGAGTTTACCCACTCTGAGAGGGTAAACTCCTAAGTGGATTGGTATAAACTTTGGTTTCGCTACGGTTTTTCTGTAATATCCTGCTGTTTTTAGTCTCTGGGAGTAATAGGCATGTCATCTAAATGGCTTTCACTGGAAGAAGCGCTATCAAACGTACTTAATGCTGCTGATGTTGTCACCGATATCGAGCCCATTAGTTTATTTGAAGCAAACAACCGCATACTTGCAGAAGACGTGGTCGCGCACCTTGACGTCCCGCCTTGGGACAATTCCGCAATGGACGGTTTTGCTGTTAACGCAGATGAAGTAAACACTAATATGCCGTTAACCATACAAGGCACCATTACCGCAGGTATGGAAGCGGATACACCGCTTAATAAAGCAAGTGCGATAAAAATTATGACAGGCGCCCCCCTACCTGCCGGCGCTAATGCCGTGGTGATGATTGAAAACACCGACATCAACAATGACAAAGTGATAATTAATCAGCGCCCAAGTGAAGGCGAAAATATTCGTCGCCAAGCCAATGACATTGCCAAAGGCGATGTGCTGATAGAAAAAGGTACTCGCCTTAAAGCCGAACATTTAATGCTACTGTCATCACAAGGTTTAAATACAGTTAACGTGTACAGAAAGTTGCGCGTAGGCATAGTAGCCACAGGCTCAGAGCTTGCAGCGCCTGGCACTACTCGACTTAGTACACAAATATTTGAGTCGAACCGCGTTGGCATTAGCAGCATATTGCAGGAAGAAAACACCGATATTATCGATTTTGGCATTGTTGAAGATAACGAAGCCTCGTTGCGTGCTCTATTTTTAGAGGCCAGTAAAAAGGTTGATGTAATGGTAAGCAGTGGCGGCGTATCTGTCGGCGATGCCGACTATGTAAAAGACATCATTTGTGAACTTGGCACAATCGATTTTTGGAAAGTAGCGATAAAACCAGGTAAACCTTTTGCGTTAGGTAAAATTAACCAAACGCTTTTTTGCGGCTTACCAGGTAACCCCGTGTCATCTTTCGTAACCGCCAAGCTACTTGTGGTGCCAGCCATTCGTAAAATGCAGGGACAAAGCGCCGCCTTTAAACCGCTTTATGTTAATGCCACTTTAACGCAGGACGTACGCAACCGAGGAGGCAGGCGAGATTTTCAACGGGCAACCATGGTACAAACGCAAAATGGCGATTGGGAAGTAACCCCGTTTAAAACCCAAAGCTCTGGTGTGATGACATCCATTACCTCAGCAAATTGCTTCTTAGTGGTTGATGAAAATAGCGCATCGCTTCCCAAAGGAGCAATTGTGCCTGTAATGCCATTTTCCTTGTAGTTTTATTGGTGTTAATGAAAGCGTAAGCATGCCTTCTAAACGCCCTTTTTATCAGAGACACAAAACGTGAACAAAAAACGCTTCCTTGTGGAAGGCAGAGATATACTAAAACTAGCGTGGCCCTTATTAGTTGCCCAAATAACACAAATGTTAATGGGGGTTAGCGATACTATTATGGCTGGCCGTTACAGCGCTACCGACATGGCCGCCGTAGCACTGGGGTTCAGTATCACGGTGCCGCTATTGTGCTTTATTCAGGGTATTGCCCTTGCACTTCCGCCGTTAATATCCAGATTACAAGGTAACAAACAACTTCACGATATTGCCGACACCAGCCAGCAAGCGGGCTATTTGGTGTTTTTTGTGGGCTTGGTGGTCGCATTACTTTTGCCGTTTACTGGCAATATTGTGTCACTGTTCCCCATGGCGCCAGAGCTGTATAGCATTACCGTTGATTATGTGAATTACGTGTTGCTGGCAATGCCCGGTTTTGCTTTATATCAGTGGCTACGTAACTATTGTGAAGGGTTAGGAAAAACCAAGCCCACAATGACCATTACCGTTATTGGGTTACTTGCCAACATAGTGGGCAACTACTTGTTTATATATGGCGCAGGCCCTATTCCCGCTATGGGTGGAGCGGGTTGTGGTGTTGCTACCGCTATAGTTATTTATACCATGTTTATTGCTACCTTTGTTTATGTGCGCTTTTCTCCTGCACTACAAAAGTACAATCTGTTCGGGCATTTATATAAACCTAACTTAAACACCATTAACCGCACCTTCAAGCTTGGCTTACCCATTGCCATGACCATACTGTTTGAAGTAACGTTATTTTCACTGGTGGCGTTATTACTAGCCCCGTTTGGCGCTACCACTGTGGCAGCACACCAAGTGGCCCTTAACTTCTCGGCGCTGATGTTTATGTTCCCCATGAGCATTGGTATGGCAGCGGCCATTAGAATTGGATATAGAATTGGCCAAAACAATCAACGACAAGCCAAAATAGCCGCGCGCACGGCAATTCTTATTGGCTTTTGCACCGCGGCGTGTACTGCTACGTTTACCTTGGTTGCCAAAAGCTTCATAATTGGTTTGTACACCAGTGATGATGCTGTTTATACCTTAGCCAATGCACTCCTTATATACGCCGCACTGTTTCAGTTGTCAGACGCCGTTCAGGTTATCTCGGCCAACGCCTTACGCGGCTATAAAGACACAACAGCCATGTTTATTATTACGTTTATATCCTATTGGCTTATAGGGCTTCCGACAGGCGTAATTTTGGGTAGAACCAACTGGATAACCGCTGAACCAATGGCGGCAGCTGGTTTTTGGATTGGTTTTATCGTGGGTTTAAGCGCTGCTGCGGTAATGCTTGGTGCGCGTTTATTGTATATTCAGCGCCCTTCGGCGGCACTTCGCCATTGATCCCAGTCTTGTGGTGTGTCGATATCGTATTGCGCGTTAGGTATCGACACATCAGTAACTTTCCCATGATTTTTCCACGCAGCAATAATGGGCTTTGCCCCTGTATCACCAGTAAGTGTGAGTAATTCAGTAAACGCGGAGCGTGGAAAAATAGCCGGCACTGTACGTTTGTTCATTCTTTTTCCCACGTCATGGGTATTTGATGCACTCCATGTACTGCAAATAATGTGTTCTGGGTTTGCACGAGAAGCAGTAATAAGCTGTAAAAAATCATCTTGGTTAATACTGGCGAGATCGCCCAACGTAACCAACAAATGGGTGGGTATGTTTGGCTGACCACACCAAACATTTACGCCTGTACGAAGGCTTGAAGCAATACCCTCTTCCCAGTTTTCATTGTATACAACAGTGGCTGAAGAAGGCTGAAGTGAGCTTTGTACACTATCAACCCACTTACCACAGACTACCAATGGCACGTTAGGAAAGTCTTTCTTAGCATCTTTAGTATTAACTTGAGATAAGGTGTTAACAAGCACATCAGTACAGTGAGCAATGAGTGCTTGCTTAGAGCGAGGATGTACAGACAGCAGTTTGTTACCACCAAAGCGCTTACTTTGGCCACCGGCAAGGACCAGGCTTGCTAAATAATATTCGCTAGATGGCAATGCCCTTGCTCCTTGTTCCTTGATCCTAGTACCTTGTTCCTACTTAAATAAAACTAGCGGCTTCTACTTAACCCTTTAATGGCCTCGGTAAGGCCTTCCAGTGTCAAACCATACATTCTGTCTTCCATAATTTCACGCATGATCTTAACCGAAGCATAGTACGGCCAGTAGTTTTCTGGCTGTGGGTTTAACCACACTGCGTTGTTAAAATGATTGAGTAAGCGCTGCATCCACACGCTGCCTGGCTCTTCATTCCAGTGCTCTACGCTACCGCCAGGATAGGTGATCTCATAGGGCCCCATAGTGGCATCGCCCACAAAAATAACTTTGTAGTCTTTGCCGTAACGATGGATGATATCCCAAATAGAGATACGCTCTTTGTTGCGACGTAAATTGTCTTTCCACACCTCTTCATAAACACAGTTGTGAAAATAAAAATACTCTAAGTACTTAAATTCAGTTTGTACTGCTGAAAACAACTCTTGGGTACTTTTGACGTGAGGATCCATAGAGCCACCAACATCAAAAAACATCAGTACTTTTACCGCGTTGTGCCGTTCAGGCGCCATGTGTATGTCAAGCAGCCCACCTTTTTTCGCTGTTTCACCAATGGTGGTAGGCACATCAAGCTGCTCGCTGGCACCGGTTCGAGCGAACTTACGCAGTTTACGCAATGCAATTTTGATATTGCGAGTACCCAGCTCTACATCCGAGCTTAAGTTTTTGAACTCACGCTTATCCCAAACCTTAACCGCAGAGAATTTTCTGTTGCCCTTTTGCCCTATTCGAATACCTTCAGGATTATCGCCATAGGCACCAAATGGCGATGTACCGCCTGTACCTATCCACTTGTTGCCCCCTTGGTGGCGCTTTTGTTGTTCTTCCAAGCGCTTTTTAAGGGTTTCCATCAGTTCTTCTAGGCCACCAGCTTTGCGCAATGCTTCGCGCTCTTCAGGGCTTAAGTTTTTCTCAATTTCCCTTCTCAGCCATTCTTCGGGAATCTCTTTGCCGAATAAATCGATAGACTCAACGCCTTCAAAATATTCAGCAAACGCCCTATCGAATTTATCGTACTGGGTTTCATCCTTAACCATAATGGTACGAGACAAGCTGTAAAAGGCCTCTATATCGGCATACACCACGTGCTTTTCCAAGGCGCTTAGCAAATCAAGTAACTCGCGAAGCGTGGTTTTAACCTGATATTTTCGTAGCGTGAAAAAGAACTGAATAAGCATTAGCGGCGCGCCATAAAGACCAGTTTTTCGAACAAGTGAATATCTTGCTCGTTTTTAAGTAGTGCCCCGTAAAGCGGCGGAATTGCGGCTTTGCCGTCTTTTGAGTGTAAAGCTTCAGGTGGAATATCTTCAGCCACAAGCAACTTCAACCAATCAATTAATTCAGACGTAGACGGTTTTTTCTTAAGGCCGGGTACATCGCGAATTTCAAAAAACGCTTTTAACGCTTCATCAAGTAGCTTTTTCTTCAAATCAGGAAAATGCACATTCACAATTTCCTGCATTTCTTCTGGGTTAGGAAATTGAATGTAGTGGAAGAAACAGCGGCGTAGGAACGCATCAGGCAGTTCCTTCTCGTTATTAGACGTAATAATAACAATGGGGCGCTGTTTAGCGACAACGCGCTCTTGCGTTTCATAAACAAAGAACTCCATTTTATCGAGCTCAAGTAGCAAGTCGTTGGGGAATTCAATATCGGCTTTGTCGATTTCGTCAATTAATAAGACCGGGCGCTTCTCTGCGCTGAACGCTTCCCAAAGCTTACCTTTAACAATGTAGTTGCCAATATCGTGAACGCGATCGTCACCTAATTGAGAGTCGCGTAAACGGGAAACTGCGTCGTATTCGTACAAACCTTGCTGCGCTTTTGTGGTGGACTTAATGTGCCATTGAATAAGCTCTGTACCCAAACTTTCGGCCAACTCTTCGGCCAACATGGTTTTACCCGTTCCAGGCTCACCTTTAATTAAAAGTGGGCGTTCAAGGGTGATGGCGGCGTTCACCGCAAGTTGTAAATCTTTGGTAGCGATATAATTAGACGTGCCACTAAAAGCCATTCTTGTTGTACTCCGTTTAATTTTTCGTCTTCATGTATTTTAACAATAACATATAGCTAAAAAACACTTTGCATTTTAGCAATTGGGACCAATGATATAAGGGTATGGCGAAATCCCCTAATTCAGGCTATGAATTATTAACTATTAAAAAGGTCGTACCGTTAACGACAGATTGAGTTTCCTAGGGCTTTTATACGAGCCCCAGACTTAAAGGAACAAGGTAAGGATTAAAAATGAACGTATTTGATGACAATTCCCTATCTATTGGCCGCACGCCACTAGTTAAGCTAAACCGCGTAACTTCAGGTAATGTTTACGCAAAAATTGAGTCGCGTAACCCGAGCTTCAGCGTAAAGTGCCGTATTGGTGCAAACATGATTTGGGATGCAGAAAAACGCGGTGTCCTTACTGCCGGCAAAGAAATTGTAGAGCCTACCAGTGGTAACACGGGTATTGCCCTTGCTTTTGTAGCGGCGTCTCGTGGTTACAAGCTTACCTTAACTATGCCTAGCAGCATGAGCCTTGAGCGCAGAAAACTACTTAAAGCGCTTGGCGCAAACTTAGTACTTACTGAAGCCCCTAAAGGCATGAAAGGTGCAGTTGCAGCAGCCCAAGAAATTGTAGATTCAGACCCAGAAAAGTACGTATTGCTTCAGCAATTCGACAACCCAGCAAACCCAGCTATTCATGAAAAAACCACTGGCCCAGAGATTTGGGAAGACACAGACGGTAAAGTAGATGCGTTTGTAGCGGGTGTAGGTACAGGTGGTACTATTACTGGTGTTAGCCGTTACCTTAAGAACACCAAAGGTAAAGCTATTACCTCTATTGCTGTTGAACCAACAGACTCGCCAGTTATTACACAAGCCCTTGCGGGTGAAGAACTAACGCCTGGCCCACACAAAATTCAAGGTATTGGCGCAGGCTTCATTCCTGGTAACTTGGACTTGAGCTTAATTGACGAGGTTGAGCAAGTGACTAACGAAGAATGTATGGAAATGGCGCGCAAGCTAATGACCGACGAAGGTATTCTTGCTGGCATTTCATCGGGTGCAGCAGTAGTTGCAGCGAAACGCTTTGCAGAACGTCCAGAAAACAAAGACAAGGTGGTTGTAGTATTACTAGCAAGTGGTACAGAACGTTACCTAAGTAGCCCACTGTTCGCTGGCGCATTCGACGAGCAAGAAGAAGTGCAATAAGCGCAACATTGAAAACTTTTTAAGAGCGAGGCAAATGCCTCGCTTTTTTATTTCTAGCTACAAAAAAACTTTACTAATAAACATTGAAAAACATTTTAAGAAACACCAAAAATAAAAGAAAATTTCCGCTTCTAGCCCCCACCCTTTTCAAATTAAAACGTAAGACATTGATATAGTTTTATTTACGTGCGACAGTAAATGAATTATTTGAGTGATATACGGACTTTATCCACCTTGCATAAAGGACTTTTTCCGTACACTAAATTGTTATGCCGATAGTCGAGAATGGAGTTAAATTGTCTACTGAAATTAAAATAATAGAGAAATCACTAAACTATGTTTCTTTTTTGCAAAAAGGGAACGAACCTCGCAGCCATAAAGAAGCTTTAAATTGTTTAGTGGCGTTCTTAAAAGCAATCGAAAAACTCTCCCGAAATAAAGAGCGCTATACAATCAAGGTAGGCATCGAAACGCCTGAAGGAAAAAAAGATGTTGAGTTGCTAGAGAATTGTGGTTTTGTATTACATCATTTGTATCCAGTTATACTATCCTCCCCAGATTTAAATAAAATCGAAAAATATTTTGAAGTAACAACTAAGTTCCTTGAGTCAATCTATGTCTCTGATATATCTAAAACATACATAATTGATTTCGAAAATAAGAATTTTAAGGAGCTAATAGAAGAATCGTTTTTAATTAGTTCTCAAGGTTTGTCAGCAATAAATGCAAGGATAAAGCTCTGCGGCACCGGACTTTCAAGTTCCAATGATGAAATTTTTGGTGATGAAAATTCTATACGTAATGTTTTTTCAACATATATCTCTAAAGCATTAGCAATCTTTGTCTCTAAAGGACAATTTATGCAAGCAGGGGATTTCTTAAATGAACTGCTAGAAGCAGCAAATTCATCAATTGAACGATCAGTTTTAGTAAATACTATAGTGTCTCACAATGCTTCCTATAACTTAAGAAGTCGTGCTGAGCTTAACGAGCTCATAGATGAATATGAAGAAGTAATAAGCGATGATGATTTAGAGTATTTAAAGATCACTGTGAATTCTGAACCCGGAGGAGTTCAGGTTCATGGCTTTTCATTTGGTAATGGAACGCTTTCGAAAACTTCAACAAAGGGTAAAAATGTTGTCACTCTAATACGTTTCTCAATTCCATCTGCTTGTTGTAATACAGATCAACAGGTAATCAACATTGATGAAAGATTAGAAATTGTATTATCCCCCGTTTCAGCTTTTTGGGCTGATCCCATGTTTAAAATTATGAGTGGTTGGAACATAGCAAATATGGGGTGGAGCCACTACTGTGATGTTGAACCTGAAGAGGGAAGGAATTACACCCATATTCTTATTGCAATTAGAGAGTTATATATTCCTGATGTTGAATTAAATGAAACTGGCTATACCAATATAGACTTCTCAGAAAAAGAAGCTTTGATTGGTCGAACTTATTACCCACATAAAGAATTTGTTGTTCAGACACTTTTAGAAAATTTGATAGAACTACAAAAACACATAGAAATTGATAGGAAAGATATAAATATAAATATGTTCTCTAATTATTTTGTTCAGCATATTGACGAAATGACAGGAGAAAACATACATCACAAACTATACGCAATAACAAATCCAGATTCCTACTCTAAGACTCTAACTAGGTTTATTGAAAGACTTAATAGTGTAAATTTGAATGACAGATTTATTGATATTCGAGAGTTGATACTTGCAACCAAAATTGAAACTGAAAAAAGCTTAAAAGAATTTGTTTATAGGTGTGTAGACTTATTTGTAAAGCACAATATCGAAAACCATGGCGGCTATAAATATTTGTGGAAGAACGATAAAACAGGAAAGCAGGTTCCTTGCCGTGAGCCAGAGTCTCAACCTTATATATTTAGCCACTTGAGAGCTATTTTTGATTTTATGGGAATACAAATTTCTCGGGAAGTTGAAAGCTCTAATGGAGAAATAGATTTTTTGGTTTCATTTACTAACAGTCAGAATAAACTACTCAGATTATGTGTTGAATTAAAGTTAGCCCATGCAGATAAAGTAGAGGAAGGGTTAACTAAACAATTGCCAGCTTATATGAGAGGTGAACGTTGTAAACATGGCATTTATTTGGTTCTGTGGTACAAGTGTGAATTGTTTGAACGACCAACTAAATATGACACTTTGAGTGACTTGGAAGCTCAACTTAATAAAATAAATGCTAATAAAAACATATTCAGTCTTATTATTGATTGCACTAAACCTTTAGCTCCTTCGAAGTTGAGGTGACAATCGGCATAATCGGGTAGCCGGTGGTATCTAGCCTCCAGCCCCCACAACACCCTGCATGCGGCTCCGCACAGGGCGTTTCATTTAGGATAGTGAAGCGCAATCCATCCATCACGCAGTGAATAAAGCCCTTCGGATTTTAAGTAATCAAGAGATAACGCCTGATTGATCCCCGGAGATTTTGCACTACGCCATGGTCCTTTGCTGGTGATACCACACGCCACCGCAGCTTGAACATGCACGCCCAGTCTCATTAAGTTTCGTACCTTGGTGCGGGGCTTTCGCCACTGACGCCAGTAAGCCATTCTCACTCTGCGCCGGATCCAGTGATCCAGTTCTACGCAGCGCTGATATCCACTGGCGATACCAAAGTAATTTATCCAGCCTCGTAAATATTGACTGAGTTTAAAGAGTTGGTATTGCATCGATACGCCCCAGTTGCGATTCGTTAACCGTCGAACCTGCTGTTTAAACTTCATCAGGGTCTTCGGGTGCCATTGAATGCGGCCTGCCTTGAAGGTGAATCCAAGGAATTTGCTTTCACTGGTTTTAACGACGTGGCTTTTGGTTGTATTAACCACCAACTTCAAGCGGTGACTCAGGAATCTGCTAATGCTATTGAGCACACGTTCACCCGAACGGGGCGTCTTTACCAGTATGGTAAAATCATCCGCATATCGGGCAAATTTGTGACCCCGTTTCTCAAGCTCTTTGTCCAATGGGTCGAGCATGATGTTTGCCAACAGCGGCGATAATGGCCCGCCCTGAGGGACACCTTCTCGACTCTCACTATAAAACTGGTTATCGATAACCCCAGCTCGTAAGTAACGTTTAATCAGTTTAAGCAATCGCTTATCTTTCACTTTATAGCCAAGGTAGGTCATGAGTAAATCGTGATTAACGCGGTCAAAGAACTTAGACAGATCAACATCCACGGCAAAACGACGTCCCGTTTTGATAATGCTGTTTACCTGCTTCACGGCTTGCTGCCCATTTCGATTTGGTCTGAATCCAAAGCTATTATCTGAGAAGGTTGGGTCGAAAATAGGCGTAAGGACTTGAGCAATCGCTTGTTGGATCACACGATCAACGATAGTTGGGATCCCTAATTGACGTTTTCCGCCATCAGGTTTGTCAATCTCAACGCGTTTCACCGGTGAAGGTTGGTATTGGCTTGAGCGAAGCTCAGTCATAACACGTTTCCAGTTTCCGGCGTTTGCCCAAGCGGGGAAGTCATCAATGGTCATGCCATCAATGCCAGCGGCCCCTTTGTTGGCTCGAACCTGTTTCCATGCCGACACAAGATTGGAAGGCTTGAGAAAAAGTTCGAGTAGATCTGCGCTAAAGGCTGGCTGCTCATCAGTACGCTGAGTCACGTCACTACCGGACGGCATTCGTGTGTTCAAGTCTGACAAGGCTCCTCCTTTGTTCTAAATGTTCCGGCCTTCACCGTGTCCCAGCCATTACGCTGGGCATTTGGCTACTATGCCGTCTGCTGACTTCTGCTTTATCACCGCCACAGTTACCTGTAACAGCGCTATCGGTTTGCATCGAATTCGCTCGCAGTTGATGATGCGTTTCCGCTGCGCCAAGGCACTTGTATACCAGAGCCTTACTGGTATTTACCGATCGCTCGTAAAGCAGATCTCCCCAGATAAGAGCATGGACTGTCTCTGCACTGCTGCATCATTTACGGTGGCCGTTAGATCACATGGTTTCGTTGTCTTGTGCCAACTCACCTCCAGCCTACGCCTCATATGATGTTCTTGTTCATCAGCTCGCAGATTTGCTAGCGGCTTCCTCCAGACTATCTCTCACGATTTAGCCCTTGCCATTCGCTAGTAGTTAGCGTTGAATAACAGTGTGTTAAACAACGGTGATCTTCCTACAGAGGACTTTCACCTCATTAGTTCATGTCCATGCTGGGCGTACACAAGGCGCTGCTGCAGGACAAATTTTCCGCTGCGCTCCAAATTTGCCGCAGAGCGCGGCGTTAGCTGCCAAAGGAAGGTTCAAGAATGCAGGTCTTAGAAAAATACATCGCAACTATATGTGCTTTCAGTCTAAGTGCGCTTTGCCTTACTGGCTTGGCACTCTCGCTTAATCCAAAGTTTGCCTTTTCGGCAACTGGTTTCGCTCTGCTTGGTTATTCTTTTTTACCACGCAACAAAGGCTTTTCAAACATTAGTGTATCAGCAGAATCAAGTGCTAAAAGGAAGAGTCAAAATAGTAATCATTTATTGGTTATGCAAGTATTGGCTTTATTCTGTTTAGGCGCTGGCCAAGTAGGTATTTTTGACAATGTCAGCTAACAACTCAATTAACTCACTAACTTCGTCCGCTGGGATGCAATCACGCTGCACTTCGCGATTATAGTCTCTTACCAGCGCTCCAAAGCTTAGTGTTATGCCTCAGAGGAAGTTTATGGTTAAAAAGTTATCGGTTTTCGTTTTAACTCTCTTACTAGGCTTCACTGGAGGATGGATAACTAATTTCTATTTGTTAGCCGAAGAAACAAAAAAAGGCTATGTATCAACCTTAACCTCTGGCCTCACAAACGATTTCGAGATAATTAAATTACTAGAGGATCAAGGTGCTTTTACTCCCGAGATGAAGCAACAGTTTGATGAAAAGTTTTCACAGACGGCTCTACTTCTTAAGAATACACAACCTAATTATGAAGAATTAACTGCCATTCCCACGCAAAAATTGTGTAATTTAATCGAATATCATGACAGCTATGGTATAAAAGCTCATGGCACTACAGATTCAAATATAAGCGATTACCTAAAGAGCCTTAGCCCAATCATAAAAAAAGAAATGGCTAATATCCAAAGGTTCACTGGGGGAAAGGGTTGTCAACTAAGCGGCTCAGAACCGAGTGAGTGTAGCTACCGTGACACAGGTCGTTGCAAAAATGAAACTTAACAAGGATGTCCACTTTTAGTGGGTAAGACCAATGCTACAAGGAAGATTTTGATGAAATATTTAGTTTTAAGTTTGTTTTTAACAATTTCTTTAGGTTGTTCTACTAGTAACAAGCTAGAAAAACCCGAATCATCAATCGTTAGTAAAGAATTTAGTAACGAAGTTCGGACCAAGTTATTAGGAAAATGGTGCGGTACTAAGAAACATGACGACGGCTTATTGCAGCAATGGAATGTTGAGCGGCATGAAGATGGCTCTTACAGAGTAGATTTTTCGACTACTGCATCGGATGGTTCTCAGGAAAACTGGTCAGAATTTGGAATGTGGGGTGTTCGATATCCAATTTATTTTACCGCAGTTCAAGGCTTTTCTGGTGAAAACGGACCATACCGAGCAAACACTAAAGACCCAGACTTATATGATGCTTACACAATCATAGAAATAGAAGAGGAGCACTTTACTTACAAGAGTTTCACTTCCGGCAACACATTTACTCTGCATCGCAAGTGTAATTAAAATGGCGTATAACAAGGCGCTTAAAAACGCCACTATGGAGGCTGGGACGTAAACACGTGCGTAGCCTCGCCATTGTCACCGCGCATTTACGCTCTTATTCGGAAGTTACGCATATAAAGTAAGGGATTACATGAAAGCGCTTTTTTGGTTCGTTACAATTTTGGTTCTGGATATATTGAGCCATCAGGAGTGATTTTAATATTTTTCCCATTTGCTTATATTGGCTTGGGCATTGGAGGAGCAATCTTGGGTTTATTAATGTTTTTAACTGAAAAATTGATTAAAAAGTATGCCTAGTAAGGCGCTAAACTCATTCCCTTCGGTCACTGTGACAATTAACTAGAACTAGGCAGTAAAAAGCATTAGTTGGGAAAAGATAGAAATGGGTCTCCATCTATGCCCTGCTCGCAACTTAAATAGGGTTTGTTTTTAGTAGGTAAGACCAGCATCCACCCAACATCAAGGAAGTTTCAAATGGATATCAATTTAAGAGAAGTAACTGTCGAGAACTGGCTCGACATGATCAACTTAGAGATAACAAAAGAACAAGAAGACTTTGTTGCATTGCCCTCTGAAGCAATAGCAGCCTCAAAATTCTACGAATATTATATCAACCGAGGGGTTTATCTAGGCGACAAACCGGTAGGGTTTATTCAATACTACCCGAATTACAGAGACGAAAAACCAAATGAAATCTTCATTGACCAGCTTTTGATCGACGTCGAATTTCAAGGAAAAGGGTATGGCTCGGCCGCCACTAAGCTAGTACTTGAAGAAATTAAGAATCTGAGCGGATTTGACTCTATTTCTATTTGCTACGTCGAAGGGCACGATAAAATGAAACAGTTCTTTGAGCGGTTTGGGTTTAAAGTCATTGAACAAGATGAATTCGATGAGACTATTATGGAACTGCATTATGCCCAACAAGACACTTAATAACTAGCATATAAACTCGCGTGCAAGTTTACTAGAGAGCAATCTGGCGACACTAACAAATTGGTAAATGGAGCAAACATGGGAAACCAAGGAAAGCTGTTTTTCTTTTGTGGAAAAATGGGAGCAGGAAAATCGACTAAATCTAAGGTTGTTGCGGCTGAAAACAATGCAGTCCTTGTTTCAGAAGACGACTGGTTGTCAGCGCACTACCCTTCTCAAATTCAAACATTTGACGACTATATTACGTACTCTACTCTCATTAAGCCTTTCATTAAACGTCATATTCAAAACTTGCTAAATATTGGGGTTAACGTTGTTATGGATTTTCCCGCTAATACTGTTAAACAAAGAGCGTGGTTCGTAACTATGTGCGCAGAAGTAGAGTGTGAACATGAGCTTTGGTATTTAGACTTAACTGATGAACAATGTTTGTCTCAAATTGCTAAACGCAGAATTGAACAACCACAAAGAGCTAAGTTTGACACTGAGGCTGTTTTTCATCATGTGACCCAGTATTTTGAAGCGCCAACAGCAATTGAGAAACTCAATTTGGTACATGTGGGAGGAAACGCACAACAAAGCGCTGTTTGAGAACTTAGCTAATATGACCTACGCGCTACTACCATTATTTAAAAGTTATGTGCCAGGAAAATCATATGTATAAAGGTTTAAAAGCATAGGTTTTTGTGAAATTGTTTGTGACAGTGTTTTTCACAATTATTTTTGCCAATGCTAGTCAATGTAAGGAAGTAAATATGTCAGGCCCTGCTCAAAATGGCGTACTCATCTACTCCAGTAATTTTCGGCACCTTGCTGAGTTTTACCAGCAATTATTTGAAATGCAAGTTACAAGAGAAACCCCAGATTTTATTAGCTTAAATAAAGACGGTTTCAACCTTATAATCCACCTCCCTCCTTTTGATTTACCTAAGAATTCTTTCAGCCCTATTAAGCTATTTTTAACCGTTAATAATATGGAAGCTACCAAAGCAGAAGCTATTAGGTTAGGCGGTGAGACATTCGATGGCGAGTGGTCAAACCCAATATTTAAGGTCTCTAATATTGCCGACAGAGAAGGCAATCATATTCAGATCAGAGAATTCAAGAATACTAATAGCAGTTGGTAGGCAATTATGTAGAAAGTGTTGATTCTCATAAGGAAATATTATGAAAAAGGAAATTATTCTATTATTAATTATTGCTTTAGTCTCAGCGTGCAGCGCAACTCAAAGCAATAATAACCAGTCCGCAACAACGTCTGATAACCCGCCAAAAGAGGCTCCAGATGGCTGGGTTCGCATGTCTTTCGACATAACATCATCTGGTACTACTGAAAATATTAAAGTTATAGACTCATCACCATCGGGGATATTTGAAAGCGAAGCGATCAAAGCACTATCAAAATGGAAATACAAACCAAAGTTTATTGACGGTGTTGCGGTGAAGCAAACCGATTTGAAAGTGCAGCTCGATTTTATATTAGAAGACAGCGAAAACTAAAAAGGCATTAACACTAGTTTCACTCGCCAGAGACAAGGAGGATTAAGTGAACCGAGAGAAACGTCTTTATATTTTACACACTCTAAGGAGAGGAAATGCATCCGAATAGACACGCCATCGCTTTTGGAAGTCTGGTATTTTTGGTGATATCAGTTGTTATCATAATTGCAGCGCTATTTTGGGGTTGGCCAAAATACAAAGTGTACAAAAAAGAAATGGACGGCATTGCTGCATTAAAAGAGGCAGAATGGAGCAAACAAATACTAATAGAAGAAGCGAAAGCCAGAGAACAAGCAGCGTTAATGCAGGCCAAAGCAAGAGTTACTCTCGCTCAAGCAGAAGGTGAAGCGAAAATTGTACAAGCTAAGGCAGAGGGCCAAGCTGACATTGAGCGTGCTAAAGCTGCTGCAGAAGCAAATAGGATCATCGGAGAATCTCTCAAAGGAAATGAAGAATACCTTCGTTACGTTTGGATCAAAGGGCTTCAAGATGGAAACGGTGAGCGTATCTATATTCCCACTGAAGCGGGCCTTCCTATACTTGAAGCGGGCAAAGCAGGTAAATAATGCTGAACTAGACGGGGCCGGTAACCTCTCTCTTTGTTCACTCAAGCAATAAAGGAAACCCTATGCGTAATGAAAAATACACAATTAGAAGTATGACCAAAGCAGAAATGGACCTTATGATTGATTGGGCAGCAACGGAAGGCTGGAACCCAGGGTTACATGACGCTAATTGTTATTTTGCGGCAGACCCAGAAGGGTTTCTTGTTGGATTTCTTGGTGATGAACCCATTGCCACAATTTCTGCTGCAAAGTACAACGATGCCTTTGGCTTTATTGGCTTCTACATTGTGAAACCAGAATACCGAGGCCAAGGCTATGGCATACAGATATGGAATGCAGGGCTTGAACGCCTAAAAGGGTTGAACATTGGGTTAGATGGTGTTCTTGAACAACAGGATAACTATAAAAAGTCAGGGTTCAATTTAGCTTATCGCAATATTCGCTATGAAGGTTTAGGTGGTGGTAACCCACCGTCAAGCGCTGACATCATAGCGCTCTCGACAATTCCTTTTGATGCCATCGCTGCTTACGACCTACCGTTTTTTCCTGTAAGCAGAACATTATTTACCGAAACTTGGGTCAACCAACCTGAATGCAAAGCGCTTGGCATCATGCTACATGGCAAGTTAAGTGGCTATGGCGTCATTCGCAAATGTCGTAATGGGTATAAAATTGGGCCCTTATTTGCCGACACGCCAGATTTGGCAGAAGCCCTCTTTCTAGGGTTAAAATCGAAAGTCAGTTCCTCAGACGCCATCTTTCTAGATACGCCAGAAATCAACGGGGCAGCAGTTAGTTTGGCGAAGCAACACAATATGAAATTGTCATTTGAAACCGCAAGAATGTATACAGATGCGCCCCCTAACCTTCCGTTAGACCGTGTGTTTGGTGTAACATCGTTTGAAATTGGATAATAAGCAGGTATCAATCTGCTGTTTTAAAAATAAGGATATTTTGTGAATAAACACATTTCTTTTTCTATAATATAAAGCGCTCTATTGGCTGGTTGTGGTGGCTCAAGCGGTGGAGATGAACCAAACTCACCTAGTGTCCCCGTCACGCCGAATAACCCACTAGATAGTCAATTTTATGGGGTATGGGAAATAGATTCGTTAGCTTACGTGGCAATATCAAAAGATACTATTACCACAGTGGCTTTTGATGAAGAGCGTGGTTGTTACGAGTCAGGGCTTTTCATTGTAAATAGCAGTACCGAAACGTCCCTGACATCAACAGATATTCAAACTGGTGAACGAACTACATCTCACTTTGAGATGGATGGTAACGTACTCATTGTGGAAGAAGATGGGCTAGAACTCCCATTTGTTAAAGCCCAAGGCTTTAATCCCTACCCGGGGTGTGAAAGTTTTTACGGTGTTACAAACGTCGAAATTGATTTAGAACTTTCATACTTACCCCCATCTGTGAAAATTAACCGAGGTGCTCAAGACATTGGACGTGTAGAATACGACTATGGAATTAATTTTGATATTAATCGAAATAGCGTTATAGATGCCGGTGATATTGCTATAAGAGTTAGACACTTCAAAGGAAGTCGTAATTATCCAAGTGATCATGATATTTCAATTGTTGAGCTAGGTAGTAATATATGGACTTACTTACCGAAACATCAGTCGGATAGTATTATAAGTACAACCATTGACGAAATTAATACCGCTGTACAGTTAACTCAAACAGATAATGTATTAACGTTTAAATTTGATATCACTCAACACGCATTACTTGCTCATATAAATGAAGACACGCCTGTACAAATAGTAACTGGCCTTAGTTACCCAGAGCCTGAGGTTGAAATAATTGACAATTGGCAAGATGGGCCGTGGAATTGGTCTAGTGCGCGCCACAGAGATCAACTACCCGAAGAAGGCTTTTTTCAGCCAAACTTCTATCCTGACATGACTATAGATGATGCCACTATGGACTTATTAGAAGGTGAATCATTATGGGTTGATATAAAGTCGGCGCGCTTTACATTTACAAAATAGTCAATATATACCCTATACAAAACAGTACAGTTTTACCTCTAGGAGACAGCAGTGAGTAACACCATAAAGTCAAAGATACCCCTGCTGTTTCTTATTGTTATTTCGCTGTGGTGGGGGTTCTATTACCAGTCGAATAGCACCTTGAATGCGTTTGGTAACGCCAATTTTGAATGGTTGTTTCTTTTAGACGCTTTCATCTCGCTGCCAATAGTCTGTTTTTTATGTATTAAAGATAAAAAAGAGGCCTTACTAAAGTCACTGGTTTTCATGTGTTTGGCAGTATTAATTGGTAGCTACGTAATTCCCGAGCAAAACAAACTAATTTGGCCTTACCTTGAAAGTGGGCGCTATATTGTGGTGGCGTTATTTCTGCTATTTGAAATAACGGCTATGGTAACGGTGTACCTTGCCATTAAAGTTGCTATCAAAAATTGTGAAGACCCCGATTTATCCATCGAGAAACCCATAAAAAAATATCTTGGTGAGAGTATTGTTGCCAGTTTACTGTGTTTTGAAATCCGCATGTGGACGTTTACATTGTTTTATAAACAAGTGAAACCAGAAAATTTCAACGGCAAGCCACATTTCACTTATCACAACAAAGATGGCGCACACAGTAACCTACTTGGTTTTATCTTTATCATCGCCTTTGAAATACCAATAATGCATTTATTTTTGCATTTTATCTGGTCGCCCTTTGCTGCAAACATCATTACGTTATTAACCGCTTTCAGCGTGTTATTTTTCCTTGCTGAGTACCGAGCGATTTCAAGACGGCCAATATCTTTAGTAGGATCCAACCTCGTCATTCGTTACGGGCTTTATCAGCCTCTTACCATTCCCATCAATAACATTGCCAAAGTAGAGAAGAATAGTGAATTCGTTAAGCGTTCACGTTCTGTAAAGCGCTACAATTACGCTGGCTTTCCAAATGTGGCCATTAAGTTAGCAGAACCTATGGGCAAGATAGAGCGCATAGTTATCGGTGTTGATAACGCCGAGGAATTCATTTCGGCGATAAATAGCAGGCAACATCCGAAAACTTGTACACAACGTAGTTGAAAATATTCATTTAATAGATAATGATGGAGCGCGTTATTAAAACTAAAGTATAAGTCGCTTACAGGTCACTAAATGAAAATTAGTATGAAGTATTTCTTTTTGGGATTAGGTGCACTGTTTTTTTTAAGTGCATGTGACAAAGGCGATGGTGATACCGGTTTGGGCCGATACGGAATGCTGGATGATAGCACACCCGAATATACCACTGTGATGTTTTTAAAAAGCGTCTATGAAGATGATAATCTTGATACAGCAATACGCCTTTCTAGTAAGAGAATGTCACGCATTCTTACCCGCTATCACACAAACTCAAACGTACAACGCCACTTACTCAACCTGCGATATGACAGCGTTGTAATTACACCACAGAGCGCCGGCGGTGTTGGCCGCGTCGAATTTGCCGAAAAATCTACTGTTACCGTGTTTTTAAGTGGCATGTACGGTGAAGATAAAGTTGAAGATCTTCGCAGTCTGGATTTAATAAAAGAAGACGGCGAATGGAAAGTTAATGAGATACAACCCGATACTTACCTGTAATGTGGCTTCTCTCTTCGTAGTAGTATTTACTAAAACAGACTAATCGCGCAGGTTAACAGGTATCTATTGTTAGGTTGTATCAGTTGATAAGGAAATACCAAAGATGTACCTAGCGCAACTAAATATCGCTGAACCCAAGTTTTCTTTAGACAAGCCAGAAATGGCAGATTTTGTAAATAACCTTGAGCCAATCAATGCTATCGCGGAGCAAAGCGCTGGGTTTATTTGGCGCTTAAAAGATGACAGTGGTGATGCGACCAACATCAAAGTTGATGCAAACCCCGACATTATAGTGAATATGTCTGTGTGGGAAAATCAGGCGTCGCTAAAAGATTTTATGTTCAAAACCCATCACATTGACTTTCTAAAGCGAAAGAAAGAATGGTTTCATACCATGAATACACCCTCATACGTGATGTGGTGGATCCCTAAAGGTCATATCCCAACAGTGCAAGAAGCAATCGAAAAACTGGAGTATTTAAGAATACACGGTGAAACACCCCTCGCCTTTAGCTTTAAAAGCCAATTCACCGAAAAAGACCTTACTAACTAAACATCAAAGTGGAAGCACTTGCTTCCACTTTTCAATGTTATACGCGATTTAATTGCTGATGATTTTTCAGCGACCTACCGCAATGCCTTCACGACGAGGGTCGGCACCGCCAATTAATTTGCCCGACTTGAACTGTATGCCGTGTAAGCCACTGTTTAAGTCTATCACTTTCACGTTATGCCCTAAGGCGGTCAGTGGAGCTTCTAGCTTTTCAAGTGGCGTGCCTTTTTCAAGTGCAGTGTAGTCATTTCGGTTAGTGATTTTTGGCAAGTTAATGGCTTGCTGAATATCCAAACCAAAATCAAGCACACCAATTAATGTCTGCGCCACATAGCTAACAATTCGCGAGCCACCAGGCGAACCCACTACCACTTCTAGGTTATTGTCTTTATCAAATACCATTGTGGGGCTCATTGCGCTACGCGGGCGTTTACCTGGCTCTACGCGATTGGGTACGGGGAATCGGTCTTGTGTTGAAGAAAATGAAAAGTCAGTTAACTGGTTGTTCAGCAAAAAACCTTCAACCATTAAACCCGAACCAAACATAAATTCGATACTGGTTGTCATCGACACCGCATTACCGTCTTTATCGACAATAGAAACATGTGAAGTGTTTGGCAATTCCATAGACATACCCAAGGCTACATTGGCTTCGGCATAAGGCTGTCCAGCGCGAGCTCGGCGCCATTTTTTGTCTACCTCAATGCCTTCAGCACGGCGTTCTAGGTACGCAGTATTGATCATAGCGGCAAACGGCAAATTGGTGTAATCGCTATCAGCAATGAATTTTTCTCTATCGGCATACGCCATTGCACTTGATTGTGTATACAAATTGGCAAATTCAATAGAGTCAGGTTTGTATTGGCTCAAATCGAATTGCTCAAGCATTTTCAAAATTTGATAAACGTTTACGCCACCTGAACTCGGCGGTGCCATACCACAAATTCGCTTTTCATGGTAAAGCCCACAAACGGGCTCGCGCTTAATTGGCTCGTAACTGGCCAGATCTTCTAGGGTCATTTTGCCTGGGTTTATCTCTGCGCTATTAACCGCATCAACAATTTTCTGTGCAACTTCCCCTTTTAGTAAATAGTCACTGCCCTTTTCAGCAATGCCACGCAAGGTTTTTGCTAATTTTCGGTTTTTCTTGATCACACCTTCTTGTAAAGGCATGCCGGCTGGGAAAAAGTACACCGAGCTTGCAGGGAAGGTTTTTAGCCCCGGGTGATAATCTAATGCCACCAGCTTTGCTAAGCGCGGCGATACTTTAAAGCCGTCTTCCGCGGTTTTGATGGTATCGTCAAACAGCGAAGTCCATGGCAATTTGCCAAATTCACTTTGCGCCATTTCTAATGCTTTTACCGCGCCGGGTACGCCAACAGATTTACCGCCAACAACGGCATCAATCCAACGCATTGGTTTATTTCCTTCAATAAACCAATGGGAATTCACCGCTTTGGGGGCTGTTTCTCGCCCATCAAATGTATGCAATACTTTATTTTTGTTGTCCCAATATAAAATGAATGCACCACCGCCAATACCAGAAGATTGAGGCTCTACTAGTGACAACATAGATTGCACAGCGACGGCAGCATCAATAGCACTACCGCCTTTTTCGAGTATATTTTTCCCCGCCCACGATGCATATGGATTAGCCGCTACAACCATGTAGTCTTCTGCTTCAAATGCTTTTTTTTCAACGTATCCAGTGGCAGCTTCCGGCTCGCCAACCTCACGGGCTTGCTTAGCTGAAACACCAAAAGCAAAGCAGCTCGACAGTGTAAGCGTGACAATGGAAGCTCTAAACAACGCACTTCGAATCAAAATAACCTTTCCTTTTATTTAAATTTTTCGGGATTGATGGGACGTTTCTTCAAGAATGCATCGAATGCTTCTTGAGCAGCAGTAGTACCTAAGGCTTCTAAAAAGATATCAAACTCCTCGTTCATTTGCTGTGTTACTGACGATTGATCACCTTTTAAAAGGTTTTTAGTTTGTAACAAAGAGAACATGGGTTTCTCTACCAGCTTTTTAGCAGCACTTAACACTGTTTGTTCAATATCTTGCGGTGAAACCACTTTGGTCAATAAACCAAATTGATAAGCCTCTTGTGCGCCAAATGGTTCACCTAGCATTAACCATTCAGCCGCTTTTACATGCCCTGCAACTTTGGGTAAAAGATAGCTTGATGCATATTCGGGAACAAGCCCTAAATTGATGAATGGTAGAACAAATCGGGTGTCTGTAGTCGCATAAACAAAATCGCAGTGTAAAAGTAACGTCGTACCAATACCGACTGCCAAACCATGTACCTGTGCAATTACCGGAATTTTGCATTCCATAAGCGCACGCATAAATGCCGCCGTTTCCGGTACGTGAGCGTTTTCTTGCTGATTAGCAAAGTCGCTAATGTCATTTCCCGCCGTAAAACAATCTCCTGCCCCTTTAATAATGACAACCTTGGTATTGCCATCGTTTTTTACATGTTCAATTGCATCAGCCATCTGCTGATACATATCGCGGGTTAAGGCATTTTTCTTATCGACTCGATTTAGAACAATGGTTAAACACTGTTCATTAAGCTCAGTTAAAATATGAGACATAATCACTCCGTTACTTTCACGTCTAATTGATTGAAGGTGTACGAGCACTTTCCCCTTCGGCTAATTTCTGTATCATAGCCAGCAATTTTTCAATTCAACAATAACTTACACTGATGATATCACTGCCGTTTTCGCTTAAGTACAGTGCGGGCCCTTTAATAATAGCGATTTTCTCTATTGTTGCCTTTTTCTTCGAACCCCTTTCAGGTGATTATTTGGCGTACGACCGATATGCAATTCAAGGTTTAGAAACCTGGCGTATTATCACAGGTAATCTGGTGCACACTAACGGTTACCACCTTATTTTGAATATTGCTGGGCTGATATTACTTTGGGCATTACACGGCGAGCACTACCGCGTGGGTCTATTTTTAAAAGTGTTCATTTGGTGTTGTATCGGCACCAGTGCAGGTTTGTATTTTTACGCTCCTGATCTTATTTGGTATGCGGGTCTATCAGGTGCGTTGCACGGTATTTTTGCTTGGGGCGCCTGTATGGACATTAAAGAAAAAATGCATTCTGGCTGGCTTTTACTTGTAGGTCTTGCTCTAAAAGTAGGCTATGAACAATTTGATGGTAGCAGCGCACAAGTTGCTGCATTAATAGATGCCAAAGTCGCTGTAGATGCTCACCTGTTTGGTGCGCTTAGTGGTTCAATTATTTTCTTATTGATGCTTTTAACCGCTAAACGCAAATAGTCAGTAGCGCTTTACAGATAGCAGATAAGTATACGGGACCTATTCACCTAGCTTGTTGTTTAATTGAACTTCAATTTATTGAGCATTTTAAAAAAGCCCGAAGTGAGACATTTCACACTTCGGGCTTTTTGTTTTAAAACGCTAATTTACGTTTGGAGTAACGCGCTTATAAGTTCTCTTCAAACAACTTATAAATACGGCGGTATTCATCTAACCAAGAGCTAGGCTGTACGAAGCCATGAGGCTCTACCGGGTAAATAGCGGTTTCAAAGTCTTGCTTCTCAAGTTCGATGAGTCGTTGAACCAAACGCACGGTATCGTGGAAAAACACGTTATCATCCACCATAGGTGCATTGATTAACAACGGTTTTTCCAACCCTTCTGCAAAGTAAATCGGCGAGCTACGCTCATACGCAATAGGGTCAATATTCGGTGTGTTAAGAATATTCGCGGTATACGGCGTATTGTAATGCGCCCAATCGGTTACTGGGCGAAGTGCAGCCCCTGCCGCAAACAAATCAGGTGCGGTAAACATCGACATGAAGGTTAAGAAACCACCGTAAGAACCGCCATAAGTGCCGATACGCGCACGATCTACATTCGCGTTCTCTACCAACCAGTTCACACCATCACGCAAATCCTGTACTTCTGGTGTACCCATTTGACGATAAATTGCCGTTCTCCAATCACGCCCGTAACCTGCACTTGCGCGATAGTCCATATCAAGTACCACATAGCCTTGTTGAACTAGCATGCTGTGGAACATGTATTCTCTGAAATACCCTGACCACCCCATATGCGCATTTTGCAAATAGCCGGCACCATGGTTAAACACTACGGCTTTATTGGGCGCATTGCTGTCGTAATTTTCAGGTAAATACACACGTGCATAAATTGGTGCGTCTGTATGTGATGACGGTATCGCAACCACATTTGGCACAGCCCATGGCAGTGCGTTGAAAGTATCACTGGTGCTTTGCGTAATTTGTTGAGCTGGCGTTGTTTCATCAGCCGGCTTCACAAACAGCTCTGCGGGTTTATTCACTTTACTGTGGCTAAGTAATAGCTGCTTGCCGTCTGGGCTTAGCACATAGTCAGTCATACCATTTAAATCTGTCATGGTGTCAATAGACTTATCTGACAAATCGGCGCGGTATACTTCGTAAAGTCCAGGGTGTTCCATGTTGGCTTTGAAGTACAAGAAGTTGTCGTCTGGTGATAACGTGATATCGTCAACAATATAGCTACCACTGGTTAACGCAACAGGCTTTTCACCCGGTGTTTGTAGGTACAAATGCGAATAACCACTGTGCTCAGACTGGAAGTAGAAGGCTTCGGTTTCTGCTAACCAGTCGAACGCATTAAAACGGTAATTCACCCACGCATCGTCGTGTAAGCGATGTTGATTTTCTAGCGCTTTATCTTCTAAATCGACAGTGGCTATCCAACGGTCTTTGTTATCCCACGCCTCAAGCATCACTGCCACAGCGTTACCATTTTTGTGCCAGCGAATTGATGGCTTCGTCCAGTACCAACTTTGCAGCAACGTAATTGGGCGAGGAAGACGATTTACTTCGTAAGTTTCGCCGTTTGCTTTAGCATTTTCAGCTTTCACATCGGCTAACACATCGTCGTTATAACCTGGCAAACTAAAGTACTTTAGTTCTGTCTTTTCGCCGGTTTTTAAATCGAGCAACCACAATACATGGTTCTCTGGCTCAGCGTCAGCAACACGACGTCTTACGGGCTTTGCCGCTATACGACTGTCTTCTTGAATGTAATGCGGCATGATGTCGCTGTCGTCGCGGCTAGGCTTGCTTTCCGTGGTCGCCACTACAGCGTAGTTACCCGCTGGAGAAACGCTGATCCCAGCTAAACGATGTGCTTTATCAAAATAGAAAGGAGCAGGTGCAACACTGTTATTTGCCTTGGCTAACGCGTTGTCAGCATTTTCGCTATCAACTCTGTTCTTGCGTTGTAGCTTGATATATTCAATCAGTGTTTGTTGTTCTTCGGCAATGTAATCTTTGGCAGGTTCATTGGCTGTGGGCGCATCGGCAAATTCCCAACTAAGTAACTCTTCACGGCTGCCATCTTCCAAATTAATTGCGATGAATTTACTGCCGCTTAGCGCCATTAGTCGACCGTCTGTCATGAAAGACAAGGTAGAAAGCGGGTTACCACCACGGGTCAACTGTACAGTTTTACCATTGGTAAATTGAACATACACACTGTCTTCAAATGAATATGCAACCACACCATCTTGACGCACAACACGCTCATCAAAGCGGTATTTATGTAGTTCTGATAAAGGTGCTTTGGTGGCGTTAGCAGGATCAGTTAAATCAGCAATGAATACGTCTGAAAGAGCGCTATCTTGCTTTTCTCTTTCAAAAACAATTTTATCGCCATTTACCGACCACCCCATGTCACTGGGCAATGCTCCCATCCACTGTGGGTCGGCCATAATTTGCTTAAGGGTAATTTCACCATTTTGTGCTGTAATTGGTGCCGCTTCTGGCACAACCATTTCCTGTGAACTGGTTTGCGTGGTGGCTTTTGCTACTGAACCTGTAGAAGAGTCGTTCGCAGTACTCGCACAACCGCCAAGCGCAAAAGTGATGCTGGCTGCGAGAAATAAAGTAGAATATTTTTTCATTATTTTACGTCGTTATTATAAAAACCCAGTACATTATACGCAGACGCTCAAGCATTTAGCCATCGTTCGTCGATGTGGTTAGTGAACCAAACGTATAAAATTCCCGTTATCGTTTACTATGTTAGGCATTTACATAGCCCCATAGGTTAAACATCGGGCAGATAGAACAACAATACTTCCCTATTAAAAAGAGGTAACGACCAGTGAAAACAACAATGAAAATAGTAACTGCTGTACTTGCGCTTGGCATTTTTAGTACGCCAAGTTTCGCTAACGAATGCCCTAGTGTTCTTAAATTCATGAAGCGCAAACTTAACTCACAAGAGACGGTAAATTTGTGTAATGAATATGGAGGCAAAACATTGTTGGTTGTTAACACAGCTAGCTACTGTGGATACACACCGCAATTTGAAGGGTTAGAAGCGTTATACAGTGATTACAAAGACAGAGACTTTGTAGTGTTGGGTTTCCCTTCACACGATTTCAATCAAGAAGATGACGACGAAGGAAAAACGGCTGAGCTGTGTGAACTGACCTACGGTGTTAAGTTCCCTATGTTTGAGCCCATCTCGGTAAAAGGTGAAGATGCAGATCCTATGTATCGCATGTTAAAAACGGCAACGGGCAAAGCACCTTCTTGGAACTTCAATAAGTACCTTATAGATGCTTCAGGCGAAAAAATAACGCACTACCCTAGTTCAGTAAAACCTACTGATGCGTCGTTTGTCAGCGACATTGAAGCACTTTTAAACAAGTAATCCTCTATACCGAAGAGCAATATTTTCAGGCATAAAAAAGCCCCGCGAAATTCGCGGGGCAACAAGCACACTCAACTTGGAACACACTATTAACTAAAAACACATTTCCGTCGTTATTAGCTAACTGCATAGATTTAGTGTGTGGTTTATCGAGATAGTTCAATAATTTTTTCATTCGCTGCAGAAAATGCTGCTTTGGCTTGCTCTTCACCCATGTTAAGCCCTTCTGCATAAACGAATTTTACGTCACTGATACCCACAAAATTTAAAAAGTGTTTTAGGTAAGGTGTTTGTGTGTCGAAATCTGAACCTGAATATACACCGCCGCGCGCAGCGAAAACCGTTGCAGTTTTATTTTCTAATAAACCAACTGGGCCAGTTTCGGTGTATTTAAACGTAATACCCGCACGTGCAATTCTGTCAAAGTACGCTTTTAAGCTTGATGGAATCCCAAAGTTATACATAGGTACAGCTAAAACAATTTCGTCTGCTTTTTTCACTGCTTCAACAACGTCGTCAGAACGTTTTGCCAGTGCATGCTGAGCATCTGTGCGTTGTGACGGCTCTGTCATCCATGCTTGCATTTCTTCGCTTGATAAATGCGGCAGTTCCAGCGTAGATACATCAACACGTTCGATAGTAACATCTTGCGTTTGCGCAATTTCAGACAGATAAGCATTGGCAAGTTTTGATGAATTACCTTGGTCGCCGTTAAGGCTAGAAAATATAGCTAATACTGATTTCATGTTGATCTCCAAACTGTGAAGGAATGTGTTAAGTACAGTTATGATAAACCAACACTTCAGAATGAAAATATCAAATAAGTGGAGAAATCATTCTAATAAAAAGAATGATGAAAAATTTGACGGAAGATGTAAACCAGTTGAAAAGATTACATTACGTTAATGTTGCAAGGAGGATGATCTTCTCATAGTTAGGCCGCGTAACCGAGTTTGCCACAACACAATTATGAGGATTAAATTATGAGAAGGACCAAAGCGCTCCTTGCTTGTTCAATTCTACCACTATTTTTGGCTGGTTGCTCGGACGATGACGACGATAATGGTGTACAACCAACCCCGCCTGCCGACCCTGAATATGCAAACGTCAGGGTAATTCATGCCTCTTCAGATGCGCCTTTAGTAAACATTACCGCGAACGACGCGATTTTAAATGGGCTTGAAAACGTTGATTACCAAATCGCATCTTCGCGCTTTGAAGTTGAAACCGGTAACTACGATATTGGCGTCACAGCTATACTTCCCGGTGATGATACTGAAGTACTGCAAGCCGATGTAACCCTTGATGCCGACATTAACTACGACATTTTCGCAGTGGGTAATGTAGGAGACGAAAGTTTATCGCTACTTACCGTCACAAGCACCGAAACGGCAGTTGAAGCTGGGAATGCACAAGTGCAAATTGTGCATGCTGCGTCTATGGCTCCAACGGTTGACATTTATGTGACTGCACCAGACGCGGATCTAATGAGCGAACAGCCACTTGTTACTGCGGCATTTACTGATTTCACAGACTTACTACAGGTTCCCGCAGGTGATTACCAAATTCGTATCACACCGGCCGGCGATACCACTGTGGTGTATGATTCCGGTACGGTGAATTTAGCAGACGGTGCTGACTTATTAATTGCAGCTACCAATAATGTAGGCACCGGCGACTCCCCTGTTACACTTATTGCCGCAGATGGCACTGATACAATCAAACTTTGGGATGCGCAAACGCCGTCAGACATTCGCGTATTACATGGTATCAGCGACGCGCCAGCAGTAGATGTGCTAGCGAACAATGAAGTGGTTTTAGTTGATGGCATTCAATTTCCGCGTGCCACCGGATACCTATCAGTAACCCCGGGGGATTATCTCATCGATGTTGTCGCAGATAGCGACAATAGTGTTGTGGCTATCAATGATGCCGCACTTAGTGTTGATGTAGGTATGTTTTACACCGCCATTGCGAATAACACCCTTGCAAGTCCAGAGCTTGACGTGCTTATCGACATGCCCCGCAAAGTAGCTACTGAAGCAAAAGTACGAATAGTGCATGCATCACCGTCTGCAGGTAACGTGGACATATACGTTACAGCAGATGGCAATATTGATGGCATCGACCCTGCTTTTACCGATGTTGCGTACAACGAAGGTGAACTCGCTGAAACGGGCTATGTTAGTCTGGCTGAAGGTGACTACGTGGTGACTGTCACTCCAACAGGTACCAAAACTGCAGCCATAGAAACGGGCGTGCTTTCATTAGCAAACGGCGGAATTTACACCGCAGTTGCACTTGATGGCGCAATGGAAGGCGACCTTCCACAACTCGCGTTGCTTGATGACCTAGCGCCTCCTGCCCCAGTGTTCAATGCAGATGTGACATACAATGTGCAGTTAACCGGTTCTCAGGAAGTCCCTGCCGTTAACACAATGGCTACCGCTACTGCTGTAGTTGAAATTGACGAAGATTTACCCGCATTTAGTGTAAACATTGACGTATCAGCGCTAACTGACGTGACGGGCGTACACGTTCACGATGGTGATTTGGGTATGAATGGTGGCGTCGCATTCCCACTTACCGACGCGGGCAATGGAATGTATATGCTTGAGAAAACAGACATTTTACCCAGCGCTTTAGCCGCGCTAACAAACGGCGAGTGGTATTTAAATGTGCATACTACTGCCAATCCAAATGGTGAAGTACGTGGTCAAATCGTGCCTGACACAACCGCAGTTGTAACCTTTCCAATTAGTGCTATGCAATCAGTACCAAGTGTAGATTCGATGGCATCTGGTTCTGGCTACGCTCTTTTCGACACAACAAATAATTCAGTGTCACTGATTGCGGTAACAACAATTACCAACGCCACCATGGCACATATACATAGCGGCTTTGCAGGCGAAACAGGCGGTGTGGTTGTTTCACTGATGCAAGATGCATCAAACCAAGGGGTGTGGATGACCGATGGTAGTATCATGCTTGATAACGCCACTGCAACGCAATTGCTAGCAGGTGGTCATTATGTAAACATTCACACCGAAGCGTATCCTAACGGTGAAATCAGAGGCCAAATTACACCTGATAATATTCAAGTGTACGGTATTAGTGCTGATGGCGCTCAAGAGGTCCCCGCGGTAACAACTGACGCAATGGGCTCGGGTGCATTTACGCTAAACACCACAACAGGAGCCCTTTCAGGTACAGTTACTATATCAGGCATGACAGCCTCAATGGCACACATTCACGAAGGTATTGCGGGTGTGTCAGGCGGTGTGGTGATTGGTCTTGAAGACAGTACCAACGGCATGTGGTCAGTTCCTGCAAACACTCAACTTACTGCTGGGCAGATGGCTACAATGGCCGCTGGCGGTTTTTACACCAACTTTCATTCTAGCGCATTCCCAAGCGGAGAGATTCGTGGCCAAATTACACTTGGTTTTGATTAACGGCTGGGTATTGAAAGGCTTTACGCGTAAACGCTGAGCGTTTAAATGCGTAATCAAAATGAGAAATAAGAAAGGGGCATGCAGCCCCTTTCTTCATATTAATTAATTAATTGTTTAAGCTGCTTTAAACAGTTGCCAAGGCGCTTTCGAAATCGACGATTAAATCAGCGGTATCTTCAATACCTACTGAAATGCGCAGCATAGTGTCTGAAATTCCCATTTTTTCGCGGTCTTCCGCCGAGTTTTCAAAATAAATGGTCGGCGCAACAGGCAATGCCAAGGTGCGGTTGTCACCTAAATGCGTTGCACATATCACCAGTTTCATTTCATTCAAAAACGCCACAGGATCGGCACCTTCGATTAAGTCAAAGCTTAATATTGCGCCGTAGCCGTCGTTTAGATACTCGCGGGCTAAGAAGTGCTGAGGGTGATCGGCAATCCCAGGATAAAACACTTTTGCAACCTTCGGATGGTTATCCAAGAACGTGGCTAACTGAAGCGCATTGTGCTGGCTTCGGCTTATTCTCAACGCCAAGGTTTCCATTCCAAGAGCAATGGCCGTGGCTGATTGTGGCGCTAACGTTGCTCCAAGGTCGCGTAACCCTTTTTTCTTTATTTGAGTTAAACCCCATTGGGTAACGTCTTCAACTTGGTAGCCTGGTTTTATATTGCTAAAGGTTTGCCAGTTAAACTCACCAGTATCAATAACCGCACCGCCAAGAACATTTCCATGGCCTGCAATGTATTTAGTCAGAGAGCAAAAAATTAATGATGCTTTGAAGTCTTTGGCATAAAGCATTGGAGGCGGTGTCATGGTGTTATCGACCATAAACAAGATGCCCTTCTCGTTACAGAATTGGCCAATAGCACGCAAATCAGCAACCTGAGTAACTGGGTTAGCAACGGTTTCCGTGTACACCCCTTTAGTATTAGGCTGATAAGCATCCATCACTTCACTGATGTCTGTGACATCTGCATAAGTAACCTGAACACCAAAATCAACAATAGTGTCAAAAAAGCTTCTTGTGTTGCCAAACAAGTATTGGCTTACGATGATGTGATCGCCCGCTTTGAGTAATGCGAATAATGCACTGGAAATAGCAGCCATACCTGTTGCAAAGCACAATGCCCCTGCGCCACCTTCTAGATCATTTAGCATATTCTGCAATGCCGCCACCGAAGGCGATGAAGAGCGCGAGTAAACATGCGCTGCGCGCTTGCCTTGAAACGCATCAATAATGCCCTGGGCATCATTAAATTCAAAGAGTACAGAATTAGATGTACTGGTGTGTACACCACCATGTTCAGGCGCGTTGAGCATGCGATCGGCATGAACCTGTCGGGTTGTAAATCCCAATTTTGTCACCGGTAAAACTCCGAAGTCGATAATGAATGCATTGCCATGAGGTCACTAAAGTTACTATCACACACCTTCATGCAATGATTGCGTTATAACAGCCTAACTATGAGCGAGTAATGCAGTTTTCTGGATATTTTCCGCAAACAGTATCATAAAATGCATAAATAGTTTGCATTTGTTCGTCTATATTAGTCACTTTCTGAATAATTGGTCCTAATACAATTGCCTTTTTTTTATAATCTAACCCGATAATTTGAATTGGAACTTCGGCTTCGCGGGCAATATGCATGAACCCTGTTTTCCACGGGTAGATTGGACTACGTGTGCCTTCTGGGGCTAGCGCCAATATTAGCTCATCAGCGTGTTTAATTTTATTGGCAATTTCACTTACCACTCCGTGTGCCTTGCTACGCTTGATAGGAATGCCACCTAAGCGCCTTACAATACTTCCCAATGGCGGTACGAAAATGCTGTGCTTACCGAAAAAATTAATGTTTAAACGAAACGCAAACACAATGAATATGCCAATAAAGAAATCCCAATTTGAAGTGTGTGGCGCCACCGCGAGAATTGCTTTGGGCTGGTTAATTAGCTCTCCTTCTACTGCCCAACCTCTTTTGGTTAATGTCCATGCCGCGAATGATGAAAGCCATTGAGGCCATTTGCGCGAAATATAGGTACCAACCTCAACATCAGCGATGGGTCGACGAAATGTGTTATTGTGTGGTTCTTTGTTCATTATAATCAATCTGACGATAGTCAGAACACCTCAAATATTATGTGAACAGGCTTTTGCGCTTACCGAATGAGGATAAGTCTTAAAAATTTCAACCCGGTGAATGGTCAACGCTTTAGCGCAATTTAAAACAATTTTTTAACATATAGTACAAGAATAATCCTTTGTGTGCTTCAACAAAGATAAAAACGGTGAGATAGCATGTGCATTCTTTTCATTGCAAATAATCAGCGCGACGACTTCCCTTTAATCATTGCCGCAAATCGTGATGAATTTTATGCTCGCCCTACTGCCCCGTCTCACTTTTGGGAGAGCCACCCTGAGCTTCTCGCTGGGCAAGACCTACAGGCAAATGGTACGTGGATGGGAGTGACTAAACAAGGAAGAATAGCCGCTTTAACCAACATACGTGACCCCAGAAAAAACCGAGATGATGCTATTTCACGGGGAGAGTTAGTTGCTAACTGGTTAAAAGAAAATAACAGCAAAGACCCAGCAGTTGATGCAAAAAGATACGAGCAAGCCCTGCAGCAAAGTAGGCAACAGTATAACGGGTATAACTTAGTTTTCGGGCGTGTAAACGCGCTTCAAGTATATAACAACGCTAACAATACTACTCACGCAATTGGTAAGGGTGTTTATGGACTCTCTAATGCCGATATTGTTACGCACTGGCCCAAAGTGACACAAGGGATAGATGCACTCAATGACTATATATCTAACGCAGACAAAATTTGCCATGAAACACTGTTCAATATTTTAAAATGTGAGCAAAAAGCCCCTGATGAACACCTTCCCAATACAGGTATAAGCTATGAATGGGAAAAAGCACTATCATCTATATTTATCCACACACCGGAATATGGCACACGCACATCAACAATACTGCTGCTTGATAGACACAATCGCATTACCTGGAAAGAAAGGTGTTTTTCAAATAGTGGTAATGCGACAGAAACACGCGAGTTCTCATTTTCAGTCTAGTTATATACGTTTTACAACACGCTAATTTATGGTTCTTAAGTTTGTATTTTTGAATTTATAAGAAATAGACCTTTCGATTTTAGTTAACACGCTCTAGTGAATTGAAATATTTTCAATCAATAGGGGTCGTTTTTTCTACCATCAATGGCATAATGCCTGCCTGCTACTTTTTGCATACCAACGTGAGGACATATCGTGTTTGAAGTATTACCCCTACTAGCCCCAGATCCAATTCTTGGCTTATCAGCTGCTTATCGTGAAGATACTAACCCAAAGAAAATTGACCTTGGTGTTGGTGTTTATAAAGACGAGCAAGGTAATACCCCTATTCTTTCAAGTGTTGCTAAAGCACAGAAAGTGCTTTTAGACACAGAAACCAGCAAAACTTACATCACACCGCAAGGTAATCAAGGTTTCATTGACGGGATGTTGTCATTATTGTTGGGCAAGAATAGTCCTGTACTACTTGCCGATCGCGTAGCTGCTGTTCAAGCACCAGGCGGTTGTGGCTCACTACGCATTCTTTCTGAACTTCTTGCGCGCTGTAATGACAATGCAAAAGTGTGGGTAAGCGACCCAACGTGGGCGAATCACATTCCGCTTATTGGTTCAGCTGGTCTTAAAATTGAAACCTACCCCTACTTCGATAAAGCATCAGCCAGTATCCGCTTTGACGCCATGATGGAAACATTACGCAAAACGGAAAAAGGCGATATCGTGTTACTTCACGGCTGTTGCCATAACCCAACGGGTGCAGATTTAACTAACGCACAATGGGAAGAAGTACTTGCGGTTGCCAAAGAACGTGAGTTTTTACCTTTTATTGATGTGGCTTACCTTGGTTTTGGCGAAGGCCTTGAAGAAGATGCATACGGTATGCGTTTGCTTGTTGAAAATCTACCAGAAGTAATTATCGCGGCGTCTTGCTCTAAAAACTTTGGTTTGTACCGCGAGCGTGTTGGTCTTGCTGCAATTATTACTGAAGACTCAAACACGCGTAAGATTGCACAAGCTCAAATTCAATCTATCGCACGTGCTATCTACTCAATGCCGCCTAGTTACGGTGGTGCATTAGTAGACATCATTCTTGCAGATGAAGCACTCAATAACGAGTGGGTGTCAGAAGTTAATGAAATGCGCGAGCGCATGAAGACATTGCGTGCAATGTTAGTCCAAAACCTTCACGACAATGGTTCACCTAAAGACTTCAGTTTTGTAAACGAACAAAAAGGTATGTTCTCATTCTTGTGCATCACGCCTGAGCAAGTGCGTGAAGTGCGTGAAAAACACAGCGTTTACTTTGTTGACTCTAGCCGCGTGAACATTGCAGGTATTAATCAACAAAATGTTGAAACCCTTGCAAAAGCGTTGGTATCGGTACTGTAATAAACGTTTTTCGGTACGTATAAGTTGCCGAATATTTAATTGCTGATTTACCTTGTTTTAAAGCCATTGTATTGAATAATACGATGGCTTTTTATTCTCACCACTTCTTATTTGCCTGCTTTTCATCCCTTCCTACTTAAACATTTACTTTACCTTTACACACTTTTTTCTGAGAACAATAAATCAAAGTCTTAATGCGCGATTTTTCTTAAGAGACAATACAGATACCTACTTTCGAGCCACCTAATCGCTCACAAAAATAAGGTGCCGGAAATATATGCACAAAATTTCTACATATATAATTATTTGACTATGCTTTAAGTAGATTTGGCGCACTTTACAATAATAAAAAAGGCAACCTCATGAATTTCGAAGGAAAGAGCTTATCCATTAAGCTACTTGTTGTTGTTGGAACCCTGTTTGTCATTATGTCCGTGGTATATATGGGCGTCAGTGTTTATTCACTGAATAATACTGAAAAAGTCATTGTTAATCAGGTGAGCGGCGAAGTATCGCGCCAAATAGAAGGTACAGTTCGGTCGAAAACCGACGCTATCTCCAGTCAAATTGCACATCTTTTTGAACAGTCATTTTCGGTTCCCAAAAAATTGGCTGCTCAGATAAAAGCGAATATCGAAGGCGATATCGAGCAACCGCTTACCCGTAATCAAGTTGAAGCAATTGTTCGCAACACAATAAAAACGTCTAGTGTTTCATCAATTTATGCCCAGTTCGAGGACAACCAGTTCGACGGAAGAGACAACGAATTTCTGCAAGGACACACTCATTCGGTTGCGGGCCATGGTAGTTTTGAGGTGTATTTTGTTAAAGAAGACAGTGGAGCGATTTCACAAGAGCCGATTGAAGATGCAGAAGAAAAGCATGATACCTCACTAGATGAAAACGGCTTTCGAGCGGCAGAGTGGTATTTGTGCTCTATGGATACACTTAAGCCTTGTGCATCTAACCCATATAACTATGAAATACGCCCAGGCTACAGTGAACTGATGACCAGCTTAGTAGTACCCGTGGTAGCTGAAGGCCGGTTTAGAGGGGTAGTCGGTGCCGACTTAAACCTACCTATTTTGCAAGAGTTCGCCGTTAACTTAAAAAGCGCGCTGTATAACGGCAATGCCAGAGTTTACATTGTTAGTCATCAAGGCTTTCTTGTTGCAGCTACCGATAATGAAGATAGCCTAGCAAAGCCATTTAAAAACGTTATGAAAAATAGTGAGGCCCTTCTAGCAACCTCTGATGAGAATACTACAACCACCATTGGAAACTTTTTATACGTCGTGCAACCCATTAATATTGAAACTGCTGGCGTACAGTGGCAATTGGTTGTGGGGATCAACGTAGATACTGCCATGCAACCGGTTGCTACTGTCTCGTCAATGATATCAAAAGAGGTAAGCAGCATTTTAACCACTACCCTCATTGTTGCTGTAGTGCTGATTGTGATTGCACTTGTACTAATTCAAATGTTCACCCGAAGTATCATTCGCCCCGTAGAGCTAGTTTCCCAGCGGATGACAGATTTAGCCGGTCAAGGTGGCGATCTCACGCAAGCAATTGAAGTTCACTCACATGCGGAACTGATCAATTTAAGTAACGGCTTTAACCAGTTTAGAGAGAAAGTGAGAGAATTGCTGGAGGTCGCCAAACAATCTGGCCTGCGCGTCATTGAGATGAGTGAAATCAGTAAGGCGAATGCACAGAAGACCCACCAGCATATCTCAACACAACAAGCCGAAATTGATACCATAGTAACAGCCATCACCCAAATGTCTTCAACGGCTCATGAAGTTGCCAATACCGCGTCCTCTGCGGCAAATAATGCCAATGCTGCCACCCAATCAGTCAAGGCAACTGAAAGTGAAGTATCGGTAGCATCTAGACAATCCTCTGAACTATCTGTGGAAATTCGTACTGCCAGTGAAGCAGTAAAAGCAGTATCCGTGCGTAGCGAAGACATTAGAAAAATTCTAGATGTAATTGGTTCAATAGCTGAACAAACAAATTTATTGGCGCTCAATGCCGCAATTGAAGCTGCTCGGGCGGGTGAACATGGACGGGGATTTAGTGTAGTGGCGGATGAAGTACGTGCCCTAGCATCAAAAACCGCAGTATCAGTTGACGAAACGACTCAGGTTATTAGCGCGCTGCAAAGCGAAGTAACAAAGACGGTTAATATAATAGAGCAAGGCAGTGTGAAAGCCGACAGCGCGGCAAGTTGCTCTAATAGCGCGTTTGAAAAAATGCGCGAAACCGTGGCTCAAATTGAAGAAATAAATCAGCGCATCATTCAAATTGCAGCAGCCGCCGAAGAGCAAAGCCAAGTATCTGAAGAGCTGAATAAAAATATGGTTGTGATTGGAGACGCGACCAAAGATGTGGCTATACTTTCAGAGGCATCAGAAGAGAGCGCAACAAATATATACGCCTCATCACATGAGCTAATTGCACAATTGAACAAATTGAAAACTAGTTAGTTCTTTTCAGCGTGCAATAAATAAACAAAGATACACAAACTCTAGTATGAATCAGGATTGAATACGCCATTATAGCGACGCTGGTCGTCGCGCTTCCAAAACTCTATGGCAGGCACTTGGTTTTCCCACACGTCGGTTGCATTCCACGTATATTCATTGCGAAAGCGCAAATGAAAGAAGTCCATATCGTAGTGGCTACTTCGCCTGCTATCACTGAAAAATATATTGCTCTGTTTAGAGATAATAAATTCAGCCTGACTCAAGAATTGAATTTGTCGACTCGTAATTATCTTACAAATAGGCTCTTCTGGATCATTCGGGTAAAGTGAAGACACAATTGCCCTTTCTATTTCACCAGAGTCTTGTTGGATAACATACAAACCCGAGCCTAGTGGAAAGCGCCCCACCATGTTCATAAAGGCAGTCACATAAACCTCTCGATATATATCGTCGTCTCGCCCTTTGGCTAATACATCATAGGCTTGATAAATTTGCTGATAGTCAAAACCCTCTTTGGTTGAAAGTAAAAACGAAGCATACGTCATGGGGATACGAATAAGATCGCCTAGTTCATGCTTACTCGATTTTAGTGACGCCAGTATTTGTAAAATAAAAGAGAGTTGGCGTTTTTCCTGCTCAACATATGCCACCTTTTCTTCTGCACTGCTAAAAGGAATAGTTGGAATACCAATACCCAACTTCAAATAATCAATGCTTTTTCTATCTATAATTTCCAGCAGTTTGTTTCTTTCAGTTAAGTTCAGTTTTCGATAGCGGTCGTTACCAAATACTTGGTTTGCTTCAGGGCTATGCATTCCAATTGATTGCAGCAATGCCGCCTTAACGATGGGCTTTAAGACCTTTTCCCTGTAAGCCATTTTCATTTCCGCAGGCATAGGTAAAGGGTGTGTTTCATCGTTGTCATTTTCCACAATTTTGTCGGCCATCAAACTGTAGTTCTGACCTTTTGGAAATATCTTGGCCAATTCTGTATTCAAATATTTGTTGTCGAAGGTATGTTGCTGTCGCACTTCTTCAAACAATGCAATAGCTAACGCAGTGATATAAATTGGTTTATAGCGCTCATTTCTAATATGACGCACTTTCTCTTTTGGAGACGGAGTAGATAGGGCTATCGTCCCTAAAAACTGACTAAATATGCGCTCACCGTTAAGCAAGTTCAGCATATAATCGGTTAAATGGTCGAGTTGTTCATAGCGATTATTACGTTCAGATTTGAGCCTATCTTCGAGAGCTTTTAGTTCTTTATCGCTATTGGTTTGCTGTGCAACCAACCGTGCCATATAACGCTGAGCTGAAGGCTGACCTTTGATTGTGGGATATTTTCCCTTCTCTTTTTTGAAGCCTTCTATATATTCAATTTGGTCTTGATAGGTTTTTACTTTGTGTTTAAGTATCGTAAGGCGTTTGTAATCTTGGGGGTAATCTTCAAAGAAATGCTCTGCGTCTTTAACCAATTCGCGATAGCGTTGTCTGAACTCAGATATTTTACGAGAAATCTCGCTCACCATGGTGGGAATTTGTGACAGCTTTTCTTCTGCCCAAACTGGCTTCGCCTTTTTCGATTTACTATCAATCAGCATTTAACACCACATTCCCTAGCGCACGTTTTGACAATAGTTCTCTGCTCAACATTATTTCTCATTTTTCTTATATGCAGAATAAACAGATTGAGAAAACTATTCAACTTCGTAAAAAAGAGAAAGCAATCAGCACCATAGAATCATTCAGAACTATTTCTTAAGCGCGCGAAGACCTTGGGTAAGTAGTCTATCTAACGCATTGGCAAAATTTTGCTTGTCGCGCTGAGAAAACGCTTTTGGCCCACCGGTATGCTCGCCGCTTGAACGCATGGTATCCATGAAATCACGCATGGTAAGCGCAGCCCTTATCGACGATTTATCATATTCATCGCCACGGGTATTTAAGGCCATAGCATTTTTAGCTAACACATCAGATGCCAGTGGGATGTCAGAGGTGATCACCAAGTCCCCTGCATTGCATTTTTCAACAATATAATCGTCTGCTGCATCAAAGCCAGACGGTACGAGCGTAAGGGTAATGTGTTTATCTGGCGGAACAGACATGGAATGGTTTGCAACTAAAGACAAAGGCAGCCCTGTACGTCGGGCTGCCTTAAATAAAATATCTTTAATTACTGAAGGGCACGCATCCGCGTCAACCCATATATGCATAGTACTATCTCTATCGCGTTACTTTTACGCTAGCATACCACCATCAACAACCACTGTCGTGCCTGTTGTATAGCTTGATGCGTCAGACACTAAGTACAATACCGTGCCCGCCATTTCGTCTGGATCAGCCACACGTCCTAGTGGGATCACTTTAAGCGCGTGATTCAAAATTTGCTCATTAGTGGTAAGCGCTGACGCAAACTTAGTATCAGTAAGGCCAGGTAATAACGCGTTTACACGGATATTTAGCTTGCCGCACTCTTTAGCAAAAGATTTTGTCATGCTGATAACCGCAGCTTTGGTAATTGAGTAGATGCCCTGCATGTCGCCAGGTGTTACACCATTTACCGATGCAGTGTTAAGAATAACGCCACCACCCTGCTCTTTCATCATTTTACCGGCTTCAATAGACATGAAGAAATAGCCGCGAATGTTTACATCTACGGTTTTGTTATAGGCACCTAGGTCGGTATCAAGAATGTGGCCAAAGAACGGGTTGGCAGCGGCATTATTCACCAAGATATCTAACTTGCCGAAGTCCTTTTTAATGGTCTCAAACGCTTGTGTAATTTGTTCCATCTCACCTACGTGGCAAGCTAATGCTGTAGCCTTACCACCCGCATCGCGAATTGATGACGCGACCGCTTCACAACCATCAATTTTGCGGCTAGATACAATAACATGAGCACCGTATTGCGCTAAAAGGCGCGCAATTGATTCACCAATACCACGGCTAGCACCTGTTACCAGTGCCACTTTTCCAGTCAAATCGAAAAGATCTTTCATAATACATTCCTTAATTCGTTGTGATTTTTATTACTAGGCCAGCATTCCGCCGTCTAACACGACAGCTTGTCCGGTCATAAATGACGACTCGTCACTACATAACCATGCTATGGCATTGGCAATTTCTTCTGGTTTACCCAAACGCTTCATGGGGTTTGCACCAATGAGATTTTTTTGTCCACGCTCGTCAAGCTTCGATAACACTCCCTGTACCATAGGTGTGTCCACAAAACTCGGGCAAACGGCATTAATGCGAATATTAGCGCGTGCGTATTCCACCGCCGCCGATTTAGTCAACCCCACTACACCGTGTTTAGATGCACTGTAAGCACTTATCATTGGTGCTGAGCGAAGGCCAGCAACAGAGGCGATGTTAATAATATGACCACCTCCGGTAGCCGTCATGTGCTTAAGTGCGTTTTTCATGCAATACCACACGCCCGCTAAATTCACCTGAATGTTTTTCATGAACATGGCATCGTCAACTTCAGTCAAAGGCGCGGGGAAATGATCGATACCGGCGTTATTGATAATGACATCAACTTTTTCTGCTTGACTAAACGCGCTGGTAAACATGGCTTTAACTTGCTCAGGCTCTGTAACATCTACAGCTACGCCATAGGCTTTACCACCAGCTTCCTGAATTTCTTTAACCAAAGCCATTGCGTTGTCTTCGTTCAAATCAGCAATGCCTACCAGTGCGCCACGAGAAGCCAGTACTCTTGCTGACGCGGCGCCAATACCTGAGCCGCCTCCGGTAATGAGAATATGCTTTCCTTCAACATTTGCCGCTACGTTCATGCTTCATGCTCCACTTTCAAAACTAACTTGCCAAAATTTTCGCCTTTAAACAGCATCATTAAAGTTTCAGGGAAATTTTCTAGCCCCGATACCACGTGCTCTTTGGCTTTTAGCTTGCCTTCAGCAATCCACGTAGCCATATCCTTCGCTGCAATTGGGTATTCTTTGGCATTATCAAATACAACTATGCCTTCCATACGCGCCCGATTAACAAGTAAAGACAAATAATTGGCAGGACCTTTTACCGGTGTAGTGTTGTTGTATTGGCTGATGGCACCACAAATTACAATACGCGCATGCAGGTTGATGCGCGTTAACACGGTATCGAGAATGTCGCCACCAACGTTGTCGAAATACACATCAATGCCTTTGGGGCACGCGTCTTTTAAGGCACCGTGAAGCCCTTCGGTTTTGTAGTCTACTGCTGCGTCAAAACCAAGTTCGTTGACAAGGTAATCACACTTGTCTTTGCCGCCAGCAATACCCACAACACGACAGCCTTTTATTTTGGCAATTTGCCCTACTACGGTACCAACCGCACCAGCGGCACCAGAGACAACCACTGTCTCACCTTCTTTAGGCAGACCAGTTTTCAGTAAACCGAAATACGCTGTCATACCCGGCATACCTAATACGCCTAAATAACGCTCTAGCGGCGCAAGCGCGGGGTCAACTTTGTGAACACCTTGCTCGCTAACTACTGCGTATTCCTGTACGCCAAAGTGACCATAAACATGATCGCCAACGGCAAATTTGTCAGATTTTGACTCTATCACCTCACCCACAGTACCTGCGCGCATTACTGCACCAATTTGAACGGGCTCAATATAACTTTTGCCATCGTTCATCCAGCCACGCATAGCAGGGTCAAGAGAGATGTACTTAATTTTAACGGCAATCTGACCGTCGTCGACATCAGGTAATGTGACGTTAGCAAGTTGCCAATTTTCACGAGTAGGCTCACCGACAGGACGCTTAGCAAGTTGCCACTGTTTATATTCCATGATTGTGTCCTTATTTGAATGTAATAAGGCGCGGTGTAAACACTACGCCGTATTCATTTAGTCTTATTAAAAATAACTCGCTTTTACTGCGTTACACGTTGCCTCATGAGAGGTAAGTACTTCTATATCACGAGAGACTAAAGGCAACTCCCAATTTAAGAAATATTCCGCTGCGGCCATTTTACCTTCGTAAAAATCAACGTCTTGTTCTTGTACGCCATTGACCAATGCCTGTTCAGCCACATTGGCCTGACGTAGCCAGATCCAGCTCACCACACAACTTGAAAACACATTCAAGAAACAACTTGCATTGGTCATTAAGATGGCTTGTTTATCTGAACGTAAGTCCGCAGCAGCCTGTTGGATAAGGGCGCCCAATTTATCTAGATAGGGTTTCAACTTGCCAGCTAGCGCTTGTGCTCGTGGAGTTTCTGCATGCTTCATATCTTCAGTCACGCGGGCAAGTAATACTTGAAGCCCTTTACCGTCATGCTGCCAAAGTTTACGACCTAATAAGTCAAGCGCTTGAATGCCATTAGTACCTTCGTGTATAGGGTTTAATCTATTGTCACGCCAGCATTGCTCAACCGGGTATTCTCGGGTGTAGCCCGCTCCACCTAGAATTTGAATAGCAAGGTCGTTTGCTTTTGGACCAAACTCAGAAGGCCATGCTTTGAAAACCGGCGTTAGCAAATCGAGTAATTGTGATAACTCGGTACGCGCATTTTCTTCAGTCTCTGTTTCAAGCTCATCAATAAGCATGCTGCCGTATAAACACAATGACATACCACCTTCACAATAGGCTTTTTGTGCCAGTAACATGCGACGTACATCACCGTGATTAATTATCGGTGTTGGAGCGTATTCAGGAGCAAGGTTCGGTGCCGCGCGGCCTTGTGTTCTGTCCTTTGCATACTCAAGTGAATAGCGATAGCCGCGATAACCAATCATAGCTGCGCCATAACCAACGCCAATACGCGCCTCATTCATCATCATGAACATATAACGCAAACCTTGGTGGGGCTCACCAATGAGGTATCCATGACAATCGCCATTTTCACCAAATGTAAGTGCAGTAGAAGTCGTTCCGCGATAACCCATTTTGTGAATAAGGCCGGCAAGGGTTACGTCATTGCGCGCATCAGGGTTACCTTCAGCATCTAAACGGTATTTAGGCACGGCAAAAAGAGAGATACCTTTCACCCCTGCCGGGCCGCCGGGGATCTTGGCAAGAACCAAGTGAACAATATTGTCTGACAACTCGTGTTCACCGCCTGAAATATAAATTTTACTGCCCTTTATACGGTATGTACCGTCGTCTTGCGGTCTTGCTGATGTACGAATATCAGCCAGAGAAGAACCCGCATGCGGCTCGGTTAGCGCCATGGTGCCGGTAAAGTCGCCTGTGAGCATCTTTGCAAGAAACGCATTTTTGATCTCGTCAGAGGCAAAGTGCTTAATTACGTTTGCTGCCGCGGCGGTTAGAAATGGGTATGCTGTCGACGAAGGGTTAGCAGCAAGAAAATACCCTGCACATGCATTCATCACAGTGACAGGTAATTGCATTCCACCATCTTCGTAATCGAAGTGACCTGCAATAAAGCCAGACTCTCTGTAGGTGTCAAAAGCAATTTTGACATCGTCAATCATTGACACTTTCTTACCGTCAAAGGTAGGTTCGTTTTTGTCAGCAACCGCATTATGGGGAAGAAACAACTCTTCAGCCATCTTTTCTGCCATATCGATGACAGCGTTAAACGTTTCTACATTGTGCTCTTCAAAACGAGTTTTATCACATAATGCAGCAGTATTAAGTACTTCATACAATTGAAATTGCATTTCACGACGGGGTATCAGTTGGTCAGCCATGGTGTCCTCCACGAAAACTTGTTAACACATTGTGTCATATTCGTTATCATGTCATTATTGTCATTAATGACACAATTATGGCTAATACCGCCAACAATAAGTGAAAATTATCACTGACCAACAAATTCGATTATTTATATGAATAAACCTCCTTACATCGTCACCGTACTAGGTTTTAATCAAGCACTAGCCTCTGCTATTACCGGGGCACTCGATGTATTTGCGTTTGCGGGCGTAAGTTGGCAGCGCATCCACCAAATGCCAACAACACCTCAATTTAAGGTGCAATTAGCCAGTGCCCATGGTCAGCCATTCTTATGCTCTAACCAAGTGACACTAAACCCCAATATCGCCATTGAAGATGTATCACATACTGACATTTTACTTATACCTACCATAGGCGGTGACATTGATGCTGTATTAGAAGATATTCAACCTCAACTTGTGCATATCAGGCGACTACAAAAAATGGGGGCAGACATTGCAGCAAATTGTACCGGCACATTTATTTTGGCAGAGACAGGTTTACTTGCTAATAATGTGGCGACAACCCACTGGGGTTATGCCGATAAGTTCAAGGCGCGCTACCCCGATGTTGATTTGCAGTCAGACAAAATGGTGACGCAAGCTGATTCTGTTTACTGTGCCGGCGGTGGTATGGCGTGGATAGACTTGTCGATATTATTGATAGAGCGATTTTGTGGTCATCAAGTGGCCAGTGACACAGCTAAGTCTCACGTTTTGGACGTTTCAAGAACCAATCAGACCATTTACGCGAGTAGTCGACAACGTCATTTTCATTCAGACAAAGATATCAGCGCGGTTCAGTCTTACCTAGAGCAACATTTACACACTAAATTTACTTTGGCTGAGCTGGCCCATATCCATAATATGACAGAGCGTACATTAATGCGTAGGTTCAAAAATGCCTGTGACACTACGCCGTGGCAGTATTTACAATCACTTCGTATAGAGCATGCGCGAAAGCTACTCGAAACCACAAGCATGTCGCTAGAGAAACTGGTGTATGCCGTAGGCTATGAAGACATGAGCTCATTTACGCGACTATTTAAAAAGACGACAGGTCTGTCGCCTTCACAGTACCGCGCTAAATTCAATCGCACACGATGATTTGTTTGAAGTATGCCGCCCTAGGTTAGTGCATCCTTTTTAACTTTTTGGCACTGCATGGTGCATAAATCTCAGCCAAAACCCCAAAGCTCCCTAATAGGGCAACAAATCGTACAAAATCGGTGCAATTTGCACAAATTTAAGGTTTTTATATTAAAGTTTGTGTAAAATTCCGCGCCGAGGATGGTAGTCATTCAGTTCCTCACAACACTACATAAGTAAAAACCTAATAATCATCTTGGTGGAAACATGAGATCACATAAAATCGCCACGCTAGCTCTTGCTGTTAGTGCCGCGTTCAGCTCATCAGTTCTTGCACAAGAGGCCGCAACGACAGTAAAAAAGAAGCCTCACTTGAACAAATTACCGTTACTGCGCAAAAGCGCACACAGTCAATACAGGAAGTACCTATTTCTGTTGCAACACTTAGCGGTGAAAAATTCGAAAGCCTATTTTCAGGTGGTGAAGACATTCTTGCTCTAGCCGTTCGCGTGCCGGGTCTATATGCAGAGTCATCTAACGGACGCGTAGCGCCTCGCTTCTATATTCGCGGTTTGGGTAACACCGACTTCGACTTAGCGGCTTCTCAACCAGTTTCTATTATCATGGACGAAGTGGTAATGGAAAACGTTGTTCTTAAAAGTTTCCCATTATTCGACGTTCAGCAAGTAGAAGTACTTCGCGGACCTCAAGGTACACTTTTCGGTCGTAACACCACGGCAGGTATCATTAAATTTGATACGGTTAAACCTACTCAAGATGTAGAAGGTTATGCCAAAGCTGGCTTTGGTTCATTCGGTACGATGAACTTTGAAGGTGCTATTGGTGGTGGTCTAACCGACGACCTATCTGCACGTTTATCAGTTTTATCACAAGAGCGTGACGATTATATCGACAATGCTTTTACTGGCGAAAGCGACGCTATTGGCGGTTATGACGAAAAAGCCTACCGCTTACAGTTATTGTGGGAACCATCGGCTGATTTCTCTGCATTGTTAAATGTACATGGTCGTGAACTCGAAGGTACAGCTTCTATCTTCCGTGCGAACATCTTCGACAAAGGCAGCAATGACCTAAACGGCAATTACGACCGTGAAACGGTATATTACGATGGTGACCTTGAAGGTAACGGCATCGATAACAACCCACAAGAATACGATGGTTTTGGTGCATCACTGAAACTAGAATACGACATGGATGACGTTACATTCACTTCAATCTCGGCAATTGAAACTGCTGAAGGTTCAAGCCTTGGTGATGTTGACGGCGGTTACAACAATGCTGACGGCGCTTCAGGCCCTGGCTTTATTCCATTCTCAGCGGTAACCCAAGACAACTTGGATGATCTTGAGCAATACACTCAAGAGTTCCGTTTATCTAGTAACACACGCGATGCCATGAACTGGCAAGTAGGTGCGTTCTATTACGATGCGTCTTTCAATGTAACCAGTATTGATGGATTCTTCGGTGCGACAACCGTATTCCATGAAAACCAAACATGGGCGGTATTCGGCCAAAGCTCTTATCAAGTAAACGACAAGCTTAACATCACGGGTGGCTTGCGTTATACACACGACTCGAAGCGCCTTGAAGTTGGCGATCAAAACGTAAATGGGTTTGCTCTGGTAATTGGCGCAGCTAGCGTTCAAGACTATGACGACATCGATGTTGACGACGGTCAAATGAGCTACGAGTTAAGTGCAAACTACCGCGTAACTGACGACATGTCACTTTTTGCTCGTTATGCTAACGGTTTCCGTGCTCAGACTATCCAAGGTCGTGACGTTGCTTTTGAAGGTGCGCCTTCTGTTGCAGATGCTGAAACAATTAACTCATTTGAAGTTGGTGTGAAATCAGACCTACTTGATCGCACATTGCGTTTAAATGCAGCAGCGTTCTACTACACCGTTGATGATATGCAGTTCTCTGCTATCGGCGGTGGAAACAACTTTACAGCACTTGTGAATGCAGACAAAGGTGAAGCCTATGGTTTCGAAGTGGATGCACAATGGCTAGCTACTGATGAGCTAACGTTCACAGCTGGCTACAGCTACAACCACACAGAAATTCAAGATGATTCATTGACTGTTTCTCCTTGTGGTACTGATGCATCTTCAGGCTTTACAGGTAACTGTACAGTAACTGATCCTCGCCCTGACGGTTTTGTTGCTTCTATTGATGGTAACCCGTTCCCACAAGCGCCAGAGTCAATTTTCAACTTTACCGCGCGTTATACCATTCCAATGGGTGACGACGGCGAATTCTTCGTTTTCACTGACTGGGCATTCCAAGGTGAAACCAACATCTTCTTGTATGATGCTGTTGAATTCAAAACAGACGATAACTTCGAAGGCGGTCTTCGCATTGGTTACGAAAACTTTGCTCACAACTACACTGTGGCACTTTTCGGCCGTAACATTACTGATGAAGATAACGTGAAAGGCGCTATCGACTTCAACAACTTAACCGGTATTATGAACGAACCACGCGTTTGGGGTGTTGAGTTCAAATACACTTACTTCTAAGTTGTAATTACGCTGTAAATCAGCGCAAACATACGCTCAAAAAGCGGTAATAGCGAATACGTTACTACCGCGTTTTTTTATGCGGCAATGGGCATATCCGCCGCTTTAAACTGAACGAGTTGTTGTAACTTTCGGCATACTTTTACCCATCTTGCCACTTTTTGATAATACACCTGCTCTATCAACGTTCCCTTTTCATCAAATAAAAAGCTCGCCAATTTGCCTTTGTTTCCTGGCATATAAAAATGATGCACCGTGAAAAACTGTGACAAGGGTGCGTACACCACCTTTTGATACATGCAAAAAGGTAGTGCATTAGCGCGCTCATCGCCGCCAGATAATCGCAGACGACGTTGAAAAGAATCGGCACCAAAATCTGCCAAAATGCCATGCTTAGCAATAAGTTGATCAACGGCTTTAATACCTGTTTGCATAGTGTTTCTCCTATTAGCCAATTTTAGAAACATAACAACTCATTAGATTCAAAATAAACCATACTGATATTTATACAGTATAATTTGATTTGTACAAAATGCAAACAAAAAAGCCGCTCTAATTAAGCGGCTTAATACAACTGATTGATTTATCTTGTTTTGACTATTTAAGTGCAGACTCCAAAAATGCCCATTGATCGGCATAACCTTCTATTCTCATCCATGTCGGTGTACCTGCCCCATGCCCTGCACGCGTTTCAACGCGAAGCAAAACAGGGTTATCGCAGCTTTGATCAGCTTGCAATTGAGCCGCAAATTTATAACTGTGCCACGGTACTACCCTGTCATCGTGATCGCCTGTTGTTACTAAGGTTGCTGGGTAACAGGTACCAGACTTGGTATTGTGCAACGGAGAGTATGCATAAAGCGCTTCAAACTCCTCTTTGTTTTCACTTAAACCATAGTCAGATGACCATGCACGAGCATTTGCGCTAGGTGTATGATAACGAAGCATATCAAGTACACCCACGGCAGGTAATGCCGCGGCGAACAATTCAGGGCGTTGAGTTAACGTAGCGCCAACTAAAAGCCCTCCATTAGAGCCCCCTTGAATACCTAGTTTTTGTGGTTGGGTATAACCGCGCTCAATTAGATATTCTGCGCCAGCGATAAAGTCATCGAACACATTTTGCTTGTCGAGCTTTGTACCTGCTTTGTGCCATTGCTGACCGTATTCACCACCACCTCGAAGATTGGCGATAGCCAGTACATTACCTTGTTCAACCCACACCATTCGGGATACAGAATAGCTCGGGGTTAATGAAATATTAAACCCACCATAGCCGTATAGCAGTGTTTTATTGTTACCGTCTAGCTCTAGACCCTTTTTATGCACAATAAACATCGGCACTTTGGTGCCATCTTTACTCGTAAAGAATACTTGCTTGGTTTCATAGTTGTCGTAATTGATACCAGTATCAATACTCTTGAATAAAGCAGATTCACCACTTTTAACATCGTATGTGTAAACTTGACCAGGATTGGTGAAGCCCGTTAGTTTGTAAAACGTAGTACTTGCACTTTCACTACCGTAAAAACCAGACACGTTGCCAATATCTGCAAAGGTCAGTTCGTCCACTTTCTTGCCGCTTAAATCAAAAACAGACACTTCGGCTTTCACATCTTTCAGATATTGAGCAAACAATTTCCCACCTAATAAAGAAACACTTTTCAATGTGTCTTCTGTGCTATTAATTACCGTAGAAACTTGTTTGACTGTTTTATCAAACTCAACTTTAAGCACTTTGCCTGTGGGGGCGTTAGCTGTGGAGGTGAAGAACAACGCATTGCCTTTTTCACCAATAAGATCATAACGTCCATCCCACTTGTCAAAAATTGGCACTAATTCAGCGCTTTCGTCAGTAAGCGATTTAGCGTAGACCCCATTTGCCTGATAGCCTTCGAAAACTGAAATCAGCAACGTGTTGCCATCTTGAGCTACCGAGGCGTAAGGGTTCCACGTAGGCTTATCGTCAAAACCGAAGATCAGCTTATCTTCAGTTTGCAATGTACCTAACTGATGAAAATAGATAGACACGTTTTGGCTATCATCATAGTTACCCTGTGCATTTTTAGGGTAACGAGAGTAGTAAAAGCCAGATTCATCAGGTAACCAAGACACGCCCGTAAACTTAACCCCTTCTATCACATCGGTCATATCGGCCTTAGATTCGATATTACGAACATGAATAGTTTTCCAATCGGTGCCCCCGTCCGACAACATATAAGCTAAAAAGGACGCCTTCGGGCTAACTTCGGTTGATGCCATAGACACAGTACCGTCGTCACTTAATGCATTAGGGTCAATAAGTACGCTTGGCTTCCCTTTCAAACCATCGGCGACATACATCACATATTGATTCTGTAACCCATTGTTATAGCTATAGAACAACTTATCTTTCACCATGTAGGGCGTTGAGTATTTCTCGTAGTCCCACAACGCAGTTAGGCGTTCTTTGTAATGCTCACGTGATGGTAGTTTAGACAAATAAGGTCTAGATAAGGTGTTTTGCGCGTTTACCCACTGAGAGACTTCCGCGTCTTTCTCGCCTTCCAACCAACGATACGGATCACTTACTTTGGTTCCGTGATAATCGTCAACTTGATCAACCGTGCGGGTTTTTGGATAAGCGCCAACACTAGGCATAGCCATAGGCTGCTGCACTGTTGTTTCTATGGTTGAATACGTACCGGCACATGCCACTACCAAACCTGCCGTTGCCGCAACAAATGTCATTTTTATTATATTTTTCATCAATTCTTGTCCTTAAATAAGCAAAGTGCCGGTATTAACCAGCACTCTCTATTTCATTATCGCTTGTCACGTTAGCGTGCTTCCTACCTTTAAACACATTTTTTAAATCATCTAAAATCAGATACAACGCAGGGACCAATAGCAACGTAATTACCGTGGCGAACAAAATGCCAAAGGCCAAAGAAATTGCCATAGGAATAACAACTTGAGCCTGAAGACTACGTTCAAACACAATCGGCATAAGGCCCATGAACGTTGTCAGTGACGTGAGTATTATGGCTCTAAAACGCTGTGTGCCGGCACTTATCGCCGCATCCATCAACGACAAACCTTCTTTGCGCGCGCGATTGACAAAATCAACCATGATCAGACTGTCGTTAACCACCACGCCCGACAAGGCGATTATTCCACAGATAGACAATACGCTCACGGCCATTCCCAACACAAGGTGACCCACAATTGCCCCTACAATACCAAATGGGATAACCGACATAATAATGAACGGTTGGCTATACGAACGAAGCGGAATAGCTAGTAAGGTATAAATAGCAAAAAGTGCAAACAAGAGCCCCTGCATTAAGCTGAACATCGCCTCGGCTTGCTCTTTAGAATTACCTTGTAGTTGAAATTCAACATGAGGATAACGGGCCAGTAAATCAGGCATCATTTTTTCAATAACGTCATTGGTCACTTCTGATGGGTCGAGCAAGGCTTTATCTACCGCCGCTGTAACCGTAACAGAGCGCTTACCATCTACGCGAATGATAGAGTCAAAGCCTTGACCAACCTTGAATGTCGCTACTTGCTCAAAAGGAATTTCCTGACCGTTTGGCGCCCGAATACGCATATTCTCCAAGTGCTCAACTGAGCTGCGCTCCGTTTTCGGATAACGCACCATCACTTTAATCTCTTCATCATCGCGCTGAATTCGCTGAACTTCAGCACCGTAGAAGCCAAAGCGAACTTGCTGACCTAGTTGCTGCAAGGTAATGCCCAAAGCGTCTGCTTGTGGCTTTAACGCCAGCTGAATTTCTTCGCTGCCCCCAGAGAACGTGTCGTTAATATCGGTAACACCTTCGTAAGCGTCCAGCGCCTCTTTCAATTCATTGCTAATAGCACGCAACGATTTGATGTCGCTTGAGCTAAACTCGAAGCTCAAATCTGAGCCACCACCAGGGCCGCCCGGCGAGGCAATATTAAACGACTTAACACCTGGTATTTCCGGTAACTCTTCACGCCACATATTTTGAATTTCAAAATCGGTTAGTGTTCGCGTTTCACCTTTTGTTAACTCAGCAAATATTTCACCACCAAGATTACCGTTATCAAATGCAATAGCGTGCTTGATGACGTTTTCGCCACTATCTTCAGCTATTTTGTCGTCCATACGATGCATGGCTTCACGCAATGTGGTTAATACTTCATCGCGCTGTGTCAAGGATGAACCCGGTTCAAGTTCAAAGCTGGCAATCATAAAATCGCTGGGAATATTCGGGAAGAACACAAAGCGCACAATACCACCACCAAATAATCCCACAGTTAATATTAACATTGCGGTAAATACGGCCACAGTGGTGTAACGGTTGCGAACGGCCTTCGCCAGAAACGGCGCATACGAGTTGTGAATAAAGGGTTTTTATTCCTTCGCTAAAAATGTCTCTGAATCGTTGAAACGCATTGGCTTTTTGCGGATCGTAAGGCTTTAGCTTCATATGCACCAAGTGGGCAGGAAGGATAAGTTTAGATTCAATAAGCGAGAAAATGAGGCAGACAATAACTACCATGCCGATAGTTTTCCAAATGATCCCAAAAGGCCCTGATACCATTAACATAGGAGAAAATGCCGCTATGGTGGTTAAGACACCAAAAGTTGCGGGCATAGCAACCTTTTTTACCCCCGCAATAACGTTATCCGTGCTATGGCCCTTTTTATCTATCTCTGAATAGGCCGACTCCCCCATAATAATGGCGTCGTCAACCACAATCCCCAGCACAAGGATAAACGCGAATAAGCTAAGCATGTTGATTGACACACCCACCATATCTAGTGGCATAACCAACAAAGTTCCTAAGAAGCACACCGGCAGACCAACAATAACCCAAAACGCCAATTTGATTTTTAGGAAAAGTGATAAAACCAGAAATACCAACAGCGCACCAAAAAACATGTTCTCTAACATCATGTTAAGGCGATCAGCTAGATAAAATGAGCTATCGCCCCATGTATCAGCGGTAATGTGAGCTGGGAACTCCGCCTTTTTGGTGTCGATGTAGTTATTTACTTGCTTTGAAATCTCAAGCGCGTTTTGATCGCCCACCGCTCTAACACGCAAACTGACAGCCGGCTTATCGTCAAATAATGCGTATTGGTTATTTTCAATGAACCCATCATTAATGTACGCCACATCACCTAAGGTGACTCGGGTACCATTGGCATTGGTTACTAACACGATTTGCGAGAAATCCCAGCCGGTGTACGCTTGACCTTTCGTTCTTAACAAAATATCGCCATTTTCAGTGCGTATTGAGCCACCGGGCAAATCAACACTGGTTTGGCTTAAGCGCATTACCACGTCAGCAAAGGTTAAGTTGTATTTTTGTAAGTCGACTTCAGAGAGTTCAACAGAAATTTCGTAGTCGCGAGCCCCTACCACTTGTACACTTGAAATACCGGGTAGGTTGGCAATGTCATCTCGAAGATCTTTGGCAAACTCCTTAAGTTCACGTTCAGACGCATCGCCATATACAGATAACCAAATTACGTCTTGTTGAATTTTTTGACGATAAATAACCGGCTTTTCAGTATCAGCAGGAAAACGAGGAATGGCATCAACCTGTACTTTTACTTCGTCAAGTAAGGCCTGAACGTCATAGTCATCTTCAACTTGAATACTGACCGTACCCATACCTTCAACGGCAGTCGCATTCAGCTGCTTAATACCCTCAAGATCTTTAATGGCTTCTTCAATTTTAAGCAGTACGCCTTCTTCAACCTCTTGCGGCGCCGCACCAAGATACGGTACGCGAACGTTTATCACGTTGATTTCAAAATTGGGAAATACTTGCTTTTGAATATTTACCGCACCAAATAAACCACCAACAATCAATAGCCACATCAGCAGATTCGCGGCAACGCTGTTGCGCGCGAACCAAGCAATTAAGCCACTTTGTGTATCAATGCGACTCATTACTCACCTCCACTCGAGGTATTACTTTCAATTTTGTCTTTATCTTCGCCTTTGTCGGTTTTGGCTTCATCAGACAATACTGGCTCGTCACCCGGTAAACGTACCTTCATTCCGTTATATGGATTCGGTACTGCCGATGTCACCACCAAACTCCCCTCTCCCAAACCACTTTGAATGAAAACGTCTTTGGCGGTTGTTCGCGCAATTTCCACGGGCTTAATTTCAATCTCTCGATTGTCGTTTACCGTTAAAATGGTGTTGTCTAACCGCAAAATACTGCGCGGTAGCACCATTAAGTTCTCTGTTTGACGGGATGTGATTTGCGCTTCAACAAATTGACCAAAACGCAATGGAGCGCCTCGTTCGCCATGCACCGAGTAAGGATCTTCAACTTCAACGATGGCATAAATAACACGGCTTCCCGTATCTAAGACACCTTCACTGCGCACCAATTTGCCTTGCCATGAACGCATGACACCACCTACGGTTGCACTTAGCTTAACCGGTGCGCCTTCGCTTTTTTGACTAGCAATGCTTACAAACATTAAATCGCTATCTGTAATGGGTAAACGCACTTCAGCGGTATCGGTAGAATAAATCATACCAATTGACGAGCCTGTCGATACAAACTGCCCCAAGTCAATATTGCGCTCAACTACAATACCATTGTATGGCGCGATAATTTGAGTTCGAGACAGGTTACGCTTGGCACGTTCAAGCTTCGCTTCTTGCGCTTTGACATTTGCTTGTTCTTTGGCCAATTGAGGCTTTCTCAACCCCAGTTCAGGCGGCGCAACACTTTTCACTGAACGCCATTCCTGCTCGGCAACTTTTCCACGAGCAATCTCTTCTTGAAGCGCTGCTTGTGCTTGCGCTAACTCGGCTTCAGCAAGCTTGAGATCTGTGCGATAGTCATCTTGCTCTAACGTAGCAAGTACATCACCTTTTTTAAACGTGCCACCAGCGATGAAATTTTCTGAAAGGCTGACTACCTGACCGCTCACTTGCGCACTTAAGGTCGTTTTATTGCGAGGTACAACGTTGCCTTGCGAATGAACAATAAAACTCACATTCTCAGAGTAGACTTCTTTTGCATCAACCAAGAACGCGGGCACCTCTACCGGTACTTGTTCTGGAGGTTTACGTGCACTAATCATGACAGCTGCAGCTACGAAGGCGACGATAATTATGACAAGGGGAATGCCACTTTTCATCAAGATGGAGTTTTTCATTTACTATCCCTAGAAGTGCGAAGGCCGTTACATCAACAAAATAATGGTTATCTGTTTCAAGACATTAACTATTATGAGTGAGTAATAACCCAACAAGACTATTTTTTATTATTTCAGTTTTAGAGCATGCCAAATCGCATGCACAAACATATAGATTTTTAGACTTTATAGTGTACTGATTTTATTCTCAGAGTGCTCACAATAGATTGTTAAATTTTGTGAATATTTTTCGTTTTTGGTTAACTAACGTGTCCAATACGTAAGCCCGTCATAATTAATAACCAAAAGAATACAAAGTAGCATTGATCATTACGCATTTTTCGATGATTATTTATACACTCATTGTTTATGAGTTGACCGATACCGATTAATTTCGACTGAGAGAAAACCAATGAAGTATCGGAAATATCATTTCGCTACGTTGAAGGGAAAACACATTATGAGTCTTAAGAAGCAATATTTGAAATCTAAACCTCTGTGCAAAGTGACATTTCGACTAAATGCGGAAGCTGCTGGCGACGCCCAAGAAGCAGCACTTTGCGGTGACTTTACAGATTGGAAAACACAACCTTTAGTGATGAAAAAACTAAAAACCGGTGACTTCACGCTAACCGTTGATCTCGAAAAAGATCAAGAATACCAGTTTCGCTATTTATTAGATGGTGAAGTATGGGAAAACGATTGGGAAGCGGATGCATATGTACCGTCCCCCGTTAGCCTTGAAGACAACTCGGTGGTTCGCGTTTAAATCTGTACACAATAATAACTGAATTTCCCTACAAAAAAGGCTGCACGAAGGCAGCCTTTTTCATTTAAGCTTTTCAAATTAAAGCGTATTTTCTAGCTCTGGAAGTACATCGAACAAATCGCCTACCAAGCCGTAATCGGCTACTTGGAAAATAGGCGCTTCTTCGTCTTTATTAATAGCTACAATGACTTTAGAGTCTTTCATACCTGCCAGATGCTGGATTGCGCCAGAGATACCTACTGCAATATATAGCTGAGGCGCAACAATTTTACCTGTTTGACCAACTTGCATATCGTTAGGTACGAAGCCCGCGTCAACCGCGGCACGAGATGCACCGATGGCAGCACCAAGCTTATCTGCGATACCGTCAAGCAACTTGAAGTTCTCGCCATTTTGCATACCACGACCACCTGAGATAACCACTTCAGCAGCGGTAAGTTCAGGGCGCTCAGACTCAGTTAATTCTGCTGACACAAAATCAGACTTCTCGCTGCCTTTTACTACATCAATGGCTGCTACTTCAGCGCTTCCACCTGTTGCTGCGGCATCAAAAGATGCTGCACGAACGGTAATAACTTTCTTCACATCAGAAGATTGTACTGTCGCAATCGCGTTACCCGCATAAATTGGACGTACAAAAGTATCTTCGCTTTCAACACCGATGATGTCAGAGATTTGAGCAACATCTAGAAGCGCTGCCACGCGAGGCATAAAGTTCTTGCCTGTGGTGGTTGCTGCTGCAACAACATGTGAGTAGTCGCCTGCAAGCTCAACCACTAAGTCCGCGGTGTTCTCTGCTAATTGATGCTTGTACGCTGCATTGTCTGCAACCAAAACTTTAGCAACGCCGTCAATTTGTGCAGCAGCTTCAGCGACAGCTTGGCAACCTTCACCCGCAACTAGAACATGAATGTCGCCACCCATTTTCTGCGCTGCATTAACAAGCTTGTGCGTTTCTGTTTTTAAGCTTGCATTATCGTGTTCTGCATATACGAGTACGCTCATGAGATCACCTTTGCTTCATTTTTTAACTTGTCTACCAACTCAGCAACGTCTGCCACTTTAATACCACCTTCGCGTTGTGGTGGTGGCGTTACCTTCAATACTTTAACGTTTGACTCAAGTGCAACACCGAAGTCTGCTGCCGCTTTTACGTCAAGAGGCTTGCGTTTTGCCTTCATGATGTTTGGTAGCGATGCATAACGCGGTTCGTTCAAACGAAGGTCAGTGGTAACAACTGCAGGTAATGACAATGCAACCGTTTGAAGGCCACCGTCAATTTCACGCGTTACATTCACTTTCTCACCATCAACTACCACTTCAGATGCAAACGTACCTTGTGGCATACCGGTCAATGCGGCAAGCATTTGACCCGTTTGATTGTTGTCAGAGTCGATGCTCTGCTTACCAAGAATAACCAACTGAGGTTGTTCTTCTTCAACAACTTTAGATAGAAGCTTAGCCACTTGAAGCGAATCAAGATTTTGGTCGGTATCAATTTGGATACCACGATCAGCACCCAGGGCTAGTGCTGTACGAATTTGTTCTTGGCAGCTCTTATCACCAATTGAAACAACAACGATTTCAGTGGCTACGCCTTTTTCTTTTAGTCGAACGGCCTCTTCTACGGCAATTTCACAAAAAGGGTTGATGGCCATTTTCGCGTTAGTAAGGTCTACGCCAGATTCGTCGGCCTTCACTCTTACCTTCACGTTGTAGTCGATCGCGCGTTTGACCGGTACGAGTATTTTCATATTTACCTCAATTGTTGAGTTCGTCGGTGTCTATTACGTTTTACTAATAATTAACTATTAATAATTAAAAACGTATTACTTCACCACGCTTTTTGAAACTTTAACAATGTGCTCTACGTTAAAAAGAAACCGTGGAACGTACGTTTTATAAAGGCTAGCTTTAAAACGACGTTAACACCACGTTTACGAGCATATAAAATGCACGGTTAGTTAACGTTAACGTAAACTGCTCTGCAATGTACTTACTGTTGACGTAAACGTCAACCTGCATTACCTTTCAGAGCGACATTTAATTTACATGTTTTTGACACATAGCATTATTTGTTTCATCAATAGTGCACTATAAAAATACGAACATAAGGAGCCTCCCGTGGAACGAGAATCGATGGAGTTTGACGTAGTCATCGTCGGTGCCGGCCCAGCTGGATTATCAACTGCTTGTAAGCTTATGCAGCTTGCCAATGAAAAAGACCAAGAATTGATGGTCTGCGTAGTCGAAAAAGGCTCCGAAGTAGGCGCGCATATTTTATCTGGGGCGGTTTTTGAACCTCGCTCACTTAACGAGCTTTTCCCTGACTGGAAAGAAAAAGGCGCACCGCTGAATACAGCGGTAACCGAAGACCATATTTACTTGCTAAACAATGAAACATCGGCGAAGAAACTGCCCAATGGTATTACTCCAAAAACCATGCATAACGACGGAAACTACATTGTTTCTATGGGTAATGTGTGCCGCTGGTTGGCAGAACAAGCAGAACAGCTTGGCGTAGAAGTATTCCCAGGGTTTGCCGCGTCTGAAGTTATCTACAACGACGATGGCAGCGTGGGTGGCGTACTCACAGGCGATATGGGTGTAGGTGAAAATGGCGAACCAAAAGACGGTTACATGCCGGGCATGGAGCTACGCGCTAAATACACCGTATTTGCCGAAGGTTGTCGTGGTCACCTTGGTAAAGAGCTTATTGCCCACTTTGAACTTGATAAAGATAGCTCTCCACAACATTATGCTATTGGTTTCAAGGAAATTTGGGATATCGACCCAGCGAAGCATCAACCTGGTTTGGTGGTGCACAGCGCAGGTTGGCCGCTAGATGATGCAACAGGCGGTAGCTATTTGTATCACGCTGAAGACAATCAAGTTTTTGTAGGCCTTATTGTCGATTTGAACTATAACAACCCATATTTGAGCCCTTTTGATGAATTCCAACGTTTGAAGCATCACCCTGTTTTCAAGCAATACCTTGAAGGTGGCAAGCGAGTTTCATACGGTGCGCGCGCGATTGCAAAAGGCGGTTTTAATTCACTTCCTAAAATGACATTCCCTGGCGGTCTTTTAGTGGGTTGTGATGCAGGCACCTTGAATTTCGCGAAGATAAAAGGCAATCACACGGCAATGAAGTCAGGTATGCTGGCTGCAGAAAGTATCTTTGAAGCAATTTCTGAAAATGCAGAAGCACCAATTAAAGAGCTGACCAGCTTCACCGAGAAATTTAAATCTTCGTGGTTGTATGACGAATTATTCCGTTCGCGCAACTTCGGCCCAGCAATTCATAAATTAGGTAATTTCTGGGGCGGCGCTTTTAATACTTTGGAGCAGAATTTCTTCAATGGAAATATGTTCTTTACCATGAAAGATGAACACAAAGATTACGCGCAACTAAAAGAAGCGAAAGACGCCACGGAAATAAATTATCCGAAACCTGATGGCGTATTGAGTTTTGACAAATTATCTTCGGTATTTTTATCAAATACGAATCACGAAGAAGATCAGCCTTGTCACCTTCAACTCAAAGACGCGTCAATTCCGCTTCAAATCAATTTACCTAAATTTGCTGAGCCGGCGCAGCGTTATTGTCCTGCTGGTGTTTACGAGGTAATTGAAGAAGAAGGTGAAAAACGCTTCCAAATTAACGCACAGAACTGTGTACACTGTAAAACCTGCGATATTAAAGATCCAAGTCAAAATATTCGCTGGGTTGTACCAGAAGGTGCAGGTGGCCCTAATTACCCCAATATGTAAAATAGCCAAATAATTTGCTATTCAACTTATTAATTTTAAAAGCGAGCGTGGCTCGCGTTTTTTTTTGTGCTATTTTTAATTAATATTCACGTGAAAATTCAGTACATCAAATTAAGGTTAATTAATGAGCGATTTTCTAGATATATTAAACCATGGAAGACGTTTACAAGGTGCTGTAAAGGAATTAAGCATAGAAGAACTTGAGTCAATTCAAGAAAAAATTAGTTCAATTATTGAGAAAAGAAAAGAAAAAGCCTTAGCACAAGAAAAGGCAGAAAAAGAAAAGCGCGAGAAACTCGCTGCTATTAAAAAACAAATGGAAGAAGCGGGTTTAAATGTTGAAGATTTACAAGCGCTCGCAACCACTACTCAAAAGAAAGCGGGTAAAAAGCGCCCTGTAAAATACAAGCTTGTCGATAATAGTGGTGAAGAACACCTATGGACAGGTATAGGCCGTATGCCTCGCGTATACAAGGACGCCTTGGACAACGGCAAATCATTAGACGATTTTTCTATTAACTAAATTTCAATTCTGAAAAATTCAAAAATAAGGTCTGTTTTTACAGACCTTATTTCATTTAACTCACCAATGAATAATGGGATTATTGTGAACTTAAACTACTCACTTTCAAAATGTGGTGAAGATGCTCCTTGGCTAATTTTAATTCACGGTTTATTTGGTAGTGCTGACAATTTAGCAGTAGTAAAACGTCACTTTGATAAAGACTTTAATATTATTAGCGTAGATTTGCCCGACCATGGTGAATCACCGTGGACAAATAGTTTTAATATTACTGATGCCGCAGAAGCTATTTACGCCATTATTACGTCGCTCGCAATTACAAAAACAGCAGTTTTAGGTCATTCGCTTGGTGGCAAAGTAGCAATGAAACTCGCCCTTAACCACAGTGATCTCATATCACATTTAATTGTGGCGGATATCGCACCATCAATATATGGCCATCGACATCAAGCTGTGTTTGAAGGGCTAAAAGCGGTGTCGTTGACGCAAATTGAAAATAGAAAAGATGCTGATAAAGCCATGGCCGCTTTTATAAAAGAACCCGGTGTACGTCAATTTCTGTTGAAGAGTTTATATCAGAACAACCAAGGGAAATGGGCTTGGCGCTTTAATGTTGACGGCCTAATTCAAAGTTATTCGCACATTATTGATTGGGAACAAACTAACCAGTCGTTTAATGGCGTAACCTTATTCATTAAGGGTGGTGAGTCTGATTATATAACGTCAGCAAGTCGCGAGGACATAATTCGCTACTTCCCTAAAGCAAAGGCACATGTTATCGAAGGTACAGGGCACTGGTTACATGCCGAAAAGCCCGCAGCATTCAATGCTGTGGTTGAACGTACCCTCAATAAATAGAGCGTATTATGGGCTTAATCTGCCCGCAAAGATACGAATGACTATTATTACAGAATTTTGAACGTTTTTGTCTCTTACACGCGTACATACTGTGATATAGTTGCGCCAGATTTTTTTAAGTAACAACACTATGCTTGCAGAAAACTACGAACTCATCGAGTCCGTCATGTTATATGGCGGCTTATTTATACTTTTCATGTTAATGGGTTTTGCTGTTCATGATGTACTGCGCAAGAATGATGTACCACTCATTGGACGTGTGGTGACCTACGGCGTGTTAGGTTTAGGCGCTTTAGGCTTTCTTGCTAAAGGAATTATTGAATGGTTCTGGCTAAGCACAGGCGTTTAATTAGTAACGATTAATAGAGGTTATTTATGGCAAGCGTTGGCCTATTTTTCGGAAGTGACACGGGTAACACCGAACATGTTGCGAAAATGATCCAAAAGGAATTGGGTAAACAGCTAATTGATGTAAAAGATATTGCTAAAAGCAGCAAAGAAGACATCGCTGAATTCGATCTGCTTATTTTTGGCATTCCGACTTGGTATTACGGTGAAGCGCAGTGTGACTGGGATGACTTTTTCCCTGAGCTAGAGCAAATCGACTTTACTGACAAGCTCGTCGCTATCTTCGGGTGTGGTGATCAAGAAGACTACGCCGAATACTTTCTAGATGCCATGGGTATGGTACGTGACATCGTAGAAGCCAAAGGCGCTATTTTGGTCGGTCAATGGTCAACAGATGGCTACGATTTTGAAGCGTCTAAAGGCATGGCAGATGACAATCATTTTGTCGGCTTAGGTATTGATGAAGACCGTCAACCCGAGCTAACAGACTCTCGTGTTAAAGCGTGGTGTAAGCAAATTCACGACGAACTTTGCCTGTCTGAGTTGGCGTAGCTAACAGCAAGACAAAAATTACTTGTAATAGTGCCAATCAATTACTGATTGGCATTTTTTACAAACTCTCCTTTCCAACAGCCCTCTTTTAATAAGAATCCATCGTGCACCTTCTATTGAACTTTTAATTATTTATTAGCTTGTAAAAGAAGGAACATTCGTCAGTTTTAGATTCATCATAAGTAATCAACTACCCGACTCGCTGACCGCATATCTGTTCTCACGCAACGTTTGTTAAACCAAATTTGACACTATTTAAAAATGGCAACTAGCCCATGCGCATCTACTTTGCATAATTAATAGAACTAGAGAGCTCTTGCTTTACGATATATTATGCAATATATTGCGCAACATGTTGCATAATATTTAAATTACTCATGAAGAAACTTATCTCAATAATTAGTTTGTGTGTTTTGCTAATTACTTTTTATCTATTCTACCCACAACAAAAAGAGCCCAATAAAGATCTCAACTCACTGGATGAACTGATACCTGTTCTTATGGAAGATGCGTCCATACCCGGTTTAGCTGTCGCGAAGATAGAAAACGGTGAAGTGGTTTATGTCGACACTTTTGGGTTTGCGAATATCGAAGAAAAAAAGTTTGTGACTAAAGATACATTGTTCAATATCGCATCTATTAGCAAACCTATAATGGGAGTTATACTTCTGCAACTTGTCGATCAGAAAAAGTTAGCTCTCGATTCAGATATAAATGAATACTCATCGTTTACTATAGACAATCCCTTCTTGCAGAATGAAGTTATTACTCTGCGACATCTAGCTAGCCACTCTTCTGGAATCGATGATTATTATGACCCTAAAAGTTATAGTGAAAACAAAGATTCACCTGTTGGGCTACGCAGCCACCTAAAAGATAGGCTAGTAAATAGCGGTGAATATTACAATGAAGGCAGGTATTATCTGGAATATACGCCAGGCTCACAAAGAAAATATAGTAATTTGGGCGCTGCACTTGCAGGTCATCTTGTTGAAGAAGTAACAGGAATGAACCTTGCTGAATATGCCAAGAAACACCTTTTTCCATTGTTAGGTATGCCTTCAGCTGGTTGGCTTCTCAGTGACGTGAATGTTGCTAATATTGCGGTTCCTTATGAGGTGGAGCAATGTGTCCCATGGTTTTATTTGTGTGCTAATTCAGAAGACACGTTAGTTAATTATGCAATAAACCAATTTGTAAATCCTCCAAATCAATATAAGCGCTTTGTTCCCTACCCGCACTTCGGAAACCCTCAATATCCTGATGGTGGTGTAAGAGCCAGTATTCAAGAACTAAGCAATTTTTTGAAGCATGTGCTGTCAAATAGCGATTTAGATGGGAAACCTATACTATCAGAGCGCATGTATAATGAAATGTTTCATCTTCAACTTGATTCATCAGTATCTGACAGCCAACGTTTTTTTTGGAGGGATCGCAATAACTTAATAGGGCACATGGGATCTGATCTTGGCACATTTGCTGCTGTATATTTTAATTTAGACATAAAAGATGGATTTATAATTCTAATGAATCGAGGAATGGATTCGAAATCGGCTAGCGCTATGCGCCGAATTGCGAAGACGCTCATGCAGAATCATTATTCAATTTAGAATTAGAGAAGAAATTGAACACAATGACAGATTTTGAAAAAAATATTAATAACAACACAGCTTTTACCAATAAACGTCTTTTTGATTTATTTTTGCTAATCAACGAGCAAGCAGGAAACGTTTATATGAAGCTAGGAATTGATTTCCCTGTTTCAGCTTCATCTACTGTTTTATTTTTATCGGTGAAGAAGAAAGGCACAGTAACAGAAATAGCTAAAGCCTTGGGGTTGTCTCATCAACTTATTGCTCAGCGCCTAAAGAGTTTGTTGAACCTTAAGTTAATAGAAAAGCAACCTTCGGAGCAGGACAAACGAAAAATACTATACCGCCTTACGCCAAAAGGCTCAGAACAAGCGCTCAAACTTGATAAATACTGTGAAAACGCGGAAAAGACCTTTAATGAACTATCTGATGAAGTCGGCGTCGACTTACAGAGCCTAATAAATAAAACCATTTCCGCACTAACAAGTGCACCATTTCATGAGCGATACGAACAAAATGAACAGTCGTCATAAAAACTGTTCACCGCGTGCGAACGAAAATTGATAACGCAACTACAGCTGGAAGCGCTCTACGGCTTTCCTCAAGCTTTCGGTTTGTGCGTCAAGCATCATAGTCGACTCATTCGACTGTCTTGTACTTTGGGCACTAGAGTCAGCCAACGCAACAATCTTGTTAAGGCTTTCTGCTACGTCACCTAATAAAATATCCTGTTGCTCTGTGTCGGTAACAATGCGCTCGTTGATATGACTGAGTCGGCCAATAATATCGCGAATACTTTCCACTTGCTGCGACACATTGTGCGTAATTTCCACGCCTTCTTTCGCCTGCTCACGACCTGATTTAATCGCTTTTACCGCCTCAGCAGCATCTTTTTGCAAGTTACCAATCATCTGCTCTATTTCTTCTGTAGAGTCATGAGTACGATTCGCTAGCGTACGTACTTCATCAGCTACTACGGCAAAACCTCTTCCTTGCTCCCCTGCCCTTGCCGCCTCTATGGCCGCATTAAGCGCTAACAAATTGGTTTGTTCTGCGATCGTTTTTATGACGTCAAGTATGCTACCAATACTACGCGAATTATCGTCTAGTCGACCGATAATTTCTGCCGACCGATCCGCCTGCTTAGCCTGGCTATCGACCTGCTGTCTGTTACGCTCAACCAAGTCTCCAATATCTTTGCTTTGTTGCGTAATATCGCGAAGTGCATGCATCGCCTCGTTAATCTGCTCTAAATTACTGCGGCTCTTACTTTGCACATCTTTAGTGTTGTCCGATGTCACCGTCACTTGCTCACGCTGTTTATCCACTTCAGATAAACTTTTATTACCAAGCTCTACACTCGATTTAGTAATAGCTATTAGACGTTTTTCTTGTTCTAGTATATTACCTACCAGTTCTCGTAAGCTGTCGGTCAAACTGTTTACTTTAGCTGAAAGCGCAGAGAACTCGTCATTCCCTTCTTCCGGTAATTTGGTATTTAAGTTCCCTTTACTTAGCTGACTTAAGCCCTTATTAATTCGTCCAAGTGGTTTAGAAATACTTCGCGTAACAATCACAGCCAAACCAATTGCCGCCACCAGACCTACAATTGCAACAATTATGTTTTTAACCAGGTTAGCCTGTACCGCTTCTAAAATAGCATTTTGCCCCTCTAGCGACTGAGCTTGGACACTGTCAAACAGCATATTAATGTCAGTTAATGCTGATTCTAAGGCATTTTTTGCATCTTTCTGTGCCTGACTGGCACTTTCTATTTTGGCCAACTTGTCTTTTTGTAAAGCCATTAACCCCTGGCTGCCACTGACTGCGTCGATAAGTGCATCGTATTGTTCATTGAAAGCGCTCACTATACCGCCGTCGTCAACTGCAGCCGCTAATCGATTAACGTAATCCTTATCTACCTGCAAATTGCTTAACTGATACGTTAAGTCTTCAATGATATTAGCACTTTGTTCAGCACTATCCGATTCAGCAAGTTCAATAAACGAGTCGTTCATCGTCAGCAATTTATTGTCTATGGCAGTGCCTGCACCAATGAGTGTTTCTGTGCTGGTGTCATTGGAATCGAGATATGACAAATCAAGCATCAACGCACTGGCTTCATCCGCGAGCATCAATACCTTTTCTAACTGTGCTGCAAGTTGCTGCTCGATAGCCATTCGCTGCGCGATAGCAGAATACATTGCATTACTGTGGCTTACGTACGCCAAGCTTACATTTATTGAATTTTGCGCAATGGTATTGTCAGACATTAGGCCTTTTAGTAATGAAAGATCCTGTGAAAATGAAGATGACAAAGTATCAAATGCGGTTTTGTTAGCATTAAATTCAGTCTTGTCTTCCACATGATAGCCATTCGCTGTAATGACAGACAAAGACAATATTTCCGTTTTAACTTTTACCATGCTCGTTTGCACTGGCATTTTTTGCTCAACAACATCTAGCGCAGAATCTTTAATTCCACTTAAACCGAAGTAAGACAGAATACTAGTGAGTAGAAGAAGGCAACCAAAAAGACCAAAGCCTAAGGTGATTTTATTTATTATCGTTAATTGCATGGGCACTTCCACCAAAAAAGCATTTCAAAATTAAGAAAGACATACACCCTTTACCAGTTTAGTTTAACAGGATGTTAATTCAATGCATCAAAAGTTTAAGTTATTTTGAATATTTGTTAGTTATTTCTAGCACTTAAAAACTGGTCAGGCCACATATAACGGGGTGCAGAAGAGAAAATTATGAAACTAAAAAATTTTTGAGTGCTGAAATATCAACCACTGAAGTAAAGATTCCACGGTTTTACTTTTAAAATGCTTCAACTTACCTATAATAACCAGCAAATATTCAGTCATGAGTTCTTAGTAGGTTGTAATGGATCAAAACAAAGAATTGAAAAAAGCAGGGTTGAAAGTTACTCTGCCACGCCTCAAAATTTTACAAATTCTGCAAGAGCCAGATAATCAGCACATTAGTGCCGAAGAAGTTTATAAGATCCTTATCGAACAAGGTGAAGAAATTGGTCTAGCGACAGTTTATCGCGTACTTAACCAATTTGATGATGCAGGCATTTTGAATCGTCATCACTTTGAAGGTGGAAAATCTGTTTTTGAGATCAGTCATAAAGACCATCACGACCACTTAGTTTGCCTAAAATGTGGCAAGGTGATCGAATTTGAAGACGACATCATTGAAGAACGCCAAGAGATGATCGCGAAACAGCACAATATCAAACTTACACACCATAGCCTTTATTTGTATGGTGAATGCACTGAAGGCAATTGCGATACTACTGAATAAGTATCGCCAAAGAAGTGAATATATCTCTTCTTTTTAAACAGTAAGTGGCCAATAGCTCATAGTAAAAAGCCTGCTCGATAGCAGGCTTTTTGCTTTTAGGACGGGACATCAGGAAAACAGTTAAGCTTCAAACTTATGGGCGTGGTACGCTTTTATTGCTTTCTCCCACACTTCGCCAACGTCACCTGAACCAATAGTTTTGCCATTCACTTCAACAACAGGGGCAACTTCTTTGCTCGATGAGGTTAGCCACACTTCATCTGCGCTAAGCAGACTTTCTTTTGAGAACCACGTTTCCTTAACGTCTAAGCCTACACTCGCAAACGCTTCTAGCGCGATAGCACGGGTAATTCCTGGCAATAATTCATGATTTAGCGGTGGTGTGTAAATAACACCGTCTTTCACCATAAATACATTGCATGAGCTGGCTTCGGTAATATTGCCATCTTGATTGTAAAGAATGGTTTCATTTACCCCTGCATCAACGCCTTGTTGAAAGTGCATAACATTGCCCAGTAATGACGTTGATTTTATGTGACAACGCTGCCAACGTTTGTCTTGCTCTAGCGCGACCTTTAACGGTTTTACGTCAGTACGAGATACTACCTGGGGCGGCGCAATCTCAAAGACAAAACCAAACACAGTAGGTGCAATGTTGCTTGGATAAGCGTGAAAGCGCTTGGTATCGGTTCCTCGACTAACGTGTAAATACACACCAATATTGCTGCTTGTAAAGCTAGCAGAATTCTTCGCAACAAGATTCGTCACTATGTCACGCCATGCCTCTTTGTCGTAAGGGTTATCTATGCCAATTGCACGTAAACCTTCTGCCATTCGCGCTGCATGACCATTGAAACCTACCGGATTTCCACTGTATGTTGGAATAACCTCATAGATACCGTCACCGAACAGAAAACCTCTGTCCATGGGCGAAATTTTCGCTTCTGATAGCGGTAAAAAATCACCATTTAAAAATGCAGTTGTCACAGTAAATTTCCTTGTAGAGTACGAAGGCGATTAATGGAAAGTAACATGTCCGCCCTCGCTGCTTCGTGGTCTTGAAAAGTAAAATGTATATGTTCGCCCGGTACCGCTTGAGCAAGTCGGTTTAAATCAACGGGGCTTACACACCCGAGTTTGGGGTATCCCCCTAAGGTTTGTCTGTCTCTCATCATCACAATCGGCTGCCCATCTGGCGGTATTTGAATGGCACCTGTGTGAATAGCTTCTGAACGCATGGCCGTAATAGTTGATGAAACACCAGGCCCTTCTAATCGATATCCCATCCGATCTATGGATGAAGATACGGTATACCTACTGCTAACAAAAAGTTGCTGGGCAGCACGACTAAACGCTTCAAATTGATAACCAGGAATAACACTGATGGGTTTGTCTCTCTGGTAATCAGGCTGAAAAGCTTTAGGTAACACCCTTTCGCGCGTCACACCTTTCACATTCACTACGTTATTTGCACTTATTTCAATATGATCACCAAAGGTAAGTGGACGTCCATCATTAGTTAAACCACCCAGTTTCTCTCGCATGACCGTGCATGCGCTGCCTGCCACCAAAGGCACATTCCAACCGCCACCAATTGCCAAATAGCTTTTAGAACCTAGCGTTTGACTGCCAAACTTAATTTCATCACAAGCATTTACACGCACGCTGGCGTAAGTTGGTTGCTCAATACCGTTAACAGTTAACGTTACATTTCTGCCCGTTACCGCTATAACGCAGGGGCTATCTACATCTAGTGTCACTTCACCTATGGCCTCAATACACGGCGTATTATCAAGATTAAACGCAAGAAAGTTGGCCCATGAATAAGCCTCTGTATCCATAGGACCAGACTGACAAAATCCTTCCCGCTGACGACCTTGCCTGCCACCATCAACGACAAGGCTCAACAGCCCTTTATTCTTAATCTCAATTTTCATGGAAGCGTTTGAATTCCTCTTCGCTTATTGCTTTGAACTTAACTCTGTCACCTGCTTTTAGAAGGGATGAACCTGCATCTGAACCGTGTAATACCATTTCCAAAGGTGTAAGCCCTAGTAAGTTCCAACCACCAGGAGATTCACTGGGATATACCGCTGTTTGTCTGTCAGCCAATGCAACTGCGCCTTTGGGCACGCGCTTTCGAGGTGTACTTAACCTTGCGCATTGCAACGCCTCAGGTACATCTCCCATATAGGCAAAGCCAGGTGCAAAACCCACCGCATACACTTTGTATTCCACACTGGTATGCAATGCGATGATGTCATCAACTGAAAGCGAGGTCTTTTCACTGACTTCACGTAAATCATTGGCGTTTGGTGCGCCATACCAAACAGGAATTACCTTACATTTACTGCTATGCTCTGAAGGGCTACCAAGCTCTAATGCACTTTTATTTTTTCCACCATCACTATCTACTTGCTCATAGTGAATGTCATTTGCAAGTTGAGAAAGCGCTAAGTAAACACCATGGCTGTCTATTGCTTCTACATTGAAAACCAGCAGCATACTGTCATACGACACCACGCATTCAACTAGCCATGACCAATTGTCTGTGCTTTTAATCGCCAACGCATTAGTACCGCTATGGCTATTGATTACACTTGCAGTTGCGGCTTCAGAGCTTATGGGGCAAGTAACAGCACGCTTTGCATCAATGGCCTTAAGCCACGTTTGGCAAGCGTCGTTCGCTTCATCTAGGCTTTCGCCTTTAAAATAAAGCATAATGGCATCTGCCCCAACGTTTACTAATTCCCTAATGCTGCCAAAAGGTTGCATTCAGTTTCCTCAATAAATATGTCTTTCTCGGGTCTTTTTTATAGTTTTTTTGAGATCATTATCGGCAATGTCGTTTCATGATTGTGCTCTTCGACAAAAATCCAGTTTTACGACAATAATTGGCGAATTTTACGAGTGATCTCTACTGCGCCCTGTGTATCGCCATGTACGCATAATGTATCTGCTTCAACGGGAATAGTTTTGCCCGTTGATGAAGTAACTGTGCCAAACTCTATAAGTTGCTTCGCTTGCTCAAATGCTTCGTTCTCTGTAAGTACAGCGCCTTGCAAAGTACGCGACGTTAATAACCCTTCATCGGTATATCGTCTATCGGCAAAGGCTTCAAATAACAGCGATATGCCATAGCTATCAGCTTCTTTTTGTAGAGTCTCATTTTGATTTGTTGCCTGAACCATTAGGGACAAGTTTACGTCAAATTCCGCAATACTTTGCATGACAACATGTCGCAGTTCACTATTTTTCATCATGTCGTTGTAAAGCGCACCGTGTGGCTTCACATAAGACAATGGCAAGTCAAACAGCGATGCCATACCAGCTAACGCGCTCACTTGATATTGAATAAGTGCGCTTAGCTCACTGGCTGGCAACTGCATACTTCGTCTGCCAAACCCTTGCAAATCCGGGTACGAAGGATGCGCACCAATTGCAACATTGTGCGCTTTTGCTCGCGCAAGTGCATTTTTCATCACCAAAGGATCACCGGCGTGGAAACCACAGGCTATATTTGCTTGGTCAATTAATGCCATCATGGCGCTGTCTACCGGCATGGTCCATGCACCAAAACTCTCACCTAAATCGCAATTTAACTTCATAATGGTTTTGCTCTTAACCTCAATCCAGTATCATGTTACCTGTTCTTTTTAAAAAGTCAGTGCTAATGATAAATATCGGAAAAATTAATACATTACGTGTGGTAGCCCAATACCCTTTTGGTTATGCGCTTGCGCCCATTATCGACAACGACAGTGATGTATATGAGGATCGCGAGCACGACGACACACCAACTGTCACCCTCGCCATTGATGAAGTAACCACTCCCCTAGCCGATGGTCAACAAGTGGATGTTTTTGTTGCAACTGATCAGCGCGGCGATTTGTATGCCACCCTAAAAGTACCTCACATTTTGGTAGGCGAAACCAAAGTGTTAAAAGCGGTATCTGCAACCAATTTTGGTGCATTTTTTGACTGGGGCCTCGATAACGATTTGTTAGTTCCTAACGATTATCAAGCACAGCCAGTAAGTGCAGGCATGCATTACGTGGTGCACACCTTCTTTGATGACAAGACAAAGCGTATTTTAGGTGCCACTAAGTTACATTACTTTTTAAAAGAAGGTGGCGCGTATTTGAACGAAGGCGACAAGGTTGAGTGTTTAGTGTACGCCAAAACAGATCTTGGTTTTAAAGTGGTAATAAACCAACAAAACCTTGGCCTTATTTTCCACAGTGATGCATTCAAACCACTTAAAGTAGGACAAGCGACTGACGGTGTTATCAAAACTATCCGCCCAGATGGCAAAGTTGACGTGGCTTTACAACGTGTTGATAAAAGTGGTCGCGATGAACTACAGCAGGCCATACTTGATGACCTTGAGGCCCATGGCGGCATTTCAACATTAACTGACAAGAGTGCACCAGACGCTATCTATTCACATTTTAATGTAAGTAAAGCGGCTTACAAAAAAGCATTAGGGGCTTTGTATAAGCAAAAGAAAATAACCCTTGCTCCTGATGCAATAAGGCTCAATAAGGCCAATTAATCAACCGAGTTTGAGCGTCGTCAATCTCAAACTGGTTGCCTCCTTTTTACAAAAATAGACGTTAGGAAAGACTATGAAAGCACGTGTATCGTGGGATAAAGATCTCACTTTTACTGGAACTACCGACTCGGGCTATAAAACCGTTATGGATGGTAACGGCAATGCCATTTCACCAATGGAATCAGTACTGGTTGCAGTGGGTGCGTGTTCGAGTATCGATGTTGTTGATATTTTGAAAAAAGGACGCAACGAGGTGATCTCTTGTGACTGTGAACTTGACGCTGAGCGCGCTGAAGAACCACCTCGCGTTTTTACCAAAATTCACGCGCATTACACGGTTAAAGGTCAAGATATCAGTGAAAAAGCACTGGCACGGGCAGTGCAGCTTTCTGCGGAAAAATATTGTTCAGTAATGTTAATGCTTACGGGCAATGTGGAAGTAACCACCAGCTATACCTTGCTGTGATCGTCTGTAAGGCACACAAATTTAGTCTAAAGCTTACTGAATTGGCGAAATGCGCCAACCAATAGTGATAAAAGCCAACACCTTGTGTTGGCTTTTTTGTTTTTGGCAATAGAAAAACCACTAAACCATTGAAATATAAACAATTTAACATTTAATAACATCTTTGGCATATTAGCTGCTGTGTAGGGTCATTATTATATAACGACAACAACGCTAGGGTTTTTGACCATGGATACTACACTTCACACAACGCCAGTTTTCACTTCATCTTCATTACGTCGCCTTATTATTGGTGGCAGTATGATTGCCCTTTCTATCTCGCTTAGTGCATGTTCAGACGCAGATGCCGTAGATGCCGCTGACAAGGTTAATACAGCAGAAGAAACCGTTTTTGCTATTCCCGTTGAAACACAAAATATTACTACCGGCGACATCACTTCAACTTACGACACTACGGCTATTCTTGAAGCCAAAGAAGAAGCCTTTGTTGTTGCAAGAGCCTCAGGGATCATTGAAGAGATTTACGTAGAAGAAGGTGATTATGTTGAAAAAGGTCAGGCACTCGCCCAGCTTGATAAACGTCGTTATGAACTGAGCTTATCAAAAGCAATTGCTGATTTAACAGGCATTGAAAGTGAGCTAGACAAAGTCAATAAAGTGTACTCTAAAAAACTTATCAGCGACGACGCTTATGACAAGCTCAAGTCCCAATATGAGTCGGCTAAAGCCTCGGTACGTCTAGCTGAGCTTGATTTAAAAGAAACCACAATTACCGCACCTATCAGTGGTTTTGTTGCTTCACGCAACGCCAAAGTGGGTAACCTTACTGAGTCATTCCAGCGTGAACGCATGTTCCACATTGTGCAGCAACGCAGCCTTCAGGGTATTGTTTATCTGCCTGAAAATGAACTGCGTAATGTGGTAGTTGGGCAAGTAGCCAAACTAACGGTTACTGCTTTAGGCGATCAAACACTTTCTGCCAATGTTGAGCGTATCAGCCCAGTGATTGATGCAACAACCGGCACCTTCAAAGTTACTCTCAATGTACCTAATGAAGAGCATCAATTAAAAGCAGGTATGTTTACTGATGTGTCTCTTGAATATGCTACGCACGTCAACACCACCCTACTCCCACGAAAAGCCCTTGTGACTATTGATAATAGCCACAGTGTGTTTGTGGTAGACAATGGCAAGGTTCGCAAAGTAGACGTTTCGACAGGTTTTGAAAACAATGAAGTGGTGGAAGTCGTCAATGGCTTAAAAGGAAACGAAGAAGTAGTGACCGCAGGGCATCACAACTTAAAAGACAGCGCACCAGTTGAAGTTGTGAATAGCTAATTTGGGCTTAACAAGGAGTTATTATTATGCGCATTGTCGATATTGCTGTTAAACGCCCTGTTGCTGTTTCTATGTTTACCTTCGCCGTGCTGCTTTTCGGCATGGTTTCATTAGGTCGCTTATCGGTAAACTTGTTACCCGATTTGTCCTATCCAACGTTAACCATCCGCACCGATTATGATGGCGCTGCACCCGCCGAGGTAGAGCAATTAGTCTCCAAACCCATCGAGGAAGCAATTGGCGTGGTAAAGGGCGTAAGAAAAGTGACTTCTACGTCGCGTGCCGGTCAATCTGACGTTGTGCTAGCATTTGCTTGGGGTACGGATATGGATTTTGCCAGCCTTGAAGTACGCGAGAAACTGGATGTCTTGCAGTTGCCACTGGACATCGAGAAGCCAAGACTTCTGCGTTTTAACCCAAGCCTTGACCCTGTTATTAAGCTAGGACTTACCACTAACAGTGAGTCTGGAAGCCTCACCGTTGCGCAAATGAAACGCCTGCGCTTATATGCTGAACAACAAGTTAAGCGCACATTAGAGTCGGTGGAAGGAGTAGCCGCAGTTCGCGTGGGTGGCGGCTTAGAAAACGAAATTCATATTCTTATCGACCAACAAAAAGCTAGCCAGCTTTCTATTCCAGTAACGAGCATTATCGACCGTATTAGTGCTGAAAACGTCAACGCTGCCGGTGGGCGTATCGACAATGCCGCACAAGCATTCTTAGTGCGTACACTGAATCAATTTGAAAGCTTAAATGATATTGAAAATTTATTCATTGGCCGCTTTGAAGGCAAAAACATTCAGCTAAAAGACGTGGCAACGGTACAAAGTGCCTACAAAGACCGAGATGTAGTTACCCGTTTTAATGGTAATGAAGGCGTTGAAATTGCCATTTATAAGGAAGGTGATGCCAATGCGGTTGATGTGGCGAAGCGTATCGACAGTCGCTTAAACGAAGTGAATCAGAATCTGCCTAGCGATTATCAACTGGCGCAAATTTACGACCAAAGCGTGTTTATCAAACAGGCAATCGACAGTGTGAAATCCGCAGCAATCATGGGCGGCATACTCGCCATGTTGGTGCTTTATCTTTTCCTTAGAGATTTCTGGGCGACAATAATTATTTCGGTCTCGATTCCGGTTTCGGTCATTGCTACCTTCAACCTAATGTACGCCAATGACATTAGCCTTAACATGATGAGTTTAGGCGGAATCGCACTGGCGGTGGGGTTACTTGTCGATAACAGCATTGTGGTGCTTGAAAATATTGATCGCCATAAAAAGCAAAAACGTGCTCTTGATACAAGCAACAATGATGACAATGCTGCCAGTGAAGGCACCAAAGAAGTATCAGGTGCTATTGTGGCATCAACCCTTACAACAATGGCGGTATTTGTGCCGCTCATTTTTGTGGAAGGTATTGCAGGCCAGCTATTTAGGGATCAAGCACTTACCGTATCATTTGCGCTCGCCGCGTCATTAGTGGTTGCACTGACACTCATTCCGGCAATGGCTCATAAAACGAAAAAGCAACAACTCGACCACGAAGATACCTTCACTGCTGAAGCGCCAGCCAAGCCAACTACCTTATTAGGTAAAATTTGGTATGTAATTACGTTTCCCGTGCGTTTTGTTTTCAAACTGGCATTTGTATACCTTCCTGCAGCATTGGCAACCTTGTTAATTGGTGCTTGGCATATCATCGCCAAAGGGCTAAATATTCTGTTTAAACCCCTTATTTGGGTTTTCAACAAAGGTTTCGATTTACTTGCCATTGCTTATGAAAAGTTACTTCTTGCCAGTTTAAAAGCCCGTGCACTTGTTATTACCACAGCACTTTTACTGGCAGGCGGTGCAGTATTGCTTGTACCCAAGTTAGGTATGGAACTTATCCCTACACTTTCTCAAGGCGAGTTTTCAGTAGAGGTTACGCTACCCGCTGGCTCTCCATTGGCTCGTACAGACGAGGTTATCAACGAACTTGCGAACATTGCCATGTCTACCAGTGAATCGAAGGTTCTGCGTACTTATGCCATGTCTGGTACGGGTAGTTTGATCAGCGCCGCACCGAATCAAGGTGGAGATCACTGGGGTAGATTGAATATTGTTATGGTACCAAACGCGAGCAAAGCTGACATGCTTGAGGTTAAAGCATCACTACGTGAAGTACTGTCATCAAAACCCAACGTACAAGCAACCTTCTCTGAGCCTGAGTTATTTAGTTTCGCCGCTCCCATTCAAATAGAAATCGCTGGATACGATTTAAATCAACTACAGCAATATGGTGCAACTATTGGTGCGTCACTTTCTGCGTACCCCAATTTTGCTGACGTCACAACCAGTATCCGCGATGGCAACCCAGAACTAAAGATTGCCTTCCATCACGCCAAACTGGCAAGACTAGATCTTGATGCGGCAACGGTGTCTGAACTCATTGCCGCCAAAGTAGGTGGTCGCGTGGCTACCCAATACAGTGTTGAAGATCGCAAAGTGGATGTACTAGTGCGCACGAAAGAGAATCAGCGCGACGATATCGCAAGTGTGCGCGCTATCGTGGTTAACCCAAATGGTGCACAGCCAATTCCATTAAGCGCAGTTGCTGACGTATACATGAGTGTTGGTCCTAGCGAAATAACCCGTGTAGGCCAACAGCGTGTAGCGCTAATTTCAGCAAACCTTGCTTCAGGGAAGCTTGATGAAGCAGTAGAAATTGCCAATCGCGTTATTAGTGACACCGCACTGCCATTGTCGCTTAGCGCTTCAGTAACTGGTCAAAGTGAAGATATGCAAACCAGCTTCAAGTCACTTCAGTTTGCCCTAGCACTGGCTGTATTTATGGTTTACCTGGTTATGGCATCTCAGTTTGAGTCGCTGCTGCACCCGCTGTTGATTTTATTCGCAGTCCCCCTTGCGGGAGCTGGCTCGGTGTATGGTTTATGGCTTACTAACACACCGCTTAACGTAGTCGTTTTCATTGGGCTTATTATGCTGTGTGGTATTGTGGTGAATAACGCCATTGTTTTAGTGGACCGTATCAATCAGCTTCGCCGTCAAGGTGTAGAGAAACAAATGGCAATAATGGATGCTGCCAAAACGCGCTTACGCCCCATTGTAATGACCACACTGACCACTATTTTAGGGTTACTCCCTATGGCATTTGGTTTAGGTGAAGGTGCGGAAATACGCACACCTATGGCGATTACGGTGATTTACGGCTTACTGTTTGCCAGTTTGCTTACCCTTATTCTTATACCAGTACTATACAGCTTATTTGATACCAAAAAGCAGCTGGCGCCTTTAAACGATGATGTAAAAACGCCGTCAAATAGCGTGATATTGTCTGAAGGAGGTGCGTTATGAGCTTATCTTCAAAAGATAGGAGCTCATCTCCCAAAGATGACTTACCAGCGCCGCGTTCGGCAATAGCGGGTATAGGAGCCTCACTTGCTCGCTTTGCCTTAAACAAACCTGTCACCATCGGCATGCTGTTCTTATCAATGCTACTTTTTGGCGTTGTATCTGGCCGACTTCTACCCCTGGAGAAGTTTCCCGGGATAGATATTCCTGAAATGGTGGTACAAATTCCCTACCCAGATGCAACCCCCATTGAAATTGAAACGATGATCACCCGACCTGTAGAGGAAGCGGTAGCCACCATGTCGGGCATCAAGCGATTGCGTGCGCGCTCTTATGACAACATGGCAGAAGTGGTTGTTGAGTTCGACTGGGACGAAAACCTCAAAGCAAAGAGTATTGAGGCAAGAGAAAAAATAGATGCTATTCGCCACGAGCTTCCCAGCGATATAGAGCGCATCATGGTGTACAAGTTCAATACCAATGATATGCCAATATTCCAACTTAGGGTTTCAAGCGATAGAGATTTATCACATGCCTATGACTTGCTAGAGCGTAACTTGAAGCGTCCATTAGAGCGTGTACCTGGTGTATCAAAAGTTGAACTATACGGCACTATGAAGCGCCAAATTACCATTCGTCTTGATCCTAAGAAGATGACGGCTTATCAAGTTGATACCACACGCTTAGAACAAAAGCTGCAAAACGCGAATTTCTCACTTACCGCGGGCTACATGTACAACAATGGCGAGAAAGTACTGGTTAACCCTACAGGGGAATTTACCGACATTAATGATTTTAAAGATATGTGGGTAACTAGCAGCGTTCGCTTGTCTGACATTGCAACCGTAACGTATGAACTTCCCGAGCGAAGTGAAGGTCGTCATCTCGACCGAACTTTTGCAGTTGGTTTTAACGTATTTAGAGAGTCTGGCAGTAACTTAGTTGAAGTATCTGGTGCTGTAATGAAGGTTGTTAACAAAGCTAAGGAAGATCCTGAATTCAGCGGAATTAATCTGTTCGTTATGGATGACACGGCAAAAAGCGTTACTTCTTCATTGGGAGACCTGGTTAACGCGGGGCTGCTTGGTGCACTGCTGTCAGTTATCGTGTTGTACCTCTTCTTGCGCCAGCTCACAACAACGCTAATCGTTGTGCTGTCAGTGCCTTTTTCAATTTGTATCACGCTAGGAGTAATGTACCTTCTGGGTTATACCCTTAACATCTTGTCACTCATGGGTTTAATGCTTGCAGTGGGAATGTTAGTGGACAACGCGGTAGTTATTACTGAAAGTGTATTTCAAGAGCGTCAGCAAACACGGGATATTGCACGAGCAACTCAAATTGGTGTCAATAAAGTGAGCTTGGCCGTTATCGCGGGTACTGCCACCACAGCCATCGTATTTTTGCCTAACATTGTTGGGGTTAAAATCGATTTAACTATTTTTCTAGAGCACGTGGCTGTGGCGATTTGTATCTCGTTGTTTGCCTCTTTATTTATCGCAAAAACCCTTATTCCATTGCTAACAACAAAAGTGGCGATCCCTGTAGTGAAAAAGCCTAAAACGCCCTCCTACATAAAACGCTATGGGAAAGCGCTACAATGGATGCTTAAAAACCAAGGGAAAACTTGCCTTATTGCAATTGCGATTTTAGGTTCCACCATTATTCCTATGCAGTCTGTAACCTCAGACGATGAAGGCAATAACAACCAAGAACGCATTTGGTTGAACTACCACGTAACACAGAATTTTACGTTGGAAGAAGTGGAGAAAACCGTTAATAAAATGGAAGCCTACCTGTATGAAAATAAAGATAAATTTCATATAAAACAAGTTTATACCTATTTTACTCCAGGCCATGCTGTTAGTGGTATTACGCTAAACGACAATCTTCCCATTCCCGTAAGCGACATAAAAGAAGCCATCCGTGAAAGCATGCCGTCTTTCGTGCGTGCGCGTCCTTCATTTCAGTGGGATACGGGCAATGGTGGTGGTGTACGCGTCACCCTTTTGGGTGAATCATCAGAAACACTTCTGGACATTTCGGAACAAATTATCCCTATTCTAGGCAGAATTGAGGGGTTAGAAGATGTTAAAGCAGATACAGGCTCTACCCGTGATGAAGTTCAAATTCATATCGATAGACAAAAGGCCAATCGCTTCGGCATTCAAGTTGATAGTATCGCCAACCTGATTTCAACAGCGCTTCGCGGTAATAACTTGCGTTCATTCAGATACGGTGATGCAGGTGAAGTGGGCGTGCAATTAAAGTATGGCAGTGATATTCAAGCGTCGCTCAGCGAGCTTAAAAACGTGAATATCGGCTTTGCACAGGGACAATCGGTAACATTAAATATGATTGCCGACTTTAACGTTGTACCTCAACTATCGCAAATAAACCGTAATCATCGCCAAACAGCCCTGGCAATTGGGGCCAATTTAGCGGGTGAAACCACCACAGAACAAGCCCGGGAACGAATCGAAAACGCGCTATCTAACATCACCTTGCCAACTGGCTATCAGTGGACTCTAGACGGCAGCTTCACTCGTCAAGACGAAGCGAATAGTGTTATGCAAATGAACATGCTTTTGGCCTTGTGTATGATATACGTGGTGATGGCGGCGTTATTCGAATCACTCATATTACCAACCTCGGTTATTACCTCACTGCTATTCTCATTTACGGGTGTGTTTTGGGCTTTTATGGTTACCGGTACCTCAATGTCAATCATGGGTATGATAGGCATGCTTATATTGATGGGTATTGTGGTCAACAACGGTATTGTACTGGTTGATCGCATAAACCAACTCGTCAACGAAGGTATTACCCTATTTGACGCTGTTGTTGAAGGTTGTATGACACGTATTCGCCCCATTCTAATGACGGTGGCCACAACAGTATTGGGGCTTATTCCACTTGCTATGGGCAGTACCAGAATAGGTGGTGACGGCCCGCCCTACTCGCCAATGGCCATTGCGATTATTGGCGGCCTTGTGTTCTCAACCATGACAAGTCTATTTTTGGTACCGCTTGCCTATGTTTTATTACTTAAACTGCGCTTTAAAACACAATTACTGGTGAAAACCAGCAAAGCAAGAGTGGGACGTTGGATCAAGGTGTAATAGAAGATGTCGTAGAAAGTGTTGTAGACACCTAGAAGTAACTGCATACGCGGAACTTGTATAAATAGCAATAAATTGTAAGCGAACAAAAAGCGGGGTTAATTAGCAAGCTTCAGTTATCTGAAAGTTGCTTATTTCCCCGCTTTTTCTGTGGATTCGGTTACAACCACCACGCCTTAGCTGCGCGAGGTCAAGTATTCGTGAACAGCGTTCGCGTCACGCTCAACAGAGAACTCGATAAGACTGCTGCCATTACATGTCAAACCCTCTTCTGATGTAACCATACGCAATACTTCACGCTGACTAGCACCAATGCGACCAACGTTACGAGAAAGGCTTGAACGCAACACCTTGATGTCGTCATTGATGATGGCTTTGCAGAACCCAGCGAACTGTGTTTCACCTACGAACCGCACATCTTTTTGTGGAGCTGCGGCATTTGCAGAACACACACTTAACAATGTTGCAGTAACAGCAATTGCTTTAACTAATTTCATATCTATTTCCTCAATGGATCATTTTCAAAAGTTTGTGGCAAACTCGTTTAAGTGCATCAAGTGATATCACCTAACGCCCTTTATTTATGCACCAAGAAAAAAAGAATTACTGTTGAAAGATTGTGTAAGACTGGTAAATGCAGGGTAAATGACGATGTTATTGTTTTTTTAACAAAGTAAGCCATTGATATTTATAGCTTTAAGCCTTCCCCTTATTACCAAACGGCATAACCAACAATACGATAAAAAGAAACTAATATAATACTAAAGACTAAAAAGGGCTCTAAACAGAGCCCTTTTTTGTAATTTTAACAAAATTTATCACTACTTAATGGCCAAGAAGCACAAAAACCGCCAACAAAACTGAAAGTAAATTACATTTTACTCGTACTTTTTACTCGTATTTTCTCTCGCGTTTTGTCTCGATAGCGTCAATATAAGCATGCCAAGAAGCATAGCCAATCAACGGCATTAAAATAATAAACCCTACGAAGCCCGTCACAAAACCAATGGCAACGGCACTAAATATAATTGCTCCCCAAATTAGCATGGGTACTTTGTTTAGCCATACCGCATTAACGCTGGTAAGTACAGCAGTAGCCAAGTCGACCTTGCGCTCCATCAAAATGGGTTGTGTAAACGCGGTAATAAATAACATGCCGAGAGTAAACACCGCGCCGACTATAGTACCAAGGGCTAGAAACGGCAGTAGACTTTCTAAATCATTTTCTATGTAGGGCGGATAGAGCGCGTGAATAAGTGATGCTACGCGAAGCCAGAATATCATCATCACCATCATTAGTATGGCAAAACCCCACTCATTGATGGCATTTCTACGCATTGCACTTAACGAGTGACGAAGCGTAGGTTTATGCCCTTTTTCCATTTCCCAACTCACATCGTAAAGACCGGCCGCAAGAAATGGCCCTACCAGCATAAAGCATACAATGGCAGGTAAAATTACTAGATGCCAACCCGTCATTTCCACCAAGTACATAATGAACCATGGAATTACGGCGAAAAGTACACCGTAAAATACCGTGAGGCCTGGGGCTCGCATGGCATCCCTCAGCGCCAACGACAGCCACTTGATAGGATCGCCAATATCTAATTCTTTACACGGTATAACGCGTGCTATACCACTTTGCGTAATTGCATTTTCAGGAGTCTCTTTAAAATGGTGCGACATATTTTAATCACCTCTGCATATAAGCTAGCCTGTTACTGACGTGTTTTTTACACGTCTTATTACTACGATAGGCGCAGATTGAAAAGTTCACAAGCTATTAACAAATATTTTATCAACAATTTACAGTTGCAATATCCATCACTTTTTGCGTACAAAAAAACAGCAAGTAGTCAAAAAAGTCACAATTTTGTACCTAAATTGGTGAAAATGCCGTCGCATATGTGGTTGGTTTGCGATAATCTCGGGGGACGTAAATCAACCAGATAGACCATGAAAACTGTATCTCGCTCTCATAAATTAGATAACGTTTGTTACGACATCAGAGGCCCTATTGCGGCGCAAGCCAGAAAAATGGAAGACGAAGGCCATCGCATTCTCAAGCTCAATATAGGCAACCCTGCCCCATTTGGCTTTGAAGCCCCTGATGACATTGTAAAAGACGTTATTCACAACCTGCCAACGTCTCAAGGATACTCTGACTCGACAGGAATTTATGCCGCCCGCGTGGCCGTGATGCAGTATTACCAACAACGCAACATTAAAGATATTCGCGTTGATGATGTTTATATCGGTAATGGTGTCTCTGAACTCATCATGATGGCAATGCAAGCGCTGCTTAACCATGGCGATGAAGTATTAATTCCTAGCCCTGATTATCCGCTGTGGACGGCGGCGGTAAGTCTCTCTTCGGGCTCACCTGTCCATTACCGCTGTGACGAACAAGCGGGTTGGTTCCCTGACTTAGACGACATAAAAAGCAAAATAACCAGTAAAACACGTGCCATTGTGCTTATTAATCCTAATAACCCAACGGGTGCAGTTTACGACAAAGCCTTACTACAGGAAATCGTCGAAATTGCGCGCCAGCACGGCTTAGTTGTGTTTAGCGATGAAATATACGACAAAATATTATACGACGAAGCAAAACACACCAGCATCGCCTCTTTAGCTGATGATGTGTTCTTTGTTACATTTAGTGGCTTAAGTAAAAACTACCGCGTAGCAGGCTTCCGCTCGGGTTGGTTAGTAGTGAGTGGTAACAAGCGTCTAGCATCTGACTATATAGAAGGGCTGAACATACTCTCTTCTATGCGGATGTGCGCCAATGTGCCCTGCCAAAGTGCTATTCAAACCGCACTGGGTGGCTATCAAAGCATTGACGATTTAGTTAAAGAAAACGGTCGCTTGCGAATTCAACGGGATGTCACTACCGATATGCTAAACGGTATTGAGGGAATACACTGCGTTAAACCCAAAGGCGCAATGTACTGCTTCGCCCGCGTTGATGAAAAGAAATTCAATATCCACAACGACGAGCAAATGGTGTTGGATTTACTTAGCTCAGAAAAGATCCTATTAGTACACGGTCGCGCTTTTAATCTAAATGAAGGTGTGTATTTTCGTTTGGTGTTTTTACCACACAGTGATGTATTGGTACCTGCACTTCACCGTATTGGCAATTTCTTTAGAACATACAAGCAAGGCGCGTAAAGCGCTGCGCGTATTGAATTAGTAGAGTGTTTATGAAACAAAGTACTTTCCTCGCGTGGATATTGCGTATGCCTTTAATCAAAAGATGGGCATTAATGCATACCGTGAAACGCGAAAATATAGCAGAACACTCTCATCAGGTTGCGGTTATTGCTCATTTACTGGCAGTAATAAAGAAAGAGATTTACGGTGGTTCACTTTCGCCAGAAAAAGCCGCAACCATTGCCCTTTACCACGAAATATCAGAATCAAAATTGCAAGACATCAACCATGTTACTAAATACCACAACCCTGAAATTACCCGAGAGTTTAAAAAACTTGAAAAGATTTCAGAGCAAGAATGTCTTGCTTCTTTGCCCAAAGAGTTACAGGCGTCTTTTGCAACACTATTGGTGCAGGATGATGTTGACCCTGACTACAAGCGTATAGTTAAAGCGGCTGATATTATTTCAGCGTATTTGAAAGCGAACGATGAAATTCGCTTTGGAAACGCAGAGTTTAATTCGGTTAAAGACAGGCTGACCAAAATGCTAGCTGACTTCGAACGTGATATGCCCGAAGTACGCTATTTCCTTGATACATTTGAGCGCAACTGCTTAGCAAGTGTAGATGAGTTAACAGAGCAAGATACTTAGAGCCTTTCTATCTTATCAATCATCCAACAAAACCTGAAATACGCATATAGCATCTAAACAAAGGAACAACTTCAAGCGTAAAATTTAACTTTTTAAAGACTCCCACCTAGACCGCATACGATTTAGGCAGCATCTTAAATTAATGAATTTCTATATCACCAGTTTTGTAACCGTGTTCGATATCGCTATCTAGGATAAATAGGGTTTTTGTAACGGACTTATTGCCTCTTTGGAAAGTTATCACATGTTCTCCCTCGGTTAGAGAGAAACCTTGCTCTATATTGTCAGAAGCGGGCTTACTTCCTCTTACAGTTATTTTGTAATTATCCTCGGAGTGTTGGCTTAAAGCTGAACTTGAAGACCCTACGGTTATTGATAAGGGGTCGTCCGATAATAAGTTTTCCTTAATTAATGCAAGCATATAATTTAACTTGTCAGATTCTTTAATGCCATCAGGCGCTTTGTATACGTTCATAAACACGCTGACGGTATTGTTCTCTATGTTGTTTTTAATAACGTCACGGTAAGGGTCACTTTTGATACCTGCAATAGCAAGAAATACCATAATAGGGATAATGGCTATTGAGCTTGCTCCACTGATAATAAACTTACTTCCGCTGGTCATTTTTCTATGATTTAACGTTGTGATGATACTGATGAGAAATGCAAACGTAATTATAGCTAAGGGCAAGTATGCAATAGCTTTCGTATCATACTGCATTGATAGTTCGGCAAGTTTAAGGGCTAACCCAATAAAGCCACTCCAATCATATAATCGAATGAGAATAACTGATAGTACCCCGCCAAGTAGAACCATTGAACCTGAGATTAACCCACATATTATTAGTGGGATTTTTATAAGTGATAACTTATTTTGGCGACTAGAGAGTCCGAATTGCCATATCTTCGCATTCACTATGATCAAAGCTGCAGTAAATGAACTTATAACAAGCAGGGGGACTATAGCCTTCTCTTGTGATGGAAGTGAGTTTGCTGCTCTAGAGATATGGTAAATACCCAAAGGGATAAGTTGTAATATTGGCAGAAGCAAGAACAAGGCAATAGCCTTATACGACTTACTCAATATTGCTAGGGTAAAAATTTGAAGAGATGCCATTATAGGTAGTACAAAACCAAAAAAAGAAATAGTGTAATAGGTAAGTAAACCCAAGGCATGTGTGATTTTTGAATTTCAAAAAGCGGTTCAATGGGCGTGAATGGCCATGCCAAGGTCAATACAACAACCACCCAGAACAACCAGTTTATCCCATCCTTTTCTTCCTTTGAGTTAACATAATCGGCGAATGCATGGTATCTGGCTAACCCTAGAATGAATGAGAAGAAAGTGAAGTAATAAAAATGATCAAAAAAGGGGCTTTCAACCGTTTTTTCGATAAAGTTTAAAATGTAAACAACAGAAGTTAGAATGATGCCTAGTCCGACAAACACGATTAAGCCGGGAGCATAAGACCCCCTTCTTGTTGTGTATTGAGAGCCATCATGTCGTACCCAAGTGGTTTCTATGATGTCATCTTTGTACTGATCGCCCATCACTTTGGTTAGAAATAGTATAGGCAAACTGCCAAAGACAAACCCTATAATCCCGCCGATAAAGGGAATGGCTAGCCAAGGCATTCTGGCAACATGTTGCAATTTCATTCTGGGTACTCCTTTTTATTAACCCCAATCTTTGCTGACAAACCTATTTGCATGCAAAATCGCAGTTTCGGCTACGTGTGTTATTGCATGCAGCCAGAAATAATTGTCTCAGACAGTCTACAGTCTTCCAGATACAGATAGTAGTTCCATTCACCGTTGATAAGCGCGACACGGTCACGGTTGGTTAAATGTAGCTGATAGCCCTGTTCTTGGATTTTTTCAGAATATTTGGTGACAATGGTCCATTGCCGTCAAAGATATTAACTTCTTTGCCTAGTCCAACAAAGCCTGAAACTCAGTAAGAGCTGTTTTGATGGCGACAATGTCAAAAATGTCTGTTGCACTAATTAAGTTATCAGCGTAAGCAGCAAGTGTTTTAGAGTCATAATCTGCTGCTACCTGCTTAATTTGGCGCGCAAATTCAGCAATTTCGTTTAAATTGTTATTGTTCTTGAGTTCGGCACAATGGCCGTAATAGTTCGTTTTGAGGTACGCTAAAAGCTCGTGGTTCATATCACTATTGACGTCGCTGGTTACCTTGGTTTGTGCTTCATCACTCACCACCGCTTCAAAAGCAAGGTACTTTTTAAGCTCGTCGATAAGTTCTCTTTTCATCACAGGTTTTCGTAAATAACCTGCAAAGTTTTCTCTTCGCTGACGTTCATAATCATCTCTCATAACCGAGGCCGTTAATGCCACAATGGGAATATGAGGATGTGAAGCCTTTATAATATTTGCCGCTTGGTAACCGTCCATTTCGGGCATACGAATATCCATAATCACCACGTCATAATCGCCTTCATCCACCTTGGCGACAGCTTCTTTACCGTTACTTGCTTCATCAAAATTAATCGATAAGGTTTTAAAAATTTCCGTCAATAATCGTCTGTTGTCAGCAACATCATCAACGATAAGCACGCGACACGGAGCAAACAACACATCAATAGCAGAAGAAGCGCCATCGTGACTGCTTTCTAGCGGGGTTTTCTCAACAGAGGCGACATCAATTTGACTTAAATAAATTGAAAAACACGACCCTTTGTCAAGCTCACTGCTCACCGAAATGGTGCCGTTCATTAATTCGGTAAGACGTTTACTTATACTCAAACCCAGCCCTGTGCCGCCGTACTTGCGTATACTCTGCCCTTCCTGCTGCTGAAAACTCTCGAATATTTGTTCCAGCTTATCACTTGGAATGCCAATACCCGTATCTTCAACATCAATTCTTAAATCAATTTTACTGTGGATGGCATCTTCGTTGAGCGCCGTGGCCCTAAGTGTAATAATACCCTCATCGGTAAACTTAACTGCATTACCAACCAGGTTGAATAATATTTGCCTAATACGGGCCGAATCTAACAACAATGCGTGTGGAATTAGCTCATCAACATCCAGAATGAAATCTAGACCTTTGTTGCGGACATTCATTGTGAAGATATTGCTCACTTCTTCAAATAACGAATGAGGATTACACACTTCTTTGGTAAGCGTTAGCTTGCCGGCTTCAATTTTTGATAGGTCTAAAATGTCATTAATCAACAGCAGAAGCGCATTGCCAGCTGAGCGGATAGTGGTTACAAATGACTTTAACTTACTGTCTTGAATTTGTTCACTAAGCAGTTCGGTAAAACCTATGATGGCGTTCATTGGCGTGCGAATTTCATGGCTCATATTGGCCAAAAATTCAGACTTCGCTTGGTTAGCACTGACCGCGTGATTTTTGGCTTCCTCTAGCTCTCGCTCCATCGCAATGCGTTCATTGAGATTCACCACCATATGCAATAGTGCCGTTTTACCATGAAAACGAATAGGAATTATCGACATCAATCCATCGATCTTACTGTTGTTTAAAGCCGTTATCTCTACTTGTTGCTCAAACATCTCATCAACATCTTCATCGAGAAAGGCGCGAGAAGGAACATCAGTAACATGTGCATCATCAATATTGAGTACATCAATAGCGTATTGATTTGCCATCAACAATTTTCGAGTCGTTAAATCAACTACGTAAATAATGATCGGGATATTTTCTATTACAACAGAGAGGTTTTTTTCACTCTGTTTAAGCGACAGCTCTGTCTGCGTTCTCAGTGCCACTTCGTTTTGTAAGCGTCGGTTCCAAATAAAAACAAAAGCGATAACAAATACTGAAACAAGCACAACAATTGCAGCAATCGTGTAATCTGTTTTAACAACGAGTTCTCTATTGCCCCACTTATTTGATATCTGCTGTTTACGCGTGATACTGACATTGTTCAATACCCGCTCTAGGATAGGAATAATTGGAGCGAATTCTTTTTGAACAGCAAAGCTAATTTCTAGTTTGTAATCTGTTTTACCTACAACTCGCAAACCTGAATAACCGCTTTCGGCAATAAAGTAATTTACTTGCGCTAGCGACCCTACAAATATGTCTGTTTTACCCGAAGATAAATCATCTAACCCTTGTTGCGGAGAGGAAACCAAAGAAAACGCCACATTGGGAAAACGCCTTAACAAATCCTGCGTACTCGGATAGTCCTCAAGCAAGGTAATTCTGCGCTCTAACACTTGGGTAATATTGTCAATGTACTGATTGTCGTTTTGGGTTACAAAGACAATTGGCGTGTTAATGTAACTTGTTGTAAAAACTAAATGCTCTAGTGGTTTATAATCAGGAAATGCAGAGACCATATTCACCTGATTAGACAACACCAACGCTTGGCTTTCCTCCCAGCTTTCAGTTGGGATATTTTCAAACCGCACGCCTGTAGCTTCAGTAAATATGTCCAAATAGTCTTGAATTATTCCAATGTGCTTCCCAGTTTCATCTGTTCCTTCAAATGGCATCCAAAATGGATCGCCCACAAACGTTATTTGAGGGTGTGCATCGAGCCACTGACGTTCCTCGTCAGACAACACTATCGCTATATCATCCGGCGTCAGCCGGTTTGCCCCCAACCACTTATCCATTAGTTGCTGCATATTGTGATTTTCTAGATAAACTAAGGCTTTATTAATTATTTCGACTAGCGGGGCGTAGTCGTCTCTAACGCCAACATGAAGGTTATTAACTGGTGAATTAGGAATACTCTTGAACGCAGAGATTTCGGTAATAGAGCGATAATTCAGAATATAATTGATAACTGCATGGGAATCATAAAGAAAGTCGGCTTGGCCTGACACGACATAGTCAATGGCTTGTTCAGGTGACTCTACGTACACTAAAGTTAAATTGGGAATTAACTGGCTTATTTCTTCTGCCCGTGCACTGTCCTTAATAATAGCCAACCGCTTGCCCGCTAACTGTCCTAAGCGCTCTACTTTATCGCTGCTCCGCACAAAGAAATAATTTAACGCACTTACGTAAGGCTTTGAGAACAGCAAATACGCTTCGCGTTCTTTGGTTTTAAACGCAGCCACTACCACGTCTTTTTCTTTGTTTTTAACCTGTTCTAGGGACTTCTCCCACACATCGGTGGTGTAGTGAAACTGCAAGCCAGTAAGATAAGATACTTGTTGTAGTATATCGTGACCTAAACCATCGTGTAGCCCTTGGTCATTACGAAACTCAAACGGTGCCCAAGCATAATCACCCGCCACACTGATAACGGGGTGTTCCGCTATCCAATCTTGTTCCGCTTCAGTTAACGGTAAGCTCACTTTGTCAAAGCTCGTTTTTACTTCACCGCTCTGGGCAGCACTCACCTTATCGCTTTGGGCAATGCCTATCTTAAACCACTTGTTGTAGATTTTTCGGCGTTCACTGTCAGTAATGGCATCTAGGCCCTTTTGAATGATACCGGATAAAATTGCTTGGTTTTTGGCTGTTACAATATGAATAGGGTTCTTGCCTAAGTGGCGCGTCGACTTAAACGGTTTGATTGTGCTGATCCCTTCTGTTTCAAGGGTGTACATCAGTGCGCCATATGTGTCGAAAAGCAAATCTGCCTTACGCTCCAATACCATATCTATAGCTTGCCCAAACGTCTCTGTATCTTTGATAATAATGTTGGGAAAATGCTGTTGAATGAGTTCGCGATGAGCATAACTTTTCGGTATGGCGAGTCGTTTACCGTCAAGATCTTTAAAGGAGCTTACAGGAACATCCTGATGAACAAAAAAGTAATCCAGCGCCTCAAAATAAGGTTTAGAAAAATGGAGGAACGTTTCTCTTTCAGGGGTTTTATAAACCGCAGGAAGCACGTCCAACTCCCCTCTTTTCATCCTAGCCAAATTATTTTGCCAGGTATCGGTAACAACCGTGTATTGTAAGCCAGTGTAGTGTGAAACAAGGTCGAGGTAATCTTTCGCTATGCCTTGATATTGCCCTCTGTCGTCAACAAAGTTAAAGGGCGTCCAATCGAGGCTGCCTCCCACCGAAATAGAAGTGTGTCGCTCTAGCCACTGCCGTTCTTCAGCATTAAGTTCTACCGTTTGCTGTGAAACTTGCGCTAGCGCGCCAAACACAAAAAAACACAATACGCATAACATCCATTTAAAGATGCGCATGTCACTGCCTAATGATTTCAAGGAATTCAGGAAGGTGCTCAACTAAGATATTGACTAGCGCAGGATCGAAATGACTACCACTGTGTTGCTGAATGTAATCAACTGCATCATCTATGGTCCAAGCGCTCTTGTATTGCCGTTTGTGAGTTAAAGCGTCAAATACATCAGCAAGGGCAACTATACGACCATAAATATGAATTTCGTCGCCCTTAAGCCCTCGTGGATAACCAGTTCCGTCCCACTTTTCGTGATGCTCATGGGCAATGACTGCAGCCGCGGTGGATAGTCTTCGTTTAGAGTTTTTGAGTAAGTCGTACCCTTTTTCTGCATGGGTGCGCATTACCGTCATTTCTTCTGCCGTTAATTTACCAGGCTTGTGAAGAATTTCTTCGGGAACAGTAATTTTTCCAATATCGTGCATAGGAGAAGCCAAAAATAATGTATTGACGTCCTCTTCACTTAGCGACGTAACATAGCTCCCCAACAGTCTGCACATTTCTGCTACGCGCCTGATGTGTTGCCCGGTTTCATCAGATGTTGACTCCATCACTTCCATAAGGATGTAGATCATTTCTACCTGGCCTGCTTCTATTTCACCAGCCAGACGTTTTGCCTGAAGTCGCGCTTTTACTTCAATTTCGTCGGCGCGCTTTTTAATAGCTTCGCGTGAAAGAGCAAGTTCAATATGGGTTCTCACCCTAGCCAACAATTCGTTGGCATGAAAAGGTTTTATAATGTAGTCAACGCCACCTACTTCAAACCCTTCGTTAATTGAGTCGGCGTCTGACTTGGCAGTAAGAAAGATGACAGGAATAGACTTTGCGTGCTCCATTTCCTTTATTGCACGGCATACATCGAAACCGTTTACCTTCGGCATCATAATATCGAGCAATATTAGATCAAACGCCTGATTTGAAATGAGGTTGAGCGCTTCTTGACCATCAGTAGCAAATGAAAACGTATAGCTCTCTTCTTTGAGAATATTCATTGCCACTTGGATGTTTTCAGATACATCATCGACAATTAAAATTCTTATGTCCTTACCACTTTTCACCTTTGTAAAATCCTTTAGCGGTGGAAACACTTTTAAAAAGAATACGTGGTTTTGGTTAATTGGCAAGCTGAATTTTGCCCTTAAAGATTGAGTAAAATAGGCCGCTTTTATAAGCAAGTCTGGTGTTTTATTGCCCTGGGTTATATACCAGTAGAAAATCAGAATAATCTATTGTTTCCCTTCTATGTGTTTAACTATACTGAACTTTCTATTTTTCGAATTATCGGTTCATTGGCGTAAACAAAACATCGCCACCGTAATTGTTTGAGTCGCCCAAGTTGCACTTTAATTTCAACATTGATGAGGTAGCTAAGAGAGCGCTTAAAAAGGAAAGTGAACTTTCGAAATTATGTGACGGGTAAATCAGGAGATGATGTGACCACAAAACAATGGGAAAACGCATTACAAGAAAGGCGATTGCCGCGCAGCGCTAGTCGGGACGGCGATCATAGAAACCCCTATCAACGGGATAAGGCACGTGTACTTCATAGTGCTGCTTTTCGACGACTACAGGCAAAAACCCAAGTTTTGGGGGTGGGATTAAGTGATTTTTATCGCACGCGTCTTACTCATTCCCTTGAAGCTGCTCAAATTGGCACAGGGATCACGGCTCAGTTATGTGGAAAGTTTCCTGCTATTGCCGAAACACTTTCTCTTGACGCCACATTAATTGAAACACTTTGCCTAGCACATGATATCGGCCACCCGCCTTTTGGCCATGGCGGTGAAGTCGCTCTGAACTATATGATGTATGAACACGGCGGCTTTGAAGGCAATGGGCAAACCTTTCGTATTATCACTCAACTTGAGCCCTACACTGCCGACCACGGTATGAACCTGTGTCGTCGTAGCGTTTTGGGGTTGGTGAAATACCCAAACTTTATTGATGCATTGCAGAATACACATATTACACCTAAGCAACCGGCTAACTTTCGACGCGTTAAAGCAGATGAGTGGCATCCTCCAAAAGGTTTATTCCGCTGTGATGAGTCACTGTTTAACTGGCTATTGGCACCTTTTTCAGATGCAGACAAAACAGGTTTTATGACCTTTATAGAAAAGCCTGAAGGTCACAGTAAGACGCAATTTAAATCTTTTGATTGCTCCATTATGGAGTTGGCCGATGATATTGCCTATGGCATCCACGATTTAGAAGATGCCATTGTGATGGATATGGTCCAAAAGCAACATTTTATTGAAGATGTCACCTTACCCTTGCGCGCATTAGATGTACCTTGGCTTTCTGATAACATTGAAACATTGACATCCAAGCTATTTAGCAACGTGCATCACGAGCGCAAAAATGCTATTGGCGCCTTAGTTAATAGTTTTATTACTGCTATAGAAATTCGTGATGTAGAAGGGTTTTCCCACCCACTGTTTGCGTATAATGCTGTCATGCCTACGGCATTTTCTAATGCATTAGAGTTATTCAAGCGCTTTGTTTTTAATAAAGTCATTAGAAGACCTGACGTACAACTTTTGGAATACAAAGGCCAATTGGTAGTAATGGAATTGTTTGAAGCGTTTGCTTCAGACCCAGAGCGCTTATTACCCGAAAACACCCAAGAACGCTGGCGCACAGCAAAGGAAAATGGCGAGGGTATGCGTGTTATTGCTGACTACATTTCAGGTATGACCGATGAATTTGCATCCCGCCTCTACGCCACGATATTTTCTCCGAAACACGGTGGAATTCAAGACAGTTTTCACATGTAAACATTAATCATGTTTAATTGAAATAGTTTTATTGAACTTCAGGTCTATTTATTTACGTAACATAGTAAGTACGTTGTTGCGTACGTTTGTAATGAAAACGCGTAAGTAAGCGTTTTTGGGAGCTTTAGGTAATACTCAGCTCTCATAGCGTTAGCCAGAAAAATCTTTGTTCAATTAAATCATAGCTAAACAAAATAGGTCTCGTGATGGCAAAACCGTTTAAGCCCTCAGTGCATTTAAAAGACAACGACGTCACTGATGAAAGTGTATATGTGAACCGCAGGACATTACTTAAGTCATTAGGTTTTGTTGGTGCTTCAACACTGTTGGCTAAATCAGCCGGTGCCGCTGGATGGTTTTGGGAAGACGACGTTGATGCCCCAAAGTCGGAATTAAAGCCACAGTTAAAACCACTTAAATTTACACAACCTAGTCAATTTCAAATTAATGAAACACGTACCCCCGAAGACAAGGTAACCACTTACAATAATTTCTATGAATTTGGCACGGGGAAAGATGATCCCGCTAAAAACGCGACAGAATTTCAAACCAATTCATGGACATTAAAAGTTGATGGGTTAGTGAAAAAGCCATTTGTATTGGACTATGAATCGCTCACATCTCGTTTTCCATTAGAAGAACGTATTTATAGACTTCGATGTGTTGAAGCCTGGTCTATGGTAGTACCCTGGATTGGCTTTGAGCTGGCAGCCCTAATCAAGCAAGCAGAGCCGCTAATGTCGGCTAAGTATGTGGCATTTGAAACCCTGTATGATCCTGAACAAATGCCGGGGCAACGCAGCCGCTTTGTGGGCGGTGGGATTGAGTATCCTTATGTCGAAGGGTTGAGATTAGATGAAGCAATGCATCCGCTTACGTTAATGTCAGTAGGTTTATACGGTAAAACATTACCCGCACAGAACGGCGCCCCAATACGTTTAGTGGTTCCTTGGAAATACGGTTTCAAGAGTATTAAGTCTATCGTTCGAATTCGACTAACTGACAAACAACCACCTACCACGTGGAACAGACTTGCTTCAAATGAATATGGATTTTATGCCAATGTAAATCCACAAGTTGCCCATCCTCGCTGGAGCCAAGCAAGCGAGCGCAGAATAACGACGGGCGGGCTATTGGCGCGCAACCGTATCGACACACAGATGTTTAATGGTTATCAAGAAGTCGCTCCGTTATACAGTGGTATGGATTTATCCCGTTACTACTAAGAAGTGAGTAAAGCCTCACGAAGAATATGTAGGATATAAATGCCGTTACTTAAAAAGCCGGTAAGACTGTCGCTGTGGCAAAGACGTGGTACAAAAGCTGTTATACATATAATGGCAATAGGATACCTAGCGTGGCTATTTCTCGCAGGCTTGAGCGACAAATTAGGGCCAGATCCCGTTGAAGTATTGATAAACGAAACCGGTACCTGGGCAATACATTTTTTACTGCTGACGCTGAGCCTTAGCCCAATGGCTAAGAACTTGCCCAGTGCAGAGCCCATGCAGTTTAGGCGTTTAATTGGCGTTTACACTTTCGTGTATGCCCTCGCCCATTTACTTACCTATATCGCTTTTGAGCTTCAATTTGATATGGCACTAGTTGCCAGTGAAATTATCAGCCGTCCCTATATCGTTGTGGGTATGACGGCACTGTTACTATTATTCATATTAACCGCCACGTCGTTTAAGACATTACAAAGGAAAATGGGACGGAACTGGCAGCGCCTACACAATACCATCTACATCATCCTTCCTTTAGCACTGTTGCATTTTAGCTGGTCGCAGAAAACCTTTTGGCAAGAGCCCGTATGGTACTGGCTTCTCGGATTACTCATAATGAGCCCGCGTATAAAAAAATGGGCCAACAAAGTACGAGCTAATCGAAGCGGTAGCGCTTAATAGATTCCACGCAAAATGTGTGTTTTCATATGTTTAAATGAGTAATTCAGAAGAGCTCAGTGAGCAACAGAGCGACTAACTAAGAAAATAAAGCAAAAGTGCATAACGCGCGGTCTTACTTATTGCGACACTGCATAGGAAAAAAACTAAAATTACTTCGAAGCACGCCAGCAACCAAGGTAATTGGATCGCCAACAATCGGCACCCAACACAAAAACAAACTCCATTGCCCCCAACGTGTAAAGGTGTTTTGAGCACGGGTAAAGCTACTTTCATTTACCCTCAACCAACGCGTTGCGACAATTTCACCATATCGATAACCTAAAGCATAATTGATCAGCGAACCAAGTACATTTCCCAAAGAAGCAACTAAAAGCAGAAAAACGGGTGATAAGCCATTGGTGTAAAGAGTTAAAAGCACCACTTCAGAACTAAACGGTAAGATAGTAGCGGCTAACAGGGCAGATAAAAACATGCCCATATATCCAATGTTAATCAGACTACTCAATACTATCTTTCCCTACTGTGAACATAGACCTAACCAATGGCTATTTAGATTATGATGCCATGGGGCATTTCGGTTAGTGAGAATACCAAACCCACCAAACAGCTCCAATAAAAAAACCTTACATACAACTACTTACCATCAAAAAACAACATTGAACGAAAAAAATACAATTAAGTGCTTGCAAATTAGGCAACACCGAACTACTGTATACACATACATACTGTATATTATAACAGTTAAATGTCAGTTTACTTAAAAAGGTATTGCCATGAACACATCACCTGTTTCACGATTCAACGCACTGCGCTCTTCGGTATCCAATGTTGTACAGCTTCCGCTTCCTTTTGAAGGCTACCCAGGTGAAGGTAAAGGCGGAAATGGCAAAGGTTGGAACTACCTTATTTCAAACTCTGTGGCTTTTTCAAAAAACGTTGATCATGCTATTCGCATTCAAAAGCCTGAAAAAGAAAAAATGCCCGAGTGGATAAGTAAGCTGATTACTGGAGGACAGTGCAGTACGCTTTATGTTGAAGACATCGACTTGGATTTGCAGCCTACAGACAGTGAGCTGATCCGAAAGCTCTGCAAGCATTATTCTGTTTGTTTAGTTAATGTACGTGTAGACAAATCGAATCACGGACAAAATGTGGCGCTAGGCCCTTGGTAATTAATCCTGTGGTAGTAAAAACCTTTTGCAATAAAGGTCCTAAGTAAGAAAAGCTTTTAGAAAAAACGGTTCAGCAACTATCAATTGGCGCTAGCGTATTTACCATTAATTACTTGGGTAACTCATCGCTTCTCTTTATAATGGCCGTTTATTACTACGTGTTGGGTGTTACAGGATTATGCGTTGCTTTTGTTGTTCTTCTTTGTCTTTCGAGCAATGTTGTAAACCTTTTATTGACGGTATAAAAGTACCCGATTCCGCAGAACAACTAATGCGTTCTCGTTTTTCAGCTTACGCTGTGCATAACTATGATTACGTATTAAATACGTATAGTAATGACAAGCAACAAGGGTTGTCTGCACAACAATTGAAGGACAGTGCCGACGGCGCTAACTGGTTTGCACTTACTATTCATCGCCCTTCAAAAAAACAGCAAAACGATGACACGGTTGAGTTTACGGCTTTTTATTTTGAGAATAAGAACGTATTCCAACTTCATGAGACATCACTTTTTATAAAAGAAAATGGGGTGTGGCGATATCATGATGGCACATTGCACGACGACTGTGGCAAAGTGAAATATGGTCGCAATTTACCTTGTTTGTGTGCAAGCAATAAAAAGTTTAAGCAATGTTGTGCGCTAAAAGCGCGCTAAGTATCTTAGGTACTCGTTGAAAGAAGTAACTAATATGTATTACAACTAACTAAAACAACGCTGTAACGTTTCACTCACACCACTCATATTCCATCTGGCGGGCTACAGTCTTTGCGTAAGGCATATCTGTCAATTTCGAAACCAAAAACAGGCTCATATCAATACCTGCCGAAATACCTCCAGAAGTAACGTATTTCCCATCTTCGACCCAACGCTTGTTACTTACCACACCTAAATACGGGAATTGCTTTTTAAGCTCATCTAAGTCTTGCCAATGTGTCGTCACCGTTTCACGCTGTAATACACCTGCAGCAGCTAGAATAAATGCGCCAGTACATATACTACATGTAATTGTTGTGCTGGCATTTACCCGTGCCAGCCAAGCTAATACCGATGTGTTTTGCATTGTTGCAGTGTGCTCACCACCAACAACACATAGCACATCTAACTTTGGTACATCATCAATTGAGTAATGAGCAGTGACATTCATACCTCCTCGAGCACGTATGGGCTGTGAACTTTCTGAAATTAAATAGACATTCCAATGTGATAAACCCAAGCGTTTGGCGACACTGAATACTTCAAACGGCCCGGAAAAATCGAGTACTTCTGCATCGTTGTAAATAAATAAACCTATATTCATTACTAACCTCTCAATATTCTTTGCCAGAATTGGCTAACCACTCACAATTTACGCGACTAATAAAATTTTTGTGACTTTTATGACTTTAGACCATTTTAGACTAATTGTGTATTGGCATCATTGTTGAGCGTGCTAAATTGAAGTTACGCAATAAAGCAACATCCACGCTTTAAAATGCCAATTTTCTAAGCGTTCAGCTGTTAATAATAAAAGCACTTAAGGTTCCGACTGTTACAAGTAGTAAGATTTCTGGTTACTAGGTTTCTGAGGTAATTATGTTGTTATTAAAGCCCAAACATTATCTATTAATCTTTTACATAGCCGTTGCGCTGTCTGCTTTGGTGTAAAATCAGAAGATAACCGAACTATTACTGAGCGTTATTGTGGTTTAGTGGTTTAGTGGTTTAGTGGTTTAGTCATCCTATGTTGACTTTTTTTCCGCGTCGAGATGTAGGAAATAAGCCCGACCAAAAACCCGCCTCGAATAAAAAGCCGAGTACGATAAAAATAAATACTCCTGAACTAATTCCCGCACTGTATGAAGCAATGGCCGCCGCCAACAAAGTTAGTATTAGAACCAGTCGAAGTATAATTTTCATAACAACCCTTTCCTTCTATTACAAGTTTCAACGCACGGAAACACTCAATAATGCGCATTAGTTAAGAATTTATGCGTTAAAGCAAATTTATGGCTTTAACACACTGCATCACAGTAGCACGACACAACAATAAAATGTGTGTAGCTAACTCCTTTTACCTTCGTTTTTTGTAAGCATATGTTCCCAAAAACTTACTCCGTTATTCTTATTCCTTTACTAAAGCGCAGCGAACTTATCAATTAAGTATCCAAACACATGATAGAGGCTAGAGTGGTTTTACAATTTTATTTTACAAATCAGCAGTAGCGTTTCACAATGGGAAGGCATGTCTCTGTTAGTCTCAATAGTTCTTAACGACAAACTAATGAAGGGCCAACAGCAAAAACCACAATAATGAAGGACAAATAATGATCACGCACAAACGTACACTACTGGCTGCCTTGGTTAGTATATCTTTGTTTGGCTGTGGCGAAAAAGCTACGCAAACCAACGCTGCACCAGCACCAACCGCTGCTGATGCTAAAGCATTTTTAACACAGGCCCAAAACGACATTGAAAAAATGCAGGTTCCTGCCGCTCACGCAGAGTGGAGCTATGCTACGAACATTAACTTCGACACCGCGGCCGTAAGTGCTTATTTTAACGAAGTGTTGTCTACAAAAGTGGCTAACTTGGCGAAAGAAGCCGCTAAATTTAATGATGTCGATGTTGATGTTGATACTCGTCGACAACTAAATCTTTTGAAAAATGGCCTAACTATGCCCCCGCCCTCTGATCCAGTTAAAGCAGAGCGCCTCGCAAAAATTGGCTCTGACTTGAGCGCAATGTATGGCGCTGGCGAATATTGTCGTGAAGACGGTACGTGTAAGAGCTTGGTTGAAATGAGTGGTGAGATGGCCACTGTACGTGACGCAGATTTGCTACTTGAATATTGGAAAGGTTGGCGCGAAGTGTCTAAACCTATGGCGCCGTTATACGCCGAACAAGTTTCACTGGCCAATGAAGGGGCTGCGGAACTAGGTTTTGCCAATGTTAGTGAATTGTGGCGTGGCAAGTATGACATGACTGCTGAGGCATTCCCAAAAGAGCTTGATCGCTTATGGTCACAAGTAGAGCCATTTTATGAAGCGTTGCATTGCCACGTGCGTGCTGAACTAGGTGAACACTACGGTGAAGATGTTGTACCACAAGACAAACCTATTCCTGCACACTTACTTGGCAACATGTGGGCACAGTCTTGGGGAAATATTTACGATATCGTTAAGCCTCAACAAGAAATGACGGTTCCTGATGTTACCGCTGCACTTAATGCGCAAGGTTATGACGAAATTGCGATGGTTAAGCAAGCTGAGTCGTTTTTCTCTTCCCTTGGCTTTGAAGAACTGCCAGAGACGTTTTGGGAGCGCTCCATGTTTCAAAAACCTGAAGGCCGGGACGTTCAGTGTCACGCTTCTGCTTGGGACCTTGATGACAAAGACGACTTACGCATAAAAATGTGTATTCAAAAGACAGGTGAAGAGTTTAACGTTATCCACCATGAGCTTGGTCATAACTACTATCAGCGCGCCTACAAAAATCAACCTCTGCTTTACCGTGGCTCGGCAAATGATGGTTTCCACGAAGCAATTGGTGACACTATTGCACTCTCAATTACACCAAAGTACCTCAAGGAAATTGGCCTTATTGATACCATCCCTGATGCATCGAATGATATCGGTATGCTAATGCAAGTAGCGTTAGACAAAATTGCCTTTATTCCATTTGGTTTAATGGTGGACCAATGGCGTTGGAAAGTGCTATCAGGTGAAGTTACACCAGAGCAGTACAACGATTTGTGGTGGGAGCTTCGTGAGAAATATCAAGGTGTAATGCCGCCGGTTGAACGCAGCGCTGATGCATTTGATCCAGGTGCAAAATATCACGTTCCAGCAAATGTACCTTACACGCGTTATTTCTTAGCACACATTCTTCAATTCCAGTTCCACAAAGCACTGTGTGATATTGCAGGCGATGAAGGCCCACTTAATCGTTGCTCTATTTACGGCAGTGAGGAAGCAGGTAAAGCTCTGAATGAAATGCTAGAAATGGGCATGAGCCAACCATGGCAAAACGCACTAGAAACGCTTACAGGCTCACCTGAAATGGATGCTAGTACAATTGCCGCCTACTTTGCTCCACTTAAAGCGTGGTTAGACGAACAAAACGCAACGCGCCAATGTGGTTGGTAGAGATTGTACTTACTAAATAGTTAATGCAACTCGAGTCTAAGAGGCCTTTACATTAAAAGCCTTGACCTAAAAAGACTAAACTTGAAAAACCTCGCTTCGGCGAGGTTTTTTAATGTCAGAATACAACCTGTTGCAACCACATTCTGGCAAAACGCCAAACAGCTTTACGTCGTCTGTTAGCCTTGTGTGGATCATCTAAGTGCCAACCTTTAAACGCACCTGCAGAAAAGCTTCCCATTAACCCCAGAGGAGTTACCAGCAGTTGTTTTGACGCAACTATGGCATCTTCCTGACAGTATTCACTAAGCAACTTAAGTTCTTTGTATTCGTGGACTCGTAGGTCTCGCTCAGCAATAGCACGTCGTAAAAACAGATTGGCCATTTTAACTCTCCGGCTCGTTTCGCTGTTCCCTAGTCTGACTATCTTCAGGCTCACCTTTAAAGGTGGCCACCAGCGGGTTGATAGAAATAAACTGAAAAGCCTGTCTCGCCACACGCCACGTCATAAACATAAGCGAGCCGTTTATCAAGAGTAGGATCCCAGCCACTAACGCTGCATGTAATTCAGCTTTGGTCAATAAAACTGCAGAAGCAATATTAAGAATTAGCCAGCAAACACAACCAAACGCAAACGTTGCCAGCGTGGCGAGTACAGTAACAAGTACAGATTGTTTCAGTAATTTTGCTTCTGCCCCTACTAACGCCCATTGCGCGCCAAACTGCAATTTCTTTGCTTCAACGAGATCTGACACCGCTTCAACCACTTCGTCCAGCGAAATGTCCAGCTGTGACACCTTCTCGTTATGTTGAGCTTGATGCGATGACGCCCCGCTGGAAACATCGCTTTCTGGGCGGGGCGTTGTATGTCCATCGACAGATGATTGGCTCATCCTTTACCTCTGACTATTTGCTTTTTTTCAGCAATGAGGCCACAAGCATACCAGCAGCGAATGTAATTCCTGCAGCCGCTACAGGATTTTCCACAGCGTAATTTCGTACTGATGAACCCAACCATTTTTGTTTCATCAGACGACGACGGGCAGCGAGGTTTTCTGCTGATCCTGATGCCGAATCACGTAAGCTTTGTTCAGCGGTAGCCGCTTTCTCTGCAATCGTGTCCAACGATTCATGCAGTGTGGATTGCAGCTTATCTGTCATAGGGTGACCTGAAGTATCTGCACCATTTGCGGTAGATTTTGATGTAGCCATTATTCTCTCCTTAAATTTAAACGTACTTCAACCTAAGGATTGCAACTGCTGTTCCAAGCCACCACAAACACCAATCATCTGATTTTTATATAATTTTCTGAAACATGCGCACCGCACTTACATACTTGTAAGTAAAATCTGCACTGTGGCCATGTAATTCATTCCCTCCTCCCCGTTAGAAAATCAGAGAACTACAATTAAAACGACAAACATTAATTACCGTCATAACCAAGACAATGTAATAACAACTGTACTTTATGTCAGGCATACTTGACATAAGAGAGAGCAGGAAGTAAGGTTAACCTGACATTATGTAGGGAACTTATTACACAATGTAGATACGAACTAATACATTCTGTTAAAAATGGAGATCGATATGAGTAATATATCTGAGAAAAAAGCAAAGACATTTCTTGTTAAATTCATGATGTACATTGCTATGTTTTTAGTTGTTTTGGGGATGTCAGTAGTAATCAATGAGACAAATAACTTGTCTTCATATACAACAGCATTACTTGCCGTAACGCCTATCATTCCCGTTATATTTTTATTGCGATTAGTCGTGGCTCACTACCGCTCTTTAGATGAGTATATTCAAAGCGTAATGGGAGAAAGCTTGCTCTGGGCAGTGGGTATCGTCGGATGCAGCGCAATGGCGTATGGTTTGGCGGCAGAAATGATAGAGTTACCCAGCTTTAGTCCAGCGTTCATGTTGCCAGCAATAGCGTTTACCTTCGGGGTAGCGCAATATTTCCAGCTTAAGAGTGATTTTAATGAAGAATAGATTACGGGTACTTCGAGCTGAAAAAGGTTGGTCTCAGGCAGATTTGGCAGAGAAATTAAATGTATCTCGACAAGCAATCAACGCGGTAGAAACGAGCAAGCACGACCCATCATTGACGCTCGCTTTTGCTTTGGCTGAGGTATTTGAGCAACGCATTGAAGATATCTTTGACCCTAAAGCATAACAACTATTTATGCTTTAGGGGGCCGCTAAGGGATGACAGACTGACTAACCCAAGTTCCTTCGCTGTTTTGATAAAACCATTCACGACACTGTGGATTACCGCGTAAATTCAGGTAATCCACTTTATTTATTTGTAGTAATAACACACAAAAGTGCGAGGGGACGTTTTGAAAATCACCTACCACTTGTAATGCGCTGTCGCTGGTTCGTTCACTTCCCGGGTTGCCCCATAAAAATTGCTTCTTACCCGCATCAGACAATTTATTCCAATGCGCTGAGACTAACGGCTGATCGTCTAAAACGGTGACAATGCTTCCTGTACAACGAAAGCGATATTGCTCCCGTGTTTTCGCAAAGTACCAACATGCTTCTGCATGTTGGTTTTGCATGAGTTGTTGATATTTCTCAGTGCGGGTATCTGAAACCACTACCAATTGGTTGTTATCAGTTAACCCTCGATACACTACTGTTCGACAAAAAGGGAAGCCATCTTTATCGACTGTCGCTAACTGAAAGTAACGACTTTCAGGCGTACTGCGGGTTTGATGCAGACTTTTGGTGAGACTTTGTTTCCACTGTGGCATTCCCTTCCCCCTTTGTGTATTTATGCTGCTTGCATTTTTGCACGAGAAAACAAGGTGTAAAAATTCTCTGTGGTAATACGGGCAAGTTCCGCCACAGACACTCCTTTAAGTTCAGCAATAAATTCAGCGACCTCTACTACATAGCCTGGCTGATTTTGCTTTCCTCGGTGCGGTACAGGGGCCAACCATGGTGAGTCAGTTTCAATCAGTAATCGTTCTAATGGAACGGCTTTTACCACTTCACGTAATTCATCAGCAGAGTTAAATGTAACAATGCCAGATATAGAAATGTAAAAGCCCATATCAATTGCTGCTTGTGCCATTTCCAATGACTCAGTAAAACAGTGAAGTACGCCAACTGTATGCGGTGCTTTGTGTGTGCGGAGTAAGTTTATCGTATCCTCCCGTGCATCTCGGGTATGTATGATTAGTGGCTTTCGTGTTTCGTTGGCCACTTTGATATGGTCGATAAACGATGTTAATTGCACTTCTTTGCTTTCTGGGCTGTAAAAATAGTCTAACCCCGTTTCGCCAATGGCTACCACTTCATCTCGTTGTGCCTTTTCTAACAGTTCTTCATAGGTACATGCATCGTCTTGATGCAGTGGATGGACACCACAAGATACAGACACATCGTCAAATTGCGCGACTGTGTCTAACATACTGTCGTAGTCTTTAACCGATACACAAACACACAAAAAGTGCTCAACACCGCGAGTTCTCGCAAAATCTAAGGTTTCTGCCAGTGCTTGTGGCCCTTGCTTTAATCTATCTAAATGACAATGAGAATCTACAAACAAATTACACCTGTATAACTAATGAAAAAATGAAAAACGTTGGTCAAAGCTAAACTGCAATACGCATTTATGTATATAAGGTTCAAAATTAAGGGTTAGGAAGTTAACCTGATGCTCACGTTTTTTTGCTTTAGGTTTTTTGCGTTAGGCTTTTTACCTTATGCTTTTTGCCCCCAAATCGCCTGCCCTAATTTTTTCCTTTTACTAGCGCTGAAATTGCTTTAGCAAACCAAATAGCACCATAGATTTATTTACCCCCGGGTGCTGTAGGGTTTTAACGGCGTCTACGCAAGCCTTATAACGCACATAATCATCTGGCTGCTGACGTTGCATGAAACGCTCGTGAGCATGTTGTTGGCACCAAAGTGCAACTTGGCCCGCGTTATCCTTCCATTTATTGGCCAGCATTTGCGGTTGCTTATCAGCGTCGCCTGCTAAAAGAGCCCGCATACCATCACTAAATAGGCGATAGCTGAAATCATCTTCACCACTCAATGCATCTTCCACACTAAGCGGAGCATTGCCGTACGCCCCTAATAGCGCAGGGCTCACATCATTAAACCCCTTCTGCACTAAATACTGCATACTCTCTTGCTCCGTAGGCAGGCCAAGGGTGTGTTTCTCACAACGACTTAAAATCGTGGGCATGAGCTTATTAACACTGTTTGTTATCAGTATTAAGTAGGTATTTAACGTCGGCTCTTCAAGTGTTTTCAATAAGGCATTCGACGCAGCTTCTGTCATTGAATCCGCTTTGGGGATCAACAACACTTTATTCCCTCCCATTTGCGCTGTGCCAATTAGTTTCGCAATGCCTTCTCGAATTTTATCCACCCCTAGTTGCTTCTCGCTTTCAAGAATGTGAAAGTCTGGATGGTTACCAGCTTGGCGTAAATTACAACTTTGACATTGGCCACAGGGACCTTGTACCGATGACTGCTTACATAGCAAAGTGTGACTCAACTCAAGCGCCAATTGAAATTTTCCAATTCCTTTGACGCCACTAAATAACAAACCGTGGTGAAGTGACTTAGCCAAATAGCGCGTTGTCAGTGAGGTATAAATACTAGAGAACCAAGGTAACATCAGTCATCACGCTTTAACGTAGGTTGAACACTGCGTGCATAGCGCTCAACAATTTCAATAACATCTTGATGCACCTTTTTCATTGGCTGCATAGCACTAACAACATTAATGCTGTCATCCTCTTTCGCCAATGCTAAATATCGCTCACGAGTACGCTCAAAAAAAGCCAATCCAGCTTGCTCTATACGATCGAGTTCGCCGCGACCACGGGCCCGAGCCAAGCCCTCTGCAGGTTCAACGTCTAAATAAATCGTTAAATCAGGTTTAAAACCTTTTAGTGCTATATGACTGATGGCCGACATAGTGTCTGCGCTCACACCTCGGCCACCACCTTGATAGGCTTGAGAGGACAAATCGTGCCTATCACCCACTACCCACTTGCCGTCGTTCAGTGCCGGCAATATACGATTGGTCAGTAGCTGTACTCGTGCGGCATACATCAACAGTAACTCAGTTTCCTCAGCAACAGATTCACCCCAATCGTGCTTAACACATTCCCTAATGGCTTCTGCCATTGGTGTACCACCGGGTTCGCGAGTTTGCTCAACCGTTTTTCCCGATGCCGTTAGCGCATCAACAATTAGGCTTATCACCGAGCTCTTTCCCGCACCTTCTAAGCCTTCTACAACAATAAATTTTCCGCGCATGTATTTTTCTTTATCTCTTTCTTGTTTTTACGTAGCCGCTTAATCCGTTCAAACTTCACAGTAATTAGCGGTTTAGCTGATATTTTCGAACCGCGGCATTATGTGCTTCCAACGTTGTGGAAAACTGATGGGTACCATCACCTCTAGCCACAAAGTATAACGCATCTGTTTGCTCAGGCATAAGGGCAGCTACTATTGCTTACGTGATTTTTGGTATATACGAGCTCAAATAACAACTCTCAGTGCTAACCAGCCCGCTGGAACATTTAACATATTGCGAAACATTGTTTCATTAGACAATGTGGGTCTCTTCAGAATTAAATTCTGCATCTAATTGTTACGATCGTAAGCAATTTTTCAATACTTTATATCGATAACCAAACATCAGCACAAAATTAAGAAATTTTGAAAGTTTATTTTTCAACATAAGGTCTACTATCCGATTTTATTAGCTATATGTCATCCTTAATCAATAATAGGAACCTGTTGATGACCGAAACCACTATTTCTACTTCTCATTTATCTTGGGTAGATTTTGCATTCAGAAGAGAATTAATCAAACGTTCGTTCACTGTAGCGCTCATAGTAGGCAGTATTTTAAATATTATTAATCAATTTGACGGTTTGTTTTTTGGGGCAACAATCACCTGGTCAAAGCTGTTTCTAACCTATTGCGTACCGTACTGTGTAACAACATATTCAGGAGCAAGCAGTTCATACAAATGCGCGATAGAACAAATGGAGTTAAAGAAAAACTGTATTGAACATGCCGATATAGTCAATTTCAACGAACCTGCTAAAACAGAAATTAAAACTTTCGCAGAACAAATTGAGCAAAATGCACATAATGTAAACATTGCCTCGACTCAACGCGTAATATTTGTGGAAGACCTAGCATCAACTGCACGTCTAACAATCGAAACAAACGAAATGCTCATAAAAGAAACTGAGCAAAGTAAACTGCGTTTGGATGATATGGTGAATGCGTTTAACGCGGTTTGTCATCAAATACAAAATATAACTGCTGAAATCAATAATGCTTATATTGCAGGTACAAAATTAACAAGTCAGCTCGATGAATTCTTGGCTGAGTTTAAAAGTATCTCAACGTTAGCCGTAGAAATTTCAGGTACATCTGAACAAACGAATTTGCTCGCGCTCAATGCAGCGATAGAAGCAGCTCGGGCAGGAGAAGCTGGTAGAGGCTTTGCCGTAGTTGCTGATGAAGTTAAAGCCCTTGCACAGAAAACGAAACAAAACTCAGAGCAAATTAATTCACACTTAAATAAACTGTCTGAAAAACAAAACAATGTCAGCCAAGCGTTAACACAACTAAATACGTATATGGTAAACGCAACATCGGCAACAGATGCCAGCGGAAACTCCATCCAAACCTCGACCCATTCGGTTTCAAAAGCTTCAGAAGACGTAGTTACTAAACTAAACCACTTCAATAAGTCACTTACTGAAGTTGGAGAAAAACTGAATTTAGTTGCTGGTAATGTTGATTCGCTCGCAGAAGACACATCTAAAGCGGTTAAAGGTTCAGCTAGAAATAAAGAGCTAGCGAGTAGCATACTAAATTTATTGGATAAAATTCACTGACAACGATACATAAGATGCTATAGCCAATGGTACGCTTAAACCTTATTCAGCCACTAGAGCCTGTTTGTCATTGTTCAAATTCGCCTCTAACAGCTCAATAATTAAATTGCATTTGATTATCGGTGGGGTTCTGCTTGAGTATTCAAGCTTTCCTTAATTTGGTCAGATTTGAATAACAGTAGCATTGAAATACTCCCAAACCAGAAACAGTGGAGTGCGACATAACACATCACAAGTATATAAAACTGATAAAACAAAATGAGAAAACCAAGTAGGCCAACGATAATACCTAGTAGACATACTGATTTGTGAACTAATTTCTTTGACCATAACCAGGTATTTAAAAGTAGTAACCAAATATCACAGGAGAACTCTGTACTGCCTCGTAGTTTTTGGAGGACCATGATAAAGGCTTGAAACTGTAGCTGGCTATTACCATAAGGGGTCGCAGACATTTGACTTAATAAGCCTAAAATTTCTGCTAACCCCACAGAAATGCAATATGAAGCGGAAAGAATACTGGTCAGATTAATCAAGAGTTCTTTGATACTAAACTGACTCCTGATTAACCCCGTTATTGAGAAACTAAAAAATGCAAGTGACAAACCAAATACAAGCCAATCAATGATATACCAAAGTATCAGCAGAGCACTATGCTTGTTGATGAGTTGCTGTCTAGCGTCTAGATCAGTTAAAAATTCAGGTTGGATGATAAAAATGACAGTCCACCCAATGGCAATGCTTGTCGCACACAAACACCCCCATACCGGTGCGTAATTAGTAGATCTTAGCTTAAGATTCGTGTGAAGGTACATATGATGGCTTAAATACTTTTGGCGCACTATAAACAGCGAAAAAACAAAGCTCAACGCTTTAATTGTAAAAAGTTTTTTAAATTAGATATTTAGAGTAAATCCCAAATTAAGAGCTTGTAACTGCTTCTAGGTAACTCCTATTTAGTTTATGCATCGTTAAACTAGCCTAGAGCCTGTGTATCTTCGTTCAGTTTTTTGTTTTGGCGGTCAAAATTGCCCAGCCCCACTGGAGCATGGCCGTTATCTGCTGACATTTTTGATATAGCTATTAACGGTTTAGCTGATATTTTCGAACCGCGGCATTATGTGCTTCCAACGTTGTAGAAAACTGATGGGTACCATCACCTTTAGCCACAAAGTATAACGCATCTGTTTGCTCAGGCATAAGAGCTGCTACAATTGCTTCTTTTCCTGCCATCGCAATTGGCGTAGGCGGTAACCCTTTTATTACATAAGTATTGTATGGTGTGGCTGTGCGCAAGTGTTTACGTGTTATGTTGCCGTCGAAATCTGCGCCAATACCGTAAATAACAGTGGGGTCTGTTTGAAGGCGCATATTATTATTGAGCCTATTTACAAAAACCCCCGCTATTTGCTCGCGTTCAGAAGGTACTGCGGTTTCCTTTTCTATAATACTGGCAAGGATCAACGCTTCATAAGGCGTGGTAAGTGGCAACTCCAGTGCTCTATTGCGCCATGCTTCAGCGGTAAAATTAACCAGCGCACGGTGAGCACGGCGCAAAATATCACTGGCATGTGTTCCTTTGGTGAAAAAATACGTGTCGGCTAAATACAGCCCTTCATAATGTTCTACCTCATCGCAGCACCAATCTACACCATTTGAAGACGTTGTATCTGACAGACTTTGTTCATCGATATCAAAGGTTATTTCGCCATGTCCTTGTAGGGTCTCTAACCACTGGGAAAGTGTTAACCCCTCCACTAGGCTTACCGCAAATAAGTGTTCTTCACCCTGAGTAAATACCGTGAAGGCATCGACCAAGGAAAGATTAGGAGACAGTAAATAAGTACCAGATTTAACAGACGTGTTACCCGCGAAGAACTTTAACCACACTTTGGCAATAAATGGGGATACCTGTGTAACCCCATTATTTCTGAGTTGTTTAACTATTCGGTATGCATTACTGCCCTTTTCAATGGTGAAAAACGTGTCGTGCTCAATTGTAAGTGGGCGCGTAACCATGTTTGAAATATACAGTACGCTGCCAGCAATACTCACGGTTCCAATAAACAACATCGCTATAAGCAAAATAATAATTCGCTTCATTCCCATTCATTCCTTTCATTACTACTTTTAGCTGTTGTGTTGCTTTCTGTTAGCTTTACTTAGGCTCTTCTACTTTCCATACACCGCGATACGCAACAAACTCTGAAGGTATCTTATAGCTGCGTTATCTATATTGTAATCCACCCAATGTTCGTCATTAAACGCAATACGTTTAACCGGCATAACGCCCATTAGCGCATTGGTCACAACAACAGCCTCGGCTTCTTCAACCGACTTTAGGGAATATTCTCCCACGTGCAAAGGCGCATTTTCATTATGAAGGGCCTGAACCAGCGCTTGTCTAACTACACCATTAACGCCACACCCTTTTAGCGAAGGTGTATACCATGTGCCGTGAGCGAAAAAAAACACATTTCCCGCACTTGCTTCAATAACATTGTCTTGAGTGTCACAAACAATGGCATCATCCACGCCCTTTGCGACTACTTCCTGTTTTACTAAAACTTGCTCTAACCTATTCAAATGCTTTACACCTGCGAGTAAAGGTTGAATAGCAAGTGTAGTTTGTGCGCAAATTAGTGATAAGCCAGATTTTTCAAGTGAGGCGTAGTTCGCTGGGTAGGCATGCTGACTAAATCGAACAATTGGCGGAGTGTGTTTGTCTCGCGCATATCCTCGTCCAGAATCGCCACCTGAAACATGTACTTTTAATACGTATCTATCATCATTCGACGAATCAGCATGAAGGTTACTTTGAAGGGCATCGACTTTTAAGCGCTCTATCTCATTACAAATAGCTGGCATAAGCCTATTCTGCTCAAGTTGAAGACCAATAGCATTTGCATCGTGGCACAAACGCATAAGATGCAAGTCGATAAGCTGAGGCGTATAGTTTTCAACACAAATCGTAGTGAAAACTCCATCGCCATAATTGAACGCGCGATCGGAAGCTAAAATGAGAGTATCACTCGGTACTATTTTCACTACAGGCTCTTGCTTGTGCTGGACTTGATGCTATCTGGGGAGTATACCAAGATGCTGAGAGCAAACAAGAAAGGCGGCATAATTGCCGCCTTTCTGAACTTAATCGATGGTTAATTAATGCTTTATCAATAAAGCTTAATTAATTCGCTTAAAAATTAACGAGCCATTTGTGCCACCAAATCCAAATGAGTTGCATAGTGCATATGCAGCTGAAAATGGTTTAGCTTTATTGGCGACAAAATCTAAATCGCAACCTTCACTAGGTTCATCTAAGTTAATGGTTGGCGGTGCCATCTTGTCACGCAAAGCAAGGATCGTAAAAATAGCCTCAACGGAACCCGCTGCACCTAAAAGGTGACCAGTCATCGATTTTGTCGAACTTACCATCAGGTCATAAGCGTGTTCGTTAAACACACGTTTGACCGCAGACACTTCAGCGATGTCACCTGCGGGCGTTGACGTACCATGCGCATTTACATAACCAATCTCTTTCGGATCGATTTTCGCGTCAAGTAAGGCATTTTCCATCGATGCTGCTGCACCTTCGCCATCTTCTGGAGGCGAAGTCATATGATATGCATCACCACTCATACCGAAGCCAACAAGCTCGGCATAAATAGTCGCACCACGTGCTTTGGCAGACTCATACTCTTCTAGCATGACAACACCTGCTCCTTCACCCATGACAAAACCATCTCGATCTTTGTCCCAAGGACGGCTAGCGGCCTTAGGGTCGTCATTGCGCGAAGACAGTGCACGCGCTGCAGCGAAACCAGCAATACCTAATGGTGTAATGGTCGCTTCTGCGCCGCCTGCAAGCATGGCGTCAGCGTCACCGTAAGCAATCGTTCTTGCGGCAACACCAATATTGTGAACACCGGTTGTACATGCGGTCACAATATTCAAATTTGGTCCTTTCAACCCTTCCATGATAGACAGAAAGCCTGAAATCATGTTTGTAATAGTTGAAGGTACAAAGAAAGGAGAAACGCGCTTAGGGCCACTATTAAGCAATTTAATATGATTCTGCTCAATTTGCTCTAAACCACCAATTCCAGAGCCGATAGCCACACCTACGCGGTGTGCGTTGTCTGGAGTGATAGACAAACCCGAGTCAGCTAATGCTTGCTTACCCGCAGCAATACCCAACTGGATAAAGCGGTCCATCTTTTTGGTTTCTTTCTTTTCGATGTATTCTTGCGGGTCAAAATCGTTTATTTGACCTGCGAAACGGGTTGAATAGTTACTGCAATCAAAATGGGTGATTTCACCAATGCCGCTCTCGCCTGCGAGCAGTTTGCGCCATGTGTCTTCACTGTTAAGACCCAATGGTGAAAGCATTCCAAGACCAGTAACAACTACGCGACGTTTTGTCACAAAAAGCCCTCGCTTTGGAACTAAAGGTAGGAGATACAAAAACGGCTCTTGATAAGAGCCGTTTTTTCGCTACTTAAGACTTAAGCGTCTTTGTTCGCGTTGATGTAATCAATAGCAGATTGAACTGTAGTGATTTTTTCAGCTTCTTCGTCTGGAATCTCAGTATCGAATTCTTCTTCCAAAGCCATTACCAGTTCAACTGTGTCAAGTGAATCAGCGCCTAAGTCGTCAACGAATGAAGCTTCTGCTTTTACTTCTTCTTCTTTCACGCCAAGTTGTTCAACGATGATTTTCTTAACGCGTTCTTCAATGTTACTCATAATTCTAGGTTTCCCTTAAACGTCACTAGATAATAAAAGTGTCGCTAGTTTATTTTGCAAGGTCCGCCCTTGCAAGTACCAGTTTAAACTAATTTTCTGGTCAAACCAGCGACATTCCAAATTTTGTTGTTTCTATTTTTACATCCAAGTTAGGGTAAATACCACCCTAATCTACGTTAAATTCGTAATTTTTACGAATTTAACCCATGTACATGCCACCATTTACATGGATGGTTTCGCCTGTAATATAGGCAGCACCATCGCTCACTAAAAAAAGCAACAGTGGCGGCAATTTCATCAGGCTGACCCAAACGACTTGCCGGAATATCTTTAAAAATGGCGTCTTTTTGATCGTCGGTCAGTGCTTTTGTCATGTCCGTATCGATAAATCCAGGCGCCACTACGTTAATAGTAATGCCTCTTGAAGCCACTTCCCGTGCCATTGATTTAGAAAAACCAATAACACCTGCTTTGGCTGCAGCATAGTTTGCTTGACCGGCATTACCCGCGCTTCCCACCACTGAACCAATGTTTACAATACGTCCGAAACGCTTTTTCATCATGCCGCGTAAAACCGCTTTTGACAAAGTAAATATTGAGCTCAAGTTGGTATCAATAATACTTTGCCACTCATCGTCTTTCATACGCATTAACAGATTATCGCGTGTGATACCCGCATTATTGACCAAAATATCAATACCGCCATGGTCTTCGTTTATGGCTTTTATTGTTGCATCAACACTGTCTTTGTCAGTGACATTTAGCGCCAAACCTTTACCGCCAAACTCAGCAAGGTATTCACTGATTGCGTTGGCTCCATTGTCGCTTGTTGCCGTGCCAATAACCGTTGCACCTTGTTGTGCAAGCTGAGTTGCGATGGCTTTACCAATACCACGGCTTGCGCCAGTGACAAGGGCAATTTTACCGTCTAATTGACTCATTGCTTTTCCTTATTGTTTTAATGCTTCCACGCCTTCAGGCGTATTAACAGAAAGGCATTCAAGATTTTTGCTAATTCTTTTATTTAGGCCAGTAAGTACTTTGCCTGGCCCCACTTCAATTACTCTTTCTACGCCTGCTGCGGCTAGATACTCAACACTGCGAGTCCATTGAACGGGGCAATAAAGTTGACGAATTAGCGCGTTCTTAATCGCATCGCCTTGTGTTTCTATTGTCACGTCAACATTGTTCACAATATTGATTGCAGGTTCATGAACGTCAAGTGAAGACAGCGCATCTTCAAGCTTATCTGCTGCCGGACGCATTAATTCGCAATGTGACGGTACACTTACCGCTAGTGGCAATGCGCGTTTCGCGCCCGCTTCTTTACAGGCAGTTGCGGCCTGTTCAGCAGCGCTTTTCTCTCCCGCGATAACCACTTGACCCGGTGAGTTAAAGTTAACTGGGGCAACCACGTCACCCGTAGCAATAGCCGTTTGTTGGCAGATATCCGCAATGGCGGCATCTTCAAGACCAATGATGGCATACATAGCACCCGCTCCAGCAGGCACGGCTTCTTGCATGTACTTACCACGAGCTTCAACTAATTTTACTGCATCACTGAAGGCCATTGCGCCACCACAAACCAAGGCAGAATATTCACCCAAGCTGTGACCGGCAAGATAGCTCACTTCAAGACCCTGCTCGCGAATGACTCGCCAAATAGCGACACTGGCGGTCAATAGCGCTGGCTGAGTGACATGGGTCTCATTCAACTTGCCATCAGTATCGTTTTGTACCAAAGCCCAAAGGTCATAACCCAATGCGTCAGACGCCTCTTGGAATGTCGCTTCAATTACGGGATAAGATTCAGCTAACTCTTTTAGCATTCCCACACTTTGCGAGCCCTGACCTGGAAATACGCAGGCTGTCTTTGTCATGTCGATTCCTTATTATTCTTACACTACTAGAAACGAGAAAACGTTGTAAAATACATCGGTAATATGAAAGTGTTTTTACACACACTTAGCCGTTAATATCGCACTAACGCTGAAGCCCATGCAAAACCACCACCGAACGCTTCTAGTAATAAATGCTGCCCACGCTGAATACGCCCATCGCGGATCGCAGTATCGAGCGCGGTAGGTACAGTTGCGGCAGACGTGTTACCGTATTGTTCTAATGTTAGTACAACTTGATCAAGGGACATATTAAGCTTTTTCGCTGTCGCCTTAATAATTCTAAAGTTTGCTTGGTGAGGCACTAACCAGTCAAGATCAGATTTTTGCATACCATTAGCTGCAAGTGTCTGTTCAACCACTTCTGACAATTTGGTAACTGCAACTTTGAATACTTCGTTGCCACGCATTACACCCCAGTTCTCATGCACAGACTGTTCATCGCCGCGGGTTGGGTTTCCTACATACAACAAGTCGCCATGTGAACCTGCTGCATTAATGTGCGTGGATAAAATACCAGGCTCGTCACTGGCTTCTATAATTGTTGCACCCGCCGCATCACCAAATAAAATAACCATAGTGCGGTCTTCGGGGTTAATCAGGCGGCTTAAACAATCTGTTCCAATAACGAGAATGCGCTTGGCCATACCTGACTTGATATATTGGTCTGCCACACTTAGTGCGTAGCAATACCCTGCGCAAGCGGCGGCAACGTCAAAAGCAGGAATACCGTCTAAATCGAGTATGCGCTGAATTTCACACGCGGTACTGGGCAACGCGTAACGTCCACTTGTAGTAGCGCATACTATCATGTCAATGGATTTTGGGTCGATACCAGCCATCTCAATGGCTTTCTTACTGGCCTCAGCCCCCATGGTTGCAGCAGTTTCATCTGCACCTATTATGCGTCGCTCTTTAATGCCTGTGCGATCAGTGATCCATTCGTCACTGGTATCCACCATTAATTCTAAATCGGCGTTAGTACGCACGTCACTGGGGTAATAGCTACCTGTTCCTATAAAGCGTGAATATATGCTCAAAGCTGCTCCAACAATACCGTTTCTATCTTTGTTTTTATCTTTTCTGGTAAATGCATTTTTGCTTCTTTAATCGCCTGTACGATGGCGTAATAAAAGGCATCTTTTTGTGCATTACCATGACTCTTGATAACAATGCCGCGCAATCCTATCAGACTCGCACCGTTATACTGGTCGGGGTTCACACTGTTATAGATAGATTTCAGTAAAGGGAACGCAATTTTCGCGAGTAAACGCGTGTAGAAATTCTTTTGTGATTGACGTTTAACCTCGTTTATCACGAGCTTGGCCAATCCTTCGCTTGATTTTAACGCAACATTGCCGGTAAACCCATCCGTGACCACCACATCGGCATGGTCAGTGAAAATGTCATCACCTTCAACATAGCCAATATAATTTATGCCGGGAGCATCTTTGAAAAGTTGGTCAGCAGATTTGACCTGCGCATTGCCTTTAATATCCTCTTCACCCACGTTCAGTAGCGCCACTCTTGGTGAGGCAATACCAGAAACAGACTGCGCAAGTACCGAGCCCATTACACCGTATTGAAATAGAATTTCAGGTGTACAATTTACATTGGCCCCTAAATCGAGCAAAAACACATTGTGATGCCCTGTGGTTGGCATCATGTTAATTAGTGCTGGTCTATCTATTCCAGGTAACGTTTTAAGAAGATAAAAAGATAAGGTTAATAGTGCACCAGTGTTTCCGGCACTAACACAAGCATCCGCTTCGCCACTTTCAACTAGCTCAATTGCCCGTCGCATCGACGAGTCTTTTTTATTGCGTAGCGCAGATGTAGGTTGCTCACCCATTTCAACCACTTGACTGCAATGCACAACAGTAACGCGTTTGCGCTCTGAGTCAGTTAAGCAAAGAATACCGGATTGAATGACGTTTTCATCACCACACAGTATGAAATGAATATGAGCGTGTAATTGGATTGCCTTAACGGCAGCGGGAAGGATAACAGGGGGACCATGATCGCCCCCCATGATATCTAACGCGATGGTTAGTGTAGACAAAATGTAGTCGCCGTATTACGCGCCGATTACTTTCTTGCCTTTGTAATAACCGTCAGCGGTCACATGGTGACGACGGTGAGTTTCGCCTGACGTTGAATCGACAGACAAAGTCGCGCCTGTCAATGCATCGTGTGAGCGACGCATGCCGCGCTTAGAACGCGTTTTACGATTTTGTTGTACTGCCATAACTTACTCCTGGTCTCGCTTAAGTTCTTTCAAAACCGCGAAAGGGTTTTCTCGCTCTTGTTCCGGTTCAATCTTTCCAAACGTCATATCATCTTGCGTTACTGCACACTCCGACTCTGCATGAAGGGGCACAATTGGCAATGACAACAGAAGTTCATCTTCAAAAATTTGAAGCAGATTGACTTCTCCGTGGTCGTTGACCTCTACCGGTTCGTAAGCTTCGGGAATGATGTCATCGCTTTCCTGTTCTTCTCCCTGCACTGGAGTAAAACAGAATTCCGCTTCCACGGGATAATCGAGTTCACCATTACACCTTTGACAGATAAGTGTTACCTGCGTGGCTAAGCGGCCGTGAAAGACAGTAAGACCCTGCGCGTCTTTTTCGAACTGTACTTCTGCGTCCACATAGTCGTTGCATCTAACAACTGCCTCGGTCAATCGTTCCATATCTTTAGACGCAATCACACCCCGATAATCGGAGCGTTTCATGGCACTTTTAGTCGGTTCAACCGAATGAGGGAGTTTCACTTTCTGCATAGGGCGCGCATGATATAGGGTCAACCCAGTTCTGTCAAAGTATAATTACTATTTCGCGCACAATAAAAGGCTGTAATTTGCCTGAAGGAATAAGGTAGCATTGTTTGTTTCTAATTTCACATACAACATGTTGATTTTTAAATGAAGGATATTGTGTGACAACACTTGTACTTGCCTCGTCATCTCCCTATAGAAAAATGTTGCTCACTAACATTGGCATTGCCCTAGACACCTTTTCCCCCGATATTGATGAAACACCTTTGCAAGGAGAGCTCCCTACCGCACTAAGTGTGCGTCTTGCAGAGCAAAAAGCAAAGAAAGTTGCATTGTGCTTGGGGAAAGACAAAGCAGACAACATTATTATTGGTAGCGACCAAGTTGCCCTTGTGGGTACGCTCAATGACTATCAACCCAATAATCAAATCTACAATCCATTGAGCAATCAAAAAAGCCAGCAATTGTTGGGGAAGCCTGGAACAGAAGAAAACGCATTAGAACAACTTCTAGCTTGCCAAGGAAAAACAGTCTCTTTCTTTACTGCCTTATGCCTTCATCAAGCGTCAACTAACACGACAATAACTAAAGTAGACGAGACCCGCGTTCACTTTAGGCACAACACAGAATCATCACTGCGCGCTTACATTAAAAAGGAGCGCCCTTTAGACTGCGCAGGCAGTTTTAAAAGTGAAGGACTAGGCGTGTTGCTTTTTGAGAGCATTGAAAGTCGCGACCCCAATAGCCTTATTGGGTTACCAATAATGTTACTCAATGAAATGTTGAGCACCTATTTTGACGTTGATTTACTGGCACTAGCAACTAGCGAAGCATAACTTCGCTAGTTAAGGCTCTATGCCTGTTGAAACAAAGCTTGCTCAAGCTCTTCGATGCTATGAACCAATGCTACAGGTTGCAACGCTTCTAAATGCACCTGCGCATGCACACCATATGACACCCCTATTCTATCCATACCTATGGTTTTTGCCATTTGCATGTCATACGTTGTGTCACCAATCATAACCGCATCGCTAACATTCATATTTAGCTCATCAAGAAGCTGCAACAACATATCTGATGAAGGCTTAGATTCTGCTTCATCTGCCGTTCTCGAAGCACTGAAATAATGCCCTGTGTCGGTTTGCTTCCACGCTCTATCTAATCCTCTGCGCGCTTTACCTGTTGCAACAGCTAGTGTGCAATTGGCAGAGTTAAGTCGAGATAACATTGCCTCTACGCCACTAAATAGGGGGCAAGGCGTGACGTCTTTAGAAACAAATGCATCTTTATATGCCGCAACAAGATTATCTGCTAACACATTATCAGAAATCGAAAATAACTGCATAATGGCGGGCTTTAAACTTATTCCTATGATGTGCCCAACCTCTTCTGGCGTGGGTATGGGCATATCACATTGTTTGGCGGCCATTTGCATGCAGCTAACAATTTTATCGGCTGAATCCATTAAGGTGCCGTCCCAATCAAAGATCACGAGTTTATAGCGTGGAGATTCCAATACATCTTGTATTGGCGTAGAAGCGTTGTTATTCATCATCTAAAGTGCTTTTAGTGTCGCGGTCAGTGTATCGTCAAGTGGTGCCGTAAACGTCACACGTTCCTCAGTTGCAGGGTGCAGAAGAGAAATGCTTTTTGCGTGCAAGAACAATCGGTTCAAACCCTTTTGGCGCATTGCACTATCAAAATCGCTATCGCCATACTTTGGATCGCAAGCAATGGGATGCCCAGCATGTAAACAATGTACACGTATTTGATGAGTACGCCCTGTTATTGGCGATGCTTCAACCAGTGTTGCTCCCGAATAGGTTTGCAAAATTCGATAACGGGTTTCAGACGGTTTACCATCTTCGCTAACGCTTACCATCCGCTCACCAGATTGGAGAATATTCTTGCGAAGCGGCGCTTTTACTTTAAATCGGTTTTCAGGCCATTCCCCAGCAACCAGCGCATTATAGCGTTTGTCCATTTTCCCAGTTCGCAATTGCTCGTGCATGTGTCGAAGTGCTGAGCGCTTTTTGGCAATTAAAATACACCCAGAGGTATCTCTGTCGAGACGATGTACAAGCTCCATGAATTTTGCATCTGGCCTTAATGCTCGTAAGCCTTCAATTAGCCCAAAGCTCAATCCACTGCCGCCGTGAACGGCCATACCTGAGGGCTTATTTATAACGAGGATACGATCATCTTCAAAAAGAATATGTGATTCAAGTGAAGCGATTTTATCGAGTTTTGGCGATGGCGCAGGCGCACCTTCCGACACTCTTACGGGCGGAATTCTAATAATATCGTTAGCTTGCAATTTATATTCTGGCTTTACACGCCCTTTGTTCACACGAACTTCGCCTTTTCGCAAAATACGGTAAATCATACTTTTGGGCACGCCTTTTAACTGAGTACGCAGAAAATTGTCAACGCGCTGTCCAGCTAAATCAGCTTCGATAGTTACAAAACGAACTTTTTGAGGGGTTTCTTCTTTCATGCCGCTAGTATACCTCATTGTGAGAATTAGCCACACTGGGAAAGATGAAAATTGTGAAAAACTCTTTGCCTAGCTCTTTTTTTGTACAAGAGTGGTAATTTGGCAGCAATAAATGTGAATAAGCTCAATTTATTAGATTGCATTCCTTGCGTAAATTGAGTATTTGGTGCGATAATTGCCAACGTTTTTAATACGATTAACTTCACAACAATTCGTGAGCGACTTCAAGGCGCTCGAACAAATAAGCATCGGCTTGAAAAGCCAGACAGCTTGAATGCGAATTGAATGCGGATCACAACGTTATAAAAACATTTTAACAAGACCGAAAAAAGCAGTGCACACAAACCAATTTGTGGGTTGCTTTAACTTGTAAACGAAAAAGTAAGGCTTAACGTTGGTAGCATCAGCAATGAAATCACTTTCATACCAACACCGCCTCAGAGGCAACGACTACACTGCCGTAAACAGCGAAGTCTTACTTGCGTAACATAAAATAAGTTCGCCGTTTAGCTAACAGAATTAAATGACAAACAAGCGATATAAAAAAGTCGCTTGTATAAATAAAGTAAAGAGTAATAAGGGTTTATCGCTCCCGACATCTTTAATGTAGTGTGATCTAACTTAAGCTGACTCGTGGAAATTCAAACGTTCGCGTGTATGCACAGGATTAAAACTTACGCGTTCAATAAAACGCAATGGTCATCTACAAATGGATAATGCGGTGTTACAACAAAGTCCCCGTCCAGCCGTGAGGTTGCGCGGTGAGGGTTTGCACATGTCACTTTAATTTTGTGTCTAAACGGCTGTACAAAAACAGAGTTAGATACAATGAAAAGAATGTTGATCAATGCAACTCAGCAAGAAGAGTTGCGCGTTGCCCTTGTTGACGGGCAACGGTTGTACGATTTAGATATTGAAAGTCCTGGACACGAACAAAAGAAAGCCAACATCTACAAAGGTAAAATAACCCGCGTAGAACCTAGTCTTGAAGCTGCTTTCGTCGATTATGGCGCAGAACGCCACGGCTTCCTTCCTCTAAAAGAAATAGCGCGCACTTACTTCCCCAAAGGTTATAAATTTGAAGGCCGTCCAAACATCAAAGATGTTATCAAGGAAGGTCAAGAAGTTATCGTTCAAATTGACAAAGAAGAGCGCGGACAAAAAGGCGCAGCGTTAACAACCTTTTTGTCGCTAGCCGGTAGTTACCTTGTTCTTATGCCGAACAACCCACGTGCTGGTGGTATTTCTCGCCGCATAGAGGGCGATGAGCGTACCGAGTTAAAAGAATCACTGAGCAAATTAGATTTACCTGATGGCATGGGTCTCATTGTACGTACCGCAGGTGTAGGTAAATCATACGAAGAATTAGAGTGGGATTTAAAAGTTCTACTTACTCACTGGGAAGCAATTTCAAGTGTCGCTGAAGAGCGCGAAGCGCCATTTCTTATTCACCAGGAAAGCAATGTTATTGTTCGTGCAATTCGCGACTATCTGCGTCGTGACATTGGTGAAATTCTTATCGACAAGACCAGTATTTACGAACAAGCACTTCAGCATATCCAGTTGGTTCGCCCTGACTTTGCTAGTCGTGTGAAGTTATACAGAGGCGAAGTTCCTCTGTTCAGTCACTATCAAATTGAGAGCCAAATTGAATCTGCGTTTCAACGCGAAGTGCGCCTGCCCTCAGGCGGTTCAATTGTTATCGACCCAACTGAAGCACTAACCTCTATCGATATCAACTCAGCACGCGCGACAAAAGGCGGTGATATTGAAGAAACAGCACTTAACACTAACTTAGAAGCTGCAGACGAAATCGCTCGTCAATTGCGCCTTCGCGACTTAGGTGGTTTAGTGGTTATCGACTTCATCGATATGACACCAGTAAGACACCAACGCGAAGTAGAAAACCGTATGAAAGATGCGGTAAGAAGTGACCGTGCACGTGTACAGTTAGGTCGAATATCTCGCTTTGGCCTGCTTGAAATGTCACGTCAGCGTTTGCGTCCATCACTAGGTGAGTCTGCCCACCACGTATGCCCGCGCTGCTCTGGTCACGGTACTATCCGTGGTACAGAATCACTTGCATTGTCTATTCTTCGCATTCTTGAAGAAGAAAGTATTAAAGAAAACACCGGGCAAATTGAAGCGCAATTACCTGTGCCAGTTGCAACTTACCTTCTTAACGAGAAGCGTAAGTCTATTCAACTATTAGAAAAACGTCACGGTGTGAATTTGCTACTTATTCCAAATGCAAATTTGGAAACACCACACTATCAAGTATTGCGTCGTCGTCCAGATGACATAGTGTCAGAAGCAAGCTACGACGTTGAGCTAATGCCTGCAGTTGAAGCTGAAACGGAATCGACAACGACAGCCCCAGCTAAGCGTGAAGAACCAGCGCTTAAAGGCCTTGTTGCGCCAACAGCAGCCCCTGTAGTTGCGCCTAAAGAAGAAACTGTAGCGACGAAGAGCGATGACGTTCCATCGATGTTTGCACGTTTTGGCAAATGGATAAGCGATCTGTTTGGCAGTGATAGCGAGCAAGACAGTTCAAAAGAGAAAAAACAGAGTTCTGAAAGTAATAATAGAAACGCACGTAACCGCAACAATGACGATCGTCGCCGTAAGCCGCGCAACAAGAATAATCGCCGCAATGCTCAAGGCCGTGATCAAAACAAAGATAACGAGCAGCAAGACAATCGCAGGTCACGCACAGAACAACGTTCAGAGCAAGATGACAAGCGCAATAACAAAGGTCGCAAGCCTCGTAAGCAACAGCAGCCGCGTGATGAGCAGCAAAAGCCTAAGCATGACAAGCCAGAAGGTGAGCAACAAGAAAATCAAGCGCAGAAAAAGCGTGAAGTTGCAGAGCGCAGAAAACGTCGTGATAAACGCCGTACAGTGCGTGTGAAGAAAGATGAAAACGGTCAAGCGTTAAACGAACAAAGCGACTCTGGTGTAATTAGCGCAGACAACACACCTGCTGTGCCAAAAGAAGTAAAATCAGAATCTAAGCCTAAACAACAAAAGGCTGATAAACCTGAATCTACTACAAAACCAGAAACGCAGCGCGTTGAAAATACAGAAAAAACTAAAGCAAAGGCAGCTGTGGCTGAAAAAGCCAATTCTGCAAAGCAAAGCGATGGTATCGAAGATAGTAAAGATATTGCGCAAAGCAACGTGGAAGAAAAAGCGGCCGACGTAGTTGAGACTGAACAAACGCAGGACAATACTTCAGACGATACGGCGCAAAAACGCGAAGGCCGTGGACGTTCACGTCGTTCTCCGCGTCATGTACGTGCAGCGGGTCAACGCCGTAAGAAAGAAGCGCAACAGCACGATGAAGACAGCATTTCAGATGGCGTAACGCAAACGCAGCCTGCTAAGACTGAAGCGGTTCAAGATGAACTTCAATTTGATGTTGAGCCAGCACCGGTCGCTTCAGAGAAGGTAGAGGCACCTGTTGCTGAACCTACAACTGATAAATCTTCAGAAGATAGCCAACCTTCCGTTGAGAAAGAGCCTTCAGCGCAAGAAGAGCCTTCAGCGAAGAAAGAGCCCTCAACTGAAAGTGAAACTTCAGCCGAGGACAAACCTTCTGAAACTGAACAATCTACTGAGATTGAGCAGCCTGAAACGGTTACGCAAGCGCCAGTAGAAGAAGCTGTTGAAGCGAAAGCTGAAGTTTCTGATGCCGCAACTCCACCTGAGCAAGTAGAAATAAACTTATCTAGCTCAGATGAAACCGCGTCGGACACTGAAGTAAGCAAAGTTACTAGCGCAGAAAACGAAGCGCCTGTTACAGAAACAGCAAATGATGATAAGCCTGCTGCGGTAGCAAAAGATGAAACTCCAGCAATTGAAAGCAGAGTTTCAGCAGCAACCGAAGCAACTGCGCCAAGTCTAGCGGCAAGCGGAGCAGGCAAACGCCGTGCATCGCACGCTATGGCCCTTCCTACATCAGTAAATGACACATTTGTTGACGTCGCATTAACTGCTAAAGCCGACGATGCTCGCCCAGTACTGAGCGTATCAGGCAAAGCAGCAGCATTGTCGTTTGCAACAGCCAAGGCATCTGCGCCTATGACGCTACCTGCAACAGTTGACGCAATAGAAAACAGTGATGAAACTACACAAGCAGTCGAAGCCTAACAGCGAGTTGCAAGTAGTTTAAAACACGCAAAAGCCGTTTAATGATTTTCATTAAGCGGCTTTTTTAATGAGCCCTACAAATAGGAAATCAAAGCCAGCAGTGAATTATGCAACTTTTTAGCGATCAAATGAGGGAATTACCAAACTTCATCTAATCTGTGTTGATAATTACCTATATCGACCCTCGGAGTATCTAAGTCCCAGATATCGCAACAAGCATTATATTTTTCTATTGCATCTGACATAGTGATAATCGGTGTTTCAATGTACCTTTCAATATGATGACAAGGATGAACAAGTCGCGAGCGAACACCTGACCACGCATCGAACAACGCGCCAACATCTATGGCTATACCTCCACGTTGCTTTATCCAATGACAGTATATTTTTCCCAGTCCACCAGCACCAACTAAAAACAGCGCACCTTGATAAGGGACATCAAGCGTTTCATATATTTCTTTATATCTATCGGGAAAATGGCACCCAAGCTCTTCGCCTAAAAATTCACGTTCAGCGCGTACAATGTAATTCTTAGTCTCGTTTACTCGAAAATATTCCTTAATTATGCCACTGATATCTCTCGCACCAATTAACCCAACGAACTCTCTGTCTTTTAGTATTTTTCTATAAAGCTGACAGAACGTTAGATAGCGGTGAATACCGGCATCAGTAAAAGCCATATTACTCTTGGCTAAGTTATAATGCTCAATTGTATCGAAAACTTGTTGGTAACCCTTATGACGCAATTTTTGCTTTTCCCTAGGAATACCCAAAACATCTGCATTCCGAACAGCCTCCCTTATTGAATGACTCAGCACTTCTAGCTCTTCATCAGGCATACTCACATCATCAAACCATACCCTCAAGCTTCTATTCACTTCTTTCCTAGACGAGATAGTTGGAAATCCCATTAGTTCACCTTCGCCATCGCCAAGGCGAATTAGAGATGTTGGAAGCTTCGCTTCGATTCGCTGTATTAAAAAATCCGCAACTTCAAATCCGTTTAACTTTTCACTGTCCAAAACTTTCACCATGTAAACTTAATACCCTTTTTATGAAAACTAAACCAGTACTCTTTCGTTCCGTTCGGTCCTACTTTATTATGAACTATTTATCGAGTGATATCTCTTTAGATCTTTTAGCAAGCAAACACGTTACATTCATGAATTTAAAAACAAATGTTCTTTTATCGACGTTATGATGTATTGTGAAGTATATAAAGAATTGCCAATGGAAAGTTCGTCAAAAGTAACCTTAAATCCATGCCAGAAACCATAGATACTCGATTTATTCAGTACCTTGAAGATGCCTGCGGCGCCTCAGTCAGTGAACCTCAAATTATTCAACATTTGTGGAGTGGATATGGTGTATGCTTTCGTGCCACCCTATCTTCGGTTAACACCTCAAATAAGCGCTTCTCAAAACCAACGCCTGTGGTGGCAAAATGCGTAACACCACCGGATGTTTTATCGCACCCAAAAGGCTGGAACGGCGAAGCCGGCCACAATAGAAAATTAGCTTCTTTTAAAATTGAAAATAGCTTTTATCAACACCTTCAGCCGCTTACCAATCAAGATTGTTATGTACCAAGGTGTATTGCCGTTAAACAATGGCAACAAGGCTCAATGTTAGTCATGGAAGATTTAGTATCAGCGGGTTTTTCCAATACCACGCTCACCTTAACCGTGAAGCGAGCAAAAACGGTACTAGCATGGCTTGCAAACTTTCACGCTCGGTTTTTATCATTCGATGCAAGCACAGTATTAAAGGATGTGGATGTTTGGTCAGAAGGAAGCTATTGGCATTTAGATACCCGACAAGATGAGTACCAACGCATGCCAAAGGGAGCACTGAAAACGCATGCAGCAACTATCGCAATGAGGCTTGCCAATGCGAAATATAAAACATTGATTCACGGCGATGCCAAAGTGGCTAACTTCTGTTTTTCTTCTGATTTTAGCGCTTGCGCCGCCGTAGACTTTCAATACGTAGGGTTTGGAATAGGCGTCAAAGATGTCGCCTACTTTCTGGGAAGCGCATTAAGTGATGAAGATCAGCGGGCACATGGCGAAAGCTGTTTATCTGACTATTTTACCCTATTAAAACAAGCCCTCACCCAGCGCAATATTATAAGTCCCAATGAAAAGACATGTCTTAATACACAACAGATAGATGAACTCATTGAAGAATGGAAATACTTGTATAGTTTTGCGTGTGCCGACTTTCATCGCTTTTTAGCCGGATGGAGCCCTGAACACTGGAAAATAAATAGCGAGCTACAACGTCAAACTGATATTGCACTTTCGCAGTTGTAAAGCGCTAAGGTCAGCACACTCTAATAGCTCCCCCTCTACACCCACAAAAGCTTTACACTTAATTCATATAATTGCCACCGGTGGCAATTATATTTAAAGTAGGTATACTACGCCCTATCATCAAGGGCCTGTTGGCAACGTTCAGTTCAAACATATCTAAGAATAAGGTAAAAAATGGCAACTTGTACTCGTATTCTCTCTACAATTTTATTAGTGGCTTTCTCACTTACGGCTTGTGCAAAACAGCAATTGTTTATGGCTGGCGACTCTACAATGGCGATTAAGGATCCTAAAGATTACCCTGAGACAGGCTGGGGTGTTCCTTTTGCTACTTTCTTTTCAGACCAAGTAGATGTTATTAATCTTGCTAAAAATGGTAGAAGTACAAGAACCTTTATAGAAGAAGGCTTATGGCAACACATCGTAGACAATGCCAAGAAAGGTGACTTTCTGATCATTCAGTTTGGTCACAACGACGAGTCTGAAGCTAAAAAAGACAGATACACCACACCTGAAGAATATCAAACAAACATCAGCAACATGATTGCCTTTGCGCAAGAAAAGGAAATGAGTGTAATTTTGATGACCCCTGTCACCCGACGTTACTTTGATGAAAATGAACACATTGAGCAAACTCATGCCTATTCTCAATACGTAAGAAAGCTGGCGAAATCGTACAATAATTCTGATGAAAGCAAATTTCTGTTTATTGATATGGATGAAATAACCCGCCGCTATTTTCAAGAGCAAGGCGATGCACTGTCGCAACTGCGCTTTATGCACATAAAGCCCAACACACACCCTAACTACCCTAACGGGGTAAAAGACAATACACATTTTAATGAATTAGGTGCGCGGGAGGTTGCGCAATTGGTATTGGCTGAATTAAAAGCAGCAAACCACCCTTTGTCAAAACCCTTGCGCAGGGTAGACCCAAAGCACTTGAAGTTAAGCTATTAAGCGCAGTAATCGTTGACCGGTGAACTTTGAACTCAGTGTAAACATTGGCGTTCACACCTAAAACGTTTCTATGATGCATGCTAATTAAAGGAAAAGACGATGAAAATAATGTGCAATAAGCATGTTCGTCAACTGAGTATTTTTACGCTCCTAAGTGTTGCACTAAGCGTACAAGCTAACCCCCTCCCGTTAGGTGAGGGCTTACGCACAGCCGACCCTTTTGCCCGCGTATGGCCAGACGGTAAAATGTATATTTATACTAGCCATGACCTGGAATGCCAAAAAGACTTTCACATGCAAGATTGGATGGCGTTCTCTTCAACTGATTTAAAGAGTTGGACTAATCATGGCGCTATTTTAAGCCTTGAAGATTTGAGCTGGGCTGACAATTACGCATGGGCGCCCGATGCGGCTTACAAGAACGGAAAATACTACCTTGTATTTCCCGCTGGCACAGGGTTTAAAGACAGAGTCAATCCAGAGAACAGTACCAAGTGGATGAGTATTGGCATTGCAGAGAGCAACTCACCTACTGGCCCTTTCAAAGACATGATTGGCAAGCCACTTTGGACAACACCCTACGCTAACGACCCCAGTATTTTCATTGATGATGATAGCCAAGCTTATTTGTATTTTCACGGAAAGGGTCAAGATTACAACGTGATAAAAATGCGTGATGACATGCGTGGCGTTGAAGGCGATTTTATCAAGATGGATATGGGCGGCTATGAACCTAAAATGGAAGGCCCATGGATTTTTAAGCGCGGTAAATATTACTACTACACCATGCCTGAAAATAATCGCGTTTTAACCTACTACATGGCAACGTCGCCCACTGGGCCTTGGGAATACAAAGGTGCTTTTATGGAGCAAGAGCACCAAAGCAATAATCACCACTCTATTGTGGAATATCAAGGCCAGTGGTTTT
>NZ_BJKK01000005.1 GCF_006538325.1 Alteromonas sp. KUL42
ATCTATTGTAACGGCACCTTCGCCATTAGGCGTAATGGTAGCCGTATAAACTGATGTGCTAGTGGCAGATAAGACACCCACGCCTGCGTTCGTTGCCAAAATATCTCCGGCAACAAAACCCGTTACCGGCTCACTAAACGTAAACGTAGCGGTAAAAGCTGCATTAGTATCCGTTGTTGGACCTGAAATAACTACCGTTGGCGCTACTGTGTCATATGTTACGCTGTGCTGACTTGCAGCAACATTTGTGTTACCAACACTATCAGAAGCCACACCAGCTGCGACATCTACGGTTACAGAGCCCTGTGAGCTAGGCGAAATCAAAGCCGTATAAACCGTGCTAGACATTGCGGAAAACTCAGTCACAACGGCATTATTCGCAGTTATTCCCCCCAAAGTGAAGCCCGTTACCGGCTCACTGAAAGTAAAGGTAGCCGTAAAGGGCGTTTTAATTGTCGCAGCTACAGAGTCAGTTATTACAACTGTTGGTTTTGTGTTATCAACAACGAATGTACCCGAGGGACCTGCCGCGGCAGCCGAACCGCCCGAGTTATGCCTTGCCGTATTAGAAGCGACAGATATACCTAATGTTCCATCTCCGGTAACATCAGACAACGTTATTGTGCGCGTATTGGTACCTGAACCAGATACACCGACTGTCGCATTAGCGGTCCCCGTCTTATTGAGTGATATTGCTGACTCACCAAGTGTGATTTGATCGGCATCAGTGTAGGTCAATGTATAAGTAATTGGGCCAGTGTTGGTTGAAGAAGCACTTGCAGCTCCAATAGAGACTGTGGGGATAGTCCAAATAGGTGTAGAACTGTAGGTAAAAGTTAACGACTGTGCAGCAGGGTTAGTAACCGTATTGTCAATAGCATCGTTTGCTACACCTGCATTGATACTTATAACTACATTGCCATCTGAAGAGGGGTTGATATTCGCGGTATAATCACTACCAGAGCCTGAAAAATCTACAGCAGTACCATTTGTCACCCCAATATCAGAAACCTCAAAACCTGTAACGTCTCGACTAAAATTGATACTAATTGGTATAGAGGAAGCACTTGTCGTTGAGGCTTCGGCACTTGTTATGGAAACGGTTAACAACTCAACAGTCAATGAACTGGAAGCCGCATCTATGGCTATGTTGTTACCACCTACTGCTGCACTTAAGGCTGAGGTAACACTTACATAGCTTCCTTCTGATGCCCCCGCAGGAACACTTAACTCAACATCAAAAGTACAAGTTGAACCACCAGCTAATGAACCACCAGAAAACTCAAAATTTGATGTACCACTAACCATACTTCCACATGGTGAAGCAGGAAGACTGGTAATTTGCATCGAAGACAAAACATTCGAAAAATTATGGGTAAAATATAAACCCGACGCTGCGTCCGCACCGGACGCGTTCACTATTGAGTACCTTGATATTATTGTGCTATCAGGTAGCGTTACCGAAGGAACAAACTCCTGTGAAAATGTTAAACCTGTGATCAATAGGTTCGCAGAAACACTGCTGCCTGTTAAAGATAACGGATTAAGATCTGCAGAAAGATCTGAAACGGTCAGGGTTTTGCTACCGACCAATGAGTTGTCATTTGGAACAGAAACCGAAACTGTAAATTGACATGTATCACCTGGCTGCAATGTTATACCGGATACCAACATATTAGTTGTACCCGAAAGAGACGAACCGAAACCGCACATATCAGTCTGCCCCCCGCTTGAGACAGCCATTCCCGAAGCTACCGCTCCTAAGTTTAACGAGAAACTTCCATTGGTAACATCTCCGATAGAGCTCGCACTATGGGTTAAAGAAAACTGAATATCATAAGAACCACCTGGTGCAATAGAAGCCTCAGATAATACCATTGAAAGTGATGGCGCAGCTTCAACGTGAATTGATGAACTAACTGGTCGAATGGGTATACCACTCCCATTTACACTGCCTGAGCCAGTGCTCGTAGTAAACGAATAATCCCCTGTAGCAGCAGTGACTGGAGTCGATATAACAACATCAAAACTACAATTGTCACCTGCCGCTAGGCTGGCGTTACTAACTGAAAATATAGAGGTTGAATCATTACTAGTAGTTTGAACAAAGGAAGAACCAGACCCACAGCTATTCGCTGCTGGTAATGTTTGAATAGATGCCGATGGCAAGATTTGAGCTATATCCATCGTAAAGGACAGCGCTGTAGCGGCATTGGCAGAGTCGATATTAGTAAGGGTAAATGTAGAAGTGTAGGTGTCACCCGCTGCGACGTTTGAAACACTGTTGCTTATCGTTAGCGTTGGTGCTGCAAACACCCTGAGTGTGGTAGACACCGCATTAATAGTTGTTGCAGACCCTCGGGTTAAATTGATTGTACTTGTATTATGCGTATATGCACCTGGCGCTGCATTAGCGGGCACGAGAACGGTAACGGAAAAGTTACACGTTGCCTCGGACGCTAAACTAATATTTGAAAAAGAGAGTGTTGATGTGCCGGATACGGTTGAACCTGCACCACAAAACCCCGTAGAAGGCAGTGAAGTAGCAGATAACCCCGATAAAGTAGCATTCAAATCACTTGTAAAGTTCAAGTCGGTAATGTCGTTACCACGATCAGTATTTCGAATTTCGAAGTCGAGTGTTACCGATGAGCCTGGAGACGCGAATGAAGAAAACACCATTGACACTTCTTGTAACACAACATTGAGAATTACAGGTGGCACGGTTGGTATTGTTATCGGGGAAAAGTTACCCGATTCGTAATAAAGACCTGTAGTCGATGATAACGAGAACCCTCCAGCACTTGTGGCTTTTATATCAATACTAGCGGTACAAGACGCGCCAGCGTTAACTGTACCACCAGCTAAGGAAATACTTGTATCTCCTCCATTGAAAGTTCCAGTCATACTTGTGCAGGTCGTTATAAAATTTGGCGCATCTGCTAAAACCACACCTGTAGGAAATGTTTCTGATAAGTTCATGGATATTACATTAACGCCCATAGCACTGGCATCAAAAGTATAAGTAAGCGTTGTAACTTCATTGGGTTGAATGGTAGATACAGACAACCCGGCAGTTGCCTGTAACCCAGTATTTTGAACCGTTAAACTAGCACTAGCAGCCGCAACATTTCCGGCAGATGTAGATAAGTTAGAGCTCGTTAAGGTGTAAGAGCCTACAGAGCTACTTGTCACATCAACTTGAACAACACAGCTTTGCCCCGCACCGATTCTCGCGTCAGAAAAACTCAAACTACTGCCACTTGCTGTAGCGTTGTATATTGCAGATACACATGTTGTAGATGCATTGGATGGTGAGGCAATTACTAGGTTAGCGGGGAAGTTTGCCGTGAAAGCGACACCTGACACCCCAGACGCATTCGCCGAATTGTCGATAGTAAAAGTTGCTGTAGACACGCCATTTATCTGAACAGTCGATGGGGAAAAGCTAAGAGAGAATGTGGGTGTAGATGATGCAGCAAACCCAAAAGGACTTATAAAAACCCCAGTGAGAAAAAGTAAAAAAACACAACCTGAAACGGCCGCTCCCCTTTATTTTTTTGTGAAAACATTTGCTTACTTTCCCTATCTGGACCAATTACAGAATATAGAAAATACTGGAGTACATTGCTACGTTTTTGATATATTTTTTGTAAATTACTTCTTTAGATTGCGCCTAATGTTCAAAAAAACCATTTTCTTTGTGTTTATTGCACTTCTAGCACTGAATTCATATGCTGAAAATATTGAAATAGAGGGGGAAAATTTCAATGTGTCGATTGCAAATCCACTTTCTCTAAAAGTCACAAGTTCGAATGTGGCATGGGCGCTTCAAAGTAAATTTGCAAAGCTTACGTTTAATGAATTCGAAGTTTCACAAAAAGCTAAATTCAATGCTTTAATAAAAGACGTAGAATCTGCCTCGAACATAATTATTCAAGATAAATTTAATACAGTTATTGCTGATAAGTCGTTAGTTATCGATCACAGTTTAATTGCCAATACGGTATTTGTTAGATTTCATAAAATAATCGGAAATAACAACAACTCAGCAGTGCTCAGTTTTACAATTCCACTTGAACACGCTGATAAGTTAAAAATCGAAATAGATGAAATGCTCAGTAATATTTCATGGAGACCAGCGGAAGTAATTGTCCTCAAGCAATCACCCAAAATTCAACTCCCTTTCCCCGGCGGTTACAAGCTAACAAAGAAATATGCAAACTCTGTTGTACTAGTTACAACACCCGAAAATGTATCACTACCTCACGGGAGTGTTGTTATTAGCTTGCTGCCAAAAGTAAACACTAGTGAATCACTTGAGGATTTAACGACTCGGCTGCTAAACGATGCCAAAACTATAGACAAAATAAAAATTATGAAAGTATTCGAGGCAAACTCAAAACATGGGCCAATGGTTATGGCAAGAGCTACAGCCCGCTACGAACAAACTCAGATTGAAGTGGATATTAGTCATTCAGCTTTTAAACTAGGTCAAGAAGTACTTTTTATACAAGTGAGTGCCCCCCGAAATACTGAGAGCTTTCTAAAACTAGAACATGTATCAACGCTACTTATAGACACATTGGAATTTCATTCCGACCAGAATTAAAGACCAAAAACAAAAAAATCACTTCAATGTGTGAAATTTTCACAAAAATAGTTTAATTTATAGCAATGCTATAGTGTTTTTGCTTACGAAATCGGTCAAGGGGCCGCTTATGAAAAAATTAGTTTCGCTTCCTATCGGGCTACTTCTTATTACTAGTCAAGCTACCTCTCAAGAGCTATTTGAGTTGGAAAAAGGACAACCAACAGCAATCAGACCAGCTATTGAAGCTTCCACATCTTCATCTAAAATATCGTTTCGCGTTGCTGGCAAAACTAACGGCGGGAGCATAACGATAAGTGGCCCAAACGGCTATCACAGTGAACAAAAGTTTATGGGTTCATCTGACACTGTAAGTTTGTATGATTCCAAAAGCATGGCCGCGGTTGACAATAAACTTCCGCCGGGCAGATATAATTATCGTATTGCGACACAAGTAGGCCCCTTCAAGCTGATTAAAGATACGATGGATAACGGAAGAGGCGATAAAAATTATACTTACGCTGGCACACCTGTCGTACATACAGGCAGCTTCATCGTAAAAGGTGGTTCTATACAAGAGTTTGAGCAAACTGAAGAAGCTAACTCGTTTACTTGGTAGACTCATTAACCTATATAAAAGCGCATTGTCCACATTTTCTCTGTGCCATGTTGAGTGAAACACTAATGAATTATATTACAAAACAAAAAAAGCCAAGAATACGGAAAACCTTCATCAGCCGTCTCGCTATGTATACTGCTATCTGCTTTACAGGCGCAGCGCAACAAGTAAACGCTGACTTTGTTCATGGAGATGACGTCATAGTACAAGGGAGTATATGTGTGGGGCTTGATTGTGTTAACGGTGAAAGCTTCAATTTCGATACAATAAGGCTTAAAGAAAATAACGTTCGCATTAAGTTTCAAGATACAAGCTCCAGTGCAAGCTTCCCTTCAAACGATTGGCAACTAAGCGCTAACGATTCTTCAAATGGTGGCGAAAACTATTTTGCAATAGAAGATATCGATAGCAATAAGAAACCATTTAAAGTATCAGCTGGCGCTCCAGATAATAGCATTTATGTCAAAAGTAATGGCTACATAGGGTTTAATACAAATACTCCAGCCGTTACATTACAGGTTACTAATGGTAACTCGCCTACCCTTCGTTTAGAACAAGATGGCACAAGTGGTTTTGCTGCTCAGTCATGGGACGTGGGCGGCAATGAAACAAATTTCTTTGTAAGAGATGTCAATAATGCTAGCCAACTTCCATTTCGTATTCGGGTCGGAGCTCCAAATGGTTCAATTTTTGTTGATGTCGATGGCGATATAGGTCTTGGCACAACCACCCCAGACGGCTTATTTGATTTGGCTCACCCAGCTGACGTAAATAATCATGCAGTTTTAGTAGATAGCTTTGGGAATTTCGGTATTAATATCGATAATGGCTTTATACCTAGATCTTTATTCGATATACAAACAAGCAATGGAAGCTCGCAATTTATGGTACAAGCTGATGGTAAAGTGGGCATCGGTATGGGCACAGCTGATACCCCCACTGGACAGTTAGAAGTTAAATCATCAAGTACATCACTATTTTCAGTTCTAGCGGACGGAAAAGTTGGTATAGGCTCTGCCACCCCGTTAAATTTGTTCGAGGTTAAATCGTCTAACACTGAGCGCCTATCTATAGCTTCAGATGGTAAAACAAAAATAACAAGTGATTATTTAGATGGTGATACCTCAAGCTGTGGCGGCGCGAATGGAACATTCAACCTCGCGTGCGGTCGTTTTACACCAATGTTGCAAATTGAAGAAACCAATGCAGCGACCCAAGGTAGAATGATGTTCCTAATCAAAGCCAATCAACCTTCATGGTTTGGTGCTGAAGACACGACACAAAACAAGGTTTGGTATGCAACCAATGCTTCTAACGGTTATGTTTTCGTATTGTTTGACAAAAACTCTAATGAAATCGTAGAACGAATGACCATTGAAAATGGTGGGAACATTAGAGCTAACGGTGGTTCATTTATCAATGGTTCGAGCAAATTCATTAAAGAGAATTTTGCTAAAGTTGACTCTCAAGGTGTTCTAGATAAATTAGCGCAGCTGGAAATAACATCATGGAAATACAAATCCGAAGCAGATAGCGTTAGCCATATCGGTCCAATGTCTCAAGATTTTTACGCATTGTTTAATGTTGGCGAGAATGACGAAGGCATCAGTAGTGTCGATGCCAATGGAGTCTCAATGGCTGCGATTAAGGCGCTTTACGAAAGAGTTAAAGTGCTAGAGGCTAAATTAGCTGACTACGAATCAAATTAGTATCGTCGTATAACGAAGCCACAACAAATATTTGTTGTGGCTTTTGCCCACCTCACACTCACTTATATCCTGTACTTTAAGAAAAATATCCGAAACGTGAAATACGTAAAGCTCTTGCCTCCAGGTTCAATGTGTAATCACAGAGCATTCCTAGATATCATCACAAAAGTAATTCCAACTGCCAAGACCTTCATTGACATCGGTTGTGGTGGCGGAGACTTATCTCGAGAACTACTTATGATGCCTTTAGATGGTGTGGGTATTGACTTTTCTCCTCTCGCCATCGAAATAACTAAAAGAAAACTACATACTGAAATTGAAGAAAACAGATATCAGGCATATATCAAAGACATCGTCACAGAAGATATTACACTTTGTAATTTTGATGTCGGTGTATGTAATATGGTAATGGAGCATGTTCTTGATGACGTTGCTTTTACTAAAGAGTGTATAAAGTTCATAAAACCAGGAGGTTATTTTTTATTCGCTGTTCCTGCCAAAATGAGCCTATGGAGCAAAGAGGACGAATCCGTTGGCCACTTACGTCGATATGAGCGAAATACCCTAAAACAAACACTATCAGATGGAGGCCTTCAGAATGTACAAATATACTCCGTTGCTGTGCCTATATCTAATATTCTTTTTGGGCTAAACAAATGGGTTGTAAAACGTTTCGAGAAAAAAGCGGAAAGAAGCAGGCTATCCCAAAAAGAGCAAACACAATACAGTGGAATATCAGACATTCCGTGGAAAACTGCCTTTCCCCGCTGGGTAAAAATATTTATAAATAGATATACAATGCATCCACGTTTTTATGTTGCAACGAGTGTTCTATAAGACTGATTACGGACATATTCTGATAGGCTTTGGTCAGGTCTCTGAATCACAGGTAAGAAGTGAGTGAGTAGCCATATATGAATAAAGCGTTCTGAATGTCTTCCCTTATTTCTCAAGTTAGAGAGCTAGAGTTCTCAAAAGCAGATACATGGATTGCAGAGGCTGAATTTGGTTTTGGATTTACTTCCGAGGAAGTGAATAGACTCAATGCAAATTCCAATGTCCTTGAAATTGGATGCGGTAGCGGACTTTTACTTTCTTTATTGGCAGAAAAATACCCACACACAAGCTTCGAGGGTATTGAACCATTTGGAGATGGTTTTAATTCTTTAGGGGATTTAAATACATTTGTGAAAAAATCTGGCGTCAATATAAAAAACATACGCTATGAAGATTTCAAGCCTGGTCACAAATACGATTTCATATTTTGCATAAATGTTTTCGAACATTTAGAGGACTGGAGGCATATGCTTTCGTGGAGTGCAAAACAACTCAAACCTAAGGGTAAACTCTTAGTCTTATGTCCAAACTACTCGTTCCCGTACGAGTCACACTTTAAACTCCCAATTTTAATCAATAAAACAATTACCCGAAAAGTATTTCAGAATTATATCCGTAAATTTGAATACGAAAATGACACTGAGAAGCTATGGGATTCCATTAACTTTGTGAAAAAGAAAGAGGTTAAGAGTTTTATAATGCAGAGCACTTCTGCAAACAAACTATCATTGTTCGACGACACTAGCGTTATAGATGACATAATTGATCGAATTCTTTTTGATGAAACCTTTAGAAAACGTCAACAATTTGTTGGCCTAACTGCACTGCTTTTGAAACGCTTAGGTATGTTGAGATTAATAAAGAAATTCCCAAATCTTTTGCCTTACATGAAGTTGATTTTCATTAAAAATCAATAACTTAAAAAAAACGACTCCACTTTTATTTTGGGAAGTTTTCCTCTTCTCGTCAACCAATGTCCATATATAAGCACCGATAAGTGAAACTTGAACTACTGTAGCTCTATTCATTAATGCAATTACAATAGCAATCCCTTCAGACACATCAAACATTACAAATAGCGCGACTAATGCTCCCTCCACAACCCCTAACCCGCCCACAGTAAATGGGATAAGTGCTGCAAATTGAAATATAAGTAGTAATTGGGCTAGCTCCAAAAAAGAAATGTCGACGTAAAGCATTTGACACAGTGCGTAAAACTTCAATAGCTGTATAGAAAAAACTGCTACATTAACAAGAATAAGCTGTAGAAACTGCCTATATCCCTGCAAAACACCCTGTAAAAAAAGCCATTTGGAACTCATAACCATACATGAAAAGATAAAAGCACTTATGAGTACGCAGCCCATTTGTAACAGAGTTGGTGGTAAGTCTAATCTTAAAGATATAACCAGCGGGTCGTAAGATAATGCAATTAATCCTATTAAAGTTGTAAAAAGCATGCCGCTAAATCTATCTATAAAAACCCATTTACTAGCTAGAACTAACGAATAGCCATTGCTTCTCAAGTAAAAGGTTTTGTAAGCATCTGCTCCTACGCCAGAAGGCAGAAAATTACTAGCAAATGTAGCTTTGAATTGTAGACGAACACTCTCACTAATAGATAAGTTACCTCGTTTGAACAAGCAGGTTTGGCGAATAGCCATTGCAATTACAAGAGCATTGGCCATTAAAAAGGAAAACGATAGCCAAGTTAAATCAACTGATTTGACGTTTTGAGCCACATCTCTAAGGTTAAATTGGCATATCAAAAATAGAAATAACCCCATTCCAACTAATAGTTTGAGCCAAAACTTAAGACTGCTGCGATTCGTCATTTCTTGAAAATAACTGATGATAGTACTCCACATCTAAGTTGTACCTCTCCCGAGCCATTGCAACATCTACTTGTCGAGAGTAACTCTGAATAGGCTTTGAGCGCTGTGAAAATCTATCAAACATTTTTCTTAGTTTCTTCACCAAACTTACAGGCAACCTACTTGCTAAGCCAATAAATGCCGGATGACGCATCAATGCAGTGAGTAGTCTAATATTCTTCCTATTACTTGCATTGATTAATTCCGAATTTACTGGGTTATTTTTAAAATGGGGAGATACACCTAAAAAACACTCTATCTTTATAAGGGCATTATTCGCATTGTCCTGAATCTCTTTATAATCCAGTAACAAGATCCGATCACCAAAATGCTCAATTAGACTTTTTATCCTTTTTTTTATATCTCCATTTTGATAATTAAAAGGAAAGTTCAAACCATCTTCGTTCAAAACATATTGACCAGAAATAAAATCTTCAAATGTCATTTCGTTTTTTATCAAAAGTCATAACCTGAGAATATAATGAATACAACCATTCACCAGGTTCTCTTACACAAAGAATAAACTTAGCTTGTTTATCTAATACCTTATCTATGTTTCCAATGACATCGATTGTCTTGTCAACAAACCCTATAGTTTCTGTATCAACAACAACTTGTGCACTTTCCACTTTTGAGAAGTGGTCAAAAAACCAATCTGGTGAATACCTATTGTAGTGCAAGCTAAAAAAGTTTGTTTTCCTTCTGTATGGCACATATATATCAGGGTGGCTGTCAAAGTGGTGATATAAAAAAGTAGTAGCCGCTCTAGGCATACCTAACAACAAAGCAATAGGCATCATTTCACACGTCCTGTATAGCTAACCCAATGCCTGATAAACCATAACGATTACCGTTGTACAGCATGTAGCGGCGCCCTTTGTGATCAAAAACACATGGATACTCAATGGTCTCACTATCCCAACCGCTGCTGGAAACACTTATACCAACTTGGTTATCCAAACGATTAAAATCAACTTCTGATGGTGATTCGGCATAACCTATGCGGTAAGCATCTCCTCGATATGAATACCACATTTTGTATTTACCATCTTCTCGGACAACACAGGGCTTTGATATGGCATACTCGGAATCAGATTGAAAAGGTACAGAGATTTCACCACTTGGGTTCCAATTGACACCATCAGTTGAACTGGCATATTTAATTAAATGTGCCATTTCCTCTTGACTCTCGCCCCAACTCAGATTCGAACCGTACCACATGTGCCAGATGTCTGATGTCTTTATTACCCACGGATAGGAGATAGAAAAAGGGTCATGGTAATTTCGGTCAAGTACTGGGCTTAACTGCACCCTCTCAAAGTGTATTCCGTCTTTGCTCTTTGCAAGGCCTATGCTGTTTCTCCAAGGAACGGTTACTCCGAGGTTCCACCCTAAGTAATACAGCCATAGTGTATCGTCTACTTGCAATATACACGATACTGAAACACCGGAATCATCAAAGCACCCTATCCTTCCAGGCGTCAGAATTGGTTGCTTATGTACATAATCAATACTGAAGTTTTCTCCATCAAGCTGCATATCGAAAAAGCTAATGCTCGCACGATTATCAATATCTCGACCACTGTAGAAAACTCTGAACTTATTTCCCTTCAAATACAAAATGACAGGATTCGCAGCATGAGTTATCAGCTGAGGGTGAATATTGTCAGTAACAAATAACCTGCCGAGCTTTTTCCATTTCATGTTCTAGATACCATCAAGTTCAAAACTTTTTTTGTCTAGGGGCTTTGCGGGGGCACCGACATATACTCCATATGCGGCAGTAGACTTGGTCAACAAAGCTCCAGCAGCGATAATATTATATTCCTCAACACATATGTGATCACGCAAGGTAGCATTCACCCCAATAAAACTATTCCGTTTTATATGACAGCCTCCCGATACTACAACGTGAGAACTTATAAATGCATTGTCTTCGATAATGCTATGGTGACCTATATGATTCCCGCTCCAAAGCGTGACGTTATTTCCAATACTTACGTAAGGTTGTATATTGTTGCTTTCTAAAATCAAACAATTCTCACCGCACTTAAAACCCGGCCAAGTGATCGCTTTAGAACTTACATAACTAGTTAGGGAATATCCCTTTTGCTTTGCTGATTTGCATATCCCTTCTCTTAACTTATTCGTGTCGGAATAACCAACAGCTACAAAGAAATCATATTCTTCAGGAGGGTAACGATGTTCAACATCGTCAAAATTCACAACTGGCTTACCATTCATTTTTTGTTTATTTTTATACTCTGAATGCACAGTGTAAGCCGATACTTCATATAACGAATCAAACTCAAAAAGATAGCCTGCAATTTCTGCCTGCTCTGCAATACCGAATATAACGAGCTTTTTACTTTTCATTTTTTTGTTTTCTAAATATTCGACGTTCGCGAAACTCACTCTCATCCATCGCGATTGGAAATGTTTGACCCAATAATTGCCTATCGTACTCGTCTAGAATAAACTCACTAGGTACGACAATATCATGTTGATATTGAGGCCTGATAAAAGGTTTGCATAACTGGCTATTCAAGCCTTTTCGGGTATTTTTCGAGCGATTTAAACCTGCTCTGTGATATATCATTGAGTCAAACACTAATACATCTCCAGCCTGTGCGTTAATAGCTATTTTGTGTTTTTCAATAAATTTATCTGAGGGTAATTGGGATAATTTATGGCTATACGGCAATAACTCTGTTGCCCCCGTTTTTTCATCGAACTGATCAAGAACTAGTAGCATATTAATTGCTAAAGGTTCACTACTTATAAAATTTTGGTAGGGTATGTCACGATGCCATGAGGATTGATGATGTCTAATACCTCCTTTACTTATTACGGCATTTTGTAACATTAAAATATGCGCTGTTCCTAACAACTCTTCTGTTATACTTTTCAGTCTTTTATGCCTGAGAATACCTAAAAAGATACTATCAAAGCGCGTCAAGCATCTTACTTGATCGACTTCATCTATATCTTCTAACACATCTCTACCAAAAAGCTTTTCTTGTTGCTGATATATATCTTCTAGCAAGTTACCAACTTTAGAAACAAAAGATTGGTCAAATACTTTAACAACTTTGCTCCACCCATTTATCCTAACCTCTTCTGCAACAGCCTCAGCCTCGCTATTCACATGGTTGTAACTAAAGTTTCCATAACTTTCAGTACTCATCATTTGGCTCTCGTCTTTTTATGACTTCTCGAATATTGACATAGGGCCTTTGCTTAACCTCAATAAAAATTTTAGAAAGGTAAATACCAATAGTCCCCACGCTCATTATTAATAAACCGCCGAGTAGCCATATTGAAACAATCAACGACGTCCATCCAGCTAAGCCTATGCCATGAAATATATATTCAAATAAGATATAGAAGATAGTAATGATAGAAACTGTTGTTATGAGTAGGCCCGAAACAAAGATAATCCAAAGAGGTTTTGAACTAGCTGATGTAATTGTATTAACGAGTATTTGAAACTTTTTTCCGATAGTGTAACTAGTCTGTTGTTTGTGTCCCTTATGAACAGCAATTGCTTTACTTCTAAATCCACACAATGCAATCAGGGTTGAAAAGTTGAGTTCTCTCTCTTCATATCTACATAACTCCTTAACAAACCTTCTTGTCATTAGCCTAACTGTAAGAAAATTCTCTGGAATAGGGATATCAACTAAAGAGTTGACTGTTCTATAAAACAAAGTGCCGGATACTCGCTCAAAAAAACCGCCTTTTCGCTTTTTTTGGATTCCATAGACCATGTCAAGATCAGAGTTTTCATCCAGAGAATTAGAAAATTGTAGTAGTAACTCTGGCGACTCTTCTAAATCACTATCAATTAAGAAAATTCGCTCACCTTTGCAATACGCTAACCCAACCATCATGGCTTTGTGGTGGCCAAAGTTTCGACTTAAATCTATAACTGTGACTCTCGGATCATAGTCTGCTATTACTTTGGCTTTTTCTAGTGAATCATCAGTAGCGCCGTCATTAACCAATATGATCTCAAAAGACTCAGTTAGCTTACTACAACAAGCAACTAATCTAGAATAGAACTCGTCTATATGATTAGAAGATTGATATAGAGTTGAGACTACTGACAATTTAGGGTTTGAATCTATTTCTTCTAACATATTCAATACTTTTAGGGCCACAGTTAAAAATCAAATCAAGAATAGTCACTCCGTGTTCAAAATTCCCATGAAGTTGCCTATATTTGGGGTAGCCATCATATTCCATCCATTCTACACCTATACCTTTTTCTTCAAACAGCTTCGGGTCAAGGTAACTTTTAGCAGCTGGGCCAGACAAATAACAACTAGCATTCGTATCACAACATAATTGTAATAACCTCTCGGTTCGACCATCGACCAATTCAAACTCATTTGAACTAGATATTTTTGTTTTATTTCTAGAAGCTGGCAAATTCGCAATATAAACAATTTATTTATATCACTGAGATACATTAAGTCTGAGGCTTCTTCATAGCACTTTTTAAAAAATGGAGCATATATACTAAAAAACTCTGTAGTACTATAAGTGCTGACTAATATCTGCCAATGACGCCTCGCCCAATCTTGACTGACAACCTTAGTTTCACGAATGGTTTGATGATACTTACCTTTAACTTCAACCGAAATGGTTAACCACTTTAATCCGTTGTTAGATTTAATTTTGTTTCGATTACGCCAATCCCGTCGAGTGTACTGAACATCATCGTAAAGAATAAATTCATCACAATAGTCTATGAGGTTAAAGTAACCTTTCCACGGAATATAATTTGATTGTAATATCCCAACTTTTTTCCCTTTATTTAACATGCAATAGTCTTAGAAAGTTAAAATTGATTGTAAGATTTCTGTTTCAGAGCAACGCTAACTTTAATTTACGTATTCAATAAAAAATTAATTTTTACCATTTAGACTCTAAAACTACACTTACGACTTTTTCTTGCTCTGCTAAGCTAATATCAGTGTAGAATGGCAATCTGATAATACGATTACTGATATCCTCTGCTACCGAACATGAATTACTATTGGTAGAAAATTTTCTTCCCATTTCAGAGCGATTTAGGGGTAAGTAATGAAAAACAGCGTTAACCCCTTTGCTATTCCATTCATTCAACAAGCTATCTCTAATTTCTACATCCGGCACTAATAAATAAAACATGTGAAACGGTTGGTAAGCTTCATCAGGCACAAAAGGGAGCTTTACGTTATTATTAGACGCCCAATATTCAAGTTTTTCATAATAGAGATTCCATGCTTTCTCTCTAGAATTTTGGATTTTTTTTGCCCTTTTTAATTGGGCACACAACATTGATGCCAGCAGGTCAGCTAAAATATAACTAGACCCTTTATCTACCCAACTATACTTATCTACTTGTCCTCTAAAAAAGCGCTTTCGATTCGTGCCTTTTTCTAGAATAATTTCTGCTCGTTCATAAAACTTTTTTTCATTAATGATTAGCGCACCACCTTCCCCACAAGTAATATTCTTTGTTTCATGAAAACTCTGAGTGGCAAGATGTCCTATTGTCCCTAAAGACTTATTTTTGTATTTTCCAAATAAACCATGCGCGTTATCTTCGATAACGATTAAATCATATGAGTTTGCTAGATCCATTATTTTGTCCATATCACAAGAAATTCCAGCGTAATGAACAGGAACAATAGCTCTTGTATTCGGTGTAATTAAGTTCTCTAACAAGCTTTCATCAAGGTTCAATGTATCAGGTCGACAGTCAGCAAAAATTACATTAGCCCCGTGCATTACAAATGCCAAAGCTGTGGAAGGAAAGGTAAAAGCCGGAACAATTACTTCATCACCCGGTTGTAGGTTCAATAAAATTGCAGCAACCTCTAAAGCGTGTGTGCAGGAAGTTGTCAATAACACTTCACAGTTTCCACCCAATTCCTTCTTTAAAAGGCTTTGCGCTAATCTAGTAAAGTAGCCGCCACCACTTAATTCTCTGCTAGCTATAGACTGTTCTATATGCAATAGCTCATCAGAACTCATCGATGGCCTATTGAATGGAACTTTTTCCACAGAAATACTCATTATTGTAAACTATAACCTTTAATTTAATGGCCTATCTGATGATCGGGCGCCATAGTAACTGCTTTTCTCCGCGATAGTCTAAGTTCAACTCACCGACCAATTCAAAATCTTCTGAAAAGTCAACTCCCCCAACTTCTAGCACAGATGTAGGGATAGATCGCGAGCCACTTGGTGCAGTCAGAATCCAAGACTGTTTAATAGTCTCTATATCTATTTGCTCAAATAACCATCTAGCAGCAGACTCCGAACCTGAATAACCTCCTAACAACCAAGCCTTTTTCACTGGCATACCATTAAGAATAAACGCTGCAAGTGGTGTCCCACCAGTCATATCAATAAAAGTTGTTTGCTCTCGCCATCCATTGTTAAGTGCCAACGCCTTCAAATTTTCTATATATGTGGCTCTAGGTTTACTAACTTTCAAAATAGATTCGTTGCCTATAAAAGTAATTTTATATGTCTGATCAGACAATGGTGAACCAAGACGGTAAGGAACGTTGTATGCACCTTTTAATACTGAAAACGAGCTACAAATGACCATGAATGAAACGACAATGGAAAACAATTTTACTTTTTGTTCGACTCTAAGCTGTATGAAGCTAAAACAGCAGCTAATCCCCATAAAACATATGCACCGCTACTTTGTCGCATTAAACCATTTGAAGAGCCGAACCCATATGCCAGAGAACACAGAGCAAATGAGGCTATTAGTGCTATAAAATGCTTAGAGGTCGAGCTTAGTTTGAATGAAATTGCTTTTCGAGGTGCACTCACCAGTGCAGATAGACAAATTACGGACAAGATAGATACGCCACCAAGCGCAACCTTTGTTCCTTCATATCGACCGCCTTGCCAGTGATGTAAAGTATTTAAGTCCCACCACGCGATCATGGTCGCCCAAAGTAACAAAGCAAGGTTTAAACACCCCAAATACCTATCGAAGCGCGTTGTGAAAAAGTTGTGAAAAATATTGATTAACCCCAGAACTAAAATTACATAAATTGAATGACTCAGGTTTTCAAACAAGAAGATTGGAATATGGATAATATCCTTCGCAGCGTTTGCTAATACTGTAATAAGCTTAATAGACCCACTTAATTTATTGGCGTATTCAGTTGCTTTATGCATGTTAGTAATGAAGCTAAATAGCCCATTCTCAAAAAAGTAGGCATGTGAAAGCATAATGACAGACACAAAAAGAGCTAAATGTAACAATATTCTCCAACAGTCTTTTCGCAAAGTTGAAAAGTAAATCCACAGAAATACATTCGCTCCCAATATTACTGCCGTTGTTGGCTTTGTGATAAATGCTATAGTCAAAACTAAGCCAAGCAAAAATAAGAAAAATAACTCATATTTATAAGCTCCCTTTCTTTTCGTTGCGCAAACTAACTGAAGCGTTATCCCAATTGAACATAAGCAACAAACCAAAATTAGCCAATTATATGAAGGAGAAGGTAGCCACGCATAGTAATAAACCAGTGCAGATGAACACGCCGCCGATAGCCATAATGCCCTCTCGAGTCGAGAGACCTTCACAGTTGTAAAGCATTGAATATACTTAATGGTAGAAGTGACTAAAAATATAGCAGATAGCGCTAAACTCACTACACCAAACGCTCTGAATAGGCTAATGTTTTGATTCACCATTGCCCATACGATGCCTGTGTAGTGATGAAAGTGACTTGTAGTTAAAAAATCAATTTCACTATGATTAACACTAACTAAGTAAAGGCCTTCATCGGTAACGTCAAGTCCCCTATCTAAGTTTAGTAACATCAATACATAGACGCTTAATGTTGCTAGCAATGCGGAGAAAGTAAGGATGCTTTGCCAATATGGGAACGCTATTTTTTTTATTGTCATACTGCTGCACTAGTTAAGAATACCAAGGCATAATAACATTGCTTTCAACTGTTTTTAACTTCGAGCGCAATTGGAGGCTAAACTAACGACTTGACTTGAGATAAAATTCAATAAGTGCAGAAATATTCCTAATAAGTTTTTTTGTATACTTATCTTATTTAATTCTGGTCTACCAAGCTATCAATGCTCGTCCCTTTCTAGTGTGTTTAGTAAAAGAAATTGTTAGTATTTAGTGCTCGATGATTTAGTTATATTTGATTAATTGATTTTACAAACCAATGAATAAACAATTTGTTATTTTTCTATCTCTTTTTATAATAGTTGCATATACGTTTTGGGGCGCAGACAGACCCTTTGCAGAGGCTCGTGTAGAAGGCATTCTCCATGAAAAACTCCCTGAATCTCCTACAGTTACACTTGCCTCAGAAGCAGTATATAACCCTTTGAATAGCGGGGGTTCACTAGAATTTAAAACAAGTGACAGTAACAATCCACGAGATAAAGCATCATATGAGTTTGCCGATATCAACGCAGATTATTGGATAGTTGTTGGCGACAATATGCAGTCGATGAGAATCAAACGCATAGATAAGAGTGTTCCTTATGCCAGTTGGCCCTACAGTAATAATTTCGCTGTTCTCTATGGTAGTGGCGATGTAGCAAAACAATTTAATGAGAAATTTCCAATCGGAACTATTCTAACTTTGAAAGCTGAAACAAATACCTAGAGCACAACTTTTTATACTATGTCGACGTCGCATCAACCTTGCTAGCAGTATCCTGCAATTGTTCTTTTGAACAATCTAAAAGCGCATCTATAGATTGATGAAAACGCTTTGCAGAGAACTTATCGGCTTGCTTTTCACAATCTTCTCGCATTGAAGCTGCAGTATCCTTAGAAAGATAATTAACGGCATTTATGATATCTTCATTTGTGGGATCTGAAGGGCACAAAACTCCCGTTTTATTTTCTACTATTGTTTCTAATATCCCACCTTCAGCAACACCTATCACAGGCTTACCTGCGGCCATTGATTCGACGGGAGACATACCGAAATCCTCATTCATCGGCAAATAAATACTAGCAGTGCATCTTCCCATAAGATCTATCAGAGTTGATTGATCGCACCAGCCTGTAAAATGAATGTTTTTGGCTCCCTTTGCGAGAGTTTTAAGCCTTTCCAGTTGCGAACCTCCAGACGCTATAATTAAGTTTTTTTGGGGCATTTTAAGAAAAGCTTCAACAATTAGATCAACTCGCTTGTACGGCTCCAACCTAGCGGTAGATAGATAAAAATCCTCTTGTCCCATCCACTTAAATTTATTGGTATCACATGGAGGATAAATAACTATGGATTTAATCCCAAGATAATGTTTTAGGCGTTCTTGTACATTACGTGAATTTGCTATGACCAAATCCATTTTACCAATAGCCTTTTCATATTGTGGCTGAAACCATGCTATCAGACATTTAAGTAGTATTTTTTGCCACAGTGGCGCTGTCGACAGGTAGTGTGCTTTAAGATCGTAAACAAATCTCGGAGGCGTATGACAATATAAAATGTTAACTTTGCCAATGTGATTGTGCACTGCAAGCGGAGTATTCGAGCCGGAAAACACTACTTTTTCGTAGCGATTAATAAAACCTGTTTTGTACTTAAATAACCAGCTAGTTTTGATGGTTTGCCAACCGAGTATACGGGTGGATTTACCCAAAGATATTAGCTTTTCAGCTTCTAAAGGCGCTTCTGGGAAATTATCAGAATTGATAAACCCCACAGATAAGTCCATGTCTTCTCTACTTTTGACCAATTGTAATGACACCGCCTCAGCCCCGCCATTAACAAACAAGAAGTCATACATCAGCAAATGTTGCCTTAAGGCCATTCCTACTCCGAATTAGTTAAAACTGTCGTCAATGACTGGTAAAACAATTCAGCATCAAATTGACGCGCATGCTTCTGCCTAAATGTAGCCTCTTCGTCATCAACTGATAAAGTATCTATGGCGTGACACAAGTCATCCATAGTAAAGCCCGGGTTGAGTAAACTCCCACAACGAGGGTCTGTTACTGTTTCTAATATTCCGCCTTCAGCCACCGAAATGACAGGCTTACCCGCCGCCATCGCTTCTACTGGCGCAATACCGAAATATTCATTTTTAGGCAAATATATCAATGCTTTACTATAATTATAAAGCGTTTTCATCTGCGATTGCGATTGCCAACCCAAGAAGTGAATGTTTTTACAGTCAGCATATTTGGCCTTCATTTCCTGTAATAAAGTCCCTCCACCAGCAACAAACAAGGTATGCATTGGCCGCTTCTCAAACGCTGCTAGAATAAGCTCTACTTGTTTATTAGGTTCTAGTCTGGCACTTGAAAGAAAGTAACCTTTGGTGGGGCAATGCTCTAATCCACCGACTTCTACAGGGGGATATAGCACTTCCGCATCAATCCCTAAATATTGCTTAAAGCGCTTTTGAACACTATGAGAATTCACAAATACTCTATTTGATTTAGCAACCGCCTTTTTCAACCATTGAGTATAGAGCTTACACATTCCCCTGAATACTAATGCCTTCAACCTTCCGTGACTCGCACTCAATTGTTCATAGGTTTCATGAACAAAACTCGGAAAGGTATGAAAATAAATAACGCCTATTTTATGTTTTGGCTTGTTGATCATCATCAATGGTGAAAATACACCTGTCAATAACCAATATGGAGCGTCAGTCCTAGGCTTTTGAGAGCGATAAAAAGACATCAAAGACCATGTGGGAAATTTGTGTTGCTTGAAAGCGTGATTATGGCTATTGATACGCTCGTGCCCATTCAATGAAGTAAACAAAGCGGGATCAGCCCATGCAGTATGCACAGTAATGTCCAAGTGTTGACTTATTTGAAGCGAAACTTGTTCTGCACCACCATTGGCAAGAAAGTGATCATACCAAAACATTATTATCTCGATTAGTTGTCTTATGACTCTTAAGATAAAGCACAAGAAGTAATGTCATTGAGGTCTCTGTAAGAAGGCGGCTATAAACAGCACCGTATACTTCCAACAATGGGATGAGAAGTAAGTTAAACATTACATTTACAGCCAAACCTATAAAGCATATCTTCATGTACTGTTTTTCTTTGTGCTGTAGAATCATATAGCTTGATACGATGAGATTTATGACAAGAGGATACAACGTAGTCAACAGCGCAAGGATTATCTCGTAACTATTAAGATATTTTTCAAACATGGTCACCAGTAACCATTGACCAATAAACATCCAAAGCAGCTGCCCTAACGCTACCAGACTAACCAATAAAGCGATGTATCTTAATATTGAAACATTCCCACGATTGTTAGCAACGATTTTCTCACCGCGAAGTTCCTTCGCATATTGATTAAAAAAGAAATAACCTATGGGCGTTAAAAGCATAACAGATGCATCGAGAATCTGTGTAGAAAGAAAGTAGTCGGCAGCCTTTGCTTGATCAATGTCAAAATGCCGCAAAAACACTATATCCACTTTCAAATAGGCCACGGTGGCAAATTCAATCAAGAAAAATTTGAACAGTGTGTTTGTATCGCGAGTTAATATTACGCAACGCCTTTTCAATAAATGAATGAAAAAAGGCAATTTAAGAAAGTGCTTTCCATTTTTTGGGAAGAGTATAGAAATGGCAACAAGCGAACTTAGTAAGGATAAAATAAACAAATCCAAATAGCCTATGTCTACTTCTGCGTAAATATAAAATAAGCATGCTATAAGCCATAGTAAGCGGTGTAGAGCGGTTGCGATGCCATCTTTGAAATAATCACCAAGACCTCTATTTACATGATTAATGGTCAATAGCCAATTAGTGACGACAGCCGTTAAAAAACAACACCAATTTGCGGTTCGATTAACAGTAAGATACAGCACACTAGCAGTAATGTGCATTGCACTAGAAAATAGGTAAAAGAAACTCGTTTTAATACAAAAATGTTTTGCAGACTACAGGCTTTTAAAAGTGTTTCTTTGTGCCCAAAATTAATCACCATCACAACCAAGGCAATAACCGCAGTATAATAGCCGTAGGTTGCATAATCAGGTTTACTGAGATGCGTAGAGAATACTATGAGAAGAGCATAACTCAACGCTATATTTAGTGCGCTTCCAACGCTATAAATTGTAAACTTAGCGCGCACAGAACTACTTCTTAATTTATTGCTTTAATCAATTGATTCTTGGATGTTCCCAAGTTTGTAACATTTGTCACTGCTGGCTCGTTATGTTGACACCAAAGCAAATCTTGCAGCGATGACTGAGGGTTATACCCAGCCTTAGCATTAATCAATATCTCCCTGACTTTGTCCATTTCCCCTAATTCAAGTGCATTATCTAATGACGATAATAATGTATTAAGCTCGTCTTCAAACAAATAGGCCTCATTTGCTTTCATAATTCGCTTGTGGGGAGTACCTTCGACGTTATCACCAATGAGTAGCTCTTCGTAGAGCTTTTCGCCAGGCCGCAATCCAGAATAGACGATTTCTATTGCACCATCAGGATTTTCTGGACTCTTAACATCAAGACCCATAGATAAAATCATTTTTTCAGCTAAATCACTTATCTTGACAGGTTTGCCCATATCAAGGACGAAAACATCTCCCCCCTCAGCCATTGCTCCAGCCTGAATGACCAATTGAGCCGCCTCTGGGATTGTCATGAAAAAGCGAGTTATTTCTCTATGAGTAACAGTAACTGGACCTCCAGACTGAATTTGACGTTGAAATAAAGGAACAACAGATCCAGAGGACCCTAATACATTTCCAAATCGAACCATGCAAAAAACGGTTTTCTCGGATTTTTTGGCTAATGACTGCAAAACCATTTCCGCTAACCGCTTCGAAGTACCCATGACGTTGGTTGGACGCACGGCCTTATCCGTTGAAATTAATACGAAATGTTCAATATTATTGGCAATAGCTGCTTCAGCGAGTATTTTGGTTCCCCACACGTTATTTCTAATACCTGCTACGGTATTAAGCTCAACAAGAGGGACATGCTTGTAAGCTGCCGCATGATAAATGGTTTGGATATCGAACTGTGTTATTACTCTATTGACCAACTGGCTATCTAAGACACTTCCTAAAATCGGTTTAATTGTAATTGATGGAAATGCACGGGCCAATTCTTGCTCTATGTTATAAAGATTGAATTCACTTAACTCAAATATTACTAGTGAAGAAGGTTTAAGTTCTGCAATTTGCCGGCATAACTCAGAGCCAATAGAGCCCCCAGCGCCTGTCACCAGTACTCGCTTTCCACGTATGCACTTATTGAGTAGTTTTTGATCTGGCTGTACCGCATCTCTGCCGAGTAAGTCTTCAATTGCGATATTGCGCAATTCACTTATTTTACACTTACCACTTACTAGTTCTGCAGAACCAGGGATTGTAAGCACTTGAACTTTAAGCGCCTCTACGGTTCGAATAATGCTCTTTTTCTGAACTTGTGTGCAACTTGGTATGGCCAACAGTACCTTGTTCGCATTATATTGGCTCACGAGTTTTTTGAGTTGGCTAGGATGATGTACTTTGACTCCAGCAACAAAACTTCCTTGAATATCAGGCGCATCATCTACAAAAGCTATGGGGTTAAACTCTGCCCCACTGCGCAATGCCATACATAATTGAGAACCGGACGCTCCTGCTCCATAAATAATGACTGAATCTTTATCGTTAATGTTCTTGTTACTTATCAATTCACGAACGAACAATCTCGAACATGTAACCATAAAATACAGTAAAATCACGTATATAAGAGGGATTGAACGCCAAATATTTGCCGCAAATAAGAAGTTCGATGCAACTAATATAGCTCCGGATATAACGGTCCCCGTAGCCACCAAGTACAATACATTAGTATCTAAGTAACGAATAATAGTGCGGTAAAGCCCTATTCGATACCAGACAATTAATGTCGATAAGAGTGTTACAGCTAGGGTAGAAAGTAGTAATGGATTATACCAGTAGTCCAAATTACCTTGGCGTAAAAAGTGCGCAAGATAAAATGCAATCACTATCAGAGTACAGTCTACCATTAAGGCAATTGCACGCTTCCAAGTACGGGAAACTTCTAACAACTTAAATAGTAGTATCTTCATTACATATACCGTTTCTGAAGCTATTTACTAGCTATGAAATGCTTGGCTAAATACAGACTCAACCACTCTACAAGTGGTTTGAATTTCTTGTTCTGTCAACGTCGGATGAACTAAAAACATTAAACTGGTTTCACCCAGTCGCTGAGCAACTGGTAGTCGTGTTTCTGGACGCCACCCTGTACCATTGAACGCCTTCTCTAAATAGACCTCTGAACAACTTCCCGGCATACACGGCACTCCTTGAGTGACAATCTCTTCTACTATTTTGTCACGAGACCAACTTTCATTAAGGTATTCGGGCTGAACAAACATATACAACTTGTACCAGGCATGCTCAGTGTCTGAGTTTAATTTAGTTAAACGAACACCCAAGAAACGTTTGGCTACATCACTTATTCGCTGTACATTGTGACATCGAGCGCGATGCCAGTCTGACATTCTCTGTAACTGAATTAGGCCAATAGCAGATTGCATTTCCGTCAATCTCCAATTTGTCCCGAATGTTTCATGGAGCCAGCGAAAACCTGGTGGATGTTGGCGTTCGTAAACCGCTTCAAAGCTCTTACCATGATCTTTAAAAGACCACATTTTTGACCACAGTTTTTTATCATTGGTGGTCACCATGCCGCCTTCACCACCCGTCGTCATTATTTTATCTTGGCAAAAAGACCACGCTCCCACATGCCCAATAGACCCAACAGAACGCCCTTTATACTTTGCTCCATGCGCTTGGGCACAATCTTCAATCACGTAGAAATTGAACTTGGCAGATAACGCCATGATATCTTCCATGGGAGCAGGCATACCGGCGAGATGCACAACAATTACTGCTTTAGTCTTACTCGTTACGGCTGGAGCAATCGTTTCAGCGGTTATTGACTGAGTATTTTCATCTACATCAACGAAGACCGGTGTTGCTCCCGCAGTTACCACAGAAGAAACCGATGCTAAAAAGGTACGAGGTGTAACTATGACTTCGTCTCCAGGCCCCACATCCAGCGCTTTCAGGGCCAGATCTAACGCTAGGGTTCCATTGGCCACAGCTACTGCGTATTCACAGTCACTCCATGCAGCGAAAGCTTTCTCAAATTTTCGACCTTGTTCGCCTGTCCAATAATTTACTTTATTGGACAGCAGTACTTCTTGTACGGCATTTGCTTCTTCTTCAGTGAAACTAGGCCACGGGGAGAACGGAGTATTTAACATAATGGATTATAGAATGCGCAAATTGAAAAACGACGAACTAATACGACTATAGTAAACTATCTGAGGAGAGGTTAAAACTTATAAATACTGCAACTTATCCATGTTGGCCGCAGCGTTTTGGAAGGGCATAAACGAGCAGAAAGTACAAGCGCTGAAAGTCACATTATACCCAAACTCACTTTTCTAGAGCTGTATTGTAACGCAAGGTTCTATTGATAAGGTTATTCCAGTCTAAACTAGTCTCTGAGACTTTTTTTGCCCCTTCTCCCATACGTTTGAGCGCAGTTTCATCATCGAGTAGTTTTTCAAGTGAATGGCGATAACTATCTACCGAAATTTCCTTAGCTTGATGAATTACAATATTGCCATGCAAATTGAGATACTCAATACTTTGCTCACCAGTATTCCCGCACACCAATGGCAACCCCATACTTATAGCTTGCTGCCAAAGAATTGACTGGCTAGCTGGAAAAACTGCAATGTCTGCTATTGCAAGATGTTCATATACTCCCACTTTATCTTGCCATCCAGCAAAGTATATATATGGATTATCTTTAGCTTTATTTTTTAGCATTTGATAATAGCCTTTATCATCTTGGGCAGATTGTCCAATAATAACCAAGCGCACATCATTACGTCTAAGTGAATCCACCGCATCAATTAAAAGTTCGGTCTGCTTTCTGGGCTCGAGTTTACCACCGGTGAAGATTAATTTCGTATCTTTGGTGTGATTATACGCCTTCCGAAGGTTAGCTAGGTTTAAAGATTGTCTCGCTAATCGTCCTAGGTCAACATCAGCCCCTAAAGGTAAAACTTCCATCTCACTAAGCGGAACTTTATAAACCTCATGCAGAAACTTTTTGCTTCCAGGAACAATTGGAAAAATGCATGAAATATAAGGGCGAGCTTTGTCTAGGCACCACTTTCTAAGTAAACCATGAAGAACCTTTAAACTCAGCCAATTCCTCGCTGAGTTACTGTAATCTGCATGATAGTCCATTATCATTCTTACACTAGGGTGCTTTTTCATATATGACGTCGCTTCAAGCATGTTAAACATAACGTCATGAACATATATTAAATCTGGCTTTTCCTGCTCCAAAATTCTCTTGATTGATGTATAGCGACGCAATTTATTCATTATATTCCATGAGTATCTTAACTTGATGATTTTAGCCTTTCCATCGTAGTAAGTTTTTGCAGGAATATTTTTGTTGTGCTTTCCCGAATAGTAGTCGAAAACCGACTCGTATGTTGAACAGATGACTGTTACATCATGACCGTATTTAGTATAGTATTTAGTCAGTAGATTTTCTTGATACTCAAGGTTTTCATTATAAAAATCGCACAGCATTATGATTTTCATAGGCCTAGTAGGTAATGCTTTACTAGTTGAACTCATGTTATTCTCTATATTGCCTCAAGTTTATACATCTAAATCTACCTAACATTACTATTCACTAGCACCACGATTTCTAAATAGGATGATAATAATGACAGAAAATAAGAGGCCGTGGCTTGTTATTGAGGTCAGTAAATCACTATCAGTTAGTGCTGTTTTGATTGGTCCAATAGTTAATGCTAAAGCCATCCATAAGGGAATTCCCTTCCGACAGAAAACATTAATAATCCGCACGATATAACCTAGAACAAGTGCGTAAATAAAGATGCCAAACCATCCAGCGTGGGCATAGCCCGCACTTACCAAACCATTATTTGCAGCCAGATCCTCATTTTCCAGAGTAATTCCAACCACATAAGGAATTGGCCTATCGTATGGATATTCGAATAATAACGAGAGTGCTTCATCTGACCAATAGACCATAGGGTTTTCAGAGAAGAAGCTAAACCATTCGAACGTCATACCTGCAGGGACATAAAATGTTCTTCTAATTAACATAGCCGCTGGCATTTCAATACCATAATACTTGTAGATGGTGTAAGCCAGTACAATAACGATGAAGATAACCATTGGGAGCGTTGCCAAATTATCCGTTCTTCGAAAATAATACCAAACTCCAATAGACATCAATGGTAAAAATAAAATTATCTTATGAGTCGTCACCCCATAAAAAAAAACTTGGATAATTAGCAATAGCACTAATACTAAGAATTGTCTTTTGTACAATGAATACACGATTAGAAAAATAATGAAAAACTTCTGCACCCATAAATTTAGATAGGCGAGAAATCCCACGTCCACTATTTTAGAATTGGCTTCTCTAAATAAATAGACTTTATTAGGATCGAAATTAAGAGTGGAAGCGCCACCTGAATAAATAAACCAAGTAATCAAAAAGGCAACTAGTATCCAAGATATTATCAGAAGGAAAATTCGACTGTTCTTGATAGTTGGAAAATATGGAGCTTTTATAATCCTTGAGCGACTAAAAATGAGCAAGATGAAAAAAGCAAACAATGTAGCCGCCAATGGCTCAATAGGTCTCTGTACATCCATTCCCCATACACTCGTAATAGGCGCGATCAATATTATGACTGTAAATAGTAAAAAAAAGTCAACAAATTCAATCAAGCGGCCACGTAATGTGACGCTACAGAGTAAATAACAGAGCCAAGAAAGAAAATACTGGGTAGGATTATAATTATATTTAAACGATAGAAAATGCTCTTCATAAACAGGGTTAATAAACCCCAAATAAGCAAGATCGAGCGCTCCTCTCAAAAGAGCCATGGCCATCAATAAAACAGGAAAGCTGCTATAATCTAACTTTCGTTTTGTTAACGCGGTGTTCATATTGCCAAACCCCAATACGGCTTAAACTCTACCGCTCGCGTCTTAGAATGAACTGTCATTATTAAACATTCTGTCGTTCAATAAATAATTTATACCATCGGCAATAGTTTACCCAGCGCCACACTTGCCAACTGAAGTCTTTCTCACCTGCTATAATTTGGTCAAACTCTTGAAGCATAATTTTAGTGTTTATAAAGGGAATGTTCTCAGACTCATTTAACCACCGGCGAACCGTTTCCTTCATACCCATTAACCAATCCTTTTCAGGAGTACTAAACCCCAGTTTATCTCTTCTATCTAAAACATCATCTGGTACTATACCTCGCATTGCATCTCTAAAAACATGCTTGGTTTCGCCTTTATCTGAAATTAAGAACGGCTCGGGCAATGAAAGTAAAAGCTCTGCAAACCGAAGAGTTAAAAATGGCACTCGACTCTCTATTGAAAACGCCATTGCGTTTCTATCAGCATGGCGAAGTAAAGCGGGCAAATTCCTTCGAGATAATGTGTATTTCAAATAGGAAGTCACACGCCTACCTTTAATTGATGCACTAGGCTTTATCCTATTCTCTTTTGCTACAACGCCTTGTTGTATCAAATTAGCCATATTCAACCACGCGGGCTTTGCCCCTTTCCCACTGAGTTGTCGAAAAGAGCTATATACAAAATCAGGAAGTAGTACTTGACCAAGATATGCCAAACCTTGTTTAAGGCTTCTGTTTGGCCATTTTCTCCAGTTATTAAGAAATTTCACTGCACCAATTACTTGTCCATTATCAAGTAGGCTTTTTAAACGCTGTCCTGGGTATCCATCATATCCCGCCAATAGCTCATCTGCTCCTTGCCCATCGAGAGTTACTGTAATACCAGCAGCTTTAGCTAAACAAAAAACACGATACTGAGCATATATGCTGGTTGAGCCAAAAGGTTCTCCTTGCACCTTAATCATCTTATCAAGATCATTGGCTAACTCGTGCCCAGTAGCTACTACTTTGTTTGGCTTCCCTCCAATAAATGCGTTAACTCTGTCAACCCATTTTTCTTCTGACAGATCACTATCTTCGGCTACAAATGAAAAAGTATGGATATCAGCTTCTGGAGCAACTTTACGCATTGCACACACTGTTGATGAAGAATCAATGCCGCCTGACAGCGCAACGCCTAAAGGAACATCAGAACGAAGTTGCAATCGAACGCTATCTAAAAATGCAGTTCTTACTTCAGTAACAGCCTGCTCATAGGTCATATTACTTAGAGGAACGTCCTCAGCTCTCCACCAAGTAGAAACATTGATAGAGCTAGTATCGCCAACTTTCATTGTCATATATTGAGCTGGGCGAAGTTGCTTTACTCCATCAATGAAAGTATCGCTATTGGAGTCATATTCACCATAAACCAGATAGTCATATGCTCTTTGAAGATTGGGTTGTGCAACTTCCTCACACAATGCCAGCAAAGATGGTAATTCAGAAGAATAGACAAAACAGTCTTTCTCTGCGCGATAGAAAAGAGGTTTGATACCAAACGGGTCACGAGCACAAAACAGAGTTTTGTCTTGCGTGTCAAATACTATAAAAGCGAACATGCCATCTAATCGCTGCAAACATTCCTTTCCCCAATGAATAAAAGCTTGAAGCAATACTTCTGAATCTGACTGAGTAGTGAATTCAATACCTTTTTCTTGTAGCTCACCCCTTAATTCTAAATAATTATAAATTTCACCGTTAAAAACCATCGTATAACGGCTGTCAGGAGTAAGCATTGGCTGATGACCACCACTCGACAAATCAATTATAGAAAGTCGCGTATGACCGAAAACTACCGTTTCACTATCACAAGGAAGCAATACATAACCATTGTCATCTGGACCTCTATGTTCCATTTTATCCAGAGAAGCCTGTATTTTTTTTTCAAGTTGGTCTGACGGCCTACTCCACCAACCGCCGCTTATTCCACACATGTCGTCATCCTTTTGGAAGCCAAGAGAATAATACACAAATAAATACCGTAAAGTGCGACATCTTGAATAACGAAAGCGACGAGAAAGTCCATTATTGTCCAATCACTTACAACAATTAATGTACTTGTAACACTGACGAAATACATAGCCTGCCAGCACACGCCAAGCTTCACGTTCCGTTCAAGAGTTAGGACCATAGACAGCGGTGAAACAATAAAACGTACAGCAATAGAAAAAATAAGAATTGAAGCATACTGACCTGCAACGCGCCAGGCCTCACCGAAAACTAAGCCAAAAACAAACTCCCCAAAAAAATAAATGACACCAACAAAGGGGATAGAAGCCAATAACAACCGGCGAAGAACCAACAGGACAAAAGGGTAAACTTGACGGTGGTCTTCTGTTGATATCTTCTGCAATAGAACTTGTGCTAATGCCTGAGATACCAAAGCCAGTGGCCCACCGATATAACGATAGGTGAAATTAAAAAAGCCAGCTGTAGCCACATCAAAAAAACGTGAAATAAGGAGAACTGGAAGTTGCATTGATGCACTATCTAACAAGGCCCCTGGTGTAGACCAAAGGGGGAAATTTCGATATCGCTTTGCTAGCGCAATACATCTAACCACAGAAGTCACATTCTTCTTACGACAAGACCTAATCAGATGCTTTAGCACCACTATTACTGCAACTATCTGGCCCAAAACATGGCCTAATATCAACCCTAATCCGTTAACTTGTAGTGGTGCTGCAACAAGGTTAATACTCACGTTACCCGCACTTTGTGCGACTTTGGCTTTAGAGATAGCGGCATACCGTTTCAGCCTACTGTGCCAATAGTTGCAACTTTGAAATACGCCAACCAAAAACACACTTACTGGAACAAAGTACAGCCAAGGTTTTATATCCTGATTATCTACAAAATCAGCGATATCTTGATCGAACAAAAGTACAAGAACCAGTGCAACCATTGATATAAATGTAGCTACTGAGATAGACAAGGCGACTAAATGATTAACATCTTTATCTAGTTTTGGTTGAATTATAGCTAACTCATAACGCGCCGTTGCAACAACGGAAACAATAGAGACAATTGCAATAAAAATTCCATATAACCCAAACTCTTCCGGCGTGTAAATTCGGGTAAGAATGGGACCAATTGCGATGGGGATTGCTTGCGCAATCGTGGTACCCGTTATCAGTGTTAACACATTACGTACGAATTCACTTCGGGGTAGTAAGCGATTCAACATGGATGAAATACCTTATCCATCACAAAGAAGAGTGTCGCAAATTAGATTTTGCTCTTCTGGGCTTAGATAAGGATGCATGGGTAAGCTAAACACTTGTTTAGACAATTTTGTGGCAATAGGGAATGACTGTTTTGAGCTTACTTCATTCGCAAACGCCGTTTGCTGATGCATACAAGTTTTATAGTAAATCATACTTGGTATACCTGCATCCTTGAGCTTTTGAATATCCACATTACGCTCATTAGACACCAATGTGTACTGAGCCCAAGAGCTAAAGTAGCGTTCTGGCAGTTGCGGGACCTTATACTTTTTGCCCAAGGCTTGACTATAACGTGCTGCAATTCGGTTACGAGCATCTAGTTCATTTTCAAATACAGAGAGCTTTTCAAGTAAGATAGCTGCTTGAATGGTATCAAGGCGACTATTCATTCCAATTCGAACATTGTCGTATTTGTCAGTACCTTTACCATGAATAGCATATGAACGAATTAGCATGGCTAGTTCGTCACTATTCGTAAATAGAGCTCCGCCATCACCATAACAACCAAGAGGTTTGGCGGGAAAAAAGCTGGTAGTTGCTATATCACCAAAACAGCCTGCACGTTTGCCATTGATGTTTCCGCCAAAGCCCTGCGCAGCGTCTTCAATAACTTTCAATCCAAACTCATTCGATAACATTTCAATTGCAGGATAATCGGCAGGTAAACCAAACAAATCTACTGCAATTATGGCCTTTGCCTTTAGCTTTTTTTCTAATAAGACTTGCTCTAGTTTTTTTACGCAAATCAGTAGTACAGATATTAAAACTAGTAGCATCCACATCGACAAAAACAGGCGTAGCACCCAAAAAGGCTATCGCTTCTGCGGTCGCAAAAAAAGTAAACGTAGGGCAAAAAACCGCATCACCAGGCTTCACACCGATCGCCATAAGTGCCAATTGCAATGCATCAGTACCATTCGCGCAAGTAATAGCATACTTGGTGTTAACAAACCGAGCTAGTTGGAACTCAAGATCTTGTACTTCTGCACCCAAAATATAGTTGCCATCATCAAGTACACTTTGTATTCGAGCATCAATTTTTTTCTTGAGGTAGTCATATTGGCGTTTTAAATCAATAAATTGCAACTCAGCCCTCTTTACTCAATTGTCCATCATTCAATACGTAAGTTACTCCAGAGTGTCGGCATTTACACTTTCCATTACCCGTAATAGGTAATTCTAACTGTTCACCAAACTCACTCATCCAACCAACTTGATTGGCAGGAACCCCCACCATCAGGGCGTATGCTTTAACATCTTTATTAATGACTGCACCCGCTCCGACAAAGGCATACTCATTGATTGTTACACCACATACAATGGTACAATTGGCGCCCAACGTTACTCCGCGTTTCACCAATGTCTGTCGATACTCATTCTTGCGTTCTATACCGGAGCGAGGATTATATACATTGGTAAATACCATGCTGGGACCACAGAAAACCTCCTCTTCTAAATAAACACCATCATAAATTGACACGTTATTTTGCACTTTACACTTGTCACCAACATTTACTTTATTGCCAACAAACACATTTTGTCCCAGAGAAACTCCTCTTCCGATACGCGCACCTGCGCAGACATGAGTAAAGTGCCAAATTCTAGAGCCATCACCTATAAAGGCACCATCGTCGATGATAGCGCTCTCATGTACATAGTAATTACTCATGAGCGAATGATCTTATTTGTAAATGGATGCAATTCCTGTTCAGTACCTTTTATGATTGGACTATTACGAATACAGTTTACTGTTTCAATGCAATGACGCGCGTCTTCGATACCATATCCCTCACCAGCTAGGATTTTTTGATAACTAACAGTATGCAAATCAGTAAAGCCTCCAGAGAACTCTATCTCGCCTCCATCAACCGTGATAGAGCGATAGGTAGGTTGCTTGCCTTTCACGACACCAGGCAAATCTTTTGCATCAATTGACAAGAACCAACGCACTCTCGCTTTTTCATATTCTAGAAAACCCGATGCTTTATTCTCATTCATAATGTGCACATCGTTTCTTTGCAATTTACCAAAAATGAAATGCAGCATATCAAAGAAATGGACACCAATATTAGTTACTATTCCATAGGATTTACGAGGATCTCCTTTCCAACTTTCCATGTACCACTTACCTCGAGAAGTGATATAAGTAAGTTCAACTTCGTACTTATCGCCGCTTTGCTGTTCTGCTACTTTATTCTTCAAGTCAATTAAGGCTTGATGATGACGCAACTGTAAAATGTTGAATACTCGCTTACCAGTTTCCTTTTCTACTAGCACAAGCTCATCTAAATCTTCTAATGAAGGAACTAAAGGCTTTTCACATATAACATCACACCCCAACCGCAAACCTGCGGTGATATGAGAGAGGTGTAGATAATTTGGAGAGCAAACACTTACAAAATCTAATTTGGTACGGTCATCTCGCTTCAATCGATATGCATAGTCGTAAAAGCGTTCAAAGTCAGTGAAAAACTCGCTGGCGGGAGAAATACTATCAATAATGCCTACAGAATCATTTATATCGTAGCACACGCTCAAATGATTATTGGTTTCCTGAACTGCTTTCATGTGGCGTGGTGCTATATAACCGGATGCACCTATAAGTGCGAAGTTTTTCATCTGTTACAGCCTCAAGTCTGAATCATGAATACCAAACACGTGTTTGACGTCATATACCACATGGTTTTCTTTTCCTAGGGCTCTTACTGCATCAATCCCCATTTTCTTTGTTTCACTATGATCGACGGCAAGAATTAAAGCATCATAAGTTCCCAACTTGAGTTCTTTTATTAATTCGACTCCATATTCATGCTTAACTTCTTCTGGGTTTGCCCATGAATCATAAACATCTACAGACATGCTGTAATCTTTCAACTCCGTGACAATGTCAATGATTTTGGTATTTCTGACATCAGGACAGTCGCCTTTGAAGGTAAAACCCATAACAAGGACTCTTGCTTCATCTATGGTTATTTTTCTGCTAGCGAGAGCTTTGACTAGTTGAGTGACAACATACATTCCCATACCGTCATTAATACGTCGTCCCGCTAATATAACTTCTGGGTTATAACCAACCTCTTTTGCTTTGTAAGTTAAGTAATATGGGTCGACGCTAATACAGTGTCCACCAACTAGTCCAGGTTTAAATTTTAGGAAATTCCATTTCGTTCCTGCGGCATCGAGAACTTCTTCAGTATCGATATGCAATCGATTGAATATTTTTGCAAACTCATTAATAACAGCAATGTTCAAATCTCTTTGTGTATTTTCAATTACCTTTGCAGCTTCTGCTACTTTTATTGAAGAGGCCTTGTGTGTTCCCGCAGTTATGATTACCTGGTATAACTCATCCACAAAAGTAGCGGTTTCCTCATTAGAACCTGATGTAATTTTCGTAATAGTCGTTAATGTATTAACTTTATCCCCTGGGTTTATTCGCTCAGGAGAGTATCCCACAAAAAAATCTGTATTAAATTTAAAACCACTAATATTCTCAATGATAGGTATACATACTTCTTCTGTGGCTCCTGGAAAAACAGTAGATTCGTAAATGACTACATCATTCTTTTTAAGAATTTTTCCTACAGCCTCAGATGCTTTTTTCAAAGATGTAAGATCTGGCGCATTATTCTCATCAATTGGCGTTGGAACAGTAATAATGAAAACGTTCGCACTAGCTATATCAGATAGTTCACAGCTGTATGTAAGTTTGTCGAGGGATTTCAAAGTTGCCGGCTCAACTTCTAGTGTGGAATCAATTCCATTATTAAGTTCTTGAATTCTCTCTTCACTAATATCAAACCCTATAGTCCGAAAATACTTTCCAAACTCTACAGCAAGTGGTAACCCTACATAACCTAGCCCAACAACAGCCAATGTGGATTGAGATAAATCTTTCATACTTGGTTTATCCTGAATACCCTTACGTATAACCACTACCAGATGCCTTTAGTATCTAAGTAATTCCGCCTTCTGGCTTTGTACTAGCAAAGTCATTGTGAACCACCAGCAGCACATAAATGCCCCTCGCGCATTCCCACTTCAATTTTTTACTATTTCTAGTCCATTCACCGAAGAAGAGCTTGCTGTAATATTGGGTTCAAAGGCATATTTTCTCTCTTATCTAAATATCATTATAAACCGCAAACAGATCGCAATTCATTAACCTTCTTTTCAATGATTAAATTCGTTCAAGCTCGGGAAGAATTATAGGGAGTGTGTGAGTATTACTCGTTGTTGGTTTCTTGTCGCTGGTAGCCTTTCGCTTAGTCGGTGAAATACCATCTACAATTAACGTAGTGAGATATATGGATAGACTATATTCTTTTCAGATAACTCTATAACTGACTAAGTTATCTTTGTTTGTTCATACACGAAACACTCTCAAGAAACCAGTCTTAACTAGGAAGTAACTTTCTCCTTTCTAACGCGGCCATAAGTAAACAAATAATAGCTCCAATAAAACACCCAGCGAGCGTACCAATCACTACAATAACCACATTATCGGGCGCATATGCCTCACCGCTTTGTATGGCTGATTTAGCAATAGTTATCGGCATTGTTCCAGCCTTGAACTTCAGCTGTACACGTTTTAGCTCTCGAAGTTTTGATTTGATTTCAGTTAATTCTTCAATATGATTATCGTCTGAAACCCTACTCTTAAGACTTTCTAGTAACTTATCGTCTTTAATGCGTTGAATTTCGGATTCAATCTCATTTAGCGCTTCAACATAAAACTCTTGGTTTTTACGACTTTCTAAAGCTTCGATCAACGAATTAAGGTAAGTTGTCCCCATAAGAAAAAGAGGAAGTGAAAAGTTTTCTGAAATATTAACATTTGTTAGAGGAATATCCCTTTCGGTATTACCAAAGTCACTTATTGAAGTAGGTAGTTTTATGTTTAGCTTTTGGGCAATTTGTAGTGCTTCTTTTGCCTCTAAAATTTGAGTTACATTATTTTTCTTACTTTTTTCCAAAACCAAATCATATCTTTGGTGTAGTTGAGATAACTTTAGAGAATTTGCTTCTTCCAATAATGCAATCTGACGCTGGCGTTCTAGTTGAGCAGCTTCACGTAAGGCAATCATTCGCTCATTTAGCTCTTCTACTTTTATTGCTCTAATCGCATTAGATTGCGTTGATATCTCTGATAGCAACCCATCTGCTGTGAACTTTACATACTCATTCAAGATATTCACTAAAAGTGCTTCATCAGTGTGGGTAAACTGAATACTCACTTTTGTTGGGAATTGAAGATCTGGAGGGTTTGTAGACTTCTGCTCTAAAACATTGAAAAAGAGGCCACTGACGCTTTTAGAAATTAAAATGCTTTCAGATTCCGTCGCTTCTGGGTAAAGCTGCTGTAATAAGTTATTTTCTTTAAGGAAGCTAGTAAAGTTATCGACAGCTTTTAACTTGTTAAAGAATCGGAGAAATACATCTTCCTTGTCAAATTCTATGAGTGAATGGTTTGTTAACTCAAGTACATCTGCGTCAGTAGGTAACGAAAACTCTACAGAACTCGAATATTCTTTGGGTAAGATTAAAGATAAAATAATAGACAATAAAGCCCCTATGAAGGTCACGAATACTAACGTTTTCCACCGACCTTTTATGTCAAATATCAGGTCTACTAGGTCAACTTCATCTGAGTTGAGTTCTACTCCATTTTTTTTAATTTCTTGTTGAATCATTTTTTTGCTTCTCACTCATTATAATGGCAGTGAATCTAAGACAAAACCTGCCATAAATAATAAGGGTCCCCAAAATATAAAAGGGGGCAGATATAGCATAAAGTCTCGTAGTATGTTGAGAGCATCAATTTCATATTGAAGATACTAGTAACAAATTCTGCTCTTAACTATGTCTGTGAAGGGGCGCGACCATACCTATCGGAGAAGCGCACTATATCATCTTCCCCTAAATAGCTTCCAGACTGGACTTCAATAAGTTCAAGCGGTATTTTCCCTGGGTTTTCCAAAGCATGTATGGCACCAATAGGGATATACACAGACTCATTTTCTGTAACTAACTTTGTATTATCATTGATAGTGACATTGGCACTACCTGACACTACAATCCAGTGCTCAGCTCTATGATGGTGCATTTGAACAGACAGCTTTTCACCTGGCTTGACACAAATACGCTTAACCTGAAATCTTGAGCCATTGTCAATGGAGTCATAACTACCCCAAGGGCGGAAAACTTCACGGTGAAATTCAAACTCTGGACGTTTTTCCGATTTCAATCGGTTTACAACATTTTTAATACTTTGTGCATCATCTTTATGCGCCACCATTACAGCGTCTTTTGTCTCTATCACAATGACGTCGTTCAACCCAATCACTGATACAAGACGCTGCTCAGCATTAATATAACTGTTGTTTGTATTCTCTAATATTGTGTCACCAACACAAACATTTCCATTATCGTCCTTTTCTGCAGTTTCCCAAAGTGAAGTCCAACTACCAACGTCACTCCACCCAGCCTCAAGAGGAACCATGGCAGCACTGGAGGTGAATTCCATCACTGCGTAATCTATTGAATCATCAGGGCAGGTAGTAAATATATTTCTATCTACTCTGATAAAGTCCAGATCTGGTGTTTCTGTGTCAATTGCTTGTTCGCATACTTCGAATATTTCAGGGCTATGTTTTTTAAGCTCTTCAAGATAACGACTAGCCCTGAACATAAACATGCCGCTATTCCAATAATACTTACCTGATTCTACATAAGATTTGGCCGTCACGGCATCGGGCTTTTCAACAAATTCATCAACGATAAAACCCACATCTAGCGCATTCCCAGATTTTATGTAGCCATATCCCGTATGAGGTGCATCAGGGACAATGCCGAAAGTAACCAAATTACCTTGATTTGCAAGTACTTCAGCCTTCTTGATTGCGGTATGAAACGCCGCTTGATCTTTAATAAGATGATCTGCTGCGAGTACCAGTAGTAATGGATCCTCTTCATTTTTAGTAGCATGAAGCGCAGCCAAAGCAATTGCAGGGGCAGTGTTGCGACCAATCGGTTCAAGCAAAATGCCACTGTGAGAAATGCCTTTTTGGCGCAACTGTTCAGCTACCAGAAATCGATGATCCTCGTTACAAATAAAAATAGGGTCCTGTGCTCTAATCCCATCTAACCGCATCACGGTATCTTGTAACATAGTATTTTGTGAGGTTAAGGACAAAAACTGCTTTGGAAGGGCGGCGCGTGATTTAGGCCAAAGTCGACTGCCAGAGCCTCCAGCTAACACAACTGGTTTCATAGAATATTCCTTTGTAAAATGAGGGCAGAGTGCGTCCTAACGAACAATAAAATACTGAGTATACAAACTAACAGCACTGTTTTAAACGAACAAAAATAAATAAAGCAGTTTACAAAACTACTCATTATGCAAAAGCTGCGAAAATATAAGTGAAGGTTTATTTTGACACTGAACATTCATTGTTCAAGTACCATTTATACGTTGCCATTAACCCTTCTTCAAGATTGTGTTTAAATGACCAACCTAGCGCCGTGATTTGCGAGGTATCCATTAATTTTCTCAGCGTGCCATCTGGCTTTGAGCGATCCCAAACTATATCTCCTTGAAAGTTAGTTACTTTAGCTAGCGTTAGCACCAACTCTTCAATGCTATAATCTCTACCTGACCCCACGTTTATATGACTCATCATCGGTTGTGTTAGTGAATCATACAAATTACTATCGGCTTCTAACACATTAATGCACGCTAGTGCCAAATCATCTACGTGCAAGAAATCACGTCGTGCCTTGCCACTACCCCACACGATTACTTCATTATCACCTCGTTGTGCAGCTTCATGAAATCTGCGCAGAAGACCGGGGATTACGTGAGAGTTCTTGGGATGGAAATTATCGTTTGGTCCGTAAAGATTAGTCGGCATTACTGATCGATAATCACGTGAATATTGACGGTTGTAACTTTCACACAGCTTAATTCCAGCAATTTTCGCAACTGCGTATGGTTCATTGGTTTTTTCGAGCTGCCCAGTCAAAAGCGCACTTTCAACGATTGGTTGCTCAGCAAATTTTGGATAAATGCAACTAGACCCCAAAAAGAGTAATTTTTGTACGTCGTGTTTATGCGCCTCATGTATGATATTCGATTGAATCATTAAATTTTGATAGATGAATTCAGCAGGATATGTATCATTTGCATAAATACCCCCGACCTTACCAGCAGCTAAATATACCTCGTCAATTTGGTTATGAGAAAAAAAGGCTCTGACTTCCTGTTGCTGTGTTAAATCCAGTTCACTTCTACTTCGAGTAATAATATGTGTTCTTGGTCGTTTTGAAAGCTCTCTTACTAATGCAGAGCCAACCATTCCTTGGTGTCCAGCTATAAATATCGTTTTCATTCTATTCACTCAATACGTAACTTGAACTACTCTTGCATATTAACTTCAGCTAAATATGCTTTTCAAAGAAAAACGTAATGCTTTGCTATGCAACTATTTCCACTCTAGCATACATTTATACACATGTAATTTGAGTGCGTGTACCTGCCTTTATTTCTACTTTGTTTTCAGGCAATTCGAAGCTGACAACTCACTCTTCGCTTTTTTATATTAACCTCCAAACCAATAATGCTAACCTAAGCGTCGCTTCCCTATGTCGCACCGTAGAAAATATTACAATATTCAAACTTCAATCAACGAAATGAAGTAAATATCGGTGATAAACGAAGCACTAGAGCGTGCTTATGATTATTTATTTTTTAGCCGCGCACTCATAAATACACTTAATTGTGGTATATCAAACCGCAGTACATTTGCGATTTTCTGACTCAAAAAAACCGCACACACAATTTATGAATAAAGATAAACACGCTCTAGTTAACATCAGATTAAGATGTCTTCAATTATTATGGTAGTCTGTCGCTGCCATGTTATTATCAATGGTTTCGTAGATAGGTGTACAGGAGTGCACACCCAAAATACAAAGAATATGTCAAAGCTTAGCGCTAGTAATGGATAAATTAATGGAAAATTTTCAGATTTGTACGCGTTGTGTGATGGACACAACAGATTCTAAAATCGTGTTTGATGAAAACGGCGTGTGTGATCACTGTAATGACTTTGAGCAAAATGTTAAGCCAAACTGGTTTACTGATGAACGTGGCGATATCGAGCTAAAAAAAACAATATCCAAAATTAAAGAAGATGGCAAAAATCGTGATTTCGATTGCATCATTGGAATGAGTGGTGGAGCTGACAGTTCTTATTTACTTCATGTCGCTGTAAAAGAATACGGTTTGCGTCCTTTGGTCTTTCATGTTGATGGCGGGTGGAACTCACAAATAGCCGTTAACAACATAAATGTTATGATCGAAAAATTAGGGCTTGATCTTTATACCGAAGTGATAAATTGGGAAGAGATGAAGGATTTCCAGCTTGCGTATTTTAAAGCTGGTGTTTCGAATATTGACGTTCCACAAGACCATGCGTTCGTTGCAACCCTGTATAACTTCGCTGCGAAATACAAAATCAAATATATCTTAAACGGAGGGAATATTTCTACTGAATGTGTGCGAAACCCTCTAGAGTGGATATATTACGGCACAGATATGGCTCAAATACGCGATATACGCAAGCGCTTTGGGACCAACCCAATGAAAACATATCCTTTTAGTAGTGTTTTAAGGCACAAACTCTATTTAAGATATATTCAAAGGGTTCAGGTGGTAAAACCGCTGAATTATTTTCCTTATATAAAAGAAGAGGCTATGCAAGTTCTGGCTGACGAGTACGGCTGGATACCCTATCCGCAAAAGCACTTCGAGAGTCGCTTCACTAAGTTTTATGAAGGATACTGGTTACCAAAAAAATTTGGTTTTGATACCCGAAAAGTACAATATTCTAGCCTCATATTGACCGGCCAGATGACGCGTGAAGAGGCGTTAGAAAAATTGCAAGCACCTGCAATTTCTGACGAGGATGCCAAACATGATTTTGAGTACATTGCGACTAAGTTAGGCATTAGCGTTGAAGAATTGCAAATGTATTTTGATCAACCAAATAAGTCATATAAGGATTACAAAAACCAGCAATCTTTATTCGACCTCGGTGCCAAAGTATTGAAAGCTATCGGAGTAGAGAGATCAATTAAGCGATGATTACTATAGTGGACTATGGCCTCGGAAATATTAAGGCATTCGCTAACGTATACAAAAGGCTAAATATACCAGCCTGTTATGCTTCTACAGCCGAACAATTACAGCAAGCCAGTAAACTAATACTTCCTGGAGTAGGTGCTTTTGATCACGCTATGCACAAACTCAATAATTCAGGCTTGCGTGATACGTTAGACGATTTAGTTTTGAGAAAAAAAATCCCTGTGATCGGAATCTGCGTTGGTATGCAAATGATGGCCAAGAGCAGTGAAGAGGGAAAGAGTGACGGACTTGGCTGGATTAACGGAACCGTTAAGAAATTCCATTTTGCAAATGAAGGGGAAGCAAAAAAGTACCCGCTTCCCCATATGGGATGGAATAACATAACGCAACTTAAGTCATCCTCATTAATAGCCAATTTAGATGACCATAAAAGGTTTTATTTCTTACACTCCTACTATTTTGAGTGTGTTAATTCAGCCGATGTTATCGCCTCTGCAAATTACGGCTTTGATTACGCTTGTGTTGTTAATCATGAAAACGTTTATGGTATTCAATGCCACCCAGAAAAGAGCCATCACAATGGCGTGGCTTTGTTAAAAAACTTTGCGGAGCTGTAACTTTTATGCTGTTACCCAGAATAATTCCTGTGCTGTTAGTGCACAACAAAGGTTTAGTAAAGACAGTCAAATTTAAAGATGCAAAGTATGTTGGTGATCCAATAAATGCAGTTAAAATATTTAATGAAAAAGAGGCCGATGAACTTACTGTTATAGATATCGACGCTTCGGTAGAAGGGCGAGAGCCAGACTATAAAATGATTGAAAACCTAGCCGCAGAGTGCCGTATGCCTTTGTGTTATGGCGGTGGAATTAAATCAGTAGAACAAGCACAACGTATTCTTGGTCTCGGTGTTGAAAAAGTAGCGCTAAGCTCAGTTGTGTTTAAGAATCCGAGCATAATCAAAGAGCTTGCCGAACAGGTTGGTCGACAAAGTGTAGTTGTAGTATTAGACGTTAAGAAACGTATGTTTGGCGGCAAATACGATTGCTACACATTGAACGGTAAGATAAACGAAAAAGTCTGTGCATTTGAATTTGCTCAAAAAGTGCAAGAGTTAGGTGCTGGAGAGATAGTTGTTAACTCTATTGACAACGACGGCACTATGAAAGGTTACGACCTCAACCTAATAGAGAAGGTTAAAAGTGTAACAAACGTTCCATTAACAGTAGTTGGCGGAGCAGGTCGTTATGATGACATCAAAACTCTAGTTCAAGCTCACCCTGTAATTGGCGCGGCTGCGGGCAGTACGTTTGTGTTTAAAGGTAAATACAAAGCCGTTTTAATTAACTACCCCACCTCTGCTGAAAAACAAAATATTCTGCCTAACAACGCCGATTAAAGTGATACGAGTTAATACAACATTATGAAGCAAATACTGCAAGACATGGCAAAAGGGGGCTCTACAATTGTTGAAGCGCCAGCGCCACAAGCCACAAAGAATCATGTAGTTATTAATACTACTACAACATTAATATCAGCTGGCACGGAACGCATGCTTGTTGATTTTGGAAAGGCGAACTTGATTGATAAGGCCCGGGCACAACCTGATAAAGTCAAAATGGTACTAGAGAAAGTACAAACTGACGGCCTCATGACAACTGTCGAAGCAGTTAAATCGAAACTAGCGCAACCCCTTCCTCTTGGTTATTGTAATGTCGGAGTCATAGATAATATTGGTACCGGAGTTGAGTTATTTCAAAAAGGTGATCGAGTAGTTTCTAATGGCCCTCACGCGGATGTTGTACGTGTTGCTAAAAATTTGGTTGCAAAAATTCCAAATAATGTAACTGATGAAGAAGCTTCATTCACTGTAGTTGCAAGTATCGGTTTACAAGGGATACGTTTAGCCAATCCAACTATGGGTGAGTGCTTTGTAGTGACGGGAGTTGGTCTAATTGGCCTATTGACAGTCCAAATGCTTCGCGCTCAGGGGTGTAGAGTACTAGCCATCGATTTTGATCAAGATAAACTTGAGTTAGCCAAGGCATATGGTGCCGAGATTTGTAACCTTAGTATGGGTGAAGACCCTGTCGCAGCAGGTATGTCTTTCAGCCGCGGAGCAGGTGTTGACGGTGTAATCATTACGGCATCTACAAAATCAAATGATCCCGTTACTCAGGCTGCAAGAATGAGCCGTAAGCGTGGCCGAATCATTTTGGTAGGAGTGACTGGCTTAGAACTTAGTCGTGCAGATTTTTATGAAAAAGAACTTACATTCCAAGTTTCTTGCTCATATGGTCCTGGCCGCTATGACCCTAGTTATGAGGAGCAAGGCAACGACTACCCATTGGCTTTTGTTCGTTGGACTGAACAGCGTAACTTTGAAGCAATTTTAGACATGATGTCAGGTGGTCAGCTTGACGTTAAACCATTGATAACACACCGTTTTAAATTTGAAGACGCTAGTAGTGCTTACGATTTGTTGACAACGGACAAAAGCGCACTCGGCATTTTGTTACAGTATGACTCTACTCCAGCCGATCGCCACGATAAGTCAATTCGATTGGGCTCAACAACGAATTATACCCAAAGCGAACCAGTTATTGGTTTTGTTGGCGCTGGAAATTATGCATCACGTATGCTGATCCCTGCATTCAAACAGGCTGGAGCTCAATTTCATTCAATTGCTACTTCAGGTGGAATCAATGGTGTAATTCATGGCGAAAAGTCAGGCTTTGAACATGCTACGACTGATACTCAAGCGATGATCGATAACCCTGTCATCAATACAATAGCAATTGCAACACGTCACAACAGTCACGCTTATTTTGTTGAAAAAGCACTTAAAGCACATAAAAACGTTTTTGTTGAAAAGCCTTTGGCTATAACTTACGAAGAACTAGAAGTTGTTAAGTCAGCGTACTACGAATCAGCATCAAGCAAACTAATGGTTGGCTTCAACCGTCGTTTTTCTCCTCAAGTTCAAAAAATGAAGCAACTTTTGACTCCGATTAAGGAGCCTAAGTCGTTTATTATGACCATGAACGCAGGTAGTATTCCAGCCAACCATTGGACACAAGATACCTCAGTAGGTGGCGGCCGTATAATCGGTGAAGCATGCCATTTTATTGATTTAATGCGCTATCTTGCGGGTAGTGAAGTTATATCTGTCCAAGCGAGACGCATGGGAGATTCAAACGCAGTTGAAATAACTGAAGATAAAGCGGCAATTATTTTAGGTTTTGCAGACGGTTCGTTTGGCACGATTCATTATTTAGCTAATGGAGCAGCAAGCTTCCCTAAAGAGCGTATTGAGGTGTTTGCAGCAGGCGCTACCCTTCAATTGGATAATTTTATTAAACTAAAAGGCTTCGGGTGGAAAGGCTTTAAAAAACTCAACCTCTGGAAACAAGATAAAGGTCAGACTAACTGTGCAAAGGCATTTATCAATAGCATCAAATCTGGAGAGGCTTCGCCTATTTCTGCTGAGGAGTTATTCGAAGTTGCTAAGGTAACCATTGATGTTGCCCAGCAGTTGCGCGAGCAAGAATGAAGTTACTGAAACTAAAGACAATACTCGGATTAGGTATTCACAACCTAGTCCGTTTTGGTTTGTATCGTATAGGTATACGTACTGGCTTGAACCCTGTTAAAAGGTTGAAGTTTAAGGTGCCAAAGGGTGTTTTTTATGAACAGCCAAGTGTCCTGAAAACAGCATTTGAACCTTGTTCAACTTGGCAAGGAAGTCACCATTATTTTGGTAGAGAAATTTCCAGTCCTCAAATACCCAACTGGCATTTAAACTGTCTAAATCACCTTGAGTCTCCAAAGAACTCTCCGTGGTTCAAGATCGGTGATTTTGATTCAACAATTGGCGACATTAAGGGAATTTGGGAGGCATCTCGTTTTGACTGGGTACTTGCATTTGCCCAAAGAGCCGCCGTAGGAGATAAGACTTCGTTACGAAACCTTAACGATTGGCTTAATAGTTGGACTGAAACAAACCCTCCATACAACGGAGTTAACTGGAAGTGTGGACAAGAAGCATCTATTCGCGTTATGCATTTAGCATGTGCTGCGCTGATCCTCAACCAGATAGAGAATACATCTCAACCGCTACTCGATTTGATCGAAGCACATCTTCAGCGTATTTCTCCAACCATATTGTATGCTGTTGCACAAAGTAACAATCACGCTACTTCAGAAGCATCAGCGCTTTTTATTGGTGGCGACTGGTTAGCTCGCAATGGTAAACCGCAGGGACAAAAATGGCGAGAGCAAGGAAGAAAATGGCTAGAAAACAGAGCTGCTAGTCTCATTATGCGAGACGGAACATTTAGTCAATACTCGACTAATTACCATCGTGTGATGCTTGATGCATATTCAATTGCGGAAATTTGGCGCTATAAAAATAACTTGCCTCAGTTTTCGAACACCTTAAGAAGTCGACTACAGGCGGCAATAAATTGGCTCTTCGAACTAACAGATGATGAACACGGTGATGTTCCGAATCTGGGAGCTAATGACGGTGCGCGACTTTTGCCATTAACAAATACCGACTATCGTGATTTTAGGCCATCTGTACAACTAGCCGCGACTTTATTTCATCGTAAAGCTGCATGGAAGGTAAATGGTACTTATGATCTGACCTTGAAGTGGTTTGGTTTGGAAAAGCCAGTAGAGCATTTGTTGAAGAGGCCATGCGTCCACCACCCAGATGGTGGTTATTTTGTGCTTAGGTCGAAAAGCACAAGTGCATTTGTACTTTTCAACTATCCAAAATATAAATTTAGACCCAGTCAAAATGATGCTCTACATGTAGATTTTTGGGTAGCTGGTGAAAATCTCTTGCGTGACGGCGGAACATTCAGTTACAACGCTGGACAACGCTATATCGATTATTACGGCGGAGTAAAGAGTCACAATACAATAGAAATAGATAAGTTTGAGCCGATGCCTCGCTTAAGTCGATTTTTATTAGGCGCTTGGTTAAAGCCATTTAGGATTAAAGATGACACCGCCAATGGGCAGGCATCGGCGGGATATCAAGATTACTTAGGCCGCTCTCATTACCGAAGTATTTCATTAGATGATGAGCGTTTAAAAGTCACTGATACGCTTTCGGGCGTTAAGCAAAAAGCAATTTTGAGGTGGCGCCTAAAACCCAGCAACTGGAAGGTCATTGATACAACAATTACTGATGGGAAACATACCATTAAGGTATCAACAAGTGCGACCATCAAGCGCTTTGAAATTACCGAAGGAAAAGAATCTCGCTATTACTTCGAGGAAACTCCTATTCCTGTGCTAGAAATTGAACTCGCAGAAAATTGCACCCTAACAACAGAGTATAAATATAATTAATGGACATTCTATATTTCCACCAACATTTTTCAACGCCCAATGGGTCAACAGGAATTCGGTCTTACGAAATGGCTAAGCGTGCCATTCATTGTGGTCATTCAGTAACAATGGTGTGTGGAAGTTATGGCGGCGGTGAAACAGGCCTAACCCGCGATTTTAAATCTGGACGCAGAGAGGGTTATGTAGATGGAATATATATCATCGAATTTGATTTGGCATATTCAAATACAGATGGCTTTGTAAAACGTAGCTTCACTTTCGTAAAATTTGCTTTAAAGAGCATTGGCATTGCACTTACACGTAAATATGATGTTTTGTTTGCAACAACTACTCCGCTTACCGCAGGAATTCCCGGTATTTTGGCGCGTTGGCTAAGAGGTAAACCATTCGTTTTCGAGGTACGTGACTTATGGCCTGAATTACCCAGAGAAATGGGAGTTATTAAAAACCCAATTATATTGTCTTTGATGTCGATACTTGAATGGGTGTCATATAAGAGTGCAAATCGTTGTATAGGCCTGTCACCTGGTATCGTCAAGGGGATCACGAAACGAGGCGTAAAAGAATCTAATGTTGAATTGGTACCTAACGGTTGTGATTTAACTCTATTTTCGGCTGATAACACGCCTTGGAGACCAAAAGGCGTTGCTGACTCTGACCTGATGGCAGTATTCACAGGAACTCATGGAATAGCAAATGGTCTAGACGCAGCCCTAGATGCCGCAGCAGAGCTACAAAAACGCAATAGAAACGATATTAAGCTTGTGTTTGTTGGACAAGGAAAGTTAAAAGCAGCTTTGCTTGAGCGTGCAAAAAACGAAGGCCTTACAAACGTTATTTTTCATGAACCTATCAATAAAGCGAAACTAGCTGGATTGATGAAAAGTGCTGATGTGGGTTTGCAATTGCTGGCGAACATACCGGCTTTTTACTTTGGTACATCTCCTAATAAATTTTTCGATTATATTTCTTCTGGCTTACCGGTTCTAAATAATTATCCCGGTTGGCTATCTGAAATGATTACCAAATACGATTGTGGTTTTAGCGTTCCTCCTGAGCAACCCGAGTTGTTTGCAGATGCATTAGAACAAGCCGCTAAAGACAGGTTATCTTTAAAAGTAAAAGGTGAGAATGCTAAGCGCCTAGCTGAGGAAAGCTTTGATCGCCATATGCTAGCAGATAAGTGGGTTAAATGGGTTACGGGAGCAAAGCATTGAAACGCCTCTTTGATTTTTTAACTAGTTTGGTTGCGTTGATTCTATTGTCACCAATAATCGCTATAGTGGCTTGGAAAATTCGTAACAATTTAGGATCACCTGTTTTGTTCCGGCAAGCTCGCCCCGGAAAAAATGGTGAACTATTTGAAATGGTAAAATTCCGCACAATGAAGGACGCTGTTGATGAAAACGGTATCCCGCTTCCTGATTCAGAACGCATGACTCCATTTGGTAACAAGTTACGTAACTCAAGTTTAGACGAACTCCCCGAACTCTGGAATGTACTAAAAGGTGAAATGAGTCTCGTAGGACCGCGCCCTTTGTTAGAGCAGTATCTACCGTTGTACAGTAACGAACAGGCGCGGCGTCACGAGGTTCGTCCAGGCGTAACGGGATGGGCACAAATAAATGGACGCAACGCACTTAGCTGGGATGAGAAATTTGCACTAGATGTTTGGTATGTTGACAACCGTTCATTTTTACTTGATATGAAAATTTTATTTCTAACGGTTAAAAAAGTATTTGTAAAAGAAGGCATATCTGCAGAAGGTCACGTTACTATCGAACCATTCAAGGGAAACAAAAATGATACCTAAACTAGCAATCCTTGGTGCAAGTGGTCACGGTAAAGTGATTGCCGACATTGCTGAGTTAAATGGTTACAGTGTGGTATTTTATGACGATGCTTTCCCAAAAATCGATTCAATAGCACATTGGCCGGTTATTGGTAATACGCGAGACTTACTTAAATCTTTAAACGAGTACAGCTTATGTATTGCAATTGGGGATAACTTAATTCGTCGAAAAAAACAAAGTGAATTGCAAGAAGCAGGCGGTAGGTTTCCCGTATTAGTGCACCCAAGCGCAACTATCAGCAGACATGCCAATTTAGGGCATGGTACCGTTGTTATGGCTGGAGCAGTGATTAATGCCTTTGCGGAAGTAGACTGCGGTGTAATTATTAATACGAGCGCAGTTATTGAGCACGATTGTAAAATAAATGAATTCTCTCATATCTCCCCAAATGCTACGCTTGCAGGAGGAGTTACTGTTGGAAAATGTGTTTGGATAGGTGCAGGTTCAGTAGTTAAGCAACTTGTTAATGTTGATGATAATGTTGTCGTGGGTGCGGGGAGCGTCGTTATCAATAATATTCCTAAAGGAACAACCGCTGTCGGTGTGCCCGCCCAAATTAAGATAGCCAAATAATATAAAGTGTAAAATGTTTTTGTGTTCATTCAACTCACATGACAATATCATCTGAAGCACACTGTTGAGCAAGAGTTCATAGGTGTTTACTCTCGCTCTGCGCTGAATCGAATCACCCCTGAACGCCCTAGTAACACAAATAACACATTTAACGGCAATAACATTAATAACATTAGGCTAAAATGGCGCATTCGACCAAAGCGTAGCTTAGGGTTATTAGCCAAATTCGGGGCTTTGCGCTGTAGCCAATTTTGTATTGAAATCACAATATGTCCAGGGTTCAGATCTTGCTGAATTTGAATATTGCCAAAACCAGCATCAACAAGTAATTTCCTTAATGATTGAGGATCATACTGAAAGGTGTGTCTGGGTACGTGATTACCTCCCCAATATCGTCCAAATAACTTTCGATCTAGACTAGCAAAGTTAGGCAACTCACCGATGAGTTTAGCCCCTGGTTTGAGTAGTCTAAAGGCTTGCGTTAATTCATTTTTAGGAGACAATACATGCTCAATATAATTGATCATAAAAATGGCATCAAAACTCTGCGATTCTTGCTGGAAGTCAGTGAAAATCCCATTGTAAGTTTCAATACCTTTTTCATTGCATAGTGCAACTGCTGCCTCACTAAAGTCTATTCCTACTAATTTACTTGCCCCAAGTTTTCGGAGTTTTATTAGAAATTCACCGTTACCGCACCCAACATCTAATACTTTACAACTAGGCGTAATCAAATTTCGAAAACTGCGTTTAAACATCTTTTCGCTAGCCAATGACATTATTCGGTACAACAAACCACGGTCACCTTTTTCTTCTATAAAGGCCGTGTAATTGTCTGGGTATGCTAACTTCAAGTCGTCCAAGGTAGGAAATGGATGTAATTGATGAATACCACAACTATTACATTTTAAATAACTATATTCACCACCTGCACCAAACTCCCAATCACGAATTCCTTCAATGGTTTTCTCTGATAAGGGTTGACTGCAAACTCTACATGTTGTCATGGTTGTTTTCTCCTACACCAAGGCAACTGACAAAACCAAAGATAAATGAGATAAGCATGGCTGTAACTTAAATGCTCAAGCGCATCTCCTTGCTTTGGAACTGCGCCAGTAGTTTTAATCTGCGCACTCAGTTGGGGCAGTTTGTAATAAGGTACATTCGGAAACCAATGGTGTTCAGCATGAAAAGCGAAACCAAAAGGCCCAAACAAATAACGAGCAGCCCAACTACCTGAAAAACTCCTGAGGGCGTGAGTATTTTTGTCATCACCGTGCTCAGCAAGGACTCTTATATATGATAGGGTTTTAACTAAGGTTAATAACGGCAATAACCAAAATAATACGTAATCAAGCCAAGATGAATAGAGACTAATGATACCAGCAATGGTTAATTGAACTAAACACAGTATAAGTAATTGATTTAGCTCACCACTGTGCTTTTTGCGGTGATGCTTAGCAGCAACTTTTGACTGAAAATTGAAATGTTGACGAAACAATTGTACGACAGCCATTAGGCCGAAAAAGTTAAGTATTAAATTACTTAATAACTGACATTTACTATGCGGGAAGCGACGGTAAACAACTGCATCTGGATCATGCTCCATTGAGCCAAAGAACTTATGGTGCTCCCAATGTATACGACGGTACGAAGGCTTCAAACCTACCGCATAAAACAACAATAAATCAGCTAGAAAAAATTGGTATTTACTTCTCTTACTAACCTGATGAATTGCTTCATGCATGGCTTGAACTATTGCATATTGCAACCAACCAATCATAATAAAAAGTGGCAGAAAACACATCTTCAAGACTTCTGCTTGTCTAACATAAGTCACAGTGAAAAAACAAACAATCAATCCACCATACAGACAGCCCACGCTAAACCATAAACGGAAATTATTGCGATTTTTGGCCAGCTTTTCGGCCTCAATTAATAACGTCTTTCGTCCATCTACCTCTCGAATTGATGGTAACTTAGTATGGGCAGTCATGATTACTTCGACGCTGTAATGAAAGTGTAGAAACTCAAATGTTTATGGCCAATAAACGAACGCTTGACTTTAACATTGCTAAATTGATGTTTGATTAACTCAATAATATCTTCAGCAGTATTAATATGCTCATGACGAACCAACTGCTTGTACGCTAAGCCTGTACGTAAACGATAAGAGATCCCTGTCGTTAGCCGCCAAGATAGCCCCCATAACGCTCCGCCTTCTGACGGTATTCCTACTTGCAATTGCCCATTGGGGGCCAGTAGTTGATGCATCAAAGCTAGCTCAGCTGGCAAATTTTCCATATGTTCAAAAGTAGCAATGGAAATTACTCGGTCATACTCTTTATTCGCTGGTACTTCAGACAAGCTCCCATAGAATGTATTCACTTTAGCCATTTCCGCCAATTGCTCTTCATACAAAAACTTAAGTGGCTCGACAACATCGTAGTCGTCATTTAGTTCTTCAAAGCACAAATGATTCAGAGTTCCAGCCCCTACTTCTAAGGTTCTTCCCCCTTGGCCATCCGCGACCTTTTTATGCATCCACCGCTCCATCCACAACGCAGCCTTACCAGCTAAACTAGCTGTGCTACTACGGTTTATTTTATAGTCGAGTTCATAGCGTTGATGATGTTGGGGGCTCATTGGGGGTCTTGTCTTGGGAAACTCAGACAATATCTGTTCAATGCTTTTTTTCTTCACTCTTACTGCTCCAGATCGTATGTTTCTACATACACCCAGTCACCACCACATAAAGTTAATTCATAAGGTACAACAGGCTTTAATTTCTGCAATACACTGTAATTATAAGGGAAAAAGTGTACGTGCAGATCGTAGGTATAACGATATTCCCTTTGTCTCGGTAGCACTATTATCAATCTACTTCGACAAATACGACGCAACTCTTTTAGCGCTTCTTCAAAATCAATAATATGTTCTAACGTATGCGCGCTTATTACTGTATCAAACTGCTTATCGGTAAAAGGTGTGGCTGTAATATTGACGTTATGATATTCCAACTCATCGCTAGTGGGCGCAATAAAATCGGCACCAACTACTTTAAGTGCAGGCTTCTTCTTCGCTATTAGTCTACAAAGGTGCCCACTACCGCAAGCAATATCTAAAACTGATTGCCCCTGTAAATAATCCAAAACCAAGTCAATAGATGCTTGATTCAAGTCTGTCTCGCGCTGCATATGCGCAGATTGGGTTTCTAAATAGATATCACGAATTTGACGAGAATCTAAATCATGCGCAGATGATTTGAAGTCCATAACTACTCGAGTTTTCCCTCGAAATAGTAGCCATATCAACGGGTACATGAAATAACGATTATCTCTTAAGACTGGTGGTATTAAGTTATCTAATACCCAGTTAATCTTAATCGTCACTGTTCTGTTCAGATTCAACTACAGCTCCAAAATATAATGGTCGTTTTTTGGTTTCAATATGGATTTTTCCTACGTACTCACCAAGAATACCGAGTACCACTAACTGCACAGACCCCATAAAGACAATGGTCAAGATGGTAGTAGCGTAGCCGGTCCTACTATAATCATAAAACAAATACTGAACCAAAGTTACAACAGCTAAGATTAAAGAAAGAAATGCCGATGCAAGCCCTGTGTAAATGGCTAGACGAAGTGGTTTAGTCGAAAACTGCAATATACTGCTAATAGCCAAGCCAAAAGACGATTTATAACTATATTTGCTGTTACCCGCGTAGCGCTCAGCCACCTCAAAATCAATAATCTTATAATTATTAATTCCGACGTAATGTAGCAAGCCACGAAATATTCTCTCTCTTTCATCTAACTGTTTTACTAACTCAACAAACTTGCGATCGAGCAGTTTAAAATCTGGATAATTCTTAGGAATACCCGTAGCGGATAATTTGTTGAGAAGCCAAAAATAGGCCGACTTTAAAGTTCGATAGAGCCATGTGTCTTCACTGTTTTTTCGACTTAAAACAAGTTCACTACCATCTAACCAATGATTAATAAACTTAGGTAGTAGTGCCGGAGGATGCTGTAAGTCACCATCCATAAAAATCACTGCATCACCAGTAGCTACGTCCATACCAGCAGTCATCGCTACTTCATGGCCAAAATTTCTAAATAAATTAAATACCACTACTGTAGCCCAGCTGACTCTCTCTTTTACGTCTTTACTCACTATTAAAGTGTTATCCGTGCTTCCATCATTTACTAGTATCAGCTCAAATGACAATTCACCCGCATAGCAACTTAATGCCGACTCAATTTCTTCGACGAGCTTAATAATGTTGTCTTGTTCATTGTAAAGAGACACCACAATACTGACTTTTTTCATCATTTTAGACTCTTTGAATATTCATAATGAAAAGACCCGAAACAATTAAAACTGCGCCTAAAATATGAGTAGTTGACAGTTGTTCGTTAAAGATTATTCGCCCCGCTAGTACTAAACCTAATGGAATCATTGCCGCCATTAATCCCGCCCAGAATAACTCTACATGCTGAAGTAACCGGACCCAAACCAACAGTGCACCAACTTGCAGCAGTGCACCCACAATCAACTTATAGTTAGTTGCCAAACTAACTAGATCAAAGGTCTTAAGCTCAGTGCTGGCCATTTTAAATAAAATATGAGCCAAAATATTGCTGAAAACCAGCGTAAAGACCAACACTATCTTCATTACTCATATACCTTTAACTATGCACATCGATTAGCGCATTCAAAAATCTTCATGTTAAACAAAACGCCCTCCTCTTTGTCTAAATTCCCGCCAATGTTCCTCTAGTGGCATAGAATAATAAGACTCCGCACCTATGTTATCGAACTCTGGCAATGAATTATGTCTCAGATGTTCTAATGCTTCGATAAGCGCATCGGCACTTAAATCAAAGCACTGCAAATATAACTTGGCAATTGTGTCACCTGTATTAATAGGCACAACCCGACGGCTAAGAATTCGGCCTTTATCTATCTCTTCGTCCATAGTATGGATCGTAACACCAGTCTGAGTCTCGCCATTGCGAAATGCTTGAAATACTGGCCATAAGCCGCCATAAGAGGGCAATAGTGCCGAATGGCGATTTATACAACAAAGCTTGGGTAAAGAAAGTAGCTTTTTACCAAAAATTAGGGAGTTTGAGCTAACAATAACATCAGGTTGCAAGCGTTCGAACTGCTCTAAATATTCGCTACGGTTAATATTACTTTCCACCTCAAAATAGTTAATATTGAAGTCTTTTAACACAGAACGAACAGAATAATAACGCCCATTGCCTGATAAACCGCTCAAGTCAAGTAACTGAGCGCAGACTTTTTGGCTTCCCAGTTTCAATATTTCGCTTAACTTAAGAAGAAACCAGTGCTTTTTCATATATAGCTCGAGATTACTCTTGTCTGGCACTTTGGTTACCAAAGCCACAGCCACAACCTCATCTTTACAATTCTGTAGAAACTTAGCCACAAAACCTGGGTGATAAAAGCAAGTTTCTTCTATTACTAAAACTAATCTCACGATCGCGGCTTCTCAAAGTGCTTAACCACCCGCGCGAGAGCAGGGCTTTTCAATAGTGCCTTCTCTTTTTCACGGAATTCTGAACAGTAGTATTCAACTAAGTGAGGATACTTTTTCCATAGGGATGCATCTTCCTTACTCGCGCCACCTGGATGCATTAAGATTTCAATCACTAACTCTTGGTTCGGATGTTTAGTATTTAATACTGTTAATGCCTTAGTAACACTCTCAATAGTTATATTGCCGGTAAACAAAACACCCACAAAAAAGTCTGGGCTCTTTATATGTGTTCCTTTCAACAATTTAATACATTTTTTAGCCAAGAAGTTCAGTAACAAATGCTTGATAAGATTCAAACCGAAATAATTAAGAATGCCCTTCCCTTTGATATGAAAAAAAAATGGCTCTCTAGCTATCCGAATATAACCAATAGGAATTTCTTGATGTAACTCCATCAATAATTTGAAAATGAACGGGATCATATGAAAATGTTGATGACTATCGACGTGAAGTTCGCAATTAGGAGGCAAGTATTTAGCCACTGCCTGCATCTGAGCTCGCATTTCTGCCTTGACTTGAGCTGCGATAGCTTTTCTATTTTTGCTTGAAACGTAATATGCTGCGAACAACGACTGAAAAGAGTGGCGAAAATAGCCCTGCTTATCAACGAGTAAGGGAACTTCATCAATACTCAGACACGCTGGCCCTTCCATCAAATTTATATGCACCGCAAGCCGGTAATTGCCGTTTAACTTATTGAATTCCTCAGCCGCATAATCAAATGCATGGCCATTAGCCATGATACTTGCACCGTTCAGTGGTAAATGTGAACCAAAGCAATCGAGAATATTGTCGCTAATAGACCTAGAGTTTCCGAGGTCGTCGGCGTGAATCAAAAGCTTCATGACATTAACCTTTTGCTTTTGCGGCTCAAAATAATAAACAAACAGACCAATAAACTAAATAAACTGATAGAAGCACCAAGCAATAAACTATACGGTTGATATTTGAGTTCGACTCGATGCTGACCAGCTGCTAAAACCAACCCCCTAAGACTCACATTTGTGCGGATCAAAGAGTGCTCATTACCATCAATGTAGGCCTGCCAACCAACGGCATAATTCTCGCTAAGAACCAAAAAAGCAGCTCGCGGAGTGTGGATGTTAAGTTCAATGTTGTGGTTTGTTAGTCTTACTATTTCAACTTTTTGCTGAATTGATGAATCAGACAACAACTCATCTTGGTTGCTATTCATCATGACATTTATTGGTCGTTCAACTAATGCCATACTTGTTGGTTCAAAAGTGCTGCCGTCAGGTAACTGCGACGTTCTGATAGAGGTCAGCATGGTGGGAATATCTTGAACCATGACTTGTTCAACCAACCAAGCACGAGGTAATACGGTCTTATTGCGATATACCCATGAGTTACCCACTTGCTCTATGTATTCAAAACGGTTATCGGCTGTGCTAATAGGCTTGGCCGATGACACTAAGGAGGCTGACAACAAATCTAACGTGCGGTTATGAGTGTCAAACAAGTTTTCAGAAAAATTGCCACTATTGGTTATATCACTAAATAGTTGATACTGAGACAGTTGCAATGGCCCATAACCATTGACTGTAGCAATGCCGTATATTCTAGCTTGTGAAGGTGTCAATACCTTAGACCAGAATCCATCCATCGCTGCGAATCGATGATTTGTTTCACCTAGCTCCTTTTTGTAGGCTATATGGTGATTGTCCGGTTGTAAAAAATCCACTGGCACTGTCAAGTAGCGCCAAGGGAAGTACCAAGTCGAATAAGACAGATCTAAAATAAGGAAGGCGATAAAAGCCAGCTTCAAACCTTTATTATTTAGCGTTTTTTTCCAAAACAGTATAATCAGTGATGACAAGCCTAAAAACACCAAAGGTATCAGTAGCGCCCAATGTGTAAGGTTTCCGCTATAACGTTGGTACAAGTCGCCGTTTATAGTCCAGAATAGTAAACCAAGCACCAAGACTTGCAGCCCAAACACAATAATTAGACGAGTAAATAAAGTTATGCTTTGGCGTTGTAGCGCTGCCAAACCAAGAGCTGCGAGTACAGCTGTGGCGAACGCTACAATCATCATTAAACGACCATGTGCTCGAAACAAATTAAACGCAGGAACTTGAAACGCCCACTTAAAAAATACAGTCGAATCTCCCAATGCCAAAACAAATGCAATTAATAACGCACAGAACCAATAGCGGCAATTGATATCACTTTTCCAGTAATTAACACTGCCATAAACAGCCAACATAATAGATAGAAAACCGATAGAGCCGATGATCCCTCTTGAATGAGCTAAACCGAAAAATGGCCCACCATAGATTGATTCAGTCGAGCCTCCATAGATAAATGGGAAAAATAGCTGGGCTGATTGATTGGCAGGAAATGCGTAGCTACTAAATACCTCATAACTCATCGTTTGCTTGGTGCTGCTTTGGCCTAACTCAACCATAGGAATAACCTCAATGGCAGATAGACCTAAACCCAAAACCACCGCAACTAAACATACTCCACAATAACGCACTGCACCAACACTTGAACTATTTGCCAATGCCAATACATAAAAGCCGGAGAACAACATTGTGTAAAAGGTTATTTGTGGGTGGCCTGACAAGATACTTAATGCAGTGGCCAATACACAAAGTGAAAACCACAAGCGGCTTGGAGTTTCTCGTAATTCATGTAGGGACCAAACTAACAAAGGCATCCAAGCGGTAGCGTGGATCATTGATAAATGGTCCACATTAATCATCATAAAGCCTGATAAGCCAAAAGTTAATCCACCCGCAAATGAGGCAAAACTCGATTGGCTAAGACGATAACAATAGCCGTAGGTAAACCATGCGGTCAGAATAAAACCAGAGAGTACAAAAATGTTATAACTGAAGTCATTCGGCAAAGAGGAAAATAAGTAGCGCAGTGGATAGCTATACTGCTTTTCTGGCGCAGCGAAAACAGGGTGGCCAGCGAAATATTCATTGGACCACAATTGTGGTGACGTGTAGAAATCCGATAGCGAACCATCAGAATAAAACAACTGGTCACCACCAAATATTACTGGACTAAAAAATACTGCATAAATCAGACAGTAGCTCAATAATGCAATAATGTAGTGACGATACTTAATGGTCATTTATCAATTTTGGCCAAACGAGTGCCTTCGATAGCATCCAAAAAGCCTTGTGTCATATTTTCGATTGTACAATACTCAGAATAATGGTCGAACGCAGCCTTGCCCAATGCTCTGGAATAATCAATATCAGTACAAAGTTTAACTAACGATTGCTCCAAAGATCGTTGATTATCTTCACAAAACACACTGTTAACATTATTTTTGATGTTTGATTTTTCGCCGCCACTAATAGCATTTAACTTAGTTAAAAAGGGCACCCCATATCCCAAACTTTGAAGCACCGCTAGCCCAGCCTGACCAAAAGAGACAGATACTATAGCGTGCTGATAGTATTCTTTTAACTTCTCTGGGTCATTGATTTTCCCGAGAAACTCTACTTCTGATCCCAAATTAAGCTGGCTAGACAATGATTTAAGTGACTCACCCTCACTGCCCTCACCAATGAAAGTCAAACGTATGTCTGCTGGGAGTTGTTGCTTAACGTTTGCAAATGCTTTTAGCAAAACATCATTCTCTTTACGTTTATTCAAGCTTCCAACAAACAATATACGATTTTTAACCGGTGACTCGAATGATCTGATCCTACTGCCAACATCAAAAGTGTTGTTACCTACATACATAGTTCGCTCTTCCAAACCATAATCTAGAAAATCCGCTAGAGCTTCATAGGTGTAGAAGACACTTGCATCAGCCCTTTTCATAAAAAAGGCCCTCACGTGATTTGCAATGCGACTATTGGTAATCCATGCTCCCCATAATAGATGTTGTTGGCTAGATTTTTTAAATAATAAGTAAAGTAAAATATTCACCCAGCGAACATCAAATAAAGAGATTACAATGTCGTACTCATCGCTAAATACGGCATTGTATACGCCTGATTGAAACATAAAGGGGCCGAGCTTTTTCACTGGAGTAATTATTTCAGCGTACTTATCGTCTTCTGTTACGCTCGGTTGACCCGAATGCAAGACAGTGACCTGATACTTTTTCGCCAGCTGATTAAAAAAGGGCTTGCGATAGTGCAATATGTAATTATACAAAATCAGCACTTTCTTTTTTCTTCTACTTTTTCTACTCTTTTCATTCTTAGCCGTTCAATCAAACATTATTTCATTTGTTCTAAAAACTTTTCAGGATCAGTGGCATATTGTCCTAGGTCAGACAGTTTTTTATCATCTAAAGTCCACCACTTTGATGCCAGTAATCGTTCAATCAACTCAGGCTTAAACCTCATTCTCAGTATTTTAGCTGGATTACCAGCAACAATTGCATAAGGTGGAACGTCTTTAGTGACAATACTTCCCATTCCTATCACTGCACCGGTTCCGATCGTAACACCTTGTTTAACTATTACATTTTGACCTATCCACACATCATTCCCAACCACAGATTGAAGAGGGGCCACTCTTTGATGCTCAGAGAACTTAGCTTTTACACTATCTCTGCCGTAGTAGAACACAGGTGAAGTTGAAATCCACTCTATCGGATGCATACCACCGCCAATAATTACACCATTAGCAATAGAGCAAAATGAGCCAATATCAACATTACTCATATCGCAGTTGTAGCCGCAAAATGAATGCCGATCCATGCGTACATTCACCATTTGACTGCCAGGTTCAACCTTAGAGGTTGAGTGAATGGTCGAATTGTACAACGAAGTACCACGAGTTTTCTTAATAAACTTGGCATATAAATAGGCGATTGAGAATTTCATGCTCTATCCTAGTTTTTATTGAGCTTAAATATATCGTTCCAAAGATGAACTTGGTATAAACGAAATAACAACCGCTCATATTTGGCCGTCTCGAAAGTGTCACCTGCGAGAACGTCACTCAATGACTTCGTAAAAATAGGCCACTCCAAAATGGGGGATTGACGAAGTTCCTTAACCATAAAACCTTTGGTTTCTGCCTTAATGTCAGAGGAGAAGCCAATTTTATCTCTCTCAAGCTCAGCTTTAAACCGTTGATAAGCGGGCAAAGTGCGTAGCACATATTTGTCCTTGGCATCATGCAACTTAAGCTTATCACCGCGACTAAAGACAAAATCAACGAGGCGATGATCCATAAAGGGAGAGCGATTTTCAACGGAGTTATTCATTGCAACAATATCGCCATAATAAAGCAGATTTTCCAAGCCTAGCTGATGTTGTTCAATCAAATAACGATTGAATGCACTCGCATTAGTTTTGCCATCATCGTTCTTTTTAACCTGTAATGGCTCTGTTGTCGCTTTGTAGCGCGTAAAAAAGCGCTCGTAACCGTAGACTCGACGCATCCAACTCTTGGCAAATGGTGGAAGCATATTACGTAAGAACATTATTACTGATGATATAAAGCCCTGTTTGAGTTGGGCTTTAAAGCACTTAAGTGCTTGCTTAAACTGACCTTTAAACAGGAATACAAAAATCATTAAAATAAAATAATTCTTATATCCAGCCAACAACTCATCAGCTCCTTGACCATCAAGAGCGACTTTTATTCCGTTTTTTTGCTACCGACTCATACAGATAATCAATGGAGATTACAGCTGGTGAAGAGTGACCACGACCTAAGTGCTGAACCAATCGCCGAAGCCTAGCTTTAAATTCTTGTGGGTCTTGTTCTTGCTCACGTGTTGTGAGCTCCATCCCCAGTTTATCTGCAACTGCTTTCGCATATTTACTTTCATCCTCATGATCATTTGAAGCATATGTAAAAGCTGGTATAGGATTTTGCTTGGGACCAAATTGCTCGGCATAGTCAGCAATAATAGTGCTATCTACCCCACCTGATAATAACACGCCAAAAGGAACATCTGAACGTAACCTTAGTTTTACCGCGTCTTTCAGTAACGATTCAAAATCAATAAAGCTCTGTTCGTCAACAGACTGAATTTTACCTTTATAATAGTCCCAATATCGATAAGTCTGAATATTACCCGTGGCATCAATTCGACAATAATGAGCTTTGGGAAACTCTTTAATGGCACTAAAAAACGTTCTTCCCTGACCATCATAACCTCCCTCTTGCAAAAACATCTGAATCAGCCCGTAGTCTATATCGCCGTTGCACAAAGGTGCTAACTGTTGAATTTCGCTGGCAACATAAAAAGTAGATTGATTTTCTAGAATAAAAAGTGGCTTCTGGCCAAAACGGTCTCGAGAAATGAGCATGGACCGGTCAGACTGGTCGTAAATGACTAATGACCACATGCCATTGAAACGCTCAAAACAGTCCCCGCCCCAACAATGATAGGCCTTGAGTACTACTTCGGTATCTGATTCACTCTCAAAATGATAACCGAGACTTCTCAACTCCTCTCTTAATTCAATGTAATTGAAGATCTCTCCGTTATACACCATAACGAGATGCTCAAAAACATAAGGTTGATTGCCGCTATCGGCAATACCAACAATAGAAAGCCTGGTATGGCCAACAAAACAAAAACCATCTGTAAAGTGGCTGCAGTTATCAGGGCCTCGATGAGATACCGACTCGATAGCGGCAATCAGTTCCGCTTCACTGTTATGCTGATCCTTTATATTGAATGAGGCAAAGATTCCGCACATAGAAAAATAACTCCTTCTATCGTTTTAAACGATTAATAGCTTAATAAGTGATGGTAGATGGTAATTTTTCATTGAGCTCTTCAATCAAACATTGCTCAGTGTAATCAGCTCTCATCTTTTTCATCGCCTCAATATGTTCCGTCATTTTTATTAAAGGATCGCTAGCAAATAGCTTCTCAGCCCATTGAGGTTGGTCAAAGTCACAAATAAACCCGAGTTCACCGTATTTGGTAACATACTCATTTACAGGGCTAATATTCGTTGAAATAAAGGGAATAGAATAAGCGATACAATCACAAAGATTACCACTTAGCTTCCCTTCATAATCTCTGTTTTGAGACAACAAGATATAACTTGATTGGCACACCGCTGTTTCGTATTCCTCACTGTTCATCCAATGTTTTATTACTTGGACGTTAGCCTTGTTCTCTATAGTAGACAACAACTCTGCTTGATAATCACCAGGGTTGTAAACGCGATAGTCCCAGATACCCTTTTTATCGGCTAGTACTAAATCTACCAAAGGCTGCAATGTTTTATCGGGCTTAGCTGGGCCAAAAAATGAGAGTATTGGCCTATTTGATAATGAAGCTGCAGACCTTTCGCGATTAACCCCTTGATGGTACTTGACTACCTCAAGCTTTTTTTCGTCTGAAAAATGGATAAGACGATTAATTAAGGTTATCTCGAATTGTGTGTGGCAAAAGACTTTGTCCACAAGTAAAAAGATAGCTTTTAGCAACCAACGCAGTAAACGCCCTTTTCCCGTAATTCGGCCTTTGGCAATATTGTTAGTTGGCACTAAAACATATTGATTGTTACCACCTAAGTTTTTTATCAAGAAAACTAAAATTGATAATTCTTCGAATCCTTGAATCACAACCAAACTGTTTCGCACTCTTGGCGAAGCAAAGACTTTTCTTATCAACTTGGAGCGTCCAGCAAAATCGTCATCTGGTTGCCCCTCAAAAGTGTTAATTGCTCCTTGATGTGAAGGAAAAAGTTTTTGCAGGTTAGCCTTTGAATACGCTGAAGTTATGATATCTGCTTCTATCCCTTGGGACTTGAAATATTTGATCCAGAATACATCGTCAAGAATCATATGTCCGGTTAGCTTGCCCCCTGTCAAAGAGGAAAAAATTAACGTTTTTCTAGTCATTAGCCATTGTCTCGGTGCTATCACCCATCACACTAAGGTTTTCGTCATTAAGTATGAAGTAGGTGCAGTATCGTTGTCGTCGACAACAAAGCCATAACTCCGATATAGATTAAAGGCAGCAACATTGTCTTTATCGACTCTTAATACGATGGATGACAAACCATGTTGATAAGCATGATTAATCAATTCACGCATCATTATTTTACCTAACCCCAGCCCTTTATGAGACTCAATAGCAGCAATTCCGAGCCATACCGTATCTTTGTCTTGATCAAGATGGCCGTACACTACGGGCTTACCATCTATTAACAACAGTAAAGTGGAAAGATGATTCTGCAGAACACTATATTCACGAGTAGAGAAATAGCGAAAAGCACTCAAAGATGAGTGAGCATTGGTCAAAAACTGTTGCAGTAACCTTTGGTCTAACGCATCAGGTTCTGCATTTGAGTCGAGTAATTTAAACGCTAAAGGAGTCGACGTCACTTGATCTAGCTGCGTCAACAGCGTTTGACAAACAAAATCTATATCGTCATCACTAATGAGTGCTCCGCTAGGAAGTACTATTACGTTAGATGCGATATGCTGTGCATTTGGAATTGAGCGCTGACTAATATCAGCAAAAATAGGTAATTCGTCTGCAGTGTAAAAACCAGGTCTCGTTTCGATGCCGTATTTTAATAAACGATCCATTAACTCATCTCTACTGATGCTCAGTAAAGAAAAAGGAATGTAGATAGCAACCGCCCACATTATTGGAGAGCTTATTTTGGGATAGCATTGAAATGAAATTAACGGATGGTTCGATAACGCGCTTTGGTAGCGTTCAAACACTCTTTCTTTTTGTTTTAATATAGCGTCGTACTGTTCAAATTGTGCTACACCGATAGCAGCAAGAACATTGGATAAACGGAAGTTGTTGCCATGTACTTCGTGCCAATAATGTTTCTTCTCTCGACGTAGACCATGACTTCTGAGCAAGACCATTTTTTCATACAACTCGGGATCTTTGCAGCTAACAATTCCACCTTCACCGCTTGAAATAGTTTTTGTGGCATGCAAACTAAAAGTACAAATATCGCCGAACGCGCCGCAATACTTGCCTTGATATTGTGAAAAGATTGCTTCTGCACAATCTTCAATAAGATAAATCCCATGTTTTTTCGCTATGTCTGCTAATTCAGCCATAGCAGACATCACACCGTAATTATGAATACAAACAATGGCTTTGGTTTTGGAGGTGATCAATGCTTTGACGTGAGCAACGTCCATATTCCAATCAAATAATGACACATCTGCAAATACCGGTACCGCATTCATTTGTCTTAGCACATTCGCAGCAGCCATGAAACCGAAACCCGGTACGATAACCTCATCACCAGGCTTGATATCAATGCCTAAAAAAGCCAATTGTAATGCTGCTGTACCATTAGAAACTGCGAGTACATTATTCAAGTCTAATAACGTTGAAAACTGCTGCTCTAACCTACCAACATATTGGCCTCCGGACACCCATTTAGAGTCGATAGCGTCAGTCACATACTGGCTTTCATTACCCCAATGATAAAAATCCGACCAGTTGATTTTCTTTTCATCTGACATTTTTAACTCCCTTCTACATTAAGAGCAGAAATTGTTTTTTTAAGCAATAAGAAGAACCTAGTTGACGCATAGACCAATGAAGTGATCTGTATCGCTAGGATACATAAAATAAAACCGGAAACCCCCACATCTGGAGGCAAAAAGTACAGGGTAACAAGTAGTACAACTGCAAATTTCATAGACATAGAAAAATATTGGCGTTGTTCATCAAGTGCTACCCAACACATCGTGACCAAAGAGTTAAGGTTAATAATCACAAAAAAACTAGCAAATAAAAAAAGCAAGTCCGCTAATGAACGATAGTCTTCTGTAAATATTAACGTGACAAACTCTTCGCTCCAATTAGTTATCACTAATGCTAAAAGCCCTATCGGCAACGTTGACATACACAAATAGCGTTTTAGGGCGCTAAGTATATCCTGCATCTTCCCATTGCTGATAGCACTAGAAATGCTCATCCTAAATACGCGCTCAACTTGACTCTGAAAAATTGATGCTGCGGCAGTAATTTGTAATCCAAGTGAGAAAATTCCCAATTGCTCAAGACCGTATTTATTCTCAAATATAATTCTACTAAACCCACCGTAAGCTAATTGAGCCATAGCAATCATTAGCAAAGAAAAATTGTCGTTCAATAAACGTATCCACTTTCCTTTTGTGGGAAAAGAAAACGCTCTAAAGTAGGGAAGTTGCACTCTAAATTGAATCATCAAACTGATGACATTGGCAATAAAATAAAGCCAGAATACCAAGAGTATACTTGGCTCCATTAGGTTAAGAAATAACGTTACCGAACCGACATAGAGCAAGCGCTCTAGAAGAAAAATATACGAATATACAATATTGCGATGACAAATTTCGAATAGAAAGGCAAGGTTCATCGAAGCAAGAAGTACACAAAATACACCAAATGCCATTTTTCCATCGAATTCAAAAATATAAACGGCCACCAAAAGTGCCATTCCACTAACTAAAAGTGCACTTAGTCGAAATGCAAAAACAAGATCAAATACTTTTTGCTTTGAGTCTTCCGTCACACTCATCTTAGCCGCAGTTATATCAGTGGAATAATTTACGACTAAGCCAACTATTCCCGCAATTACTAGCACATATGAATAAACTCCAAATGTCTCGGGGCCTAGAATATTCGCTAGGTATATAGTTAATAGATAAGAGACCGCGGCGCCAATTATACTATTTTTGGTCAATACTGATAACTGTTTAACTGACATATGCAAGCCTATTTGGGTCATTCAGCTTGCTTGTTTTTACATGATTATACTTTGGAGAGCGCATCACTAAAAACATAAGTGCCGTCAACAATAGCCCACCATTGGTAAAAGAAGCACACGATACTAATACCAATAAACACATGGCCATCATAGAACGATAGGGGTCTAGATTACCTGTTTGTAAAACTAGATAACCATATAACCAAATAATAAAGCCACAACCGAAGCGGAGACCTATGTCTATCCAAGTATCATGAAGATTATAAAAATAACCACTGCGTAGTTCCTGCGGTGTAAATGCGGTTTGTTGCTCAGAAACAAAATTAAACGCGTCATCCTTATCATGTAAGCCTGAACCAAATCCACTACCTACTAATAAAGTATACCAGTCACGACTGAAGAATAGCTTAGTTTCTTCAAAGCGCACAGGGTCGAGTCTTCTGAACAAATCCATGGGATTTTTAGTGGACTGTACTTCAGATAAAAATGCCACTGCCTTATAACTTTTTAAGCGCTCTTGGTTATCACTAATAAATTGAAGTAACGGTAGTACAAATAACAAAACGATAAACGACATCTTGAAAAATGATCGGCCATAATGAATTACTACAAAGAGCAATATAGTTCCCATATAGGTCAATATGATCATTCTTGTAACATAAGCGATTAATACAACCGTGACTAAAGATACTGCCCCTATCGCTAACAGCGTTTTTCTTTTCGCTATAAAATAAAAAGGAACAAGTACAACTAGAGACTTAACTGAATCATAACTTAGATAGGCATGCTCTATGAAACTAAAAAACAATAAGAAGTTAGCTAGTTCAGTTAGTGAAAAAACTACTAGTAAATAGGTGAGCAATTCGATATCGAAACTAAAAGAACGACTTCGAGTACTTCTACATACCACCCCACAAATCAACGCGAATAATAAGAGATCGCGTGAAAGAGTAATAGCGTCTATCGGGATTTCGCTGAGCAATGTTTGAAGTGCATAAATACAACTGAGGAAAAGCACACCTATCGTTCGGCTAATGCTAAAGCGAATATGCTCAAAAACTATATAAATACACGCCAAATAAATGAGATAACGGACCGGCCCTGCTGTAGTTACAAAAACATCAGATCCGTTATCAACACTAATAAACAGTGCAAAGACCACTAAAGTATTACGAAGGGATTTGTCACTAAAGTAGTATATTGCTAACACAAGCGGCACTATACAGACATAACTATAAATGCCAGGTAATAGAAAACGCTGAGCGCCTAATACAGCGCAACAACTAAGCAATATAGTAAGCACAAAAGATCCCGATTTAGACACTACGGTTGAAGTTAAGTGGTTCAAATCACATTCCCTGTGAATACATTCCCAAAATGCCATGCTTTAGATTTTATTAAAGCTGGACAATCTCAAAATGAGGCAAAGGAAACACCAACTTACGACCTTTCATTGATGGCAACTGTTCAAAAAACGCTCTAAAGTGCCATGGTAACACTAACAAATAATCAGGCTCTGAAGCTAACACTGCTTGCTCAGATTCGATAGGGATCAGAGTACCTGGTGTAAACGTACCAAACTTATCTGAATTCACCTCTCCAATACAACTTAGTAGACTCTCGTCAATATTATAGTATTGAAGTAGAACATTCCCCTTTGTAGAGGCTCCAAGCCCACATACGGTTTTACCCTGAGCTTTGGCATTATTCAAAAATTCTAATAAGGCATCGCGCTCGGTATTAACATCAGAATTGAATTTTTCATAAACTGATAGGCCGTCAAGCCCCATTGCGGTTTCATCTGCCAAAATCTTATCTAAGACTGCAGTGTTAGGCTCATAAGAGGCGTCTTTTTTCGCCGCTGTAATAGAAAAGCTACCACCATTTATGTCGTTGAACTCGACATCCAATACCTTTAAACCCGCCTGTTTGGCTATCCAATTAATCTGTTTAAGTGCATAAAACTCTAGATGTTCATGACAAATAGTATCGAATGAATTTGTTCGTAACATGGCGGGGAGATAACTTTGTTCAAATACCCATATTCCTTCATCGGCCAAAGCTCCTTCAATTTCACGTGCAAAAGCCAGTGGGTCTTCTAAATCATAGAACATAGAAATAGAACTTATCACTTTAGCTTTCTGACCATCGAGGGCTTCACGTACAGTTTCAGCTGAGAAAAAGTCCGGCACTAAACGAATTTCCGGCGGGTAATATTCAGAGAACTTCACACCCGTTGGATCAATACCAACTAATTGGTATTTGTTTTTAGGGTAAGCTTGTAAGGTAGTTGAATCATTGCTACCAATATCTATTACTAGGTCATTCGGCGACAAAACACCTAAATCGAGAATTCGTGCAACTTTTGAATGAAGGTGTTCAACCATACTTGCATTGAGTCCCGAACGATAACCATAGTTCATTCCATACATTTCACTCAAATCATAGCTGTGCTTTAGCTGTACCAGACCACAACTATCGGTGCCGTTACACTTAACTAGAGTTAGTGGCCCACTTGTTATGTCCTGTCCTTTGCTTTTCGGGAATACTCCAGTCAACGCCTGATCACCTAAGGTGACAATTTCAGCCAGTTCATTACTGCCACAGATACGGCAGCTAGAAATCTCTTTGATAATATTTGCAGAATTCATTGGTTTATACGACCTTATAAACTTTATTATTTTCGACTACTCACTAGTAACCATGTTGCTTTACTAAACTGTCTCTTTTGGCATTTTTTAGATCGCTTTGTACCATTTCTCTTACCAACTGTTCGAAACTAGTTTGCGGCTCCCAGCCCAATTTTTTCTTTGCCTTCGAGGCATCCCCTAGTAGTGTTTCAACTTCCGTTGGACGGAAATAACGAGGATCGACAACGACTATACACTTCCCATTTTCATCGTATCCTTTTTCATCAACTCCCTTACCTTCCCAGCGAATACTCATTCCGAGTTCTTTCGCTGCAATATTGACAAATTCTCTTACACTGTATTGAACGCCAGTCGCAATGACAAAGTCTTCGGGTTGATCTTGTTGCAACATCAGCCACTGCATTTCAACGTAGTCTCTTGCATGACCCCAATCACGCAAAGCGTCTAAATTACCTAAGTATAAACAATCCTGCATACCAAGATGAATTCTCGCTAAGGCTCGTGTTATCTTACGCGTTACAAAAGTTTCTCCACGAATAGGGCTTTCATGGTTAAAAAGGATACCATTACAAGCATATATACCATAAGCCTCGCGGTAATTGACTGTGATCCAGTAAGCATATAGCTTGGCAACTGCATAAGGACTACGAGGGTAAAAAGGAGTAGTTTCTTTTTGGGGCGTTTCTTGTACTAATCCGTATAACTCACTAGTACTTGCCTGGTAAAAACGCGTCTTTTTCTCTAAACCTAATATCCGAATAGCCTCAAGAATTCTCAAAGCACCAAGAGCATCTGAATTAGCAGTATATTCGGGTTCTTCAAAACTTACTGCCACATGCGATTGAGCTGCTAAATTGTAAATCTCATCTGGCTGTGCTTGCTGAATTATACGCAACAAACTCGTCGAGTCAGTCATATCACCATAAGGCAAAAACAAACGAACATCATCTTCGTGAATATCTTTATATAGATGGTCTATTCTCGAGGTATTAAATGACGAACTGCGACGACGAATTCCGTAGACGATGTATCCCTTAGAAAGCAACATCTCAGCGAGATATGCGCCATCTTGCCCTGTTATTCCTGTTATTAAAGCAACCTTTCTATCAGCCATTTAAACCCTCAAATTCTATATTCTATGTTATCCCAAAGGGGTGATCTTGATCGACTCTGGTACGATGACTACTTCTTTCTGTTTATCATCGGACAAGTCATTAATAAATGCCATCTTAAAAAATAATGGCTGAGTCTTATCAATTACAAAATCGAAATAATATGTTTGACTCTCATCAATCAAAAAACTCTCTTCTTTGAGCTTGATGCCCAGAGCATTATATACCTCTACCTGAAGTATTGGCTTGTCATTACTATGATAGCGACCCCTTGCAGTGTAGCTAAAATTATAACGGCCTTTCTTTACACTAAATAGTTTTGAACTCAATGCCATATTAGCGAGCATTGTCCATTGCTCAGATTGGTCTAAAACGTTTATATCGAAACGGTTGGTAAACCAATCTAAACGTGTGAACTCGCTAATATCATCATAAACAAAATCTTGACAATCCAAAGTTTCTGCTAAGATTGTGGCAAACCCACTCTTACCATTCAAAAAAGTAGGCTCATGACGATAATACTTATATGCTTGTAGCTCAACATCCAGTAGCTCTTGTTTATTAACAACAAGAACAAACGCACTTCTCGGCAGAGCATATGAACACAGACCACTTAAGCCCGATTGCTCAAAACTATAGGGATTGAAACGCCACCCACTGTTCTTCGTTAACTCCTCGCGAGTCATTTTTAGACGATCGTCGACAAAAACAATATCATCTGTAGATACAGTCAAACCATAAGTAATGTTCGCCAATCGAGTACCAACAGATACTTTCTGGTTTGAATAGAGACGCTGATGATAAGAACTAAAAAGGTAAGCCAAAAAAAGCGAAGATATTGTTAAAGCAACTAGTAATAATCTCTTTTGTAATGAACCTTCACTAATGTCAGAACTAACCCTGTTACTGCACGAAGCAACGAAGCTCGCATTACATGTGACAATTGCAAGCAAGTAAGCGGTAAAAATAATCCAAGGTAAGCTATGATCAAGATAGTAGTCAAAACTTAGCCCTACCAAGACCATGCTCAGTAAAGGAGCAACTGTTGCAAGTCTACCAGCAGCTTTTAGTTCCAACAATATCTTAGCTATAAGTACAGCAAGTACCGCAAACCCAACTAGGCCGCTATCCAATAGAATTTGCAATAAAAAATTATGAGCGTTTCCACCGTTAATTGGATTGAGTACTGTCCTAGCACCGCCATTGCTCACTCCGAAATAAGGGTTCTGACTAATTAACTCAATTGATTTTGTCCATAAGTCAAGGCGACCACCAAAAGCATAATTATCAAATCTTGGGATGATATCAGACCAAGCCAAAACCTCCCCATCTGCTAGTACCTGAAGGTATGGCAATAACGAACTGAATTTGATCAGTGCATAAGGAGAAACAAGTACAAGAACGTGTGCAATAATAACGAAAAGAAATAAATATATTAAACCGTGAACTAATGTGCGCTTATTCCGTACCTGCTGTACTGATAGTACAAGGAGTCCCACTGAAAAGGTCAAAAGAAAATTGCGAGAGCCAATAGAACTGCCTGCTAGAAATAATGCTGACATCAAAAAAATAAAGCAACAAAACTCTATTCTACTTATTCTGTTGAAATTATTTTTGAGCCAGATTAAACAGAAAATTACCGCTAAAGACAATATCGTGCCTAAATCGGTGTTTATCTTAAAAATCGCATTAACATTCTGTTCTGGCCAGATTTCAGAACCAACAAAGAACCTTCCTAAAACCTTAGCTGACTGATAGTCATAAACTTGCCACAACGAAAGTAGTGCGATAAATAAAAACAGCAACCAAATAAGACTGTTTGACCATTTGGCGCGGCTCAAAGAGAACCCTCGGTTCCCCTCTGGTAAACTAAATAGCCAAAGAGCAAGAGGCACCGCTGATGACAAAATGATGAAGTATAATCCAAACCGCAGAACATCTTTTTGGCTTGTATAATAGTGCAGATTAAGCCATAGACTGACAAGGCATATTACTTGGTAAGTCAGCAACAGTAATAGTGTTAACTTATTGCGTTTAATAAAAGCCCTAAATCCACAGCTACTCCATATCTTGTAACACAACAATAAAAACAAACAGAGTAAAGCGATTGGCTCTAAAGAAAACTGCCAAGAATCAAACACCGCGTCAGGGCGTGCGGTGGAGAGCAGAATCAAAAACAAAAAGCTACCAACATGGGGCAGTTTTTTAATCATGACTTCTAGCCCAAGTTTCTATCTAGTTGCTTTTTTTGTTTAACACGTCTTTCAATAACTAATTTAAATAGCACTAAAACCAATGCCATCACAAAGCTAATAAAAGACCCAATAATCACGATTAGCGCCTTAGATGGCTTTTTGTATCTTCCCGATGCAAAAGGTGGACTCTCTACTGCGTATAAAGAGACGTCAGAAAAATCAAGTGATAGAGCGTTTAATTCATTTAACTCGTTTAGTAACGAAGCGAGTTCAGGAATAAAAGGGTCGTCAGTTTGCCTGTCTCTTAATATTTGTAAACGCTCATCGTTTTCGATCTCTATAATTTGTACATTTATATCGTTAAGTTCTTGAATAAACTTTGCGTCATCAGCAGCACTTCGCTCTTTCATTTGCGCAAGTACTTGGTCATTTTTGACCGTTTCTATTTCTAAATCTAAAGCATTCAATTCTTCTAGATATTTTGAATCATTATCACGCTCTTTTAGCGTTTTTACTAAAGTTTCTAAATACTTGGTACCCATTAAATACAATGGTAACGATTCGTCACCATTAACATTAATCTTTGTGGTTGTAGGGATACTGTCACCTTCTTTCAACTCATCAAGTGAAGTTGGATAAACGATATTTAAAGCTAGTGCAATTTTATGGGCTTCTTGTGCCTCGGCGATTTTTGTAGAACGATCCTTTTCAGCTTTTAATATCAATAGTTGACGCTTTTGTTGTAGTTTATTTAGCTTGAGCTGATTTGCTTCTTGTAAAATTTCAATCTCTGTTTGACGGCGACTAGTTGCGTTGGTTACTAGTAATTGCTTTTTCAAGCGTAGTTGTTCCAGTTTTTCTGCATTTCCTTCTATTAACCTTTCAATTTCAAACAGGCGCTGTTGCTTATAAACTTCTCTAAGCATCGTGATTTTTTGGTTTATTTGTTCTTTTTTGCCTGCAACCAAAATTTCTTCATTCTTTTCTAACTGTTTAACAATTTTCGTATTAACAAAAGGTAGGTACTGGTTTAAAAAGTCAACTGCCAATAATTCGTTGCGGTGACTGAAAGTAATAGAGAAACGAGTGCCGTCATTTAACAGATTAACGTCTCGTTTATTAGGAATGCGAATATCGTTTTCCATCATAGAAAACAGGCTAGTGAAATAGCGCTGTTTTTCAGCATCCAATGAAGCCTCATCAACATTCGGAAAAAACTCAGGAAGAATCTGCGACTCGTCTATAAAAGCATTAAATGAAACTTTCGAAGTACTGTAATCATAAAAAAGCTTAAACACTTCGTCTGGCTCATACTGAGTAAGTCCATTGTTATTTAGTGAGCTTATATCAGCAAGCGAAGGTCTCGACAAATCTACTGACACTTGGTAGACCTTTGTTTTAAAAGACGCAAGCCCCAAGGACAACCCAATGCCAATGAACGTTATTAAAAGTATCAACTTCCATCTTTCTACAATTAATAAAAAAAACTCAATAAAATCAATTTCGTCTTTTTGATAACTTTGGGTAGTTTCTTCACTACTTAACTTGCTCTGCATTTTAACCCACTAATTATTCTGGTTTTAACTTCAATCCCTGTAAAGGCAGTATAAGTATAAACATTAACGATGATCTAGAATTGTATTTCAGACTATTCACTTAAAGTTTAATTAAACTTATTTGATAGTTCTTACATTTCTTTTTGACCTGCTAGGATGGAAAAATTTAGTAAACCTTGACGGTATTACATTAATTTACTAAGGCATTCTCTTTATTTGAGTACACCGTCTAGCCATTAACTATCAACAGCACATCTAAAATTTAGACTTCATCAATCAAGATAGTTATATCAAGTTATCTAGCTTCTAGTTGTTGTAATTAGTCACCTTTCAACTTATTTTCCCCGCAAACTGTTCATTGGTTCGTTAAATATAACCATAGTGAGTTTGTATTGGGTTGAACGTAGAGCAGTAACCTTCTAGATTAACAAGTACAACATTACAACGTATCAGACTATCACAGATAGCGCGGCAGTATAAATGAACACATCAAAATTTCAAATACAATGTGTATCACCAGTAATAAAGTTAGTGCATTCATATTGTAACAACTCAGCAAAACGAAACCATAAAAAAAGGGCCTGAGTTTTCACTCACGCCCTTTTTTCTATTTCGAGTATTAATTACTCTTCAGTTGCTTCTACTGTTTCTTCTTCAGCTTCTACAACTGGACGGTCAACTAGCTCAACATATGCCATTGGGGCATTGTCGCCAGCACGGAAACCGCATTTAAGAATGCGAGTGTAACCGCCTGGACGAGCTTCGTAACGAGGACCAAGCTCGTTGAATAGTTTACCTACAACTTCTTTATCACCAGTGCGAGCGAAAGCTAGACGACGGTTTGCAACGCTGTCTTGCTTAGCCATAGTGATTAGAGGCTCAATTACGCGACGTAATTCTTTCGCTTTTGGTAACGTAGTTTTGATCACTTCGTGCTTGACCAAAGAACCGGCCATGTTTTTGAACATAGCTTGACGATGGCTGCTGTTGCGATTCAACTGACGACCACTCTTACGATGGCGCATAGTTTTATCCTTCTCTACAAATCAGTTTGATAAAAACCTGATTAATCTTTTTCAGCGATGCTCTCTGGTGGCCAGTTTTCTAGGCGCATACCTAGAGATAGACCACGAGATGCTAGAACATCTTTGATTTCAGTTAGCGATTTCTTACCAAGGTTTGGTGTTTTAAGTAACTCAACCTCAGTGCGCTGTACCAGGTCACCAATATACTGGATAGCTTCTGCTTTCAAACAGTTTGCAGAACGTACTGTCAGCTCTAGGTCATCTACTGGACGAAGCAGAATCGGATCGAATTCTGGCTTCTCCTCTTTCGCTTCTGGCTCTGATACATCACGTAGATCTACGAATGCATCAAGCTGTTCAGCTAGGATAGTAGCAGAACGGCGGATCGCTTCTTCAGGATCCAATGTACCGTTCGTTTCCATGTCGATGATTAGTTTGTCTAGGTCTGTGCGTTGTTCAACACGAGCAGACTCTACACTGTATGCAATACGTTCAACTGGGCTGTATGAAGCGTCAACTAACAAACGACCAATTGGACGATCATCTTCTTCAGAGGAGCGACGGGTAGAAGCTGGTACGTAACCACGACCCATTTCTACTTTAATACGCATGCTGATTTCAGCTTCGCCAGTTAAAGTACAAATTACGTGGTCAGGGTTAACGATTTCTACGTCGCCATCATGCTGAATATCACCAGCAACAACAGGGCCAGCGCCAGATTTCACTAGAGTTAGGGTTGCCTCAGTTTTACCTTCAAGGCGAACCGCTAAACCTTTTAGATTTAGCAAGATTTCAATTACGTCTTCCTGTACACCTTCTTTGGTGCTGTACTCGTGAAGAACGCCATCAATTTCTACCTCTGTTACTGCACATCCTGGCATAGATGACAATAAAATACGACGTAGGGCGTTACCTAAAGTGTGGCCAAAGCCGCGCTCTAGTGGTTCCAAAGTTACTTTGGCACGAGTAGGAGAAACGTTTTCGATCTCAACTAATCTCGGTTTTAGGAATTCAGTCACAGAACCCACAATGCTTCCTCTTTAGTTAGCTTTACTTAGAGTAAAGTTCGACGATCAACTGTTCGTTAATTTCAGCAGACAGGTCAGTTCTTTCAGGAACGCGCTTGAAAGTGCCTTCCATTTTGCTGCTATCTACTTCAATCCAGGTTGGCTTCTCACGTTGGTCAGCCAGTTCTAAAGCAGCAACGATACGCGCTTGCTTTTTAGCCTTTTCACGAACAGAAACCACGTCTTCGGCAGAAACGTTAAACGATGGAATGTTCACAACTTGACCATTAACCATGATCGCCTTGTGGCTTACTAGCTGACGTGCTTCAGCACGAGTACTAGCAAATCCCATACGGTAAACTACGTTGTCAAGACGCTGTTCTAGAAGTTGCAACAAGTTTTCACCTGTGTTGCCTTTTAGACGAGCAGCTTCTTTATAGTAGTTGCGGAATTGTTTTTCCAGAACGCCGTACATACGACGAACTTTTTGTTTTTCACGCAGCTGAACACCGTAGTCAGACAGACGGCCACGACGGGCACCGTGCTGACCAGGCGCTGTATCGATTTTACATTTAGAATCGATTGCGCGAACGCCGCTTTTTAGGAACAGGTCAGTTCCTTCGCGACGGCTAAGTTTGAGTTTTGGACCCAAATATCTTGCCATGATCTTTCTCCAACTGTCCGTCGATTAAACGCGACGTTTTTTCGGTGGACGACAACCGTTGTGAGGAATAGGGGTCACATCGGTAATGTTTGTGATCTTATAACCTGTAGCGTTAAGAGCACGGATCGCAGACTCACGGCCTGGACCTGGACCTTTAACAAAAACTTCAAGGTTCTTAAGACCGTATTCTTGTGCAGCAACACCTGCACGCTCAGCAGCAACCTGTGCAGCAAATGGGGTAGATTTACGTGAACCACGGAAACCTGAACCACCAGATGTCGCCCATGCTAGTGCATTGCCTTGACGGTCTGTAATAGTCACAATTGTGTTGTTGAAAGACGCATGGATATGAGCCATACCGTCTGCAACCTGACGTTTAGCGCGTTTACGCGTGCTACGAGCTGGTGCTTTAGCCATAACTTACTCCCCGCTTACTTCTTAATTGGCTTACGAGGACCTTTACGGGTACGCGCATTAGTTTTAGTGCGCTGACCACGTAGAGGCAAGCTACGACGGTGGCGAATACCACGGAAGCAACCCAGGTCCATCAAACGTTTGATGCTCATAGAGACTTCACGGCGTAGATCACCTTCAACGGTGAATTTAGCCACTTCGTCACGAAGCTTATCAATAGTAGCTTCGTCTAGCTCTTTGATTTTTGTATTTTCTGCAACACCAGCACCCGCACAAATGCTTTTCGCACGTGTGGGGCCAACGCCATAGATCGCTTGGATAGCGATTACAGCATGCTTGTGCTCAGGAATGTTAATGCCAGCGATACGGGCCATTAACAGCACTCCTCTTGTTTATTTGTCGACGACCTAAAAAGCCCGATAGGATACTTACCCGTCGACTAAATTGCAAATTAAGGTTCAAAATACTTTTAAACAAAACTAGCAGAACCTGATAAGTACTGTCAGGTTCTGCTTACAGCTTTGCCAATATTCTGTACCGCTTAGATTAGCCTTGACGCTGCTTATGCTTAGGGTCAGAACTGCAAATTACACGCACAACACCGTTGCGCTTGATAACTTTACAATTACGGCAAATCTTTTTAACTGATGCACGAACTTTCATTACATCACTCCCCTTTCTTTCAAAATTAAGGGGCTAACTTATCGGCCGTAGCCTTTAAGGTTAGCTTTTTTCAGCACAGACTCATATTGACTTGACATCAAATGTGTCTGTACTTGTGCCATAAAGTCCATGATAACCACTACGATAATTAGAAGCGACGTACCACCGAAGTAGAACGGCACATTCCAAGCAATTAGCATGAATTCAGGCACTAAACAAATAAAGGTTATGTACAGTGCGCCAGCCAGTGTAAGGCGAGTCATTACCTTGTCAATGTAACGCGATGTTTGCTCACCTGGACGAATGCCAGGAATGAACGCACCAGATTTCTTCAAGTTATCTGCTGTATCACGCGGGTTGAAAACCAACGCCGTGTAGAAGAAGCAGAAGAAGATAATCGCTGCTGCGTATAACATCACGTACAGCGGTTGACCAGGAGATAGCATAAGCGCTACATCTTGCAACCACGCTGTTGATTCATTCTGTCCAAACCACCCTGCGATGGTACCCGGGAACAGAATTATGCTAGAAGCAAAGATTGGTGGAATTACACCAGCAATGTTGACTTTAAGCGGTAAATGGGTGCTTTGCGCAGCAAAAACTTGACGGCCTTGCTGACGTTTCGCGTAGTTTACCACAATTCTGCGCTGTCCGCGCTCTACAAATACAACTAAGTATGTAAGAGCGATAACAATTACGCCAATCAACAACAGAAACAACATGTTTATGTCGCCCTGCCTTGCTTGTTCCGCAGTCTGACCTATCGCTGTTGGCAGACCGGCAACAATACCAGCAAAAATCAATATAGAGATACCGTTACCAATACCTCGTTCGGTAATTTGCTCACCTAACCACATTAGGAACATAGTTCCTGTGACTAGACTCACTACTGCCGTGAAGTAGAATCCGAAGCCAGGGTTTATCACCAATCCATTAATCAGGTTAGGCAGACCAGTCGAAATACCAATTGACTGGAAGACCGCCAATACTAACGTTAAATAACGTGTGTACTGACTGATCTTACGACGACCTGCCTCGCCTTCTTTTTTAAGCTCCACCATCGGTGGGTGAACCACCGAGAGCAACTGCATGATAATGGATGCAGTAATGTATGGCATAATGCCCAAAGCCAGAACGGATGCACGCTCAAGCGCACCACCAGAGAACATGTTAAACATTTCTACAATGGTGCCTTTTTGTTGCTCGAACAAGTCAGCAAGTACAGCCGGATCGATGCCAGGAATAGGAACATAAGAACCTAGCCTGAAAACAACAATCGCACCTAGTACGAACAACAATCTTGCTTTAAGCTCACTCAAACCGCTTTTCGCGCCTGAATCCAATCCTGGTTTAGCCATCTAGCTTATTCCTCTACTTTACCGCCAGCAGCTTCAATCGCTTCTTTAGCGCCTTTAGTAACCTTCAACCCGCTTACTGTAACAGCGCGTGATACTTCACCGCTCTTAACAACTTTAACGAACTGGATTTCTTTCTTAACGATACCAGCTGCTTTTAAAGTCTCAAGAGACGCAGTATCACCATCAACCTTTGCGATTTCAGCAAGAGTTACTTGATCAGTAACAAAGCTCTTGCGCGAAGTGAAACCGAACTTAGGAAGACGACGCTGGATAGGCATCTGACCACCTTCGAATCCTGGCTTAACACGGCCACCTGAACGGCTTTTTTGACCTTTGTGACCTACGCCACCTGTTTTACCAAGACCTGAGCCGATACCACGACCAGTACGCTTACCAGTAGGCTTTGAACCTTCGGCTGGAGAAATTGTATTTAAACGCATGTCTTACTCCTCCACGATCTCAACCATGTAATATACACGGTTGATCATGCCACGTACGGCTGGGGTATCTTCCAGTTCACGAACATGGTTGATTTTACGAAGGCCTAAACCTTTAAGCGTAGCTTTGTGCTTTGGCAGACGGCCAATTGCACTTTTAGTTTGCTTTACTTTAATCGTTGCCATGTCTGATTACCCCAAAATTTCTTCTACAGACAATCCACGCTTCGCAGCAACTTTCGCCGGGCTGTTCATTTCTGTCAGCGCGTTGATTGTTGCACGTACAACGTTGATTGGGTTTGTAGAGCCGTAACATTTTGAAAGTACGTTTTGTACACCAGCTACTTCAAGTACTGCACGCATCGCACCACCAGCAATAATACCGGTACCTTCAGATGCTGGCTGCATGTAAACTTTAGAGCCAGAGTGACGACCTTTAATAGGGTGCTGTAACGTGTGACCGTTAAGATCTACGTCAACCATGTTGCGACGAGCCTTTTCCATTGCTTTTTGGATTGCAGCAGGAACTTCACGTGCCTTACCGTAACCAAAACCAACGCGACCGTTACCGTCACCCACTACTGTCAATGCAGTGAAACTAAAGATTCGACCACCTTTAACCACTTTAGAAACGCGGTTTACAGCGATCAATTTCTCTAGAAATTCACCATTTTGAACGTCTTGTTTAGCCATTATAAACTCCTAGAACTGAAGACCAGCTTCGCGAGCTGCATCAGCTAATGCTTTAACGCGACCGTGGTATTGGAAACCACTACGATCGAAAGCCACTGCTTTAATGCCTTTCTCAAGTGCGCGCTCTGCGATTGCTTTACCGACTACCGTCGCTGCTTCAGCATTACCTGTAGACTTAAGACCTTCTGCAAGGCCTTTCTCAACAGTTGAAGCTGCAGCCAACACTTCAGAACCGCAAGGAGCGATTAACTGAGCGTAGATGTGGCGAGGTGTACGGTTTACTACCAAGCGATGCGCGGCCAGTTCACGAATTTTTGCACGTGCGCGAGTAGCGCGACGAATGCGAGCTGTTTTCTTATCCATCGTATCACCCACCTACTTTTTCTTAGCTTCTTTACGACGTACATTTTCATCAGCATAACGTACACCCTTGCCTTTATAAGGCTCTGGTGGACGGTAACCACGAATGTTCGCCGCAACCTGACCAACCACCTGCTTATCCGCGCCTTTAACGAGGATTTCAGTTTGGCTAGGAGTTTCAACCGTAATGCCTTCTGGCATTTCGTATACTACAGGGTGAGAGAAACCTAGAGTAAGGTTCAACTTGGCACCTTGTGCTTGTGCACGGTAACCAACACCTAACAATGTAAGTTTTTCTCGAAACCTTGTGAAACACCTTGAACCATTGCATTTAGGATAGAGCGAGCAGTACCTGCTTGTGCCCAACTATTTGCAAAGCCTTCACGAGGAAGTGCTTTAAGTTGGTTCTCTTCCTGTGCAATTTCAACAGCGTCATTAAAAACGCGAGTCAAAGTGCCTTTACTACCTTTAACAGTAACTTCTTGACCAGAGATAGAAACTTCTACACCTGATACAACGTCTACTGGGGCTTTTGCTATACGTGACATTTCAACTCCTCCGTTATGCTACATAACCGATGATCTCACCGCCCATGCCAGCGTTACGCGCTGCACGGTCAGTCATCACACCTTTAGAAGTCGACACGATAGCGATACCTAAACCACCCATGACCTTTGGAAGCTCATCTTTTTTCTTATAGATGCGCAGACCAGGACGGCTTACACGTTCGATAGTGTCAATTACTTGCTTGCCTTCGAAGTACTTAAGCGTAACTTCTAAAACAGGCTTAACGTCACCAGAAGCGGCGAAGTCTGCAATGTAACCTTCTGCTTTCAATACTTCACAAATTGCAACGCGAAGTTTTGAAGAAGGCATAGTTACAGAAACTTTCTGTGCCATCTGGCCGTTACGGATGCGGGTAAACATATCCGCGATAGGATCTTGCATGCTCATTATCAGCTACTCCTTACCAGCTGGCTTTCTTAAGGCCAGGGACTTCACCGCGCATCGCAGCTTCACGAAGCTTGATACGGCTAAGACCGAATTTGCGTAGGTAACCATGTGGACGTCCAGTTACACGACAACGGTTACGTTGACGAGACTTACTAGAGTCACGTGGCAGTTGTTGTAGCTTCAGAACAGCGTCCCAACGCTCTTCTTCAGAAGCGTTAACATCGCTGATAATCGCTTTAAGTGCGGCGCGCTTTTCAGCATACTTAGCTACTAGCTTAGTACGCTTAGCTTCACGTGCCTTCATTGATTCTTTTGCCATAACCCTACACCCTTACTTTTTGAATGGGAAGTTAAACGCGTCCAGCAGAGCACGTGCTTCTTCATTAGAGCTCGCACTGGTAGTGATAGTAATATCCATACCACGAACTTTATCCACTTTATCGAAATCGATTTCAGGGAAAATGATTTGCTCACGCACGCCCATGCTGTAGTTACCACGACCGTCGAATGATTTAGGATTCAAACCACGGAAATCGCGGATACGCGGGATAGCGATTGAAATCAAACGCTCTAGGAATTCCCACATACGCTCGCCACGTAGGGTTACTTTACAGCCAATCGGATAACCTTCACGGATTTTAAAACCCGCTACTGATTTTCTTGCAACCGTAACAACAGGCTTCTGACCGGCGATAGCCGTCATGTCAGCTTGAGCATTCTCAAGTACCTTTTTGTCAGCAACTGCTTCACCTAAACCCATGTTTAGAGTGATTTTTTCAATCCGAGGGACTTGCATGACGCTTTTGTATCCGAACTGCTTAGCAAGTTCAGCTACTACTGTTTCTTTATAGAAATCATGCAGTTTCGCCATCGTACTCTCCAATATAATTAAACAAGTTCGCCGTTAGACTTAAAGAAACGTACTTTCTTTTCGTCTTCGAAACGGAAACCAACGCGATCTGCTTTGCCCGTTGCCGGGTTAACAATCGCAACATTAGAAACGTGAATAGAAGCTTCTTTCTCAACGATACCACCAGCAACACCCAATTGTGGGTTAGGCTTAGTGTGTTTCTTAACGAGATTAACGCCTTCTACAATTACACGGTTATCAGCAATAAGCACGCGAAGAACTTTGCCTTGCTTGCCTTTGTCTTTACCCGCTAATACGACTACTTCATCATCACGACGAATTTTATTAGCCATTATCGTGACTCCTTATAGTACCTCTGGGGCCAATGAGATGATTTTCATGAAGTTTTCACTTCTCAACTCACGGGTAACCGGGCCAAAGATACGCGTACCAATTGGTTGCTTGTTTGCATTAAGCATAACAGCCGCGTTACCGTCAAAACGGATGGTAGAACCATCTGCACGACGAACGCCTTTTCTAGTACGCACCACCACTGCGTTCAGTACGTCACCTTTTTTAACTTTACCGCGAGGAATTGCTTCCTTAACAGTAACTTTGATGATGTCACCGATACCTGCATAACGGCGATGCGAGCCACCAAGAACCTTAATACACTGAACCCTGCGAGCGCCGCTGTTGTCTGCAACGTCCAGGTTAGTTTGCATTTGGATCATGTTAGTGCTCCGCTCTTAAAATTAAGACTCTCCCGAGTCGTTAGTGCTGCTAAAAACAACTGGATATCGTTGCTTTTATGTACATACCCCCATAAAAAGGGCGCGAAATAATAACAGAAAACTTTTTGAAGTGATAGCGGTAAATTGAATTATTTTTAAACTAAATGAACAATAAAAAAGCCCCGGTTAAAAACCGGGGTCAGCAATCTCTGAATTGATAATCAAGCAGGATTTTTGAGCATGTATTTAATGATTCAAAGCCGCTATTCAACGGCGCTTAGTAGCCTTCAATAATCTAACTGTAACTACAGCTTAGGATATTGAGTCATTGGCGCCGTTTTTCAAGTCACTTTATTCCATCTTTAAAACAAGGTTTCATAGCTAGCTGTGATACCAGTAAACCTAAGTCACTTTTTTCGTATAGAGCCTCGACGTTTTAAGACGCAAAACATTGGAAATATCACGCAATATTAGTAACTTAAAACCCAATGCGCCCATCACTTAATACAAGATTTTAATTTCGTAACCTGTAGACGTGTTCGCAGGCTCCACTGTCACAATGTAATTTTCTTCTTCAGTAAAACCAAACAACGACGTTCTATCTAGTAGAATTTGTTCATCGTTGTCATCTTCATACACAGCAATCACTTCATAGTAATCAGATGGAAGAACACGACTTGCACTTTCAGCAAATTCTAAGTTTTGTAAATCGTACTCAGCGGTGTCAATCGTTTCGTCGTTGCGAACTAGGTAGAAATCAACATCATCGTAATCGCTCACCAAGTTAATGAAGTTTACCGTTTTGTCATATGCTTGTGGCAAGCCACTCTCTAAAAATGTAGCCGCACCGAGTTTATTGTCTGCGCTGTAAATTAGTATCGCTTTACTTTCACCCTGATTGAGCGTGATGAGTTTATTGCTCAGTGCCACTGATGAATTTGAAGGGTCACTCACCGTAACTCTGTAATCTCCATAGCGGATTGCACTGAAATCAGATATTTCTCCTGCCGCTAAACTAAAGTTAACCTCTTCTTCGTCTGTGTTACCGCCAAAAGTAACATTCAGTTCAGTGTCGATTTCCGTTGAATTGTATATACGATATTGGGAATCAGCCTCAACATCGGTTAAGGCAGTGACAGTAGACGAATTTAAGATAGTGTCTACTACCAGTCCATTTTGGATTGCGCCACTCACGTCTCTAAGTGTTAGCAAATATTCCGTAGAATAGGCAAAGTTAACCGTTTGCGACTCAAAAATAACGTCATCGCTACCTGGTTGAGTTAAGTAAATGGTGTATTCCCCCTCATCAAAGTCATCGCTGTCTTCGTCTGTATCCCAGTATTCTAGCTCTGTTGCGTTTCCCGTGGTAACCGTTCCCAGAAAATGTGCAGCTTCGAACGGATCTCCAGACTCACTCATATAAAAATCATATGAAGATTCATCCGCCGCAACAGATAGTGCAAAAATTCTAAAGTGGTCTTCTAAGGTTTCTCGCTCAAACGAATACGTTGTAAATATAGGCGAGTTGAAATCTCCACTCATCACAACAATGGTCTTATAACCGTTGCGTAAGTTAGCCGTTAACTCATCAATGTAGACTTCTTGGTCATCAGAATCTGTGCGAATGAACTCAAGCTCTATGTCGCCATCCTCCATAGAAAACAGAGAAGTAGTGTCACCAAATTGCGCAGAACCAAAACTGTCACCATCTATCTCACGCATTTCCACATTCGCCCCATTCGGAGAGGCATTGTAAAACTGAATATAAGCATAGGTGTAATCTGAATCTGTGCTATCAGAGCCACCACATGCGGTCAAACCAATAATTGCTGTAAACGCAACAACGAGCGAGCGAATGACAGTTAACGATGTCAATTGCATAAATTGAATATCCTTTAGAAGTTTCTTTTTAAAACGAGCGTAAGTAATGCATTGTGAATGCATTGAGATCCTCACAATGTTGCATTATGGTAAGTTTGCTCGCTTATGGTTCACGGCTTTACGCAATCTTTGCAAAGCTGACTTTTCTTTAAGGTTTATTGACAATTTAAGAAAATTATTTCGCTAATAAGTAACCTCTTGTATGCGACATATGCTTTCAATTTGGGTAATACCAAATAGCGTATTGCACACGTAATATGGCATTAATTGCATGCATGTTGTGGTTGACTAATAAACCAATAGCAACATAAGGACGTTCGTAACAATTAGAGATAGAGGGAATAGGAAATAGTAGAGAAGACTAAGAACACACGTTATTTCGAGACCCCTGAGAATTTGGCAGTGCAAATCAGGCGCTTCAAAAGCGCCTGTAAAAAGTAGTTTTGTTTAATTTCAATAAAGCCAGTACAACGAAACGAGTGCACTGGCTATCACGATATAGCGCTAGCCTCGCTGTCTTACGATTTCGTATAAACATACGCCAGTAGCAACAGACACATTTAAACTTGTCACACTACCTGCCATGGGAAGCTTTACCAGTTCGTCACAGGTTTCTTTGGTGAGTCTGCGCATGCCTTTACCTTCCGCGCCCATTACCAGTGCTGTCGGCCCTTTAAGGTCAACATCATAAAGGGTTTTATCAGTTTCACCGGCAGTACCCACAACCCATAAACCTTTGTCCTGCAAATGTTTGAGTGTTCGAGCTAAGTTGGTTACTTGAATAAGGGGAACAACCTCAGCTGCACCGCAGGCTACTTTTCTAACAGTACCGTTTAGGCTTGCGGATTTATCTTTGGGCACCACGACAGCATGCACACCAGCCCCATCTGCAGTGCGTAAGCATGCACCTAAATTGTGCGGGTCGGTAATACCGTCTAACACCAAAATAAACGGTTGGGTTTCACGTGCAAGGATTGTGTCTAAATCAGCTTCATCAAGCACACGAGCAGGTTTTGCACGTGCAACCACACCCTGATGCTGCTCACCATTCACTTTGTCATCAAGTGCTTTTCGCTGACAAAATTGCACGGAAATACCAAAGCGACGAGCCTGATTTACAATGGTTGTGAGGCGCTCATCATTACGACCTTTTAGCACTAACACTTCCATAACACGCTCAGGTTCATTTTCTAAAACCGACTGCATGGCGTGTAAACCGTATAACCATTCTTGCTGCGCCATTTAACGCTTACCTCTTTTATTTAGCTTTAACGTCTTGCCACTTTTTGAACTACCTTTACCAGCAGACTTTGATGCCCCGTGATTAGGACTAGACTTACCTTTGCTGCCGCCTCGAGTGCTAGGTTTAGGATCACGAGTGGACTTTCGCACTGACTTCACTTTGACTTTCTTCCCGCCAGCGCCGCGCAGCATAGACTTATCAAGTAATAAATCAATCTTTCTTTCATCTAAGTTGACCGCTGCCACTTTTACTTCCACCGTATCTCCTAACCTAAATTGACGGTGGCCCGACTCACCTACTAATGCTTGTTTCACATCGTCATAGTGATAGAAGTCATCATCAAGCGATGTTATGTGTACAAGGCCATCAATGTGGTACTCAGTAATTCGAATAAACAAACCAAAGTTTGTAACAGAACTCACTACACCTTCGAAACTATCGCCAACGTGGTCAAGCATGAATTCACACTTGAGCCAATCCGCCACATCGCGAGTAGCGTCGTCTGCACGACGTTCAGTCATAGAGCATTGCTCACCCAACTGCTCTATTTCATCGATGGTATAACTCTTCGCGCCACTGACAGCCTTTTTACCTTGTTGCTTGGCAATAATGCCCTTCAATGCTCTATGCACGACTAAATCGGGATAACGACGAATAGGCGACGTAAAGTGCGCATAGGCTTCAAGCGCCAGTCCGAAATGCCCGACATTGTCGCCGTCGTATATGGCCTGTTTCATTGAACGAAGCAACATGGTTTGAATAAGCTCTTCGTCCACCCGCCCACGTGTTTTAAGTACTACGTCAGTAAACGCTGCGGGCTCCGCATCTTCCGTAATGCGGTGGGGAATGCCAATTTCACCTAAGTAACTAGTAAATGCAGTCAGTCTGTCTGCATCTGGCTTATCATGTACACGATATAAGGCCGGTGCTTCGTGCTTCTCTAGCATCAAGGCTGCACTCACGTTAGCCATGATCATGCACTCTTCAATAAGCTTGTGCGCGTCGTTTCTTACTAAAGGTACAATATTTTCAATTTTGCGCTGTGCATTAAATACAAACTTAACTTCTTGAGTTTCGAATTCAATTGCGCCGCGTTTTGAACGGGCGTTTTTTCAGAGCGCGATATAAATCGTGTAAATTTCGAAGGTGTGTTACGTGAGACTCGTAGCGCTGATGTAGTTCTTTATCGCCTTGTAAGATATTCCACACTTTCGTGTATGTTAAACGCGCATGAGAGTTCATCACTGCTTCGTAAAACTGGAACCCTTCCAATACACCCTGCGCGCTAATGGTCATTTCACAAACCATACATAAACGGTCGACTTCAGGGTTTAAGGAACATAATCCGTTCGACAACACCTCCGGTAGCATGGGAATCACTTGGTCAGGAAAATACACCGAGTTTCCACGCTGTTGCGCTTCATCATCAAGGGCTGAGCCGGTGCGAACATAATGGCTCACATCAGCAATGGCTACCCACAACTGCCAACCACCGTTGTCTAGAGGCTCACAGTACACAGCATCATCGAAATCACGTGCATCTTCACCGTCAATAGTAACCAGCGGCAGTTGTCTTAAATCGATGCGACCTTCTTTAGCGTCATCGGGAACTTTGTCGGTCAAGCTTTCTATCTGTTTAGTCACCCCTTTGGGCCATTGATGCGGGATGTCAAATGTCCTAAGCGCCATCTCTATTTCCATGCCCGGCGCCATGTGTTCGCCAAGTACTTCAACGATTTTACCCACAGGGCTCATTTTGCGTCGAGGTCGCTGCGTAATCTCAACTACTACAACTTGTCCCATACGCGCGCCATGTGTACCTTCAGGGGGAATAACGATTTCGTGTTGCAGTCGACTATCGTCAGGTACAACCATGCCAAAGCCTTGCTCAACAAAATAGCGACCTACAATAGGTTCGCTGCGAGGCTCGATGACTTGGGTAATAAAGGCTTCTTTTCTACCACGACGATCCGTTCCGCTAATGCGCGCTTCTACAACGTCATCGTGCATGAACAAATTCATTTGCCCTGCACTAATAAATAGGTCACCGCTTTTATCTTCTGGGCGCAAGAAACCATAGCCGTCACGATGACCGATAATTCGGCCTTTGATAATTTCATCACGGTTTTGCAGTATGTACTTTTTATGCTTAGTAAACTGAACCTGCCCTTCTCTTTCCATGGCACGTAAACGACGTTGAATGCCTATTCTGGCCTCTTCGTCAAAAGCGTTCACTAAATTACAAATATCAAGAAATGACAAGGGCTTGTCATGTTCTTTCAAAACAGTCATTAAGTATTCTCGGCTTGCGACCGGATTTTCGTACTTTTCTTTCTCGCGCTGATAATGCGGATCATCACTCATGTATTTTCAAATTACCTATCAATTATTTGGTGTATTGGTTGTTTGGTGCACAGTATAACAGTATTTACGGGAAAACATGATTTAAAGAAGAAATAGAAAATTGTAATTACACGTATCGCGTTGCGTCATACTCTGACATCACCATGTCACAATCAAGACGTATAAAACTGCCTGCAACCTCTTGATATTAAAACACTCAAGTAACTTTTCAGTTCAACCTTTATTGTAAAAGCAGGCATTATGGATAGAAGATCGTTTATCAAATTTTCGTCAATGATTGGCGCGGGTATGGCTGTATCAACAGGCATCGCTGGCTGCGTTTCAAACTCACGTCCACAAACTAACGCAATTTTCACTCACGGTGTTGCCAGTGGCGACCCGTTACAAGATGCTGTCATTATTTGGACTCGTGCAGAGCCCGAACCAAGCGTGTTAAAGGCTGACATTTTGTGGGAAGTAGCGAAAGACAACGCATTTGAGCAGATTATTGCAAGTGGCCATGCTGAAGCCATTGCTGCTCGTGACTTCACTGTAAAAGTGGATGTGAAAGGTTTATCACCAGATAGCAAATACTTTTACCGTTTTAGAAGCGCAAACAACCAAAGCGCTACAGGTGAAACCAGAACATTACCCGCTAAACACATCGATAAAATTACATTAGGTATTTTTTCATGTTCTAACTACCCAGCTGGTTTCTTTACGCCTTACATGGAAGCAGCTAAAGATGATGGCATTGACTACGTATTGCATCTAGGAGACTACATTTACGAATACGACGGCAAGGGCTATGCCACTGAACACGCCAAAGAGATTGGACGAACCTTTGCTGAGGATAATGATACCGAACTATTTACCCTTAACGATTATCGCAAACGCTACGCGCTCTATCGTACCGATATTGGCTTGTTGTCACTTCACCAAAAGAAGCCATTTATTGTAGTGTGGGACGACCACGAAATTAGCAATGATACCTATAGAGATGGCGCCGAAAATCATCAAGTGGAAGAAGGCGATTTTTACGCTCGCCGTGCTGCAGCCGTTCAAGCCTATTACGAGTGGCTTCCTATTCGCCCACCTTTTGGTAACGAACGCCTGGAAATTTATCGCCAGTTCACTTTTGGCGATTTATTCGACTTATATATGCTTGATACCCGTGTACTAGCCAGAGACAAGCAGCTTGAATACAGTCATTATCGCGACGCAAAAACCAAAGCGTTTGATCAAGCCGCGTTTACTGCTGATATCAGTAACCCAGAACGAGGCTTATTAGGAAAAGCACAACGAGATTGGCTCTTTGATGCCATGAAAAACAGTAATACCAAGTGGCAAGTTATTGGCCAACAGCTCCTTATTGCACGAATGCTGTTTCCGGTATCCATCTTTAATGGTGTACCTCGCGAACAAATAGCACCCCATGTGCACAAACTTGCCAACCTAAAGCGCAAGCAATTAGAAGGTGGCACATTAACTCAGCAAGAAATTCAGCAAATTGAAACCGTAATGCCGTATAACTTAGATGCTTGGGACGGTTATCCTGTGGAACGTGAGCAGTTTCTGACACAACTCAATACATTAGAAAAACCTATAATTGCCCTAGCAGGTGATACGCACAATGCTTGGCATAATAAGCTCACGTTGCAAGATGGTACCGAAGTAGCGGTTGAACTTGGCACACCCGGTGTCACTTCTCCCGGCATGGAGCATTATCTCAGTATGGATAATGATACTGCTAAGACAATGGCTGAAGATCTTCCTGTCCTCATCGAAGACTTACAGTACTGCAACTTGCATCAGCGAGGATACCTTACCCTTGCCATTACCCACGATGATGCTATTGCAAAATGGCATTATGTGGATGCCATACTTACCCCAAATGGTAAGGTGAGCGATATCCACACATTTGTAATTAGCGCGTAATTTACGATTTTCGTAAACATAAAAAAGCCGCCATTTCTGATTAGGAATTGGCGGCTTTTTACTGTGGAAGTAGTTAATGGCTCTAGCTAGATTGCTAGAGCGCCACTCAGTAAGAGATATTGCCGTTAAAAAGCATAATACAAACGCACGCCAGCAATTCTTGGCATACCGCGAACAAACGTAGGAATACCTATCCCGCCGCCAGTGTTACCAGCGTCGATAAGGAACTCTTTATCAAACAGATTATTCACGTAAAACTCATAGGCAAATTCACTATTTTCTCGATTGAGCTTCAGCGAGAAGTCAGTCAGTGAATACGTATCTTGAGACATCCCCGGATAGTTACTACTTTCAAAGAAAACCTCTGACTGGAAACTTGTCAACCAGTTTACGTCCATGGTCCAATTGTCAAAATGAACAACTTTGTTGATGTTGATAGCCCCACTCACTTCAGGTGCAAGTCTGAATTTATTACCGCCATATTGGAAAGGCGAACCATCAGATGTGTTATCAGCAAATTCTGCGTCTAAGAAACCCAGGCTTGCCGTGAAGGTAAGAGTATCGCTGTAGTTATAAGTGGCCATGCCTTCGATACCAGACATGGTCGAGTCACCCACGGTTACCGTTATAGACTGCAATGTTTCTTGGTCGGTATAGCTTTGCTGGTAGTCGCTGTACTCATAAGTAAAGATTGCCCCTGAGAATATGAAGTTAGCACTTTGATATTTAACCCCTAAATCGTAGCTATCTACTATTTCAGCTTTGGTTATTGTGGTGCCTGCTGCACTCGCATCAACAACAGGTGAGCGACGACCTTTCGCGTAGTTGGCATACAGGTTCCAATTGTTGTTCACGTCATAACTTACTGCAAAGCGCGGCAGCGTATCCGTAAAATCCCCTTCCCCTTCAAAAGTGAATGGGCCACCCGGTAAAGCGTAAGTATTGCGGGTAAAGCGGGTCTCATCGATATAGCGCACACCGGCGGTAATATTAATATCATCGGTTACAAAGTAAGACACTTCAGCCACATAAGAGGCAATATCTAGTTCGGCTTCAAAGGTATAGGGGCCTTGGATAAGAATAGGTGGAAGATCTGGATTGGAAATCGGTGTGCCATCGGCGTTGAACAATGATGAAACCAAAATTTGTCTAAGTGCTTCAATTTCCTCTAACGAGGCGTTAGTGGCTATATTTTGGTTAAGCGGAATATTCGAGCTAGCTTCCAATTGCGCTTTCACCGCATCAAATGTACCTCGAATGAATGGGTCAACCATAACGTAGTAAGGCAAAATTGAATCATCCTGAGAAATAGAGGCACCAATAAATCCGGCCCATTTGTCACCTGAATCGTATACCAAGCGTACAGAGCCACCTTTTAGCGTGGCATCATTCTCAAAATAGGCGTCTTGAATACGCAATGCTGTCCCGTCTGCATCAAAACCTTCGCTTACCTCAACGTCTTTATAGTAAGCATCTGCGTGAAGATTTAACGTTGAACTAAGAGCATAATTCGCAGAAATATCGTAAGACTGTAAGGTGCGTTCAATACCTAGTTCACTGCCTAGGCTGAACTCTGCGGCTGTGTAAGGGCTAGTATCGCCGCCCTTCGGTGCAATAGAGCCCGATTTAAACGCAATGCCAGGTTGATCGTTATACTCTAAGGCAGCACGGGCTATAACTTTTAGCTTGTCATAGTCCATTTTCCAAGTACCGCGAATCGCTTGTACAGATACGCCTTGGAGGTCTTCACTGCTACAAGGAACCGCATTCCCCTTGTGGTCATACATATTAGCGTTACCGTAATAAGAACCTTCACTACAAGCATTATTCTCAACGATCCCATCCATCTCACGATATAGACCCGCTACGCGAAAACTATGGTTGTCGTTAACCGGTAAGTTGAACATGAACTCAAGCTCTTCGCCTTGTTCACTGTTGTAGCCTAATTGCACTTTTCCTTCTTTAACATCTGAAGGTAAATTAGAGTGAATACTAATGGCACCGTTGGCAGCTGCTACACCAAACAAGGTTGGTTGTGGGCCTTTTAGTACCTCAACACGGGCTATGTCATATAACGCCACACTTGATACTGTTTTTTTACTGATGTCGAAACCATCTTGGTAAACCGAAATCCGCGGTGTCGCAGAAACCGAAGATACATCATCTGTTACCCCGCGAATATTAAATGAAGGCAAGCTCACGGCTTGTTCTTGAATTTGCACATTGGGCAAGATACGAGAAAGCTCGTCCAATTCCATAATATTGGTGCGTTCTAAAAACTCGGCACCAATAACATCCATAGTAACAGGCACATCCATAACAGACTGTTCGCGCATTTGTGCGGTAACAGTGATTTCTTCTATATAGTCATTATCTGCTGATGAACTATCAGGTACTTCAATTTGAGAAAATGCAGGAGCTGCCAGAGAAAACAATACGGCGCTTGCAATAAGAGAGCGGGTAAACATAAAACATTCCTTTCGTGTGTGCTGAATATTTTTATAAGACTCGCTGTAAATAAGAACAGCGAAGCACAAGAATGTAGAGTGACTTTAAGAAGGTTCGATGACGCAAACGTGACAAGTAAGAGGCAGTTTTGTGACAGATAATTGTTTTAAATATCAGTCTATTAATGAAGGAAATAGATGTAAAAATTAAAAGCTTGATTAGTTAGCGATAATTGCAGCGCTTACCTTGCTGACTAAATGGGGTGTAAATGGGTTTATGATGTGATAGATACACGCCTTCTTTGACAATATTCAGTTACCACGCCCTATGCTAACGGGAAAGCGCAAAAAATTTTAACGCACTTTGATGTCGTTATTTTTACCTAGTTTTAGCTGTCTAAAGGACGGCGTGCAGCACGCACCGCTTTGGGATGCATTAATGCTTCTAACTGAGAGAGGTAACCTGCAATTTGTTGGTGCTGTTGTTTATCATCGGTAACCGAGTTGTATAGCCAATGGTACGCATCTTCATAATCGTAAGGGCTTCCATAACCTTCTAAAAACAACTCAACTAGGCGAATTTGCGCTTTTAAATTTTGTAATGCCGATGCTTCACGCAAATACACAACCGCGCGGGATTTGTCTTGCTGAACAAGGGTGCCTTTAGCGTAGTAACGACCTAATTGTTCCAAAGCCGCAGGGAAACCTTGGTTTGCTGCATCTTCCATATAACTTATTCCACGGGCTGGCTCTGCATCAACACATACACCCCACGCAAGCATGTCTCCCCATAGAAACTGATAAGCCGGTACTTTTAATACATCAGCGCGCGCTTCAATATCTTGAACTAACTGACAGCGGTCTTCCACAACCTTGTTTAGATGTGTATTCGCATTAATCATTTCTATGAGTTTATCTTGGTCGTACAACTGAACAGCGCGAAGCTCTTCAAGCGTTTCACCTTCAAGCGCCACTGCATGAGGCGCTACCAAAGCAGACGTTAAACCGAATAAAAATAAAGAAGAAAGTATGCTTTTCATAACCATTGCTTTAGTCAACATTAATAAGCGTAAACATTGATGATCGTATACATGTTATCGACTAAGTATAGAATATCTTAACGGGAATGTGCTGTTATTCATTCTCAACGGTACTGAGAATGAATAACAAACCTTTCGATGAGTTAATTTCTTACACTTGAACTCACAAGGCACACTAACTAGTGACTGCTTTTCCTTGGACATAAGGCCGATTGAATATGGCGAGCATGGTCAGCTAAATCTATTCCTAAATCGGTGAGGTAGCCACCGTCTGACTGTGTAATTAACCCTTTCGTGTATAAACGAGATGCCGCGTTTACCATAGATTGGCTAGCATCGTGATGAATTTTCAAACCTTGTAGTAGGCTATCGGTTGGAAACTTAAGTAATAAGTTTAGTTCGTCGAGCATGTCCTGATCGAATATCGTCATGTGACCACCTTAGGCAAAGGATTTATAAATAGCGCTTTTTTTCTGATTATGCGCACTTTCCTATATCACACCCAATTTACGATGCTGTAAAGCGTAATTTTAACAACCGAACGTAAATTCTGTGATTAGAGCCCGTTTAACACCTCGAACTGATCGGACTTTGCTTCGAAATAGTATATTCTTGGCATATAGCAATGATGTGGAAAAACCAACTCAAAATGAAGTACAAAGATTTACGTGATTTTATTCGACAATTAGAAGCCAAAGGTGAGTTGGTACGCATCAACCAGCCCATTGATACCGATTTAGAAATGACAGAGATTGCAGATCGTACTCTTCGTGCTGGTGGACCTGCGCTTTTATTCGAAAATCCGAAGAATCACACTATGCCTGTACTTGCTAACCTTTTCGGTACACCTGAACGTGTAGCCATGGGAATGGGGCAAGACTCAGTCGAGGCGCTTCGCGAGGTAGGTAAACTGCTGGCTTACTTAAAAGAGCCCGAACCGCCAAAAGGCCTTAAAGATCTATGGGAAAAGCTTCCCGTGTTCAAACAAGTTTTGAATATGCCCACAAAAGTGCTAAAAAAAGCACCTTGTCAGGAAGTCGTGATCACCGGTGATGATGTGGACTTATCGACAATCCCTATTCAACGCTGCTGGCCCGGCGATGTTGCCCCATTAGTAACATGGGGACTAAGTATTACGAAAGGCCCACACAAGAAGCGCCAAAATTTGGGAATTTATCGTCAGCAAGTTATAGGCAAAAATAAACTTATTATGCGCTGGTTGTCCCATCGTGGGGGGGCGTTGGATTTTCGCGAGTGGTGTCAAACAAACCCGGGCGAACCCTACCCTGTGTCGGTGGCGTTAGGTGCTGACCCTGCCACTATTCTCGGTGCGGTAACCCCTGTTCCAGATACACTTTCAGAATATGCTTTTGCGGGCCTACTTCGTGGTGATAAAACCGAAGTGGTTAAGTCGATTAGCAACGATTTACAAGTACCAGCAAGTGCAGAGATTGTTCTTGAAGGTTACATTGCACAAGATGAAATGGCACCTGAGGGGCCATATGGCGATCACACGGGGTATTATAACGAAGTAGATGACTTCCCCGTATTCACCGTTACACACATTACTCATCGAAAAAACCCTATTTATCACTCTACATATACTGGCCGCCCACCTGATGAGCCGGCCATTTTAGGCGTAGCACTGAATGAAGTATTTGTACCCATATTGCAAAAGCAATTTCCTGAGATTGTAGATTTCTATCTACCGCCAGAGGGTTGTTCTTATCGCATGGCCGTTGTCACTATGAAAAAGCAATATCCGGGTCACGCCAAGCGCGTAATGATGGGCGTATGGTCTTTCCTCCGTCAGTTCATGTACACAAAATTTGTTATTGTTTGCGATGACGATGTGAATGCCAGAGACTGGAACGATGTAATTTGGGCGATTACCACGCGAATGGACCCCGCCCGTGATACTGTAATGATTGAAAATACCCCAATTGACTACTTAGACTTTGCTTCTCCTGTATCGGGTTTGGGTTCAAAAATGGGTATGGATGCCACCAACAAAATGCCCGGTGAAACCGACCGAGAATGGGGTGTACCTATTGTTATGGATGAAGACGTTAAGAAACGGGTAGATGATATCTGGGATGAACTTGGTATTATGTAGCTAACAGACGCAAAGCGAGCTGATTCAAAGCAAGCATAATCGAAGCAAACAGAATAAGAGCTACCAAAGGCGACACGCTGAACCAAAAGGTAAAAAGAGAAGACATGTCACACGTTATTTGTAAGGTTGCAAGCATTACGCCTTTAACCGAAGTTGTAAAAAAAGTGGAATTAACGCCACAGTCTCCTGTCAGTTTTAAAGCAGGCCAATACGCCATGGCGATTATGGGCGAAAAAGATATGCGCCCTTTCTCTATAGCAAATGCCGCGTACGATAATAATCGTATCGAGCTTCATATTGGTGCAGAAGCGGGTAATCGATATGCCGGTGAAGTACTTGAACGTATGCAAGCTGACGGAGAAATCACCCTTAGTATTGGTAACGGCAATGCCTTTTTACAAAGTAATGGGCTGCCTATTGTACTTATTGCCGGTGGTACTGGTTTTTCTTATGCATATTCTATTTTGCAGGAACATTTGCACAGTAAGGATACAACCCCAATCACTCTATATTGGGGGGGCAGACATGCGCAAGATTTGTACTTGACAGATAAGCTAGCAGCGCTAGCTGAAGCTAACCCACACTTTACTTTTGTGCCTGTAGTGGAATTTGCAGAGGACGATTGGACAGGCAGAACCGGTTGGGTACACCATGCCGTTATGGCAGATCACGCTAACTTCGAAAATGTACAGGTGTATGTAGCAGGTCGTTTCGAAATGGCAAAGGTGGTACGCGATGACTTTACGCAACGAGGATTGAAAACAGAAAATCTGTTTGGCGATGCCTTTGCTTTTATCTAAATAGATGTATTTAACAGGCTCTAAGTAAATATCGAATTTTCATTGTACCGAAGCCGACTATTTGTCGGCCTCTTTGTTCTTGCGATAAAGTGCCACATTGCACGTTCGCTCCCGTTGTTCCATAAGCCTGCATTCGCTAATGTTACTAAACAGTACTACTCTGCCTAGAGCCTGTGTAAATAGTAAAACGCTCAATTGTAGAAAGCACATAACAAAAATAGTAAAAAAATGGGAACGAACAATGATAAAAAACATTCCTCGCACAAGTAAACCTTCTTTACTGAACCTAGTGCTTGCCCTTGGCGCACTTTCTTCGTTTACAGCCAATGCCAATAGCGAGCAACAACAATCGCTTTACGATATTGCCGATGCTATATCAGCTGAGCGTATAGAAAGTGATATTACAACCCTCGTTAATTTCGGTACACGACATACATTGTCTGAAACCAAATCTGACACCAGAGGTATTGGTGCAGCTCGCCGCTGGATTAAATCAGAGTTCGACAAAATTTCTGCTGAATGTGGCGGTTGTTTGGAAGTGTATTTTCAATCCGAAGTGATCAGTGGTGAAAAACGTATTCCCGACCCTGTTGAAGTCGTCAGCGTTATTGCCGTTCAACGAGGTACTACTGATCCAGATAGGTATGTGATCATGTCAGGAGATATCGACTCCCGCGTATCTGATGTTATGGATTTCACTTCTGACGCGCCTGGCGCAAACGATAATGCTTCAGGCGTCGCAGGCACTCTTGAAGCAGCGCGAGTTCTTTCAAAGTACAAGTTCAACGGCACTATTGTTTACGCGGCTCTAGCCGGTGAAGAGCAAGGGTTGTTTGGTGGTCGTATTATGGCGAAAAAGGCCAAAGAAGACGGCTGGCGTATTAAAGCCGTATTAAATAACGACATGATAGGTAACATTGAAGGCGTTAACGGTGTTATCAATAACGCCACGGCACGCATATTTGCAGAAGGTACCCGTGTAACTGAAACCGAAGATGAAGCTCGCCGCAGACGCTTTACCGGTGGCGAAGTAGATTCACCAAGCCGTAATTTGGCCCGTTATATTGATAAAATAGCCGACCAATATATTGAGAACCTAAATACCATGGTGATTTACCGACTTGACCGCTTTGGTCGTGGAGGCCACCACCGACCATTCAACGACCTAGGATATCCGGGTATTCGTATCATGGAAACCAACGAAAACTACACACGTCAACATCAAGATTTACGTACTGAAGATGGCATTGTGTATGGTGATACACTAGAGGGTGTAAATTTTGATTATGCCGCCAAGCTCACTGGCTTAAATGCGGTTTCGCTTGCCGCTATGGCATGGGCACCTAACCCACCAAGCAAGGTCACCATTGAAGGCGCGGTTCAACCTTCCACCACGCTGAAATGGAGTGCACTTGACGAAGCCCAAAACCCGCAATTAAAAGGTTACAAAGTATATTGGCGACACACCGATGCCCCGCAATGGGAGTACAGTAAATTCGTAGGGAATGTAACAGAAGCCACACTAGAAAATATTGTTATCGATAATTATTTCTTTGGCGTTGCAAGTGTTAATAAAGAGGGCGTTGAAAGCGTTGTTGTGTACCCCGGTGCAGCTGGAAGTTTTGGAGAGTAAATACAACGGTCCTCCATCGAATTTCGACGGTATTGGGTAAGCCCAGTACCGTTGGTTTTGACTTCCTCACTTTGAGTGTTTATTGGAATAACAAGTAGAACTACATTACAGTGTACTAAACGCATTGTAGTAGCACGGAGATGTAAGCTTGCTTGAATTGATATCCGCCACTCGCCTAAGACAAAAACGTATCAGTACCCTTCTTTTTGGTGTTTTTGCCTCTTTACTTCTGTCTAGTGCCAGTGCGAATGAAAATCGAGCTAGCGTTACACTTGGTGCAGCGCCATTTGAAACCTATGTTAGCAATGATGGCGAGCCCGCCAGATTAAACGCCATTGTCAGTGAAGCCTTTGATTCAACTGAATTAGACATTCAACTACACGTTATGCGCGACGCGTTTCTTGGCAGTGCGCTATTAACAGGCAAAATTGACGGTGAGTTTGCCTTTGTCGATTTAGGAGAAAATAACAGCCAATTTATTCTTTCCGACATTTATTTACCTCTTTACCTTTATGCTGTTAGCAAACGCGATAATGTGAACCACATCACGCTTTTTCCACACTTAAAGGATAATCGCGTGGCTATTGAAAACCGTTTTGCAAACACACCCGAACTGCGAATGCTAAAAGAGGTAAAATGGTCTAGAAACCCTTCAACCTTTGACGCCTTTCGCCAACTTGCTGATGAAAGAGCCCCCTACCTGATTACCTCACAACTTCTCGCGCAAGAATTTAATACGCTACTAACAGACACAAAAGGTGCGCGTATTTACTTTTCTCAGAAACCGCTTGTAGTTACCGGTTTTAGATTAGCCATAAATAAAAACGTTAGCCATGCAAACCGGATAATTGACGCATTTAATGCTGCTATTAATACAATGCAAAACGATGGGCGATTTAACAAATTACTCGCGCGGCCTTGGTTAACCAAAGACGTAGATGGTGACGGTATTGCAGATTTTATAGGCAGCGCATCTACAACCCATAAAAGCCATACTACACACAACGCCTACTCTCTAGATGGGAAACCTACCGCTACGGATAGTCGGTATTTTATCGATAATCGGCCTTATACTTCTCTTTCAGATGCGCAAAAAGTGCTGCCAAGTGAAAATGAAATTCCTGCTAACACATCGCTATTAGATGCTACAACTTACCAGAAAATAATACGCAGCTGGTAATAGCAGATTTAATATTGAAAGGTCATATCGAAAGTTAATATTGGTAGAAGATACACCTCGCTAGATTACGCTATATCACAAGCATAACCAAAGCGAGATGTAACACGCAGAAATAGGCAGCTCACAGTTTAAAATGAATAAGTCACACCCAAGGTTGCTGTTGTACCCAATCCTTTAATATTGTAACCACCATAGGTGTAAGATTGTGCACGTGATGGGTAGTAGTCACTATTAAAGAGGTTTTCAACCCCCATAAACGCGTTCCAATTTTCAGCAAACTGATATTGCCCGCTCAGGTTAACAATATTGTAGCTTGATATCGGCCCCTGATCGCCAACATAGTCACCATCAGCATTGGGCGAGAATCGCTTTCGGTCCCCTACATGTAAGTAGCTTACCGTTAAAGATAAGTCGTCATAGGGCTTCCAATTCACATTGGCTGTTGCTTTAGGAGGGCTAATTTGGCGAGACCCCAAATACACATCTGCTTCAGTGTTTTTGCCTTCTACATAGCTATAGGTTGCTACTAAACTTAACGTGTCTGAAATACGGTAATCAAGTAGCCCCTCGTAGCCCCAAATCTCTTGCGGTGCGCGTACAGGTTCATAAACCCCTGTTACTTCGTTGAAGCTATTGGTTGTACCTAATTCTGAGGTACTTCTATAAGCTGCGACTTCAACACGAACTTGGTCAAAAAGTGACGTGAAACCTATTTCGTAGTTGTCGATGATCGATGCTTCGGTTTGAATTAACCCTATATCATCCACTGTCGCGGCGCGCAGTAAGCGCCCTATATCGGCAATATCAGAACCTTGGGAGTAATTGAAAAACGGACTAAATACTTCGCTCCAATTGTACTTAATTGCAATGTTGTACGTTGTAGCGTCATAGTCGATGGTATCCCCTTTAACCTGCAGAGGAACGGAGCACTGAGTTTCAGACCGGCACAGCTTCAACGTTTCATAATCATCTACCGACAGGTCAATGCTTTCTCTTCTAACCCCAGCTTTAACAATAATATCGTCGTTAATTACCCATTTGGTTTGTAGAAAGCCAGCTAAACTATCCATTTCCATTTCAGGTACCCATACGCGCCCATCCACTAATGGCTGTGAGGTTGTGTCTTTTAGCGCATCAATACCATAAATAAACGTGGCCTCAACCCCCTCAAAGTCTACCGCTGTATTAAATGTCGCGCGGGCGCCACGCTTTTCTGAGCGAATGATTGACTGGCCACCATCATAGCCCTCATCAGGGTTGGCAAGATTTGGTGAAAAGAAGAACACGTTTTCAATATCTTGCGTATAAACGTCCAAGGTCATTTCACTATTTGCAAAGATATTGCTGTCGGTATACTTAACGGTAATATTTTCATTTCCGTCTGGGCCCTGAGGTTTTCCGCGCTTTTGTAGCGCTTCAGGTACGTGAATAGCGTAAGTTTTTACCCCTTCATTAATATCCCCAGGTACATCTGCCAAATCCGTTTTTTGTTGTGAACTAAAGTAGTTATAGCTGAACTGAAGGCGCTTCTCTTGATCAAAATCGTAGCCTAATTTGGTGAAGTAGTTTTGAGTCTCTGCGTCTGATAATCCATATTGTAAACCTAAAATATCCCCTTCTGCGTCGCGCTGAACGCCATTTTCTTCGTAGCTTGCCGTAAAGAGATAATCAAAATTTTCTACTTTGCCATTTACTGCGGCAGACACACGCGCCCCAGCTGACTCTTCAAGTTTAACGGCGCTAAAACGTGAAGATAAACTTACTTGCCCTTGATGTGTATTTTGCGAAGTGGCTTGTTTTGTAATGTAGTTGATAATACCGCCTGACGCGCCATTGCCATAAACCGAGGTCGCCCCCTTAATAACTTCTATTCTCGCAAGCGCACTTGGGTCGATGGTTTTCACCCCCAGCGATCCATTTCGAAGTGGTGTGGATTGCGGCACACCATCAATCATTACCAATGGCGCTCGCCCGCGCAGCGATTGCCCAGTGTTACTAGAACTGCCAGTATCAGGAGCAAGACCTGGAACCATTTGTGCTAACAGGCTTTGCAGTTCAGGGTTAACCTTTAAATGGTCTTCAATCTGCTTTCTTGATATTACGGTAATTGACGCTGGTACTTCGTCGATACTTTCAATAACACGGCTTCCAGACACGATAATGCGTTCTACGTCGTCTTGGGGGCTACTTGCAAGAGAAGGAGCGCTAACCGCAAGGGCAATGAGTGATAACTGGGCTTTAAACATGAAAACTCTTTTAAGAAATTAAGGTTACGAGAGGCGCGTTATACTAAAGGTGTAGGACATAGATGTAAAGCAAATGATAATTATTATCATTTTGGTTGTTTTATAAATACGTCGTGGTTGTGAGCTTACTATTTAAAATGCCGCTTTAACCAAAAATAGACACCGGATATTGTGAAGAATAAAGGTAGCAAAGCGATGAATATCCAAATGAACTCAAGCACTGGGCCGCCAAAGCTGCCTATGTGAAACTTGTATTTAAAGTTCCATACCTGCGTTGCCACATTGGCTTTAGAGGCATCGTAAAACCCTGTTACTTGTGCTGTTGATGGGTTTGTCCAAACCCAGCTATACGCATGAGACTCACCGGGGTTTTGCACCCTAAAACCTATGTGTTCGCCTGCTTTCTTGGGAAAGTAAATGCGAAAAAGCGAAGCATGTGGAAAAACAGAAAGTACATTTCGATAAGATTCATCGAGAGCTAAAGCATTTAATTCAATGTTACTTGCTAACGCCGCAGGCACCGGCCTGGTCTCTACTTTCGAAAAAGTGAGCGTTTCTACAACCTGCTGCGTGACATTTTTCCAATTGAACGCCATTCCGCTAAACGCAATCAAGATAAGTGGAATAGCCAGATAAACACCTAGCACTGTATGCAGCTGATACATAAGTATACGAAACTTAGCGCGCCGCTTAATCACCAAACGTTTCAGTCTATTTCTAGGCTTTACCCAAAGGTAAAAACCCACAATCACTTCCAATAAGAGCACCAACGCACAAATCGACACCCAATGTCTAAAAGGCTTATCTCCGTCGCTATTTTGATATAAAAGCCACCGATGAATGGCCATTGTAAATCCATAAAACGTACTGTAGTAATCGTAGCGATGCACTACTTCGGCCGAATAAGGATTAATGCTTACATACTCGCCATTTCCAAGTTTAACTTGCCACGCCAAATGGGCTTTTGACTCTGGCATCAACAGTTCAACCTGTTCGCCAGTCTGCGCTTCTAGAGTAGTCACGATTTGAGAAAAAGGCAGCTTGTCCCCTCTCTTATCAACAGTCCACTTTTCTGGCTGCACAGCAGTTTGGATATCTTTCGCATAAATCAAAAGCGCACCGGTAATGCTTAAGCATGAGATAAATAAACCAAAGACAAGAGCAAAAAGAAGGTGAAGCCGTCGTAACCAAAGTTTCAAAAGTGGCGCTCGTTTCTAACAAAAAACAAACGCGAATAGTAACGATTCTCAAAAATAGATCAATGGATGATTTTTTATTTATGTGAGTGGCAGCAATTTTAAGTCTTTACAAATATCTACAACCCGACACACAAAAACATTGATCTAAATCAAACACCGCATTAAACTTTCAGTAATTTCTGAAACTTCAGCAGGAAACAAAAATGAAGATGACACCACTTATTACCTCAGCAGTTATGCATTTTGGCGAAATGGGTAGCCGTTGGGGATTCAATAGAACAGTCGGGCAAATTTTGGCGCTTATCGTATTAAACGATGAACCTATTTCAGCGCAAGAAATTGCTGATGCGCTAAATATTTCTCGAGGTAACACCAGCATGGGCCTTAAGGAATTGCAGTCTTGGCGCTTGGTTAAACAACACCTTGTTCCCGGAGAACGCAAAGACTTTTTCATTCCCGCCGGTGATATTTGGACATTGGCCAACCGTGTTTTTGAAGAGCGAAGAAAACGTGAAATAGACCCTACCATGAGTCTATTGCGCGATTTACTGCTCGATGCGCCGGGAAATGATAAAGAAGCTAGTGCACAACACAAGCTTAATGAGATTCACGATTTGCTTGAGTCAGTAACTGCGTGGTCGGAAGAACTACAAAATTTAGGCCCAGAGAAATTAAACACGTTAATGAAACTTGGCTCTGGCGTAGGCCGCATGCTTGATCTGAAAGACAAACTATTACCGGGTAAAAACAGCGTTAACTAGACCACCCTTAAGGAGCCAGCTATGGATGCATTCTTACTGTCGCGATTACAATTTGCGCTTAACATTAGCTTTCACATTCTTTTTCCCACCATCACCATGGCGATGGGGTGGTTTCTATTCTACTTTAAGCTGCGCTCAAACATTACTGGTCACCCAGTGTGGATGCGCATGTACCGCTTCTGGGTGCGTGTCTTCGCGCTTAGTTTTGCGTTAGGCGTGGTCAGTGGCGTAACAATGTCCTTTCAATTTGGTACCAATTGGCCTGGATTTATGGAAAAGGTGGGAAATGTAGCCGGCCCACTTTTGGGCTATGAAGTACTTACCGCCTTTTTTCTAGAAGCTACTTTTCTAGGCATTATGTTATTTGGTATTCGCCGCGTACCTAACTGGTTACATACCGCATCAACGTTAATTGTCGCTTTAGGTACAACAACATCGGCATTTTGGATATTAGCGCTCAACAGTTGGATGCAAACACCACAAGGCTTTGAGGTAATAGACGGTGTGGTGTATGCCACGAATTGGAAAGAAATTATTTTTAATCCCTCTTTTCCCTACCGCTTTTTTCACATGATGTTAGCTTCTGGGCTCACTGCGAGCTTTTTGATCGCGGGCCTCTCTGCATACCGCTTATTGAAAGGCGACGACAAATTAGCCCCTAAACTAGCATTTAAAACCGCAACATACACCGCTGCTATTCTCATCCCGCTGCAAATATTTGCAGGTGATATGCACGGCTTAAATACCTTAGAGCATCAGCCTCAAAAAGTAGCGGCGATGGAAGGGTTGTGGGAAACCACAAAAGGCGCTCCATTGCTTTTATTTGCAATTCCAGATGAAGAAAGTAAAGAGAATCATTTTGAAATTCCCGTTCCTTATGGTGCAAGCCTAATACTCACCCATGAAATGAAAGGCGAATTAAAGGGGCTAAACGAATTTGAAGGTGAATACCCTCCTGTCGCGCCCGTTTTCTATGGTTTTCGCGTTATGGTAGGCGTAGGCATGTTAATGCTACTTGTATCATGGCTTGGCAGTGTGTACTTGTTACGTGGCAAAAAACTCCCTGTTTGGCTAAGCAGAACCTTTGTAGGTATGGCGTTTAGTGGTTGGGTGGCTACATTGGCAGGATGGTATGTAACTGAAATTGGTCGCCAACCTTATTTGGTTAGCGGTGTACTAAAAACGGCAGATGCCGTAACACAGCTTCCACCAAGTAACATTGCATTCTCTTTCACACTTTATCTAGTTATCTATGCGGCGTTACTGGTTGCCTATATCCGTACACTGATGTTGATGTGCCGACGTTCGGTAGAAATTGAAGAGATCACCGCAGAAGAACGCCAGCAATCTAAGCAAAAACCCCCCCTTTCTTCCACAAATTCAGCCACGGCATAAGGAGTTATTATGTTTGATACCCTCTCTACTGAAATGTTGGGCAATATTTATGTAGGTTTGTTAGGGCTCTCGGTATTGCTCTATGCCATTCTAGACGGCTATGACTTGGGTGTTGGCGTACTATTCCCCCCAAGAGAGGAAGACTTTAGAAACGATATGATAGCGTCAATTGGCCCATACTGGGACGCCAACGAAACTTGGTTGGTATTGGCCATTGGCCTTTTGCTTATTGCTTTCCCGCAAGCACATAGCGCGTTTTTGCAAACCCTTTATATACCTGCCACATTAATGTTGGCTGGCCTGATATTGCGTGGTGTTGCCTTTGACTTTCGTGCCAAGGTAGCTCAAGTAAAAAACGTAAATGGGATTTGGCCTTCAAGTATGGCTCATTGCTGACTACCTTAGCCCAAGGGTACATGCTGGGCATTTATGTTACGGGATTGCGCACAGACATGTGGGCACAAGGGTTTGCCTTACTGGCTGCCCTTGGTGTTACCGCAGCTTACGCTTTTATTGGCGCGTGTTGGCTAATTGTGAAAACGAAAGGCGAACTTCAGCAAAAAGCGTACTATTGGGCACGCAAAGGGCTATTCATTTTAGCCTTGGGAATTGTAGCGGTAAGTGTGGCTAATCTTGCCTTGCACGATGAGGTAAGTGCACTTTGGTTGTCAGCTCCGTGGGGCTATGTATTATTTGCTATTCCCACCGCGTGCTTTGGGTTGCTATTACTCTGCGGTGTACTTCTAAAGAAATTGCCTAGCGCAAAAGGCAAAGGTGAATGGCTTCCGTTCTTTATAGCACTATTGGTGTTTTTGTTGTGCTTTACTGCATTTGCCATTAGCTATTACCCTTTTATCATTCCAGGGAAGATGACAATACTTGAAGCTTTAAGTGATGCAGATTCACTGCGATTCTTACTTGTAGGTGTTGTTATTGTTGTACCCGTTATTTTGGCCTACACCGCGTTAGTGTACAAAATATTTTCAGGAAAAGCGGAAAAGCTGTCTTATTACTAAGGCAGCTGCTCAAATAAAAGCACTAAATATATAGCAGATACCATTTTCAGTGTTTAGATAAACCGGCTTCTTGTTTACTAATTAGATCCTGAGAAGAAAAAATTGAATATTACACATTGACATTAAAGTGTAATATTACTATATTTCATTTGGGGTAATTTTATTAAGAAGGAGCCAAAATATGGAAAATGTTTTTCACTCATTTTCAAGGTTCTTCAAGCGCGCTCACCCCTATACGGTGGCTCATTATATTGGCCGCAAAAATGCGCAGCGTATCCTCGGATGTAAAATTAAAAAGAAATCCAAGATATTCGCAGAACAGCACGTTGAAGACCAAAATCATTTATGATCCTTGGGGCCTATTATAGGCCCCATTTTTTTGCACTTCCATTTATTACAGGCAAGCACAAGGTACTCGCCCTACTTTAACATCCGATGACGATCCATATCCCTTTTTACATAATGAAAATCACATTGGCTAACAAAACACTGAATATAAACTTACGTTAAACCAGTTTAAAAGTATTTACATTAGCTTGTAATTCTTGCGCTAGCCCTAACAAGTTTTTAGCCTCGTTATTAACGTCATTATTCGCCGACTTTACGTTGTCACCTAATAGCTGAAAATCTAGAACGCCCTCTCGCGCCACAGTAACTTGTGCTTTGGCATGTTGAACCAATGATGATGCATCAGTACTTACTTTCACAAGTGAAAGAATACTCTCCCTTCCTGTATCTAATGTACTCACTAGCTCATTGGCAAGTGCCAACGCGTTATGAGCCTTATCTTTATTCGATGACATGGTAGACACCGATGTTTTTATCGACTCGACAATGTTCTCTAACATGCTGTTGATCTCAACGGTAGATTGATGAGTGCGAGATGCTAAAGTCCGCACTTCATCAGCTACCACTGCAAACCCTCTACCCGACTCCCCAGCCCTTGCCGCTTCAATTGCTGCATTAAGTGCTAACAAGTTTGTTTGATCGGCTATTTCAGCAATGGTTGATACAACACTCGACACGTTTTTCCCATCGCTCTGTAAGCGGTCAAGTGAATATGCCGTCTTATCGATGTCGCTTGTTAAATCCGATATCGCTTGCGCTGTGTTTTCAACCTCATCTCGACCTCGAGCTACTTGCTCTGCACTAGACTGCGCTTCATTGGCTGCGCGTTGTGATAACTGTAAGCTTTGCTCCATTTCTCCAGAGAGTGTATCCATTATAGACACCAGTTGCTTAATATCGCCTTGGAAGTTGCTAATTGCGCTAGCAGAATGGGTTGTTGCACCGTCAAGGGCCGTTGACGATTGATTCAACTCGTTTACTGCGGACTGCACCTCTTGCATGCCTTTTAAGAATACCTGAAGCAAACCTTGAACACTTTGCGTAATGGCATTTAGCTCTGCAAGTTGCTGATTGGGCAAGTGTGTCGCCAAACGGCGAGAACGCGCAAGTGTATTGAGCGTCTGTGACATCACTTCAATCGGATTCGCAATATGTAACTTAGATAAAATGTATCCCACTACTGACACCAACAACAGCAAAAAAACTAATGTGAATATTATCCACTTGCTCGCGTTGAGTTCAGAAGAAATCGCCATGGTTCTGTCACTGGCGGCCTTCTCAACTCCCCTTCTTAAATCACTTAATGAAGTATTAAGTGCACTGGATGCAGAAGTAATAACAGTGAGATTATCCCTCGCATTATCCCAACTAACAGAAGATGCTGACATAGTAGATTGAAGCGCAGTAATTGCGGCGAGTAACTTATTGAATTCCTTTTGCGCTGCACTTCCGTTGTTGCTGGAAAGCGAAGCAAACTGTTGCGAAATTGATTGAGCAATCTGCTTTTTGCGTTTATCAAATTGCTCTGCGCCGAGTGTGGTTCCATACAATGAGTATGCTATTAACACTAGCTCTTTGCTGTCACTGTGAATACTGTTGATGGCATTAAGTGAAGGAAGAGTTTGCGAAACATACGTATCCACTAGCCCTTCTACGCGATCATTATTCTTAGTGAGGATAACTGCACTAAGTACAGCAACAACAATAACCAATGCATAGCCCAGTAAAATTCTTTGTTTGATGGTGTTAAACATGCACGTCCTCATTAGTTAAGTTAGTGGGTGCATACTTTTTCCTGCGCCCTTTTATTGCTATTGCTACATTAAAGTAAACTTATCGTACAAAAAGGAGACCGCTATCATCTTTTTTTCATTTCACAGTTTTAGAAAAAAGCTTGAAGGCCTGTCTGCGCTCGACCTAGGATAAGCCCATGTACATCATAGGTTCCTTCATAAGTATTTACAGTTTCTAAGTTGATCATATGACGCATAACATGAAACTCATCTGAAATACCATTTCCCCCATGCATGTCCCTGGCTTTTCGCGCAATATCTAACGCTTTACCACAATTGTTGCGTTTCATTAGTGAGATCATTGCAGGGTCGTAAAGTTTGCTATCAATTAACCTTCCCAATTGCAATGCCCCTTGAAGCCCAAGGGTAATTTCAGTTTGCATATCGGCAAGTTTTGTCTGAAATAACTGTGTTTGCGCCAAAGGTTTCCCGAATTGATAACGATCTAATCCGTATTGACGAGCAGCGTGCCAACAAAACTCGGCAGCACCCATTGCCCCCCAGCTAATACCATAACGAGCCATATTCAAACAACTAAATGGCCCTTTTAAACCTGATACTTTCGGCAACATGTTTTCATCGGGTACAAACACCTTGTCCATCACTATTTCACCCGTGATAGACGCATTCAAAGATAACTTACCTTTGATCTCTGGTGCACTTAACCCTTGCCACCCCTTCTCTAAAATAAAGCCGCGTATTGCATTGTCTTCATCTGCATTTTTAGCCCACACGACAAACACATCAGCAATCGGCGAATTGGTGATCCACATTTTCGCTCCTGAGAGATGAAATCCCCCATCGACTTTTTTAGCGCGCGTTTTCATGGATGCAGGGTCTGATCCTGCATCAGGCTCAGTTAGTCCAAAGCAACCTATGTATTCACCTGTGGCAAGCTTTGGTAAATACTTCTGTTTTTGTTCCTCGCTACCAAATGCGTTTATTGGGTGCATAACCAGTGATGACTGCACGCTCATTGCACTTCGATAACCACTATCAACTCGCTCTACCTCACGCGCAATTAGCCCATAAGACACATAGTTCACTCCCGAGCAACCATACCCATTAATGGTAGCACCCAATAACCCCATCTCACCAAACTGACGCATGATATTAGGATTGAATTGCTTTTGACGGTTGGCCTCAACAATACCCGGCATCAAGGCAGTCTGACAAAAATCTCTCGCTGAATTACTGATCATTCGCTCTTCATCAGTAAGCTGCTTATCAAGCATTAACATGTCATTCCAATGCGGGTTGGGTTGGCTCATTACATATACCTTTCTTATAAATGGTTAAGCGGGACAGCGGTTGTATATTTTATTTGTTCCATCGCAAAGCTTGAGGTGACATCAGAAAATTCGATGCCGTTAACCAAGCGCTTATAAAAGTGATCAAAGCAATCCATATCGGTGACCAGAACTTTTAATAAATAATCGTATTCACCCGACATGCGATAGCACTCCACAACCTCATCAAAAGAAGCTGCATGTTTAGCAAAGGTTGCAAGCCATTTTCCATCGTGTTTGCCTGCTTTCACCTGTACGAATACAGTCATGGCTAGACCCAATTGACGTGCTTGTAGAAGAGCAACTCTATGTGAAATGACACCTTTCTCTTCCAATTTTTGAATACGTCGCCAGCAGGGCGTGACCGTCAACCCAACCTGCTCAGCAATTTCAGAAACAGGGAGCTCAGCATTTTGCTGAAGCAACGCTAATATAGCTTTATCTACATTATCTATTGAATTGTACTTCACGATAAAATCTGCGCTCTATATTACAGTGTGTTAAAGCCACCATGGTTGACTGAAGTCAACATTTTCAGCGGGAACAATATATTTGAATGGTGCTTTAAAACTACTCCAAAATGCCTCTTCTAGTTCGCTATCGTTAAACGTGAGCTGACCTTGAGTACTATATTGGCTAAGCAGTGTGCGATAGGCATCGATGGGCATTTGTGGGTTTGATTGGCGAAAAATGACCGTACCACCAAACTCTTCGTATAAAGACTTCTCAGTGAGGTACTTAAGGACTTGGAGCTTTGCTATTTCTTCAATTGCTTTGGGCGACGCATTGTCCTCGTGAGCACTATTTGCTGGCCTACTATTCTTTTGACTATTTTCGCCACCAAATTTATCGATAAATTTACGGACAAGTTGCGCATCGGCAACAATTCCCTTTTTTGATGCATAGTCGTTTAATAGCTGTTCAAGCACTTTATTCGAGGCATTCATATCGACGGCAAATGATAGCATTTCAGCATAATTACCATTGGCGCCTTCGCGCATTTGTTTGCGCACATCTTCACTTGGCAAAACATCTGCAACCGCAATAGGTTGACCGAGTACCATAACGAGAACGTCTTGTGACTCTACTTGGTGCTGTATTGACGATGGTAGTGTACTTTGCGCTTGCGCATGTTTGATGACAAGAAGGAATACACTCAACAATAACGTTCGAAAAAACATGACAACTCCCTTTATAAACAGCAATACCAGAAAACAAAGAAATGATTGCAAGAATGTATTGCTCTTTGCGAAATATTCTAACGGCTAGTAAAGCATTAAACGGCAAGGGAAAGCAATATAACGGCGAAGATGGAGTGGTGACTAAAGGACGAGAGAAACGGAGATAGAGAAAGAAAAACGGCGGTCAATTGACCGCCGTTTTTGAATTCTTAGATAGCTTGCACGTTAGCAGCTTGAAGACCTTTTTGACCTTCTTCAACTTCAAATTCTACTCGCTGACCTTCTGGAAGCGTTTTGTAACCGTCAGAGATGATCGCACGGAAATGAACGAATACGTCCTTACCGCCGTTATCTTGAGTTAGAAAACCGTAACCTTTATCAGCGTTGAACCACTTAACTGTGCCTGTAACTTTAGACATGTCGTATAGACCTCAAATTTCGTATTAAATTGCGCATGAGCGCGTGTAACAAGTTTCTTTAGAGTCTTTAAATTGGCGGAGTATTGGGTCTTACTTACGAATGGACAAACAACTTACAACAAATTACCGGGTAACTCGAGTGGTTTAACATATAGCAAATAATACAAAATCGCGTCTATTTAAAGACTTTGGCTTAAAGCCATGTGCACTATAACACTCTTCGGGACGATTAATATACAAATTAATTGCTAAACTCGCGATTTCATAAAAAATTCATTCTTCTGAAAGCGTCACTAACACCCTTTACGCCACGCTAGAAACCAGAAAGTAGCGCCAATAACGCCAGAAAACGCAGGAAAATACCAAGATAAGTCGTAAATAGGCAAAATTGTAGCCAAAAGAACAAATGTCGCACCCACTACACTCAAATGAGTGGTCTGAGTAGTTTTCTTCTGTTCAGCCAGTAAAGCTGTATGATTGCGCTGCTGTTGTAAAGGTAAGCGTTTGATTTGCTGTAAGCTGTCGTACAGTAGGTCTGGCATTTCAGGTAACTTTTCCGACCAGAATGGCAAGTTTTCTTTCACCTTTCCCATCATGGCTGAAAGTCCAATTTGTTCTTTCATCCAGTTTTCTAGAAACGGCTTAGCGGTTTGCCACAAATCCAATTGCGGATACAACTGTCGCCCTAGCCCTTCTATATAAAGTAAGGTCTTTTGTAATAGCACTAATTGTGGCTGTACCACCATATTGAATCGACGTGCGGTGTTGAACAGCTGCAATAACACGTTACCAAATGAAATCTCTGCCAATGGCTTTTGGAAAATAGGCTCACACACTGTGCGAATTGCCATTTCAAATTCATCGATATTGGTGTCTTGAGGCACCCACCCTGAATCAGCATGCAATTGTGCAACTTTGCGGTAGTCGCGATTAAAAAAGGCGATAAAGTTCTCGGCCAAATAACGCTTATCTTCGCGATTCAGCGTACCCACAATGCCGAAGTCAATGGCAATATATTGTGGGTTCTCGGGGTGTTCTCTAGAGACAAAAATATTGCCCGGATGCATGTCTGCATGGAAGAAACTGTCGCGAAACACCTGTGTAAAGAATACTTCAACGCCGCGTTCAGCCAAGGTTTTCATATTGGTATTTTGCGCAAGTAACGCATCAATATTAGAGATAGGTAGGCCATAGATACGTTCCATGACCAAAACATTACTGCGACAGTAGTCGCTGTAAATTTTCGGTACATAAAGCGCTTCTGAACCTTCAAAATTTCGCCCTAACTGAATGCCGTTTGCAGACTCACGAAGTAAATCCAATTCATCTACAATGGTTTTTCGATACTCAACTACCACTTCAACCGGTCGCAATCGCTTACCGTCAGGTAGCCAGCGCTGAAGTACACTGGCTAAACTAAACAGTAATTCCATGTCTGCCACAATGGTGTCACGGATATCTGGGCGAAGCACTTTAACCACCACGTCTTCGTTGTTGTGTTTTAACTTCGCGGCATGAACTTGGGCAATAGAGGCTGACGCTAGCGGTGTGGTTTCAAAATCGCTGAACAAGTCATGTAAATCATCCAGCCCTAAGGCGCTTTTAATAATGGCTTGTGCAGCGTCAGACGAAAACGGTGCAACCTTATCTTGTAAGCGCGCCAGTTCATTAGCAATAGCTGGTGGCAGAAGATCACGTCGAGTCGACAGCATCTGACCAAATTTAATAAAAACCGGCCCCAATGCTTGCAGTGCAAGTGTAATACGCTCGCCCGCAGATTTGCCTTCGTGCTTGTTGCGTATCCAGAAAATACTATGACGCATAGCGCGCGCATACCAAGGCAGCCACTTGGCAGGAATTAGTTCATCAAGGCCGTGTTCTAACAATACCTTGTTAATTCGGTACAACCTAACAATACGCATGCTAGTCTCTTTACTTTAACTTTTCTTCTAAACGACGCAGTCTGGCGTCTACACTGTCGGTGTGATCGCGAAGCGCGTTAACTTCATCACTAAAATGCATCACAGCTAATTTGTGCGCAGCTACCTGCTTCTCTTCTACAATTGCATTGCCAAATAGGCGCGCTGCAGTAGCCAAGGTAGTCTTCGCTTTTTCATGAATAATTGAGGCTGTTTTTACCGACTGATGCGCAAATACATCGTTGGTTTTTGATGCCAGTAACTCTTCTACATCAATTTCTAATTGCTGAAATAGACCACTTACCTGCTGCGCAACATTTAATTCTCCTTCTAAGAAGAGTGCTTTTTGTTGTATTAATCGGGTAAGTTGACTGGTTTCTTTCAGCTCTGGCAGCGTTTGTAATGAAGTTTTAATGCAGCAGTCTCGGGGGCCAAGTTGGCTAACCACATCTTCAAACGAACCGTGCTCGGTTAAAACGTCCACGCTGTCTGAAAATGAGAGCGTTACACCATATGGCAAAGGAGAGACAAACGCAGTTAACCTTGCGCCATTGAGTGCTTTTAAACGTTTCTCACTTTCATCGTCTAACGACAGAAGCTTATTAATGGCCGATTCAACAGTAGCAGCAACCAAAGCGGAAGTAGGCATTAAAACTTATATCCTCGATGAAGTGCCACAATACCACCGGTTAAATTTTGATAATCGCACTGCTCAAAGCCAGCCTCTTCAAACATGCCTTTTAATGTTTCTTGATCAGGGTGCATGCGAATGCTTTCAGCGAGATATTGATAGCTCTCTGCATCATTAGCCACCAATTGCCCCATTTTTGGCAAAATGTGAAATGAATACATATCGTAAATCTTGCTTAATTGCTCAGAGGTAGGCTTAGAGAATTCAAGTACCAACAATCTACCACCCGGTTTAAGCACACGATAAATAGAATTGAGCGCATTTTGCTTCTCGGTAACGTTGCGAAGGCCAAAGGCCATTGTTACAACATCAAAGTGATTATCGGGAAACGGTAAAGCTTCAGCATCGGCTTGTACATAATCTATATTGCTTACCAAACCGCGGTCGCGGAGTTTGTCTCGCCCTACTTTCAGCATAGACAAATTGATATCGGCTAAGGTCACGCGCCCCGTAGGCCCAACAAGTCTTGAAAATTTTGCGGTTAAGTCACCAGTACCACCAGCAATATCCAATACTTTTTGGCCAGCTCGCACACCGCTGCAATCAATAGTAAAACGCTTCCAAAGACGATGAACCCCCATCGACATCAAGTCATTCATTACATCATATTTGGCGGCCACGGAATCGAATACGTTGGCAACAAGTGAGGCCTTTTGCCCTTTATCAACTTGCTTAAAACCAAAATGAGTAGTGTGCTCTGCCGTAGGATCTACTGATGTAGAGGGAGTCTGATTGTCGCTCATGACAGTCCTGTTCTATGAAAAGTTTACGTAAAGCTGAAGTGTATCGGATTGTGGTGGCAAGCAAAAGCTTTATGCCACCCTAGTATTGGTTCCCCAACTAAAAGCGACAATAGCGCTAATCTCTTGAAGTGACCGCCCGCTTTGTTGCTGCCATTGTGCAAATGCGGTATTTGCCGCATTGAGTGACTTTTGCGATGTAAGCCCGCCGTCAATAATGTCATTTTTACGCAAATAATCTTCCACATCACGGGAAAACAAAAACGTGTCAATACCCAATGCACGCAGCATGTACGGACCCGTATTGCCACCAAGCCTTGCCCCGCGCTTTTTCAAAAATGTCCACAACTGGGTAATGTTATTGGCATCAAAACCAGTAACAAAATTACCGAAGCTTCCATGTTCACGGGCCACATCTTTAATCATGATTGCGTTTTCTCTCACCGTCATAACTTTTTTGTAGTTACGCACAATGCGTTTGTCTGAGGCCTTTTGTTCCAGCATTTCATCTGGCATCAACAACACTTTATCCACGTCAAAACCAAAGAAGACAGTTTCAAAGTCTGGCCATTTTTGCTCTATTACTCGCCACACAAAACCTGATTGAAAAACTTTTTTTGTCATTTCAGCTAAAAAGCGGTCATCGGGAATACTAGCAATTTGCGCTTTCGATAAGGGAGGCTGAAGCATTGCTTCAAGCACTGCTTCTCCTCCTTTGCGTTCACAGGCTCTGCGGTATATAGACTCAAATGATTCCGCCATTACATACTCGCCTCTTGTTAGCCTTTAATACCACTGTGACGAAGCAAAGCATCAACCTGAGGCTCACGCCCTCTAAATGCGACAAACAGCTCCATTGGTGGTTTACTGCCGCCCATTTCCAGAATATTTTCCAAAAATGCCTGACCCGTTTCACGGTTAAATATGCCGTCTTCTTCGAATTTACTGTACGCATCTGCAGAAAGTACTTCAGCCCATTTATAGCTGTAGTAGCCTGCGGCATAGCCACCTGCAAATATGTGCCCAAAGCTATTTTGAAAGCGGTTGAATGAAGGAGGAATAACCACCGCAACTTCTTCACGTACTTTATCAAGCGTGCCTTGAACATCTACATCGCTGCCTTTCTCACTGTGTAGCAAGAAATCAAACAAGCTAAACTCTAACTGACGTACCATTTGCATCGCTGACTGATAGTCGCGTGCGGCTAGCATACGTGCTAACAAATCTGCTGGTAACGGCTCACCAGTCTCGTAGTGTCCAGAAATAAAATTGAGCGCATCCTCTTCCCAACACCAGTTTTCTAAGAACTGGCTTGGTAATTCGACAGCATCCCACGGCACACCGTTAATACCAGACACGCCCGCCACATGAATTTTGGTTAGCATGTGGTGAATACCATGACCAAACTCATGGAACAGCGTTACCACTTCGTCGTGGGTAAATAGCGCGGGTTTATCGCCAACTGGCGCATTGAAATTACACGTTAGGTAGGCCACCGGTAATTGTAAATCGCCATCGCTTTTTAGTCGGCGAACTCTGCATTCATCCATCCACGCTCCACCGCGCTTTTTGGCGCGCGCGTAAAGGTCTAGGTAGAAGCTACCACGCTGAACCTTATTCTCATCTGTGATAGTGAAGTAGCGTACGTCTTTGTGCCACACATCCACATTGGTTTGTTCTGTGATACTAAGTCCATACAAGCGATGCACTACTTCGAACAAGCCCGAGAGCACTTTGTCTTCAGGAAAATAAGGGCGTAGCATTTCATCGGAAATGGTGTATTTTTCTTGTTTCAGTTTTTCGCTGTAATACGGTAGGTCCCACGCAGCCAATTCATCTACATTATGCGTGTCTTTTGCATAGCGCTTAACTTCTTCAAGCTCTTGTTCAGCCTGTGGTTTAGACTTGGCTGCCAAATCCCGTAAAAAGCCGACGACTTGATCCGTTGAGTCAGCCATTTTTGTTGCAAGCGAACGCTCTGCATAACTTGAGAAACCCAGTAATTCTGCTAATTCGGTACGCAAAGCAAGGGTTTCTTTGATGATGTCAGTATTGTCCCACTGGCCAGCATTAGGCCCCTGTTCTGACGCTTTAGTCGCATAGGCACGATACATTTCTTCTCGCAACTCGCGATTATCGGCATACAGCATAACGGGTAAGTAAGACGGTATGTCTAGAGTAAATAACCAACCTTGCAGGTCTTTTTGATGCGCAGCTTGTGCTGCTGCTTCAAGTGCAGATTCTGGCATACCCACTAACTCACTTTCATCAGTAATGTGCTTGGTCCACCCCATTGTGGCATCCATCACATTATTAGAGAACGTAGAGGAAAGTTCGCTTAGTTTTGCCTGAATTTCCGCGAAGCGCTTTTTCTGTTCTGCAGGTAAGGCTACGCCTGATAGAGTGAAATCGCGTACCGCGTTATCAACCACCTTTTTCTGTTGCTCAGATAAACCGATGTATTCATCAGATGACTGTAACGCTACATAGGCATTGTACAGACCCTCGTGCTGACCAACCCAAGTGCCGTACTCTGAGAGCAATGGTAAGCACGCATCGTGCGCTTCTCGCAGTTCGTCGCTACTGACTACACTATTCATGTGCGAAACGGGAGAAAATATTTTACTTAAGCGATCGTCAGATTCTTCAAGACGCTGTACCACATTGGCATACGAGTAATCTTGCGAAGCCACGACCTCGTCAATTTCCTTTTTACACAAAGCGATGGCATTTTCAATTGCAGGCTTTATGGTTGAAGCTTCAATAGCTGAAAATATCGGTAGTCCATCTACCCTTTCAATTGCAGGCGTTGTCATAGTTGGGTCACTCTTGATATGTCATGAAATACAGATGGGGTTAAGCTGAGTAAATGCAAGCTTATCAAGGCTTAATTATGGTCGCTACCGTATAAATAAGCGAGTGAGCTTTGACATTTGACATACCTTAATTCTGCGCCTACGTTTTTATAGACAATACATACCTCTAAAGCGCCAAATAAGACACTAAAGGTCCAATCATTTTTTTGTGTAGCAAAACTCTCGCTGTCACAAATGTCTCAATTAATCCTTTTGTCTACTTTGTCTCAACCTAATTGTCATACTATAATTTGATCAATAATTCGGCAAAGGATAGATATGAAAACATTAACTTCTGGTGAAATTGCTGCTTATTGCGACGTGAATTTGCGTACCGTTATTCGATGGATTGAAAGCGGAAAACTCAAAGGTTTTAAATTGCCAGGTCGAGGCAACAATCGCGTATTAGTAGAAGATTTCATAGAGTTCTTAGAACGTCATAACATGCCTATTCCCGAGGCATTAAAGGGCACAGCAAACCCAGCAGTGCTTATTGTTGATGACGAAATGCCAGTTGCTAAATCTATTCAGCGAGTAGCCCGTCGTGCTGGCTATGACAGTTATATTGCCACAGGAGGCTTTCAAGCTGGCATCATGTTGAGTCAACATGAACCCAAAGTAATGACGCTTGATCTTAGTATGCCGGGTATGGACGGGTATAGCGTTATTGAATTCACAAGAAGTCAGAGTAAATACAAAGATTTAAAAATTGTTGTTATCTCGGCACTTGATGATATCAGCCTTGAACGCGCACTCGAGATTGGCGCAGATGCGACTCTTCAAAAGCCCTTTTCAAATCACGATTTGACCATGGTACTTGAACAATTAATGAGTTCATAATAATCGACATCAGGGAGGCAGAATGAAAGCAAAAGTAGTTTGTTACACATGTGCTCTATTACTATTTTTTGTGACCGCAGTGAGTGCCCAACAAAACACGTTGACTCTCGGCGTAGTGCCTCAGCAATCGGCGAAAAAACTAGCCGCAACATGGCAACCCCTAATAGACTATATCGAGGAATTTACAGGGCTTCAGGTCGTCTTTAAAACTGCCAAAGATATTCCCACTTTTGAAGCTAATCTTGCCAATGGCAATTATGACATTGCATATATGAACCCATATCACTTTGTTGTTTTTAGTGATTCAGTGGGCTATCGCGCCCTCGCTCGTCAAAAAGACAAGTCAATCAAAGGTATCATTATCGTCCGTAAGGACAGCCCCATCATCAGTTTAGAAGAATTAGGCGGTCTTGAGATAGCTTTCCCTGCTCCAGCGGCATTTGCAGCCACAATCATCACTGGCGGTGAATTGCGTAAAAATAACATTGCGTTTATCCCACGTTATGTGAATTCACATGACTCAGTATATATGTCAGTCCAACGAGGTTTCTTCACTGCTGGTGGCGGCATTGTCCGCACGTTAAACAGTATTCCAGAAGAAATAAGAGACGACATCCGTATACTTTGGCAAAGTAAAGGCTACACCCCACACGCCATTGCGACCCACCCTAAGATGGATAAAAACCAAAGAGAGACTATTCTTAAAGCATTGCTAGCAATAACCAACGACGCAAGTAAAGCGTGGGTATTGGAAGGACTGGAGTTCAGTGGCTTTATTTCATCTAACGACAACGACTGGGACGATGTTAGAGAGCTTGGTATTGTGTCGCTCTCTCGTCCTCATCTTTAATGAGATGACCTATGCGATTGTCCCTTCGAACTAAAACTATAATAGGTATTGCGTCAACAACCGCCGTACTCTTACTGGTATTAGTTATCACTGTATTCCAATTGCTTAACGAGTTGGTAGACAACAGTGTCAAAGAATCTGCAGACACAACCGCATCTCTATTCGTGTCGACAACTAAGAATGCGTTTCTCAGCTACGACCTATCTTCGCTAGATGCTGACGTCACTGAAATACTCACTAACCCAAACATCTCGTATGTAAGAGTAAAAGACAAAGAAGGCAGGATTTACGTTGAAAATGGCAACACAGCGGCTATAAGCAGGCCATTTATTGAAGATAGCTCGGTGTCTGCCGCCAAAGACGGTATTTATGATACTCGCGCCCCAATAATGGTTAATGACTCGCTCTATGGATTTGTTGAGATAGGCCTAAATATTGCCTCTGTAACCGAGTCGGTATCACGTGTACGCAGTTGGACGTTGGCTTTGGCATTGCTTGAATTGATTCTTATCGGCCTATGTTCATACATCATAGGCTCATATCTTATGTCTCAACTGGTGCGTCTGCATGAAGGCGCAAGACATCTCGGTCGTGCTGTAAAAAGCAACAACTATCAGAACATTTTCATGAGGGTACGCGGAAAAGACGAATTAAGTGACTTAGCAGAAGCGTTCAATCACTTAGTTGAAAAACTGAAAGAAGAACATGAACAGCGCCAGCGCGCACAAGATGAACTCACTACGCTCAATGCCGTTTTAGAAGAAAAGGTGCAAAGTAGAACTGCGTTATTGCATAAAAAGAACTTTCAATTGGAAAATGCCAACAAGGATTTAAAAGAAACGCAGGTTCAACTATTGCAAGCAGAAAAGATGGCCTCAGTAGGTCAACTTGCAGCTGGCGTAGCACACGAAATAAATAACCCTGTTGGTTTTGTTAGCAGCAACATATCAACCTTGAGCGACTACATCGCCACCTATCAAGTTATTTTTTCTCAAATTGAGCGAATTTTAAAAGAGACAGATAACCCAAAGCGCGACATTGCCATCAGTGACCTAGGCAACATGCTGGAAAATCAAGATATGGATTTTATTAATGAAGACATCACGGATTTGTTGAATGATTCAAGAGACGGGTTACAAAGAGTGGCTGAAATTGTCAAAGGCTTGAAGTTATTCTCTCGCGTTGATAGCGATGAAATGCAACTACACAATTTGAATGATTGTGTAAGAACCACACTGGCTATGGTAAATAATCAGCTAAAATATGTGTGTACTGTCGACAAGGAGCTTGGAAACATTCCGGACATTCCAATGAATGTGGGCAAAATCTCACAAGTCATTACTAATCTTCTCATTAATGCGGGTCAAGCTATAGAAAGTACAGGCAAGCAAGGACAAGTGACAATAACTACCCGCAAAGTAGATAACACCGTTGAGCTTCGTGTTGAAGATACGGGATGTGGTATCCCGCCAAGCCATCTAGATAAATTGTTCAACCCCTTCTTTACTACAAAACCTGAAGGACAAGGGACTGGTTTAGGGTTATCAATATCATTTGGTATTGCACAAGAACACGGCGGTATGCTTTGCGCTACAAGTGAAGAAGGCAAAGGAAGTTGCTTTATACTTTCTCTACCGATCGAGGGTAAAGCGTCGTAATAGTGTATTAACAAATATGGATAGAAACCGAACTAACGAGGGTTTCATTTTAATTTAACAATAGTGCAAGCAGTTCGAAAGGATAATTAGTTATGAGCGAGCCAACAGCAGATCAAGGTATCACCTACACCGTACTATTTGTTGACGACGAACCTAACATTCTTCGCGCAATTAAACGTGCCCTATTTTCGATGAACATTACACTATTATTAGCTGAAAGTGGCGAAAAAGCGCTTGAACTAATGGAAAAACACGATGTGCACGTTGTAATTTCTGATATGAAGATGCCGCAAATGTCAGGTGCTGAACTTCTAGAAAAAATAGCGAATAAATACCCCAATACCTTTCGAGTTGTGCTCACCGGTTACGCTGACATTGAATCTACAATCAAAGCCGTTAACCAAGGCAAAATACACCGATATTTGCAAAAACCTTGGGACAACAAAGAGCTCGTATCGGTAGTAGAGGAAGGGCTTGAGCGAATAAAATTGAAATCAGAGAACGAGCGCCTGCAAAAGCTATCTCGTTTACAGAACAAGAAATTAAAGGATATTAACGCCTCGCTCGAGCAAACTGTGCAAAAACGAACTCGTCAAATAAAAGCTGCATTACACAAAATAGAGAAGCACAACCTCGCAATGGAGCAGGTTTTGTTCAATGTTATTAGCATAAACCCACATATCAACGGCAAATTTGCTATTGAGGTTAGTGAGCTAGCAACAAAATTAGCGCGCGCAGCAAAGCTGGAAAAAGATGAAATCAAACAAATTCGTTATGCCGGCCTTATCTGTGAGCTTGGGCAAGTTGGTCTTGAAACTGAAGATTTTTTGGTGCCCTTTAGTCAACTTAATTATCAACAGCAGCAAAACTACTTATCTCAAACCAAACAGGCCGCCCTAATATTAGCCCCTGCCCATGAGTTACACCACATCTCTGATATCATTGAGTTTCAATTTGAACACTACAATGGCACCGGACTTTATAAAAAAGTTGCCAATGAAATACCTGTTGGCGCCAGAATACTCGCCATCGCCAGAGACTATTTACGCTTAATAACGGGAAGAATGACTGGTATTGAAGTCAGCCCCCGCGATGCCAAAGTTGAATTGAAAAAGCATCGCAACACACGCTATGACGGTGAATACCTCGATCTACTTCTAAACATAGACGCAGTATCAACCTCGGTGCTTCTCAATACATCACTTAAAGCAACGCAGCTAGAACCCGGCATGGTTCTAGCCCAAAACTTATACAATGACGGTCATATTTTGATATTGCCCGAGGGGCACGTATTTACCAGTTCAACTATTAATAAACTTGTTCACTTTGAACGCGAGCGCGGCAAAGCCTTCAGTATTCACGTGGAACAAGAAGACGGTACTCCGTTCCAAGAAGGAGACGAATCTTAATTGGTGTTTCAGTTTTGAAAGAGAAATAGCTAAACCTCGGTCTCTTACAGCAACACGCTTAAGTGTCGGCAAAGCGATTTTCAATTTTTCGTTTATGCTAATAACGACTTGTATTAAAGTGCAAGGAAACACTTACCAAAACAACGATTAAGGCTTTTACATGAAACATTTCGATTACATCTGTATTGGTGGTGGAAGCGGTGGTATTGCTTCGGCTAACCGCGCTGCTAAACACGGAAAAAAAGCAGCCATTATTGAAGCTAAAGATATTGGTGGCACATGTGTTAACGTTGGCTGCGTGCCCAAAAAGGCAATGTGGTACGGCGCTCAAGTTGCGGAAGCTATTCACCGTTATGCCCCAGAGTATGGCTTTGACGTTACGGTAAATAAATTTAGCTGGGACAGTCTCATTGCTAGTCGCCAAGCCTATATCGAGCGCATTCATGCATCATACGACCGTGTACTTACCGCAAACGACGTAACCCTAATTCGTGGTTTTGCTAAGTTCATTAACAACAATACCGTGGAAGTCGATGGCGAACAATATACCGCTGATCACATTACCATTGCAGTAGGTGGTCGCCCAATTATGCCTGATATTGAGGGTGCAGAATTTGGTATTGATTCAAACGGATTCTTCGCTTTAAAAGACCAGCCTAAACGCGCGGTAGTGGTGGGGGCGGGTTATATCGGCGTCGAGCTTGCTGGCGTACTTCATTCACTTGGCACTGAAACGCACCTAGTTGTGCGAAAGCATGCACCACTGCGCAATTTTGACCCTATCATTCACGACACGCTGGTAGAGATGATCCACGCTGAGGGTCCTACGTTACACGTACATACCAGCTTAGAAAAAGTAGAAAAAGCCACTGATGGCACACTTTCTATTCACCTGACTAACGGGGAAGTACTCGAAGCGGATTGCTTAATTTGGGCAATTGGCCGTGAACCTTCAACTGATGTGATTGGGCTTGAAAATACCGATGTAACATTGAATGACAATGGAACGGTTAAAGTAGACAAATATCAAAATACTACAGCGAAAGGTATTTATGCTGTAGGCGATATTACTGGTGAAGCTGAGTTGACCCCTGTTGCGGTAAAAGCCGGGCGTATTTTAAGTGAACGTCTGTTTAACGGGCAAACTCATGCCTTTATGGATTATTCACTAATACCAACCGTAGTATTTAGTCATCCGCCAATTGGCACTATCGGTTTGACTGAAGCAGCCGCAATTGAACAGTACGGCGGAGAAAACGTTAAAGTGTACACATCGAGCTTTGCTTCTATGTATACCGCTGTCACACGTCACCGCCAAATGACAAAAATGAAACTAATTTGCGCAGGTGAAAATGAAAAAGTGGTAGGGCTTCACGGCATCGGCCACGGTATGGATGAAATTCTTCAAGGTTTTGCTGTTGCAATAAAAATGGGCGCAACAAAAGCCGATTTCGATGCGTGTGTTGCTATACATCCGACGAGTGCTGAAGAGTTTGTTACTATGACCTAAATGCAATGCATTTTTCGCCGCACAATTGATTGACTGTTAAACCCGAAGCATCGGCCATGCTTCGGGTTTACTTTCTTAAGTAATCTTAATTTTAACAAACATACCTTCCTTCTTTTTACTTTACTGAAACGATTAGTCCATCTCAGTTTGCTCGATTACTATCAATAGATAATGCTTTTATCTCCACGCTTTCTATGAAACTTAAACTTAACACTGATATTGCAGCCCTAATTGTTGCTTTTACTGCCCTTACGATGGCTGGAATTGATGGGTATGAACAGCGTAGGCACAATAGAAAGTCTGTTATGCCTGTATTAGTTTCCGATAGGGTTAGAAACAACTTTGATGATGAGAGGTCTGTAGAATACAACATTCACAACAGTGGTATGGGGCCAGCAGCAGTAAAGGAGTTTCATGTATTTTTCAATAAGCGAGTAGAAGAGCCTTTCTCTATTCCAGGCTATTCAACCGCATATAATAGGCACATCTCTGCAGCTCGCCATGTAATCGAAACATTGAACGACAACGGTGATGGGCAGTGGAGACTCGACGTTGCCGATCAAGGATTGAGTTCAAATACCTACATACCCGCTAATAAATCATTAACACTTTTGCGTTTCGACACCAATGTGCCTCAAAAAGAATTTAGAGATGTACTCTCTATTTTAGAAAGAACATTAGATATCTTTATTTGCTATTGCTCAATATATGATGATCAATGTCAATGGACGCATATTGGTCAACATCCTGAGCTAATAACCAAACAGTGCAGCACAGAGAAGAACATGTCGATTTAGAGCCGGCTTAATCTTTGTTCATTATTCGTGTTGGCGGTCAAAATTGTACATCGCAAAATCGGAACCGATGCAGTTTTGAGGCCCAAACAAGACGACGGAGCCGGGAAAGTAGCTCCGCCATTAGCCATTAAGCAGGCTGCCACTCATACTTTGCAAATGCTTTATCCACAGGTGTATGTGCTAAATGATTGATGTAATTACTCATCACTTTCTGAGCGAGTATCAAAATAATTTCCAGTAACTGCTGCTTTGTATAGCCTGACTCAAAAAACGCCGATAACTGAAGAGTATCCGGGTTACCTCGCTCAATAATAATTGCTTTTACAGTGTCACGAAGCACTTCAAGTTTTTCAGGCAAAGGGGTTTTGTTGCGAAGTGCCTCGCTAATATCGTCAGCCACTTTCATACTTTTAGCAATGCCTGTATGAGCTGGCACACAATAATGGCAACCGTGTTCAACATTTGCCGTTTGCCAAACAACTGTCAGCTCTTCTGCTGTAAATGACGTATTTAATGCATTGGCGTGTAAATCTTTGTAGCTTTGCAGTACAAGAGGGGCTTCTGCCATAACGCCATGTAAGTTTGGAAGCATGCCAAACGAAGCAATGGAGTCTTCTAACATTGGCTTTGCCGCCTCAGGTGCACTGTCGATAGTGTGTATGGTAAAATCTGTCATAACTTTCCTTTAAGTTTTAGTGTTGAAGTCGTACCATACCTCAACACTGAACGATCGTTCAAGATAAAAGTGAACGATCGTTCAAATTAATTAATATAAGGTAGATTGATGAGTTATCCACGAGAAGAAAGTATCCAACGGGCTATGGAAACATTTTGGAAAAAAGGCTACCTTGGCACTGGAATGCGCGATTTACAGGCCGCTCTGGATAAACGCCCGGGAAGTATTTACTCAGCATTTGGGAATAAAGAAGGGTTGTATTTGGAAGTACTCAACTCATACACACAACGACTAAACAGTCAGATACTCGATGTCGTTGAAAGCCAGTCTCCACTCGATGAATTACGCAGATTTCTATGTATTCCACTGTCAATGGATGACAGCTCAATGCACAAAGTGCAATGCTTGATTATCAAAACTCAAGCTGACTGGACTGAATTGCCAGATAACGTGCAACGCGCTTTGCAAACATCGTCAGAGCTGCTGAGACATTCATTTCAGAAAATAATTTTAAAGGCTCAGTCCATTGGAGAGCTTGGAGAAAACATACAAACCAATCGCGCTGCAACGTGGTTACAAGGGCAATTTATCGCCCTACGGACATTGGCAGCAGGCATGGAAAACCCTGCAGATATTGAATGGATGGTAGATAAAATAATTGGTGATTTGCCCAACAACTGGGAGGAGTGATAATCACACTTCGGCTCCTATCTCGCTCTTGTTGTGCACAAGCTCGTTTTCTGCCGACAAACGGTTCCGACAGGATGAGTTGGCAGTTATCGATAAGCCTTGTTTAACCAAAAGCGTTAGTATCTTTTGCATGATTACAACCTCCATCATATACGAAATTATCTTCACGTCAGTGTGCTCACATATATCGCGCTGCGTGATATCAATGTTGAATACTCTCTTAAGTCGTTGTACCCACGACATGCTGTGCGCTTGATATGGTTTGCCTGAATCAAACAAATGTTCTGTCCAAGTGGAAACTACTCTTTAATGACGATGGTCACCCAACAATATACGCTTGGCAGGTGATTTTGCCATATCTCAAGGGTGAGCTGCCATGATGGGAACATTCCGAAAGGATATTAACGGACTGCGAGCCTTTGCGGTGATAGCTGTGATGCTTTATCACTTCATTCCTGAACAACTACCCGGTGGCTTTTTAGGGGTTGATGTCTTTTTTGTCATTTCCGGCTATTTGATGACCCAAATTATTGTCTCGAAGTTATACCTACACAGCTTCTCTTACCGACAATTTTACGTCGCCAGAGCTAAACGAATTTTACCTGCGCTACTGGTGATGTGCTCAATTGTATTAATTTTAGGTTGGTTTTTACTGCTCGATAATACCTTTGCTCGCCTTGCCAACGAAGTATTTCACGCCAGTATCTTGGTCTCTAACATCGCTTACTATCAACAAGCCGGATACTTTGATGTCTCATCACTGCAAAAATGGTTATTGCATACTTGGTCATTATCGGTGGAATGGCAATTTTACTTACTCTACCCCATAGTGCTCGCACCACTATATCGCTATTTGCACCTTAACGTTATTAAGTTAGTAATACTGGCGGCAACCGTTTTGAGCTTTGCGTTAGCCGTTTACGCCAGTAGCCGCTGGCCGAGCGCCGCCTATTATTTATTGCCCACCCGAGCGTGGGAAATGTTAGCCGGCGCTTTGGTAATTTTATACCCATGGCGCGGCGCAGCTAAATTTACTAAAGGTTATTTTTACCTATCGCTAATCACTTTGGTTTTTGCCTGTTTTGCCATGAATTCCAATCTGTATTGGCCGGGCATTTATACTGCCATTGTAGTACTTAGCACTTATTTGTTTTTACAATGCCAAGTAACAAGCATATTAAAATGGCAACCACTGCAATATATTGGTAGTTGGTCTTACTCAATTTACTTGTGGCACTGGCCAATTGTCGTATGGATACACAAATACTATGCAAACGATAACTATGTCATTATTGCCACAGGCCTTTTGTTATCAATAGCATTAGGTTTTATTTCTTACCAGCTGATCGAAACCAGACTGCGCCATCTTTGGCATATTGCCTTATTGGCAATCATCACCATCATTGCCAGTTTGCTGATTTATTTTCAACAAGGGCATTATGCCATTCGAGCCGTGAGCCAAGATAAGCGCAATATCGAATACAACCGCTACAGCAATCAGACAATTGATCCTGATGGTTGGTATAAAGCCTGTAATCCCAACACCCAATACAAAATCACAGGCAATAGACAAGTGCAACCGCAATGCATAAGAGAAGATACCATTGGACAAGGGGTATTTTTGTGGGGGGATTCACACCTAGGTGCATTATCGCCGGGTATTCGCGCGATAGTGCCAAAACAGACACCAATTTATCAAGTTTCATCCAGTACTTGCCAACCATCTTTTGAACAACAGCGCCAAGGCTTGAACTCCTACGCGAAAAGTTGCAATGTTGCTAACCTAATCGCCCTAAAAGCAATCAAGCGCATTAAGCCACATATGGTCATAATGGCCACCGCACGCCACCACGAACAATTAGACTGGCTCGTCACGATTAAACACTTAAAATCTTTTGGCGTTAAAAACATCATTATTGTCGGGCCAGTACCACAATACGACCCATCTTTACCAGAAGTTTATCTAACCCGACACAATGGCAAACAACATATTACCGATAGAAGCTTTAGACACTCACTCATTGCTTCCAATCTATATATGCATCAATTACTAGCAGAAGTTGAAGGTGTCAGTTACATCGATGTCTTAGGTCACTTATGCCAACCCGACGGTAACTTACTAAAATGCTTAGTCAAACCCAAAGATACTTTGTTAAGTTTTGATTATGGTCACTTAACGGTTGAAGGGGCTATATATATTAGTGAAAAGCTACTACAGCCTTTAATGGCAGAAGAGCTTAAGAACTAAAAGAACTCCACATCCTGATACATGGGTGGGTCTTCCGAAGATTCATTAGAACTAGCATCTTGATGCGAAGTACCCACTTCATCAACTTGAGGGGCTAAGCATGCAAGCACACCTTGCAATGTATCATCTATGGCACTAATGTCTTGGTTTTCATCACATTCATCAAGCTCTTTTTCAATCAACTTTATGAAAAATGCTTCTTGTATTTCTGAAAGGCCAAGCAAATGGAAGCTGCTTTCAATAGCCTCTGAAACACGCTTTACCGCCTGTGCCTTTTCCTTTGCTTTATCAACAATAGTATTTTTTATTTGCGCCACTGCGGTTTCTACATCTTTATGCGCAGAATTGAGTGCTTGCTGTTGCCTAAGACTATTAAAACGCGCATTTACCGCTGGTACTAATTTAGCCCCCATATCCAAAATGGCATCATGAATTATGGGATCATCTCGCGCTATTCGTTTTATAAGAAGAGAGACATTGGTGTCATTTAACATCAAACGTTTGCCGAAACGATAAATCCTTCCTTGTGAATGCAATACGGAAAACACTTTTTCAGTAGTTTCATCACAAAGTGTCATATCAGTATCAAAACTTGTCACTGTATTATCGTCACGATACTGTATGGCCGCGTGAACGCCATTAAATCGAAGCGTAGTAAGTAACGTTTTCGACATGGCATAAGTGTCATTACAAGCGTTTAAGGCAGATATAATTTCCATCCCTGTACCATAGATCGCCGCCTGGCTCATTGCCGTTTGAGCAGCTTCTCTGGTATCAACATTGTCTTTGTACATTTGTTGCACAATTTCAATCTGGTGTTTCACACCTAAAACAGTCTCTGTGAATGCAATAATGTTATACGGCTTTGTAATATAGTGAGACGCTCCTGCACTAAATGCTTTGCGCATTTCTTCGTCGTCACCACAATCTGAAACAACGATGACAACAGGTAATGACATGGGGTGGGACGTATTTATTTGTTCAAATAGAGTGGACGTCGCGGTAGTTTCAATTTGCCATTCACAAATAACAATACTTATAGAATGTGTCTTTATGATCTCTACTGCCGCTGTAACACTCGATGCAACATGCATCGTAAAGCATTCGCCAAAAGAGAGTTGGAATAACGTGAATTGAAGTATTCTCTGTCTCATAAACCGTAGTAGAAAAATGTGAATATTGCTAAGTAGATGCGGAAAAAAACATGATTGTAGCGACAAAACTCACATTATGACTAAGTGCGATCGATTAAACGCTCAAAATATGCGTACAACCGCATAAAACTGCTGTGTACCTCGCTTTACGTTAACATATCTCCTCTTGCCATTAATTAATTGAGATCATTTGGCATAGCGAATACTGTTAGCTAGACAGAAAACAAAACAACAAGCGTTTGGAATCTCTACTATGATAAAAACATCCAAGAACTTATTAACCGTCACTTTATTAGGTGCTCTTGGCTTGGGTACGCTACCCAATGCCATTGCTCAAGAAAGTACCGACACTGCAACGTCATACGATGTTGAGAACTGGGACGTTAATAACCCTCCCTATAAATTGAATGAGGTGGCCATTAAAACCACTGAAACTACATGGTCTAGCCTAGATATCGCACCTAACGGCAAATTTATGGTGTTCGATATGTTGGGGGATTTATACAAAGTTGATATCTCAGGTGGCGATGCGACGCCTCTAACACAAGACTTTGCTTGGAATATCCACCCCTCTATTTCACCTGACGGCAAGCAAATCGCTTTCATTTCAGATGCGGATGGCTTGAGCAACGTATGGGTAATGGATATTGATGGCAGTAACTTGCACCAAATTACCAAAGAAAAGTCTAACTTGATCCACTCTCCTAAATGGAGTCCAGATGGTGAATACCTTGTTGTAACAAAGGGTATAATGTCGAGCCGCAGTATTCCGGCTGGCGAGATTTGGATGTATCACAAATCTGGCGGTGACGGTCTTCAGATCAAGGCCCGTAATAGTGGTAAACGAGACCAACAAAATATTGCTGACCCCGTTTTCTCTCATGATGGAAAGTATATTTACTACACTGAAAATACCGTTCCAGGCAGCAGTTTTGACTACAACCGTGACCCACTTGAGGGCATCTTTGCGATCACCCGCTACGACCGTGAAACGGCAGAAGAAAATCGCTATATCAGTGGTACTGGTGGTGCTGTAGTACCGACGCCGTCACCTGATGGTAAATACATCGCTTTCGTTCGTCGTGTTAAAGACAGAACCGCACTTTTCCTCAAAGACATTAAGACAGGTGTAGAAACGCCACTTACCCTTGAGTTAGAGAGAGATATGCAAGAAGGTTTTGGCTCTGAAGGCTACTTTGCTTATTTTGACTGGATGCCAAACAGTTCGGAAATAGTGTATTGGACAGGCGGTAAATTTCATGCCATCAATATAAAAGATAAATCTACCCGAACAATTGATATTAGTGTTGAGGGCACGGTGAAATTTGCTGATGCGCTACGATTTGATGTAGGCGTGGCACCGGATACCTTTGATGTAAAAATGATCCGTTGGTCACAAATGTCACCAGACGGTAAATCTATTTTATTCCAAGCATTAGGTAAGCTATACGTGCGCGATGTTAAATCGGGCAAAATGAAACGCCTGACTAAGCAGAACGATCACGATGAATATTACCCTCGCTTCTCTAACGATGGTAAATCAATTGTTTATACAACATGGAATGACCAAGACCTCGGTAGCGTTCGCATCGTTTCTGCCCGTGGCGGCAAAGGCAAAGTTATCTCTGAGCAACCAGGTCACTATATTGAGCCGTCGTTTTCTGCCGATGGCGAAAAAGTAGTTTTCCGCAAGTTTACTGGTGGATACCTTCTTGATCCTAAATACTCTGTAGACCCTGGTATTTACGTTGCCGACCTTGATGAAGACACCGTAAGTAAAGTATCTAGTGGAGGATACAATGCGCATTTCGCTGGAAATGACGACCGTGTTTATTTCACAGAATCTGCCGGTGGCGAGGCGTACTACGAGACACAACTGTCTAGTGTAAACTTGGCAGGCAACGACAAACGCACTCACCTATACGGTGCTGACAAAGTAAGTGAGTACAAACTATCTCATGATAAAAAATGGATAGCGTTTGTTTATCAATTTAAAACCTATGTTGCGCCATTTGTCGAAAACGGTAAAAAATCACAATTGGCCCGAATATGACATCACTTCCAGTGACGCAGCTTTCAAGCCGTGCTGGTGAATACCTAACCTGGTCACCAGACAACAAATCATTGAGTTGGTTTAATGGGCCTACGCTGTTTAGCCGTTCATTGGATGATGCTTTTGCATTCTTAGACGGTGCACCGGAGACCTTACCTGAGCCAGTAGCACAAGGTGTCGATCTCTCATTCTCAACTGAAGCCGACAAACCTTCGGGTTATAAAGCATTGGTTGGCGGAAAAGTGGTTACCATGCGCGATGCAGACAATACCCAAGAGATTATTGAAGACGGCGTAGTGCTTATTAAAGACAACCGCATTGAAGCCGTTGGCAAGCGCGGTGACATTCAAATTCCTGATGATGCGATGCAAATTGATACCAGCGGAAAAACCATCATTCCAGGCTTAGTAGATGCTCACGCCCACGGCTCTCAGGGACGTAATGAAATCATTCCTCAGCAAAACTGGAGCCAGTACTCTAACGTATCATTTGGTGTGACAACTATTCACGACCCATCTAACGATACGACAGAAATCTTTGCTGCTTCTGAATTACAACGCAAAGGCGACATCGTTGCTCCGCGTATCTACTCAACAGGTACTATTTTATACGGTGCTGAAGCGTTAGGTTACAAAGCCATTATCAATAACTACGAAGACGCCTACTTCCACGTAGAGCGTTTAAAAGAGGCTGGGGCAATCTCGGTTAAGAGTTACAACCAGCCACGTCGCGATCAGCGCCAGCAAGTACTTTGGGCTGCCAAAAATCAAGATATGATGGTTGTGCCTGAAGGTGGTGGTAAGCTTCAACAGAACCTGACTATGCTGGTTGATGGCCATACTGGCCTTGAACACAGTATCCCCGTTGAGCGAGGCTACAGTGACGTAACACAATTGTGGAAGGCTACAGACTTTGGTTATACGCCAACTTTTGTTGTGTCTTACGGCGGTATGATGGGCGAAGAGTATTGGTACGATAAAACCGAAGTGTGGAAAAACCCTCGCCTACTGCGTTACACGCCGTCTACTATTCTAGATAGCCGTGCTATCCGCAGACCAACCGCACCTGAAAATCAGTACAACCATCAAAATGTTGCTAGTTACGCCAAAGAGCTCCGCGACAATGGTGTTAGCGTTCACATTGGTGCACATGGTCAACGTGAAGGCCTTGCCGCGCACTGGGAGCTTTGGATAATGCAACAAGGTGGCTTCACACCATGGGAAGCACTTCGCGGTGGCACTATCGATGGTGCGAAACACCTAGGTATGGGTAAAGACATTGGTAGTATCGAGAAAGGCAAACTTGCTGATCTTGTGGTTATCGACGGCGACGTACTTAGCGACATCAGAAAGAGTGAATTTGTTGAATACACCGTGTTAAATGGACGGGTTTACGAGTCTGCTACCATGAATGAAGTGGGAAGCAAGAAAACACGCAAGCCTTTCTTCTTCGAGCAGGATAATGCGACCTTTATGCCGCAGCAAACTGCCGATGAAGTTGAAGCAAAAGCACATCATTACCACTGGGAACACTAATATTCCCGCATAAGTACACAAATAGATGAGCAAATGGGTACGCTACGTGACTTCCATGTGCGTACCCAGTAAATCATTGATATCAAAAGCCAGTGTCGATAGGAAGCTCTTCTTACCGCACTGGCTTTTTTATGCCATATAAGTACACAGTTAAGCCGCTTTAGCTTTACATGGCATAGTAAAGCTAAAACACATCTGTAGATCAGTCGATATAACGGCAATTCCCACTAAAATTAAGTACGTAAACTCGCTACGCAAGCGAAATGGATTTCGTTGTCGCAGTCACAAAATATGATACTCAACACATGATAAACCACCATTACCATTAGGTTTTGTGACGTGAAGACAACTGATTAAACAACGGACAGTAAGTGAGACAACTCATGACAATCAGTGAATTTTTTAGTCACTATTACGACATTGTGTGCCACGGTGATTTAGACCAGTTAGATACCCTCTATCACAAAAACTCTCCTTTTTTACACAGTGTAAAAGCGCAATACACCGCAATTAGACAACAACTAGAAATGCATATTGAAATTCGCTCTGTAGAATTAGTTGCGAAACAAAAAGACATGTTGATTATCAGAGACAAATTGCACGTTGAGGGTAGACAAGGAGAAAAGGTGACCTCAAACCTGTCTGACAACCTTCATGTCATGACAAAATGTACAGCCAGCGAATGGAAAGTGCACAGTAGTGCTTGTTTGTTAACTACTGAAGCCTGATTGGTTATGGCGGCGTTATTCAGAGAAGAGGCAATTTCCCATCAAAGTCATAAGCTTGATGGAGAGGTCACTATTGCCACGCATACCGCTTTCACACGAATAGCAGTGTTCCTAGTTGCCATAGTTTTCATTGGCGTTCTCTTTTTGTTATGGGGTGAATATCACAGAAAAGAAGTGGTATCTGGCTATTTGCGCCCAACTTCAGGGCTAAACAAAGTGTATCCCGTTGCCCATGGATTAATTGAGGAGATCTTCGTAAGCGAAGGTGACAGCGTGTCTAAGGGGCAAGTGTTAGCAAAGATTAAACTAGACCGAGAGATCAGTTCTGGCACCGGTGCGAATGACGCGATCATTCAGCAGCTTCAAATTCAAAAAGCGTTAATTACTCAAAACATCGCAAATAAACAACACCTTTTCGAAACAGACTATCGACGTTTGGAAGAACGAATAAAGTACGTTGCATCCACTCGCAAGCATATACAATTACAGCATGAACTCCTTTTACAACGTATCTCCCTACACCAAAGAAAAGTAGAAGACCTGCAATCGCTTACAAATGCGGGTTTTACAAGTCAAAAGGAACTAGCAAACCAACAAGACCTTTTACTTACCTTGGAACAACAACGTGAAAAGAATACTGCGCAAATTCTTGAAAGCCACGAAAATCTTAAGCAACTTCACCATCAGTTAAATCAACTTCCCATTAAACACAATGACCAAATTGGTAGCCTTAATTCACAGCTCGTTGATATAAACAAACATATTTCTCAAACTGAAGCACAGCGTAGTGTCAGTATTGTTAGTCCTAAAGATGGTGTGGTGACGAACTTACTGGTCAACACCGGTACGATGGCAAACACAGGCCGCCCGCTCATGACCATCATGCCAAAAGATGCTCTCTTTGAAGCTGTATTATATGTTCCAACCCGCGCCTACGGTTTTGTTGTGGAAGGGCAACAAACCCGAATTCGTTACCACGCATTTCCCTTTCAACGATTTGGATTATACGAGGGGAATATTAAGGCCGTGTCTAAGACCGTCATTTTGCCCAATGAAACAACCTTACCCGTTGCCTTCAACGAGCCAGTTTACCAAGTTATTGTAGAGCTTAAACATCAATGGGCTGAAGCTTATGGCGATACTATTCCATTGCAATCAGGTATGCTGCTTGAGGCCGATATTATGATTGATAAGCGCTCTCTTTTTGACTGGTTATTTGACCCTATCATCAGCGTAAAAGGTAAATTGAAATGAGAAGCCCTCGCCATTTACTCAATTTCGGTGGCATTAAGGCACTACCGGTTATCATGCAAACCGAGGCATCAGAGTGCGGCTTGGCGTGTTTAGCTATGATAGCTAGCTTTCATGGCTTCAAGACCGACTTAGCACAGCTACGACATGATCACAGTATTTCGTTAAAAGGTGCAAGTTTAGCTTCGCTGATGGGTATTGCAGATACCCTTAAGTTAAGTACTCGAGCATTGCGCTTAGATTTACATCAATTACCGCAACTTAAACTACCGTGCATTTTACATTGGGATATGAACCACTTTGTAGTGCTGAAAAGAGTAAGCGGAAATAATGTAGAAATACACGATCCGGCGTTAGGGAAGCGTTGTTATAACCTCAGTGAATTGTCTAAGCACTTTACCGGTGTTGCTCTTGAACTTACTCCTACAAAGGCATTCACACCAAAAGATACTCGTATCACTATGCGACTATCAGACTTTTGGTCAACGATAACCGGTTTGGGTTCAACACTAGCTAACGTATTAGTGCTTTCTCTGTTGTTACAACTTTTTGTAGTCGCTAGTCCTTACTACATGCAACTGGTCGTTGATGACGTTCTACAAAGTGGCGATAAGCAATTACTTTTCGTCTTAGCTATCGGCTTCGGTATATTAATGCTGGTAGAACTAATTACCAGAGCTGTTAGAAGTACTCTTTTGCTTCACTTTAGTAATTTGATGAGCATTCAGCTCTCAGCAAACCTTTTTCATCATTTGATTAGGTTGCCATTAGCCTACTTTGAAAAACGTCATATTGGTGATGTGGTTTCCCGTTTTGGTGCACTACAGCAAATTAGAAGCTTGTTAACCGAAGGCGTAATAGAAGCCATTGTTGACGGTGTTATGGCTATCACCACACTTTTCATGATATTTCTATACAGCCCACTGTTAAGCGCTGTTGTACTGTGTGCTATTGCCATGTACGCCTTTGTTAGGGGCATTATGTACCGCCCCATGAGGCAGATGTCTGAAGAAGTTATTGTTAATCAAGCGAAAGAACAATCAAATTTCATGGAAACGATTCGCGCTATTCAAACCATTAAGCTCTATGGAAAAGAAATACAACGTCAAAGCGTATGGCATAGTCATCTAGCAGACACCTTGAATTCAGGTATTCGAGTTGGCCACTTAACCATAGGCTATCAGAGCTTTAATAAACTGGTTTTCGGTGCAGAAAATATTATTGTTATTTACCTTGCTGCCATGTTGGTAATGGAAAGCCAATTATCCGTAGGAATGTTGTTTGCTTTTATGGCATACAAACGTCAGTTTACTGAAAAAACAGCAAATCTGATTGAGAAATACATTCAATTTAAAATGTTGAGCCTTCACTTTGATCGCTTGGCAGATATTGCGCTTTCAGAGAAAGAGTCTCACTTAACGAGCCATATGCCTTCTGCTCCTTTGAAAGGTAGCCTGCAGGTTAAAAATGTAAGCTTTCGCTACCATGAGAGTGAACCTTGCCTATTCAATAACCTCGATTTTTCCATTGAAGCAGGTAGCTCAGTAGCCCTCGTTGGTCCATCTGGTTGTGGGAAAACAACATTGATGAAGCTTATGTTAGGGTTATTCACAACAGAAACTGGCTGTATAAGCGTAGATGGTATCGACATCAAGAAGCTTGGATTACACCAATATAGACAACAAATTGGTGTAGTTATGCAAGATGATCAACTGTTGTCAGGCTCGATAGCCGATAACATTGCTTTTTTTGAACCAATGCGAGATATGGAGCGCATTAGATGGGCCTGCACAGTTGCCGCAATCGATAAAGATATTGAAAGCATGGTAATGGGCTATAACACGCTGGTAGGCGATATGGGCACTTCCCTATCAGGTGGTCAAGTTCAGCGCTTGCTCCTCGCTAGGGCGCTTTACAAGCAACCCAAAATTCTCTTTATGGACGAGGCCACAAGTCACCTAGACACCGAATTAGAAAAGTCGGTTAACACTGTCATCAAGAATCTCTCTATTACGCGGGTTATAATTGCACACAGACCTGAAACGATTGCCAGTGCAGATAGAGTCATTTCACTGCAAGAAGGCCGTCTAATTGAGATGAAAAACACATCTAGCCAAAAGCCTTATCACAACGCCAATGTAATAAGTTCCCCTTTAGACATCTCTTGCGAACCCGTTACGGGTTCGCAAGACCCTCTAGGCAACCGGTTTTTGCTTAATTAACCTTTTTCTTTGGGAACAAAAAAGCGCCTATGAAGGCGCTTTTAAAACAGATAATAAAGCGATTAGCGGTTCCTACCGTATTGTTCGTGAGATGATACCCAATCAGAAGAGCTAATTGCTGACGCTAATGAAATTTCACCTGCCAACACCACTGAAGCAACAATCTCTGCGAATTTGTACACTCGGTCTCTACCATAACAGTCGAGCAACTCTAAACATTCGCGCTGTGTACCAATACCAGTACCACCTCCATAAGTTGCAACAATTAGCGATGGAATAGTAATAGAAACGTACAAATCGCCCTCTTCGGTCAATTCAGAGTACATCATTGCCGCTGACGACTCCGACACGTTTGCTACATCCTGCCCCGTTGCAATAAACATCGCAGTTATGCCATTAGGTGAATGTAGACCCGTATTATTAACACCAGACAAGAACGACCCCACCCCAGCTACTCTAGCGTGATAATCTATTTGTTTGGGATCAACACGCATAACTTCTAGAAGATGTTCACGCTTTATTGTTGCTTCTGCGGTAACTCGTTTACCACGTGTACGCATGATATTAATTTGCGACGCTTTTTTGTCTGTTGCAAAGTTAGACTCAAGGTAAAAGTTCTCTATACCTTCATAGTGGTCAAGGATCCAACCACAAGCGGCAAAGGTCGCCCTGCCTACCATATTCTGACCCGCTGCATCACCCGTGCGAAAGTTAAAACGCAAAAAAGCAAATTTGTTAGAGAGAAAATGGTCAACATACGTCAGCTGCGCAATACTTGATGTTGCTTCAGCTTCTTCTTTGATTTTGTCAAAGTTCTCTTTTACCCATTTAACAAAGTCCCGTGCTCCTCGCGCATTTTCAAAAATGAAAACAGGGGCGCGTTGCATGGCATCGTCTACAACAGTGGCGGTAACCCCCCCACTTAAGTTCAGCAGCTTCATACCGCGGTTATAAGAGGCAACAAGGGTACCTTCTGTTGTTGCCAAGGGCACAACAAACTCCCCTTGCGCGTATTCACCATTTATCTTAAGGGGGCCTGCAATACCAATAGGTACTTGTGCTACACCAATGAAGTGTTCAATGTTGCCCTGAAGCTCTTGAGGGTCAATTGAGTACTTGCCAACGTGGTTAATTTTCTTATTCGTTGCGCTTTCAAAATAAGCTTGACGTGTTTTTATAATTGACTCGCCATAGTCGTCCATGTCATCACGGGGAATATGAACACTGCGTTGACCCGCAGGCGTTATGTTATCTTCTACTTCAAACTTTAATTTCCCAAATGGCGATGCTGAAAAGCAAATACCTAACTTGCGCTTTTCTGGACTGGCTACTTCATCAATATCTAAATGTACGGTAATCGTTTGACGAAGTCCGAACGGTTTTCCTTCCGACTTATTTAGTTCGTCAACGCTAACATTTGTGTCACTGGTTAGTTGCAGAGATATTTTATGTTCAGGTATTTTTTCTCCGTCTAGTGAAATCCATTTTACTTCTTTTATGACGGCATCTTTTAACCTGTTCTTTAAAGAAAATGACACCCCTTTTTCAGTCTTGGCAAGACTTGCTCTTGTATATAGTTGTTTTAAAAGAATGCTGGGTACAAACATATGTGTTCCTTTTTATTGCTTACTTTATTACCGCTATTTTCATATTCCTCTGTTTTTTATAGCACATTCTTTAAACACTTCTACGACTAATTAACAGTTCCTTTATCCCTCCCCATTCATTGCAAACTTCAATTTTGAGCCTTTGATTTTCACAAATGCGCCACGGGTACTGAATACAAAGGGGTCAAAATACAGGACCCAAGCACAAATCACCCTATTTCCAAAACCTTCTAGTGTTGAAAACGTCACCAACAAACCAGTGACCAATGAGTGTCTGGCAGTAACAAAGGAGGTGTCATGGATACGATGCCAAGGATGAAAAGTCTTAAGGAAAAGACAGCCAGATACTCAATTACATTAGTTTTTTAAAAGGATGTAATTTATCAATGTAAACACAGTTTGGAGAAACTTATGAATACCCATGAAGTAAAAGAAAGTAACGTTTTAATGACCCAAGATGAACGCATGCAAATTAATAATAGAAGACTTGCTGCAAACGATTTGATGCTACCTATTGATTGCCTTTCAAAACGAGAGCTTCAGGTGGCCCATAAGATCATGGAAGGCCGTTCAAACAAAGTCATTGCGAATGAACTCTTTATTAGTGAGCGAACCGTTAAGTTTCACTGCGCTAATATTTATAAAAAACTCAATATCACTAGCCGCACCGCATTAATTGCCGGGTGCTTTAGAACACTTTACCACGAAGCGGTGTCTGTTCCGGCACATCAGCTTTCTTAACACAACGCGCAAATACAAGGAGCGTAAATCATGAAAGATACAATCAACACAACTCGTTCATTATCAGCACTTAATAAAGAACAACTTGCACAGGTATCAGGTGGAATAGATGTGATATCTGTTCCTGTGCCCATTGACGTAATAGAAGTGCCCAAAGACCCCATTTATGGCACATTCGAAAACGAGGGAAAAGATATTAGTTAATACTGAAGCTCTGCTCGGTAGTTCTCAACCAATAGCCCAGAAATTTCTGGGCTATTGGGGGCCTAATCAAGGTGGAGGAGGCATAACGCTTACGGTGCAAGCATCACATATAAGGAGTTCCACGCATTTTTCATTGCAATTAATATGTATACACCAAGCTCAACGCTAGGTAGTGATTGGTAAACTAAAGGTAAACTCACTACCTTTGCCAAGCTCACTTTTTACTGATAAATCGCCAGCATGAGCTAGTGCGATACGCTTGCATAAAAATAATCCTAAACCAACACCTTTATTGCTGCGGTTGTTCACGTTTTCAACTTGAGAAAAGGGCTCAAACACCTTAGACAAAAACTGTTCATCCATTCCTGAGCCAAAATCTCTTACCGAGATTGTTAGTTGATTTGAACTCTTTTTGCAGGCAATAAGTACACGGCTTGAGTCGGTGGAATGGGTTAGCGCATTTTCAATTAAATTACGCACTAAAAACTTAAAGCGGCCTAAATCAATATCAATGACTATCTCTGGAATTGAGCCTTCTAGCGTTAAGTTGTCTATGCCATCAAAACTATTGATGATGTCTGATATCACATTGGGAAAGTAATATGGCTCTAAATTTAATACTTTGTGTGTATCTCGTAGCCGTTCACTTTCTAGTAATTGCTCTACAATGGCATCCATTTTGTTTATTTCGTGATTGAGTTTTGACACGGTTTGGTCATTATTTAAAAGTGCTAGCAACACCTTCATTCTTGCCATAGGAGATCTTAATTCATGGCTAACTGACAGTAATAATTCATTCTTTGAAGCAAAAAGTTCTTCTAAATTTTCAGCCATAATATTTAAACCGTTGGTGAGTTTTCCCAAGTCATTGGCAGGGTGAGTTTGAATGCGGTGTTTAAGATTGCCTTGACTAATTTGAGTGGCGCTTTCTATGGCACTCTGGATTGGACTTAACTGCTTATTCAACATCTTATAATTAACAAACAATACCAATAGCACACCAAACCAGGGCCAAAACACCAGCCAATTGGGGTAAACGATAAGATTGGCTATTTGCGATGTGACCGCGATGGTGGTGTTATTTGAAGTGGTAAATATAAAGTATTTTGAGTCTACTTTTGTAAAAAACAGCTTGCCAAGAGGTGTTGCATTTTTCATTAATTCTTCAGGTGTTGGTAACGGGTCACCGGTTAACCAAACTTTTTCGCCTCTGGTAATTTGTATCGTAACACGATTCTTTTTAGCTTCTGTCTTTAGGTGTTCAATATCAATTACCCCTGCAACTAATTTAGCCATCATTTCATACAGCGCTTCATGTCTGTCTAAAACAATTTGCTGTGCCTTTTGTTCAGACATGGAAAAACTCCCCAGTACAACCAGAACAATTAGTAGTAGTGTCGTGATGGCAAACAGCAAAAAGAAGCGCGTGTATAAGTTCAAGTTTGGGTGTTTCACAACGGCTTCCCTATAAATGTGTAACCAATGCCCCTGATGGTTTTTATGAACATGGGATCTGCGGCAGAATCATTCAGTTTTTGTCTTAGACGACTTAGCAATATATCGACAGCGCGACCATACAAGTCAACCTCTACGCCTTTTAAGGCGCCGGTGATTTGTTCTCGGTTATAAACCTTGCCAGGATTGGTCGCCAGCGTATAAAGCAAGTGAAATTCCATTCCAGACAAGCTGATCTCATCACCGTTCACTTTAACTAATTGCTGTGCGGGAAAAATATCAAGGCTAGCAAACTGAATGTGCTCCTGTTTTTCGGTTTCTTCCTTTTTACTCCTTGTTCGCCGAAGTAAGGCTTGTACTCTGGCTAACAGCTCTAATGGTTCAAAAGGTTTGGGTAAGTAATCATCAACACCAATTTCGAAGCCATGTACTTTATCTTCTAACTTACCTCTAGCAGTTAACATAATAATAGGTAATGTGTATTTTTTTCGGATCTGTTCACATAAGGTAAAGCCATCGACTTTGGGCATCATCACATCCAAAAGCAGTAATTGTGGCGCTTCCTTTTCAATCAGAACCATCGCTAAAAGCGGATCATTGGCTACGACGAGCTCACATTGATGATTATTGAAGAAAGCAGCTAAACTTTCCGTTAACTCTTCATCATCATCAACTATTAATATCTTTGTCATAGTAGCTACTTGTGTGTTGTTTAAGACATATTCTTTCATGAGAGAGTCAAACACAAACCCTTCATTGCAATTGTTACACTATGTTACCCAAGCCATTAATGGAAGTGGGTATGATCGCTCCTAATTACCAACAAAGGAGCAATTTATGTCACTACTTAATAGCAGTAACAAATCCATCGCGAGATTCTTAGCATGTTTGATGCTTGTGCAAATGATCTTGGGAATAGTTTTAAATTTCTATTTTTTAAAACCAATTTTAAGATATGACGGCTCAGTAAGTACTCAAGAACTCATCTATATACTAGGAAGTGCAACTCTTGTGGCACTTATTATTAGTTCACTTAATCTGGTATTTGGTTTGCTACTGCCAAAAGACAGAGTGAGTAGACACGGCGGCATGTTTATTACCCTTATTGCCTTAGCTGCGGTAGGAATAGCGCTTTCTACAGTTGAATACGCAAAACTGTCTGAATACGTAGTTTTTTTAACAGGTGGTTATTTAGATGCTGGTTCAAGTAGTGAGACATTCGAGCCACTTAAAAAGCTACTGGCGACAGGAAGAAATGAGGCGCACTTTTTTTCAATATTTATATCAAGTTTAAGCTTGTTGTTTTTCTATGGCTTGGTTTTAAGAGAAAAACTGTTGCCAACTTACCTTGCCAGTTTCGCAATTTTCTCCGTAACACTTCAGTTGATTGCAGTTGGTCATACTTTTTTTGAATTGCCCATTCCAACTTTGATTCAAGCACCTATCGCTCTAACTCAACTTATTGTGCCGATTTATCTTTTGGTGGCAGGGTTTAAATGTGACTCACATTTAGTTAATGAACAGCTTGAAAAAGCCAGTTAACTCTAGAGGTATTTCTCCATGTTTTTATCGTTTTTTTAGTGTTTCATATATGTGCGGGTGCTATCGCTCTGTTAGCTGGGTACTCAGTGATTGTTGCAAAAAAAGGACAACTGGCACATAAGTACCTAGGTCGAGTTTATGTCGTAGCCATGTTAGCACTTGGGCTTACTGGTACGTATATAGCGATTGCAAGAGAAATACCGCTTTCAATGCTCAATGGTTTAGTACTTTGCTATTTTGTATTGTCTTCAGTAAACACGATTTGGCAACCTCCTAAGCAAACTAATGCATATGATAAGCTGCTGTTTACTTTTGTCATTATGATTACAATTGGATTTGGTTGGTATTCTTATCTGATCACCCAGATGGAGAGCAAAGTGCTAGGAGGCTTTGGCATTGAAGCTTATATAGTTTTCGGCAGTGTTATGGCTTTGTGCTGCATCGGTGATTGTCGTTTTCTAATACGTGGTGGATTAAGCGGAAATAGCAGATTAATTAGACATTTATGGCGTATGTTTTTTCCCCTGTTAATGTCGACAGCAGCTTTCTTTCTTGGCCAAGCTAAGCACTTACCTGAGTCTATACAACGAACAGAGCTATTAATGCTGCCAGTAATTTCTGTATTAATTACCATAATTTACTGGTCGGTCAAATTGCAGGTGAAACGAACTGAATTGAGTTCAAAAACTAAGTAAGCTCCAATCTACCAATATAAGAGAAAGGCAGAGGCTTTTTATGATGAGTTATTTGTTGGTTGTGACTTGAATAAAATTCATGGGCAAGAACGAATGTCCCTGAGGGTTAATGAAAGTTTTATGTTTGCTTTAGCAGAACCGTTCGATGGGAAACCAGCCACAAACGGAAATGGAACTATGCTGGGTTTCCATCTAGATTCTGTTGAAGAAGTTAACAGGCATTATCAACGAGCAGTGCTTACAAGCGCTGCTATTGAAATAAAAGTCTGTTTATTTAAACCTCTAAAAATCGAAAGTTAAATAAATGACTAAATCTAAGTTTACGATTATGCGAATTGCCACCGCGGCCATTTTAACTATAACCAGTATCTATGTGTTTGCGCCTTGGGAGTTTGGACTTTACTACCTAAAATCGACGCCAGAAACGATAGAACAAGAGCTAGCGAATGCCGTAGACGAACGATTAGATGGAATTGTTGTATACGTTGATAGAAATGGCGAGCCGCCTGAATTCTATGCCAAAGGTTATCACAATCGTGATACTAAAACGCCTGCGGATCCACAAGCATTGTTTAAAATAGCGAGTATAGGAAAGCTTTATGACGCGTCTGCAATCGTAAAACTCGTAGCTAATAAAACCCTGTCGTTGGAAAAAACGCTTGTTGACTATATGCCAGAGTTAATCGAACACATCCAATACGCCGACAAAATTACGCTTCGCATGATGATTCAACACCGAAGTGGCATCCCGAATTTTACTGATGTTGAAGGATTTGACTGGAGCAAATCGAACATCGATGGTTTAGCGTTGATTCTTGATAAGCCAGCTGACTTTAAACCAGACACTGACTACAGCTACTCAAATACAAATTACCTACTGTTGCATAAGATCATGACAAAAATACTTGGTTACGACTACGGGCAATTTATAAAGGCAGAAATGTTATTTCCCTTGGGTATTGAGGATACTTTTATGTCGGTCAATGAGGTTAACCAAAACAGGATGATGAGTGGATATTACATTGGATATCCAGATGATTTCAAATATCTAGACCAAGGTATGGTCGCATCAGCAGAAGCAGTTGGGAAATTTGTTAGGGCACTCAATGATGGTTCCTTATTTACTCCTGAAGAAGTCGATATTTATAAAGGGCTTTATGAGTATCAGCACGATGGCTGGGTGTTGGGTTACTGGAGTCGCGCTCGTTACTATCCTGACATTGACACCGTTGTTGTTCAGTTTGTGAATACCACTGGCGATGACACCTTGCTCCTTTCACAAATCGTTCACAATCGAATAGTTAATATAATACGCAAAAAGGCAAATGAGGAGACGTAGAAGCCAAATTGGCTGAATGGGAGGCGTTTTACAACTTCCATAGGCCACATGGTGGCTTGAAAGGAAAAACGCCGTATAAGATTCTAGTTTCGAAAATGAGAGCCTAGTTATGGTTTGTCAGCCGAGGTTTCTAGACCCACACATAATGTTACAGGATGAATCTCGACAAATCTTCGTTGTCGACGAGGGTTTCTAAATGAGAATTCACGTAGTCGGCATCAATAACAAACGACTCTCCACTTTTCTCAGATGCGTCAAATGAAATGTCTTCCATCAAACGCTCTAATACTGTGTGAAGTCGACGAGCACCAATATTTTCCGTCCGCTCATTTACTTGCCACGCCGCTTCTGCAATACGCTGAATACCCGAATCATCAAAGCTAATATCTACGCCTTCTGTTTTCATAAGTGCAATATACTGATGCGTCAGCGATGCATTTGGTTCAGTGAGAATACGTTTAAAATCACCTACTTTTAATGCTGATAATTCAACGCGAATAGGTAAACGACCTTGCAGCTCAGGAATAAGATCAGACGGTTTGCTCATTTGAAACGCACCTGATGCGATGAACAAAATATGGTCAGTCTTCACCATGCCGTGCTTGGTTGATACTGTTGAACCTTCAACTAAAGGCAGTAAATCACGCTGAACACCTTCACGAGACACATCACCTGATGTATTACCTTCGCGTTTGCAAATCTTATCAATCTCATCGATAAACACGATGCCGTGCTGTTCAACCGATTCAATGGCCTTTTCTTTCAAGTCTTCTTGGTTCACCAAGCGCGCAGCTTCTTCTTCAACCAATAGCTTAAAAGCGTCTTTGATCTTCAGTTTCTTCTTTTTCTTTTGCGAGCCAGATAGGTTCTGGAACATGCCTTGAAGTTGGTTAGTCATTTCCTCCATGCCAGGAGGTGCCATAATTTCTACACCCACCTGTGGAAGAGCAACATCAATTTCAATTTCTTTGTCGTCGAGATCGCCTTGGCGAAGTTTCTTTCTAAATGCTTGACGCGTGCCGCGATCTTCCACTTCTTCTTTATTGCCCCACGCATCTTCAGGTGGCGGTATAAGTGTATCTAAAATGCGGTCTTCGGCAGCTTCTTCAGCGCGAAACTTAACCTTCTTCATTTCATTTTCTTTCGTCATCTTCACTGCAATATCAGCAAGATCACGAATGATAGTTTCAACTTCTTTCCCCACATAGCCCACTTCCGTAAACTTAGTGGCTTCAACTTTAATAAAAGGCGCATTGGCAAGCTTTGCAAGACGACGGGCAATCTCTGTTTTACCAACCCCTGTTGGGCCAATCATAAGGATATTTTTCGGCGTCACTTCCTGACGTAATTCAGGCTCAAGTTGCATACGACGCCAGCGGTTGCGAAGCGCTATAGATACTGCGCGTTTTGCATCTTGCTGACCGATGATATGGCGATCTAACTCGTGAACAATTTCTCGTGGTGTCATTTCAGACATGAATAAACCCTTTTATCTAACTAACGCTCAGTGAGCACGAGTAAATCGCGACACCTTGAGCAAGACAGTACGTATGTGCTGCTGTCTAGTAATCTAATACATCTATAGTTTGGCTGTGATTTGTGAATACACAAATATCGCCGGCAATGGTCAGTGCTTTTTCAGCAATGTCTTTTGCGCTAAGCTCTGTATTGTTCAATAATGCTGTGGCCGCTGCTTGGGCATAATTTCCACCCGAACCAATAGCAATTAAATCTTGCTCTGGCTGCACCACATCACCGTTTCCAGTAATAATGAACGAGGCGGTTTCATCTGCCACGGCAAGTAATGCTTCTAGTTTTCGAAGCATGCGGTCGGTACGCCAATCTTTTGCAAGTTCAACCGCAGCTTTGGTCAAGTGACCTTGGTGCGCCTCAAGCTTTGCTTCGAAGCGTTCAAACAGTGTAAACGCATCTGCTGTACCACCGGCAAAACCGGCCAAAATTTTGTCGTGATATAAGCGGCGCACTTTTCGGGCGTTGCCTTTCATTACCGTATTGCCAAGAGATACCTGACCATCACCGGCCATTACCACTTGATTTCCACGTCTCACTGATACAATCGTTGTCACGTTATTTCCCCGTATTGCTGGGTGCCACTACGTCAAATCATTGAAGAGGTAGTGACATAGAAAGTCCAATAGTCTTAAAGTGGGGCAAAGCGGCGCATTTTCAAGGGATACTGTTTCGCTTATCAATACTAGAGCAGGTTTATCTTTGTTCATTCTCTTTTTTGGTGGTCCAAATTGTCCGTCGAAAGGCGCTACTGATGTAGTTTGGCAGCCCAAATTAGCCAACAGCAACAAAGTCTGGGGCAACAATGTGAGAAGTAACGTTGGCCCCTAGTGATTTTTAGGCCTCTCGTTACTTACTGTTACAAAACGCTGTTTGCTATACATAATTAGATAACGCGTAATAGCAACCTTAGTAACAAATACAAATTTAAAGGACACTTCTTATGCAGAGCTTTCGCGCTGGTGGTATCGCAGCAGTAATTTGTGCGCTAACTTACGTGTTTGGCTTTGTTTTGTTTATAGGCGTTATCGCCCCACCTGAAGCTCAATCTGACATTTCCCGTTTGCACTCTCTCATTGCACAACGAGACGTCTTTTACATTGGTTACCTCGTTATTGGTATTGTATTTAGCCTAAGTTTGATTGCATTGAACCAATCACTTCAAACGCGGTTTGTAAAAAGTTCGCCCGTACTTTCAAACTACAACGCTGTATTAGGTAATATATGGGTCACATTCGTTTTGGCGAGCACCTTTGTTTTCTTGGTCAATCTGTCGCTACTAGCGAAGTACGCAAACACTGATGAAAATAACGCCGTCATAACGATGAATACCATTCATATCGTCGTAGACGCACTCGGTGGTGGAATAGAACTAATTGGAGCGCTATGGGTATTTGTTATTAGTTACATGGGTTTGAAACAAAACATCTATCCGAAAGCCACTCATATACTTGGTCTTATTGTGGGGTTTGCTGGTGTTTTAACACTATTTTCGGGACTATCGATGTTAGCTGACAATGTATTTTTTGAGGCAACGACGACGATATTCGGACTCGGACAAATCCTGTGGTTTATTTTACTCGGCACCCACCTTTTAAAAGACAACCAAATAATGCGCAAATAATGTGTTGATACAAAACGCTACAAAACCTACTTGATTTAACTACTACCGTAATTGTTATTGATTATCTATACTAAAATCTCGAGTTAAGTATAAGCGTCGGAAGACTAACATTGCGGTATTTAGTATTATTACTACTCTTCATTTCATCCACATGTATTAGTGAAGAAACCACACGCCCTCATATTGCGGTCAGTGCTGCGCATTGGAAAGCCTTTACCAACATAGATGACTCTGGCATTTACTACGAACTCATTGATGCGGTTTACGACGAGTACGACATTAAATATCAAACAAGTACCTATCCTCGCGCATTGAATCAGTTTAAGGCAAATAACGCAGATATTGCAGTTGGCGTTTATCAGCATGAATTGCCCGATGCACATTACGCAAACTGGATACTCGACACTGACCTACCTATCCACATTTTCTATCGTGCCGATGAAACGCTTCCTGAGACTGAAAAGGTAAACTTTAAGGGTAAAAAAGTAGCATGGCGAGCTGGTTATGGCTTTAGTAAATTTTTTCCCGACCTTGATGCTTCTTATTCGCTAGATAATATAGAGGCTGGATTTACGCTATTGGTTAACAAACGCATTGATTATGTTTTAGATTATGAAGAAAATTTCGTCGAAAATTATCGCGGGCGAATTCATCATCAGGTGATAAGAGAAGGCGAAAAATTATATCTTGCCTTTAGAAACTCGGTTAAAGGTAGAAAGCTGGCCGCCCAATTTGATCGGAAGATGTCTGAATTAAGAGAGAATGGAACACTCGCCCACATTTATGGTGAACATTACTCTCGCTCTGAATTAGCCAGCTTTTCCGATGAAATGCCGCTTGACGATTTTTCATCCCAATAACAACAATCTTCAAAAGCGCCACACAACTCTACATTTCACTTAAGAATTTCTATTCAAAATATAGAGAGTTCAGCGCCTAAACCTGAAACCTAAAGATTCCAATACCAAATTTGGCAAGTAGCAATATTCACTTTTCTCAAACTGTGTTTGGCTTTTTCAGCATCACGCTTCGACTCAAACGGCCCTAAAATCACTCGGAACCATTCGCCGTTGCTACCAGAACTGTGTCTAATAAGCGCTTCAAGACCTTGGAAAGCAATTTTCGCCTTCATTTCTTCCGCTTGAGCGCGCGTTCTAAACGAAGCACACTGCATGAGGTAGCGTTTATCAGATTTCTCTTGTTCTTTAACTTCTACTTCTACTTCATAGCCTGGTAGGGTTTTAATATATTCCCATTCTTCTTCTGGAAGCTCAGGAAGGGTTTCTTCTGTCGGTGCAACGGGCCTAGCGACTTGGGTATCAACATCCTCTTCCACGTTATCTTTAATTGACCAGAGAAATACGCCAAACCCTATAACAAGTGCAAAGACACCCACTAAACGAATGAGTGGAAGCTTACCTCCGCTAGGCGTATTAGCCTGAGCGTTGGCGGCTGGTTTTCTTTTATTGTTAGCAGCTTTCTTTTTCTGCGGAGAGCGCCCACGAGAGACATAATCGCGTTGAGCCATATGCGACAAAATTCCTACTGTTTATGGTTGTTCGTGTTCGTAAGAAAACGTTGTTAATCAACTCTATTAATGAAGATCCAATGCGTAACTAATGCGTATCTGAGAAATTTTACCTGTTAGATAATATCGCATTGAAAACACCCAAACTGTGAATTCGGAATGTTAACCCATTGCAGTGTAACAAGCTAACTGAAATCTGTGGGATCAATATCCACTGCCCATCTTACTTTCAACGCTTGTGGCAATGCTTGTAGAAAAGGCAACGTCAGTCGCAAAGCGTTGTGCAAAGGCCCGCGCTTTTCATGACTACACACCAACATAAAGCGAAATCGCCCTTGTCGCTTTTCAATCAAGCATGGAAAAGGGCCATGAATGTCAATAGCGTGCTGTTGCTCGAATACATCTTTAGTTGCTTTTAAAAAGCCGAAAGCTAAACGGCTATCTGTCGATTCTGCGCGTATCACAAACTGGCTGATGAACGGCGGTAATCCCGCAGCTTTTCTCTCAATAAGTGCGTGTCTGGCAAAGTGGCGATAACCATTGTTAACTAAATCTTGCAGTAAAGGGTGATGCGGATTATGGGTTTGTAACCACATTTCACCAGGCTTTGTGGCACGCCCCGCTCTACCTGCAAGTTGCGTTACCAATTGCGCTAACTTTTCTGGCGCACGAAAATCAGCACTAAATAGTGCTCCGTCAACATCTAATACAACAACTAATGTCACATGGGGAAAGTGATGCCCTTTTGACAAAATTTGGGTGCCCACAAGTAGCTGATATTCTTGGCGGTTTATAGCATCTAATGTTTGATGTAATTTGTCTTTTCCGCGCACAGAGTCACTGTCTATACGCACTTGCTTTACACCAGGAAATAATGATGAGAGCCCTTGTTCTACCTGTTCAGTTCCAGTGCCCGCTGTTACTAACTCATTACTGTGACAAGCTTCGCAATGTGATGGCATTGCTCTGGTACCTGAACAATGGTGACACTGTAGACGGTTCAGTGATTTGTGTACGGTATAGGGTTTATCACACCGTTTGCACATCACCGTTTCGCCGCAATGATGGCACAGTAAAGCTGGGGCATAGCCACGTCGATTTACAAATACCAGTACCTGATTACCCGCATTGATATGTTGGCGCATAATAGTCAACATACCTTGGGCAATACCATAATGAATGGGTTGATCTCGTGCATCTAATACATGCTGGTAAGTGCTTTGTGCACCGCCCGCCCGTTTAGTCAATTGCAGGTGAGAAAAACGCCCACTCAATGCGTTATTCAACGTTTCTAGTGCAGGTGTAGCGCTGCCTAGCAATAAGGGAATATTGTGAAGTTTTGCCCGCATTGTCGCGAGGTCTCTAGCGTGATAGCGAAGTCCATCTTGTTGCTTAAATGACTCGTCATGCTCTTCATCTACAATCAACATCCCTGGGTTTTTTAGCGGTGTAAAAATGGCTGAGCGCGTACCAATGACAATACCTAATTCGCCAGCTTGTGCACGCTGCCATACTTGTAAACGGGCTTTGTCAGAAAGCTGTGAATGCAACACACCAACATCAATGTTAAAACGCCTTTCAAAACGCGCAACAGTTTGCGGTGTAAGCCCTATTTCAGGTACTAAAATGAGAATTTGTTTACCTTGCTCAAGCAACGGCTCTATAGCTTGTAAATAAACTTCTGTTTTTCCGCTGCCTGTCACGCCTTCAAGTAAACTCACCACAAATTGACTGTGTTGACGGTTTAAAGCGGCAATAGCCACTGATTGCTCCGTGTCCGGTACAGGCTTCTCTGCAATATTAAAAGTAGATACCCAGCGCGCTTCTTCAAAAACTGGCACTTGCTCAACAACATGGGCCAATGCTTTTTCGATTAAGGCTTTAACCGCGGCACTACCAAATTGTTTTTTGGCTTGGGTCAGTAATAACTCACCATTTAACAATGCTTCAACACAGGCTTTTTGTTTCGGTGCGCGAGACAAAGTATTTTCACAAGTTTCCTTACCATCTGTTGTAAGTAACAGAATTTCCTCATGGGTGGGTGTTGATGACTCACCTTTTCGCAATAAAACAGGCAACATTGCGTGCAAAACTTCACCAGGCGCATGATGGTAGTATTGCCATAACCACTGCGCTAGTTTTTAACAGCGCGACATCAAGTACAGGGTGTTCATCGATAGTCTGCTCTATAGGTTTAATTTTCGAAATATCAGCAGCTTCATTATCACCGGCGATTTCAAAACATCCATCTACGACAACCCCCACCAATTTACGGGGTCCAAAAGGGACTAAAACGCGTACACCAGCGGCTAAGGCTTCACTGTGAACATAAGTGAATAGTTGCCTGAGCGGTACGGGAACCGCTACCTGAATAAATGCCATATATTGTAGAATTTACCTGTTTTAATATGAGTTTCTGCTAGTCACTTTTATTGCGTTAGCATTATGGACTTTGCGTAATAGTAGTGCGTAATAGTAATTTGTACTTCAAAACAAACTTAGCTGTGATAACAGCCACACAACAAGTTCTAGCCGTAACCGGTAAAAATGAATAAGAATATTTAACCATACTTTGTCAAACAATCGGAAAATGAATCTTATCTAGGCCCAAAGCGTGCAGAAAATCTACTTGATCACCGCCTTGTGTTCCTTTATTATGCGCCGCACTTTTGCGATAGGCTGTTTCTTAAACGGCTTATCATTTTAAATTTAAGCTACGTATGGTGTGCAACTTCGGGTTGTATAGCGATACGGCCTTATTATGTGAGGTAATCCCATGAAACAAGGTATCCACCCAGAATACGCTGAAATCACAGCATCTTGCTCTTGCGGTAACGAGATTAAAATCCGTTCTACTATGGGTAAAGACATCAACCTTGACGTATGTTCTGCATGCCACCCTTTCTACACAGGTAAGCAGCGTAACGTTGATACTGGTGGTCGTGTTGATCGCTTCAAGAAGCGTTTCGGTGCATTGGGCAAAAAGTAAGCCTGATAATCATCTCGAGAAAGCGCCTATATGGCGCTTTTTTGTTATCTGGTGTTTTTTAGTGTCTTAATGCCTCTGCTCTTTGGTGAAATACTCTTTGGTAAAATGTGCTTTGGTGAGATGCACTTGCCAATTTCCCCCACTGAATTTTTTACACGCTTCTTCGCTGGCAAAGTTTATAGAATCCGCACGGGATTTAATTGAGGCCAAAGCTATATTCACCTTATTTATAAAGTCCATATCCCATCCTTGAGACAGTGCAGTATTCAACTGCGCTTGCGAATCAAACACTGCGGTTATATTTGGCGAACGCCAATGCCCCTCATGGGTAAGCCAAACAAAGCCATTATGTGCCTTCTTTTCCTCTTCGCACACTGTAGTAAGTACGTCTATGAGCTTTCTTTCAGTCACCCTATACCTCGAACCATAAAATACAATTGCCATATGAAAAGCAAGTCTACAATAAATTTAATGAATGACAATTATAGCCCTATGTTACTGGTCTAATATCTATCTCTCACCTACATTGGGATATGAGAATTCTGATCAGATATGTACACAGTAAAAGGCTGTGTTAGAGTTGCGATCGATACATTGATAGTGAGTATTAATCTTGTGAATAATGACTTACTATTGGCCAGTGTTCGTTAAACCAACCTAATGGTAAAGATGAATACGCCTTCAAATGTATACCAGTAATGACTGGATAGATTCTAACAACCACGTCGTAAAGCTCTTGCGTTTATAAACTTATAACAACAACGACATTGAAATAAATACAAGGTGTGTACGAAAAACCGATGAACCCTACATCTAAGGAAACCATTTTACATGTCAGATTTTAGACAACGCGCACTCGATTATCATGCCCATCCCACACCGGGGAAAATTCGCGTCGAACTCTCTAAACCTGCAGATAGCGTTGACGATCTTGCTCTTGCCTATAGCCCTGGTGTGGCTGAGCCGGTAAGAGAGATAGCTGAAGATCCTGATAACGCCTATAAATATACCGCTAAGGGTAATTTAGTTGCGGTTATCAGTAATGGTACCGCTATTCTTGGTCTGGGTAACTTAGGCCCACTAGCATCAAAACCAGTAATGGAGGGCAAAGCGTTATTGTTCAAGCGTTTTGCAGGTCTTGATGCCATCGATATCGAAGTCAAACATCGTACAACAGAAGAATTCATCAACACGGTCGCCAATATTGCCGATACGTTCGGCGGGATCAATCTTGAAGATATCAAAGCACCTGAGTGTTTTGAAATTGAACAAGAGTTAATTAAGCGCTGTAAAATTCCTGTTTTTCACGATGACCAACACGGTACCGCGATAGTAACTGCCGCCGGAATGCTAAATGCGTTAGAGATTCAAGGTAAAGACATTGAAAGCGCAAAAATTGTGTGCATGGGTGCTGGTGCTGCCGCAGTAGCGTGCATGGAATTATTGATTAAGTGCGGCGCACAGCGTGAACGCATTTACATGCTAGACAGAAAAGGCGTGATTCACACCCGTCGTGACGATCTCACCGAACACAAAAAGCTCTTTGCTAACAACACTGACAAACGCACGTTAGAAGATGTTATGGAAGGTGCCGACATCTTTGTGGGCGTTTCAGGCCCAGATGTACTGCCTCCTGAAACATTGGCGCTGATGGCCGAAAACCCAATTGTGTTTGCGTGTTCCAACCCTGACCCAGAAATTAAACCAGAACTGGCTCACGAGGTACGCAAAGACTTGATCATGGCAACGGGTCGCTCTGATTATCCAAACCAAGTTAACAACGTACTGTGTTTCCCTTTTATTTTTAGAGGAGCATTAGACGTAAGAGCCACTGCGATAAATGATGAGATGAAAGTGGCAGCTGTAGAAGCACTTCGCGGAATAACAAAAGAGGAAGTTCCAGTGGAAGTGCTAAAAGCCAGTAACACTGAACACCTGTCGTTTGGTAAAGATTACATTATTCCCAAACCAATGGATCCACGTTTATGTGAACGCATTGCAACAGCGGTTTCTAAAGCAGCTATTGCATCTGGAGTTGCGCGTTTAGCTGGCGCATCAGAAGAATAACGTTATCCAATAGCAACTAAAAACGGCACGCTTTAAGCGTGCCGTTTTTGCTTGGTCTTACCTTCTTGGTTCAACCTTTTTTGCAGTTCAGTGCTAAAAACTGTTGCGGTTAAGTGAACCTAGTCTTCCGTTACATCATTTTCGAAACTAGGATCAATTCCCATTTCTTGCATAATTCGACGGGCTTCTGCCGGTACGCGATTAGGGTTATCTTTTCGCAAGTCATCATCGTTAGGTAACGGTTGACCAGTAAAAGCATGTAAAAACGCTTCACACAGCAATTCTGAATTGGTTGCGTGACGCAAATTGTTTATCTGACGACGAGTGCGCTCATCGGTCAACGCTTTAAGCACATTAATGGGTATAGAAACAGTGACTTTCTTAACCTGCTCGCTCTTTTTGCCGTGCTCTGCGTAAGGGTGAATATATTTACCGTTCCATTCTGCCATTGTACTAACTCGGTCTACTCTTATTTATGTTATGACTGGAAATTCTAAACAAGTTCACGAAAAGGTCAATTGAGCAGTGTAAACCTCTTGACGTCTAGACATATATTCTTTAATTTAGACGTCTAAACGTCTATAAGAATACTTTATTGAGAGAATAAGCCATGGTTTCTTACGCACAAGGCATCGATGCATTAAATCAGTCCCTATCGGAACTGCGCGATATTGATGTGTCATTTGAGTTTTTCCCTCCGAAAACGGAAGCCATGGAGAAAACACTGTGGAAGTCAGTTGAGCGTTTAGCTCCGCTCAAACCCAGTTACATGTCGGTAACTTACGGTGCGAATAGTGGTGAGCGTGACAGAACCCATGACGTGGTCAAGCGCATTCAGCAACAAACCGGCGTTTCAGCTGTACCTCATTTAACGTGTGTGGATGCAAGCCGCGAAGAGCTTAAACAAATAGCCAAAGACTACTGGGATTCAGGTATTCGCCGTATTGTTGCGTTACGCGGTGATTTACCACCAGGTGTTGATAAGACAGAAATGTACGCGTCTGACTTAGTTGCCTTGTTAAAAGATGTGGCTGACTTTGACATTTCTGTAGCGGCTTACCCAGAAAAGCACCCAGAAGCGCCAAACGCACAATTCGATTTACTTAATTTGAAGCGCAAAGCTGAAGCCGGTGCGACAGAAGCGATATCTCAGTTCTTCTTCGATACCAGCGTATTTTTGCGTTTTAGAGATCGCGCTGCCGCAGCAGGTGTCGACTTGGACTTGGTGCCTGGTATCTTGCCAGTAACCAACTATCAAACATTGGTAAAATTTGCAGGATTTACTAACGTACATGTACCGGGTTGGTTGCACAAAATGTTCGACGGCTTAGACGATGACGACCAAGCAACGCGTAATCTTATTGGTGCAAATATCGCGATGGATCAAGTAAAAGTACTTGCTAAAGAAGGCGTTAAGCATTTCCATTTTTACACGCTAAACCGCAGTGAACTAAGCTACGCGATATGCCATATGCTCGGTGTACGCGGCAACAGCTAATTAATTGCCGTACTTGCCATTTTTAGTTTGCTGTGCCTTGAGGAAAAGGTGCAGCAGGCTGCTGTAATTAAAAAGAAATCCCTCTATTTCACAAATCTTTTGCCACTACGCGCTCCCCCAGTTACCATTTCCGTATTAATCGTGTTGATATTTAACGCGATATTTTCAGTGTGTTATCACGTAATACCAATCCGCATAGGAGTTTACCCTCTCAGATTGGGTAAACGTCTATGTAGACTGGTTTAACATCTTTGCATGGCAGTAAAGAAATGTAGCAATCTACATAGATGAGTGATGGAATCGCTGTTTGTCACGAAAAACCAAGAACTAAAGTTGGCCTATACAAGGCCTGTTGACAATACCTTCAGGAGATTAACCGTGGATATAAGTAAGGTTAAAGCCCTTTATAATGACATCGCACCTCAAGCCAAGGCGCTTTACCGAATATTCATTACACGCTGTAAAGAAGACAACATTGCCGTTTCTGCTGGGCACCTCGCGTATGTCACACTGCTATCTCTTGTCCCTTTTATTATGGTGACCTTCACCATAATGTCTGCTTTTCCCGCTTTTGCTTCTGTGCGCAGTAAATTGGAGCACTTTGTTTTTAGTAACTTTGTGCCAACCGCCAGCGATGTAGTCCACAAATACATGACAGACTTCGTCGGCAATGCTTCACAAATGAGCGCCATTGGTATTTTGTCATTATTACTTGTGGCATTGATGCTGATTTCTAATGTAGATAAAACCCTCAATCGTATATGGCGAACGCAAAGCAACAGGCCAGTGGTATACACATTTGCCATTTATTGGATGGTTATCACGTTAGGTCCTATGCTAATCGGCTCTAGTGTAGTAGTCAGCTCCTATTTAACTGGTCTTGCCGCATTTACAGAGGAATATACACCGGGTTTAGGTACGTTTTTACTTAGCTTAGTCCCTAGTGGCGCAGCACTCCTCGCCTTCGCTATTTTATATATGGTGGTTCCCAATCGCAGAGTATACGCAAGGCACGCTATAGCAGGCGCTGTTGTGGCCACTGTAGCCTTTGAAATATCCAAATCAGGGTTTGCACTTTACGTTACCAATTTCCCTTCTTATGAGCTCATTTATGGTGCGCTAGCTGTGGTACCCATTTTATTCCTTTGGGTGTATCTGGCATGGATAATTGTATTATTTGGCGCTGAGTTTACGTGTAGCTTAGGTGAAGCTTTCGAAAATAAAAAAGCGGAAGATGAACCGAGAAAAGTGCCACAGGAATAAACAAAGATAAAAAGGCGCTAAACGTAGAAACAAAAAAGGAAGCGTTTGCTTCCTTTTGTGAGTTTAGCTAGCAATGAATACTAGAACTTGACGCTTAATTGCGCATAGAAGCAATAAAAGCGTCAGATTCAGCAATGGCAGAATTCATTTGGCGAATAAGTTGTGCCACGTCGTTCTCAATGGTTGATAGCTCACCTTGTAACGCGCCGATCGCACTCGCATTCAGATTGTGCTTTAAGTACAACACATTGTCTTGCAAGGCACTTAACACGGGTGACATTTTACTTTCGGCGTTGCGCATTGCCTTCATTAGTGAGCCATAGCGACGCTGTGTCTCACGTAACTTTGCTGCACTATCGCGCTTTAAGGTAGCGCTCTGATACTTATCTAGCTCTTCTTGCCATTCATCAAACAGCGCTTCTGCTACTGATTCAACCTTGGCAATACGCCCAGTAACTTCTTCAGCAGCGGCCACACTGTCTTCGTACTGGCCATTTAAGCGTTGATAAACATCTTCTAATTCACCGCCGTCAAATGCCACTGCTGCACTAAATGCCTCTAACGCAGAGCTAAATTGCTCTTGTGCGTCTTCCTGCGACTCTTTAGCGTTTTCTACACGGTCTACTAAGATATCGCGCTTTTCAACGCCTACCTTTTCCCATGCAGCATAATAGGCAGATTGACAACCTGAAAGCATCAGCATGGCAACCAAAACAGATGCAGCTAATTTCATGGTGTTAATCATCCTCTAAAGCGCGCCGCACTGATGATGCTGATCAAGTGCAAGATTACACCTAGCGGCCCGAATAAAATGGTTAGCACGATGGTTGCCGCCAATGCGTAACACACACCAACGGTAACAAAGAAAAATAGCGCGCCTAAAATTCTTCCTTGTACTAAATGACCTAAGCCCGGAATAAAAAAGTTGCATATTGCAGCGATAACATTACCGCCAGAACCTTGACCTGCCATATAAACTTCCTCGCATTTATGACTATAATGTGATTAGCTACTACGTAGTGACGCTTTATTGGCGGTTAAGCATAGCTAAACGCTACCTAAATAAAGTGATGCGGACAATACGCGTTAGTCTTTATAACGATAAATTAAACTAAAACAGGCACTCACACAACGCGCAGACACAAAATGAAACGACTTTACCCCGACGTAACCTGCTATGAAAATGGATTTATAGATGTAGGAAGTGAGCACTCACTGTACTTCGAACAAAGTGGAAACCCTAAAGGTATCCCCGTTTTATTTGTACATGGTGGCCCTGGGGCTGGCTTACCCCCTAACTACAAATGCTTTTTCGACAGCAACAAATATCGCATTATCGGCTATGAACAACGAGGCTGTGGCCGCTCTACTCCTCTTGCTGAAACACTAGATAACGATACATGGCGCAACGTTAACGATATTGAAGTACTACGAAAGCACCTAGGTATTAAACGCTTTTTGTTATTTGGCGGCTCTTGGGGGTCAACACTCTCCTTACTCTACGCATTACAATACACGCAGCACGTTACTGGTATGATATTACGCGGTGTTTTCTTAGCTCGGCAAGAAGACAGAGATTGGTTTTTATCGCCAAACGGCTGTGCAGCCCAACTATTTCCAGACTACTACCGCAAATTTACTAAGGATGTGCCTCATCCCATTACCACTAGTGCGGTTTGTGACTATTACAGTGCAATAGTACGTTCAAGTAATGATGTCCTTCGCCATGCTGCACTGAAACGCTGGTATCAATGGGAAGAACGCTTATCCCGCGTTACATTACCGCCAGGTGTTGGAGACTCTACATCTCATTATCCCATGCAGCTGGTTACTTGTTTGGCGACGTTAGAATGTCACTTTCTTTCTAATAAGTGCTTTTTAGAGGAAAACTACATTCTTGAAAATATAGATAAAATACGTGATATTCCCGGCACAATTATTCATGGACGCTACGACATGATTTGCAAGACTGAGGCAGCTGAAACACTCCATAAAGCTTGGCCTCAAAGCCAACTGCAAATTATCCCGGATGCCGGTCACAGCACATCAGAGCCCAGTATTGGATACGCACTGTGCAGAGCAACCAGAGACATGTCGCGTTATCTTCAGGAATCAACGAAATGATAGGACTAATTCAGCGCGTTAGCGAGGCAAACGTCACCGTGTCAGGTGAAGTAATTGGCAGTATTGGAAAAGGTATGTTAGTACTGCTGGGTGTTGAGAAAAATGACAGCGACATTGAAATTGAGAAGCTCGCAACGAAACTAAGTCGCTATAGAATGTTTACCGATGACGACGGCAAAATGAACCTAAATATAGAGCAGGTAAACGGCGAAATATTGGTTGTATCTCAATTTACGCTGGTCGCAGACACACAAAAAGGTAATCGCCCTGGGTTTTCCCGTGGCGCAACACCAGAGCATGGCAAAGCGGTTTACGAGAAATTTGTTGAGTGTTTAAAAGCAAAAGGGTTAACCGTTGCCACGGGTGAGTTTGGCGCAGATATGCAAGTTGGTCTAATTAACGACGGCCCAGTCACTTTTCAATTTCAGGTATAACACTTGCCACAGTATCCAATCTAATTAGACTTGTACCATCTTGTTCGTTGCGTTTAAATACGCGTTCATTTTTATAAAAAGGTCGGTTTATTGTGTATAAGGTTGTAACGCCAAAGAGCGATGCCGAGTTTGATGCGTATTTTCAATTCCGCTGGGAACATTTACGCCAGCCGTGGAATTTCCCTCCTGGCTCAGAGAAAGACGAATACGAGCAAGTAGCTGAACACCGTATGATCACCAACCGCAATGGTGAAATCGTTGCTTGCGGTCGTGTGCATTTAAATACGGCAGAAGAAGCACAAATAAGACACATTGCTGTTCACTCAGATCATCATCGCAAAGGTTTGGGTCAGATGATCATGGCAGCCCTTGAAAACGTCGCCAAAGATCTTGGCGCTATTCGCGCGGTAACCAACAGCCGAGAAATTTCTATCGACTTTTTCAGTTCATGTGGCTTTGAAGTGGAGCGTGAAGCGCCGAATGAGTTGGGCATGTTAAAACGCCAACAAATGGTAAAGAAATTCACTGAGAACAATACACTTGTGCTTCATCCAAAATGGTGCAAACAGCTACAACAAACGTGGTCAGAAACCATACCCATCACTGAACATATGGGGATTAAATTATACCAATATTCGGGGCGCACATTAGAAACTCGCGCTTCGCTCAATAAGAATATCAATATACACGGCACCATGTTTGCTGGCAGTATTTTTTCTCTCGCCACCCTTACTGGTTGGGGGATGATTTACTTGCAATTGAAAGAGCGCGGCTTAGACGGTGATATCGTTCTTGGCGACGGCAATATTCATTATCACAAGCCCATTACCATGAAACCACGGGCTATATGCAATATTGAAACCCTATCCGGTAAATTTACGCCCTTGGACAACGGCAAAAAAGCAAGGTTTGAACTTAGCGTTGCTATTCTAGATGGAGATACTGCGGTAGCTGAATTCGAAGGCATATTTTGGGTTTTACCACCAAAAAGTGAAAGCGATAGCTAACTAACCGCACTGTTAAATGTGCTTAACTTCTAAAACTCTGATTTATTACGCTCAAAAGCCTACAAAAAAAAGCGCCGACTGGCGCTTTTCTTACTCATGAGTAAAGCTATTATGCTTAGCTCTTTTGTCTACGCATAGCGTCAAAGAATTCGTCATTGGTTTTCGTCATAGCAAGCTTGCTGATAAGGAAGTCCATTGCATCGATTTCTGACATCTCATGAACGATTTTACGCAAGATCCACATTTTCTGTAGCTCATCTTGTGCAGTTAACAATTCTTCACGACGAGTACCAGAACGATTAAAGTCGATAGCTGGGAATACACGTTTTTCCGCAATCTTGCGATTAAGGTGCAATTCCATGTTACCTGTGCCTTTGAACTCTTCGTAGATAACTTCATCCATTTTCGAGCCAGTATCAATAAGCGCTGTCGCGATAATAGTTAAACTACCACCTTCTTCAACGTTTCGAGCAGCACCAAAGAAGCGTTTAGGCTTATGTAATGCGTTGGCATCAACACCACCAGTGAGTACTTTACCCGATGAAGGAATTACCGTGTTATAGGCACGCGCAAGACGTGTAATTGAATCAAGAAGAATAACAACATCTTTCTTGTGTTCTACTAAGCGCTTAGCCTTTTCAATAACCATTTCGGCTACTTGTACGTGACGGCTAGCCGGCTCATCAAACGTTGAAGCCACAACTTCGCCTTGCACAAGACGGTGCATTTCCGTTACTTCTTCTGGACGCTCGTCAATAAGTAATACCATTAATTCACACTCAGGGTGATTGGCAGCAATAGACTGAGCAATGTTTTGTAGAAGAAGGGTTTTACCCGCTTTTGGCGGCGCTACAATCAAGCCACGCTGACCTTTACCAATGGGTGATGCTAGGTCGAGTACGCGAGCTGTAATATCTTCTGTCGAACCATTACCGCGCTCCATACGCAAGCGATCTGCTGCGTGAAGCGGTGTGAGGTTTTCAAAGAGAATCTTGTTGCGAGAGTTTTCCGGTTTATCGAAGTTTACTTCGCGAATTTTTAACAGGGCAAAATAACGTTCACTGTCTTTCGGAGGACGAATTTTTCCAGCAATGGTATCACCGGTGCGCAAGTTAAAACGGCGAATTTGACTTGGTGATACGTAAATATCATCAGGCCCTGCAAGATACGAAGAGTCAGCTGAGCGCAAAAAGCCGAAACCGTCCTGTAAAATTTCTAATACCCCATCCCCAAAAATGTCTTCACCGCTTTTCGCGTGAGTTTTTAGGATTGAGAAAATGATGTCTTGTTTTCTGGCTCGCGCCATATTTTCCAGGCCCATTTCCTCGGCCAGGGCAACCAACTCGCTGATTGGTTTATTCTTTAATTCAGTTAAATTCATACTGGTGGGTCTTTGTGCTTGAACTTCGCTTACAGGACTTAATTGTCACTCTGTTCTAGTTTAGATTTGATATCACCCTGATATGGGTGTAAGCAGAATGCTGCTCGGATGAGCGCTGAAGAAACGTTAGCACTATATTTAACCAACGTCCAGCATTTTGCTGTCGAAATGTTAAAAATTTTAATGCAGTTTTTCTTAAAAGTTTAGATTAGCCTGTAAAAACAAGAGGCTAGCTCACAATAAAAAGCCAGCCTCACCGTTATCACAACTTATAGGTTGTCGTTTAAGAACTCGGTAAGTTGAGTCTTAGATAACGCACCTACTTTAGTTGCAGCAACATTACCATTTTTGAAAAGTAGTAACGTTGGAATGCCACGAATACCATATTTAGGTGGAGTTTCGTTATTTTCATCGACATTCAACTTGCCAACTGTTAACTTGCCTTCAAACTCGTTCGCAACTTCTTCTAAGATAGGTGCGATCATTTTACAGGGGCCACACCATTCGGCCCAGAAGTCAACCAGTACAGGACCTTCAGCATTGATAACATCTGCTTCGAATTTATCGTCAGATAACTGGATAATTTTGTCGCTCATTCTTTTCTCCATTATTGGTCACTTGCTGATTTGTCTCAGCTCGACCATAAGTGTTATATAGAAACTGTTTTTTAATGCAAGCACATATAAGCTATAAGCTATGCCTACTCACTTAACTGATACTCATTTTTCTGACCTGCCTATAAACGGCAAGGTTGTTGACGCCTTGACGGCAGCTAATTTTTCACATTGTACACCAATTCAAGCATTGGCACTGCCCCCTTTGTTGGAAGGCCTCGATATTGCAGGCCAAGCCCAAACGGGTACAGGCAAAACCATTGCTTTTTTGGTGGCTACATTTCACTATTTGCTAAGCAAAGCAGAAAATACAAATAACAGCAAATCAATTGGTCCGCGCGCAATTATTATGGCGCCGACCAGAGAGCTAGCCGTTCAAATCTATAACGACGCCAAACTGCTTAGTGAGCATACTGGTTTGTCGCTTGGTTTGATTTATGGGGGCGAAGGTTACGAAAGTCAACGCGAAACCTTAGAAGAAGGGGTAGATATTATAATTGGTACGACAGGACGCATTCTGGATTACTACAAGCAGAATGTATTTTCACTGAATAATATTCAGGTTGCCGTACTTGATGAAGCCGACCGCATGTTTGACCTTGGCTTTATAAAAGATATTCGCTTCTTGTTCCGCAGAATGCCACCTGCCAGTCAACGTTTGAGTATGCTGTTCTCTGCTACTTTGAGCTATCGCGTTCAAGAATTGGCATACGAGCACATGAATAACCCTACGCATGTTCAAGTTGCACCAGAACAAACAACGGCTACGCGCGTAACCCAAGAGCTTTTCTATCCGTCTGACGACGACAAAATGCTTTTATTGTTAACCCTTCTTGAAGAAGAATGGCCAGAAAAAGCCATTGTTTTTGCTAACACTAAGAACAGTTGTGAGAAGGTGACCGATTGGCTTACTGCCGATGGCCACCGTGTAGGCTTACTTAGTGGTGATGTACCTCAGAAAAAGCGTTTAGGCATTCTAGAAGACTTTACCAAGGGTAACTTAGATATTTTAGTGGCCACAGATGTAGCAGCACGTGGGCTGCATATTGATGCGGTTACCCATGTATTTAACTATGATTTACCTGATGATGCCGAAGATTACGTGCATCGCATTGGTCGTACGGGTCGCGCTGGACAAAGTGGTGTTGCGATTAGTTTTGCGTGCGAGAAATACGCACTTAACTTACCAGCAATTGAGCAATACATTCAAAAGACGATACCGGTAACCGACTACGATCGCAGTGCTTTATTGGATGATGTAACGCCACCGAAACCACGTAGAAGACGCTCGCCTAACACGCGCAATTCATCTCGTAGAGGCAATAGTCGAGGTCGTGGTAAACCTCAACAGCGCAACCATAAGGCTTAGAGAATAGTAAGAAAAGAGTTATATATGCAGGCAGAACTTCAGCACAACCCTCAGAGCTACGGCGAGTATTATGCGGCGGTAGATTTGGGGTCCAACAGCTTCCACATGGTCATTGTGCATGTGGTTAACGGAAGTGTGCAAATTATAGGGAAAATAAAGCAAAAAGTGCGTTTAGCCGCCGGGTTAGACGAGGAGTTAGCACTTGATGAAGTCAGTATGGAACGCGGTTGGCAATGCCTGCAAGTCTTCTCTGAACGTTTACAAGATATTCCACCATCAAATATAAAAATTGTTGCCACAGCTACCTTGCGCCTGGCTACTAATGCACAGGTGTTTATCAAAAAAGCGGAAGAAATTCTAAACCATAAGCTCGAGGTCATTAGTGGTGAAGAAGAAGCGCGGCAAATTTATTTAGGTGTCGCTTACACGTCTGCGAATCAAGGTAATAGCCTTGTCATTGATATTGGTGGCGCCAGCACAGAGATCGTCATTGGTAACGACATGCAGCCAATCCATCTGAAAAGTTTGGACATGGGGTGTGTAACCTTCATGGAACGTTATTTTGAAGGCGGCAATATAACCCAACAAAACTTCGATAACGCCAAGGCTGCAGCTCATGCACTCATCGCTGACGTAGCAGACGCTTTTTTGTGTTTTGATTGGGAAAACTGTTTGGGCGCTTCAGGCACACCTCAAGCTATCACCGAAATTTTGGTGGCACAGGGTATAAGCGACGCCATACGACTCGACTATTTATACCACTTAGAAAAGCAATGTATTGAAGGTGAGAACATTAAATCGCTAAGCATTGATGGTTTAGACGATAGCCGCAAACCCATCTTCCCCTCAGGACTTGCCATTTTGATCAGTCTTTTTGAAGCCTTACATATTCAACATATGAATATTTCAGGCGGCGCTCTGCGCGAAGGGCTCATCTACGGTATGTTGGACAATATTCGAGAAAATGACCGGCGCCAGCAGACCCTAAACCAGGCCAAATATCGCTATCATATTGATGGAAATCACGCCAACAATGTACAGCAAGTTGCACTAGCACTATGTCATCAATTATGTGCTCAGCAAAATATCTGTCATTTAGATACTGAAACTATTTTAGGCGCTGCAGCACAGCTGCATGAAATTGGCCTTCACATTGAGTATAAACGTCACCATGAGCACGGCGAGTATATTTTAAGCCACATTGATTTACCCGGCTTCACGCGTCTTCAACGCGCAGCTATTCGCGACTTAGTGGCTCAACATCGTTTAGCTATCAACAATGCGACATTTGATAAGTATCACCAAGATTACCGACCTATGTTGCAAGGTTTATTACGCGTGCTCCGCATTGCTGTTGTACTTTGTTTACGACGTCAAAATAAACATATACCTGAAGTAAGCTTGGCATGCGATGGAAGCAATTGGGTCTTGTCTTTTCCAGAAGGTTGGCTCAAAGCCCATCCTTTGATCAATGCAGAGCTTGCCAATGAATGCTGGCTTCAGCACAAAGCGGGCTGTGAGCTGATCTGTCAATAACAAAAGAGCCTGTTGGCCCTTTTGTTATTCACTAGCTGCTTGTTGATAAAGCTACGTTTTTATCCCTGCTTTTTAGAAAGCAGGGCTGCCGCTTGTGGAGCAAAATAAGTCAAAATGCCATCGGCACCTGCGCGTTTGAACGCCAACAATGACTCTAGAATAACCGCCTCTTCGTTCAGCCATCCATTGGCGAAAGCTGCTTGATGCATAGCGTATTCCCCACTGACTTGATAAGCGAATGTTGGCACTTTAAAGGTTTCTTTACAACGACGAACAACATCTAAGTAAGGCATACCAGGTTTCACCATGACCATGTCAGCGCCTTCTTCAATATCCAATGCAATCTCATGCAGAGCTTCGTCGGTGTTTGCTGGGTCCATTTGGTACGTTTTCTTATTACCGCCTTTGATATTTGCTGCCGAGCCCACGGCGTCTCTAAAGGGACCATAATAAGCAGACGCGTATTTGGCGGAGTAAGCCATGATACATGTATTGATATGGCCCGCTTCTTCTAACGCCTTGCGGATACTACCAATACGACCGTCCATCATATCTGACGGCGCTACAATATCCGCTCCGGCTTCAGCATGTGAGAGCGCTTGTTTGATGAGCACTTCCACCGTTTCGTCATTCATTACATAACCATTCTCGTCAATCAAGCCGTCTTGACCATGAGAGGTAAAAGGGTCTAGTGCAATATCAGACATCAACATTACTTCAGGAAAGGCCTTTTTAAGTGCTCGCATTGCCTGCTGTGCCAACCCTTCAGGATTAAAAGCTTCACTGGCACAATCCGTTTTTAGTGACATTGGCGTTACAGGAAAAAGCGCCAGCGTGCGAATACCTAATGCTACCCATTTGGCGGCTTCTTCTATCAATAAATCAATTGATAAGCGTTCTACGCCCGGCATGGATGGTACCGACTCCCTTGCATTACTACCTGGTAGCACAAACACTGGGTAGATAAGATCATCTGTGGTTAGTGTGTGCTCTGCCACAAGCCCTCTCAAAGCGTCTTGAGCTCGTAGTCTGCGCATTCTGCGCAAAGGGAAAGAAGATGATGTCATGATTTTTCCTGTAAATATTGGTATTTCACTTTATTCCTACCCTCTGCTTTCGCTTCATACAGCAATTCATCAGCAAAGCGGAATAATACGTGGGCGTGCTCTTCATCGCGAATAATGGTGGTTGATACACCCGCGCTTGCGGTTATCGTGATGGTTTCACCATGATGAACAAATGGCGTATTCTCCAACGTGTCACGCATTGATTCCAAAACATGAAACGCCCCCTCCAAATCGGTATTAGGCAATATAATGGCAAACTCTTCCCCCCCAATACGACATAAGTCATCTGTTGGTCGTTGAATAAGTTTTTGGAAAACCCGTGTTACGTGAATGAGACAAGCATCTCCACCATCATGACCGTATTTGTCGTTGACTTGCTTGAAATAATCAACGTCGATAATAGCAAGTGATAACGGCGTTTGCTCACGACGACTACGGCGCCCTTCTGAACGAAGGCGTTTATCAAAATGACGGCGGTTATGAACGCCTGTTAGTGGGTCTACTGCATTAAGCCGCTCTAGCTCCTGGTTAACCTCTGAGAGTTCTCGCAAAGTAATTTCTAGTTCTAACGTCCGCTCTTCTACCTTGTACTCCAAGTCGTCCTGATATCGCTTCTGTACCTCCAGCAAATTTTCTTTTGCTATGTTGGCTTGCTTCTCCTGCTCAAGCGCAAATTGTTGTGCTGAAATGAGGTCGTCTCTGCTATGGCTGTAGTTTACTGCTAAGATCAGTGCAAGGATTAGCGTTTCAACCGCCCCACCAATAATTAACAAATTGTTGGAAGATATGGGTAGGTCAACAAGGTTCACGTTATCCAAGCTTGCGCTAAGCCCACTTATCAATAAGAAAGCCCAAGCAATGGTAAAATAACGCGCTACTACTACACCACGGGTGATCAGCCAAATGCCCAATCCCAATGTAAATAACACAATTGCGCTGAGCAAAAGTAAAAACGCTTTTATCATGAAGTAGTAAGGCAAGAACAAACAAGCGACCATGCTTATTCCGCAAACCCAACCAATGCCTTGCGCTATTTTATCAAGTGTAACGCTATGTTGCTTAATGGGCAGTAAGCTACGGGTAAACATAGCTGCAAATAAAATGGTGGCATTAGAAAAAAGCAAAATAGATTTACTTTGAAACCACACATTATCCGCCCACAAATAGCTATAACCATATCCATGTAACGCGGATAACGACAAGACGAGACTTAAAACATAACCCGTGTAATACATAAACGATGCATGTCGTGCCGCGACTGTAAGAAACGCGTTGCTTACGCCCATTGCCAACAGAAAACCAAAGAAAATGCCAAGGGCAAGATTACGGCTTGATGTATATGTTATAAATTCTCGCTCTTCCCAGATTCGAATGGGTAACCTGACCGTGCCAGAGGTTTGTACGCGTATAAATATCCTCTGAGATTCAGTGCTTTGAGGCAATGGAAAAATCGGTTTTACATGCTGCAGCGGTCTTTCACTAAGAGGCTGGTTATCGCCACCTGAATAAGTAACTATTGGCGTACTACCGATACTTCGATATACCCCAACATCTAAAAAGTCGATAAGTGGATAATCGATATGTAACAGTGTTCGACTCTCTTTGTTTTTGGAGGGCGATACCACCAACGAGAACCAGTAAACATCGGTATGCATACCCAAATTAACAGGTGATGATACGGCAGTCCATTTTCCTGCGGGTACTTGAGTAACAGAATTGAAATCAAGAGTAGATTCGTCTTCAACTAAATATTTGAGCTGTGAATGTCGAGGCGCAGTTGTCGCTTCAGGAGAGAGCGTAATAAGCACAAATATGAACGCGACTACCGCCACAATAGTGATAGCAACTAAGCCCACATCATAGCTGGAGACCGCTTTTAGTTTAATCCGCATAAAAACCTATACTCTTTCGAGTGAAAACAACCTGCATGTATTAGCATAACTGTAATTACGTAATTTATCAGTCTCTACATGCAGATACTCGCCTAATTGATTGGCAATATGCGGCAAAAATGCAGGCTCATTGTTGCGTTTACGCGGTCTTAAGGTTTTGGGGAATAAATAAGGCGCATCAGTTTCAAGAATAATTTTATCCAACGGAACCTGTTTTACAGCATCGCGAAGGGCTTCACCGCGCTTTTCATCACACACCCACCCAGTAATGCCGATATACAAACCTAACGACAAGTACTGTTTTACCTGTGTGCTATCGCCAGTAAAACAATGGGCGATACCACCTTTCAACGATGGCATATAGCGACCGAGCAGTGCTATCTGCTGCTCAAACGCGTCCCGTTCGTGTAAATACACTGGCAATTGTAGATCCGCAGCTAACTTAAGTTGCTCTTCAAATACGCGGAGTTGAACATCTTGAGGTGAAAAATTCCGGTTAAAATCAAGACCACATTCGCCAATGGCAACGCAGCCGGGCTGACGTGCTAACTGCCTGATTGTTTCATAATGGTCCAAGGTAACGTCTTTTGCATTATGAGGATGTACACCTATGGTATAGCAGCACTGTGAAGGATATTTGTTGTAAAGTGCTATAGCTGCATCCCATTCACTGGGATGCGTGGTGATGACACACAGTTTAGACACGCCAGCATCTGTGGCGCGCGCTACCACTTCATCAATTTCAAACCTACTGTCTAGTAGGTTGACACCTGCATCAAACCAAGCCATGTAATTACTAGACTTACTTGATACGCTTAACTTTCATACGTTTATTAAGGCCTTCAACACTTAAGAAAAATGCTCCTAATAAGCCTCTCTCTATACTTACGACCTGACCTTCCTCTATTTTTAGATAGGTTTCGTCAGTTTGCTGCCATACCGTACCATCTGCAAACGTGAGCACTTTTTTGCCTCTAACATTTTTAGAAATGTTTTTAATGGTCAGTGCAACCTCTGACGCCGCTTCAGATACATCGCGCTTGTGCTCTAAGCCAAATTCATTTTGCGGGTTTTGCGCATTCGTTGTACTGCCTGAAGAGGTGGTGTGCTGAGTTGGCTGCGCATTATTGTAGCGAGGTGTCAGGCCTGCCATTTGACTTAGCTGAGCATCAGCGCCTTCGTATTGATTCATCGCTTTTGCTACATTGTCATAACAGACTAAGCGCTTGAGACTATTATCTGTGTTGCGACATTTTTGTAGAGCCTCGCTAACAGTTTCAGCATGTGCAGAGAAAGCACCAATAGCAAAGAGCGTAGTTAGTAGAGGTACAACATATGATTTCATTTTTATTCCTTTCTAATTAACATCTATGTGTTATCAGTGCCAGGCGATCCACTTTCTTCAGTTTTTGGTGACTTGCCTGCATATAAACCGCCCACAATAACGCCTATTTCAAATAGCAACCACATAGGAATAGCTAAGAGCGTTTGTGAAATAACATCAGGCGGCGTAAGTAGCATGCCGACGACAAATGCACCTACTACCACATAAGGGCGCTTAGCGCGTAGTGACTTAGCATCAGTAACACCAGTCCAACACAATAAAATAATGGCAATGGGTATCTCAAATGAGACCCCAAAAGCAAAAAACAGTTTCAAGACGAAGTTAAGATAACTCGAAATATCTGTACTAACCGTTACCCCTTCAGGTGCCACACTTGTGAAAAACGCGAACGCAAGTGGAAATACCACGAAATAGGCAAAGGCCATTCCTGCGTAAAACAATAGCGTACTGGACAGTAGCAAAGGTGCCACTAAGCGTTTTTCATTGCGGTAAAGCCCTGGTGCAACAAAGCCCCAAACCTGATAAAGCACATAGGGAATAGCAATAAAAAATGACAATACCAAGGTGAGCTTAAACGGCGCAAAAAACGGTGAGGCAACATCCGTTGCAATCATTGTCGCGTTTTCTGGTAATGCCTCAAGCAGTGGCATAGCGAGTAATCGATACAAATCTTGTGCAAAGGCAGCTAAGCACAAGAAGACAATTAGCACACTTAACAATGCTTTGAGTATACGACTGCGCAATTCAATTAAGTGGGAAATAAGGTTATTGGCGTCTGACATCTATTGCTTTTTATATGGTTCTTGAACTGATTCTGCTGCTTTTTTAAGTTCATCAACACTCTGTTCAAGTTCGGGTGAAAGATCTTTGAGCCCTTGTTGCTCTGCTTTTTTAAGGTTTTCATGCAATTCATGCACGCGTAACTGATGCTCAACTTCTTGCTTAAAGCCCGTTGCTACATTGCGTACACTGCGAATTGTATTAATGGTTGAACGCATAGCACCGGGTAATCGCTCTGGCCCTAAAATAAGTAGCGCCAGAACACCGATAACTAATAGCTCCCAAAAGCCGATATCGAACATTAGGATTTTTCTTTAACGTCGCTCTGAGTATTCGCTGAAACTGATTCAGCGCCTTTTTTCTCTTCTACCTGCTTTTTCTGGTCGAAATCGGCGTCTTTGTCTTCTTCATTAACGGCTTTCTTAAAACCCTTTATCGCACCACCTAAGTCTGTACCGATACCTTTAAGACGTTTTGTACCGAAAAGTAAAACAACAATTACCAGAATGATCAGCAGCTGCCAAACACTAATACCACCCATAAAATTAATCTCCCTTACAACAATGGGCACAGTATGCCATTGCCTGACGTTCCTTTCACCTGAATATTTAAAGCTTGGAATAATGATTGATCTTTTCGCTACTTAGTTTCATGCTCTTTATTGTGACAATGTGTTTATGATGAACTTGTTTTTATGCTTTTTGCACAAGGAGTTAGTCAACTGTGCTTGGTTTTGCTGTACGTTATTACCCACTATTAACCGCCTTGTCTTTGGGGCTGACAGGAAGTGCGTTAGCGGCAAGTACGCCACAATGTACGACCAATGGTAACCAATATGTTGACCCATCTATTTCAAGTCATCTTGAAGAAAACAAGCCCGATGATGAACTGTCACCCAATCACAATATAGAGCGTTCTCAACTAACAGAAGATACCCGTTCTAAAGATACGTCTTCGCATGAGCATGCGAACAATGCTTGGTTTGATATCTGGCAGCGCAGTTTCACAGATTCAATGGATTTTACCGTTAAGCAATTTGACGGCTTATTTAGGGAAGATGACACTAGATATCCACAAGGCGAGCGTGCACGGGCGGAAGGCCGAATTCAACTAGCCTGGGAGCCAAGGACCAGAGAACTTTCAGATACGGACGTGCGCTTTCGAATACGGATACGATTGCCTGCACTAGAAGACCGTGTAGATTTATTGCTTAGTGACAATGATGACGACACGCAAGACAACACAATTAGGGCGGCACGTAACACAACCAGTAACGACAGAGATCGCACCACTATTGCACTGCGTTTTAGGCCTGAACAAAACTCGCATTACTCTTTTAGAGTGGGAGCGGGGCGACGTGATCAGTTATATGTGCGTGCTCGCTACCGCGATGCACTTGCCTTCACAAACAAGTGGGCAATGTTGTACGACAGTGAAATTTATTACTATTCAAGAGATAGACTAGGCGCTGAAGCAGGAGTTGCCTTTCAGTATGATGTAAGCAAAAACATGTTATTGCGCCAAAACAACCGATTTTACTATAGAGACAATACCAATGATTGGCTTTGGCGGCACGAGATTCATCACCTTTATGCGATTGATGAACACAATGCACTTATTCCACACGTTATGGTTGAAGGGCTTAGCCAACCTAATTATCGCGTTGAAGAAGTCTATACCGGGCTGCGGTGGCGCAATAACACATTGCGCCACTGGCTCTATTTCGATGTAGAACCCTTTGTGCTGTGGCAACGAAATGAAGACTTCAAGGCTTCATATGGTATAGCACTCCGCGTTGAGGCTTATTACGGAAAAGATACCTGAGTGGTATTTTGCACTGCAATTTCAGTTCAGATATCAAGCCATGTAGCTGGGCATGGCTTGATATCTAAATTTACCCTGATGAGACACAGTTAACTAACCAAGAGCGGCTAATAAATTACAAAGGGCACCTTGCTGTAACCACAATAATTGGTCCCTTCTATTTTGGATTCTTTGGACCTTTTCAATACGTGATGATTGCCCTGCGCTTCCCAATGCACTTCGTCTTTCTCGTCACATAATTGCGCTGATTGCTTGCGCCACATGCCTTGAGTACTTGGTGCATTTTGCGCCAACGTTATTGCTAAACTATCTTTAGCCTTGGTATTAAGGTTAACTGACAATTTATTATTTTGAATGCGCCCTTGTACCCCCGCTGGTAAAAAACTTCACTTCACCAGCTATAACCTGAGAAGTTGCTTTCCCATTGTAAGTTAACTCTTCTCGCCCTTGCGTCATATCCGCAATAAAGACACCGCCTTTTCCAACAACCTTAAACTCCATTTCACTGGCCTTTGGCGCTGACGATACAACGAGTGCCGTTGTCTCATCCACGCCAAAACCAAATAGCTGTCTACTGTGTGCAGTTGCAGCAATCAGTCTCACTTCCCTATCGCGCTCAGAAAAGTGGGTATCTAATAACCCGTAATTAAAAAACCTAAACCTCCAGAAGCGTTAGTTGTTACTGCATCTTCTAACAATCTATTTTGGCAAGCCGCTTCATCTTCACAGCGTTGTGATACCGCAGGGGTACTGTAAACGCCGCTGGCCAGTACGCCTTTTGAATCTCCGCTGGTCAACATAGGTACAGGGCGTTGGTTAAAATAACCACCTGCTTGAACCGCAGTACCGGCACTTGTTCCTCCAATAACAATGGCATCATTTTGCCAAATAGTGCGTAATGTATCTAAAAACACCGTACCTTTCCCATCTGGTGTAGTCAGCGCCGCAAAGGTTTTACTTTGGTCACCCCCATTAAAGAAAATGCCATCTAATTTAGAAAGCGTTTCTATTTCGATATTGGGATCGTCACACCACTTCTTTTGCAAAGCCGTACGCTCAGGATAAACCCGCTCTCTATCAAATAGTGTATTTTGTGCTCTTAGCTTGGTTAAACTATTACATCCATCTCCACCCAAACTGCTAATATACCGGGCTTGCTGATATGTCTGAGTTAAAGGTAGCCAAACCACTTCTATATCAGGGGAATTAAACACCCCAGAGTAAAAGTCAACGGCCTCAAAAGGGTCTCGTGACGATGCTGTGACAATACCTATTGTTACAAGTACATCGTCTTTATCTCGCTTTTTTTGCTCGTGCTTTTCTCTAGCAGCTTCAATAAATGATGAATAAACCTCTAGCGATGCGGCCTCTTTAGTGTTCTCGAGAGATACCTGCTCGACTACACGCTGCCCCTTGCTATCTATTTGAAACAATTCTAACGTATCTAACATAGTGAAATAGCTATGATCAGATAAGCTGCGAATATCTTTATTTGAAAAGCCCATTTCATTTAACGCATCAAATAGTTCATCTTTTGTCAGTTTCACCTCACCCAACCCTGAATAAATACCCACAATTATTGAATACAAAGATTTGTCAAAATTGCTCTCAAATTGGTTAATCGATTTCAATCGTTGTAGTGAACTTTGACTTATTTCATACAAATTTTCCTTTTTGAACCCATCAAAACTCGCAGAAGGATCACAGTTATTCAGTGACATGCTAGAACAAGTTTTTAATGCCCCTCCCGCTAAAACAAGATTTACCGAAGAAAAGGATTTCATCGGAAAAACAGAAAGATAAAACAAAAATAAGAGTTTAAACACCAAACTAACATTGCTTGAAACTCGAGGAGATAGCGACTGATTTAAACCTACTTTTATTGAAAACATGTGTATGTATTTTTAATTGACTTTAAATCAACCTAGTGGTATCCAATAATTAATGTCAATGGTTAAATCAAACCTGCGAAGTAACAAATACCCATGACGAATTGCATAAATCGTCACAACACTGGTTTTTATTAATGATTAAGAAAGCGGCCAATTTAGGCAACTATCGCTATCAAAACTTTTACTTGTCGGAGTGGTTCGACGAGTAACGCCATTCCCTCCGATTTCTCGGAGCGGCTCTGCTGCGCCCTGCAGCAAATTACATAACTACACAAGTGTTGAATTGCGCGTTTAGCGGCGTTAGACCGTGCGCACTATGGGAATCACAATAATGAAAAAATCAAATTTACTTCACAAAATCAGTGTATCTGTGGGAACACTCAGTTACTTATCTTTTTGCATAAGTTGCATCAGCAACGCCGCATTTGCACAGACTGTCACCAACGAAGATGAGACGGTTGAAAGAATTCAAATTACGGGGAGCAACATTCGCGGTGCAAATATGGAAGGCGCCCAGCCGTTAACCATTTTAACTTCTGAAGACATCGCTCGCACCGGTGCTTCGACAATATCAGAGCTCATGCGCACCGTATCACAAGCGCGAGGAGGCGTGGGTACTTTCGACACCACACAAAGTGGCGCAACATCAACGTCAACGCCCCCCGGTCAAGCCGCAGCTTCACTTAGAGGAATAGGCCCTTCTGCAACACTTACCTTGGTAAATGGTCGCCGAATCGCAGCCAGTTCATTTGCTTCGGGTACTGAGAACTTTGTAGACATCAACAGCATTCCCGCTTCGGCCATTGAGCGAGTTGAGATCCTCGCAACTGGCGCCTCTGCCATCTATGGTGCAGATGCAGTTGCCGGCGTAATAAATTACATCCTCAAAGATAATTATGAAGGCCTCGAACTATCGGCAAACTATGAGAATACGACGAACGGTAATGATCATAGTGCGCTTAATTTACAGATGCTATGGGGCAAGAACTTTGACAATGGAAATTTAACCGCTTTTGTAGATTACTTCGATAGAAAAGCCATTAAAGCCACCGACTTCACACAAACTCGTGAACCACTATTGCTTAATAGCTACTCCTATCTCCCCAAAGGGACACCAAACATCTACTATGAAAGCACCAATGATTTCTACGAAATAGGCGCGCCCAATTGCGCTACCGACTTTATTACCACGGCTTTAGACGAAGACATCTGCGCCTACTACGGCAATGAAGATGACTATTTCGAAACGCCACTTGAGACCTTATCAGGCGGCCTAACTTATACACATCAGTTTGGTGAGATTACATGGCGTACAGACGTATTGGCGTCTCACACTAAGTCAACGTCGTATTCGACCCCTGCCCCAATCAACCGTATTGACGACAGCGAAGGCCCTTGGGTTTCACTAGATGCACTGAATATTTTTGATGAGAACACACGCAATCAGCTGCTAGACGGAATTTATCCGCTGCGCTTTTACACGCAAGCCGGACAACGTCTTACCGGTCTTGGCTATGATGCCAGATTTGAAACTCCGCGTACTGTTGATGTAGAAACTGACACCTTGCGCCTTGTGTCATCACTACTCGGTTATATTAATGACTGGGAGTGGGAAGCCGGGTTACTATATTCGCGCAGCCAGTCAGATCAAATAGCCAGTGCGGGAATCTACAATCGTTACCGCTACACCGCAGCAGCCCATGGTGAACTGTGTGATGATGGCAGTATTGCTCAGTTCGACGGCGATAATCTAACGTGCAGTGGCGCAAGCTTACTACCTGCATACAATCCATTTTTGCAGGGCGACGCTCAAAACGATGCGCTGCTTGCACTTACACAAGACAAACCAACGCGAGATGGCACCAGTGAATTAATTGGTATTGATGCCAAAATTAATGGCGAGCTTACACAATGGAACGGCAACAGCATAATGCTGGCTGCAGGTATTGAATTTAGAAGAGAAGAAATTACAGACTCACCCTCACTTAACGCTCAAGCTCGCGCAGAGAACGCATTTTTAGTTGACGTTTATGGCTTCGGTTCAAGTGCATCATCTGCAAGTAGAAACCAAGTGGGTCTCTTTACTGAACTCTTTGTTCCTGTGACCGACCAAGTCGATTTGAGTTTGGCGGGACGCTTTGATGACTACAGCGATTTTGGTAATACTTTCAACCCTAAAGTGGGTATCACTTATCGCCCTACAGACAACCTTGTGTTGCGGGGGTCATGGTCAACCGCATTTCGTGCACCATCGTTAACTCAGGCCGGTGTTCAACTGCGTACAACGCGAGCCTCATTCGATTGTTCTGCCAATAGTGCAGTAGCTGATCTTTATTGTGAAGGCGCAGGATCCATTCGCGGTAACAATGTACTCGAACTGGGCAACCCCAATTTAAGAGCAGAAGAGTCAGAAACACTTTCCTTCGGACTAGCATTCAGCCCTACCGAAAACACGCACATCACGCTAGATTACTGGCAGTTTGACCACGAAGATATCGTTGACACCAATATGACAGGTGTACTGGCTGCAGCGATTAATGATGCATCACTACGTCATTGCGGGGTATTGCAGGAAGGTGAAATTGGCATTTCTTATGATGAAGATCTGTGTTTGAAAGATAGTGACGGTAACCCGCTTATCACCGATAGTGCAGGTAGGACGATTGAAGACGATGGTGCGGTGCTAAACGAAATTCTCGATGAATGGATCCTTTTTGATTCACCCCGCTTTGACGAATTGCCCCTTTACCGCGACCATATTTTGCTACTTGATAATACTGGTACACAGGAGTTAAAAGGTATCGACTGGGATATAACCCATGATTTTAAATTATCATCGGGCACGATCGAACTTGGCTTTTCAGGCACGCACTATCTTACCTATGATCGTAATAAGCCCGGTTCAGATGAAATTGAGTCGTTAGCAGGCACTTTTCGCTACCCTGAAACCATCGCCAGCGCAGAGCTATTCTACGTTCAAGAAGATTGGTATGTGGGTGCTTACCTCTTTTTCACTGATAGTTACCAAGACGACATAATACGTTTGCGCGGTCGGGAAATTGATGAACTTATCGACATGGGCGTGATCACGGAAGATAATCAACAGCGCAATGTGAGCAGCTGGACAACGGTAACGCTAAGTGCCGGTTATTACTTTGAAAATGCAGATTTACGCCTGACCATTGATAACCTGTTTGACCGTGAAGCGCCAACCGCTTTTGGCTCTTCTAGGGGGTTTGACGCTTATAATCACGACCCATACGGTACAATTTACAACGTATCGCTTAGCTACTACTTTAATTAATCCATTTATTTGGGGGCATGTTAACGCCCCCTCGTTGGCTGGAGGTTAGGTTGCAGCATTCACCTACCACTTCGCGAATGCCTGACGCATTCGTTATTTTATTTTTCGTCATCGTTATTGCCGGCATAGTATCTTGGCTAGTACCCGCTGGAGAGTTTGATACCACAGATATCACTACGCTTTCCGGAGAAACCAAGCAAGTACTCGATGCTAGCAGCTTTCGATACAGTGATAACTATCACGGGCTCGTACTTTTTGATGATACTGGTTCGCGAACAGGGCTTGCCAATTATGCCTTCGATGGCATGGTCTCTGGAGACAAATGGGGCTCAGCTGTAGGGGTCATTGCCTTTATACTCATAGTGGGTGGTGCTTTTGGCATTGTGATGCAAACGGGTGCCATCAATAACGGCATATTGGCGCTTATCTCGCGCTATCAGCACGCTGATCACTTACTCATTCCATTGCTATTTTTACTGTTTTCACTAGGTGGCGCTATCTTTGGCATGGGCGAAGAAGCCATTGCATTTTGTATAGTACTGGTGCCATTAATGACATCTATGGGCTACAACGGCATTATGGCAGTACTCATTACCTATGTTGCAACCCAAATAGGTTTTGCTACTAGCTGGATGAATCCATTTTCCGTCGCCATAGCACAGGGCATCGCTGATGTCCCCCTTATGTCAGGGCAAACTTTCCGTATTGTAACTTGGGCTTTTTTTACAACATTTGGGCTACTCTTTACCTTGAGATACGCAAAACATATTAAGTTAAATAACTTCTCTACCTGCAAAGCATCTCAAAACTCAAACATGGATAGTAGCTTAGAGGAAAAGGTTGCCACCTTTACAACAACCGACAAAGTAATTTTACTTGCATTTTTTACAGGTATAACTTGGGTAATGTGGGGTGTTATTGCGCATGCCTACTACATTCCACAAATTGCTTCGCAGTTTTTCTTTATGGGTATTGTTATTGGTGCCATCGCTTGCTTCGGTGGGCGTATGAAAGTCAATGATATAAGTGCTGCATTTATCAGTGGCGCGCAATCGCTTTTACCGGCTGCGCTTATTGTTGGAATGGCGAAGGGCATAGTTTTAGTGTTGGGAGGAGATGATGTTACATCACCATCCGTACTTAACACCTTGTTGTATCATACCGGCAATGTTCTTGCTCAAACGGGAACAGTAACAAGTGCATGGTTGATGCTAGTATTTCAAAGTATCTTCAACTTTTTTGTGGCTTCAGGCTCAGGGCAAGCAGCCATTACCATGCCACTCATGGCACCGTTAGCTGACATTGTTGGGGTTACACGACAGGTTGCGGTTCTGGCTTTTCAGCTTGGCGATGGGTTAACTAATCTCATCATACCAACTTCTGCGTCATTAATTGGTTGCTTGGGTGTGGCAGGTGTAAGCTGGACAACATGGGCCAAGTTCATCGCAAAATTTTGTGCAATACTTTTTTTACTCGCCTCTATTACTGTCGTAATTGCCGTACTAACAGGTTTTTCATAAATGCTCACACTCATAAAAAATGTAGAATTATTTTCCCCTGCTTATGAAGGCACAACTGATATTTTAATTGCCGGTAATCAAATTGCCAGCATAGCACCTAATATCGACGTTCCTTCTTCGACAATCGTTGCGGCAAGTGGAATGAAAATTGATGGTACAGGGCTTATTGCGCTGCCCGGACTTGTTGATAGCTTAGTTCATATCTCAGGTGGCGGCGGCGAAGGTGGGTTTCATACTCGTACCCCTCAAATGGCACTTACCGAGGCAAGCTTACATGGCGTCACCACGGTTATCGGCGCGTTAGGCACAGACGCCACAACTAGAACACTGCCAGATCTTATCGCGAAAGCCAAAGGTTTAGACATTGAAGGGATCAGCGCCTACTGCTATACGGGTTCCTATCACCTGCCCGCTCGTACCGTAACAGGAAGTATAACCGACGATATCCTTTTAATTGACTGCATGATAGGTATAGGAGAAGTCGCCATTGCTGACCACAGGGCATCTGAGCCAACTTATCGAGAGTTGGCTCAGGTGGCAGCACAATCAAGAACTGGCGGTATGCTCTCTGGAAAGGCAGGTATTGTGTACATTCATACTGGAGATGGAAACAGCCAACTTTCAGTTCTTCACGAAGTAATCGAGAAAACAGATATTCCACCTTCTCAGTTTTACCCTACTCACATTAACCGTAACCAATCACTGTTAGAGGCTGGTATTAAGTGGACTAGGTGCGGCGGTGTTATAGACATGACCACCAGCACCAACGAGCAATTTATTACTGAGGGTGAAATACCTGCCGCAGAAGCAATTGCATATTGTATTAATCAAGGTGTTCCCGTTACACAACTTAGTATGAGCTCAGATGGAAATGCGAGTTTGCCAATATTTGATAATAGTGCAAAGCTGACAGGGCTTGAGGTAGGCCGAGTTAGTAGCTTATTTGCTGAATTCAAAGCACTTGTGCTCAACCACAACATAGCCTTGCAAGATGCCATACAAATTGTCAGCACAACGCCAGCACATTTCTTGAAGCTGTCTCAAAAAGGAAAAATACACAAGGGGTGTGACGCAGACATTGTACTTTGCGAAAAGGATAACTTAACTATTAAGCACGTTATCGCCAAGGGGAAGTGCCTTGTCAGTAATGGTGAAGCCATTGTGAAAGGTACTTTCGAATAGTAAAACAATCTCTCTTAGCAATGTAGGCATTAAATAAAGCCTCATCGCATTGGCCAAAAAAGCTATACGAACAAAAAAGGCGTGATGTCTTTTAGACACACGCCCTTTGATTTATTCTCTTTAACTCAAATAGCTAAGGGCGAAGCGCTCTATCGCCGCGCGCTAAGCCACACACACCGGTACGCGATGATTCGATGATCTCGGCACATTGCCCCATTGTGGTAGCGAAAGCGTCAAGTTTATCGGTCGTTCCCGTAATCTCGATGGTGTAATTATTGACGTTCACATCCACAATACGCGCACGGAAGATATCAGCGTTTCGCTTCACTTCTGCACGAACAGATTCTGTACGAGTTGCAACTTTAATCAGCATGAGTTCACGCTCAATGTGCGTGCCCTCAGTTAAATCAACTACCTTAAGTACATCAATCAGCTTGTTTACTTGTTTTGTGATTTGCTCAATCACTTTATCATCACCGTGTGTAATGATGGTCAATCGCGACAAACTTGCATCATCGGTTGGCGCTACACACAAAGAGTCTACGTTGTAGCCTCGTTGAGAAAATACACCGACTATACGAGATAGTGCGCCAGGGGCGTTTTCCATTAATACTGAAATAATACGTTTCATCAGGTTCGCTCCGTCTTGCTCAAGCGCATGTCATCCATTGCGCCGTACTTAATTTGCATAGGATATACGTGCTCGTTTTGGTCTACTGCAATGTCCATAAACACGAGGCGATCTGTGTAACTGAAACATTTCTCCATAGCCGCATCTAGCTCTTCAAGCTTATCTACCTTTATACCAACATGGCCGTAAGCTTCTGCTAGTTTCACAAAATCTGGCATTGAATCCATATAAGAATGTGAGTGACGACCTTTATAAATCATATCCTGCCATTGACGTACCATACCTAGTGCACGATTGTTCAATGAGATGATCTTTATCGGTAAGTTGTACTGCAAGCAGGTCGACAGTTCCTGAATATTCATTTGAATACTACCGTCACCGGTCACTACCACAGACGTTGAACCCGGATGTGCAAACTGCACGCCCATCGCCGCCGGTAAACCAAAGCCCATGGTGCCAAGACCACCGGAGTTTATCCACTGACGAGGTTTGTCATAAGCGTAATACAATGCAGCAAACATCTGATGCTGACCTACGTCAGAGCTAACAAATGCTTTCCCATCAGTGTGTTTATACAAGGCTTCAATAACGCGCTGAGGTTTAATTACCTCGTCGCCTTGGGCGTAATTTAAACACTGGCGTGAACGCCAGGTTTCAATTTGTTGCCACCAGTCAGCAAGCTTGTCTTTCTGGCCAGATAAATCCTTTTTATTCACTTGACTCAAAATTTGATCAAGTACTTTATCTACCGAGCCCACAACGGGAATATGTGCATTAACCGTTTTTGAAATAGATGCAGGGTCAATATCTACGTGGATGATATCTGCATGAGGGCAGAACTTATCAACGTTATTTGTCACGCGATCATCAAATCGCGCACCCAGTGCAATAATGCAATCTGAGTTGTGCATGGTCTTGTTCGCTTCAAGCGTACCATGCATGCCCAGCATACCAATGAACTGCTTATGCGTACCAGGCATTGCACCTAAGCCCATTAATGTACATGTCACCGGGGCGTTAAGCTTTTCCGCTAGCTCAATGACTTTGTCAGAAGCATCACATGCTACTGCACCACCACCAACATATAGCACTGGGCGCTCCGCTTTAAGTAGCGACTCTACCGCTTTCTTAATTTGTTTAGGGTGCCCTTTTTCTGTTGGGTTGTAAGAACGCATAGTCACGTCGCTAGGGAACACATAAGGGTGTTCTTCAGCTACGTTTACAATATCTTTTGGCAAATCAACAACAACTGGACCAGGACGGCCAGTATTAGCGATATAATAGGCTTTAGCGATAGCTTCTGGAATGTCCACAGCGCGTTTAACTAAAAAGCTATGCTTAACAATAGGACGTGAGCACCCTACCATATCGGTTTCTTGGAATGCATCTTCACCAATGTGCATTGAAGGCACCTGCCCCGACAAAATAACCATCGGGATAGAGTCCATATAAGCTGTTGCAATACCGGTTATTGTATTGGTTGCACCTGGACCAGATGTGACGAGCACTGTGCCGGTTTTGCCAGTTGAACGTGCATAACCATCCGCCATATGAGCGGCTGCCTGTTCATGACGTACGAGGACGTGTTTGACATCATCTTGCGCAAATAGCGCATCATAAATGTCAAGAACGGCACCACCTGGGTAACCGAACACATGTGTCACTCCTACATCTTTTAGCGCTTCTACCACCATGGCTGCGCCCGACATCATTTTCACAGTGCTTTCTCCTGTTTTGGGTTGGGGTTTGTCAGCGTACGTTGACGATGCCCCCGACTATATCTAAGGTGATAGGAAGATAAAACACTAATTTGCACAAAAGTGAGATACATATCCCAATATTCGCAATAATTAGGATAAACATTTCGATAAAGATGTGTTTTTCACCAATATTAGGATGAAAATTTACACCAAGTTAACATTTTTTAGGATGTTAACTTGGCGTGATGGAATGGGTAAATGTTGAAGATGAACTTCACCACTGCACAGAGCACAACACGCCTTAGTCGTCGAGATCGATATCGAGGTCGCTATTATCACTTACCTCTTCATCGTCTATATCTTCCGCAATCGCGCGTTTTGACCCGTAGATACTTGCTGTTTTAGGTCGATTAATTCTCGATTGATACTTTAACCACACTCTCTCTTGCGGAGTAGCAGGGTCACGATGCCCCAAAGCCGACTCTAGATACGCCTGTTCTTCGTCGCTCGAAGGTGTTATCTTGCCATCAACCAGCGCCGCAAACAAACTACCGTGTGCTTGCAATAACTTGCTTTCGTTAATTGAAAAATCGCCCGAACGCGCAAATCCATAAGGATAATTTCTTCTATCTACAAAGGGCTTACCAACTACTTGTTCTTTTGTGATCACTGACATCTCAACCTCTTCCACAATGAAATATTTACGCAAAAAAGTAATGAAATTGACTACTGGTAAAACGCCTTAGTCGCTTCACACGTTATTCTTAGTTGGGTTTTGAAAAACTGTCAAACAGAAAAATAGATGTAGTAAAAATTAGGTGGGTTGACCGTTCTACGAAGCTGCTAAATTACCTTGTTCATTCGCCGAGGCTAGCATGCCCTGCAAGGTAATTTCCATGATCAATAAGTCGATACGATATAAAATAAAAAGGCCGCTATCTGAAGGCGACCTCTCTATTTTTATGTGCTCACATCAGTGAGATGTGATTTTAGCTTAGCGCTTTTCACTTACCCAAACAGTAATGGTTCCATCAACAACGACAGCACCATCAGCGTTGTAAGCTTTTACCGCAATAGGTAAGTCACCTGGTTTCCAAGCGTCCGCTGGCACTTCAGCAACACATCGAATATCTGAGTTTGCCTTGGCAGGGTACTTAACATCCATGCCTTTTGGGATCCATCGCAAATGTTTAGGAATAGATGCTTCACACATAAACCCCATCGCCATTTCAAGACCGTTACAAATGGCAATGACATGTACCGTACCAATGTGGTTTTGCACCGCTTTACGCTTTTTTATGAGTACTTCGCAGTAATTTGGTTTGATATCGGTAATGACAGGTGACACTGTCGAGAAATATGGTGCTCTTCGTGCCGAGTACCAGCTAAATAATTTCTTACCAAAAGGAAGATTCACAAATTTGGCGTAAGTGTTTAGTACATAATTCTTAGACATAGTTTCCACACTGTATTCGGGTCTATTAATCGTTAATTTTGAATTTATATGGCGAGCATCTGTGTTTACCGTGTGATTACCGTCTATATACCGTGAATTTACCTTATATAGATTTGTACTTACCTTCGTATCCGTATTATTCGTACTGACACTTATCACTATGTCGCCACATCTGGTTTGACCAGTTTCAAGCACATTAACATAAATGTTACTTTTATACAGTGGAATTAACGCAAATTCCGCTTTTGATCTGCTTTCCGTTTTATCTCGTTGCCAATAACCCTTGAAGCGTCGCTGTTTGCTTTTCATAATGTCGCCATCGGCCAATGGACTTGGTATTGATAGGCTCCCTCACTTGCACTTTACTTGCAGTGGAAACTGGCAGATTATTATTTTCCACCTGAATACATTGTGACTCCCAAGGTAACCCACAGAAATCCAGCAAATCTTTAACTTCTTTTTCTGGACAATGCGCAAGCGCTTCATAAGATTGCACACGAATACTATCGGGGTGCGCTTGTGCAAATGTACTTATCCACTTATCAAATGCTAAATAAAACTGCCCTATCACTTCTAAATCATACGCATAAGCGTAATACGGGCTGTTTATCGAAAAAAGCTGCCTGAAATTACCTACGCAAGTATCCATTGGATCACGCATTAAGCACACTATTTTGGCATTCGGTAGCGCACGGCGAATAAGGTCAATATAGAAAAAATTAAACGGCAGCTTATCCACCAAATGTGTCGCACCTTGACGTAAAAAACCAGTGCGTTCTATATAACGTGCACCAATAGCTGTCATGTCACAGTGATAGGCTTTTTCAATTGTTGGTGCATCCAGCACTAGTTGACTTGAGGTTTGTGTAACTTCTTTCACCGCCACACCAAAATCTTGTAACTCACCACCTGATGCAACCTCAGAGTGATGACTCAAAATTCGTTCTACTAATGTGGTACCACTTCTTGGCATTCCTACAACAAAAATAGGTGCGTTACTGGTTTCCTCACTCTTTGCCGATGTTATGGTTAAGTTCTGATACAAATGTTTAAAGATAGATTGATAATCGGAAAGGGTATTTACGCTACGCTGTTTATGAGGAAGCTTTGCATGCACGAGCGCTTCAAATGCTTTATCAAACTGTCCTAGTGCCTCATGCTCTTTGGCGAGTGCATGACCTATGTGTAACCTTCCTTCTGGCTGCGCTTGTACTTTTTCTTCAAGTTGGCTTAGCTGTTTTAAATGATTGCTGGCCTCGTTTATTCCGCCTAAGTCAGATAACGCAAAATGGGCTTGGTAAAAATCTGGTGCATGTTTTATTGCGCGCTCAAAGTGCTCACGTGCAACCTTGAAATTGCCGGCAAATTTAGCACTTACGGCAAAATTATAATTGAACTGAGGGTTCGAAGGCGCAATGTCGAGTGCTTTAGTAAAATACCCGACCGCTTTTTCGTGTAAACCTACGCGAGATAATGATACGCCCACTGTATCAAGGTCGAGTGCGCGGTTTAGTTCATCTACAGGAGCACTTGCAACACAATTTAACGCTTGAGGCATATCCCCTTTTAGTGCATGGCATTTGGCTAAATAAGCAAATGTAATGGGGCGTGGTTCAATATCATTCGACTTGTTAAGTAGTGCAATAGCTTTTTCCACCTGCCCTATTTCAATGTGAAGCATGCCTAATAAAAAACTACGCATGAGGATGGGGGCCCGCTTGCTTGATGACCTCAACGCAGCACTGGTGTGCCTGTTGATAGTTTCGTTCAGAGAGATACTTAACGGCGTCATCAAGACGGGAATTTACTGCGCTCATAGCTCTTATCAACTAACTCTTATTAACTAGCTCTTACAAGGTAGAGCCTATTAAAAAATTTCGAAGTATAAAAAAGGCGCTTACACCAACAGCATAAGCGCCTGATAATTCATGTATTCAACATTAAGATACTACATTTAGAGCCTACATGCCGAACTGGTACTTAAACATCAAACCAATGGTGCGTGGAGTGATGACATATTTACCGTAGTTACGCTGTAGATCAGTACCATTGGGCTGAAGTACATCACTGTATTGACCCAAGCCGATATCGCCCACATGTCTGCGCACTGAGTTAACTGCATACTTATCAAATAAGTTGTCGATATAAAGTGTAACCGACCAATCTTCATCAGATATAGTGGCATTCAAATTACTGATAGCATAACCCGCCAACGCTTCACCGTCTTGGCGTAGTCCCACGGTAGTATAGACATCGCTTTGTGCGGTAATACCGTAGTTAATATTTAGCATCTTATCGTCAAAGATGTCTTGGCTGTAAGTAATACCAAACGAGAACTGATGCTCAGCGGTACCAGGTAATCTGTCGCCGTCTTTACCATCGTAGAAATCTTGTAACGCAGTACCTTGCTCATCGTACACCCCGAACAAGTATGGCGCATCAGCGGTTAGCTCAGCTTTGGTGTAAGCGTAAGTAGCATAAGTAGTGATATTATCACCAATGATACCGCGTAGAGACAGCTCAACCCCTTTAGATTCTGCGCCCTCAGCGTTAACTGTAATAGGCTGCTGACCATTAACTGTCGCACCAGATACCTGTGGGTCCTGCCAATCAACATAGAAAAGTGCACTGTTAAGTTGCAACCTGTTTTTAAAGAAGTTGGTTTTTAATCCCAATTCATAGTTTTGGGTAGTATCAGCATCGTATAGCTGTTCATTCTCCAATGCGCATACAGTCTGATTATCTAGCTCATCAATGTCATCTAAACACGCAGCTACACCATTTGCGCCACCGATCCTGAAACCTTCACTGATTGTAAGGTATGCCATGGTATTGTTGGTAAATTGGTAGCTGGTGTTAAATTTAAATAAAGTTCCATCGTTTTTTGCTTTCGTAGGTTTGTATTCCAAAACAATGGAGTCAGACTCTCTACCTTCAAACACTGAGAAATAAAGTGGCAAATCAACTGCGGAGCGAGCATTAACTTCGTACTCATAAGCGCGTAGACCAAGCGTTACGTCCCAATCATTTGTAAGCTCGTAAGTAAGTTCGCCAAAAAGCGCCCTTTCCCTCACTTTTGATTCATCTACAGAATAGTATTCAAGAGCATCAGGTCGATAGTTACCATCTATACCCCACACATCTATGGCATAAGTATCAAAATTTGGTGTAAATTCTTTGCTGGACCCTTCGCTTTCAGTGTCGTAGTAAAATCCACCAATGATCCAAGACAATGGGCCTGGCGTGAGAGACACTAAACGAAGCTCTTGAGTAAATACTTCACGCTCTTCGACTTCTTCTGTATATGCCGAAAATGATGGAAACTCTTCATATCCGAAGTCTAAACGAATAAGCAAATCCGTTTGATCCCGTTGTCCTACCGCATCAAAATTAGATAAACCTGTCGCCGACACGAGCTCAGCAAAACCAAGGTCGGCTTTCATTTCCAAACTTAGCAATTCATCTTCTTTCTCACGAGGTTCTTCATAACGATAGGCCGATTCGTACTTACCAATTACCTCGCTAAGTGGGTTATCGGCAGATAGTGAATCGTAATGTGTAATTGAACGCCCTTCTACATCTTGCTTCTGATAGAAATAAGTTAGCGTACTGTCGAACCAATCATTTGGCATCCAACGCACAGCAATACGCCCTGTAAGCGTATCTTCACCGTTTGCGTCTTCAACGCGTTTCAGATTGTTATTCACTTCATCCGCATTTGACCAATCTGGATCAGGCAATGAAACACCACCTTCTCTAACAACGTAGTTGTAGTCCAAGAATCCTGGATTGTTAAAATAGTTAAGTGACGCACGAATGCCTAACTCACCTTCAATAAGAGGAGCGTTGAATACAATACTGCTTTCGCCGCCAAGAGAGTCGCTTTCATTAATGCTGAAAACATCACCCGTTATTTCACCTGACATGAACTCTAAATCAACATTTTTTGGCAAATAACGGATAGCACCACCAAGTGTACCTGCACCGTATAGTGTGCCCTGCGGACCAATCAGTACTTCGACCCTATCTACATCGACTAGTCGCATGTTCAAAAATAGAGGAATGTCACCAAAATACGTAGCAACCGTACCGCCATTAGAGCCGGGGCCAGATGAGTTGGTATTTAGGCCTCGAACTATAATAGGAGAGTCATTACGGCCACCTTGGTCAGTTACGGTAAGCCCCGGAACCCAACGCGCAACGGCATCAAGGTCTTCGATGTTTTGTTGATCGAGTACGTCAGAGGTCAAAGCAGATATATTGATTGGTACTTCTTGAAGTGTTCCACTACGGCGCGTTGCTGTAACTTCAACTTTTTCGATTTGCTTTTCGTTTATTTCAACGTCTTGCGCATAAACGTTTTGACTGGCAAATGACGCGAGTACTGCGCCAGCAACGGCAGAAAAATGAAAAGGGGCGCTTTTCTTAAACATTTATTTTCTCTCTAGATTGATAATGCTTTTGAACCACACATGACCATTCCTTTGGAGAAACAGAATCCTTCTTATCGTCGCGTTCTAGCGTTTTGAATTTGCATTTCGGCGTGGTGTTTCACTGGTTTTATTCGCTTTCTGAAACAAACTTGCCTGTTCACAAGTGTTTTCGCCCAAAATACATAGCGGATTGTTGTTATCAGAAAAACGTACAGCAGAAAGCGTGCCGAAATTTGCGCGCATTCTAATATAAAAAAGCACAAAAACCAGCGAAATTAAGATACTTATTCAAAAAAAATGATTACATTCTCAATAAAGGGCAAATAGAGAAGTTACATTTCGTCATTGCACCAATGAGACCTATTGAAGACGCCCTTTATATTAGGCTTTAGCGAGACTTTAGAATCCCGAAGCGTAAACTGCACCATTATGACGCACTCAGTGGAGAGCATATTTACCCAAAATCTATTCACAATAGCCAAGACTTCGTTACAGAATGACGAACGGCCGCAGAACTGTAAATGAAGTCACGAGTCCATCAAAGAGTAGTATAAATAAAACTATCTTAGCTTTTGGTTTTGAGATGTTTGAAAATTTGGAGCGGGAAACGAGATTCGCCAACTGGCCGACACTCGGTCGCGGGCCCACCAAGGGGTCGCACAGATACAACTATCTTAGCAATTAGATTTTGATATGTTTGAAAATTTGGAGCGGGAAACGAGATTCGAACTCGCGACCCCGACCTTGGCAAGGTCGTGCTCTACCAACTGAGCTATTCCCGCATAGAGTCGATGCTTTGCATCTTTAAGACAATCTAGACACCTAGATTTAAATTTGGAGCGGGAAACGAGATTCGAACTCGCGACCCCGACCTTGGCAAGGTCGTGCTCTACCAACTGAGCTATTCCCGCAACAAAAGAGGTACTTCGTTTGAAGTGGTGCGCATTTTACAAAAATTTTGGTGTAACGCAACCTTTAATTCTACTTTTTTTGCACCTCGATGTTTGAATGCTTAAATCGTAAACACTTTCTCACGATAATAGCGCATTTCTTCAATGGACTCGCGAATATCGTCTAGCGCCAAGTGCACACCTTTCTTTTTAAATCCGTCAAGGACTTCGGGTTTCCAGCGTCGCGCCAATTCTTTAATGGTACTTACGTCAATACTGCGATAGTGAAAGTAGTCTTCAAGCTCAGGCATGTACTTCACCATAAAGCGTCTATCTTGACCTATGGTATTTCCACATAGCGGTGACTTACCCGCATCAACCCACTGCTCAAGGAACGCAATTGTCTGCTTAGCCGCCTCTGCTTCATCAGTTTTGCTGGCACGACAGCGGTCGGTCAAGCCACTTTCACCATGTACTCGCGTGCACCATTCATCCATGTTATCCAATACACTGTCAGGCTGATGCACAGCAATAACCGGCCCTTCAGCAAGAATATTCAGTTGGGAATCGGTTACTATGGTAGCAATCTCCATGACTACACAAGTTTCAGGGTCAAGCCCTGTCATTTCCATATCAATCCAAACTAGGTTGTTATCGTGTTTACTCATTGTATTCCTCTTTGCGCTTCAAACATGGTAACCATGCCCGACAAACGTTATTATTGCCATAGTATACGTGAACTAGACAAGAATCGTGGCGAAAAAACCAAAACTTACTCAACGACAGAAACGCCAAGTTGCAGCGAACAGAAGCAAACGCTTGCGTGAAAAACACGCCTCTAAAGGTGCGGCTAACCTAGATGAAAGCACATTAGAAAGCGGCACCGTTATAGGTCGCTTCGGGAAACACGCCGATGTTGAAGACACTCAGGGGGTTGTATCTCGTTGCCATATTCGCCGAACTGTCGAATCTGTGGTGTGTGGTGATAAAGTTTTTTTCAGCAAAGGTGACGACGCGGAGTCTGGCGTAAGCGGGGTTATTGAAATAGTCAAAGATAGGCATTCCGTGCTTACTCGCCCTGATTATTACGACGGGATAAAGCCAATTGCTGCAAATATAGACCGCATTATTGTAGTAAGCGCCATTCTACCTTCATTGTCCCTGAATATTATCGACCGCTATTTAGTAGCCTGTGAAGATATTGGTATTACTCCACTGGTGGTATTGAACAAAGTCGAGCTACTAAGCGAAGAAGAGCGCGAAACTGTTAAAACACAGCTGCAAACATATGAAGCATTGGGTTATGAAGTGCTCTTCACCAGTTGTAAAACAGGTGAAGGTATAAATTCGCTTAACGAATATCTCAATGACAATATCAGTGTATTTGTAGGGCAATCGGGTGTAGGCAAGTCTAGCTTGATCAATCAAGTTCTACCCGACGCCGATGAATTGACCGGTGAAATTTCCGATAATTCTGGTCTTGGTCAACACACGACGACTGCAGCCAAATTATTACATTTACCAGCAGGTGGCGATTTAATCGACTCACCTGGAGTCCGCGAATTCGGCCTATGGCATATTCCCACCGAACGTATCACATGGGGCTTTAAAGAATTCAGAGATTATTTGGGTGGGTGTAAATTTCGAGATTGTAAGCATTTGAACGACCCTGGCTGTCTGTTAAGAGAAGCTGTCGAAGAAGGCAAGATTAGCGCGGAACGCTTCGAAAGCTATCATAAGATCCTTACTACAATGGAAGAACAGCGTCCTAGTCATAGCCAACCTCCCGGGGCCTGACTTACAGGTCCCTTAATATAAATCTAGCTACATATACAAAAGATTTACTCACTACTTCATTAATTTAAGTGCCCATAACCTGCGCATTCGATGCTTATAGCTAATTCGTCGCATCCATAATCTTAAAGTTGCCCGAAGTGCTATTAGTTAAGGTACAATTGCGCCCGTTAAAGAAATGGAGAAGTTTTGTGTTAGATTGGCTAAAAGTTAATTTGCAGTACGTTACCCCTAAACATTTGCTGTCTCGTTTGGTAGGTAAACTTGCTGAAGCTGAAATGGGTAGTGTCACCACGTTTTTCATCAAGCTGTTTATCAAGCAATATAAGGTCGATATGACAGAAGCCTTGTATGAAGATCCAACGCATTACCGCAGTTTCAACGCATTCTTCACTCGTCCACTGAAACCAGATGTGCGCACAATCGATGAAAACAATGATGTTTTAATCCATGCTGTTGACGGCACGGTTAGTCAGTTTGGTGACATTAACAGCGACAGTATTTTTCAAGCAAAAGGCCATGACTTTAGCCTGACAACCTTATTGGGTGGCAAGCCTGACATTGCCGCCCCCTTTAAAAACGGAAAATTTGCAACCATTTACCTTGCCCCTCGTGATTACCACAGAATTCATATGCCAATTGAAGGTACGCTCACCGACATGATTTATGTTCCTGGAGAGCTGTTCTCGGTAAACCCACTTACGGCACAGAATATTCCAGGCCTATTTGCTCGAAACGAGCGTGTTGTCGCCTTATTTGATACGCCAGTAGGTAAAATGGCTATGGTCTTAGTAGGCGCTACCATCGTCGCCAGTATTGAAACCGTTTGGGCAGGCACTGTTACGCCACCTGCCGGAAAAAACGTACAGCATTGGTCTTATGACAGCGACAGTGAAGCTGCAGTTAAATTAGAAAAAGGTGCTGAACTTGGCCGCTTTAAACTAGGCTCAACGATTGTCGTGTGCTTTGAAAAAGACATGATCAACTTTGAAGATCTTACCCCTGGGCTTGTTACGCGTTTAGGTAAACCAATGGCAGTGCGTGTAGGCGATTCAGCAGCAACTGATACCGTTGAAAGCAACGAAGACAAACAGCAAGACAACTCAGAAAAAGCTGACAGCTAAGCAATGGATCCGGTAAAGAAAAGCCTGGTATCACTGCATTTTACAATTATGCTGTTGGGCGGTACTGCCCTCTTTTCAAGAGTAGTGCCGCTAAGTGCAAGTGACATCACGCTGATGCGCTCTATTTTTGCGTGCGTGGCGTTATTCGCATTTTTAAAAATAGCGAAACACAAAATAACGCTAAACTGCAAAAAAGACTACGGCGTTGCAGTCGGGTTGGGTTTATTAATGGCCCTGCATTGGGTTACTTATTTCGCAGCCATGCAATACGCGGGGGTTTCCGTTGGCATGATTGCCCTATTTACCTTCCCTGTCATTACGGTACTTATCGAGCCATTTTTCGAGCGGGTTCGCTTAGTATGGCAAGACATCGTTTCTACCCTAACGGTTATTGTGGGTGTTTACCTAATTGTGCCTGAAAATACACTGGAAAATGACGTAACACTCGGTGTGCTTATTGGAATTGCCTCAGCTATTCTGTATTCATTTAGAAACCTATTCCACCGCAAGCACTTCAAACATTACAGTGGTGCGCAAGCAATGGCATGGCAGACTTTGATTATCGCCATAGTTATGCTACCAGTGGGAAGCGGTAATATCCTTAATGCATCAACGAATTCTTGGTTAATGCTTTTGTTACTTGGTACTGTATTTACTGCGCTACCACACGCACTTATTGCAGCTAGCTTACGTCATTTACGAGCCAAAACTTTTTCACTTATCGCTTGTATGCAGCCTTTGTACGGGGTGTTTCTAGCCATCGTATTACTTAACGAGAAGCCAGGATGGACTACCTTGTTAGGTGGAATTTTGATTACCTCTGCCTCTGTGTATGAAACGCTCAATGCACACAAGCTGCACAGTAGTGACTCTTAATTCGAAGGATTATCTATGCGCATTTATGCTCATCGCGGTGCTAGCAAACTAGCCCCTGAAAATACGTTAAAAGCGTTTAATCTTGCCTTTGAAATAGGTGCAGATGGCATTGAGTTTGATACCTATCAACACACTGACGGCATTATTGTTTTTCATGATCGCACATTGATTCGACGGACGAATACTCAAGGATATTTGCTTTCACAGCCGTGGGATAAATTAAGAATGCTCGATATCGGTGATGGCGAGCAGATCCCCACCTTATCAGAAACACTCAATACCATTCCTCGCGGTAAATGGTGCAATATTGAAATTAAGCACTTAGTTGACGTAGCCCTGTGGGTTAATGATGTGAAAACGGCATTAGCTCAAAGCCAAGTGCTCGAAGAGAATGTACTTGTATCTTCATTCAACCATCATTGGCTTCGAGACATCGCGGCCCTTTGGCCTGAAGTGAAAATTGGCGCACTATCAGCTAGCTATGAATTAGACTGTACCGCCAGTGCACGAGCGCTTTGCGCTTATTCAGTGAATATTGCATTAGATGCGGTTGATAAGAGTTTTGTGGAGCGCGTTCTCGCCGAAGGCTTTAACGTTTATGTGTATACGGTGGACGAGCCAGAAGATATGAGAATGCTTGAAAAGTGGGGCGTTACCGGCATATTTACCAATGTGCCAGATAAGGCTCTTAGCGTTTTACATCCGTAAAATCACTTCATTTCTGTTGAAAAGTGCTCTGTAAAAACGGTATTTTTGCAGCACTTGCACTGGCGACAAAGACGCATGTTTACCCAATGACCTGCAACAATCAACATAGCGCCGACTGCTATAGTGAAAGGCTCATAATCATGACCAAACATATCTTTAAACCAATAAATTGCACCACCACTGAAAAGTAGCCCTAAAGGGTAATATTTGCCGTGATAACGCCATGCTCCGCTTAGTAGTGCTACCCCGCCAACCAAAAGCGAAAACGTTAATATGGTGCGTTCAAACCACACTTGCGCAAAAAAACTTGAGCCAATCAGTGGTAAAAGTGGAATTAACACAGGTAACGCAAGACAATGCAACGCGCACAAGCTCGACACCCAAATGCCAAGTTTGTCTAGTTTCGTTGGATTCTCTTCTATTGGATTCATTACCCTGCTTACCGCTATTTCTCTAGAGACGTTATATTATAACAGAATTGATTAAATAGAAAACGGTGGAATAGTAAATTTTGATCTTATCAAGCAGGATTTAGCCTAAGTACTCAGCCGGAAGAGGAGAGACTTGGTAAAGCAAAAACCGTAAAGCCTTCTTTTTATGAGATTATTCGTTCGGTGCTGAGCGTGAAATATCAGGCATTGCTGTTGATGCGAGTTCTTCCGTAGGGGCAAAATAGTCAGCCATAGACATTAAATTAAAGCCTTCACCTTGTAGCGAGGGCAAGTGCTGTTGCAAGAACGCCACGGTTTCGGGATGCGGGTGGCCAATGACGACCACTTGGCCTTGTTTCTTCGCAATGCGCTTCATTCGGTTGAACTGCCTAAGTAAAGCCTCTTCATCAAGATCATTGTCTAGAAAAACATGGCGACTTGTGCTTGGCACACCAAGACGCTGCGCCACTTTTGCCCCTTTGGTTAACACAGTTGTACGGCTATCGACAAAAAACAGACCTTGCCTTTTGATTTCGCGCATTAAGGCTTCCATCGCTTGTTCTTGTCCGGTAAATGCGCTTCCCATGTGATTATTAACACCAATAGCATTGGGTACGCTTTTTATGGCTTGTCTTAGGGTGTGGGTAATTGCGCCTGCATACATGTCTGTTGACAACCCCAATGGCCCCATGTTCATGCCATTTTGCGATTGCATTGGCATATGTAACATCACCGCACGCCCCTCTTGCTCGGCACGCTTGGCAATATCATCAGATAGCGGTGTTTGTGGGAGAATAGAAAAAGTGACTTCTTTAGGAAGCGAGAAAGCAGCGACATCGGACGGCCTATAACCAAGGTCATCAAGAATTATTATTATGTCAGATTTTGCCAACACTGAATGGCAAAATAACCCGCTCAGCAAAAACAGCCAGCACGTTATAGCAAGACGCAACGGCATCTAAATTAATCCATTTTTTATCATTATTTTTTAGCGCATTTGGAGGTCGTATTTTGAAGTGGTAGCTTACATACCTTTCTCATACTTTCCTTCCATGGACTGATAGCATACCAATTAATGTTCAGGATTCAACAAATCTGCGTTATGTGAGAACAAATAAAAGTATATTAAGACGAATTCGTATTATCGTATCCATGCGGTTGGGTTTAGTGCTTTTCCTTTGTGGCGAATTTCAAAGTACAAATTAGGGTATTCCTGCCCTCCACTGCGCCCAACCAAAGCAATGCGCTCACCACTACGCACTTCATCTCCCGCTTGCTTAAGGAGCGCTTGGTTGTGACCATACACACTCATGTAACCGTCGCCATGATCAACAATAGACACCAAGCCAAACCCGCGTAGCCAATCTGCATAAAGCACTTTCCCTGGCGCAATACTGTTCACTGGCGAGCCTTCAGCGCCATCAATAATAATACCTTTCCAGCGTACTTGCCCTTGCCGTCTGTTGCCAAATAACGCTCTAACTCGCCCATCTACGGGCTTAATCAGTTTACCTTTAAGCTTGGTTAACCCGTCTAGTGACACTGTCGCCTCGCGAGCAGCTCTTTCTGCGGCGATGCGCGCAGCTTCTATAGCATCTTTCAACGCTTGTTCATCTTCTTGAAGCGCTGCTATTTTCTGATTTTCAGTGGCTATAGTTTGGTTTATCTTTTTCAATGTGGCTTTGCGATCATCTTGGCGCGTGATCAATATTGCGCGCTGCCCTTCTTGCTGAGACTGCAATGATGCAAGTGACTGCGCCTTTTCATCTAGCTCAACATTCACTTCTTCAAGTCGCGCCACATTACCTCTAAAACTTTCTATCTCCTTCTGACGCGCTTTAGCAACATACTGATAGTACGTAATTACCCGCTCAAATGTCCGAGCATCATCTTGATAAAATAGCATCTTGGCATAATCGTAATGCCCCGCCATAAAGGCACTTTTTAATTGGCTAGATAACAAAGACTGCTGCTTCCTAATAGCCGCCTTTAGCTCGCTTTGTTCTTTGCTAAGTTCCGCTTGTTCTTGTGAAATATCATCTAGACGTTGTTTGGTAGTGGCTAATGCTTTCGCCACGTTAGCGATTTCGAGCTCTGAGGACTTAAGTACACTTTCAAGTTCCTGTGCACTAGCTTTACTATTGTCGAGGACTTGTTGACGAGCGCGAAGTTCAGCTTGTAGCTCTGCTAACCTTTCTTGCTGCGTGTTGTCACTTTCCTGTGAAAATGCCCCATGACTCCACAGCACCAGTATCGAAGAATACAGCACGGTAAAAATTAGGAACTGAAAGCGAAAAAACATAATCTATGAATAAAGCCTGTTTCATTGCAAAAATGGTTTTGAAAATATAACCAGTGCATATTGCACATAGTCTGTTGTTCAGTGTATCTGAGGCAATCCCATAAGCCCAGTGCAATTTATCTGTAATATCAACCATCTAAACTTAACACAAAGCGCAAATACAAATGCAAACCATGGCAGGCTGGTTTCTCGCCCATTTTTCTATATACTTTGCACTCTTTTCAAGGTCTGTAGACAGGGTTAGAGGTAATGGATCAACTAATAGAGTTTGCTAGCAACAACATCGTTCTTGCTGGTATTTGGGTTGCACTCGTCGCTATGCTGATATTCAGCTATATCAGTGCATTGACGTCGTCAGTTAAAGAAGTGAGTACACACGAAGCTACGCTACTGATGAACAAAGACGATGCAATTGTGTTTGACATGCGCCCAGCGAAAGAGTTTAAAGCAGGCCATATTCTGGGTGCCAAGCAAATAAAACCTGAAGAGCTTAGAGAGAAAAACTTCAAGAAGCTTGAAAACAGCAAAGACAAACCCATTATCGTAGTATGCGCTATGGGTAATCAAGCTCGTGGTACAGCGAATGCGATGCTTAAAGATGGCTTTGCAAATGTAAGTGTTTTAAAAGGCGGTATGAATGCGTGGCAAAGCGCTAGCCTTCCCGTCTCAAAATAACAGGTAACCAAAATGAGTAAAGTAGAGCTTTACACCAAAGGGCACTGCCCATATTGTCACCGTGCCAAAGCATTGTTGACGCAAAAAGGTGTAGCCTTTATTGAATACCCAATAGACCTTAAGCCAGAGCTACGTGATGAAATGATTGAGCGAGCGAATGGCGGCTGGACTGTACCTCAAATTTTTATTGATGATCAGCACATCGGTGGCTGTGATGACATGATGGCACTAGAGGCGCAAAGCGCACTAGACACCAAGTTGGGTTTAGCATAACGCGCCAGCGTATTCAGTAACGCACTACATTAAATTAAAACGATAAATAAATAGGAAATACCATGGCTGACGAAAATCAGACAACTAATGAAGAAGCCGCAGGCGGCCAAGCGCAACAAACTGCACAGTTCAATATTCAGCGCATTTACACAAAAGACATCTCTTTTGAGTCACCGAATGCACCAGCTGTTTTCACCAAAGAGTGGAAGCCAGAAATTAAACTAGACATCGATACTAGCACTAACAAGTTAGACGAAAATGTATTTGAAGTTATCTTGTCGGTAACCGTAACAGCAATGCTAGGCGAAGAAACAGCGTTCCTGTGTGAAGTGCAACAAGCGGGTATTTTTGCAATTGGCGATATGCCAGATCAAAACAAAGCACACACGTTGGGTTCATTCTGCCCGAACATGCTTTTCCCTTATGCTCGTGAAACTATCTCGAACTTAGTAAACCGTGGAACTTTCCCTCCACTAAACCTTGCTCCAGTTAACTTTGATGCAATCTTCGCAGCTTACGTGCAAAAACGTGCACAACAAGCACAAGGCGAAGCGCCAAAAATGGACGCCTAATTAGGTGGACGTGAAGCACGTGAACATGAAGTCGAATTCGGTTTCAGTATTGGGGGCGGGGTCTTACGGCACCGCCCTTGCTTTTTGTCTGGCTAGAAATGGCACGCCAACCATTTTATGGGGGCGAGACAGCGAGCACATGGCTGAACTGGCAGCAACAAGAGAAAACGCCCGTTACTTACCTGGGGCAACGTTTCCTGATGCCTTGCAAATTAATGCTAACTTGCAAGACGTGGTCGCAGCCAGCCAAGATATCTTGGTCGTAGTACCCAGTCACGCGTTTTCCGCCATGCTCGACACACTGAAACCTATGTTAACGCCTCAGCATCGCATTATTTGGGCCACTAAGGGCTTAGAGCCAAAAACCGGCCGTTTGTTACGCGATGTTGCTGAAGAAATATTGGGTACTCAATATCCCTTGGCGGTGCTGTCTGGGCCAACCTTCGCTAAAGAAATGGTCGCGGGACTACCTACGGCAATTTCATTATCGTCTACCGATGATAAGCTTAGCGATGAGTTTGCAGCAAAATTACACTGTTCAAAGTCTTTTAGAGTATATAAAAACTCTGACTTTACCGGCGTTCAGCTTGGTGGCGCGGTAAAAAATGTTATCGCAATTGGCGCTGGCTTGGCCGATGGCCTTGGCTTTGGTGCCAATGCGCGAACGGCGCTGATAACACGAGGTTTAGCAGAGCTCTCTCGCTTAGGTATTAAGCTTGGTGCGAACCCCGAAACCTTTATGGGTATGGCAGGGTTAGGCGATCTGGTATTAACGTGTACCGACAATCAATCACGTAATCGTCGCTTCGGCTTGGCCTTAGGTCAAGGCAAGAGCGTAGACGTTGCAATAACCGAAATTGGGCAAGTGGTTGAAGGGTACCGCAACACAGAGGAAGTACACATTCTGTCGCAAAAAGTAGGCGTTGAAATGCCTATTTGTGAACAGATCTATGCTGTGCTTTATCACGGAAAATCACCGAAAGACGCAGCCCTCGCTTTGCTTGGTCGAGATTTAAAACAAGAAGCGTGACACTAGCGCGTGCAGCAAAAATCACTATTAGTAAAAAAATAAGGCTGAGTAATTCAGCCTTATTGGTATGTACCTAATTAATACTTCTTAGCGCGCACCGTCATAACCAAGTTGACGCCAGCTTTCATACACAAAAACAGACACCGCATTAGACAGGTTCATACTGCGACTATCAGGCAACATAGGAATTCGAACACGCTGCTCTGGTGGCAATGCTTCTATAACGTCATTGGGTAGCCCGCGAGTTTCCGGACCAAATAACAACGCATCACCTTTTTTATATTGTACGTCACTGTGGAACGCCTTGCCTTTAGTGGTACACGCGAATACTCGTAAGGGCTTGGCATCAGCAAGGTAAGCGTCTAAATTGGCGTGGCGCTTTACATGCGCAAACTCATGGTAGTCCAAACCGGCACGACGCACACGCTTATCATCCCACTCAAAACCAAGCGGCTCGATTAAATGCAATGTAAAACCACTATTTGCACACAAACGAATAATATTTCCCGTGTTCGGTGGGATCTCGGGCTGATACAGTACGATATCTAACATGTGTTGTATTTACCTTCAGTATTTACACTGGACAATGAGTAGGCTTCAAAAAGAGCGCTATTTTACACGGAATTATTCTACTAAGTAGTCCAATACACGGGTAAGTGTTCTATCTCTTATCTCATCAGATTCTGTAAATAACTCATGATAAGCTCGGGGAATGATTTCAAGAGTTGCGTTTGGTATTTGCTTCGCAACGCGACGCTGACGCTTGTTATCAATAATGCTGTCACCGTCGGCACTCAATATCAGTGACGGGGTCGTTATCCCTTTAGCACTGATTTCTATAGTATTCATGGCTTCATGCGCCGCTTTCAACCACTCTGTTGTCACACCGCCAAGCTGAATTTCTTGTTCTTCGTCATAGAGCTCTCGAAATAAGGTGTAACGGGTTTTACTGTGGGTCAGCTTGTTTAATGAATACGGAAAAGCGATGTAAGGCGTTTGACCAAAGAAATACCCAGAGTCGCGTTTTTTCATTCTGTTTACTGCAAGCCCTGTACGTATAAGCCCGTTAGCTACCCAGTTAGGTAGTGCCGGTTTAATACCAAACATAGGGGAAGCCAAAACAGCCTTAGTAAATAACGCGGGAACGCGCAATAAGGTGAGCGCCCCAATCGCGCCGCCCATAGAGTGACAAACTAAATGAAGCGGGCCTTGTTGTAACGGTTTTACAATCGATTCAACAAAGGCAATTAAGTCATCAACATAGTCATCAAAATTAGCAACATAACCGTGCTGTGGGTCGTGAGTCATTCGCCCAGATAACCCTTGTCCGCGGTGATCTAGAATAAAAACGGCAAAACCATTTTGAAATAAGTCGTAAATAAACTCTTTATACTTCAAATACGACTCAATTCTACCCGAGCTAATAACGATACTTGCTTTTGCGTTATCGGGAATACAGTAGGCATAACGTACAGGAACATTGTCTTTCCCAACAAACTCACTCTCGGTGACTTGTGATTGCCAAAAAGGATTTATCTGCGTTGCAAATGTCGTCGCTAAATTCGTTTCAGACGTGAACGTCCAGCTCATGATGTTACCTTCTAACTAAGTGATACTTCAGCCTAAAAACTAAGGAAGCACAACAATGCTGATTGCGCCACAGTGACTGATTTACAACGATGAAGCCGCATTAACTACTTTGCGTTGCAAAGGGAGAGCGATAGTAACCCTTAGTCCTCCCGTATCAGCCTGTTCAGCTGTAATTCGCCCATGATGCAACTCAAGGGCAGCTTTTGCAATGGATAAGCCCAATCCAACTCCGCCAGACTCTCTTTCACGGGCAAGGCTCGCACGATAGAAAGGTGCAAAAATGCGCTCACATTCCTCTGAACTCAACCCTTCGCCGTCGTCGGTAATATGGATGTATGTGTTTTGATTGTCTTTGCTAAACGTTATAGTCACAAGCTGATGACTGTGGCGAATAGCATTACGTAATACATTTTCAACCGCGCGACAAAACATCATACTATCAACGTTGACGGTAATTGACGGTACCGAAGCAATTTGTAACTGCTTGTTGTTACTCTCAGCTTCAAAACGTGCATCAACCAATATATCACTTAGCACATCATTTAGCCCTTGCTGTTGAAAAGACACTTCTCCTGCTTCAGCGCGGCTCAATGTAAGCAGCTGTTGAATAAGCGCTTCCATCCTATTTGCTTCTCGCTCTATGCGCTGTAATGTTTTAGGGTCGACATTTTGCTGATGCGCCAATCCCAATGCCATTTGAAGTCTAGCCAATGGCGAACGCAACTCATGGGAAACATCTGCTAGTAACCTTTTTTGCGCGCCCCACATAGACTCAAGCTGTTCAGCCATCAAATTAAAGTCGCGGGCAAGCTGCCCTAGTTCGTCCTGCCGATTAGCCGCTTTTCCAACTCGCGTTTGCCAATTGCCATTTGCCAGCTTTTTAGCAGAGCCTTGAATGTGCAAAATAGGGCTAGTTAGAGATTTGGCAAATAGCCAGCTAAGTAGCGTAGTAGTGATAAGTGCGATGGTTAAAAATAGTAGTACTGGAGGCGCTTTGTCTTCTGGCATATCCAAGCGTGCAGAAAAAAGCGCATAACGTGAATTGTTGTGATCAAAGAATACCGGCCCTAATAGCCTTATGGCACCGCGTTTTATGGCAATGGGAGACGATTGATTAGTTAAGCGAAGTAAATCTCGTTTGTCATTTTCACGCAGTGGCGGCCCACCCACTGACACAAGTTGGTTATCGGACAAGTTGATTGCCACCAAGCGACCTCGAATAGCTCGAGAATTGCGATGCAGTAGCTCAGTTAAGCTTATTTCTAATGCACGAGGGTGACTGAATCGCTCGGCAACCCGCATAAGCTCTGCTACTTCTTTGGGTCTGACCTCCACTACTTGCAAGTCTTCAAAAAATACACGACTGCCCCAAATGGCAAGTAGTGCAGTAACGATGAAAGTCACCCAAAACCACAAAAAGAGGCGCCCCATGATCGCACGTGCAGGGTTTATGTGGCGTAGTAACGATCTGAGCATTAGCTATTTCCCCACAATTAACATGTAGCCCACCCCACGTATGGTTTTAATCTTTTCACCTACTGTTACAGCGCTTATTTTTTTGCGTAAGTTACTTACGTGCATATCGATGCTTCTATCGAAAGCTTGAAGCGGTTTACCTAACACTTTCAAACTTATTTCTTCCTTAGTAACACGGTTTGCAACATTCAACATTAACAAGCGAAGAATAAGAAATTCTGTTGTGGTGAGCACAAGCTCCACATCATCAACTTTCGCCATTTGACTACTTGGACTAAGGAAAATACCGTTGACCAATAAGTCTTGCTCTATTGCCCCACCGGAGGCCGACAAATTATGACGGCGCACTATAGCCTTGATACGAGCCACAAGTTCTCTGTGATTGAATGGTTTTGGTAAGTAGTCATCGGCGCCAATCTCAAGCCCCAAAATTCTATCGTAGTCATCGCCGCGGGCCGTTAGCATAAGCACGGGTGTTGTGTGACTAACACGAAGCTTTTTCAACACGTCAAAGCCATCGATTTTTGGCATCATGACATCAAGGAGTATCAAGTCGTAGTGTTTGCCTGAGGTCGCCTCACTCAAGCCCGCTTCTCCGTCATTTTTAACGATGACGTTATAGCCCATACTGGTCAAGTACGTCGACAGCATTTCGGTCAACTCAACATCGTCATCTATGACCAAAATTGATTGCAAATGAAAATCTGAATGCATGGTATTAAATTCTCTGACTGCTTGGTTCATAACGCCACTCTTTTATATAAACTAAAGTGTTTGCGTGCATTCGTATAGATTTTTGCACTCACAAACTTCCACTATATCTTTTCAGGCCGACACAATCTTGAAATGGCATCACCTTTACAGAACCTTTACGTTTCGTTGACTGAATATTTTTACCACAGAGTTACACTAAACTTGTCCGAACAATAAGGAGACGACAATGAAAAAGTTATTACTTACTAGTGTAATCATTGCAGCAATTAGTGCTGGTGGTGTAGCCATTGCCAAGCCATTTGGTAGCGAAATGCATCATCATGAAATGCGTCACCAACAGCCGGTTAAAGAAATTGTTAAAAATCTTCGTGGATTGTCATTAAGTGATGCACAACGCGAAGAAATAAAAACACTCGTCAGCGCATTTAAGAATAGTGCTGGTACGTTTGAAGATAATAAAATTGAATTGCCATCGTTTGATTTAGCTACAGCAACTGAAGCGCAATTACGCACGTTTATTCAATCTCAGCTAGAGGAAAGAGAAGCAAAGCACTTCGCACTTGCTCAACTAAGATACAATATTTTTAGTGTATTAGATGATGCGCAGCAACAAGAACTGCTAACCAGACAAGCTCAGCGTAAAGATGGCTCAAAACGTTCACACGATCACGCTGACTCAAAAGGTCTGCGCAAAGGAGAATTTCATCAACACGGTCGCGCCCACGCTGCCCAAAGAGGCCCATTCGGCGATATCGAATTGAGCGATGAGCAAATAGCGAGTTTACAAACACTTAAAGCAGCGTTTAAAACAACCGCGAAGGCGAATAGAGAGACGATGCGCAATTTCAAAGATGCCCAGCGCGAACTTGTGCTGACTCAGACGTTTTCCCAAGATACATGGGATGCTTTGTTGGCAAAATACAAAGATGAATTAGTCGAGGCCGGTGTCGCCAAAGCCAAGCACAGACAAGCTATGTTTGCAGTATTAACAGAGTCTCAACAAGCCGAAGTAAAAGCCAAACGCGAAGAAGAAAAACAATTAAGGGGCATACTGAGCGCCTCTTAATAGTTTAAGCAATTTTTTGCGGGAGTAGTGCCGCTTTGGTTTCCCGAATAAAAATATATTAATTAAAAACGCAGATATCACACGACAATGGATCTGCGTTTTTTGTGTCTCTTCAAACACGCTCTACTAAACTCTACTAAATTCAGAAGTTCGGCTTAACGGGCTTGTAATCAGGCGAAAGAAAGAGCGGTGAAGTAATAACCAAATCCGCTGTTGCTGGTGTACATGCTACAGGTACGTTCCACACTGAACACAAACGCAGTAACGCTTTCACATCAGGGTCGTGCGGTGCAGGGTTTAAAGGGTCCCAAAAGAAGAACAATGCGTCGAGTTTATTTTCCGCAATAAGTGCACCTATTTGCTGATCGCCCCCCAAAGGTCCACTTTTAAAACGGGTCACGTCTAATCCCGTTTCAGTTGCAATTAATCCACCGGTTGTACCTGTTCCTACTAAATTGCATTGTTCAAGCACACTAATATGCTGCTTAACCCAAGCTAACAGCTCTGGCTTTTTATGATCATGTGCGACAAGTGCGATAGTGAGTTTGCTCATTGTTTAGTCCGGTAATACGCGAAATCTGGCTGTAGTCCATACTGGTACAACTAATGCCGGATAACACATGTTGTCAAAAACGATAAATTACAGCGCTCGTTGCTTCTACTTAAACTAGTCGAATCAATAAGCAGTATAAATATTCAATTCAAATAGTGACATTGTCAACGTAATGTCACATCAATAATTTTATTATGACGTAGAGCACGCTCTAATCTTTTATTGTAACTGATGGACAAATTCAATTTAAAATATTTATACATTTATATTGCATAAAAATTCAAAATGAATAAACTAGACCACGGTTAAGCATCTAACCCTAGTGTAGGGTTGAACGAAATAGGAAATCATGATGACACAACCAACTCCCGTTGTTGGTTTAACCTCTGGCAACGATAAAGAGTTTACCTCTCCCCTGGCTAGCTACGCGCTGCACAGTGCGCGACGATGCGTGCGCTATTCTATGCTTTTGCGTTAGCACACTTTTTACCTTTGTGATGTGGTAGCGGTTAGGCAACGGATTAAGCCCAACCAGTTTACAAAGGTAAAAAGTGATTTTTTTCTTCCTTATATTGAAGTTTTTATTATGTACAATGTTTCGATTATAGGTGCCAGTGGTTACACCGGAGCACAGCTTGTTCAGTTAGTCATTCAGCACCCTATGCTCTCCCTAAAAGGCACTTATGTGTCAGAAAATAGTGCCGATGCTGGCAAAAACATAGCTGAATTGCACGGCAACCTAGCCCATGTAAACACAATCCTCACACCTATTTCAGACGATATTCTTGCTGAGTTAGCAAACGGTGTTGACTTTATCTTTTTAGCAACGCCTCACGAAGCGAGCCACGACTGGATGGCGACGTTGTCGTCAGGCTCAGCGAAGGTACTTGATTTATCAGGGGCGTTCAGACTTAAAGACACTAAAGTTTTTGAGCAGTTTTACGGCTTTGCGCACACCCAGACAAACAGCCTAGCGCAAGCGGTTTATGGCCTTGCTGAATGGCACGAAGCGAAAATTGCACAGGCAAAGGTTATTGCAGTACCAGGCTGTTACCCAACGGCTAGCTTAAGTGCTTTAATGCCATTGGGTCAAAATGGCTTGTTAGATGAAAGCGTACGCCCTGTGATCAACGCGGTTTCAGGAGTATCAGGTGCAGGTAGAAAAGCCAGCCTTACCACCAGCTTTTATGAGGTTAGCCTTCAAGCATATGGCGTACTTGGCCATAGACACACTCCGGAAATTGAAGCTTACTTGGGAAGCCCTGTAATCTTTACTCCTCATCTTGGAAACTTCAAACGCGGCATATTGGCAACCGTAACAGTTAAAGTTAAAGCAGGTACAACGGCCGAACAACTTGATCAAGTTTACAGTCAGGCCTATGCTGATAAACCCATTGTGCGCTTGCGTAGCAGCTTTCCAAAAATCGATGATGTGGCACACACTCCTTTTGTGGACTTGCATTGGAAGCTCGATGAGGCATCAGGGTATGCCGTTATAACAGCAGCTATCGATAACGTAATGAAGGGGGCTGCATCACAAGCCATCCAATGCCTAAATATAATGACTAAACAGCCAGTAGAAACAGGGTTAGTACTATGAGCCGTTCCCCTATCGTGATTAAAGTAGGCGGTGCATTACTTGATGATGCAGCTGCCATGACACGACTTTTTTTGAGTATCAAAGAAGTGCAAACAACCCGCCCTGTGGTCGTGGTTCACGGTGGTGGTCCGCTAGTAGAAACGCTAATGGCGAGTCTTGGCTTAACCAGTACAAAAATAGATGGATTGCGCGTAACACCAGATGAACATATGCCTTATATCTGTGGTGCGTTAGCAGGGTCAGCCAATAAGCAACTTTGCGCCGCTGCACTTGCCAGTGGATTAACTCCGGTAGGTTTGTCACTCCTTGACGGAAATATGGTGGTGTGTGAACCCTTGGCAGATAAATACGGTGCAGTTGGTGTACCTTCTACCGCAGACTCCGCATTTCTCAAAAATGTGTTAGCACAATCTGCTTTGCCTGTTATCAGTTCAATTGGCTCAAGTCCGCAAGGGCGCCTATTGAACGTCAATGCTGATCAAGCGGCAACGGTGATTGCAGAGTTGTTAGATGCAGAATTGTTACTGCTCTCCAACGTTGATGGTGTGCTAGACAGTGACAAAGTGCTTATCAGTGAACTTAACGCACAAAGTATCGCGAAATATGCCAGTGAAGGCGTTATAACAGATGGAATGAAAGTTAAGGTGGATGCTGCGTTGAGCTCAGCAGATACCCTTAATCGCGCTGTCTACATTGCCAGTTGGACAGCAGATATAAACGCGATCCTAAATAAAAACACAGGTACACAAATACTACCTACTACTTTAAAGCCGACAAACGGCGAAAACACCGACCATTTAAACGGTGACGCAGGAGACAAATAATGAAACAGGACCTACTCACCTTTGCAGACTGGACACCAGAAGCAATGCAAAACTTGCTGCAATTGGCAGTAGAAATCAAGCAAGCGCCAGCGAGTTACCAAAACGTACTAGCAGGAAAGTCAATTGTTGCCCTGTTTGAAAAGCCGTCTCTGCGCACGCGTGTGAGCTTTGATATTGGTATTAACAAGCTCGGTGGGCATATGGTTTATCTGGACGTGCAATCAGGTAAATTGGCCGGCCGCGAAGACGCTGTTGATACTGCTGCCAATTTAGCATGTTGGGCAGACGCCATTGTCGCTCGCGTATTTTCTCACAGCACGCTGGAAACCTTTTCTAAGGCTGCAAACGTACCGGTTATCAACGCGCTGTGCGATAAATACCACCCTTGCCAAGGCCTTGCCGACTACCTCACTATGTTTGAACGCTTCGGCAAAACCGAAGGTCTTACCATGGCATATGTGGGAGATGGCAACAACGTGACGCACTCGTTGCTTATCGTTGGTGCTTTACTTGGTTGTCATCAAGTAGTTGTTACACCAGAAGGACATGAGGCAGACCCTGAAGTTGTAGCCCATGCAAGAACCATCGCCGCCAAAACTGGCGTGACAATAACAGAAAGCACACAAATTAGCGCTGCCAATGGCGCCGACGTTATCTACACTGACACTTGGCTGTCTATGGGTGATGACACGCCATTAGAAGCAATAAAAGAAAAGTTCATGCCTTATCAGGTAAATGAAGCAATGATGGAAGCCACAGGTGCAAGCTATGTAATGCATTGCCAACCGGCTCATCGTGACTTAGAAATTACAGGTTCGTTGATTGATAGTGACAAATCGCTATTAATGCAGCAAGCCGAAAATAGAATGCATGGCCAAAACGCCATTCTCACTCAATTACTAAATGCCTAAGCAGGCGCCTAAGAGGTTTACTTAGATGCAAAATGTTAAAAAAATCGTGCTGGCCTATTCAGGCGGGCTTGATACATCAGCCATCATTCCATGGCTAAAAGAAAACTATGGCTGTGAAGTTGTCGCATTTGCGGCAGATGTGGGCCAAGGTGATGAAGAGCTTGAAGGCCTTCACGACAAAGCTATCGCGTCAGGTGCAAGCGAGTGCCACATTGTCGATTTGAAAGAAGAGTTTGTTAGCGAATATATCTTCCCAACTATCACTACTGGTGCAGTTTACGAAGGCGAATACCTTTTAGGTACGTCTATGGCACGCCCAGTAATTGCAAAAGCTCAGGTAGAGATTGCGCGTAAAGTGGGTGCGGATGCACTTTGTCATGGTTGTACCGGTAAAGGTAACGATCAAGTGCGTTTTGAAAGTACTTTCGCAGCACTTGCACCTGATTTAACAGTTATCGCGCCATGGCGTGAATGGGATATGGTAAGCCGTGAAGACTTACTGGCTTACTTAGCTGAGCGCAATATCCCAACCACTGCGTCGGCAACCAAAATTTATAGCCGTGATGCGAACGCATGGCACATTTCTCACGAAGGCGGCGAGCTTGAAGATCCGTGGCAAGAGCCTACCAAACAAGTGTGGACCATGACGGTCGACCCAGAAGATGCACCAGATACACCAGAGCGCGTAACCTTGTCGTTCGATGAAGGCAAGCTTACTCATGTAGACGGTGAGGCACTGTCACCTTATCAAGCATTGGTGAAACTCAATACCATTGCAGCAGCACACGGCGTGGGACGTATCGACATCGTTGAAAACCGCCTCGTAGGTATGAAGTCTCGTGGTTGTTATGAAACCCCTGGAGGCACCGTACTACTTAAAGCATACAAAGCCCTTGAGACAATGGTATTGGATAAAGCAGCGCTTAAATACCGCGAGCAAATTGGTCTTGAGTTCTCTCATGTCATGTACGACGGCCGTTGGTTTACCGCCCTTAACGATGCACTACTTGCAGGTGCAGCGTCGTTTGCACAAAAAGTAACAGGCGACATCGTTGTTAAGCTATATAAAGGTCAAGCAACGGTTACACAACGCCGTTCACCTAATAGCCTTTACTCTGAAGACTTTGCAACATTTGGTGCAGATGACGTTTACGACCAAAAGCACGCTGAAGGCTTTATTCGCCTGTTCAGCTTATCGAGTCGTATTGCCGCATTGAAAAACCAAGGTTAGTTGCCAATAGCGCAGCTAGGAAACAGCATTTAAGGAGCATCACATGGCGTTGTGGGGTGGCCGGTTCGAGTCCGGTGCAAGTAGTATGTTTAAGCAGGTGAACGACTCATTACCGTTCGACCAAGTTATGGCAAGCCAAGACATTCAAGGTTCTATTAGCTGGTCGCGCGCCCTGCAAAAAGCAGGCGTACTTACCGTTGATGAGCAAGCACAACTTGAGGCGGCATTGAGCGAGCTGAAAGCGCAGGCTGATGCTGGTGAATTGGATTTTAACGCGTCTAGTGAAGAAGACATTCACAGTTTTGTTGAAGCAGCACTCATAGAGAAGCTTGGTGATATTGGCCGTAAGCTTCACACAGGCCGCAGCCGTAACGATCAAGTAGCCACAGACTTCCGTCTGTGGGTACGCGAGCATATTACCTCACTTCGCGCAGATGTGTTGGGCGTAATCAAATCACTTCTCAATGCCGCTAGCCGTCATCAAGAAGCGATTATTCCTGGTTACACCCACCTACAGCGTGCCCAGCCTATTCATTTCGCGCACTGGTGTTTGGCCTATGTAGAAATGCTAAAGCGCGATTTAAGCCGTTTAGACGACTTAAAAGTGCGCATGAACCAATGCCCATTAGGCTCTGGTGCGCTAGCCGGTACAACATTCCCCGTTGACCGTCATGCCATTGCTGATGAATTGGGCTTCGACTCTCCATGCTTGAACAGCCTAGATGCGGTTTCTGACAGAGACTTTGTGCTGGAATTGCTCTTTGTAGCCAGTACCAGCATGATGCACTTATCTCGTCTAGCCGAGGATATGATCTTCTACAACTCTGGCGAAGCAGGTTTCCTTCAATTAGGTGATAGCGTAACGTCAGGTTCATCGCTAATGCCACAGAAGAAAAACCCAGATGCGCTTGAACTCATGCGTGGTAAATGTGGCCGTGTATTCGGTTCACTGCAAGCGCTACTAGTTACAATGAAGGGCCTACCACTTGCGTATAACAAAGATATGCAAGAAGACAAAGAAGGTGCAATCGACACCGTAAACCAATGGCACATTTGCTTGTGTATAGCCAGTGAAGTACTCGATTCACTTCAGCTAAACGAAGAACGTTGCCGCGTTGCCGCTGCTCAAGGCTTTTCAAATGCCACAGAACTTGCTGATTACTTAGTAGGCAAAGGCGTGCCATTTAGAACAGGCCATGACATCGCAGGGCGAGTGGTATTGCAAGCCATTGAAAAAGGCTGTGCAATTGAAGACTTACCACTAAGCGACCTTCAAGCTATTTGCGATAAAATCGAAGACGATGTTTACCCTGTATTACAGTTAGAGTACGGCGTAAACCAACGTAATATTTTAGGTGGCACCAGTAAAGAAACAGTCACAAAAGCACTGTATCAGGAACTGGAAAACCTAGACAAACAAGGGTAAGAAAAATGGTGTTAGCGCATCATGATGGTATTAAATTATTTCGCAGCTCGCTGCCGTATATTAATGCTCATCAAGGAAAAACCTTTGTGTTGATGTTCGGTGGCGAAGCTATCGAACATCCCAATTTCCCAAATATTATTCACGACATAGCGTTGCTTAACAGCTTAGGAGTGCGCGTTGTTGTAGTGCACGGTGCACGACCTCAAATAGATCAACGCGTTGCACTGCGCAATATAGAAGGTCGCTTTGAAGGTGGCGTGCGCATTACCGATAAGCAAACACTAGAGTGTGTTAAAGATGCAGCGGGTTCCGTGCGCTCTCAAGTAGAAGCGCTGCTGACGATGGGTTTACCCAACTCACCTATGCACGGCTCACAAATTCGTGTTTGTTCGGGTAACTTAGTGGTTGCCAAGCCTATGGGTGTGCGCAATGGTATCGACTTTGAAAATACTGGATTGGTACGCCGCATCGACACAACGGGTATTAACGATCACCTAAATGACGGCTCAATAGTCCTGCTATCACCAATGGGTTATTCATCCACGGGCGAGGTATTTAACTTATCTCATGAGGATGTTGCTACCCAAGCAGCCATTGCTCTTAAAGCCGATAAACTGATCGTGTTTTCCAATTTTGATGGTATTTTCCATCGTGAAGGCCGGCTTCTTCGCACCATAGAGCGCCCTCAATTGGAACAGCTTATGATGGCTGGTGATATTACAACGGAAGATACGGTACTTAGCGCATTAACTACAAGCGTTGCGGCAGGTGTACCTCGTGCCCACTGCATTAGCTACGAAAAAGATGGTGCGTTACTACAAGAGTTATTTACTCGCGACGGTACCGGCTCATTAGTTATGGAGCACCATTACGAGCAACTGCGCGCAGCTACCATAGATGATGTGGGTGGTATTTTAAAACTCATTAAGCCATTGGAAGAAAGCGGTGTGCTTGTTAAACGTTCTCGCGAACGCCTTGAGAATGAGATTAACCAGTTCATAGTGATTGTACGAGATGGCATGATCATCGCCTGTGCGGCTTTATACCTCTACCCAGAAGACGGTTGTGCAGAGCTTGCTTGTGTTGCCACACACCAAGACTATCGTGGCAAAAACCGCGGCGAGCGCATTCTGGACGAAGTGCGTTTACGAGCAAAAGAAGCCAATATCAACAGTATATTCGTACTGACAACCGTAACTGCTCACTGGTTTTTAGAGCAAGGTTTTGCGCCCGCTGACATCAGTGTTTTGCCAGCAGTGAAAAAAGAACTATACAACTTCCAGCGCAATTCAAAAGTGTTTACGCTGGCTGTTTAACACATAAGTCTGCTCATACTCATGACTTGTTGTGAGCAGACTTGTTTTTCACTTTCATTTTATTCATGCCAAAAACATTTCTATATAATACTACCCGAACAACAATGAAGCGGGTATATTAAGAGTTCTAGTATTTAGAAAAATCAATAATTTAGCGGTTTACTAGTGGTCACTCAAATAATAAACAAAATAAAGAGCTACCTTCTCCTCAATGAAGAACATTTAAACACAACAGATGCAAGTATTTGGCAGCTTAGCGTACTGAGAATTATATTGCTTCTTGGGGTTATTTTGACCTCGGCAATCGTATTTCACTCTTCTTATACAGCGTACGTTCAAGGTCTCTACCACGTACTTTATTTAACATTGGGCTTTTCATTTTTCCTATACGCCACGTTATTTATCGGAAGGCGTCACGTTAGGATTGCTTCAATGTCCTTGGTTGTCGCTGTTACAGCAGCATCAATATGCATTGTATTTTTTACCGTCGACTTCACCATTGCCCGTTACGGTTTTTTACTGCTGTTTATTCTTCCCATCATTGTTAGGTTACTTTACGGAGCGAAAGCATCGATAGCAGTAATGCTGCTCAATATTATTCCATTCTATTTTTTACTCAAAGATACTCCACTATCTATCTTTGCGGGTATGGATATTACGTTGCCAGAAACTCATACCTACATAGCGTCCTTGCTTTTTCTATTTTTTAATTTCTGCATACCAATGGCTGTATTACGTGTTATGTCTTCATTGGAAAACCAGTCAGCCAATAACCTTTTACAGAGTCGAAAGCTAAACAAGCTGGTTAATCGATATCAGGAAATCTTCAATAACGGCGGCACCCCCTCATTTTTCTGTGATGAGCAAGGCAGAATACTGCAAGCGAATAAGGCTGCGAGACAGCTTATAAAGCAGCATGTTTCTTCATGCGACTATATACAACAGCTTTTCGAGGTATCGCTACCATTGGGCGAAGAAGTCAATCAAAAAGCAACGATAAAGGGAAATACTGATAGTGAGTTTGTTCTTCAATCTGCAAGTTTGAAACATCACAAAAAGCAACTTATTCATTGTCATGACGTGTCGTCTAACAAAAAGAATGAAAGAGTATTCAATGCCTATCGTAAACGGCACTTTGAAAAGCTATACACTAATGAATTGACCCTACTGAAAAACCACAATTTTTGGAAGAAAGTGGATGCCAGAGAGACAATAACAAATCGTCATGTAATATTGCTTAAGCTTACAAACCTACGCGATGTAAATTTACAATACGGTCATAGTTTTGGAGATGAAGTGCTGCGAAACGTAGCAACACTGCTCCAAGAAGAGCTATCTTCTAACATAGACTTATATCACTTTCCTGGTGCTAAATTTCTTTTCTCACTTAGTAATCAGCAACTTGCACAGCACACTATCGAAAGCTGGCTTAGTCGCCGTTTACCCAAATGCATTGAACTTTCGCACAACAATGAAAGAAAAAGCATTCAACTAGACTGGCGTGCGGGGTATTTTACAACGACAAGAGACGTTAGCCCTGATACCGCGGTTGAATGTTGTACTATCGCGTTGAGCCAATGTTCCAATCAAGCGCCCTTTACTCCATTTAGTCTGAGTGCTGTTAAAACAATGAGGGAAAATACTCAACAAAAAGACAAGGTAAAATCTTTAATTGATAATGGGCACCTTTCTCTCTATCTTCAGCCTCAAGTCAACATCAACAACACGACAATAGGGTATGAAGTACTGGCAAGAATCCAAGATCCAGTATCAGATACCATTCTCCAACCTGCTGAGTTTTTGTCCATTATAGAAAAGAATAACTGGCAAGTACTTTTCTCTCAAAAAATCATTGATGGAGCGCTCAAACTGATTAAGGAGTGGCCCAGCAATCTTCCTCGCGTCCCTCTCGCCATTAACTTGTCTGGTCCTGAGTTACTAAGTGACGTATTTTACGAGAAGTTATTGAGGAAGTTTTCTGAGAGTCCGGTACTTTGCCAACAAATAAAGTTAGAACTGACAGAAACCTCTGTTTTGGCTAGCCACAATGAAACCAAACGACGATTGAAATCACTCGCAAACGTTGGCGCAACCATTATTATCGACGATTTTGGTACAGGTCACGCCTCTCTATCTCAACTTATTGATATGTCCGCCTCAGTACTGAAAGTCGACAGAGAATTTATTGAGAGTGTAGAAACGTCTGAGCGACACAGAAAAATAGTTGAAATGACAATAAATTTAGCGAAGAGCTTAAACATGCAAACAATCGCCGAAGGTGTCGAAACACTTACGCAAAGAGACCTTTTACAAACAATGGGGTTTATTGTTTTCCAGGGTTATTTATACGGTAAACCAGCCCCAATTGAGTACTGGGCAAAACAAAACCTCGACGAAATTTCGGACGTATCCTAAGCCAAATGCATTGAGGAATATCACCAAACAAAATAGTTACTCTATTGCATAATATCAAGCAAAACGCTTTACTGGTTTGACCAGACAAATATTAATAACACAGGTGTATGGGTGGCTAACAATACGACTAAAGATATCGCCGTCATCTGCAAAGATAAGATCTCCATATCAGCAACGGTCTACTCCCCTAGTGCCCCTGCTGTAGGTGCAGTAATGATTGGGCCGGCCACAGGTATCAAACGTCAGTTCTATGGCGCATTTGCTACTTATTTGTGTGAACAGGGTTTTGGTGTCATTACTTTTGATAACAGAGGGATTGGCGAATCAGTAGACGGCTCAATAAGTAAAAGTAACGCCTCATTAATCAAGTGGGGCGAGCAAGATATGACCGCTGTGTTAGACGCACTGAAAATGCACTTTCCTGAAGTTCCTTACTTTCTAGTTGGACATAGTGCCGGCGGCCAACTTTTGGGCTTAATGCATAATGTGCACGACCTTACCGCATTTTGTAATTTTGGCAGCTCTTCAGGCAGTTTGCGTAACATGCGTAAAAGCTACCTTATTAAAGCTCACTTTTTTATGAATGTATTCATTCCAATTAGCAACTTGCTTTTCGGACATACAAAATCGCACTGGGTAGGTATGGGTGAGCCCCTACCTAAGCACGTTGCACGGCAATGGCAACGATGGTGTAACGGCGAAGGCTATGTTAAAACCGCGTTTGGGAAGGAAGTTGCTAATCATCAATACCACCACATTTCCATGCCCTCAAAGTGGCTCTTAGCCACCGATGACGACATTGCAAACATTGCAAACGTACACGACATGATAAGTGTATTCCCAAAAATGAGTGCGGAAGTGGAACAGCTTTCACCGCGTGATCATGACGTAGCCACCATTGGCCACATGAAGTTTTTTTCACGCACATGTAAACACCTTTGGCCTAAGGTTTCCGATTACTTTTTACAATTTATCGACGTTTAGACTGCGCCATTAAGTTCAGCTAGTAGGTCTTGGGCTTGCTGTTTTTGAGCGAATACTTCGTCTTTGTTAAGAAGCGTGATTAAAATTCGCTTAGCTTCAACACGATTGCCAATATTGGCCAGTGTGTAAGCCAAATGGTATTGCAAGGATAGTGATGTTGCATCTCTCACCGACGCTTCACGTAATATAGGTAGAGCTTCCTGCGCTTTGTTATTCACGGTTAGCGCCCAACCATAAGTGTGTAATACATCTGCGTTGGTCGGGTTGCGTTTATATGCTTCAGTAGCAAGGGCTAAGCTATTTTCAGGCTCACTCGACAATGTCAAAATAGCCAGACGATTATATATGGCATATTGAGTGTCGGGCTGTGCACTCTTGAGCAGTACGTCGTAGTGTAACCTTGCTTGTTCGGCATTACCGTAATAGAAATGATACTGCGCCAGCAAATTTCGCGTAAAATAACGTTCTGGCTCAAGCTCTACACGTTGGGATAGCCGCTCCAAAAAAGTTTCAAAGGATTGCGTATTGACACTTACAGCGTACAATTTAGCATAAGCCAAGTCGAAGCTAGTGTCTTCATCCAGTACCGCTTCAAAGTAACTTCTTGCTTGATCCAATTCCCCTTTTAGCTGTGCTAATTCTCCCATTTTGAAAAGTACAAATGGATTTTTGGGATTACGGGACAGTAAATCGTTTAATATGCTTTGAGCGTCAGCTACCTTATTCAGCGCCATAAGTAGCTTCACCCATTGCAATTGTAGGTTAAGATTGTCTGGCTGCATTTTGTGTGCTTTTTGCATACTTTGATAGGCATTTTCTGTATCACCCAGTGCCAACCAGTTTTGTGACTCACTGACTAAAACATTCACAGGTCTATCGAAAATTAATGTTAATTTCATTAATGTAGATTTCGCCCGTTCCTTGTCACCCACTTTGATGTAAAAGGTCGCTAACTGGACAATTGCCAACGCATTATTAGGCTCATTTGCTTCAAGGCTCTTAAGAGCGCTAATTGCTCGTTGATAGTCACCAGTTTGATTAAATGCTGCAACCGCGGCAAATGTAACATTTAAACTTGGTCCATAACGCTGCAAAAGTGTGTTGTAGCGACTTACCGCTAGCTCTACATTTCCTTCCCGTACATTGATATTGGCAAGTTGAAGTAATACCTGAAAATCATTGCTCTTTTCAACTTCAAGCGCCTCAAGAATTGCTTTAGCTTCCTCTAACTTATTTCTGTTCACTAACAATGTGGCGTGATTGTAACGAGCAGCAAAAAGATTGGGCGAAGCGGTTAATACTTCCATTAACAGCGGCTCTGCTTCATCAAGTCGCTTTTCCATCAAAAGCTGTGCGACACGTATGTTTTTCACCGTGAGATCATCTGGAAACTGCTCTAATAATAGCGCAATAGCCACATTCGCTTTTTCAGAATTGCCGTTGTCCAAAAAATACAACGCATAGGCTTGTAGTACTTGCCGGTTGTGCTCAAACGATGACAACAATGAATCTAACATTGAAACCGCGTCTTCAGACTTTCCACGTGCCAAACTGATACGAACAGCAAATAAGGCAACTTCAACACGTTCACCATATTGCGCTTGCAACTTTTCAAGAAGGTTTACCGCTTTGTATATGCGTTTATTTTGTAAATAAAGACTTCCCAACAAAATAGCTTGCTGCAAATTCTCCTTTACTAATTTGTCTTCGTGATCTTGTAACCCCAACGTGGCGGCTTTTTGATCGCCTAATGCCATATTGGCGGTTGCCAATAATATTGCAGTTTGAAGGTCGGAATCAGCGTATACGGTATACGCCATAAAGTTATCTCTAGCTTGCTCGAAGTTTCGCTGCATCAACGCCACCATTCCTCGCAAATAGAAAAGAGATGGCTCACTTTTCATTACATCGTCAGGTACCGTAGACAAGCGCTGAGAAATCATTTCAAGTTGAGGACGTATATTTGACAAAGTGTCCAATTGACTGGTTAGCCAACTATTCACAAACATCACGTACAAATCGTCTTTAGTCTCTAATAGAAGATCTTCAGTTACGAGCAATGCAGCGTCTAAGTCTGCTGCTGCCACGTAAGCATCAATTAAACTGCGTGCTACTCTGGCATCATTGGGAGCCAGCAAGAATGCCTCGTTAAAGAAGTGTTGTGCGTCAACAAGATTACCCTTCGCTTTTTCTAATACGCCCTTCGCCCATAAGGTCTCGGCGCGCTTTATTTCATTTTCCATTGATGTATTTAGAAGTGAATCAGCATTTTCATAGAGGCCATTATCAATCGCTAATAATGCTAAACCGTTTAGCCCTTTGGGGTGATTGTGAGCGCGCGCTAAAATCTCGTCATATTCTCGCTTTGCACAAATAGAGCGACCCAATTGTAAACAAGCACTGGCTCGTGCAGCAAACCAGTCAATGAGGACGTCGCCATTTAGTTTGTTATCGAAGCTTATTGAAAGTAGATATTCTGCTTTTCGCAGCTTTAGTAAAACATCAGCCCAATTATGAAAGATTAAATTGGGATCTGCGCCTTTATCAAGCGCTAATTGATAGGTTCTATCTGCTCTTTCTAACAGTCCGTTATCAAAATACAGCGAACCCAAAAGAATATAGGCAGGTAGATAATCTGGTGAGTCGCGAAGCACATTCTGCACACTAAGGAAGGCTTCTTTATACGCCTTGTCCTGATAGTGAACTACAGCCGCTTCATATTCATCATTAATTGGCGTCGATTCAGATTGTGCATTTACAGTCGATACGGTTGAAAAGCAAACACAAAGGCAAATCACCCATGCCGTGCGTATGAAACTCATTCGCTATCGCTGCTCCGCGCGAGACCGTCTTCTCGCCAACAGTGAAAACATTAGAAAGGCTGTTATAAATGCAACACTCGGCTCTGATACTTCAACCACATCTCGTGGACGCTCGTAGTTGAATACAAAATTGTGAAACTCTCGTGCGCCAGTGTATGAATTAGCAGCAAATGCCCCATCAAAAGAAGCACCACCTGAGGTATCAGCGAAAGGAGCTAATACCGAACCTTTCATCGCAACACCGTTGAAGTTAATGGTTTGGGCGTCGTAAAAGTTCCACAGTATATTTGAAAAGCCACTTTGCTGTGTAAAGCCATTGTTTAAGTTAACGCCACCGCCAATAGCGATATTATTATTGGCAAAGCCTTCTGCGGACACATTAATGATAACAGTTTCAGCCGCCCCCCAATTGAGACTTAAATTACTGTTCTGAGAGAATATATCCAGCGCTGAAATATCAAAAACAGCAACACTATCTGAGCCAGCATAATTAAACACGCCATTACTGTAGGTACCATTGCTAGTTAAGCTTGCATAATAAGCGGTGTCTGCATGCAGTTCGCTAGCCATGTCTGAGATAGAAAGGCTGGGATTATTGATTAGCTGTCCGTCATTACCGTCATTTAACTCGACTACAGATGCGTTCAAAGCGCCACCATATACAAGATTATTATCTCTTAGTACACGCACCCCATTGGCGTTTACATCACCAACAATAGTTACCGCATCAATAGCAGTATCGGTATTCTCTAGTCGGCTCCCGAATTCAGCATAATGTCCTTGTGCATTTAGGTCTCCACCAATAAAGGCTTGCCCTTGAACATCCCCACCTTGAAAATTGTAGTCTTCAAGTAAAATTAGGTTGTAGGTTCCAATGGCACTATTTTGAGATGTACTTGTTGTACTGCTACCTTCGGCATAAACCAAAGCCGAAGGAAATAGACCAAGAATGACAAAAAAAACCAAATCGCATCAGTACTGATTACCTATAAAAAACGACGACAAAAGGGTCTTGCTGCTTCGCAACGACTAGACGTTACTTTGTGAATGAGTTTGCTCTGAAATACCTATGCAATATTCACACCATTACAGCAACCCCCTATTTTTCATAAAATTTTATGCATAACAATATCTTGACAACAGTAAATTGTAAAAAAGCCAGACAATCACAACACCGGATGCACAACAATACGGACAGGATACACTGTACTCGACGCAAAAAAAGGCGGTAAATACCGCCTTAGCTGGAATACCAATAAGCAAACTTACGCGTTAGCGAGTGCATCATCAATATCTTGCGCACTATGACGTTCAGCCAACTGACCGTCTTCGCCCCACGTTCGATTTACAATTCGGCCTCGTCGCACCCCTTCCCGTTGCGCTATCTGCTTAGCCCAACGCAACAAATGCGTATACTCATGAACCTGAAGGAAAGTTGCAGCATCGTATAAATTACCTAACACTAAATTGCCGTACCACGGCCAGATAGCCATGTCTGCAATACTGTATTCATCACCCGCCATAAACTCCTCGTTAGCAAGATGCTTGTCGAGTACGTCGAGTTGACGTTTGATTTCCATCGTAAAACGATTAATAGGGTATTCCATCGGATAGGGAGCATAACTGTAAAAATGACCAAAGCCTCCGCCTAAATACGGTGCCGAGCCTACCTGCCAGAAAAGCCAATTAAAACATGCCGCTTTTGCATGGCTGTCGCGAGGAATAAACATATCAAACTTTTCGGCGAGATAAACCAAGATAGAACCCGACTCAAAGAGCTTCATTGCTGGTTGTGTCGATGTATCTACCATTGCCGGAATTTTACTATTGGGGTTTACATCAACAAAGCCTGATGAAAACTGATTGCCTTCACCAATATTGATAAGCCATGCGTCATATTCGGCTTCATCAATACCCGCGGCGAGCAACTCTTCGAGCATAATAGTCACTTTCTGACCATTCGGTGTCGCTAGTGAATATAGTTGTAGAGGATGTTTACCAACGTCTCTCGCTTTCTCGTGCGTAGCGCCAGAGACTGGTCTATTGATGCTCGCCCATTTGTTGCCATCATCTTCTGCTTGAGTCCAAATTTCTGGTGGTGTGTAATTCTCAATTGTCGACATAGTTGATCCTTTGCAGTTTGAAGCTATTCAATACCCTATTGCTAAGAGATAACACTATAGAACGACTTTTAAAGTCTTATCACTTCATGCTGTCGATTAATTCACTGGATTTTACGCTTACTGACATAAAAAGACCGCGCATTCGCGCGGCCTCTCTCCGACTTTAATTAAAAGGCGGACAGTCCCTTGCCCGCAAACTTGCTACTCGATGATATTCACTTGCGTTGTATCACCGGCGATAACCTCTGCTGTATTGAGCGTTTGAAGGAAGAATCCATCAAGCTCGTCCTCACCTGTTTCTGGCTCGTCCAAAAAGGCTACACATGAAAAGCTCAATGTATAATCTCCTTGTGGAACAAATCCTGCGGTAAATTCAAAGGTTTCATCCATATCATTGTAAGTCACAGGAACAACAGTAAATGGGCGAACTTCAGTGTCGTCAACGCCTTCATCAGCATCATCACCCAGTGCCTCAATAGCCACCTGCTCACCTCCATAGATGTACACTGCGTTACCCGATAGCATATCGGTTTTCGTCGCACACATTTCATCCATAACCAGTGCACTGTCAACCGTGCCTTCTAGTGTTCCTACATCATCATTTAGTACAAGACGCACGCCTCGTGGTTTAAGCATAATAAGAGGTTGCCCAACGGGGTCCACTAAGCTTTTGCGCAAGTCAAACTCTATGGTGTAAGCGGCATCAAAGTTTGGCTGCGCAGTGAAGCCATCCAATTTTAACTCGCCGCTTGGGACGCGAATTGGGTATGTGCCCTCATCCATCACTATGTAAGAATCATCGGTTACGCTTAGGCGAATCTGGTTGTAATCACCTACTGGAATCGAAGTATCTTCTACTATGACTTCAAACTGCGCACCTGGTAGAGCCAGCAAATCGATACTGCGGGGATCACCATTCTCATCCTCAACAGAGAAAGTAAGTGGCTCACCGTTTCCGGTTAGCTCCACTTCATCAAAGTACACAACCACTTCGCTTGCGTTATCAACTGGCGCATCTGATACCGCCAGCGAAAAGGTCGTTGTTGAAGGTTGCTCTGGGGGCGGTGTGGTATCTGAACTATCAGAGCTACTTGAACTGCCACAGGCGGTTAATGTTGTCAGTGCGGTAAGTACCAATGTCGTGGTGAATGACTGTCTCAAATATTTGCGACGTACTTTCGTATTAATCCAGTAAAGTCTCTTCATAAGTACACCTACTCTTTTCACTATTTTGGTGTAATGACTATTACAATGATTATGCCAAACACAATTAACCCATACACATCAATAAGTTAATAAATAAAAGCATTCGCTTCACTCACAGCAATATGTGAATATGTTGCACATAGGTAACACTTACTTACATTAGAGCGTGTTGACCTTATTGGTACACTTCTCGTTCATACCAAGCGATTTTCAGACAATGAATAAGGCCCGTAAAAGACCTTGGATGTGGTTATTCCCATTAACCAAAAAGTGAAGCAACATCAGGGTTACATGGATGAGCGACAAGCACAAAAAAAGCAGGCTAAGCCTGCTTTTTAACACTTTACGTTCAGTTACTACTAAATACTGATACGCTTATAAGGGCGGTATTCGGCTTTCCAAAAATTACGCTCAATACTCTCGCGCAATGCCTCATCTGACATTTCAAGTGCCAAACCTTGCTCCATAGCAACTTTGCCTACTTCAAACGCAATTTCACGGCTAAGCTCGGCAATGGCGGCTAGAGGCGGAAGCAGAGAGCCTACGCCTGTAGTAACTAACGGTGATGCGGCTGCCAATGCATTACTTGCCGCCATGAGCATTTCATCGCTGATAAGTTTTGCTTTAGAGGCCACCACACCCAACCCAATACCAGGGAAAATATAAGAGTTGTTGCACTGTGCAATGGGGAAGACTTTACCTTGATATTCAACGGGCTTAAAAGGGCTACCCGTTGCGATAATGACTTCACCATCAGTCCATTCAATAACCTGCTCTGGACGTGCTTCTACCTGACGAGAAGGGTTACTTAATGGAAAAATAATTGGAAGGTCGCAATTTTGTTTCATTGCGCGGATCACTTGCTCCGTGAATAAACCAGGTTGTCCAGACACGCCAATTAAGACATCAGGCTTTGCACAGTGCATGACATCGAGTAGCGACGCATAGTCACCGCTAAACGTCCAGTCGGCAAGGTTCTGCTGGCTTTGTTGAAGCTTTTGCTGGAAGTCTCTTAACCCTTCCATACCCTCAGTTACAAGACCAAAGCGGTCAATCATAAATACCTGTTTACGGGCTTGCTGGTCGCTAATGCCCTCGAATACCATTTGCTGAACAAGCATTTCAGCAATACCGCACCCAGCAGAACCTGCGCCAACAAAAACCACTTTCATGTCACTGAGTTTTTGCTGCTTCGTTTTACAAGCCGCAAGAATAGTACCTAGCGTAACCGCTGCAGTACCTTGTATATCATCGTTAAAACAACATACTTCATTGCGATAACGCTTCAATAGAGGCATCGCGTTGGGCTGGGCGAAATCTTCAAACTGAATAAGTACGTCAGGCCAACGACGTTTCACTGCCTTGATAAACATATCGACAAATTCGTCGTATTCTTCTTGACCAATGCGCGGGTGTCTTGCGCCCATGTACATAGGGTCATTTAGTAGCTTTTCGTTATTCGTACCCACGTCTAGCATGACAGGTAACGTATAAGCGGGGCTGATACCACCACACGCGGTATATAATGACAGCTTTCCAATTGGAATCCCCATACCACCAATACCTTGGTCACCAAGGCCTAGTATGCGCTCACCGTCTGTAACAACAATAACTTTTACTTTGCGTTTGGTCGCATTGCGCACGATGTCATCAATTTGATGACGCTCTTCGTAAGAAACAAACAAACCACGAGAGCTGCGATAAATATCAGAGAACTGCTCACATGCATCACCCACAGTAGGGGTATAAATGATAGGCATCATTTCATCGATGTGCTTTTGAATTAAGCGGTAAAATAATGTCTCGTTATTGTCTTGAATTGCGCGCAGGTAGATATGCTTGTTAAGCGTTTCATCAAAACTGCTGTATTGCATGTAAGCGCGTTCAACTTGCTCTTCAATTGTCTCAAATCGCGGTGGGACTAACCCAGTAAGGTTGAATGCGGCGCGTTCTCTGGCAGTGAATGCACTTCCCTTGTTCAACAAAGGGGTTTCCAGCAAAGAAGGGCCGGCATGAGGAATATAAAGATAGCGCTGTGAATCTTCTGACATTGTTTTTCCGATAATGGTTCAGGCAAATGCATCGCCAAAGCCAAAAGCGACACCGTTAACTCGGGTCACCTTTCATAAACTTAAAATATCTCTTCAGGCTCTGGCGTAGTAGTCGTATCCTGGGTGGCTGGATCTACTACTTCATCGTCTCTTACATAAGTAGTAGGCTCTGTGCCTTGCAGGAAATATTCGAATAGTGTCGTATGGTCTGTCCGTCGGGTCAACTTTCCACTGGTACGATCAATGCGAACGCGAACAATATTCTCTGGAACAGGAATAGGCGTATGCGGTTTATCCTCAAGGGCACGTTGCATGAATCGGATCCATGCCGGTCCAGCCGCCTTGGCGCCGTCTTCTGTTCCAATAAGCGCATTACCAATCCAATTGAACTTCTCAGGATTTTTATTGATAAGGTTCTGGTTACGCGTCGCGCGGCCAAGTTGGCGGTTCATATTGTCAAAACCAACCCATGCCGTTGCCACTAAGTCTTTATGGAAGCCGCTAAACCAAGTATCACGTGAGTCGTTAGTTGTACCGGTCTTACCAGCAATATCGGTTCTTCCCAGAATATTGCGCGCTCGCCAACCTGTTCCCAACCAGTAGGTCTTTTTACTCCAGTTACCGTTAGCACGCACAGCCGTACGCATCATTTCACCCACTAAAAAGGCATTTTGAGAAGTAATAACCTGAGGAGCTGTGATGCGCTCTTCGGTACTGACTGTTTCATCAACTGAGTCCAGTTGTGCATCTCGATTAAGCTCGGCAGCCAACAATGCTTCTATGTCGACATCCTCGTCTTCTGGCGGTGTACCTTGTTCACTGGCATTGCCACAACGATTGCATGCCCACACAGGGTTCGCTTTCCACAGCTCATCACCACTTTCATTTAGAATTTTGCTGATAAAATGCGGGTTAACGAGGTAGCCTCCATTGGCAATCACTGACATTCCTCTTACAACTTCAAGAGGTGTATGTGAACTTGAACCCAAGGACACAGTTTCATCCAGTGGAATGTCATCACGGTCAAAACCAAACCGCGTCAGGTACTCAACTGTTTCTCTTAATCCCACGCCGCGCAGCAATCGTACTGACACCACGTTTTTCGATTTACCTAACGCCTTGCGCATACGGATAGGGCCATCGTATTCCGCTGGTGAGTTTTGTGGTCGCCAGGCCACACCTGTTGTCGCATCCCACTGGTTAATTGGGGCGTCGTTGATGATTGATGCTAGCGTGTAACCACTATCAATAGCAGCGGAATAAACAAAAGGTTTGATATTTGAACCAACTTGACGTTTCGCCTGCGTAGCGCGGTTAAATTGGCTTTGATAAAAACTATAACCTCCCACAACGGCCTCAACGGCACCGTTTTGAGGATTGAGTGCAACAAACGCCCCACTTACCTCTGGAATCTGTGAAATGCGCCATTGCCCATCTTGCTCACGAATATATATTACTGCCCCCTCTTGGGTTACATCTGTTGCTACGTCAGGGTCCTCGCCTTGACGAAAATCAGTGATGTATTTACGTGCCCAATCCAGACCGTCCCACGTTATTGTGTACTCTTCACCATCAACAGCAAGTACGTCAATTGTACGCTGTGCAACAGCCATAACTACAGCCGGTTTTAGCGGTTTAATGTAAGGTACTTCTTCTAGCACCTCTAACAAGGCGTCGCGGTTCCAATCCGTTTTTTCAACGCGTTCGCTAACATCGAAACTCAGGGAAAGGGTTGGTATTACTTCATCTTTACTCTGTGGCTCAGGAATATTCCAAAGGAAGCCGAGTGGCCCTTTGTAACCATGACGTTCGTCGTAGTCATGTAAATTTCTCACCACCGCTTCTTGTGCTGCCAACTGTAATTGGGAAGACGCGGTAGCATAAACTTGATACCCACCAGTTTCCGCTTCTTCTTTGCCATAAATTTCTACCATTTCGTTGTAAATGGTATCGGCGAGATAAGGGGCATCTACTTCAATTTCAGCACCGTGCTTTTTTGCCGTTACTGGTGCACCAGCCGCCTCATCGAACTGTGCTTTGGTAATGTATTGTTCATCTAACATTCGAAGCAATACTACACGACGACGCTCTACTGAACGTTCAGGCCCACTAATAGGGTTCAGCAATGAAGGTGCTTTTGGCAAACCTGCAATAGTAGCAATTTGTGCTAGGTTTAACTCATCAAGTGGTTTTCCGTAATAGACTTGTGATGCAGCGCCAAAGCCGAAAGCGCGATGTCCCAATTCAATTTTATTTAAATAAAGTTCAAGGATTTCTTCTTTGGTGAGCTCTTGCTCCATATGCAAAGCAATGAAGATCTCTTTGACTTTTCTAATGTAAGTTTTCTCACGAGAAAGGAAAAAGCCACGAGCCAACTGCATTGTAAGTGTACTTGCGCCCTGACGTTTTTCACCAGTAAGTACTAAACTTACGGCAGCGCGCATTATACCAATGGGGTCGATACCGTGATGTTCGTAGAAACGACTGTCTTCGGTTGCGATGATAGCGTCAATTAGTTCTTGAGGAACATCCTCAAGTTTTACAGGGATCCGCCGTTTAACTCCGTATTGTGAAATGAGTTTTCCGTCTTTAGTGTATATCTGCATTGGCGTTTGCAAGCGAACGTCCTTAAGTACAGTAACACTGGGTAGGTCGGGTTTGATATAAAAGTAGATACCTACCATTGCGGCAACGCCGACAATGCACGATAGGAAACTAATTAAAATAAGTGGTTTAACGTACTTCACTGTAACAGATACCAACACATTTTGTTGAAATGACGTATATTTTATACGTATGTGTTATCTCTGGAACCATACGTATATAACTAATAGAGTAGTATTGTACTTTAGAGCAACTACCTTTGAAACTGGACACTTGCAAATGAAATCGCTGTTTAACAAAAAGCTGCCGCCCATTGTGGGCCTAGATATAGGCACGCGTCAAATAAAAGCGGTATGGCTTGAGCAAAATAAAGATGGCTACGTCCTTCAAGGGTACGCGTGTGAGCCAATTACCAAAATGGCTTTTTCAGAACGTGACATTAAAGACTACGAATCTATCAGTGTAGCCTTAAAAAAGATACGCAAAGTCCTCAACACAAAGCTCAAAGCAGCAAACGTGGCGGTTGCGGGCACGTCTGTGATTAGCAAAATTGTCTATATGGATCCAGACCAGAGCGATTTTGAGTTAGAAAATCAAATTGAAATCGAAGCTGACAGCCTTATCCCCTTTCCACTAGATGAAGTGTACTTAGACTTTGAGGAACTTGGTCCAAGCCCGACACATTCGGGGAAAGTGAATGTGTTGCTGTCAGCGGCTCACAAAGACTTAGTTGATAGCCGCCTTTTATTGGCCAGAGAAGCAAACTTTGAACCTAAGATAGTCGACATAGAAAACTACGCTATTGGCAATGCCGTAGAGTTTTTTCACCCTATTGAAACTCCAGACATCCCGCTGTGTTGCGTGAATGTTGGTGCTTCGCTATTGCAAATCTGCGTTATCAAAAATGGTAGTGTTATTTATACCAAAGAGCATAGCTTTGGTTTAAATAGCCTCGTAAACGACATCAGTGCTATTCATATGATAGACCGCGAAACCGCTGAACGTCAGTTACTTGATGGTACTCTTGCAGGAAACTGGGTGGAAGATACTTTGCCTATCTTCGCCGCTAATTTGCAGCAAAATATTAATCGCGCCCTTCAAGTCTATATGAGTACGTTACATGCTGAGCGTCCAACAAAAATATTGCTTAGTGGCGGTGTCGCAACAATTCCGCCTCTTGTGGATATGCTTAAACAAGACTTAGGAATAGAGCTAAATTGTTTTAACCCGTTCGAAGGTATGTCTATAAACCCTAAATTAGATAGTGAAAAGCTGGAAAAAGTAGCACCTCAACTGGCAATAGCTGCGGGCTTAGCAAGTAGGAGTTTTACACCTTGGCACATGTAAACTTACTCCCTTGGCGCGAAAAACTGCGTCAACAACAAAAGCAGCAGTACTTGGTTGTTCTCGTCGCAGTTGCCGCAACTGTGGGAGCAATATTCTGGTTTATTGGTCAAGCGATTGACCAACAGATTAATAATCAAAACATGCGAAATCAGTATTTGCAGCGAGAGATAGCTGTACTTGATGCTCAAATAGCAGAAATAAAAAAAGTGAAAGATAGCAAAGGTGCCATCGAGCAAAGAATGGCGCTGATTGAACAACTTCAAGCAAGTCGCAACGTGGCCCCTATTGTTTTCGACGAGCTTGCTAAATTGGTTCCAGCGGGTGTTATCTTTGAGTCAATGACACGCTCAGGAAACAAGATTGAGATAGAAGGCACAAGCGATTCAAACAATCGCCTTTCAGATTTTATGCGGGCGCTAGACACATCAAAAATATTTTTCGCTGCTGAACTATCAACGATTAAGTCAGACAGCAGTACTGCGAGGGCAATTAGCCAATTCACCCTAACATTTTCTATCGCTCCGAATATCGCTCCGCTAGAAAATACAGACAAGGGGGCGAAATAAAACATGAAATTTGATGTCAACAAATTAAAAGAAATTAATGACTTAGACTTTGAGCAAATTGCCATTTGGCCAAGAGAAGTTCGCATTGTTGTCGCCGCGTTTGTTGCTATTGTCGTCGCTGCACTGTGTTACTACATGCTCATAAAACCTAAGCTTCCCATCATGGATGCCGCCGAACTTAAAGAACAAGAGCTAAAACTGCAGTTTGAAGCTAAGTATCGCATCGCCGCCAATTTAGAAGCTTATCAAGCACAGTTGGCGCAAATTAAACAAGATTTCTCGTCAATGCTAAAAAGCTTGCCTACAAGTAATGAAACACCAGGGCTTTTAGACGACATCACCTATGTGGGTACATCATCGGGCTTGACCTTCGAACTACTTAACTGGCAACAAGAAGTCCCTAAAGAATTTTACACTGAACTGCCCATCGAAATGGAAGTCAGCGGTGGTTATCACAACTTCGGCGAATTCGTTTCCAACATCGCAGATCTACCGCGAATAGTGACACTGCACGATTTTGATTTGAAAAGACAAAGTGAAGGATTGTCACTTAAATTACAAGCGAAAACATATCGCTCTGAAAGCGCCACTGAAATTGAAGGAGAAAAGGAATAATGCGTTACCTTTTGTCTTTTATGGTCTTATTCGTTATAGCTGGCTGCTCGGTGGAACTTGATGACTTGCAAACCTACACACAAAGTGTAAAAGAGAGAACAGTTCCACAAATTGAACCGTATCCTGAGTTTAAAACGCATCCGCCGTTTATATACTCGGCAAGCGCGTTGAGAAGCCCATTTGAGCAACCTAAGACAGCGAATACTCCGATGAGTAAACCGCGTATTGAAAATTGCTATCAGCCCGACTTTCAACGTCCAAAAGAAACACTTGAACAGTACGGTTTAGACGCGCTTGTACTTTCTGGCAACTTTGAAGTTAAAGGAGACAAATGGGCGTTAATAACCAGTAATGATGGTGCACTACACAAGGCCAAGGTGGGTAGTCATCTTGGCTTGTTTTACGGGAAAATTACGCAAATCGATGGCGATTCAATTACTATAGAACAGTCATTACCAGATGGTGCCGGCTGCTGGCAACGGAAAACAACAACAATGACGACAGCGTCGAAGGTGGGAGAATAAACATGGCTGAGCGTTACCAATTCAACAAATCTCTGAATCGCAGAGTGCCTGCGGCGTACTGGATTTTTGTGGCTGCCACCCTCGTATTACTCGGTTCAATAGCACCATACTCAGTAAACGCGCAAGAACCACTACTTGTTGATCCTCAATCACATGCACACCAAAATGCAGAAACTACAACCGTTACAGCAATCGACTTTACCCGTGGCTCAGACGAGACTGCAATTACCTTAGTTACTTTTGAAGGTTCAGCGCCAAAACTGCAACTTATTGAGTCACAAGGTAAAGTTACTGTAACTTTAAATAATACAGTACTAGGTAAAGACCAACTCGTCGAACTCAATGTCGCTGAATTTGGCACATTAGTATCTACAATTGAAACCTTTGAAGAAAAGCAAAGTGCGCGAGTCGAAGTTAATTATGCCGGCACGGTCGTAGTAAAAAATAGTGTCCAAGACAACGTGTTGCGCATCGAAGTTAAACCTATGGACAACGAGCAACAAGATGCACTTGCAAACGAATCCAAATATGTTGGCGATCCCATATCTCTAGATTTCCAAGACGTTCCTGTTCGCCAAGTGCTGCAAATTGTTGCTCAGGTTAATGGCTTTAATTTAGTGACGACTGATACTGTAACAGGCAATGTCACCATTAGTTTATCAGGTGTACCTTGGGATCAAGCATTAGACATGATTTTGCGTGTAAAAGGGTTGGACAAGCGTCTTGAAGGCAATATTCTGCTCATCGCACCAGCTGAAGAACTATCAGCACGGGAAACTCAGGCTCTGCAGTCGAAAAAGCAGGTATCAGATTTGGCACCGCTTCACACGGTCAATATTGCCGTGAACTACGCGAAAGCAGCAGCACTAGCGACTATATTAAAGTCGACTGAAGGTGGTATATTGTCTGACCGTGGTGGTGTTACCGTTGACGAACGCACTAATACGCTTCTTATTCGCGACACCCTTGCCTCTATTGACGAAGCCAGAAAAACCATTAATGCCCTTGATGTTCCTGTTAAACAAGTTCTTATTGAAAGCCGCATGGTTACCGTATTAGATAATGTTGATGAGCAACTTGGTGTACGCTGGGGTTTCAGTGATAGAAATGATGACAATGGCATATCAGGCTCTATTGAAGGCGCAGATACCATAGCAGGTGGTGTAATTCCTTCTATTGGCGATCGCTTAAACGTAAACCTTCCTGTTGCAAGCACTGCAGCAGGTAGCATAGGTTTCCAAGTAGCAAGCCTAGTCGATGGCACTATTTTAGATCTAGAGCTATCTGCACTGGAATCAGAGAATAAAGGTGAAATTATTGCCAGTCCGCGTATTACCGTTGCCAATCAGCATGAAGCATACATTGAACAAGGTACAGAAATACCCTATGTTCAAGCTACATCAAGTGGTGCGACGTCAGTTGAATTTAAAAAGGCAGTATTGTCGCTTAAAGTTACACCACATATTACCCCAGACAATCGCATTATCTTGGATTTGGTGGTAACGCAAGATACACGGGGTGAGACAGTTTCGACATCTACCGGTGATGCCGTCGCCATTGATACACAAGAAATAAAGACGCAAGTATTAGTAGAAAATGGTGAAACTATTGTTTTAGGCGGAATATTCCAGCAAACAAGCTCTGATGGTGTAACGAAAATACCATTATTTGGTGATCTTCCTGTTGTGGGCGCTTTATTTAGAAATACATCTCAGCTTCAGCAAAAACGTGAATTGCTAATTTTCGTAACACCCAAAATTATCACCGAACGGCCTTAGTATTGTTTTAGTTCTTAAAAAACGCGCACCAATGTAGCGCGTTTTTTTGTTTTTATTCCTTTTTTACGTGTAAATTTACATCTATGCGCTATTTGTTGGTAACAAAACTTGCAACGCCTTGCAGGAAACTGAGATAATCGCGCTCTCGAAATTTAAGCGAGGTTTAAGGAGTGGTGCTTATTGGTCACTAAATAGGCACGAGTCAATGGGTAGGCTGGTAAGGCAACAGTGCGCTGCCCCTAACATGATTAAGTTGTGATATAAGCAAATATGGCTGAAAAACGTAATATCTTTTTAGTTGGCCCAATGGGTGCTGGCAAAAGTACCATTGGTAGACATCTGGCAGACGAACTTCACCTAGATTTTTTTGATTCTGATCAGGAAATTGAGCGCCGTACTGGTGCTGATATAGCTTGGATCTTTGATCTAGAAGGTGAAGACGGTTTCCGCAAACGTGAAGAAAACGTCATTAACGATTTGACAGATAAGCAAGGTATTGTGCTTGCCACAGGTGGTGGTTCTATTGTAACCAAAGCGGTGCGCAATCGTTTATCTGCCCGCGGCATCGTAGTTTACTTACAAACTACCATCGACAAGCAAGTTGCCCGTACACAACGCGACAAACGACGTCCATTGTTACAAAATGACGATCCAGAACAAGTACTTCGCGACCTTGCCGAAATGCGCAACCCACTTTATGAAGAAGTTGCCGATTACGTAGTAGACACTGACGACCAGTCAGCGCGTGCGGTTGCAAACCAAATTATTAGTAAAATTGGTCTTTAAATAACAAATAGTATTAGAAGGAGCTACGCCCATGTCAACCTTAACCGTGGAACTTGGAGAACGTAGCTATCCTATACAAATAGAGGCTGGGTTATTATCACAACCTGGCCTTTTTAATGCTCACATCAAAGGCCCTCTGGCCGTTATTGTCACCAACGAAACTGTCGCTCCTTTGTATCTAGATGCTGCAATTAAAGCCTGTGGTGACGTGCGTGTTGAAACCATTATTCTGCCTGACGGTGAACAGCATAAGAACCTAACCCAATTTGAAGTGGTCATGACTCGACTACTTGAACTAAATGCCGCGCGAGATACAACACTTATTGCATTAGGTGGCGGGGTTATTGGTGATTTAACAGGTTTTGTCGCTGCAACCTACCAACGCGGTGTGCCTTTTATTCAGGTACCAACCACATTATTGTCTCAAGTCGATTCCTCTGTTGGCGGTAAAACGGCAGTAAACCACCCTCTTGGCAAAAATATGATAGGTGCGTTTTATCAACCTATTTTTGTCGCCATTGATACAGATTCACTTAAAACCCTTCCGTCTAGAGAATTTGCTGCCGGAATGGCTGAAGTAATTAAGTATGGCATTATTTACGATGCTAATTTCTTTGAATGGCTTGAGGCGCATACTGATGCCCTCGTCAACATGGACAATACCTTACTCAGTGAGGCTATCTTTCGTTGCTGCGAGATAAAGGCCGACGTCGTTGCTAAAGATGAGCGAGAAGGTGGATTACGCGCAATCCTAAACTTAGGTCATACTTTTGGACATGCCATAGAAGCAGAACAAGGGTACGGCAATTGGTTACACGGTGAAGCAGTAGCTGCTGGTACTATATTTGCTTGTAAAGCTGCAGAAGTATTGTCGTGGTTTGATGCGTCGGAAACTCGTCGCGTGTCTGAACTGTTCGAAGCATTTAAGTTGCCTGTCGTAGGTCCAACTTCAATGACCCAACAAGACTACATGAAACACATGAAGCGCGACAAAAAGGTAGAAGCTGGGAGCATTCGTTTTGTATTACCTCAGGGGATTGGAAAGGCTGTTGTCACCAAAGAAGTGACCGATGCCATTCTAGCTGACATTCTATCTTAATTTTTGCTTAAACAGAGCAACACTAGTTTGGCAGGGCTACCATTCTGTTCGCGCCCGTTAGCACTGCCTGATTAAATAGTGTCTCAGTGATTTCGGTTTTCATAGGGGCAAACTCACATGCAAAGTGAACTGCATGAACGTTTGGAATACTTAGTCAATTATTCATCTCAACTGATTTTTGTCAGTGGAGACTCCATTGCTGAACAACAAAAAACCCTTGAAGCCTTCGTGTTCCAACAACACGATGACACTGAAATCGCCTACCTTACTGCACAAGAAAACATGGAACCCTCTGATTATCGACGTCAATTGTGCAGGCAACTTTTAGGGCAAGTGGTAGGCAGTTTCGTCAGGCCCCTAAATGAATTACTGTCTGACTTAAATAACCACAACGGTCCAATTCTTATTGCCATTACGCAGGCCCATTTTATTCCCGATAAATTGCTACAAGAATTATGGGATCTGGTGTTACAAAGCCGTTTCGCTGGAAATAAGCAACACCTCAACGTGCTGTTATTTGCGAACTCCCAATGGGCTGAAAAGGCAAAGCAGTGGTTACCCGCGAAAAATACAGAAACGCCACTTATTATCAGCAGTCAGTCTGTTATAAGCGAACAACCCACGTTTGAATCAGATCTAGACAAAATGATCGCGTCGCGACGCGAAGCCTTTCAAGCTCACCTTGAAAACAGACAGCGCGATGGTGCACTCACGCTTGCTAACCCATTAAAATCAAAATGGCTTTATTCTGTTGTTGTTGGCGTGTTCTTATCAACCTTTGCTGGTCTGGTTTATTGGCAATATGCAGACAACATAGCAGGGCTTTTCAGCCCTATTGATGAAGCCAATGTCGTTGATGATATAGATCAGGTCGAATTAGGTTCCGCCTATTCAGAGGTTTTAGAGAATGCCCCTTCAAATGTCCAAAGGCAGGATGAAAGCCAGAACAAAGCGCAAGAAAAGACGGATAGACAGAGTATCAGTGAGTCATCAACAAATTCGCTAAGTAGTATTGAAATCGTTAACCAGCCCGCTGACCAAACAACCGATACTACACTTGCTTCAAAACCCTCTTTAGAACTCGCATCAGCGCTCACTTCAGATAAACCCCAGTCAGAAGCAAAAGACACACTAGTGACAAACTGGAATACAGCTATATCAACGTTAGAAAACCGTTCAAGTAATGACACTGCGCAAACTGATCAACAAAATTCTCCTGAACCAATAAGTACGGCAAAAGAAGAACTTAACGACGTTGAGACGCCAACAATACCACAGGAAAATACAGAAAACCCAAATCGAGACCCGGACCTAGCTTCCAATACTGAAAGCTGGATAAAGCCAACTGAATTTGTAATTCAGATGTTGGCAATGAAAGATAATACCGTACTACAGCAGTTCTTAAGCGAAAATGATTTAGTAGAAACTACTCGTATCTACAAAACATACCGTTATGGTGGCGACTGGTATGTGGTTGTTGATAATACGCTTTACCCCACTTTTGAAGCCGCGCAAAATGCGCGTGCAGAACTAAAAGACTTTCCTGGCAAAGAAAATACATTCGTAAAACGCGGCGACCAAGTACTTACTGAAATCTCGATTGCACAAGAGTAAGAAAAAGCGCCCACGCAGCCCCCCTTACATTTAACCTTTCTTGATTTTGCACACATTTGTCCTTTGAAGAAGATAAAATGATCAATAGAAGCGCAAAAAAAAGCACATCATGTACTTGCTGGTTGTTCACTTTCACGATGAAAGTTACAATTAACTTTTAGTATGGTGATGTCATAAGACAGCCCTTCCCCAGCAGTGCCCAGAATGGCGACGTTAGGAGTAAGCACCGTCTTCCATTCCGCGTAGGTAGTAACATTTTAGCATGATGCAAAAGAAAAACCGTGCGTTTTTTAAAATGGGCCGGTGGCAAATACAGCTTGGTTGAGCATATTCAAGCAAGATTACCGCAAGCTAACAAACTGATAGAACCGTTTGTGGGAGCTGGCTCGGTATTTTTGAATACGCAATACAAACGTTATTTACTCAATGATATCAATCCTGATCTCATTAACCTGTATAACTTTCTCAAAGCGCAACCTGATGCTTTGATTAATGATGCACGCTCATTCTTTTGCGAAAAGCGAAATGATGAAAAAATGTACTACGCATTGCGTGATGAGTTCAACGCAACACAAGATGAATATTATCGCGCCATACTATTTCTCTATCTAAATAGGCATGGTTATAACGGGCTTTGCAGATATAGTCTTCAGGGGCGCTTTAATGTGCCATTTGGTCGCTACAAAAAGCCTTACTTTCCTGAAGATGAAATGTTTGTTTTCTCGGAAAAATCGCAAAAAGCAATCTTCACATGCTTGCCCTTTGAAAAGGTGTTTTCGCGAGCAAGGCAAGGCAACGTGATCTATTGTGACCCGCCCTATGCGCCAATAAGTAAAACCGCGGCGTTTACTAGTTACGCCGCACGTAGCTTTGGGCACGAGTCGCAGGAAAAGTTAGCAGAATTAGCCGCTCGCACCGCGAAAAAGCGTGGCATACCCGTACTGATATCCAATCATGATCTGCCAATAACAAGGGCACTCTATCAAGGAGCAGATTTTAGTATGCTCTCGGTTAAACGCTCGATTAGTCAAAATGGTGCGAAGCGTATGCCTGTTGATGAGATTTTAGCGTACTTCCCACCAGCGAAATTACCGGCTAAGAAGAAAAGAGCCAAGCGCCGAGCGTCCAAATAAATAATTCGATATTGTATTAAAAAGCTCAGCCTAAAATCCTGAGCTAGCTACCGTAGCTACTGTACCATTTCACGAAGAGAAAAAGCGAAACAACAAACGCAATTACCAATATCACTCCAATCACGGCAAAGCTGATAAAAGTACCTTTTGTAAAATCACGCTCATAATTTTTGTGGCTTTGTACACCAAATAAACTCGCGATAACACTTCCCAGAACTGACCAAAACCCAGTACCAGTTTGCATGTTATTACCTACGAATCTTTTGAAGGAGATGAAAAATCTACGTTACTGTCGTCATTGTGCAGTAACTCAAGCAAATCTAAAAAGTGAAATTGAAAAGAGGGAGATTTACCCGCTATCCATGATAACCAACTGACTTCTTCAACACCGTCTTTGATACGTGCGCATTGATTTTGAATATGACTAGCAGGGAGTTTTGGGTTGAATTCAGTTGCAGGTTGATAGTCGCAGACTGACGAGCGCGAATTCGGCGTAAACGTCAATGCTATACTAAGCAACGCTGTAACACCGCATATTACAAAAAATGGGAGAACTTTCATCCTGAACACTCCTGCACTCGTTTAAAAATTAACCTTTATTATAATCAAATAACAGCACTGAACAAGAGAATTGTTACATAATTTATTTAGACAAAAAAATATATAAAGCCCAATGGGTTACATTGGGCTTCAGTCAATATTCTAACCATCTAATATCAGACAAGTCCTTGTCTAGATACAACTTTTATTAAAGTTGGAAATCCATTGAATAACCTACAGTGAATTTAACTGCATCGTTATCAAACTCGTCTTCACCGCCCATATCGTCAAGATCGGTACCCGTGATAGCAAAACTAAATCCATCTTTAGAAATTGATACGCCGTAATCTGCGTAACCTTCAACGCCGTTGAATGCTTCGGCGAAGTCACCTTCGTGGTAACCCACATGGAATCCAAGTTCAGTACCATTTAGAATTTCCATGCTGTAATCTAGTGACGTGTAAGACGCTTGAGCAAAACCAAAGTCTTGACCTTCACCTTCATCAGCTTCGGTGTGCGCAAGTAAGTAAACAGTCAGGCTTAAGCCACCCATGCCTACAGTACCGTATACTTCTGCAAAGTCGAAGTTCGCTTCGTCGTCATAATTGTAGTAAAGGTAACCGAAATCATAAGAGATTGCGTCAGTTTCACCTGAGAAGCCAAAGTACATGTCGTGCTCATAAGAGTATTCATCACCTGCACCATAGTTTACGTTTGATGCCCACGTCCCTGCATAGAAACCACTTTCGTGAGCGTAATCGATACCACCTTGAACAGCCGCTTCATTGGTCGTTTGGGTTAGACCACGCCAGATGTAGTTGCTGCTAACACCTGCATTTGCAGTAAACTCACCAGCAGCGAAGCTTGGCATTGCAGTAAAAAGACACGCTGAAGATATTGCAGCGGCTAATAAAGTTCTTTTTGTAGATGTTTTCATGTGTGTTCTCCAGTCAAATTCAAACTTGTTGTAATTCGTTTTTCTGTCTTCTTATTTTTGGACTGAATAACGCAAAGTTGATGCCCGTTTATGGAACAGACAAAAAAGCATCAAAAAATATTTTAACCAACTGTTTTTTAAAGCCTTTAATGACACCCACGGTTTCACGACAGAAATGAAAATGTAAACCAACTGCATAAAGATGCACCAATTTAACGCGCCCTCACCATAATTGGGCACTGAAAAAGTAACTAAGAATGCAATCGAGCAAGCACATATTTCGCATTTTCGTCAGGCATATTGCCCGTTCGCATAGTAAATAAGAGGAGTTTTGGGTAAACTTTCGCAGCATTACCATGCACATAACGCCTTATATAAAATCGGTGTACACCCGACATCACAAGAAGGAAGTACAATGAAGCCCTACTTAATTGCACCATCAATATTGTCTGCGGATTTCGCCAGATTGGGCGAGGATGTAGCATCTGTGATAAAAGCAGGGGCAGATATAGTGCATTTTGACGTGATGGATAATCACTACGTACCCAATCTTACATTCGGCCCTATGATATGTGAGGCGTTACGCGCCTATGGGATAACGGCTCCTATTGACGTGCATTTAATGGTAAAGCCCGTTGATGACTTAATTGAAAAGTTTGCTCATGCAGGAGCAAGTTACATCAGTTTTCACCCTGAAGCGTCTGAGCACATTGACCGCTCTTTACAGCTCATCATTGATTCGGGTTGCAAACCAGGTTTGGTTTTTAATCCAGCCACACCGTTACATTATCTTGACCACGTAATGGATAAACTACACCACATTCTTATTATGTCGGTTAACCCAGGATTTGGTGGACAAGCGTTTATCCCAAGTACCTTAGACAAAGTACGTGCTGTGAAACGTCGCGTACAAGAAAGTGGCTATGATATTCGAATAGAAATTGACGGTGGCGTAAAAGTAGATAACATTCGCGAAATAGCAGAAGCGGGAGCAGATATGTTCGTTGCAGGCTCTGCTATTTTTTCAAAAGACGATTACAGCAAAGTCATTGGTGAAATGCGTCAAGAGCTTGCTTCAATTAGTCAAGCTTAATTCTCAAATACGATTTTTCAAACGGATAAATAGGTAAAGAATAATGAGTAATAAACCCGTTGTATTAAGTGGCTGCCAGCCCTCTGGACAACTCACCCTAGGCAATTACATGGGTGCACTTAAGCAGTGGGTTTCCATGCAAGATGATCACGATTGCCACTTTATGATTGTAGACCTTCATGCAATTACTGTACGTCAAGACCCTAAAAAATTAGTGGAAGCGTGTTTAGACGGCCTTTCTCTTTATCTTGCATGTGGCATTGACCCACAGAAAAGTACGCTTTTCATGCAGTCGCATGTAACAGAGCACGCTCAACTGGCTTGGGTACTAAATTGCTATGCCCAAATGGGTGAGTTAAACCGAATGACGCAATTTAAAGACAAGTCTGCCAAGAACGAAAACAATATCAATGTAGGTTTGTATAGCTATCCGGTACTACAAGCAGCTGACATATTGTTGTATCAAGCGGACAAAGTCCCGGTTGGAGAAGATCAGAAACAGCATCTTGAATTGACCCGTGACATCGCAACGCGCATGAATAATTTGTACGGTGATATCTTCCGTCTACCCGACCCTTATATTCCTGATTTCGGCGCGCGCATCATGAGCTTGCAAGAGCCAGAAAAGAAAATGTCCAAGTCAGATACCAATCCAAATAACTTTATTGGTTTGCTAGAAGAGCCGAAAAAACTCGCTAAGAAAATTAAGCGTGCGGTAACTGATTCTGACGAGCAAGCGAATATCTATTTTAACCCTACCGAAAAGCCTGGGGTGTCTAACTTACTTACGTTACTTTCACTTTCTACTGGAAAATCAGTGAAAGAGCTTGAGCCAGAATATACCGATAAGATGTACGGACACCTTAAGGGCGATGTTGCCGATGCGGTTGTTGCACTGCTAGAACCAATTCAGCAACGCTACGCTGAAATTCGTGCAGATCGTGCGTACCTAAATGAGGTAATGCAACAAGGTGCGGAAAAGGCGTCAGTTCGCGCAGCACAAACGCTGAAACGTGTCTATGAAGCTGTCGGCTTTATCCCTAAACCTTAATATTTAGCCATTTGCATTACCGAGGTACGGCACAACTGTGTTGTTGTTAATTGATAACTTTGATTCGTTTACCCATAACTTAGCTCGGTACTTCACGGAATTAGGCGTTGATGTAAACGTTGTGCGCAACAATGTATTGTCGCTAGACGATATAGCGCGCCTAAATCCGAAGTGGTTGGTTATTTCTCCTGGCCCCTGTACACCTAATGAAGCGGGAATCAGTCTTGCCGCTATTGCACATTTTGCGGGAAAGATTCCAATGCTAGGTGTATGTTTGGGTCATCAAGCAATAGGGCAAGTGTTTGGCGCTCAAGTAGTTGGCGCTCAAGAGATAAAGCATGGAAAGGTCTCTGTACTACAACATAATAACCTCGGGCTTTTTACCGGCCTGCCCTCACCTTTCAATATTACCCGTTACCATTCTTTAGTATTGGAGCCTGCTTCACTTCCCGGCGAACTTCGTGTTGATGCATGGTGCGAAACGGTATGCGGGAAGCGTGAAATCATGGCTGTCACACATAAACAATTCCCAATCTGGGGGGTACAGTACCACCCGGAATCATTGTTGACCGAACATGGTCATGCTGTTCTTGAGGCTTTTCTTCAACATTCCGAGGCGAAATAAAAGCGTTAACACTTTAGTTAATATTGCACCTGCCGATAAAAGTACTCTAGAGCCTGTTTATCTTTGTTCATTTTTTGTGTTTGTGGTCAACATTGTCCATCGCTAGGCGTCGCTGGTTTAGTTTGGTATCCCAAATAGACGAAGATAATTACATATAACGTCTACTGTCTTCGATGCCCGAAATAGCGCATCATTGAGGTCTCAGAAATGTACGATAATATTGCACATTATAGAAATGTCATAAGTAGGAGCGTATTTGATATGACAATTGAATCGGCCCTCACGCCGACAATTGACGATCGCTTTGAGAATATGATCATTGCGCCTGAGCGTGTTCTGGAAATGCTCGGACGGCAACCTACAGGAGCAGTTCGCTATGAGCACTCCGAGCAGGGGGATGCGCGCCGCGAGCTGCTGCATGTTGAAAAGATAGCAATTGAGAACCGACGTCTTCAAGAAAAAACTGAAGCGACGTATATGGGTATGATAAGTCATCAATTTCACGATATTTTGTTAAGTGAAATGACAGAGTGCTTAGGTCATACTTCTGAGCTATTTGCCAGCATTCTCAATATTCCCGACAATATCGGAGAGTTATTTGACGCCCTTGCCGTTCGCGCTTGTTCCGTGTCTAAACTTGAACCTATTGTGGCTACAATGCCTTGGCTTTACGAGGATCTCATTACACTCGTCAATACCCCAAGATTTAGAAGAAAGGACGCCAGAGGGCGAATTATTGTCGTAGACTCTTTGCGCACCGCGCTAAGCTTTCTAGGTATTGAAAACTTGCGGCTGCTCATACCTAATGTGGTGTTGAAACGCGCAATACCTCAAGTAACCGACCCATATCCGCAAATAAAACAACGCCTAAACGCATACGCAACAGGCGTATCGTTAACAGCAAGACATATCGCACAGGAAAATGGTTTAAATAAATACGAAGCTTATACGCTGGGCCTTCTGAGCAATTTGGGACGCTGCGCAGTTATACGCTTGTACTTTAAGCTGTTCGATAAAATACAAATACAACTTTTGAAGGACTGCCAGAAAAACAAAGAGCAAAAGCGGCATGAAGCCTTAGTAAAGCTTGTTCCATCTGCGAACCATATCATCGCTTTAGAGCAGGAATTCGCTGACTCAGTAAGCGCAGATGTCTTAGATAAGATGCAATTGCAACGATTACAAATAGCACAGCCGATGCGCACGTGTGCCACCAACGCCCCTGCGCAAGAAAGTACATTGAGCAAAGTGTTGCATCAATCCCGCGCTTACACGCAAATACGCATGCTTCATCAGCTAAATTTTGTAGAATTACCAGAGGTAAAGCCGCTCTTCAGAGAGCAAAAATTCCCTAGTGGCTCCCTCGAAAATTTAAAACACACTGACATTTTCACACTTCCCTTAACCAAAAATTAAGGTGAGAGATAAAAATTTAGTGGATATTCATGCACACATAACGCTGAAAAAGCGCCCCTTTCTTTGCGAATCACGCCCTCTTTTTAACGGTGCTTAGAAGCGTTGTTACAGCCCTTGCCCCTTTCATGGCTTGTATTTGAGCATTATTACCAATCGATATAGTTCAGTAGTTAATAGTTATTCACTTTTACTGCAAATTAAGCCACAGTCCTTATAAATAAAGGGCTACAGCCCTTTCAAGTGAAGACAAATGTTAATTAAAATGGCATACTGTAAATCAAATTAGATCAGTTTTTACGCGCAAACTGAGCGCTTACTGAACTTTTCACGGTAACAATTAGCCGTAAGAATTCAATGCTCGCTAATCTCATTGTATGAATAGCGCCCAACGCAGAGGTAATAAAGATGAACGTAACTCGCACTACATTTGATGATGTAATGGTACCTAACTACAACCCGGCTGATATGGTGCCGGTACGCGGTGAAGGCTCACGCGTTTGGGACCAAGATGGTGCGGAATACATCGACTTTGCAGGTGGTATTGCAGTGAATGTACTTGGTCACTGCCATCCTGAACTGGTTAAAGCACTGAATGAACAAGGCAGCAAGCTTTGGCATTTGAGCAATGTGTTCACTAATGAACCGGCGATGCGTTTAGCAAAGAAATTAACAGACGCAACTTTTGCCGAAAAAGTCTATTTTGCGAATTCAGGGGCTGAAGCTAACGAAGCAGCACTTAAGCTAGCTCGTCGTTTTGCATTAGATAACTACGGCGAAGACAAAAACCAAATTATCGCTTTTAATAAAGGTTTCCACGGTCGTACCTTCTTTACCGTAACAGTAGGCGGCCAAGCTGCATATTCTGACGGTTTTGGTCCTAAGCCAGGTGCGGTTGAGCATTGTGATTACAATGACTTAGCGGCATTCGAAGCGCTTATCTCAGATAAAACCTGTGCGGTAATGATGGAGCCACTTCAAGGTGAAGGTGGCATCATTTCACCAAGCGCTGACTTTGTGAAAGGCGTTCGCGAACTGTGCGACAAACACAATGCACTGCTTATTTTTGATGAAGTTCAGTCTGGTGTGGGTCGTACAGGCCACCTATACGCTTACATGGGCTTAGGTGTGACACCAGACATTCTAACTACCGCTAAATCACTAGGTGGTGGTTTCCCAATCGGTGCCATGCTAACCACCACAGCAATTGCTGCGCATCTAAAAGCAGGTACACACGGCAGTACATATGGTGGTAATCCTCTGGCTTGTGCTGTAGCTGAAAAGGCATTTGATATTGTTAATCAACCGGAAGTTCTTGAAGGTGTAGTTAAAAAAGAAGCGCTTTTCCGTGAACTACTTGGCGCTATTAACGAGAAGTACAATGTATTTGAAGAAGTTCGTGGTCAAGGCATGTTGCTTGGTTGTGCACTTAATGAAAAATATCAAGGTCGTGCGCGTGATTTCATGATGGCGGCGACTAAAGAGCACCTTATGTGTCTAGTGGCAGGTGTGAACGTTATCCGCTTTGCGCCTTCACTTATTATTCCTGATGAAGATATCAAAGCTGGTCTTGCACGTTTTGAACGCGCCGTTGCAGCCGTTGTAAACGCCGAATAATTACAACGCGAGTAACAACTATGAATATCATTCGCCCTATAACGAAAGCCGACTACAACGCACTTAAAGAAATTGCTGTTGAATCGGGTATTGGCTTTACGTCATTGCCTGTTAATGATGAGCTACTGCAACGCAAAATTGACCGAGCGGAAACTGCGTTTAACAAGCCGAGCGTAACTGAGCCTGGCGATGAGTCATACTTGTTTGTGATGGAAGATACCACTACCGGACAGGTAGTGGGTACCACAGGTATTGAAGCTGCGGTTGGTATCGACGATGCCTTCTATCATTATCATCTAAGCAAAGTGGTTCACGCATCACGCGAACTCAATATCCACAATACTGTAGATATTCTTACTTTTTGTAATGACTATACGGGTGTTACTGAGATTTGTACGCTTTTCCTTCGTGAACAAGCACGTGGCGGACTAAATGGCCGCTTCTTATCAAAAGTACGCTTCTTATTCATGATGGAGCATCGCGAGCGCTTCTCAGAAACGGTTATTGCAGAAATGCGCGGAGTAAGCGATGAACAAGGCCGCTCTCCATTTTGGGAGTGGTTAGAAACACACTTTTTCTCGCTTGACTTCCCTACTGCAGACTATTTAACAGGTATTGGTAATAAAGTGTTCATCGCCGAACTTATGCCCAAATACCCGATATACGTCAACTTGCTGAGTAAAGAAGCGCAAGAAGTGATTGGCGAAGTGCATGAGAAAACGCGTCCAGCGTTGCAGCTTTTAGAAGAAGAAGGTTTTTCATGCCGTGGTTACGTCGATATTTTTGACGCGGGCCCAACGGTTGAAGCTAACCTAAGCCATATTCGCACGGCACAATCTAGCTTAAAACTGCCAATTGTGATTGACGATAGCGCAGCCGCTCAAGGCCAAACGCATTATATCATCAACACTTCGGTATCAGATTTTCGCGCAGTGGCCACTGAAATGACAGTTAGCGAAGAGCAACAAGTTGCTGTGTTATCTCGTCAAGCTGCCGCCGCCCTAAACGTCAAAGAAGGCGAAGAAGTTCGCTTTGCCCCAGTAACGTTTAGAGACTAATAAAGGACACTCACGATGCTACATACACATTACATCAACGGTGAATGGGTTGCCGGAGAAGGTCACGACCTTAAATCAATCGACCCTGCAAAAAACAGTGTTATTTGGGAAGGCAAGTCTGCAACTTCTTCTCAAATTGATAATGCCCTGTCTGCTGCGCGCGCTGCGTTGCCTGCATGGAGCATGAAAACAGTAGAAGAGCGCTTAGAAGTTATCAAGGCGTACGGTGCCAAGCTTGAAGAAGCCAAAGCACACCTTGCAAAAGTGATTGCACAAGAAACCGGTAAACCTGAATGGGAAACGGCCACCGAAGTGGGCGCCATGATGGGTAAAATTGGTATTTCTGAGAAAGCCTATCACGAACGTACAGGTGATGTTGAGAACCCAATGCCAGTAGGCAAGGCGTTTATACGTCATAAGCCTCATGGTGTAGTAGCGGTTTTTGGCCCTTACAACTTCCCCGGCCACCTGCCTAATGGGCACATTGTTCCTGCACTTATCGCTGGTAACACAGTAGTATTCAAACCCAGCGATCTAACCCCGTTTGTTGCACAAGAAATGGTGAAACTTTGGCACGACGCTGGCTTACCAGCAGGTGTGCTAAACCTTGTTCAAGGTGAAGTAGAAACGGGTAAAGCACTTGCGTCACACAACGATATAGACGGTTTGTTCTTTACCGGAAGTTCACGCACTGGGAAAATCTTGCACGAACAATTTGCCGGTCACCCTGGCAAAATTCTCGCTTTAGAAATGGGTGGTAATAATCCGCTTATCATTAAAGATGTTTCTGATATTGAAGCTACCGTTCACGATATCGTGCAATCAGCCTTCATAACATCAGGTCAACGTTGCACATGTGCACGTCGCTTATTCTTGCCTGCAGACGCTCAAGGTGATGCCATCTTAGCCCGTCTTATTGAGGTAACCAAAAACATTAAAGTTGGCGATTACGACGCTGAAGAGCAACCTTTCATGGGCGCCATGATTTCAAGTAATGCCGCTGCCATGATGGTAAAAGCGCAGCAAGAGCTAGAAAACCTAGGCGGAAATGTACTGGTACGCCTTGAACAGCCTAATGCAGATAAAGGTTTCGCAACCCCAGGTATCATCGATGTAACAGACATGCTGTCTTCACTGCCAGATGAAGAACATTTCGGGCCACTACTAAAAGTTATCCGCTACACTGATTTCGATGCTGCCATTGCTGAAGCAAACAACACCAGCTTTGGCTTATCAGCCGGTCTATTGGGTGATAACGAAGAAGATTATCGCTATTTCTTCGCCCGCATTCGCGCCGGTATCGTGAATTGGAACCGTCCAATTACAGGTGCAAGCAGTGCAGCACCATTTGGTGGCGTGGGCGATAGTGGTAACCACAGAGCCAGTGCGTTTTATGCTGCCGACTATTGCGCATACCCTGTGGCATCAGTAGAGCTAGATAAAGTAACTATGCCAGGGCAATTGAGCCCTGGCTTAACTATGTAAAAAAACACAACCTGTAAACGACAGAAAGGACCCTACAGCTATGCACAGCAACATCGACACGTTGTTTAGCAACATGTGGGACGATTACGTGAAGATCACCCCTTCAGCGCATAAGATTCATGCGCTGCTAGCGGGTGAGGAAAATACTAACGATATCGTTAACGACCACGTGGCATTCAGAACATTTGCCCTTGATAAAACGCGACTTGATAAGCTTGCGGCACACTTTTTAGCCCTTGGATATGAAGCCAAAGGCGATTACAACTTCGAAGCGAAAAAGCTCACTGCGAAGCACTTCGAACACCCAGATGATACTAAGCCAAAAGTATTTATCAGTGAACTTCGTGTCAATGAGTTATCTGAAGCAGCACAAGCCATTATTAACAAGCTGGTAGAGCAAATGCCAGCAGAAGTAGTGGAAGCTGATAACTTCTTATACTCAGGCACACATTGGGAAGTAACCAAAGCAGAATACGACACCTTGCTAAACGAGTCAGAATACGCAGCGTGGATGGCGGCTTGGGGCTTTCGTGCTAACCACTTCACAGTCAGTGTAAATCACCTCACTCGTACGAATGAGTTGGATGATGTTAATACGTTACTTAAAGAAGCGGGCTTTGTGCTTAATACGTCTGGTGGCGAGATCAAAGGTGGACCAGACGTATTTCTAGCGCAGTCATCAACTATGGCCGACCGCGCTGATGTGGTATTTAGTGATGAAACAGTAGCAATACCAAGTTGTTTTTATGAGTTCGCTCAGCGCTATGACATGCCAAATGGTAAACGTTATCAAGGTTTTGTTGCAGCGTCAGCAGACAAGATTTTTGAAAGCACAAACGTAATGTAATTCATTAAACATCTTAATTGTTATGACTTCTTTCACTCTTCACAGTTAAGCAGTCAGTATGAGTTGCGATAAAGCCCATTCAAAAATGTATGGGCTTTTTAATTTGTAGATTTAATCAAGTACGGTGCGGTTGCATGGCGAGCTAAAAATTGGTCGTATGGCATAGGTTTATCAAAGTAAAAGCCTTGCATCAGGTGTATGTCTGCTTGCTCCATAAAAGGTAAATAAGATTCTAACTCAACCCCCTCAGCAACTACTTCTATTTGTAAACTTTTGAGCATTGCGATTAAACCGTTAAAAAGGGCGTTCGCGCGGCTGTCTTGGTGTATTCCTTTGATTAAACTCTTGTCTACTTTTACCGTTTCAAACTGGAACATTCTTAAATAACTCAACGATGAAAAGCCCGTTCCAAAGTCATCTAAAGAAAGTCTGAATCCGTACTCTCTTAAATGATTGAGCGCTCTTAATGCTGCCCGCTCATCTCGTATAAATACCGACTCGGTAAGTTCAAACTCTATATACTCAGGCGAAACATGACTGCTCTGGCAGATACGATGAGCCTGTTCAGGAAACGATTTATCAAGTAATTGATTGGCGCTGATATTGACAGACAATGGAATCGCTTCTCCCTGCTGGGTTTCCATCATAGAAATATAATCGCATGCTGCTTCAATAGCCTGCAGTCCAATTGCACAATCGAGCTTGTGTTCTTCTGCAATAGGAATAAATACGGTAGGTGACACAACACCATGTAAACCTGATATCCACCTACACAACACTTCACCGCCTTTAAGCGTGCCATCTAGTGAGTATTTACCTTGAATATAAAAATCGAGTAAATGGTTTTGAATGGTTTTACGTAAATCATTCACCATAGTGATTTGCTGAGACATACTTTCATAAAGCCCTGCCTCATAGACATACACTTGGCCTTTGCCGAGCTCTTTGGCTCGATACATAGATGCATCTGCACATTGGATAAGGCTTTCAATGTTATCACTGTGCTTAGGATAAGCAGCAATACCAATACTTGCAGACAACCTCAGTTCCATATTTCTAGCAATGATAACGTCTTGTTCTATTAACTGTATAAGATGTTCTGAGCGCTCAACCACATCTTCGATATTCTGCTTAGGTAACAATGCAATAAACTCATCCCCTCCCCAACGACCCACATCGCCAATTTTGCCGAACTCGCTTGTCAATAATGCACCAATGCGCTGCAGTTCAATGTCACCACGCTCGTGACCCGCGTTATCATTTATTGCCTTAAAGCCATCTAAATCGATAAAAACAAGCAAAAAGTGTTGTTGGATATTGGCATAGTTTGAAATTGCCTCCCTTAATGCATTTCTATTTGAAAGCCCAGTAAGACCATCGTGTAAAGCCAGTTGCTTCAGCCTGGCTTCATTGCGTTTTCTGTCGCTGATGTCACGCATGGTCGCAATGACATACGAAGATGTTTTTTGAAACGTTTCGAATAAAGCTAACGAAATATCGACCACTTTTTCTTCGTTGAGACGAGCTATCATCTTCGTCTCAAAGCGCATTTGCTTGTCATCAATAAGTTGCAAAGTGTTAATCTCATCGTCCAATAGAAGATCGTTAAAGTTTTTACCTAACCAATTTTCCTTTATTGAAGTTCCCATGAGTTTTACAAACGCATCGTTGCACTCTGTTACAGTTAACTCAGGAGAGAGAACTAACATTGGTTCTCTTGAGCTAGCAAATGCGGACGCCATAAGGTGAAAGGATTGCTCTGCCTTTCGCTGCTGTGTTATGTCTTTTGTTGTACCAACAATATGTAACGCCTCACTGGCTGGCCCTCGCTTTAGTACACGCCCGCGTAATCGTACCCACTGAAATTCTTTGTGAAGTTTCATTCTAAATGAAAACTCGATACGGTCTCTATTTCCGTGTAGCGCCATACTCCAATGGAACTGTAACCCATTCAAATCATCCTCATGGACCAGCCGCATCAGTTGGATCAACGAACCTCGCCACGCTGATGCACTATCAGAATGTAAAGAAAAAGCGCGAATTTCCATCTCATCAGTTTCTGCATGCCAGCTCCAAAAAGACTCTTGTGAAGCCCAAAGCGCTAACTCTAGATTTTTCTGAGCTTGCTGGCTCTCCTGAAGAGCCTGATACAAGCTTGCGCTTTTGTGTGTGAGCAAGAATTCTGCTTGCTCTCTGGCATTTCGCTCGCGCTTAAGGCGCCGTTCTAGCAGCGCAGTGCCTTTACTATCACGTATAGATTCATCAGACATTTGGAGCCCTTTAGACCAGAACGATACTAAATTCGTAGGTATGAGGGGTATCTAATTTGCGAGTTTCCCGTTCCAATTTACAGCCAAAATATGCTGCGGCTGCATCCATGAGCCCCTCAGCCAACGCGTACAGTTCACGTTCGGAATAATATTGCAGCTGCATGGTGCTATCGGTACGAGACAATACAGTAAACCTAGGAAGGTCGGCATCAGGATAGAGCTTTTTTACTTGAACATGAATGTCACCATCGAGGTGCGCCAACATATCTAAGATATCTTCGGCATTGGCTAATACTTCAGCATGTACCGCCCCGAGCTTTCCAAAAAGATAATAACCAAAGTCATAAAGAAGGGCGTTGGCCGATTTACCCGTTTTATTAACCAGCACATTAAGCATGCGCTGCATTTCTTCAAACGGATAATAGCCAACAGCCGTATATGCACCATCATTAGCTAACTGAGCTTCAACAATAACCTCGTCAGCAAACTCAGGGGACACCGTTTCTTCTAACATGTCGATTAACGATGTGAACACTATGCCCAGCATGAATCATCCTCATTTAATTCTTTCTATGAGTGTAGTTCACGCTGACACAAGGACAACTTAAACTTTAGCGCTAAATTTACTGATTTTTAGCTTAATTCTCTGGCTCTATTGGTGCGCTGTCTTTAGAGGGCAAAACAATTTCCACGCCATCTACCCTTTGTAGACCTCTCGGTAATTTGTTACCTCGACGACCGCGTTCACCTTGATAGTGAGTAAGATCATCAGCAGATAGCGTCATATTACGTTTGCCCGCATTCACTTTCACTGCAGCACCTTCAGGTATAACCGTCATCACCTTGACATACTCTTCTCGAGATTGTGCTTTAGCAGACGGTATATTGATAAGTTTATTGCCTTTACCTTTTCCTAAACTCGGTAAGTCACGAAGTGGGAATATCAACATACGTCCTTCGTTGGATATAGTTAAGCACCAATCTGAATCAAGGTTTGATACAGGCGTGGGCTTCATAACCTTCGCTGCAGTTGGCAAAGATAAGTACGCTTTACCCGCTTTGTTTTTACTCACCATATCTTTAAAGGTACCGACGAAGCCGTAACCGGCATCGGAGCCAACTAAGAACTTACTTTCATCGTTGGCCATAATGACATGTTCGAAGGATTCCCCACCGACAATACTGAAGCGCCCTGTCAGTGGTTCACCTTGGCTACGTGCCGAAGGCAATCCATGAGAGTCACAAGAAAAGGTGCGTCCTGACGTATCCATAAATACAGCAGGTTGGTTACTCTTACCTTCCGCACTAGCCAAATACCCATCACCGGCTTTATAACTTAAGCCTTCTGCATCAATATCATGGCCTTTAGCACAGCGTGCCCAGCCTTTCTCAGACAATACAACGGTAACTGATTCTGTCGGCACTAGCTCTTTCTCAGATAATGCCTTAGCTTCACCGCGTTCAACAATTGGAGAACGGCGATCATCACCATACTTTTCAGCATCGGCGAGAATTTCTTTCTTAATAAGGGTCTTGAGACGACGATCTGAACCCAACAGCTGTTGAAGCTTGTCACGCTCTTCTGCCAGCGCGTCTTGCTCACCTTTAATTTTCATTTCTTCCAATTTGGCAAGGTGACGCAATTTTAATTCAAGGATGGCTTCGGCTTGAGTATCACTTAAACCAAAGCGCGACATAAGCTCAGGCTTTGGTTTGTCGTAGGTTCGAATGATTTCGATAACTTCGTCGATATTTAAAAAGGCAATTAACAAACCTTCAAGGATATGCAAGCGGGCCAGTACTTTATCCAAGCGATATTGCAAACGACGCGTAACAGTATCCTTTCGATATTCCAACCATTCAGACAAGATAGTACGCAAGTCTTTAACTTGTGGACGACCATCTAAGCCAATCATGTTCAGATTGACGCGGTAGTTTTTCTCTAAATCTGTAGTTGCGAATAAATGCTGCATTAACTGAGTGACATCCACGCGATTAGAACGAGGAGTAATCACAAGTCGCGTAGGGTTTTCATGGTCAGACTCGTCGCGCAAGTCACTCACCATGGGCAGCTTTTTGGCCTGCATTTGTGCAGCAATTTGTTCTAATATTTTTGCGCCTGATGCCTGATGCGGCAACGCGGTGATAACCACATCACCGTTCTCTTCCCCATACACTGCACGCATCTTGATTGAGCCACGGCCTGATTCATACAGCTTTTTGATATCAGCTTTAGGCGTGATAATTTCGGCTTCGGTAGGATAGTCAGGGCCATTGACATGCTCTAGTACATCTTGCAATTCGGCTTTGCTGTTATCAAGTAGCATGGCACAGGCATTAGCCAACTCGCGCACATTGTGTGGAGGGATATCAGTGGCCATACCCACCGCAATACCGGTCACACCATTCAGCAATATGTGTGGTAAACGAGCGGGTAAAACACTTGGCTCTTCTAACGTGCCGTCAAAGTTAGGAACCCAATCAACCGTGCCTTGCCCTAATTCATTTAATAGTACTTCTGAAAAACGAGATAGCTTGGCTTCTGTGTATCGCATGGCAGCAAATGACTTGGGATCATCAGGAGCCCCCCAGTTCCCCTGCCCATCAACCAATGGATAGCGATACGAGAAGGGCTGTGCCATTAACACCATGGCTTCATAACACGCGGAGTCACCATGGGGATGAAACTTACCTAACACGTCACCCACGGTTCTTGCTGACTTCTTGTACTTTGCATTCGCACTTAGTCCTAAGTCGGACATTGCATAAATAATACGGCGCTGTACGGGTTTAAGCCCATCAGAAATATGAGGGAGCGCCCTATCCATAATGACGTACATAGAATAATTAAGGTAAGCGTCTTCGGTGAAGCGTCGAAGAGGGAGCTGCTCTACTCCATCGCGGTTAATGATGATCTCGTCACTCATAATATTTTTTCGTTTTGTTATTAATACCAATGCGCTCGCTAATGAACATGAGCTTTGCTACTTCGCTTTATCAATGTCTTTATATCGACATCACTATACCAAACGACCGAACAAAGCGCGTAAACTATTGTGAGGTAAACCGTTTACAGGTGCAATCTTTGTCATTACATGTCCAAATATAAAGGGCAACTCCCCTTTAACTTCCAACACTTAATAGTACGCTAAACTTTGTGATCCTGTGCAGACGGTGGTTTAATACTTTTATACATTTCATAGACACAGACGACAATGCATTTGATTCGAGTATTACTTTTCTTTTTCTGTATTGCCGTTTTGACGTTACCGTCTTACGCACATGCACAGCACATTGAGCAGTTATTCGATGAAGAAGCGACACTCAACTTATCTGATTCTTTATATTTTCTTTTAGAAACCGATTACCAATTAACGATTAGCGACGTTGCCCGCAGGCGAAATGACTTTTTAATCCACCCCCATGGCAATCCCAACTTTGGTTTCAGCGATACAGGGATGTGGCTACTCACTTCCGTTGTAAATGTATCAAATCAGAAAAGCTGGGTTTTTTCTATTAACTTTAGCCAACTAGACAGTGTGGACTTCTATGTCGTTCAAGATGGGAAGGTGATACAGCAAAGCCATCAAGGTAAAGCGCAAATAGAACAACGCTTTCGTGTTCCAACGCTACGTGTAGATATTCCCAGTGGTGTACCTATTGACCTGTACATTCGCGTTGAAAGCCGTTCGTCGAGTTTGATAACCCCCTTACGTATTCAACCTGAGCCAACACACGACAGTTATTATCAGATAGACAGCATGCTGTGGGGACTATTCTACGGTGGATTATTTATATTAGCTATTTACAACCTAGCGCTTTTTTTTAGGCGTAAGGGAGAAAAGCCTTCTTGCTTATGTTGGCTATATTTTCGCTGTCATTTTATGGCAATTTGTGTGGGGCGGACACACACACACAGTGTTTACAAATGAGATCCCTTCATGGGTAGTAGGGCATGCTGAACTCATTTTTGTCATCATTGGCATTAGTTCAGGCTTGTTTACCATAACGTTTCTTGAGACAGAAAATAATGCGCCAACCACACACGCTATCATCAAACTATTACTGCTATGCCAATTCATCACGGGCATTGTTTGTCTAACCAGCGCGCTGCCATCGGTTTGGAAGAACAATTTAGTTTATGGTGTTGGGCTTATTGCCATTTTAAGCTACATCTATGCAGGTTTTGAATCCTTCTTTAACAAATTCAAACCCGCGCGCTACTTTATTTTTGCCTGGACCATGTTAGCAACAGGCGCAATTATCGGCATGTTGAGCTTGATGGGCGTGCTGCCTTCGAACAACTTCACCACCTACTGCTTTCAGGTAGGTGTTTTCCTGGAAGCAGGTTTGTTCTCTATAGCCCTTATGGAAAAAAGTAGAAGTCAGCTTGAAAGTGAAGTTGAGCAAGCGACTAATGATCTTCGCAATAATATGGAGTTGATAGAAGAGCAAAATGCCCGTTTAGATATTGCGCGCAAAGATGCCATTAAAGCCAGTAATGTTAAGTCTCAATTTCTAGCCAATATGAGCCACGAAATACGCACACCACTAAACGCTATATTGGGCTTTAGTAAGGAGCTTAACAATGCGTCTTTACCTACTGATCAGCAAGAACAAGTACGTATAGTTAACACCGCTGCCGACAATCTGCTTACCATCGTCAATGACGTGTTGGACTTCTCAAAAATTGAGGCCGGCAAGCTTAAAATTAACAATCAACCTTTCTCCCCAAATAAGTTACTGGAAGAAATGGTCACCATAATGGCAAAGTCCTCGCACAGTAAGCGAATTGAATTTGTTTTTGATCTCCGTCCAATACCTGAAAAGCTCATTGGCGATGTTTTTCGAATCAAGCAGGTACTCAACAACCTTTTGAGTAATGCACTGAAGTTTACCTCTTCTGGTACCATTACACTTGCGGTTAGCGGGCGCTCTCTTGAGCACGGTATTCACGAATTAAACATTACCGTAGAAGACACGGGTATTGGTATAAGCCGTCAGGACAGAAAGAAACTCTTCAACGCTTTTTCACAAGTTGATGATGCGATTAATCGCAGTTATCAGGGAACCGGGCTTGGTCTAGTCATCAGTAAAGAGTTAGTGCGATTGATGAACGGTGACTTAAACCTTAAAAGTGCAGTAGGTCAAGGGTCTACCTTCAGTGTTTCGCTACGAATGAACCAGCTTAGCCAAAAATATGCACTTTCAACCAATCAAGAATGGCAAAACAAACGCGTCGTAATCTACGACCCTATACCGTCTACGCGTCGCACCAGCAGCGCTATGTTAACGTCATTAGGGGCCATTACTACATCAGTGGAATCTTTGGACTTTTTAACATCCCTTACCGGGCAATACGACTTCTTTATGGCAACAGTTCCGGTTAGCAAAATTGCTATGCGAGACACCTATCTTAGTCGCTTTGTAAACTTCCCGGCCAAAAAGCGGATCCTGTGGTATTCAGGCCCAGAACCTTTCTCACAATATCCTAGCTTGTCGCAACATTTTCATTCACAAGTGCGTATGCCAATGACACTGACCAAGCTTGATAGTTTGGTACACCAACAGAATATCCCTGCCCGCAAAGCCATGCTGGAAAAAGTAGAAGTACTTCCTGCTGCGCGTATTTTGGCAGTAGACGATATGGACATGAACCTAAAGTTACTTCACACGTGGCTTGACAATTCCCCAGTAAAACTCACCACAACCATTAGTGGTCAAGATGCCGTAAATCAATGTCAGACCCAAGAGTTCGACCTGATTTTAATGGACGTACAAATGCCGGGAATGGATGGGTTACAAGCCACTCGAGAAATCCGTAAGTCACCAATTAATATGGGAACGCCTATCGTAGCTGTAACTGCCCATGCGTTTAAAGAAGAGCAGGAGAGATTATTGGCATCGGGTATGGACGATTACTTACCCAAACCCATTGAAGTTGAATTGTTACTTGATTTAATAAAATCGTGGTGTCACAAAGTTGAGCCGAGCAATATTGTATTTCCGTCAATCGACTGGCAACTTGCACTTAAACGGGCCAATCAAAATCAAGATACGGCACGTGAACTTCTCACCGGCTTTGCACAACTTCTACCTGATGCCATTGATACTATTACTGTACTTTGGAAAACAAGAGACTATGAAGGCCTAAAAGCAGAAATACACAAACTACACGGCGCATGCTGTTACACAGGCTTACCTCGACTACAGCAACTCGCCAACCAGTTAGAAGGTGCACTAAAGTTAGGGCATTTCAATGATGCCGATAACTACATCACAGATTTATTGGAAGAAGCAGAAAAAGTATTAAGTGAAAGTAGAGCGTGTTGACTTTGGTTATCTATTGGTTCGTCTCGTGAGTTGTATCTTGATTTAGCGTTTGCCTGGCCCGTTGACATTGCGCTATCAAGGCTGCGAAATCCTGTGCTTCTCGATCCAGTTCGGAACTCGAGATAAATATGTCAAAGCCCAAGCGCTTTCTTAGTTCTACCATGCGATGTGCCAGCATTGCCTTTACACCTTTTATCACTGTGCCATCTTCCATTGTGTATGGTTTATCATCGAACATAGACTGCTCATAACAACTCCCCGAAGCACAGTTTTCGTCATTGTTCTGCATTAACAAAGGGCGTTGTTCCATGAGTAAATGTGTTGCAAGGCGCGGAGAAATTGTTAGCAAAAAGTCACTGTAGCTTTTTACTTTAAATCCGATCGTTTCAAGAGGTACATGGTCCAAACCGTGACGCACTCTGGGGCAATCTGCTCGTTGTAAATTATCCCAATGAATGCGCCATGTCCCTAAGCGGTGCCTGTAAGTAATGTAATCTTTTGCGATCTCTAGACTAAAATTTGGCTCTCTCACTTTGAAGTAACCAATGAGTAGGCAAACCAATGCTGCACTGGTCATGAATATACCCGCCAAAAATAGCCATTCAGGTAAATAGGCTATCCAGAGCAATGAGATCAATAAGCCGATGCCACCTAAAACAATACTGGTGATACCATTACTTTTGGATGCGGCGCGAATGTAAATGGGCTCAGAATTAATGCCAGACATATAAATACACCACCATCATAATTACTGCCCAAAGTATATAAAGTCGAATGCGCCTACACTTGATGCAGTCTGTGTAAAGCCAACGTTTTAAAAGGTTATCTTTTTGCATTGTGCCAACTAAAGCATGTCTGCTAATTCGCTAAAGGGTCAATATGCGCTTTATACCAATCCGCATAGGCGTCTACCCTCTCAGAGTGAGTAAACTTCTATGTGGACCGGTATTATTACGCTTTGTCATAACGTATAGTTTACCGCTAAACACGCAATAGCGTTATTTTACTATCAACAAGCTCTAGTTTGATAGTACTTCTACATGGCTATCTTGCCCTTTGTAACGGTACCGTTGGAATGCAGCAACGATGGTAGGTGTAAATACCAATGACAAAATTACGGAAAACCCGACACCACCCGCAAGTACAACTGCTAATGGCGGCCAAAAGCTTCCTTCGCTAAACAGCAACAGAGGAATAAGGCCACCCACAGTGGTAAATGTAGTGGAAAGAATGTGGCGACTGCAGCTCATAGTTTCTTCAACAATAGCTTTGGTATTGCCTCTTTTGGCGTCTGGATTAGCATTAATGGCAGCGATAACTACAATGGACCCATTAATTGCCACACCGATAAGGCCAGCGCTTCCCAATAAAGGGTTAAATCCAATAGGCAACCCTGATATCCACAAGCTCAGCATACCAAGTCCAACTGACAAAATTGCTACAAGGCCAATTACGCCTGCCATGCGAAGACTAGTAAACGTAAGAATAAGCGTGGTTACCATCAATACCAATAAAACTGGCGCATAAGTCGCTAACTTACCCAGAGCTTGCTGCTGTTCATCAGCATCACCAGCAAGGTGAATTCGATAGCCTTCTGGCAATATTAATCGAGACTCGAGCATACTTCGCAATTGATTACTGGCGTCAACGGCAGGCACACCTGGCAGTAAAAACGCTTGAATACGATTGAGTCGCTCACCGTTTACTCTAGTGATACTGCTTGTTGCTGGCTGCAACGTCAATGTAGTAACTGCAGCAAGTGGTGACCATGAAATGGCATTGTCACCATTTACAGGAATAGGCATGACATCTACGCCACTTACATTTTTCCTGTAGGCCTCATCTAGACGAACGCGTACTGGAATTTCCTCTGTACTTTCCAACACTGAGCCGCCCGTGATCCCTGAAAAATTCACCTGCATTTGACTCGCTAACTCTGCCAGCGACAAACCAAGAAATGAGAGATTATCACTGCTGGCATTTATTTTAAGCTCAGGTTCGCCCATTGATATACTGGCAGTTGATTGTGAAATACCGTCAACCTCTGACATTAACATGCGTACTTGGTCGCCTAAGTCATTTAAAATATTTAGGTCGGGGCCATATACTTCAACTTCTACCGGAGCCGCAATAGGCGGACCTTGACCGAAGGCCCGCACCACAATTTGAATTTCTGGGTATTTCACATCTAATTCACGTTGAAGCTTACCCACTAAGATTGCCGCTTCCTCAACGGTACTGGTATTAATCACTGCGTTTGCAAAGTATGGCGTATTGTCACGTGTCATGGTTTGATTATAGTAAACAGAAGGGGCGGAACCTCCTACCAACCAAGTGACTTGTTCAACGCCTTGCTCGCCTCTAATAGCCTTATCAACACGTTGAACGTAAGCCGCCGTATTGGCAATGCTGCTACCCTCTTTTGTCCACAAGTACACTTCAAATTGATCCCTATCTGCACTTGGGAAAAACACGCTCGGTAACGACTTCGACAACACAAAGCCCGATAGACACAAAGCCACAACAACGGGGATCACCAATACTGGTTTCTTAATCCACCAGCCCAACTGTTTGCGAAAAACCAGACTGAGTGCGGGCGCTTGTAAGCCTGTTTTCCACCAACTTTTTTCAGTCGAACTAATAGCATTGTTATCGTGCCTTGGTAAAAATCGTGCGGCCAGGGCGGCAATAATAGTAAGAGAAATGAACAACGAGCCAATTAGCGCCATTACAACACTAATAGCGATAGGCCCAATGAAGTCGCCAATGTTTCCATCAAGTAAAAAAATTGGCATGAAGCCCAATATGGTGGTTAGCGTTGAGGCCAGCAGTGGCGCAAAAAGATGAGAGACGCTTTTAGCCATGGCCCCCACCCGTGTTAACGCCGTATCTTGTAAATTTAGACGTATTTCGTCGGTGATAACAATGGCGTTATCAATCAGTAACCCGATGGCGATGATCATGCCAAATATAGACATTTGGTGTATTTGTTCATCGTAGAAGCTCAATGAAAATAGCGCGAATGCTGCGCAAAGCGGAAGTGCCAGCCCCACAATCCATGCGGCGCGAAACCCCATGAATAAAAGAATAACCAACATCACCACAGCGCAACCCATGAGCAAGTTCATCGACAAGTCAGATAAACGCGTTGCGGTATATTGATTTTGTTCAAACGCCACGGTAACGGTTAATGTACCCGCAAAGTCTCGATTAAATTGCTCAACCACTCCCATGGCATTTTCAGTCCAAACATCTGAGCGTAACGATGGTTGCATTCGCGCGGCAACAAATATTGATTCATCACCATTTAGATAAGCGATTTCGTCTCTTGGGGTAGTGTAGCTGCGCGTTACCGTAGCCACATCTTCAACTCGTAGATAACGCCCTTGCGCGTTTATCAATGGAATTGAAGCAATCATATTAACGCCGTCTAACCCATCTCCTACAGTAAAGCGCAGATTACTCTGCTGAGTATTTAACATACCGGCGGGTAACTTGGGGTCGGCTTGCTCAATGATGCGACTTACTTGCTGTAGGTTAAGTCCGGTTGCGGCCAGTTTAATTGGGTCAATATTGACACTAATTTCTTCTTTTGGCTCACCGTATACCCTTACTAATTCGGTGCCGTGAACATTTCGCAAGCGATCGGTGAGCTCTTGAGCCAGCCTTGCACTTAATGTAATTGGCGTAGTCTCTGGGTGTGTCGCACGAAGAGAAAGCATCAAGGTAAATGCTGTGGCGCCACGTTTATCATCAAACACAGGCGCCATGGCACCTTCTGGAAATAATGCAGAGGCGGCACCAATAGCATCGCGAATTTCGCTAAAGAGCTCTTCATTGTTGGTGTTATTTATCCAGTCTTGTGTCTCAATTAATATGACGGATACACCCGCACGCGAGGTTGATTTGACCTCTTTGATCTCGAAAATTTCTCTGAGTCTGTCTTCCAGTACATCACTCACTAACGCTTCTACGCGCTCTGCTGAAGCCCCCGGATATTGGGTCACGATTAGCGCATTTCGCGTGTCGATTCTCGGATCTTCAATTCGTGGCAATGAACCTAATGCAGATAGCCCTGCTGTCATCAGTATGATAATACTCAAGACTAATAGGTGACCCCGTCGATAGAACAAGGTATACCAAGGATAGGGCTTTTTATTCTCAACATTAAATGTGTTCATTAATGTGCACCCATTTGACGTTGGCTGGGTAATGACACTATTTGTCCTGGTGCTAGTTTATGAGTACCTTCGTTAACGTACATCTCACCCTCTTTGAGTGCCCCCCTCACAAAAGCTTGGTTCCCATCGGTATAAACAACCTCAACCACGCGCGCTTGCAATTTTGGCGGTTGCCCGTCAGATAACACAAACACACGCCAAAGCCCTCGCAGACCGTTGCTCAAGGCACTTACCGGTAACCACGCACCGGTTTCGGAATGTGACCTAGAGCCATTTAAAATAGCCATGTCACCAGGGCGTACACCTTCATTGCCATTTAGTGTCACTAGAATATCGACTGTACGGGTTTGTCTGTTTCTTTGTGGTAATTGCTGTTTAATCACACCTGAAACTGTACTCTCACCCACATTTACCGTCACGGTAGTATTAAGTGCAAATTGTGAGATCACGTCAGCAGGTACAGCAAAGCGCGCTTGATAGTTATCTAAGCTAGTCATACCTAAAACGGGCGTACCCGCTGCAACAACGCTACCTTCGTCAATAAATCGCGCATTAACCATGCCATCAAACGGAGCAAAAAGTGTGGCTTTCTCTATTTCAACAAGTAAGGAATTTATTGCGGCTTCTGTTTCTTGCACTCGCGCTGTCGCCACTTTTACATTGGCATTCACTTCATCTAAACGTTGTATGGATTCAAGTTTTTTACTCACTAAATCTACAGTTCTATCACGACTAACACTAGCTAAATTTAAGTCAGCTTGTGCCCTCGCCAACGCGGCCGAAAGCTCTTGTTTTCTGGCCATGAGTCGCTTCGTGTCCTGGCGAGCAAGTACGTCACCCGCAGAAACCCAATCACCTTCTTCAACACCAACCTCAAATACCTGCCCGGCAATATCGAAAGATACGGAGGTGGCTTTGGGTGATTCGATTAAACCGAAGATATTAACCGGTGTTTTAAACCCTTGTTGAACACTTACAATGCCTGTCGACACGGATACAGGCGTTCTTGCTTCTGGTGTTTGCGTAGCGTTGCCTATACCTGCAAAAACAAGCAAAAATACTAGCGCAACTGTAAACGCGGCAATTGCAATAACGAGTTTAAACTGGCCTTGACCCAATGAAACCTTCGCCGTTGTCATGTAAATTCCTTAAAATAAATCGAAGCTTGTAAGCGCCACTGGAAACGCGCTAGATCCAATGAATAAGTACGCACACTCATTGCAGTACAACACTTTTTGTGTTGAAACCTATAATGCGTTGCGAGCAAAATTTGCATACTATTTACGCTATGCTAGTATATAAATACTAGACCGTCTAGTTTGATAATTATAAAAATTGATAAAAGTGAGTAAAAAGTGACTACCACAAGAAAGCAAGGTCGACCTAAAAGCGAAGAGAAATACAGACTTATCTTAGATGCTGCTTCTTGCTTATTTCTTCAAGAAGGCTTTGCAAATACCTCCATGGACACCGTAGCCAAAGCCTCTGGAGTATCAAAGCAAACCGTCTACTCTCACTTTGAAAGTAAAGATATTTTATTTCAGCACGCTATCACGTCGAAGTGCCGTTCATATCAGTTAGACACACAGCAACTACTTGAAGTCTATTCTGGCGACATGCCTTTTCGGCAATGTATGCAAAAAATCGGTGGCCAATTTGTACGTTTACTACAAGACCCACAAGCCGTAGCAATGTTTAGAGTGGTTATTGCGGAGGCTGTTAATAATCATCACGTTGCCACCCTTTTCTATCAAGCAGGCCCGTCTGCGTCGCTGGCCACATTAAGTGACGTTGTAGAGAAATATGCTGAAGGGAAGATGCAACCCGAACAGGCAAAAGAACTTGCCCTTGATTTTTGTTCACTACTAAAAGGTGAATTTCACACTATGATGTTGTGCGGTATCCAATCTGCCTTAAGCGAAGAAGAAATTGCTCGCCACGTGAGTAAAGCCGTAGAAAAGATAGATCTACTGTTTAACCATTATTTAAGTCAGCACTAGACCTTTTTTGTAGTCAACGCCATTAGCGCCTTGAAACAAGCTTTTCTTTGCCCCGCATTGTTTTAAGTAGAAAGCTTATCAATCGTTTTACGTTGGGTTGCGCTTTTTTAGAGGGGTGAGTCAAAATCCACAAGTCTGCATAATTCTCCCGAGCCTGTGAAAACTCAATGAGATTGGGGAATTGTTTAGCGATGTAATGAGCGCCTCTTATCATTCCCAAACCTGCCGATGCAGCTTGATGGCGTAAAACCAAGTCTTCAATCGCAAGAGAAATAGGGGCGTTGGGGTAAGGTGTCTCGCTTAGCCATTCTGGTCTATGGTCAACATTTTCTGTTATCCACGAAACCTCTTTATTTGCGCGCCCAATTAGATAGTCCTTATGCATAAAGTAGCCTAAAGAAATAGGGTACATTCGGTGACCAACCAGATGCTCATCCGGCGAGTCTGATGCTCTTATCACCACATCCGCTTCTGATTTTTCAAGATTACTGAGTGCGTAAGTCGTATTGATACTAAGAGTGAGTTCGGAGTTTACCCGCTGAAACTCATGTAAATCCTCTAATAAAATACACTGCAAAATAGACGGCGGCAAAGACAGCGTGATGCGCTGTTTTGCTTGCTTCATTGAGGCTTGGATATCATTCAAACGTGCAGTAAAGCAAGCTTCCATACTTTCAGCAGCGCGTAAAAGATGCTGGCCTACTTCGCCAAACACCACATTCCCTTGAGAGAGTACACAAACATTAACGTTATAACGCTGATTTAAGCTATTGAGCCTGCGTGATACAGTAGTGTGATTAACACCTAATTCCACCGCTGCCCCTCTCAGGGTTTTACCACGCTTTAACGCAAGTAGCAGTTGAAGATTATCCCAGTTTTCCATGCCCATAACACATCAGTAAAGATGTTATTAAAGTAATGTGTTTCTCGCATCGTGTACAGCAAAGGCGGCTATTTTCCATTCACCATCAATAGCGTACACATAGTAGCTTGCACCAACCTTGTTATAGAGTTCTCCTGACTTGGTATAACGCTCTGCAATATTACTCACAAGTGCAATATTCTCATCTAGAAAGTGAATATTCACCTTACCCCACTTTACATAACTGACACCGCGCTCCTTGAGTTGCGCTAAGAATACTTGTACCTGCTCATTCATTTGCGTTTGACTTATCGCCCGTGGTGGCGAATTAGATGACATCAGCATTACCGTATCAGTGTAAAGTTGCGGATAATTCGGCAAAGAGTCCGTTTTTAAGAACTGATTGTATTTGTGCATATAACCATCAAATAAATGGGCTATTTTGTCGCTATTCGTTTCTGCTGATAATTGACCAGTAAAAAAGGAAAGGCTCAAAAGTATTATTAAAACGTGTTTGTTTTTGCGGTACGCGTTTGTAACTAGTTGTAATCTCATAGTGCTTACTCTTATTAAATTTTCAATGAGTTTAGCAAGCAAAATAGGCGCTTAAACGGATTGTTTTGCATCTTGTTTGTTGCATTGACGCACCAGCACATTACTTCGCAGATAGAGGTAGAAAAACGGCATTCACAGTGTCAGCTTTGATGACTTATAGCATTGGGTATTATACACTAGCGCCGTTTTCGTTGATGATTGAGTAACTCATGTCTGACTTTACCGGTAACCACATTCTTTCGGTTAATCAATTCGATCGCGAGGCTATTGAGAAGGTCTTCTCAGTTGCCATTTCCATGCAACCCTATGCCAAACGTCAAAAGCGCACGACCGTTTTAGATGGCGCTATTCTCGGCAATCTTTTCTTTGAGCCAAGTACTCGTACTCGCGTAAGCTTTGGTACCGCATTTAATTTACTTGGCGGTGAAGTAAGGGAAACCACAGGTATGTCGAGCTCGGCTCTCGCTAAAGGTGAATCCCTGTACGATACCGCCAGGGTATTAAGTGGATATTCAGACATTATTGCCATGCGTCACCCAGCAGCAGGCTCAGTAGCAGAGTTTGCAGAAGGTAGCCGCGTTCCTGTTATCAATGGCGGCGATGGTGCCAATGAACACCCCACGCAGGCATTGCTTGATTTATTTACAATCAAGCGAGAACTCGAGTACAACGGTCAAGGTATCGATGGGCTTCATATCGCTATGATTGGCGATTTGCGCTATGGCAGAACGGTGCATTCATTGTCGCGTTTATTATGTTTATTTAAGAATGTTCGCTTTACGCTTATATCGCCCAAAGAATTGGCAATGCCCCAGCCAATCATTGATGCTATAGTTAATGCCGGCCACCAGCTTACTGTCACCGAGACGCTAGAAGGTAATATGGATGCGGACATTTGTTACCAAACCCGTATTCAAGAAGAGCGCTTTCCATCTCAAGAAGAAGCCAACAAATATCGTGGCAAATTTAGACTTAATCAGTCTATTTACACCAAACACTTTCAATCAAAGACCGTTATCATGCATCCACTTCCACGAGATTCACGTATGGAAGCCAACGAATTAGATAACGATCTAAACCTCAACCCAAACCTTGCCATTTTCAGACAAACCGATAACGGTGTGCTGGTTAGAATGGCACTTTTTGCCCTCACGCTTGGCGTAGACCATTTGGTATCCAAGTATGAACGGGACGTGGTTTGGTACAGCAATAAGAGTAAGTAATTACATGCAGAAATCTGAAGCCCTTTTTAGCCGAGCTCAAAAAACGATCCCCGGTGGCGTTAACTCGCCCGTGCGTGCATTTAAAGCGGTTGGCGGAACACCTCGCTTTATCACAAAGGCCGACGGTGCCTACATGTGGGATGCGGATGGTAAGCAGTACATCGATTATATTCAGTCTTGGGGGCCAATGATCTTAGGTCACAACAACCCACAGATCCGCGAAGCGGTAATTGCTGCTTCACACAATGGCCTTTCATTTGGTGCTCCTACTGAAGCTGAAGTGATCATGGCTGAAACTGTTAGCCAGCTCGTGCCTTCAATGGAAATGGTACGCATGGTGAATTCAGGTACTGAGGCCACTATGTCTGCTATCCGCTTGGCAAGAGGCTACACCAGTCGCAACAAAATTGTGAAGTTCGAAGGCTGCTATCACGGTCACGCAGACTCATTGTTAGTAAAAGCGGGCTCAGGTGCCCTGACCTTAGGTGTGCCTAGCTCACCAGGCGTACCTGCCAATGTGGCGGAGCACACTTTGACCGTTGAATACAACAATATCGAAAGTGTCAAAGCTATCTTTGAAGCCCACGGTGATGATATCGCCTGCATTATTGTAGAGCCTGTTGCAGGCAACATGAACTGTATTCCGCCTGTTGAGGGTTTCTTGGAAGGCCTACGTTCAATTTGTGATGAATATGGAAGCGTGCTTATTTTTGACGAAGTGATGACAGGCTTTCGCGTTTCACGTGGTGGGGCTCAAGAGCGTTATAACATCAAACCCGATCTTACTTGCTTAGGCAAAGTAATAGGTGGTGGCATGCCTGTGGGTTGCTTTGGTGGTCGCAAGGACATTATTACGCATATCGCACCAACGGGCCCTGTTTATCAAGCTGGTACATTGTCTGGTAACCCTGTTGCTATGGCAGCCGGTCTTGCAGCAATGCAACAAATTCAGCAACCCGGCTTATACGATGCTATCTTTGAAAATACCCAAGTATTGGTTGACGGTTTCCAAGCGATAGCTGACAAGCACGGTATTAGCTTAACAACGAATATTGCCGGCAGCATGTTTGGTATTTTCTTCACCGATGTGAAGAAGGTTACTAACTATAAGCAAGCCATTAACTGTAATACAGAACAATTCAATAAGTTCTACCACGGTATGCTTAACGAAGGCGTGTATTTAGCACCAGCATCGTATGAAGCGGGTTTTGTGTCTAAAGCACATGATGCCGATATCATTGAAAAAACCCTTGCAGCAGCAGACAAGGTTTTCGCTACCTTGTAATAGCGTTTTAGTACTATTTATTACTAGAATACCCTTGTCTGCTGAAAGGCGTACAAGGGTATTTTTTTAGACGGTGCATAAGCGCTAGAGACCTAAGCGTTTAACTTTTTGGCGCTAGTTTTTTGCTGTTAGCTTTTTTGGTATTCGTTTTTTTGTACTAGCTGTCTGATAGCTTGGCTTGTTGCCGAATAAAGTTTACTGAAGGAGCGAAAAAGGCCGCGCCTGTTTCCGCGCTTGTAAAATCAAGCCACCTGTCGTAATCACCTTCTCCATTGCCATAAATTTGGCTGTGAAGCATGTCTTTAAATGGCCTTGCGCTGGCACTACAGCTTACAAAAAACAGTCCTTGTGAAGCCATATCCCCATAAGGCATGCCTTGCTTAATGAGCCTCGGTTCATCGCCATCAACACTTGTACTACTTGCACGTACACTATGCGATGACGCTGATTGCTCACTGCTTACTAAGTTGTGCTCTTGCGTTGTACCCATTACCTGTTCTTGCTGCCTACTAGACAAGCTATTCCAACGTCTTAAGTCATGACGGAAACGTTGAACATGAAGATAGCTGCCACCAGAGAAATCGGGGTCATCCTCGCCAATGATGGCTACCTGCCGACGCTTCATGCCACGCGGGTTATCCGCCGCATAGATGAAGCCGTTTAAATCTCTCCCGTCGAGATAACGAAAGCCGCGAATTTGCTCGACTAACTCAACATGAATACGCAACAAGTCCATCACTTCAATACCTACCGCATGACAGATATCCAACCTATCCGCGCGTATTTGAATAAACAAATCGCATGGCATGGTAGGTGCACTTCTATCTTCGCATTGCATATCGGGAAAAGGGGTCAATTCAACAGGTATAAGCCCTGGGTAAACTTCAGCCCAATAACCCGTACCAACGGCAACAACCCCCGTCACCATGGCCTCATAATGCTCATTTTCAAAGTGTTCAAATATATCCAACACACGAGACAACTTGGCTCGCACCGCTTCGCTGTCTTCGTCGACAACGTTCAACAGTAAATACTGTGCGTGCAGATTAGGTTCAGCACAAATGCCTTTTTGTGGTTGTGTCATTGTTGCTCTTATTGTTATTGATATAGCCTATGTATGGCTTACTTTTGCACTTATTGCTATGTCTTAATGTGCATTTTCAATTCGGTGAATTATAGTGTGCTCAATACCCAGCGGCTTGTCCATCTTTTCGACTTTCAGATGCGCCATAATACACGCCTTTTTGTGCATCCCACGCAATGGCTTGATAGCCGCCAAAGGCGCCGACAACACGCTGAAGTGTGTGTCCTCGTTCCATTAACTCTCGCTGCACCGTTTCGCTAAACCCCGATTCTAAACTGACATAGCCGCCATCTAACATTAACTCACCTGTTGGGCTACTTGAGCCACTATGTAGGATCCTAGGCGCATCGCCCGCTTCCTGAATATTCATGCCAAAGTCTAAAATATTCACAATAATTTGCGCATGCATTTGAGGTTGAGTACCGCCACCCATTACGCCAAAGCTCAAGACTGGTTTGCCGTTTCGCGTAACAAAGGCTGGAATAATGGTGTGAAACGGGCGCTTGCCGGGTCGATATTCGTTAAAATGGCCCTCTTCAAGGGTAAACATTTCACCGCGATTTTGCAGAACAAAGCCTAACCCAGGAGGTGTCATCCCTGAGCCCATCCCGCGATAATTACTTTGGATCAGCGATACCATGTTGCCGTCCTTATCTGCAACAGTCAGATAAATCGTATCCCCTTCATAAATCCCCGCATCCACGTGCTTTGCTGCTTTTTCCGCATCAATGAGTTGTTGTCGCTCTTTGGCGTATTCTTTAGAAATTAACCATGGTACTGGAATGTCATTAAAATCGGGATCAGCATAAAATTTCGCCCTATCTTCAAACGCCAGTTTTTTCGCCTCAACGAACGTATGAATGTAGTCAGCGGAGTTAAACCCCATTCCCTCTATATCGTAGCGCTCTAGAATATTGAGAATTTGCAGTGCTGCAATACCTTGACCATTTGGTGGCAACTCCCAAACATCGTAACCGCGATAATTCGCCGACACAGGCTCAACCCACTGTGAGGTGTGAGAGGACAAATCTTGGTATGACAAGAAACCTCCCTGCGCTTTCATGTAGGCATCAATTGTGTGAGCAATATCCCCTTTGTAGAAAGCCTCTCTTCCGCCAGTGGCTATTTTTTCATAAGTAACCGCGAGGCCTGGATTTTTGAAGATATCGCCTTTCTTAGGTAATTTCCCATTGATAAGGAAGGTCTCGGCAAAACCGTCATAATGACCTATACGGTTATTGTTCATTTCCCAATAGTATGCAATGAGTTCAGAAACAGGAAATCCATTTCGCGCATATTCAATGGCCGGAGTAAGTATTGTCGCCATCGGTAACTTGCCAAATTTTTCATGCAATTCAAACCAGCCGTCTACAGCGCCTGGAACCGAGACTGGCAGAGGCCCGAATTTAGGTATGACATTAAACCCTCTCTCAGCAAATACTTCTTTGGTAAGCTGACGAGGAGAGCGACCTGACGCATTAAGGCCGCTGAGTTTTCCCTCTTTTGCGTCCCAAACAATGGCAAACAAGTCGCCACCCACACCGCTGCCTGTTGGTTCAACAAGACCCAGCATAGCATTGGCGGCAATTGCGGCATCGACGGCACTTCCACCTTTTTTCAAAATATCAATGGCAACCTGCGTAGCCAAAGGCTGACTGGTTGCAGCCATACCATTTTGGGCAATCACCTCAGAACGACTGGCAAATGGCTTGCCTGTTACACGATCATACGCCAAAGCGGATGTGTTAGTGAAAATTGTAAAAAGGCAAATCCATCGAGCGATTTTTGACATGTCATTCCCATTGCAGATTTATTAAATGTTCTTATCGTTTTTATACTTCTAGAGCGTGTTGACCTTTGCATCACGTTTTTGCAGCATGTTTTACTTATATCTTGTTGCCTTATAACAGCTTCGTTTTTCGACACCTTGCAAAACTCGTTTTAGTGTAGCCTTTATGACACAGGGTGTAAAAACGAAAAAAGCCTCGCAATTGCGAGGCTTAATAAAAGTAATATAGGCATTATAATTGTTGTTGTAGTTTGCCTAATCGAGACTTCTTAAGAACGGCCGCTTGTGAAATCAGGGTATGCTTCTAGACCACACTCACTCATATCCACACCGTCAAACTCTTCTTCTTCGCTAACACGGATACCCATGATTGCTTTAAGTGCTAACCACACAACTAAGCTTGCTACGAATACCCATACGAAAATAGTTGCTGCACCAATTAGCTGGCCAGAAATGCTTGAACCGTCGTTTGTGAAAGGAACAAGAATTAGACCTAAAAGACCAACAACACCGTGTACAGAGATAGCACCTACTGGGTCGTCAATCTTAAGCTTATCAAGACCAACAATCGCCAGTACTACTAAGATACCACCAAGACCACCAAACAATGTTGCTTGAAGTGGAGTAGGTGTAGAAGGCTCAGCAGTAATTGCAACAAGACCAGCCAACGCACCGTTTAGCACCATAGTTAGGTCTGCTTTGCCGAATAAAATGCGAGCTACAATTAGCGCTGCAATTGCGCCACCGGCAGCCGCTGCATTAGTGTTCATAAACACAATTGCTACTGCGTTAGCGCTCTCAACTGTTGCAGTTGCCAATACTGAACCGCCGTTGAAACCAAACCAGCCCATCCAAAGAATAAACGTACCTAATGTTGCTAGTGGAAGGTTTGCACCAGGAATAGCGTTAACTTTACCGTCTGCAGTGTATTTACCTTTACGTGCACCTAGCACAAGTACGCCCGCTAATGCCGCAGCAGCACCTGCCATATGAACAATACCAGAACCTGCGAAGTCAGAGAAACCAAGATCACCTAGCGTATACATACCAAATACTGCTTCGCCGCCCCATGTCCAAGCACCTTCCATTGGGTAGATGAAACCCGTCATCACTACCGCAAACGCTAAGAATGCCCATAGCTTCATACGCTCAGCAACGGCACCAGAAACAATTGACATTGCTGTTGCTACGAAAACAACTTGGAAAAAGAAGTCAGCAGAAGGTGCGTAAGTTGCAGGATCTTCAGCAACATCCGTTGCACCGTCGGCCATAATACCGCTAAGGAATGGACCCCAGTCGCCACCACCGTACATGATGCCGTAACCACAAATCATGTACATGGTACATGCAATAGCATACAACGTGATGTTTTTAGTTAGAATTTCTGTGGTGTTTTTAGCTCGAACAAGGCCTGCTTCAAGCATGGCAAAGCCCGCAGCCATCCACATAACCAGCGCACCGCAGATTAGAAAATAGAAGGTATCTAGCGCATACCCAAGTTCAAAAGTGATTTCCATTATGGTTTTCTCCGCAAATATATCGTTGTGGCTTACAGCGCGTCGCTATCCGACTCACCAGTTCGAATTCGTACGGCGTGTTCAAGGTCGTAAACAAACACTTTGCCGTCTCCAATTTTGCCTGTTTTGGCAGCGCCCACTATGGCTTCTACAAGGCGATCTACTTGGTCATCTAAAACTGCGATTTCCAATTTAACCTTTGGTAGAAAGTCCACTTGATATTCCGCTCCGCGGTATAATTCTGTGTGTCCCTTTTGACGTCCAAAGCCTTTCACTTCGGTAACGGTCAAGCCGTCAATACCGATTTCAGAAATGGCTTCACGAACATCATCTAGCTTGAACGGCTTGATGATAGCTGTGACTAGTTTCATGAGTTGCTCCCGGTTTGTTTTGGTTATTCTGCGAATAGTGTTCGTATCAAGATATAAACCAAGAGCCATGCCACAAATATTTATTCATTTAAATCATATAGATAATCAGTTTTAAGTACTCTAATCTCGAATTTATCGCACCACAATGGTGCACCAAGCATTGATTGCCCAAAAATAAAGCAGGGTAGAAATTAGGGCGATGAGTTAGCGAAAAAGTAGGGTGAACATACCTTGAGGAACTAATTGGCAAGAGAGGTGGTCTGTTTACTGCTGCCCGTCGACTACTATGAGCACCATGACCACGATAACCGATTCTTTCTTCGCGCCCGAGCGCAATATTGAGTACCACGCTAGCAATAAATCATTGGCGTGGAAGTCATTATTTTCATCTTCGGTAGCTCATATCATAGGATTCGTCATCGTCATACTGATGGCTCAAATAGATTTAGAGAAGAAAAAGGCACAAGTACCAACGCCCCCTGAAGTGTTGCAGGCTATTCTTTACACACCATCGATGAAGGTTCAAGAATTACCTGCGAAGAGTGAATCTAACGCGGCAAAGCATACCGATGCACTAAAAGAAACCACATTGCCGGCAGACGTAAATAACAATACACAACCCGTTAAAGAGGTAACCTCCACGGCAAACAAGCCCCAAGATGTCATACAATCAGCGGCTGAATCTAGCAATACAGAGCCACCACCGGTCATTGAGTCTGTGCCAAGCCAACAACAACCAACAAATGCTAATCAACGCGCAGGAAGGTTTAACGTTTCAGCAAAAGGCGCTGTTAATCAATACTTTAATTCTTATAATAGTCAACAGGTTGAGAGCGAAGCTGCCTTTGCTGCCCGTGAGTATCAACAAAATAAAAGCAGCCCGAATATTATTGACCCTCGCAAGGGTGAAGATATCTCAGATACCCCACCTCGCCCCGTTAAGCGTGTGAACTGTTCTAGTACCACCAATAAAACCCTTGCCATACTCAGTGGAATAACGGGTGGAACCTTAGAGTGCACCAAAATGGACGATCACAACCGTTTCATCGATGCCCGGGTGAAAAAGCGTGCTAATGAAGGGCGTTAACTATATACAGCTTGGGTATGGGCCACACAGACTTACTCCAATTTCCCAAGAACAATTACACCGTTTTGCTCAAACATGTTTAATGACGTTTTCTTTGAATAGGTATTAAGCCACTTAGTATAAAGTAATCTGTAATCTTCAGATTGTTTGAAAGTATCAGCAGCAAACTTGAGTTTATTGAGTAATGTTTGATCGGAGCCTTGCTTTGACATGGCCAAATAGGTTGTTGCTTTTTGATAAGTAAACAATTTTTTGAAACCTTCACAAGCATCATCAAGTCCATCGCAAATAATATTTGTGCCGCCATCTGACAAGAATAAATAATCTGCGTGACCATTGGTGAGTTGCATCACTACTTCAGCCCAAGTGTCCATGGGCACATCTAAGTGCCCCGCCGCTTTAACAAGTTCTTGACGAAAGTCTCCTTTCAAAACGGCAATACGGCTACCTTTAGGCAATTCCTCAAGAGACGTTGCGCTTCCCTGATAATCAGCACGAACGAACACGGAATACGCATTCTGAGTTATGGGTGTTATCCAATGAAACGCATCTTCTCGCTCCGGTGTTCTCGCTAGAGAAAAAACAAGGACATCTGGCTTCATTGCACTTTCAACGAAGATGCGTTGCCAAGGCGCTGTTAAGATCTCCGTCGATAAATCCGCTTGGCGTAAAATGCTTTGCACCAGCTCGACAGCATATCCCTTTAACTTGCCACGCCGGCTCCTTTCGCTAAACAACGGCTCTAACTTCGTAATTACCCATGGCTTTGAAACATTGTTCTCGTCTTTTTCAATTCTACCTAGTGCTATAACACCTTCAATCTCGTTAGCATCAGCGGATATCTCGGTAAGTGTTGGAAGCCAACGTTGAACGAGTTTATCGAAGGCTGGCGTTTGGGCAAAAGCTCTTGCTGTTTTGGTTAGCCTATCTGCTATCACCTTATTTGCTTTAGTTTTAGGCATGGCTATATAGCTATATTGAATATTGTGGGTATGCCTCCGTGAAAGCGATGTACAGTCCAGATGTTTCTGTTTACAAATCACATCCATTCCAAATTCAGAGAAAAAAACCGCATCAACCCGCCCTTTAAGCACAGCACCAATAGCTTGCCCCCATGTATTGTATTCAACCATATTAAATTGCGCATACTCTCGACCAAGTTGAGCTCGGTAATCGCCGCGCATAACAGAAATAGATAAGGTTTTATTTTGGTTGGTCAATGCCTCAATATTGACCGGTTTAGGGCCGTAAATACCTATGACATTTGCCGTGAGCGGGGCCAACCAGTAAAAATTATTTTCTCGTTCAGCAGTGCGGCCTATTCCCGTTGCAATTAAACGTTCCCCTAACTTCATACGTTCAATTAAACGAGCAAATGGCAAAGGAGTAACTTCAGCCTCAATACCCGCAGCATTGAGAATGGCGCGAGCGTAATCAACGGAATAACCATTAACGGTTCCGTCGTCTTGAAACTCACTAAAAACAGGCGTATTGCCCGACAGGACAACAAGAGATTCTTCAGCTTGAGTAGCAAACGTAAACAGATTAACCAACAACCAGCTACTCAGCATTAACCAACGTATCACCAATCAAAACTCTCCTTGTATAAACTGATGTAATACTAGACTAAAAAGTAAACGAAAAACAAACGGTATGTGTTAGAGCGTGTTGACCTTCTCGGTACACTTTATGTTCATACCAAGTGAGTTTCAGGCAATGAACGAGTTGCGTGGTTTGGTTATTCCAAATTAGCAACGAGAGAAGCAGTATGGGGCTTGCTTGGATAGCCCCTTCAGGTAGCAATTGCTTAGCATGTTCTTTGCTTTAGTGTTTGGTTTTTTCATAATGTGATAAAGGCACAGTTCAACTTATGAACGTTTATAAAATCCTGGTGACTGTCCAAAATAGGCCTTGAACCGACGTGTAAATGACGTGACATCGTCGTAACCTACAGAAAGTGCTACCTTTAATATTGGCGTGTCCGTATTGCTCAATAAAGCTTTCGCTTTTTCCATCTTCGTTTTTATTAGGTAAGCGCGTAAACTCATACCCGTCGTTTGTTTGAAGCGCACTTTGAATTGCGTTTCTCCCATACACGCAATACTCGCTAAGGTATTCAAGTCGTGTTGCTGCGTAAGATCCTGATGAATATGACTCAATACAGGAACAATCCGTTTGTCCGCATTCCCACCTTTTTGAGAAGTGCTAAGTAGTGCATAAAATAACGTTATAATTTCGTTTCTAGCATCATCAGCAAAATGATTAAGCTGGATATCAACGAAGTTCAAAAACGCCTGAAATGACGCATTGACTTGAAAGATAGGCTGCTGTTTATTTTTAAAGTTTGCAGGCACGTCGTTTAAGTCTGCTACAACAAATTTGCACAGCTCATTAGCGCGAAACGTATGTACCTCAAGAGGCGAAATACATACACCTTCACCCACCCCGACTTTGCCTTCAAAATTATCTAAGGCAATTTCAATATGTCCGTTTATCGGCAACACAAACTGATAATACCCATGAGAATGACTATGCATTGTCCTTGTGTACGAACGAATAGACAATGACGGTGTAGTTTGTTCAGACATGACAAGGTTACGCGCTTTTTTAAAAAATATATCTATCATCGAGTTTCGCAATAAGGCATTTCAAGTGCAAATAACAAAAGCCTGTTGCCAACGATTAGCAGCAAAGCGTATGCTTTAATTACAATAATAACTCAAGGAAACCCACCGTGGCCGCAGCCAATTTACTTGCACTTTTAGATGATATTGCCACTTTGATGGATGATATTGCCACCATGTCTAAGGTAGCTGCTCAAAAAACAGCAGGTGTCTTAGGTGACGACCTTGCCGTAAATGCCGATCAAGTTCAAGGTGTTAAAGCAGATAGAGAGCTGCCCGTTGTTTGGGCGGTGGCTAAAGGCTCTTTACTCAACAAAGCCATATTAGTGCCAGCTGCGTTAGCCATTAGTGCTTTTGTTCCTTCGCTGATAACCGTGTTACTGGTATTAGGCGGTTTATATCTTTGTTTTGAGGGCGCTGAAAAACTACTGCACAAATATTTGCCTCATGAAGATGAAATTGAAGCACGAGAAGCGCGAATAGAAGCTTTATCTCAAGGCGATGTAGATATGGTTGCCTTCGAGAAAGATAAAATAAAAGGCGCTATACGTACCGATTTTATTCTATCTGCGGAGATCATTGTGATTGCTCTAGGTACGGTTAGCGATGCTACCTTAACCACCCAAATTGGTGTGTTAGTCGCATTGAGTTTTGCCATCACGTTGGGAGTTTACGGCCTAGTTGCAGCACTGGTAAAAATGGATGATGTCGGCCTGTATATGCTGCGAAAATCACTCACTGGTACCATGAATGGTTTTCAAAGAATCGTTGGTCGCAGCTTACTTGTAGCGGCACCTGCATTAATGAAAACGTTAGCGGTTGTTGGTACGGTTGCCATGTTTTTGGTCGGAGGCGGCATTCTTACGCACAGTATAGGCTTTTTGCACCACGTCACAGCATGGTCTATATCAATAGTACCTAGCCTACCTTTGGTTATGTCTGTGTTGGCTGACGGCGTAGTAGGAATAGTTGCAGGTGCGATAATAGCAGTGCTTGTCAGTTTTGCTTCTAAGTTAAAAGGTTAGTGTACCTCAAAGGTTCATACGCTCTAGTAGATTTCTAGTTGCTTTCGTTTGCAGCGTTGTTTCGATTTTGAAACAACGCTCTAGTAGCCTTCTTCCTATCGTTTTTCTTACTTTTCTTCCTTGAATTATCTTTTTACTACCCTTTCTTAACTGTCCTTTCTTATCTGGCTTTTTCTCGCCCCAAAACAGGCGTTGGCATTTTTGACCACATTTTTAAAAATAATACTAAATTTTAGTATTTGAAATTTACAGCATTCTTCTAGTAAAAATAATTTTGAAAATTAATCCCAATAAAAACAATAACATAAGCCATTTTGAAGAATTGGCACAACCCTCGCTATAAACTAATTGTTAATTGATAACGACTTAATATCGAAACCTTTAGCAATACGATAGCTGCCACGCAGTATGTTTCAGTGCAGTGTCTAACTTTTTAATTTGGAGAATACTATGTTTACCGGTCGCAAACTTTTCACTGCACTTACTTTAGCTACTAGCGTGATGAGTGCATCTGCATTTGCCAATGATAGTAACCTTATTGCTCACACCAACTTTATCGTTGATTCAGCAGTGATAGATGTTAAGCAAAATTTGGAGCTTGGAGTTACTTACGATGTACTTACTGCAAGCAACGCCTTTGAACCAGAAGTTGACGAAGCCAACACGTTAGTTGCAGAGATAACGATCACTAATATTGAACCTGTTAGCTTAGATGACAACGACGCATAAGGAGTTTGCAATGTTAACTGCCAGTACGCTATTCATGTTGGTACTAGGCCCGTTTATTGCCTTTTCGGTCAGTGCCTTACTATTTTCAACCGCGCGGTTGTTTTTACAAAAAGGTCACTAAAACGATGAGGCTTTGAAAAAGCCTCATGATGTAAAAATTTGTTCCCGTTTGCCTTCCCTGGGCCTTAGCTCCAGAGGGAGATAGAAAGCACGACATCGCGCGACGATAGTATGTTTTCTATCTTCTTACTGGGGCCTTTTTTTATCCGAAAAGACGCTCCCACCAGCTTTTCTTTTTCTTCTCGTCTTTCTTTTTAACCGGTCGTCCTGAACAATCTTGCTGTGGCGGTGGCAACACATCCAAAATTGCAGGAACACTTAAACTACCAGCACAGCCAGCAACCACGACAGCGCCCGTTTTTGCATCGAAATGCGCAATTCCCAGCCCTTCAGGGAATCGTCTTGAAAGCGACTTTGGCGACTGTGATTTCATATAGTTGATGAACACAGGCAGCGCACCACCTGCGCCAGTTAAATTAATGGATTGATTATCATCATTACCCACCCAAACCGTAACAACATGGTTTCTGTCAAAACCGCTAAACCAACTGTCTCGGTAGTCATCCGTAGTACCGGTTTTCCCTGCCATATTCACACTACCAAAATTTGCACCTAACCGTTTGGCTGTGCCTTCTGTTGTCACTTTATACAATGCGTAATTCAGTAGATATGTCGCGGCTTCATCTGCCCGTTGTGAATAAAACTCAGCCTTTTGCCACAATAAATTATTTTCAGCAGTAACTACTGACGTGACTGTGTGTAGTGGTACGTAGCGCCCGTTGTTAGACAGCGTCTGATACATTTGATTGGTAACAAAGGGGGTTAGCTCGACGGCCCCTAAGGTTAGCGAGGGTACTTGCTCAACTGGCGTTGTAACACCTAGGCGTTCAACCGTATCAGCAAGTGCGTCTAATCCCACCTGCATACCTAAATTTACCGTTGGAATATTTAATGACTCGGTTAACCCTTGAAGCAGCGGAACTTGACCACGAAATTGCTTATCGTAATTTTGTGGCGACCATTGTTTACCATTTCGACTTTCTAGGGTGATAGGCTCATCACCCAGGGGGGTGGCTAAATTGAACTCTGTGGGATCTTCAAGTGCCGTTAAATAAACCGCAGGTTTAATTAATGAACCTATAGGACGCTTTGCATCAAGCGCTCGGTTAAAGCCCTTAAATTCATAATCTTTCCCTCCCACAATTGCACGCACTTCACCACTAGCACTATCTGTTACAATCATGGCACCTTGAAGCTCTGCTTTTCTGTCTTTTTGTAACCCATTTAGCGTCCCTGCAAGTGCCTTTTCAGCGCGACGCTGCGCAACAATATCAAGGGTTGTAAATACCTTCACACCAGAGTCACGCAAGCTAGGCTCGGCTAAAATTTCATTCAATTCACGCCTAACTTGTTCCATAAATGCAGGGTGTTTGCCACTCGCTAAACTGGCACCACTAGCAAGCCCTAGTGGCATGTTTACATAACGTTCGTATTGTTCGCGATTGATTTCATTTTCGTCAAACAACATACGCAACACTAGATCTCTTCGCTCTTTAGCGCGCTCTTCATATTTGCGCGGATTGTAATAAGACGGGCCTTTAATAATGGCTACAAGGGTGGCAATTTCTGGCACGCTCAACTCATTGGCAGGGCGGTCAAAATAAAAATAACTCGCCAAACCAAAGCCATGAACAGCCATGTCGCCGTTTTGTCCTAAAAACACCTCATTGAGATAAGCCTGAATAATCTCTGACTTGCTGTAACGAGCATCAATAATTACCGCCATGAGCGCTTCTTTTGCTTTACGGGTAATTGAGCGTTCACGGCTTAAGAACATATTCTTAACCAGTTGCTGAGTAAGCGTGCTTCCACCTTGTACCGTGCGCCCGGCAGCAATATTCGCCATGAGTGCACGTAAAATTGATAGGGGCGCAACGCCATGGTGATTATAGAAATTGCGATCTTCCACCAAGGTTAACGCCTTAGGCAGCATATCGGGAATGGTGTCTAGTGTGACTAACATGCGGTCTTCTTGTGAACCGCTGGTCATTCGCGTTACCAACCAAGGCTCAAGCTTAACACTGCCAAACGGCCTACCTTGTGATTTGTCATAAATTTCACCAATACGCGCCCCACTCCACGTTATGACTAAATGACGAAGTGGCTCACGTCCTTCAGGGAACTGAAAAGCACGCCGCTGTATATTCAAAACTTTATTTTGATAGCTGTATTCACCACTATTATTAGCGAACGTAACCTTGCGATAGCCCAGTAGCTTAAGTTCATCAATTACTTCTTGAACGGTAATTTCTTCACCTTTGCTGAGCTCTAGTGGGCGAGCAAAGATCTGTGCAGGCACTTCCCATTTATTCCCAGAAAAAGCGTGCTTAATTTGCGCATCAAGGTAAAAGGCATACGCCCCCAATACAATTAGGCCGACAAGGCACATGCGCCAAAAAAGGGTAAACAGTGAAGCCCTCAAGGTTGATGGCTTCGCCTTTACCTTAGAAGCTGCGCTACTTTTTCCGTTTGAAGATGAAGTGTCTTTTGATTGTCTTTTTGCCACAAGAAAACGCCATGAAGAAAATTGAAAGCTTTCGCACTAAGTGCGAATAGAGCGAGATAGAAAACTTTTATCAGCGTAAACATTACCACTCAGGCCTGCTTGCAACAACTCAAAAGCACTAGGCGATAATGATAAATGACAGGAGACTTGCGAAATTTACTCGCGTTTAGCAGTGACATTGCGATAGCATGCCCTTAGCGACGTTTTTGTCAGTACAACGTGTTATTGCCACACCTTGCTGGAAATAAAAACAATGGAACGAGTAAACGTCCTCTGCCAGCAACACAGGAAATGTATTATGGGTTTAGTGTCTTCTCAGGCTTCTTTGTTATCTCGCTTTTCTTTTAAACCAAGCGCTTTTCGAACTACGCTAGCACTGCTGTTAAGCAGTGTTTGGTTGAACTCAGTACAGGCCAACGAAGAATTTGCTAGTTGCACAGCCGACCTTGCACAGAAAGCCAAGCAAGAAGGTATTAGTCAGGCCACTATCGATCACGTTTTTCCTCATCTCGTACATCAAGATAGAGTCATTGAGCTAGATAGAAGCCAACCGGAATTTGTACAAACCTTTCCAGGATATTTCAGCAAACGTGTTACACAATGGCGAACGGACAAAGGCAAAGCCATGTATGCCAAACACAAAACGCTTTTGCAAGAACTCAGCAATAAGTACGGTGTTCCACCGCATTACCTACTTGCCTTTTGGGGTTTGGAAACCAACTTTGGTACCTACAAAGGTAAGATGCCTGTCTTAGACTCACTTGCCACTTTGGCCTGTGACAAACGCCGTAGCAGCTATTTTACGCAAGAGTTCTTAGTTGCAATCAAGCTACTTGAGCGCGAAAACTTAACCCGCGAAGAAATGATAGGCTCTTGGGCTGGCGCGATGGGTCATACACAATTTATGCCTTCAGCCTATACCAACTACGCTATCGATGGCGACGGTGACGGACAAATAAACTTGTGGGCAAGTGAAGAAGATGCATTGTCATCAGCGGCCAACTTTTTAGCTAATTTAGGCTGGGAAGCTGGCTATCGCTGGGGTCGTGAAGTTCAATTACCCAAAGACTTCGACTATCAACTATCTGGTTACAAGAACAAGCGCCCTTTGACAGATTGGAACAATCAAGGGCTTAAAAAAGCGAATGGCGATGCACTTGGCGAAGGTGACACCAGCGCTTATGTTATTGTTCCTGCCGGCCACGAAGGCCCAGCATTTATCGCTTACCACAACTTTAGAGTGATCATGCGCTGGAACAACTCTGAGTTTTACGCTATTGCAGTTGGTGTGTTGGCAGACAAAATTGCAGGGGCATCTGGCATTAAAGCATCGCTACCTGATCTTCCCGCCTACAGCAGAAAAGACATTATCGCGCTGCAAAGTAAACTAAGCGAACTGGGTTTTGATGTAGGAAAACCCGATGGCATTATTGGGCCTGCTACGCGTGAAGGTATTCGCAATTATCAAATTGCACACAATATGATTGCGGATGGCTTTCCTAGCTTAGACGTTATGGCAGCTCTAAATGTCAGTCTTGAGCGTGACAAAAAAGACAAAGATAGCGAAGCCTCTTAAAGGCTACGCTATCCCATTGGCTTTTTTAGTACCGGTTACGGGCTTGGCATTTGCTGGTTCATCAGGCCAATAGTGCTTTGGGTAGCGCCCTTTCATTTCTTTTTGTATTTCTTTGTAGCTACCCTGCCAAAACGTACCTAAATCACTAGTGGTTTGAAGCGGTCTTCCCGCAGGAGAAAGCAGCTCGCACACTACAGTTACCTTGCCATTTGCCAATGTAATAGGTGCGCTTTGTGAGTACATTTCCTGCATTTTCACACTAATCACTGCATCGCCGTTATTACGATAGTCGAGGTTCATATGCCGTCCGGTGGGTATAGCGATTTTTTCAGGAAGTAAATGTGATAGCGCATCTTGCTGAGGCCACGTTAAACCGTTATTCAAAGCTGTTTTCCAATTCAATTGCTGCAGTTCTTTTAATGAATGACAACGCTTTAACCCGTCGCGCAAGCCTTCTTTCGCACGATGACACAGTTCACTGAGCGATTGTGGCCAGGGATCATTACCATCAAATGCTTTGTCTTGTGGTAAATCAAGCTTCGCTGCCAGTGCAACCCTTCTCCACCATTGCCAATCATAGTCAGATAAGGGCCACGCCTCTAAACTGATACTATCCAAATATTGTACCCAAGCATCTACCAGCAAATTATCCCAATAGGACTTATCTTGGGCTTTTTGCTGTTTAGATACTGGTGTGGACTGTAATAAAATAGCGAAGAAACCTATGGATTCACGAGCTTCCATTTGACCGCTATCGCGATTGAGCGTTAGCGTATATTGCGTATTAAAAACTGATGGAAAGGCCAAGCGTAAATGTGCTTCTTTTATTGGCTGAGCTGCACGTATCACTACCGAACTATCCGTAAGTTGGCCTTCAAGTACAGCTAACCATTGCGCATGGTGAGCAGTATTACCATCACTTGGTAGTTCTGCCCCTTTACCGCTGGCTAATTTATACTGCGTGGTTTTACCCGTCTGTTCAGCATCACGTAAATACCCCACTTGCATAGGAAAAGCGATGGCGATACACAAGCCCAGTGCGTCTTCATCCAGCCCAGACAATTCCAGTTCAGTCTCAGATATCCCCACAAATCGCGCATAACGCTTCGCCTGTTGCAGTAGCTGGCTTCGCTCTTTTCCATTTGCTTGTAGTACTGCATCTATCACTGTACCTGCTTGTGAAAATTGTCCGGCAGATTCACTCAATGCAACCACAAATGGCGCTGCGTGCAGTATTGCTTTGTTTAAGTTCCTTTCAAGCCCATCAATACCGCGCTTACAAACTAATAGCATGTGAGCCAAATGAGGCTGACAAGGGATACTCGCAAGCTGTCGCCCGTAGGGTGTAATTGCAGAATGAGCATTTAACGCCTTTGCATTATCACGTAGATCTAGCGCATTCACTCTCGCCAGTTTTTGCTCTGCCACACTCACTTGAGATGGCGTTGGCAGGGTAAGTAGTGCAAGGGTCTGTGGCGTACTTCCCCAAGCGTAGGTATCTAATAAAAAGCTACTGATATCCTCACTTTCAATTTGCGCCTTACTGTATTTCGCTAAACGTTCAAAGCTTTCTTTACTGCACAGGCGGTAACATACACCAGCACTCACTCGCCCTGCCCGCCCCATACGTTGTATTGCCGAGGCCTGAGAAATACGTTGTTGCGACAATTGGGTTATATCACTTGATGGGTGATATTGAGCGGTATTTTCCCACAGGCTGTCTATTACCACCTTTACACCTTCAATGGTTAAGCTGGTTTCAGCAATGTTTGTGGAAAGAATAATTTTACGTCTGCCTTCAGGGTCGGGGGCAATAGCTTCTTGCTGCGCTGCTTTCCCCAATGCACCATAAAGCCTATGTAAGGCTATACCTTCGCCTTGCGACAACGCGGTAATTTGACGGGCAACGGCATTAATACTCCCTTGACCGGGCAGAAAAACTAAAATATCGCCACTGTATTTTGTCACCGCCGTTTTAATAACGTCACTGGTTCGCTTTACTATATCCTTCGCTAGCGTATCGCCAGTGTAAAACACCTCTACGGGGAACATTCGCCCTTGTGTATGTAGCTCTTTAACGGGCAACATACTGTGTTTATGAAGTAACGACTCAAGGGGTACTACGTCTAACGTGGCCGACATTACAACTAAACGAAGGTCTTCACGTAATCCGCTTTGCACTTCTAGTGCTAACGCCAACCCAAAATCGCTGTGAATACTGCGTTCGTGAAACTCATCAAATACGATGGCAGCAATACCTTCAAGCTCAGGCTCTTGCTGGATCATGCGTGTTAAAATACCTTCCGTAATAATCTCAAGTTTTGTATTACTGGATACTTTTGATTCACCCTTTATTCGATACCCCACCGTTTGCCCAACGGGTTCATCTAATTGTTTAGCAAGAAAATCCGCTAGATTTCTAACTACTACTCGCCGCGGCTGCATTAATAATACTTTGCCTTCCAGCTTGCTATTCAAAAACGCCAAAGGAAGGACGGTTGATTTACCAGCACCAGGTGGAGCCCCCACGATAACATTCTGGGTTTTAATTGCTTTGATGAGGGGCTCAACGAGTGCAAAGGCAGGTAAATGTGCTAGCGGCTGTAACATAGGGTCGATTGAAGTGATACTAATTAAAAAGAGCATTGTACCTGACTTTGCCAGTTATGTGTTTGATGGCACAATATGTACAATGAGCTGAGTATTGTTCTTTACGTAATAATCTTTACGTAAAGATCTATATTGGAAAATAGGGCAGCTTCTTAGATAGCGTCACTGTTATTAATACTTGAGGGATCCTTGTGCGTTGTTTTATAGGTTTGGATTTAAGCATTTCAGAAAAACTTGCACTAGACAGCTGGCGTCAACAAGCACTCCCCGAAGTACTACCTCGTCAAAATACATCGCAGTCTCAACTGCCGCCTCAATTGCGCAGTAAAAACGCTAAGAAACGCCACCAGCAAAACTTTCAGAATAATACCCCGGCGACGCCATATGCAGTTCCCGCAGCCAACTTCCATATTACTCTTTGCTTTGTTGGTGACATAAACCACAGGCAACACGAAGCGCTTATCGACGCCCTCGATAACGTAAATTCATCCCCGTTTAGCCTAACTCTTGATGGCACAGGCCTTTGGGGAGGCCCTAAAATTCTGTTTAGCGCGCCATCTTCGCCCCCTAGTGAACTTATGTCGCTTGCAAAACTATCACGCAAAGCAGCAAGGAGCGCTGGTATTGAAGTAGAAAACAGAGAGTATAAACCTCATGTCACGTTAGTTCGAAAAGCCACCGCCACATTACCCCTTCCATTGTATAGCCCAAATGTTGAAGTGAATGCGTCCGCTTTTCATTTGTTTGAATCAGTCTCTTCACCACAAGGTGTGAGCTACCCCATTCGACATTCTTGGGCACTTAAACATGCCATGTCGGTACGTGAAAAATTACGTCGCGGTATCACTGATGAATGAAGCTAATTGTATGAACTATTTCTCGCCTTTCGGCCATGAGTTAACGTCACAATTATGAGTTATTCGAAATAAACCTGACACCCAGCCATTTAAGCACTTTACTTAATAAACGTGCAGCGGTAAAAAGGTGGACTGTTTTTCGAATCATATTATTTCCATGCAACAAACCTTCAGATTAGTGATCGATTGTCCCGATCAAATAGGACTTGTCGCCAGCGTGTCTCAGTTTCTTGCTGATCACAACGCAACAATAGTAGAAGCAAGCCATCATACTGACCTACAAACAGGCCGCTTTTTTATGCGCCACGAAATCAGTACCGATTCGTTAAAGCTTGATCATCAAAGCTTTGTCGATGCATTTGCTCCGCTTGCCAATGAGTATCAAATGAATTGGAAGCTGAGCGATTCCAATAAAAAGCAACGCGTTGCGCTACTGGCAAGTTTAGAGTCTCACTGTTTAGTTGACCTGTTACACCGCTGGCATACAGGCGAACTACACTGTGACATTCCTGTCATTATTGCCAACCACCCGCAGATGAAGCAATTTGCCGACTGGTACAAAGTACCCTTTCATTGGGTCGATTTTAAAGCGCTGGGTAAAGAAGCAGCATTTGCTCAGATTTCAACGCTATTACAAGAGTACAAAATTGACTTAACTGTACTTGCGCGTTTTATGCAGATACTACCCGACTCGCTGTGTCAGGAGCTTCAAGGTAAAGCCATTAATATTCATCACAGCTTTTTACCTAGTTTTGCGGGTGCAAAGCCTTATCAACAAGCCTACGATCGCGGTGTTAAACTGATTGGTGCTACCTGTCACTATGTCACAAAAGACTTAGATGAAGGCCCCATTATCGAACAAAGCGTAAAACGAATCAGCCACAGTGATAGTGCTGCAGATATGGTACGAAAAGGTAAAGACTGTGAAGTAAATGCGCTTGCACATGGCGTTCGCTACCATTTAGAAGACAGGGTAATTATTCACCGAAACAAAACCGTTGTATTTGCCTAAGTCTAGCTATTTGTTACCGTATACCTTTTAACACCTAAAGGGGATGCTCATCCCCTTTTGTTTCACCAATATTCATGACCTACATCAACACGCACTGGCCATAACTTCCTAAACTGATAGTGAATACATCTAGTTGGGAAGAAACGACAATGATTACAATATTAAAGTGGATAATGGCAATAGGAATTGCATTATTTTTGCTTGGTCATTACATCGTCAGCTACTCAACGCTACCTGAAACCATGGGGGTGACAGGAATTGTTATAGGCGCCTTTTTCATGGCGGTTGGGTTAGCTATGTCACTACCCACAAAAATGTACTTAACGTTCTTGTTTGTCACCCGCGAAAACAATGCTTTAAAGCGCAAAAGCAAACACGAGCCTAAACACATTCAAAACATTTAACTTTTTGTTGAATTTAGCGGTTAACCTATACAGGGCTTACACCCAGTGCCCGCCTTAATTTTAAGTAATACCACATATTCGACAATGCAAAGAGAGCCTCTGTAATTGCAAGGCCCCACGTTTGCGTAATAATGCCGTACAAGGTGAAGTTCAACGAACCAATTATCATACAAACTCGTAAACCCGCTTCTTTACAGTGTAATTCACCAAAGCGATACGCCATGAAGGTAAATACTGGCATCGTTTCAATGAGTGACGTTTTACCCGTTAAATTATTAATAGTAAGTACTATGCACATCATAGAGATTAATGTGATGTACGTAGCTATTGGTGTAAGTAGCTTTTGCTTAATTAATCGGTAACTGGTACTCAAACCTGCAACTGTGATTACCACTACGCCTCCCCATGCGTGTTCAAATGCCAACAAGGCACCAATTGCCACACATAACCCTAGATTTAGCATAAGTAACTTGCGTTCGGTATTTGACCAAAACGAAGCTAATGCAAATGCAACCGGCAATGCGTGAAGAGAGAACTCAAACATAGTGTTTCACTTAAAATACGAGTTGGAATATTTCGCCTGGGAAGCGACATCAAATAAGGCGCGCAGTGTAGTTTTGAACCGAACTAAAGCCAATCAAAATTTGCTCAATTTCGACGAATGGCATGTCCTTTCGACAAGTATCTTAAACCGTTGTATAGCGTCGAATTACGTTAAAGAACATTTAACTTACTTTTACATTGCCTTAAGATGATGCATGCACTGTTAAATACAAACCACAACAAAAGACAGGAAATATAATGGGTAAATTTAAATCATCGCTTACGGCAATAGCAGTTGTTGTTGCATTAGGCGCATGTTCACAACAACCACCTGAAACGACAAGCACTGACGCGCCAAATGCAGCGAGTACACAACAAGTACAATCGGACAATATTCTGCTTCAAGAATTCACAGGTCCTTACGGTGGTGTACCTGCGTTTGACAAAATGAAGCTAGAAGACTTGAAGCCTGCTCTTGAGCAAGCGATGGTGTTAAACCTTCAGGAAATTGAAGCTATTGCCAACAATGAAGCGCCACCAACATTTGAGAACGTTATTGTCGAAATGGAACGTGCCGGCGCAGAACTCAGCCGTGTGTTTACTTATTACGGTATTTGGAGCTCAAACAAATCGAGTTCAGAATTTCGTGAAATACAAGCGGAAATGTCTCCTAAACTGTCTGCTTTTTTCACTCAGATTACGCAAAATGAAAAGTTGTTTGCGCGTGTAAAAGCGGTATATGAGTCTGAAGAAATGCAAACGTTGACGCCAGAAGAGCAGCGTATTACGTGGATGACATATAACGGCTTTGCGCGAAACGGTGCGACGCTCGATGGCGAGGCGAAAAAGCGTTATGCTGAAATTAACGAAGAACTTGCCACGCTACACACGAAATTTTCAAATAATATCCTAGCGGATGAAGAAAACTACGTAACCTACATCACCGAAGAACAGTTAGGTGGCCTACCTGAGTCATTTGTAAAAGCAGCAAAGGCAGCTGCTGAATCGCGTGGCGAAGAAGGTAAGTATGCAATCACTAACACTCGTTCATCAATGGACCCGTTCTTAACATACTCGACAAACCGAGAGCTGCGAGAAACAGTATGGCGAACTTACTACAACCGCGGTGATAACGCCGATGATTTTGACAACAACGAAATCATCAAACGTATTCTCACACTGCGCGATGAACGTGTTGAACTGCTGGGTTACGAAAATTACGCACAGTGGCGACTAGAAGATCGCATGGCTAAAAACCCAGACAACGCCATGGGTCTTATGATGAAGGTATGGCCTTCGGCAATTGCCCGAGTTGAAGAAGAAGTGGCTGACATGCAAGCCATAGCCGATAAAGAAGGCGCCGATATCACTATCGAACCTTGGGACTATCGCTTTTACGCAGAAAAAGTACGTCAAGCCAAATACGATTTAGATTCTAACGAAGTTAAACAGTACCTACAGCTTGATAAGTTGCGCGAAGCTATGTTCTATGTTGCTGGTCGCCTGTTTAACTTTAACTTTACGCCTGTAGAAGAAGGTAAAGTGCCGGTATTCCACGAAGACGTAAAAGTTTGGGAAGTGACCGACAAGGACTCTGGTGAACACATTGGTTTATGGTATCTAGACCCATTCTCAAGAAAAGGTAAGCGCTCTGGTGCGTGGGCAACAACCTATCGCTCTTATACAACGTTTGATGGAAAGAAAACTGTGCTTTCTTCAAATAACTCTAACTTTGTGAAAGGTGCAGATGGCGAAGCAACACTTATTTCATGGGATGATGCAGAAACTTACTTCCATGAATTTGGTCACGCACTACATTTCTTATCGTCTGATGTGAAATACCCCTCTTCACATTCTGGTGTTCGCGATTACACCGAGTTTCAATCACAACTTCTTGAACGTTGGTTAACCACCGATGAAGTTATCAACCAATTTTTGGTACACCATGAAACAGGCGAACCAATTCCTGCTTCCTTAGTAGAGAAAATTAAAAAAGCTGCCACGTTTAACGAAGGCTTCAAAACGACCGAGTATATGGCATCTGCAATAATGGATCTGAAATATCACACGACCGATCCAAGCAAGATTGAACCCGATACCTTTGAGCGAGAAGAGCTGAACAAGCTCGGCATGCCTGAAGAAATTGTTATGCGCCACCGCTCTCCGCACTTTGGTCATGTATTTTCGGGTGAAGGCTATGCCGCTGCTTATTATGGTTACATGTGGGCAGAAGTGCTTACTGCTGATGCTGCAGAAGCCTTTATGGAAGCACCTGGTGGTTTCTACGATAAGGAAGTAGGCGATAGATTGGTAAAGTATCTATTCTCTGTACGTAACGCAATGGATCCAGAAGAAGCCTACCGTAAGTTCCGTGGACGAGATGCAAAAGTTGATGCGTTAATGCGAGACCGTGGATTTCCAGCGCCTAAAGACGCTTCTGAGTAAGTTTTTAGATAATTTTAATCATTTAAGAAGTTACTAGAATGTAAAGCCACTGATACGCAGTGGCTTTTTTTTGTTGACCCTTTAGTCAGTTTTGCCGCACAATCAATCGGTACCTGTTTAAAAATCAAAGATTAAACTTTGTTGAAATAAGGTCGATAAAACACCTACGTAAGAAAAAAATAATAATGCGATTACGTAGTGGCTAGTAAATATATTACTAGACTATATCCAGACGTTGCGGTGCCTGCAATGCCACGTCATATTTCTGTATCAACTAAACGTGGTCGAAAGTCATGACTTTCAGTATAAAACAAAAACTCATCATCTCTCTTATGATTGCGGTGTTAGCTGCCGCCATATTAGTAGGGTCAATTAGTCAATGGATTGCGCGAGACCTTGTAAAAGAGAACGTAGAAAAACTCCAACTTCCGGCACTGTTGCAACAAGTTGGCAATCGCGTTGACCGCGAAGCCAGTGTTATGCTCACCGTTGCCCATAGTATTGCATCTAACCCAGATATTCTTGCGTGGTCAGAAAATGGCGCAGACAAAAATGGCGAACGCAGATTACTCAGTTTTCTCAATGACGTAGTAAACTTCAACGACTTAACCGTCGCTTCTTTCGTCGATAGAACAACTTACAAGTACTGGAACCAAGACGGTTTCTTACGTGTTTTACAAAACGACGCGCTTGATGGATGGTTCTTCGCGTACAAAGACAGTGGCGAGCCAATATCACTAAGCCTCTATAATGAGCCCAACCAAGGATATCGTTTATTCGCCAATTACCAGCAGGTGAATGGTCGGGGCATGTCTGGTGTGGCGAAATCAGTGGATGAACTGCTGAGTATCATCAATGCCGTAAAAATTGCGAAAACCGGATTTATTTATCTAGTGGATGGCAACGGAACTATCATTGCCCACCCCAACACCTCATTGCTCGGGAAAGCCAAGCTTGCCTCTGTCAGCGATACTAGCGCAGCCAATAAATTGCTGACCAAAAGAGATTTTGCAATGGCAACCAGTGAGCAAGACGACGGAACCATGCTCTTTGCCAGTACATTCGTAGAAAAAGCAGGTTGGTACGTTGTTGCGCAAGTGCCAGAACACGAACTTTATGCATCTATTAATGCTGGCAGTCGTCAAATTATTATGTGGGCCATAACTATTGCAGGTGCGTTTGCACTTATTGGTATTTGGCTGGCAGGAAGCTTAACCAAACCTCTTGAGTCACTAGCAGAAGTATTCCAGCAGTTAGGGCAAGGACAAGGTGATCTTCGCTCTCGTATTCCGATGCCTGAGCAAAAAGAAATAGCGCGTTTAGTTGAAGGCTTTAATAATTTCATTGATCACCTTCACGGCACAATCTCGCAGGTAGCTAAAACCAGCCATGCATTACAAGCTTCAGCTGAAGACGTTGCAAAGCAGTCTCAGCAAACTGAGTACTCGACCAAAAGTCAACGGGATCAAACCCTTCAGGCTGCTGCCGCGTTAACTCAAATGGGCAGTACAGTACATGAAGTCGCACAGTCGGCCACACTTGCTGCACAAAATGCCAACCTTGCTACGAAAAACTCAGCTCAAGGTAGAGCTATTACTCAGCGAGCGGTTAATGACATTCAAGGATTGTCGTCTCAAATACAAGACGTGTCTCGCGTTATACAGTCATTAGATGAGCACACTGCCGCCATTGGTGGAATATTGGATACCATTCGCGGAATTTCGGAACAAACGAATCTACTGGCTCTTAATGCGGCGATTGAAGCGGCTCGTGCTGGGGATCATGGCAGAGGTTTTTCTGTTGTTGCCGATGAGGTTCGTACACTAGCCCAGCGCGCAGCTCAGGCAACCGATGAAATTCAAGTAAAAATTGATAAATTTCAGCAAGACTCAAAATCTGCCGTTTCACAAATGGAAGAGAGTCGCTCACAAACGGAAGCCATGGTTGCTTCTACTGGAGAAATTGACAAGCTATTACAAGATATCGCTGATGAGATTGCACATATTAACGACGTAAATACACAAGTTGCCAGCGCCACAGAAGAGCAGTCGACAGTGGTAGAAGATATCAGTAGAAACATTAATGATATTAGTTTGTCGAGCGAAGAAACACTCAACGCAACACAGATACTTGTGAGTGTAAGCGATAAGCTTGACGAACTTGCCCATGAGCTTTCAGCAGAAGTCAGTCGCTTTAAGTTATAACAAGCACAGGCATTTACTGCACAAACTAAACGACTCTAAAGGAGCACTCTAGTGAGTGCTCCTTTTTTGTTACCTACATAAGAAAGCGTGGCTATGCCTGCACTAAAACGCAATGGCGTATTGTAGGGTCACTTGATTATCTCTGCTCGAGCGCCAAGGAAGAGAGATAGAAGCATCATTACTATCCCATGATTCTCTAAGCGCCCCAATAGTAAGAAGATGGCTATCTTCGTTAAAAGGAAATTGGACATAAAGCCCAGATGTAATACTGGTGGGGAGTTGAATACTGTCGGCAACAGGCAGTGAGATTTCGTGCTGAGGGCGTATTTTGTGGCTTAGACCAATACGATAATCACCCGAATCCCACCAACTAACCACTTCGTATTCGTGGCTTTTTACCCTCTGAGACAATACACCGTAATCCAACAGCCCTTTGTTGTAGTGCACTATGCCTTCAACGTTAAACATAGAACCAATACGCTTATTCAACGCCAACTGATATTGCTTTTGTTTACACCCTTTAAATTGAATCTTGTTCTTTATCAATGAGAGTGAAAATGAATCATCACTGTTGCTGTATTTATTCAGCCAACGCTCGGTTTCTTCAACTACATCAGCATTAACATCACTTACAATAAGTAAGAATGGGACCGCACAAAAAGCGAGATAGAATTGAGAGAAACGCCGCATTTTCACCGCCTTAATACTTGTGGTTGAAGACTGCTTTTTCACTTCACAATTCAAGTATAGACAGTAAATAATAACTTTGGGTATTAGCCATTCTACTAATACCCAATGAAAAATAACTAAGTAGCTATAAACTCGTTAGTTATAATATTTTTCCTTTTGACAGCGATGCACCTCTTCCTTTCGTTGCTTCTTCGCTAAACCAGTAATGCCCCTTAGTATCCACGCAAACACCTTCTACCTGCTTATAACCTTTCAATGGCCACACATTGTCTATTGTAAAATCTTGAGATATTTGTGCTAAAAATGCTGAGAAATTACCAAATGGATCAGACTTATACCCTACTACAACAAATACATTTCGCGTCTTATCAAAATCAGCCCCTGTAATAACCCCAGGTAGTCCACTTATCGATGCGAACGGTGATAATGTCTGCTCTAACTCACTTTCGTTAATACGGTAGACCTTTGTTATTCCAGTGCGCCAACTCTTCGAGAATAAGACTAAGCTGTCATCCAGTTTGATCATTGCTTCACTGTCGAAATCGTGTGCATAAGGTATGTTGCCAGTAACACTATTTGCAGCATACTTTATGTGGATCTTTTGTATATCTGTTAAGTTCTTCCGATCAATTTTATAAATACTTAGCCATTCACGCTTACCATTATTATTGCCCACATCAGCAATATAGAATGCAGTCTCGTTGGCCGTTATTGCTTCCCAGTCATTGTTCACTAATGCAACATCATATTGCTTGGAAATACTGCCATCTTGTTCTACCTGATGGATAACCGGTGCATTCCCAGAATCATTAATGGACAACAGCTTATCAGACTCACAATAAAGCCCCGATGTTTCAGATAGCGCTTCAGGTAATAAAATATGCTCCTCGATCGAGAGTTGTGAGCTTGGCTTTGGCAAATACATCGCACAGGCAGATAACACTACACTGGCAAAAAGCACAAAAGAAAATCGAATACGCTTAAACAACGAGGACTCCAAATAGAAAAAAGCAAAGCAAGAAAATAGTATCAGAGATGTATGACGTCATCGTGTAGTTAAGAGCGTAATTCTGTACGTTGGTCTAAACTGAATATGCTCACGTATACTGAGTGTTAACTTTCATTAGACCTAGGTTAAAGAAATGCTTAGGCTAAACCGCTATGGAATAATATTAATACGTTAAGGATGTACCTTTGTCTGACCCACTTCTTTCACTTGTCGCCGTAGGTTTACTATCTATAGGTTGTCAATTCTTAGCCTATAAAATTAGGCTTCCAGCCATTTTGCCTTTGCTGATTGTAGGCATTGTGGTTGGCCCAGTATTTGGCATGCTCAATGCAGATACACTGTTTGGCGACTTATTATTCCCTGTAGTTTCCCTGTCAGTTGCTATTATTCTATTTGAAGGTTCGCTTACACTAAAATTTAGTGACATTGCCGGACACGGCAATATGGTGAGGAACCTATGTTCAATAGGTGTTCTTGTTACCTGGCTTGTTGCTGCCACAGCAGCGCATTTCAGCCTTTCTCTTTCATGGCAATTGTCATTTTTATTCGGCGCTATCGTTACTGTAACTGGGCCAACGGTGATTGTTCCCATGTTACGTACCGTACGACCGAAAACCAATTTAGCTAATATTCTGCGCTGGGAAGGCATCGTTATAGACCCAATTGGTGCACTGCTTGCGGTTTTAGTATTCGAATTTATTGTCGCGTCTCAGGAAACAGCAATTACCCATACACTTATTGCTTTTGGCAAAACAATCGGTATCGGTTCATTCTTAGGTTTAACTTTTGGTTACTTACTCGGTCTTTCTATTCGAAAAGAATGGGTACCGCATTACTTATTAAACACCGCGGTATTAACCATAATACTGGGAATTTTCGCCGCCTCTAATTATGTTGCCCATGAATCTGGCCTCCTTGCAGTTACGATTGCAGGAATGGTGCTGGCAAACATGAAAGATGTAGATGTGGAAGACATCTTGGAATTCAAAGAAACCCTAAGTGTTTTACTGATATCAGGTTTGTTCATATTACTTGCTACCCGCCTCAATCTTGACTCTATTGTTGATGTTGGTTGGGGGTCAGTAATTGTACTAGGCGCGATTATGTTTATCGCCAGACCGCTATCAGTATTAGCCTCATCTGTAGGTACTGGACTAAAATTGAGTGAATTAGCACTCCTTAGTTGGATTGCGCCAAGGGGAATTGTCGCAGCCGCGGTCTCAGCTTTATTCTCTTTAAAACTAGAAGAAATTGGTTACGAAGGTGCGAGTATTATAGTACCTATCGTGTTTATGGTAATAATTGCCACCGTAGTAGTGCAAAGCTTAACCTCGCGAACTGTTGCCAGTTTACTCAAGGTTCGCGCACCTGCGCCTACAGGCTATTTGATGTTTGGTGGTAGCAAGTTTAACCGAATGCTTGCCAGTGAAATGATCAAACAAAAGTTAGATGTCACTATTTCCGATACTAACTGGGACGCAATTAGAGAAGCGCGTATGGCTGATATTCCGGTTTATTTTGGCAACCCAATGTCAGACCATGCTGCGCGACACCTTGAGATGAGCACGTTTGGAACTGTCCTCATCATGTCACCTTATAAGCAGTTAAATCCTTTAATTGCTTATCATTTTGAATATACATTAGGCAAAGACAAAGTGTGGGCGTTGACTAATAATGAACAGTCCACTCGCCCTAGCCACCGAGTTAGTCAACAATATGCTAAGAAGCTTACGTTGTTTGACGAAGGCGTCACATACGGATATCTAGCATCTGCAATAGCACGAGGCGCGACTGTCAAAACAACTCGACTATCCGAAGAGTTTACCTACGAGCATTACCTTAAACAGTATCAAGACAGAACCACCCCACTTATTGCAATTAATGGTGATGGTAAAAGCTATACGTTTATCAATGGCAACACACTAACGCCAAAAGCTGGTTGGAAAATTATTGGACTAATTGAGCCCGAAAGAGATGAGGCAGACAAAGCGGTGTGACTTTAAACAAGAAAACCTCCTGCCCATTGGCAGGAGGCCTCTCCCTGGAAAACGCGTAACATGAGTGCTCTAATATGAGAGCTTTGTTGTTAATATTTTACGGCCATTACGCTGTCGCCTTTTTGTTTGCAACAAGCAAGCCAGATTTACTTTAACTATAAAATTCAAAAACATAGCAATTTACGGTGCGCTTTAAGCGCGCTTTACCCAATTCAATTAGGGCAATTTAGGTGCAGGCACGCACCATCAAGGGGTTCATATTTCATTCAAATACAACACCTTACAGCTATAATAAAAACACAATTCACTTATTGACATTGATTATGCAGCGAAGTGTTTTTTCCACCGCACCACTATTGTCTGATAGCACTTTCTTGGCAGATAGCCCTGCTTTTTGATGACTTTTGGGCTCATCAATCCACTTCCTGATCCAGTTGGCAATATCATGCGCATCGGTTACCGATTGCAATGCCCCACATGCTTTTAAATAGGCGCAAATTTCTGGGTTATTATAGGTATGCGGTCCCATCAAAATAGGTGTTGAAAACGCAGCCGGTTCAAGGGCGTTGTGACCCCCTCTATTTGCAATAGAGCCACCTACAAATGCGCAGTAGGCAACCGAGTAGGCGTCGTTCAACCTTCCCATTTCGTCGACCAGAATTACATTGGTGTTTATAGGTAATTGCTGAGCTTGTGAGCTTCTAACAAAAGGAACACTACTTTCTTCAAGAAAGCTAGCAACAATATCGAAGCGCTGTGGGTGCCGTGGAACAATCACTAATACAATATGTGGGTTCGATTGCCACAATTCGTTCATAGCACTTATTAATATTTCCTCTTCAGGATCATGTGTACTGCCTGCCACTATCACAGGTCTAGTGTATTGTTCTAACCCCATAAATCCCACCTGAGACGCTCTGGCAGATGCGACTTGATCAAACTTAATATTATTCGTAAGAGTTAATTGATTGTAAGCCGCACCTAGTCTTAAGTAGTTGTCAAAATCGCGCTGCCCCTGTGCACAGATATGTGACAGTTTGTTCACCATGGGTGTAAACAGTTTAGCTACTTTATTGTATCGCTTGGCTGACCTATCAGTCATACGTGCGTTCACTACAATGCAAGCTATCTGCTTTTTCCAGCAAGCGTGGATCAAGTTAGGCCAAAGTTCGACTTCTGTAATTAACACTGTTTTGGGTTGAATACGTGACAACATGGTAGACATAACTACGGGTAAGTCATAAGGTAAGTAAAAATGTTGAACACTCTCACCAAATAGCGCTTTTACTCTAGCAGCACCAGTTACCGTTGTTGTCGTAATGGTTACAGGTATATGTGGCGTGTCCTGCTTGATCCGCTTTATTAGACACGAAGCTGCTACTACCTCACCAACCGAAACACAATGCACTAAATAGCCACCAACATCCTTTGGTTTCGGTACAACACCAAACCTTTGTAAGCCTCTATGTGTATTTTTATCTTTGTCCCTAAAACTTTGAACGAAGTTAACAGTAACAATAATGGGAATGATGAGTGTAAGGGCTAGCGTGTAAGCATACCTACATAACTCATCCAAAAAAGTAGGTTTGTAGCCGCTACGCTCGGCATCAAACATAAAGACTTCCTTCATTAGGGGATAAGGCAAATAGATAGGTAACTGAACCTATTTATTGAGCGCAAAAAATAATAGAAAGGTTATAACACGTGAGTAATAAAACTATCAAAAAGACAAACAAAAAAGCCGCTCGAAAGCGGCTTTTTTAAGACTTTTAAAAAAGTTAGCGATTAAACGCCAGCTTTTTCAACAACGTCAACTAGCATCCAAGATTTATTCTTAGATAGCGGGCGACATTCACGTACTGTTACTACGTCACCTTGGTTGCACACGTTGTTTTCGTCGTGGGCGTGAAGCTTAGTAGAGCGCTTGATGAACTTCCCGTAGATTGGGTGCTTAACAAAACGTTCAACTACAACAGTGATGGTTTTATCCATCTTGTTGCTAACCACACGACCTTGTACTGTACGAATTTTTTGCTCAGTCATTACGCATCAGCCTTTTGAGTCAGAATGGTTTTAACACGCGCGATGTTACGACGTACTTTTCTCAACTGATCAGTTTTTTCAAGCTGACCTGTTGTGTGCTGCATGCGCAGGTTGAACTGTTCGCGTAGCAGGTTAATCAACTCTGCGTTCAGCTCTTCTACGCTTTTTTCTTTCAGTTCAGTCGCTTTCATTACATCACCGTCCGAGTTACAAAGGTTGTTTTAAATGGCAGTTTAGCCGCCGCCAATTCAAACGCTTCGCGTGCAAGAGCTTCAGGAACACCTTCCATCTCGTACAAAACACGACCAGGCTGAATTTGGCATACCCAGTACTCAACGTTACCTTTACCTTTACCTTGACGCACTTCTAGAGGCTTCTCAGTAATTGGCTTGTCAGGGAAAACTCGAATCCAAATTTTACCTTGACGTTTAACGTGACGAGTCATAGCACGACGCGCTGCTTCGATTTGGCGCGCAGTCATTCGACCACGGCCAACTGCTTTAAGGCCGTAAGTACCAAAGGCAACAGTATTACCCGCTGCTAAACCGCGGTTGCGGCCTTTGTGCATCTTACGGAACTTCATGCGTTTTGGTTGTAACATGATTAGCCCTCTCGCTTAGCGTTGCGGCCTTTCTTCTTAGGTTGAGCAGCTGGTGCTTGCTCTTGAGTTGTAGGTAGACCACCTAGAACTTCACCTTTGAAGATCCATACTTTAACGCCGATGATACCGTAAGTAGTTGACGCTTCAGAGGTTGCGTAATCGATATCTGCACGGAATGTGTGCAGAGGAACGCGACCTTCGCGGTACCACTCAGAACGTGCAATTTCTGCACCGCCCAAACGGCCGCTAACTTCAACTTTGATACCTTTCGCGCCTAGACGCATTGCGTTTTGTACTGCGCGCTTCATCGCACGACGGAACATAACACGACGCTCTAGCTGGCTAGAGATGCTATCAGCTACTAACTGACCATCTAGCTCTGGCTTACGTACTTCAGCGATGTTGATCTGAGCTGGCACACCGGCTAGCTTAGATACGTAGTTACGCAGCTTTTCTACGTCTTCACCTTTCTTACCGATTACAACGCCTGGACGAGCAGTGTGAATAGTCACACGAATGCTCTTAGCAGGACGCTCGATCACGATTTTAGAAAGTGAAGCGTTCTTAAGTTGCTTAGTCAGATACTGACGTACCTGATGATCGTTATACAGGTTGTCTGCATAGTCTGCAGTATTAGCGTACCAGGTAGAAGTCCATGGTTTGCTGATACCCAGGCGTATACCTGTAGGATGTACCTTCTGTCCCATTATCTACTCCTAGTTATCCGCTACAACCACAGTGATGTGACTGCTGCGCTTGAAGATACGATCAGCACGGCCTTTAGCACGTGGCTTGATACGTTTCATAGTTGGACCTTCGTCAACGAAAACTTTAGAGACGCGTAATTCGTCGATGTCTGCGCCTTCGTTGTGCTCTGCGTTAGCAATCGCAGATTCCAATACTTTCTTTACTAGCGCTGCGCTTTTCTTCGGGCTGTACGCAAGAAGCTCAAGAGCTTTCTCAACGTGCATTCCGCGAATTTGATCCGCAACCAAGCGTGCCTTTTGAGCCGACGTGCGGGCAAAACGGTGTTTAGCTAATGCTTCCATCTTCCTACCCCTTAACGTTTAGCTTTCTTATCCGCGACATGGCCGCGGTAAGTACGCGTTGGCGCAAATTCGCCCAACTTGTGGCCGACCATTTCGTCACTAATAATGACAGGTACATGTTGTCGACCGTTATGGACCGCAATGGTCAACCCAATCATATCTGGGATGATCATAGAACGACGAGACCAAGTTTTGATTGGTTTACGTTCGTTCTTTTCCACTGCAGCCTCTACCTTCTTCAGCAAGTGAAGGTCAATAAAAGGACCTTTCTTGAGAGAACGTGGCATGGTGAATCCTCGCTATTACTTGTTACGACGACGTACGATAAGCTTATCAGTACGCTTGTTGCTTCGGGTTTTCTTACCTTTGGTAGGAACACCCCAAGGAGTTACTGGGTGACGACCGCCAGATGTACGACCTTCACCACCACCGTGTGGGTGATCAACCGGGTTCATGGCAACACCACGAACAGTAGGACGAACACCACGCCAGCGTGTAGCACCAGCTTTACCTAGTGAACGAAGCATGTGCTCTGCATTGCCAACTTCACCAATAGTGGCGCGGCAATCAGAAAGAACTTTACGCATTTCGCCAGAGCGTAGACGTAGGGTAACGTAGTTTCCGTCACGTGCTAGGATCTGAGCATAAGCACCAGCAGAACGTGCGATTTGCGCACCTTTACCAGGCTTCATTTCAATTGCGTGTACAACAGTACCTACTGGGATGTTGCGCATAGGTAGTGTGTTACCAGATTTGATCGGAGCGTCCGAACCAGACTGGATTGCATCACCTGCTTGCATACCCTTAGGAGCCAGAATGTAACGACGTTCACCGTCTGCGTACAATACTAGAGCAATGTTTGCAGAACGGTTTGGATCGTATTCTAAACGCTCAACTTTAGCTGGAATGCTATCTTTGTTGCGTTTGAAATCAATCACACGGTAGTGTTGCTTGTGACCACCACCGATATGACGAGTGGTAATACGACCACCGTTGTTACGACCGCCAGATTTGCTGTTCTTTTCTAGCAAAGGCGCGTAAGGAGCACCTTTGTGTAGATCAGGATTTACAACCTGAACAACGTGACGACGACCGGCAGAAGTTGGCTTAGCTTTCAATAATGGCATTTCTAATCCCCTTCTTACTCAGCACCACCGACAAAGTCGATGTCCTGACCTTCTTTAAGAACCACGTAGGCCTTTTTCCAGTCGCTGCGCTTACCGAAAGACATTCCGTGACGCTTAGTTTTACCTTTAACGTTCACAGTACGAACACCTTCAACTTCAACTTCAAACAGTTTTTCAACTGCTGCTTTGATTTCAGCTTTGTTCGCGTCTTTAGCTACTTTAAATACAACTGTGTTGTTCGCTTCAGCAGCCATTGTAGACTTCTCTGAAACGTGAGGTGCTACTAGCACCTTCAGTAGACGTTCTTCTCTCATGCTAACGCCTCCTCAAGTTGTTTAACCGCATCAGCAGTCATTAGCACTTTTTCAAATGCAATCAAGCTCACTGGGTCGATGCCTGCTACGTCACGTACGTCAACTTTGTACAAGTTGCGCGCCGCTAGGAACAAGTTCTCATCAACTTCAGGAGTAACGATTAGAACGTCATTTAGTTCATATTCGTTAAGTGCAGAAATAAGAGCTTTAGTCTTAGGTGCATCAACACCGAACTTTTCTACAACAACCAAACGGTCTTGACGGATTAGTTCAGACAAGATGCTCTTGATCGCACCGCGATACATTTTCTTGTTAACTTTTTGGTCAAAGTCACGAGGCTTTGCTGCGAAAGCACGGCCACCGCCAACCCAAATTGGGCTACGGATTGTACCAGCACGCGCACGGCCAGTACCTTTTTGACGCCATGGCTTCTTACCGCCACCACGAACTTCAGCGCGAGTTTTCTGCGCTTTTGTACCCTGACGAGCGCCTGCACCGTAAGCTACAACTACCTGGTGTACCAGGGCTTCGTTGAATTCACGTCCAAAGGTCGCTTCGGATACTTCAAGAGCGCTTTGCGCGTCTTTCAATGTTAATTCCATCAGTTCACTCCCCAGACGTTACGCTTTAACAGCTGGCTTTACGATTACATCGTTGCCAGTTGCGCCAGGTACGGCACCTTTAACTAGGATTAGGCCGTTCTCTACGTCAACACGTACAACTTCCAAAGACTGAGTAGTCACTTGCTTGTTACCAAGCTGACCAGCCATTTTCTTGCCTTTGAATACTTTACCTGGTGATTGGTTTTGACCAATTGAACCAGGAGCACGGTGTGACAAAGAGTTACCGTGTGTCATGCGCTGAGAACTGAAGTTCCAGCGTTTGATAGCACCTTGGAAACCTTTACCTTTTGATGTACCAGTTACATCAATCTTTTTAGTGTCGTTAAAGATTTCAACAGTGATTTCACTGCCTACTTCAATATCGGCACCTTCGTTGTCTTCTAGGCGGAATTCTACTAGAGTGCGTCCAGCTTCAACACCGGCTTTAGCAAAGTGACCTGCTTCAGCTTTGTTGATGCGGTTAGCTTTCTTAGTTCCAGCAGTAACCTGAAGAGCGCGATAACCGTCAGTTTCCTCAGTACGAACCTGAGTAACGCGGTTTGGGGTCGCTTCAATAACAGTCACAGGGATAGACGTGCCATCTTCAGTGAAGATGCGAGTCATACCCACTTTACGACCGACTAGACCAATCGCCATTGTTATAACCCTCTCTTATTAGCCCAGGCTGATTTGAACATCAACGCCAGCAGCCAAGTCCAAACGCATCAACGCGTCAACTGTTTTATCAGTTGGCTCGATGATGTCTACCAAACGCTTGTGAGTACGGATTTCATATTGATCACGCGCGTCTTTGTTAACGTGCGGAGAAATCAGAACTGTATAGCGTTCTTTGCGAGTAGGTAGAGGAATAGGACCACTTACCTGAGCACCAGTGCGTTTCGCAGTTTCAACGATTTCAGCCGTAGACTGATCGATCAACTTGTGATCAAACGCTTTCAAACGAATGCGAATTCTTTGATTTGGCATCGATTAAGCTCCAATCGAAAGAACAAAAAAATTCACCCATTCTCTTCCATTTATTCCGGAAAGAAAGGATGTGCGTAAACCGATGGTTCCCAATCGGAACCCTGTTCTTTTTTCTAGCACGCCAGCAACAAGCTAATCTGTAAAGATGAATCCGTTACATCGGCAACCACCCTAAAAGCAGTGAGGTTGCGGCTAAAAATTTCATACCCTAATTGGGCAGTGGGCGCGAATTATACAGAAAGGTAGCAACAATGCAAGCAACAGTTTGCTTTTTATACGCATTAGTTGCATTTTATTTTCTAGTAGTCATTTTTGGTGGTAAGAACCGATATTTAGTGTGTGCAATTTAGGGTATTGCACCAATTCTATTGTTAGCACTTATACAACCTATACTATACCAAGGTATGTAAGCTTCCTTAAGACGCCATTCTTGTTTCATGTTATATATAAACCAATGATTAGAATTGTTAAGATAACATCGTGAACAAAACACGGTTCAGCCCACATGTTGAGAAAATATGGAAGTAATGAATAACCAGCAAGCGTTTGGTCAAATAAAACGTATTTTAGATAATCATTCGACTCTATTAGATGCGTACGGGTTGTTGGAGCCCATTATCTTACATGTTTTCGATGCCCAGCGTATGAGTATCTTTCAGCGCAGACGTCAACACCAAGACTTGGTAGCTCGCTTTAAGACAGGCAAGGAAACACTGGAAATTAAGGTGCCAATCAGTCCAATGTCTATTGCAGGCTATGTGGCGCTATCGCAAAACCCTGTTGTTATCGACGACCCATACAATCCACTATTGCTACAAAGCATTCACCCTAGATTGCGCTTCGCTGACAAATTTGACAAAGACAATGATTTCAAGACACAAAACATATTGTGTGTGCCCATCATGAATGCGGGCGTCTTGATGGGTGTAATTCAGATTATCAACAAAAATAGCGGGCCCTTTACCGAGGAAGATCTACAACTTGGTAATACATTGGCCCTAATTTTGGGTGACAAGTTTAGATTTGAACTGGGTGGAACACATAACCCCTTCGATTCACTAGTACACAAAGGCCTATTGAGCGAGTCTGCCCTCAACGAGTTGCAAGAATCTTCTTCTGATATACGTACACTTGTTCAACGACTCATTTCTGAATACCGCATTGCAGAACAGGAAATTGGTCAATCGCTGTCAATTCATTACCAAGTGCCATTCATTGGTTTTTTAACCTGATAAATATCATAGATTTGAAAATGAAAGTCGTTTAAACGTTTCCTATCTAAAACGAAACTATGTAGCCGTTATTGCCGATGCCCATGACAAACCTATTGTGTTAATGGCCGAGCCAAACAATGCCGCGCTTTTAATGGAAATTGAAAGTGCAATGGGCATCGACAGTTACGAAATTGCCGTTGGCCTTCCAAGCCTAATATTGCAATACTTAGGTGATAACAGCGGCGGTGGTGCGCCTGGCGAAATGAGCGATATCCTCGACGAAATTGGCTCATCTACCGAAGATGATGATGACCATGTAGACGAGCTATCTGATGACGCACCTGCTGTAGTAAGGCTAGTAAGTCGCGTACTCCACGACGCCAAGCGATTAAACGCCTCAGATATTCATATCGACCCAGAAAAAAATGCGCCTACACGGGTGCGTATGCGCGTGGATGGTGTATGTCGTGACATGAGTCAGGTGCCTAACTCTCACCACAATGCCGTAATTGCGCGCATTAAAATAATGTCCAATCTTAATATTGCTGAAAAGCGGGTTCCTCAAGATGGAAAACTTGCCTTTCGCATGAATGGACAACTAGTTGAAGTGCGGGTTGCTACCATACCCACCGTAGCCGGTGAAGGCGTGGTAATGCGTATTCTTGCTTCGGGCGGCGCAATGCCAATAGACAAAATGAACTTAGCACCTACTAATCGTTCACGTCTTGAGGAAATGATTAAAAAACCACACGGTATTCTTTTAGTTGTAGGTCCTACTGGTTCAGGAAAAACCACAACACTGCACGCCATTTTAGGCTACCTCAATACACCAGAGAAAAAAATCTGGACTGCAGAAGATCCAGTAGAGATTACGCAGCCTGGACTACAACAAGTTCAAGTAAGTCCCAAAATAGGCTTTACGTTTGCCAACGCGTTACGTGCTTTTTTACGGGCTGACCCCGACATTATTCTTATCGGTGAGATGCGGGATAAAGAAACCGCCCATGCCGGCATTGAAGCGTCATTAACCGGCCACTTGGTATTATCTACACTGCACACCAACTCAGCACCTGAGACAATTACTCGTTTACTCGATCTAGGCTTAGATCCAGTTAACTTCTCTGATGCATGTGTGGGAATATTAGCCCAGCGACTTATTCGTACCTTGTGTAGCAATTGTAAAGAAAAGTATGTCGCCACTGAGACAGACCTTGCATTTATAGAAAGACAATACGGCCAAGCGCATATTGCAGAACTTAATATAAGCAGGCCGTTGGAATTATATAAAGCAAAAGGGTGCGAAGAGTGCGGTAACACAGGTTATAAAGGGCGTACTGGTGTACATGAATTACTGGGTATGACGCCAGAACTACGTTCGCTTGTTTACAAAGAAGCCAGTGTTGCTGATATGAAAAAGCAAGCTACCCATGACGGTATGAGAACTCTTGTACAAGACGCTATTTTCAAAGTGCTCAAAGGCGATACAGATCTTGCTCAAGTGCAAATTGTAGGGGGCGATTAACGCAACTCTCTAAAAGACTGGAGTGAGTTGTTTCTGATTATTACAGAGGAAACAACCCATTACACTTTGCGGTAGATAATACACATATGACTGATTAAATTAAAAAGACTTATACAAAGGGATGGACACCATGAAAAAGACATTATTAAGTATCGTTGCAGTAACGGGCCTTGCTTTATCATGTGCAGCCAATGCACAACAAGCCAAAACTGAAAATGGCATTTGGAAAACAGAGTATTTATTAACGCTAGAGCAAGGGTTACACGCATTGAAAGCTGAGAAATACGACAAAGCGCTGGCGAAGCTAACTGAGTCTGCCAAAATGGGAAATAAGGAAGGACAATATTACCTTGCCCAAATGTATTTCCAAGGTTGGGGCACTCCCGTAAATTACGAGGAAGGCTGGTTGTGGCTAAATGTTGCCATGGAGCAGAAAACAGCTGAATGGAACCGCTCATTCCGACAGATTAGGAAAGCCCTACCTGACGATTACATCGAAGCGCTTGCCCCGTACGTTGAAGAGTACATAAGTAAGTACGGTGCAGATGCACAGGATTTACGTTGTGAGACACGCTCAGCAATTGGCTCTAACATCAAAGAGGTCATTTGTGAGAAGCGATACTACTAAGCTCAAAGGCATCAAATAAGTAGCACTAAGGCTAATTGATAGTCAGTGACTAATGGCCTCTTGGCAATATTTTACTCGATTCATGAGGGCTGATTAAATCAGCCCTCTTTTTCTATAAAGTGTAACTAACGAAAAACCTTATTGGTGCTGTTACTCGAAAGTGCTTACTCGCTAGTTTTTTAAGGTATTCTCGAATAACATAATGCAGAATACCTCCGTGCTCAAAGTACGTGAATTCATTTGATGTATCTATTCTAATATCCATAAGGAACGACTTTGAGACACCATCATCAGATGTTACATGTACTTCCACTTCTTTTTGCCCACGCTCGACTAAGTCAATGGAGTATGATTCACTGCCACTAAGTTCATGTGAAGTAGCGCTTTCGCCCTCTTTGAATTGCAAAGGCAATATTCCCATGCCGATTAAGTTAGAACGATGTATTCGCTCGTAACTTTCAGCCAGAACGGCTTTAACTCCCATCAGTGAAGGCCCCTTTGCTGCCCAATCGCGGCTTGATCCAGTACCATACTCTTTACCACCAATTACAATAGCGGATGTACCTTCTTCTTTGTAACGCATTGCTGCATGGAATATAGACATGCTATCACCACTTGGAAAATGAGTGGTCGCACTGCCCTTAGTACCAGGTGCTAATTGATTTTGAAGACGCACATTAGCAAATGTTCCTCGCATCATGACTTCGTGATTTCCGCGTCGCGACCCGTAAGAGTTAAAGTCACTTGGCGACACACCTTGCTCTTGCAGGTACTCGCCGGCAGGACTGTCTTTTGCGATAGCCCCCGCAGGTGAAATGTGATCAGTGGTGATAGAATCCCCCACCTTAACTAAACAACGGGCATTTTCTATTGGCTGTAGGGGAGAAGGTGCTTTCTCCATCACGTCAAAAAATGGAGGGTGTTTAATATAAGTAGATACTGGCCAATCATATACTGAGGCATCACTCACTTCTAAGCCATTCCACTGTGCGTTTCCTTTAAATACGTCAGCATACTTTTCTTTGAATAAATCGTCCGTAACATTGTCAGTAATATACTGCTGAATTTCCTCTTCAGACGGCCAAATGTCTTTCAAATACACCGGCGCGCCGTCACTACCTTTCCCCAAAGGCTCTTTTGTAATATCAACATTCATGTTGCCCGCCAACGCATATGCCACGACAAGCGGAGGAGAAGCTAGATAGTTTGCCGCCACGTCTGGGTGTATACGCCCTTCAAAATTTCGATTACCAGATAGTACCGATGTAACTGTCAACTTCGCTTTTCTTATAGCATCAGTAATAGCATCCGGTAGAGGACCAGAGTTTCCTATACACGTTGTACATCCATAGCCAACCAAATTGAATCCTAACGCCTCTAACGGCTCCATCAAATTAGCGTCTTCTAGGTACTGGGTTACAACTTGAGAACCTGGTGCCAATGAGGTCTTAACCCATGGCTTGCGTGTAAGACCTTTTTCAGCCGCCTTCTTCGCCAATAGCCCTGCACCTACAAGTACTGACGGGTTAGAGGTATTGGTACAACTGGTAATAGCGGCTATAACAATAGCACCATCCTCTAAATTAAATTTACTACCTCTAAACTCTACAAACGAATCATGCTCTTCATCTACTTCAGCCTCGGCACCAATACCACCTTCGGCTACTAAATCCGTCGCTTCATCAAATACCTTCACATCAATTTGAGCGCGGTACCAATCTTTAAACGCTTGAGCAGCCTTGTCTAATGCAATCTTATCTTGCGGACGCTTTGGCCCCGCTATTGAAGGAACCACATCACCAAGATTGAGTTCTAGGGATTCATGATACTCGGCTTCCTCTGAATATTCGTCATGCCATAAACCACTGAATTTGGCATAGGATTCAACAAGCTTAATCTGATCAGCATCACGACCAGTTAACTTCAAGTAATCAAGTGCCACTTCATCGATAGGGAAAATACCGCAGGTAGCACCGTATTCAGGTGCCATGTTTGCGATTGTAGCTCTGTCAGCCGTGGTTAAATACTTAAGTCCCGGGCCGTAAAATTCAACGAACTTCCCGACTACACCATGAGCACGTAGTTGCTGCGTAATAGTTAGCACCATATCAGTGGCGGTTACACCTGCAGGTAATTTGCCTTCTAATTTAAAGCCAACAACTTTTGGCAGTAACATTGTCACAGGTTGACCGAGCATAGCAGCCTCTGCTTCAATACCGCCAACGCCCCATCCGAGCACCCCAAGCCCATTAATCATTGTGGTGTGTGAGTCAGTGCCAACCAATGTGTCTGGATAAACTAAAGTGTCATTACCTTGCTCTTTAGTAAATGCGCAACGGGCGAGGTACTCAAGGTTGACTTGGTGGACAATGCCTCGACCAGGCGGTACCACTTTGAAGTTGTCGAAACTCGATTGGCCCCATTTTAAAAACTGATATCGTTCTTTATTGCGCTGAATTTCAATGTCTGTATTTTTTTGAAATGCGTTGTCTTCAGCAAAATGGTCCACCATAACCGAGTGGTCGATAACGAGTTCAACAGGATTGAGTGGATTGATAGCTTGTGCATCCCCGCCAAGACGGTCTACTGCATCACGCATTGCCGCTAAATCTACTATTGCAGGGACACCAGTAAAATCTTGTAAAATCACACGAGCGGGAACAAACGATACTTCATGCTCGACTTCATTATTAGTATCCCATTTTGCTACATGTTCAATATCTTTGCTGTCTACGAATTCCTCGTCTTCATGGCGAATGAGGTTTTCCAGTAGCACCTTAATACAGAAAGGTAATCGATCGAGCGAATATTTACTGCTTATACCATCAAAGTTTATTGCCTGAAAGGTTTTACCGTTTACTTCGAGAGGTGAAAAACATTTGTAAGTCATACGCGCTCCATTCTACGTTTCGAGCTCTTACCTGCGGTGTTTACTGAACTATTTATACCGTAAACAACACAGTTGAACTGCTACTAAAGTTGTAAGTATTCATTGTTACGAGATGAACATGAAAAAAAGTTCACTATTCACGTTAGTACTCAGGAAAAGCGTTCGACGATTTACAAAAATGCAACATCTCTATTTTCATATACGATGAGTAACGGTATGCTTACTACAACATTGCCTACAAATGATGCACAGTATGCCCTCTTCACATTGCGAGCCTCAGTGACGAAGCGTTGTGCGACAAAAATAAAAAGACGCATAAATGAACCACCCTATTATAAGAAAATACAATTTAGTTGCTCACCCTGAAGGCGGATATTATCGACAGGTTTTTCGCTCTGAAAATGAGTCCAAATCCTTTGTTCATGGTAAAACTAGACCTGCTTTAACACACATTTACTTTCTATTATTGAAAGGGCAAGTAAGTCGTTTTCATCGGGTACTTCATGACGAGGTGTGGAATCATTATGAAGGTGCCCCACTTCAACTTTATCAACTGAACAAACAACAACTGTGGGAAAGCAGAATAGGCGGTGATAATCACGACTATGCTGAAGTAGTGCAAGCAGGTTACTTCCAAGCTGCCCAAAGTATGGGGGATTATTCATTCGTTGGTTGCACGGTAGCACCAGGGTTCGATTTTGAAGACTTCAGTTTCATTGAAGAGCCCGCGATGAAACAGTGGTTAGATATTGCACATCCTGATCTTAGCCGTTTCATTTAATTAGCGAATATAGTTTCAGTGGTATTTGCTTTCACGACTGCTCATACCTGAGGTTTTCTCTTCAGTGGAACTGGATTTTTTAGCGCTGATCTAGGATGATAACGGCAGTTTTTAAATATACGTCTGAACGTCTAATCATTAGATTAGTAAAGGCTATTTCACTTAAACGCCGCAGGTAACCCAACTATGTATAAATTGGTACTCATTCGTCACGGAGAAAGTCAGTGGAACTTAGAAAATCGTTTCACGGGCTGGCACGACGTCGACTTGACCGACACTGGCGTAGCGCAAGCGAAAACCGCTGGTCAGCTACTTAAAGATGCTGGATTTTCATTTGATAAGGCTTATACGTCTGTTTTACTACGTGCTATTAAAACACTTAACATTGCTTTAGAAGAAATGGGACAGCACTATTTATCTGTTGAACGTCATTGGCGTTTGAATGAACGCCATTACGGTGGTCTTACTGGCTTAGATAAAGCAGAAACCGCAGCAAAGCACGGTGAGGAACAGGTCAAAATCTGGCGTCGTAGTTTCGACATTCCGCCTCCGGCAGTAGAAACAGATAGTGAACATTTTCCTGGTCACGATCCTCGCTATAGCCATGTTGATGCAGATATTCTTCCTCGCGGTGAAAGTCTTAAGTTGACTATAGAACGCGTTCTTCCATATTGGCATGACGTTATTCGCCCAGACATCCAAAACGGTAAGCGTATTATTATTGCTGCTCATGGTAACAGCTTACGTGCTCTAGTTAAGTACTTAGACGGCATGTCAGATGAAGAGGTGTTAGGTTTAAATATTCCTACAGGTGTGCCACTAGTATACGAACTTGATGAAAATTTGAAGCCAATTTCAAAAGAGTATCTTGGCGATCCTGAAGCGATAAAAGCAATGATGGATGCCGTTGCTAAACAAGGTAAAGCCAAATAGTAACAGTACTTTCACCTTACACTGAATAACAAAGCCAGCTATAGCTGGCTTTGTTGTCCTAGTGACAAAAAACAATGATGTCCTAATTTATTTTTTACTAATTAACGTTTCTAGCAAAATTTCTATTCGCTTGACACTTTCTATTAGTAAAGCAATTTCACTACTACCTTCTGTATTACATTCATTCATTGGCTTTTTATGCGACTGCGCCCCCATAAGAACAGTGTCTTTTTGGGCAAGAATGACTTCTCTGAAGTTCGCCGCATCATCAATACCAACAAGTGATACCAAGGCCCCAGGAGCCGATTGACCAGCAGTTTCAAAAGATAATCGATACAAGTTAAACATCCTCATAAGCGGCCCCTGATGCATTGCAACATCAGTGATCTTCTCAAGGGGTATCGACTTTTCCTCTTTATTGAATATGCCTCGCTTTACTACTAATTTTCGTTCTGTCACCGAAGCTGACATAGCCGCCAGAGATCTACCACTGATAAAGTAAAAAACTGGTATGGAAATAAGCAATAATGGTATGCCAATAACTGTAATAGTAGAAAATAATAACAAGCTTATAAGCCAATAAGTTTTAACGGCTGGGTTAAAGGTTGCTTCTTTCACTATTTTTTCTGGCATAATCATTCTCATTAAAACTAGTTAGAGTATGTAAGATACCCCACTAAAAATGATATACAACCTGCACGTTACCATCAAATCGCTTAGAGTTACTTTTAGATTCTTTACCATATCCGGCTTCTAACCTTAAAGCCCATCCCTCTCTTGATGTATTAAATCTATATTCGTATGACATTCCCACACCTTGAGTCGTTTTTCCTTCATAGAGGACTATTCTAAAAGTAGGGCATGAAAGTTCGTCATCACATTTATAGTCAGCATCTCGTGCACCAACTGCACCTACGAATACTCCTAACGCATGGTTGCCATATTGTTTTTCTACACCAAGAGCAAAGCCATCATCTGCACCAATTTTGTAGTTCGCGTAAAACTCCATGTCATTATATGTAGTTGAAACTGTTGGAGTTAGAATGAAGGGCCATCCCCCACTAACTGAAAAGTTAATCTCTTCTGCCATAGTTACTTGAGGTAGGCAACTTAAAGCAACTAGTCCTAATACAAACTTTTTCATGAAATCCGTCTTCCCTTTCTGTTTAATTGTGTTCATTAAGGAAAGAAAGAGTAAATCAGCAAAGGTGAATCAAAAGTGAATCTTGCAAGGAAGGTTACAAATTTTGATTGCTACGTTGTTAAACTATTGCTGCCACTTGAATTAGTAAATGAATCAAAAGTGATATACAATTTGGACATTGCCATCGAAACGCTTTTCATTGTGTCTCGATTCCTCACCATAGCCACCCTCTAATCTGAATGCCCATCCATCTCGTGTTGAATTGAACCTATACTCGTATGACAGACCAATACCTTGGGTGGTTTTCTCTTCGAATTCAAAAAGAATAAAGTCACATTCATCGTTATCAAAACAGCTAAATTCTGTCTTGCGAGCGCCTACCGCACCAATAAAAACTCCATAGACATGGTTACCGTATTGCTTTTCAGCACCTAAAGAGAGTCCACCATCTAACCCGATTTTTAAATTTGCATAATACTCTATGCCATCGTGTGTGGTTGAAACTGTCGGAGTTATAAGAAATGGAAACCCTCCACTAAGTGAGAAATCAAATCCATCAGCCGTTGCTATGCATGGTATGCAAATAAGCGCGCTTAATCCTAACGTTAGTTTTTTCATCATATTCGTTATCTTTTTCCGATCAACTGTAGCCTTAAAGGGAAAACAAATTATATCGATAAAGTTAGATTGAAAGAGTACTTGATAAGTAACGTTATAAATTTGTGAAATTTGGCATTTATACCAGTCCGCATAGATAATTGCCCACTCAGAAGGCACTATGCGGATTGATATTAGTTGAAAAGAACCAATTTGGAGGTTGTTATTAAAACCTACATTAAAACTGGTTCATAATAACTTTGAGATTTTTTGCTTGAAGTAAAAAAGCCCCTGTCGTCAGACAGGGGCTTTCTCGAATGGGGACCTGGCAGTGTCCTACTCTCACATGGGGAGACCCCACACTACCATCGGCGCTAATACGTTTCACTTCTGAGTTCGGAATGGAGTCAGGTGGTACCGTATCGCTATGGCTGCCAGGATAAAATTGTTAACAATCTGGGAAATCTGATATTAATTCAATCGTGAGTAACTTACTTTTCACTCTACTTACTGCTCATCTTTCAGAGC
>NZ_BJKK01000006.1 GCF_006538325.1 Alteromonas sp. KUL42
TGGCGTTAGTGGTATTGGCTAGCTTAAGTAGCCAAGCATTTGCACAGTTAGATAAAAAAGACATTGAGCACATTGAAGTACTCGGTCAACAAACCACGCCGCAATTAGTGCGCGCGTTTGAACAACAGCGTTTTGCATTCTTAGAACTTTACAACAGCATTAATGAAGTAGCGAAGTTTGACATGATTTGTAGTACTGTTAAGCCTATAGGCAGTCAGATTGCTCGCAAAGAGTGTGAGCCTCGGTATCTAAAATCATTCCGTGCGTTAATGGTACAGGCAGCAGGTAATACCTCAACAAACAATACAAGAATGTCTATTGATTTAGGGCGCTTGGCAAGTAACGATGATGCTCTATTTCTAACCAAGGAAACACGTGAAGAGAGCTACGAACACGTTGCCGCGCTAATTGCGACGCATCCGGAGTTATTCGAAAGCTTTGTAAAGCTTGATGCTATTAATCAAAAAATTAAACAGCGTAAAGAAGATAACAATTAGTTGGTAAAATAAAACGCGGTGCTGAAACAAGCACCGCGTTTTTTTCATGTATATGGTTACTGGTATTTCTTTAGCTCTAACCGAGATACCATTCCCTTATGCACTTCATCTGGGCCATCAGCCAAGCGCAATGAACGCGCACCAGCAGCAAAACGCGCCAGTGGGAAATCACTGCACATACCTGCACCACCGTGAATTTGAAGCGCCATATCAACAACACTTTGCAGCATATTAGGTACCACCACCTTAATAGCAGAAATTTCTGTCATGGCGTGTTTTACGCCAAGGTTATCTATTTTCCATGCGGCATGTAACGTTAGCAATCGCGCCTGTTCGATGGCCATACGCGCATCGGCTACACGCTCTAAATTACCCCCTAAACGGATAATTGGCTTGCCGAATGCTACGCGCTCGTGACCGCGTTTAAGGGCAAGTTCTAACGCTTTTTCTGCCATACCAATAGCGCGCATACAATGGTGAATTCGACCAGGGCCCAAGCGACCTTGTGCAATGGCGAAACCTTTACCTAAGCCCATAATTAGGTTGTCTTTACTAACCCTAACATTGTCAAAGTGCATTTCACCATGACCATAGGGAGCATCATAATCGCCGTAAGCATCCAGCATACGCTTTATGGTGATCCCCGGTGTATCAAGGGGAACCACAACCATACTGTGACGACTGTGCTTGTCATTTTCTGGGTTAGATAAACCCATAAAAATAGTAATGGCTGCATTGGGATGACCAAGCCCCGTAGACCACCACTTTTTGCCGTTAATGACCACATCGTCACCATCTTCAATAATAGTGGCGGCCATATTGGTGGCATCAGAGGACGCGACATCCGGCTCAGTCATGCCGAACACAGAGCGGATCTCGCCAGCAAGTAAAGGTTTCAGCCATTTCTCTTTTTGCGCCTCGTTGCCGAAGTGATAGAGTACTTCCATGTTTCCCGTATCAGGTGCGTTGCAGTTGAATATTTCTGGTGCGAAAATATAACGGCCCATGCGCTCAGCCATAGGCGCATATTCTAAGGTGGTTAAACCTTGGCCTAACTCTGCATCGGGCAAAAACAAATTTGCAAGCCCAGCTTCGCGAGCTTTTGCTTTAAGGGCTTCAGTTCCAGGGTGCAATTTCCAGTTTTTCCAGTCGCCGTGATTATTCTCTTTGTGGTGAAAGTCATACACTTCGTCTTCAATAGGTACAATGTGCTGTTCAATAAAAGCATCTAGTTTGTCTAGCAAGGCTTTTGTCTTGTCGTTATGAGAAAAATCCATAGGGCACCTTTTTATCAGTTAGCTTCTATAAGCAAGCGTAGTGTTTTGTCTAATAAGCATACTAATGAAAGTTGTTTAATGAATGAAATGAAATATAATCTCAATATGTTATGAATATTATTCATTGCTATGGTGGTGAATATTTCCTTTAAGAGGGTGACGCGTTGCTCGAAAGTAGACAGTTTGAAAAGCTCGATCTTAACTTACTCAAAGTTTTTGAAGCGCTTTGGCAACACAAAAATATGACACGTGTTGCTGAAACACTGCATATAACGCCTTCTGCAGTTAGCCATGCAATGAGGCGTTTTCGCGATATTTTGGGTGATCCACTCTTTGTAAAGGAAAAGCAAAGCATGTTGCCAACGGCGGCATGTGAGCGTCTTGCACCTGCCATATTGCAAGCCCTCGGTGATATTAGAAAAGCACTCGGTGAGTTCACTGTATTTAATCCACAGCAAAGTCATCAGCGATTTGTTATTGCTATGCAAGAGTCGTTAGAACTTGGCGTTTTACCTACGTTACTCGCCACCTTAGAGCAACAAGCCCCTAATATTGAGATTGTAAGTACACGACTTCATCGCGACAGTATGTTGGCAGACTTAAGTAACCGAAACTTGCATTTGGTTATAGATATAGGGCGGGCTATTTCCGCTCCTATAGCGCACTCACTACTACGCCGCGACAATTACCGCGTCCTAATGAGTAAGTACAATCCGCTGGTCAATGCGTTAGATAAACGGAAATACTTGCAGGCGCGCCATATCACGGTTTCTAACCGTGCTAAGGGACCATCCGTAGAGGAAATTGCACTTCAGCAATTGGGGGTAAGTCGACCGTCAATATGGCGCTGTCAAAACTACCGCGCAGCGGCTGACGTGGTATCTAAAACGCAGGCAATACTCACTTTACCCGGGTCTGTGGCCGACTCTGTGCACGATGAAAATCTCATAAGCTTTAAATTGCCTTATGGACTACCTGCATTAGAAACGCACTTATATTGGCATACCCAACAAGAAGGCGAGCCGGGGTTAATGTGGTTAAAAAACTTAATGCTACAACTGTTCGCTGAATCTGGTCTAACCAGCTAGTTTTTGCTAGTATGCTGGCAGTTAGCGAAGAGTCTTTTTATGAAATTACATACACTGTCAGGTTACATTCAGCACATATATTTAGTTGAAGACAATGCTGGGTTGCTGTTACTTGATGGCTGTAGCAGGGCCGATGTCGATATGGTGTGCGACTATATTACCCAGACGCTTGGCCGGCCTTTGAATGACCTGAAGCTAATTGTGGTAACACACATGCACCCTGATCACGCTGGTGGTGCTATGCGACTTCGAGGCCGCACCGGCGCACAGGTTGCCGCCCACCCCAAAGCGTCAAATTGGTATTCGGGTATAGCTGGGCGCACAGCGCATAGTATCGATTTATTACTGACGTTGTGGGTTGCTAGCCGAATAGGCAAACATAAAGCGCCGGTATGGTACAACCCAATTTTAGCACCTGACTTGATAGTTAAAGACGGGCAACGACTACCACAATTTCATGACTGGCAAGTCATGTACACGCCGGGCCATACTGATCACGATTTGTCCTTGGTGCATTTACCTACCAAGCAAGCCTACATTGCTGATGTACTTGTGAAAGTGAAAGGTGAATTAGTTCCCCCATACCCACTTTGTCATCCCAACCAATACCGCGAAAGTCTCAAAATACTCGCGCAGTCACAAATTGATACATTCTTTTGTGCCCATGTTCCACCGACCGCTAAAGCGGATATCGATTTTGAACACGTTATAGAGAATGCACCGCGAAAGCCCAAGAATCATTGGCACTCAAGCAAAAATCGTATTAAGAAAAAGTTGTTCGGATTAACCCGTGAGCACTAAATATTGCTTCGTGCTAACGCGCTGATATTGCGTTTTAGATGGCAAAGCGCCTGCTTACCCTTGCATTTGTTTGCTTAGTGACCACATTTATATAATGCTGGCAGTTTCTTTATTTGGGGCTGGTTTTGCTAGTTTTAAACTACTAGCAGGTTAAGCCTTGTAGCGGAAGTACTAGGAACAACATCACTCATATGCAAGAAAATATCGCAACGATTTTTGATAAGACACGAGCTGTAGCGTCGCTTACGGGCGATAAATTGGCCGATGTGTTTAGTAAAGAAACCCACAGATTTACGATTACTGGGTTAAGTCGTAGCGGCAAATCTATGTTGTTTACCAGCCTGATAACGATGTTAAAAAGTCGCAGTGAGGAAGGTTACGCCTGCATGCCTCTACTGCGTTATTTACCTCCGTCACAAGTACTCGATATGCACATTGCGCCCATTGATGGGTACCAACCCTTCCCACATTTGGACAATCTCGAAGCACTAAAGCTAGGTGAATGGCCTTCAGCAACCGAAGAGGCTTATGGGTTTAAGCTTATTGTTAGATTGAAGCAAACAGGGCCTCTGAAGAAACATTTGTTACCACACACAGACGTGGTTTTTGAGTTTATTGACTACCCAGGTGAGTGGATCACCGATATTCCCATGCTTAATAAGCCATACGCACAGTGGTCAGACTCTGCGTGGGCACAACTTAGTAGTGGTCCTCAGCAGTATTTTGCCACGACTTGGAAGCAGTTTGTCAATGAATTCGATTTCGAACAAGCCCCAACACCAGAGCGAATAACGCAGCTCATTAACGCCTATCGCGACTACTTAATTGAAGCGAAAGCCAACGGTATATCCCTGTTACAACCGGGTAGCTTCTTATTGGAGTCGAGTGATTTTGATTGGAAGAATTTCGGCTTTACACCGTTGCCGTCAAGTATAACCAGTGATATTTCCCACCCTTGGTTTAAGGCTTTCGACAAGCATTATGGTTCGTTTCAAAAAGCGTGGTTAACCCCGCTGAAGCAGAACATTTTTAAAGAAACAGATAAGCAAATCATATTGGTCGACTTGTTTGAAGGTCTTAATCACAGCAGGCAGCATCTTTATCAACTAAAAGAAACATTAAGTCATTTGGCCGACACCTTTGTGTATGGGCAGAGTAGTTGGTTTTCACGTACTGTGCTTAAAAAGCAGCAAATTGGTCGTGTGGCCTTTGTTGCGACAAAGGCCGATCTTATTCCTTCAAACCAGCGACAAAACTTACTGAGTTTACTGACGCAAGTTACAGAAGGTGCAAGGGCGCGCTTTAACGATAAGCCCATAGAATTTGAGCACTTCTTAGTGTCGGCGCTACAGGTTACCGACGAGGGTGGAAATGCCAATGCCATTCGTTACAAAAATAGCGAAGGTCAATATGTAGAGTCAACCTTTGAAGCATTGCCGCGAACACTGAAAGAGATGGAAGAGGGCAGTCACTTTCCCGTGCCTCGCGTTACCGTTCCTCAAGACTTTAAAGCACGTATCTTAGCGGGCAAAGGCATCGACAGATTACTGCAGTTTTTACTGGGTAAAGGAGAATAGTTATGAGTGAGCAACCTCAATACAAAGCCAAAATTACCACACAAACGTTAAATATTGCCCAGCCTGAAACTGCGCTACCTCAGCAAATTGAAGACGATAATTGGGACATAGAAACACCATCAAAAGGTATTTCATTGGGCACAGCTACCTTGGGGTTTGGGGTCTTTTCTCTTATTGGTTTTTTCGTGTTTGAAGCATACACCACATTGGTTGCCAACGTCGCTGAGCACCCTATTGGCACTACAGTTTTAGGTACTATGTTAGTGGGCTTTGTTGGCTGTCTGAGTTTACTGAGTGCGAAAGAGTGGCGTGGTTACAAGCAAGTGAATACTGCTATGTCTGATGCAAACGCTATTCGCGCTTTGTATACGAATTCAAGTGCTCAAAGTGATGTGCACAAGGTTGAGCGTACGTTAACGCAGCACGGTAAACGCTTTTCAGCTGACTCTTATGCGGCGTATTGCTTTTCACAGTACCAACGACAAATTCAAGCTGATATGACTGCCAAAGAAAGGTTAGGGTTGTATGAAGATGTTGTATTGAAGCCTGTGCAAGACAAGGCGCAAAAGGTGCTTAATAAGGAGTCGTTAACGGCAGGCAGTGTGGCCTTTATTAGCCCGAACAATTTAATCCAAACCTTTGCGGTTATTTGGATAAGTTTTCGTACCATAAGACGTATGGCTAGGGTTTATGGCTTACGACCTAGTACAGTAGGGAATTGGAAATTACTTAAAGTGCTGGCGCAAAACATTGCTGCGCAGGGCATATTTGATTTAGCAACAGACGAAGTTGCCAATCAAATTGGTGGAAGTTTGTCGGCGAAGTTTATGGAAAACTCCGCCGAAGCCATTGCAGCAGGTGCGTTAAACGCGAGACTTGGGCGAGCCTTAATTAAGCTGCTGAAGTAGAGCTGTTTTACATTCCAAAAGGTGCTTTTACAGCGCCTTTTTTGTTGGCATGACGACGTTGGCAAAAATAAGCCCCGCCAACAGTGACATGAAAATCAAAAACACTTCTTGCCCTAGATGATCGGCTTTGACGAAATCCTGCCCAGTCATAAAAGAGTTTAAGCCAATGTAGGTTTTAGAGCCCGGAACCAGCACAATTAACCCGTGCATAGCGACTATGGTGGCCGGTTGGTTGGCAATACGGGTAAAGGCATTGGCAAATATGCCTAAAGCAAAAGCGCCAACGAAGGCCCCTAAACCTGGGCTCATGTAATCCGAACTCCACGCGGTAGCGCTATAGGCAATAAATGCCGCAGCAAGTGCCCAAGGTATGTGTTTTACACGGGTACGAAAAATAGCAACAAGGGCAAAACACAACAGAAAAACGGCTAGCCATGTCGCCCAATAAGGCAATGACTCTGCAGGGGTATAAATGTTTTCGCCAAAGGCACTAAAGCCCACAGAAACACCAAGAAAGGCACCGAAGTAGAGTTTAAATAACTGCATAATGGCATCCATGGTGCGCGCAGTGCCCGACACCATATTGCGAGATGACAGTTCCGCTAAGCCCATGGTTAGCGCAAGACCAGGCACAAACACAATTACTGACGACAGCACTACAAGGGGTATATTGATGCCAGGGTCGATATAACTACCGATGGCACAGGCGAGTATACCTCCGAGAAAGGCAGTAACAGGCTCAAGCATCAGGTTCACCCGTTTTGAGCGCTGTGCCCATAGTGTCCACATATAGGCAATAATACCCAAAGCCCCTGACCAACCTATTTCACTCCAACTGGCACCCATCAACATGGCAAATGCGCCCGTTGCCATAGCAAAAGCCACACCTGTAATAACTTTGCCGTAAGGGCTTCCCATGGCATCTATTTCGTCAAGGCGGTTGTCCGCTTCGCTTAATGTTAGCTTGCCCGCTAGTAGCTCACTGGCTAATTCGTCGGTAAGCGACAACGCGTTCATATCAAGGTCGCCCGGTAGAAGACGAGCGGCATGGTTGTACTCGTCTTCGTGACGATTACTCCAAATTACAAAGGTTAATGACGTAGGGGTGGAAATGAATGACGCATTAACCCCTAAATACGTCGCTACTTCGCCAAGATAAGCTTCTAGCCTAAATGCGGGCGTACCGTATTTGTGCAGCATTTTCCCTAGCTTCACTATAAATCTACGAATTTGAATAAATTCAACGGTATCCAACGCAATGTCCTTTATAAGCCCTAATTAAATATGAGGGAAATGTGAGAAAAAAGCCAGACGAGAAGTTTTCGGTCTGGCTAAAATTTGGGCGGATTGTACGGAGTGAAAACAGGGAAATCAAAACATATTTTTTCTATTTTTATGATAGAAAAACTAATGTGTTAAAAATACTTAAATAACGCATTTTACAGCGCTTTTTGCATTTGTTGATTGCACTTGTTAAACCGACTTATCCCGCAACTGAAAGGGCAACCAGTCTTGCCAAATTGTGTCTAAGCCATTAGCGTGAATGGCATTAACTACTTCGCTCACGGTTCTGTTGTCATCAATATCAAACTGATTAAGTGCTTGGGTGGGCTTACTGTAACCCCCTGGTTGTGTTTGTGATGCTGCACTCATTGATGTGATACCCAGTGTCATCGCGCCATCTCTGAATTTAGCGGATTCTCGGGTAGATAAGGTTAATTCCGCATAAGGATTGTAGATGCGATGTGCGCATATAAGCTGCAGTAGTTGCCTTTCGTTCGGCAAGTTTAGGTTTCTATCTATACTGCCAACTTCACTGTTGCCTTCACAGCGACGAAGCCGAGGGAAAGCAATAGACACACGGCTTTGCCAATAATGTTGCTGGATAGTTTGTGCATGCAACGCGGTCATTACACTGTCTACACGCCAGTTGCCTAAGCCCAGTAGCGCCCCAATACCTATTTTATCGATACCCGCTTGACCAAGGCGGTCGCTGGCTTCAAGTCGCCACATAAAGTCCTGTTTTTTCCCTCGCGTATGATAGTTGCTATAATAACTGGGAGAATAGGTTTCTTGGTAAACCAGTACGGCGTCTAGCCCCAGTGTTTTTAGCTTTTCGTATTCTGTGCAATCGAGTGGCTGTACTTCCATCATTAAATAACTAACGTTATCGCGAATGGCATCAATAACTTGCTCAAAGTAGTGCATACCCACTTTGCTCTCATGTTCACCGGTTACTAGCAGTACCTGCGAAAACCCCATTGTGTTAATTGCGTTTATTTCCTCAAGGGTTTCGTTTATAGAAAGGGTGGTGCGCTTAATTTTGTTGCTCATGGTAAAGCCGCAATAGGTACACTCGTTGGCACATAAGTTAGAAAGATACAAAGGCACAAATAACTGCATGGTATTGCCAAAGCGCTGACGTGTTAATGTGTGCGCACGTGTGGCCATATTTTCCAAATAAGGTGTTGCCGCCGGGGAAATAAGTGCCATGAAGTCGTCTAAATTCAGCACACTTTTACTTAACGCCACCTCGACATCCCTCGCAGTCTTGCTGTTCACTGACAAGGCAATGTGTGAAAGGTCTTGCTGCAATAAGGTTTGCGCTACTTTCACAATGCATCCTCCAAAAACGCAGTAAACGGGCTAGATGCGATCCCTTGAGAGCGCGTTATACCAAACCCTGCTTCAAACGCTAATCTTCCCGCTTCAACGGCATTCGCAAACGCTGTTGCCATGGAGGTTGGGTTGCTTGCGGTGGCGATGGCAGTATTGACCAGTACGGCATCCACTCCCATCTCCATTGCTGCCATGGCCTCGCTGGGCTTTCCAATACCCGCATCAACAATAACGGGCACATGGGCTTGCTCTACGATTATTTGTAAAAACGGCTTAGTTTGAAGCCCTTGATTACTGCCGATAGGGGCACCTAACGGCATAACAGCAGCGCATCCAACATCTTCAAGGCGTTTGCACAAGACAGGATCGGCGCCGCAGTAGGGCAGTACAGTAAACCCTTTTTTTACTAGTGTTTCTGCTGCAATTAATGTTTCGATGGGGTCGGGGAGTAAATAACGTTGGTCAGGGTGAATTTCGAGTTTGATCAGGCGGCTTTGAATGGCTTCAAAAGCGAGTTCAGCCGCAAAGATCGCTTCTTTTGCATTCCTAGCGCCAGAGGTATTAGGAAGCAAGGTTACACCGAGTTTACGCAACACTTTGAGGGTGCTATCTCCCTCACTGTTATTGGATATGCGTTTCATGGCAAGAGTAACAATATTACTGCTCGATGCCACAAGGGCTTGCTCCATGCTATCGACACTGCTGAATTTTCCCGTTCCTGTCAGTAGCCTTGATGTGTATTGATGGTTGGCGAGTGTGAGCATGTTAACCTCCTGCGACAAGTGTAAAAACATCGACTTTGTCACCACTATTCAAATAGGTTTTTGACCAGTCGGGTCTACTTACGATGGTGTGATTTTGGGCGATGGCAGTGCCGATGTCGTCGAGTTGGTTCAGAGCAATTAGCTCTGCAATCGATATTGGTGATATAACCGACATAGGCGTGTCGTTTACGAAAATATTAATTTGTGTCATTGGCAAACCTTGCAGTGAATAGAGCGCGTAAGAGCAAAAGCGCGAATAGTGCTTTGTGCGGCGTCACAATGGATGTATTGGCCCCATTTAATATCTGCGTTGTTGCCTTTGGCTAAAAACAGTAATGCTTGTGTGGCTTGGTGGCAGGCAGCCATGCCCACCACAGGACCTAAAACGCCTTGAGTTACGCAGTCTTCTCGCACTTCTATGGTGTTGGTTAAACAGGCATAACAGCCCGCATTGGATTGATTCGGAAGAAGGTTTACTGCTTGCCATGTGCAACCGCTGGCTGCGGCGATAAAAAGCGGTTTGTGGGCAAAAAAGCAGGCCTGATTGATTAGCTTTCTAACTGCTAGCGTATCTGTGCAGTCGAGCACGCAGTGAGCGCTTTGAATAATGCACGGTAAATTATCACGGTCTGCATAAATACATTTACCTTTGATGTTTACAGATGGGTTTACCTTCCTTAATTCATTGAGTAGGGCTTTCGCTTTAAGCTCTCCCAAGTGCATTTCGTTATAGGTTACTTGGCGTTGTAGGTTACTGATGTTTACGATGTCACCGTCAACAAGTGTTACATTCCCTACGCCAGCACCAACCAGAAAACGCGCAGCTAAGCTACCTAAACCACCTAGCCCTATTATGACGACATGAGACTTTGCAATGTTCTCATGGCCTTCTTCTTCTATCTGAGGCAGCATGAGCTGCCTGCTGTAACGTCTTATTTCGCTACTACTAAGCATGCTCTACCTCCCGTATCAACGCATTACAGGCGTGCAGCGGGTCACTCGCTTCGGTAATAGCCGTGACTACGGCAACACCCTGTACCCCAGTGGCTTTTACGGGCTTAATTCTAGATTGTGTTATACCGCCGATTGCAACAGCTGGAATGTCACCACACAAAGGCACATAATTGGCTAGTCGTTGTAACCCTTGTGGTTTCGAGGGCATGACTTTAGTGGTAGTGGGAAAAATATGACCTAACGCAATGTAAGACGGATTGAGTTGTTTAACTCGCTGAATTTCCGCATAGCCGTGGGTGGATATACCAAGGCGTAATCCTGCTTTTCGGATAGCATCAAGGTCAGCTGTTTCAATATCTTCTTGCCCCAAATGCACCCCATAGGCACCCAATTCTATGGCCAATGCCCAATGATCATTAATAAACAACTGACATTGGGAGTGTTTTGTTAACTGAACGGCGTTAGCGATCTGTTCCCTAATTTCATCCTTTGAACCTTCTTTTATACGAAGTTGAATAACTTTTATGCCTGTGGGCAGCAGTGCTTTTATCCATGCAACACTATCGACAACGGGGTAAAGACCAAGGTTGGGGTTAAGCAGCGGGAGAAATGAAACATCGTCGTTTATGTTAGGGGCAACGTGCCCGTTTATTTGTGTATTTGCGCATATAGTCAAACGTGGAAACGCATCGGGGTTAGAGGGAAACCCGTTTATGCTTGCAACAAAATAGTCGCCGGTGCTGCGTAGTGCTAAAGAGCGAGTCTCTCTTACATAAGCGATAGCTAGCGTCACCGCATCAATAAGGCTATAGCCTTTGACCACAAAGCCACAACAGGCACTGGCTAGCATACAACCTGTACCTCTGAGTAATACTGTGTTGTGTGTAGATAGAGTAAAGTAAACTATCTGCTCGCTAGTGAGTAATACGTCTACCATGTCATCTTGCCAGTGCGCATGACCTCCTTTCACCAAAACCGCTTTTGCCCCCAGTGATATAAGCTGCTGCGCTGCCGCTACTAAAGAGGATTGATCGGTGATGGGTAACCTAGATAGTGCAGCAAGTTCTTCTATGTTGGGAGTAACCACATCTACCGTGCGCAATAACTGTGTAATCGCAGTATGAGTCAAACTGCCCAGATGGCTTAAATGACCGCCCGATGAGGTAATGAACACAGGGTCCCACGCTATAAAAGGGCGGGGTGAAGACAGGCGCTGAATGTTGCTGCAGATAGTGTGAGCTTGTTCGTCATTTGCCAGCGCACCAATTTTTATGGCATTGGGTGGTAAGTCGTTTTCAAGTACTTGCCACTGTGTGTTAAATACATTCGATGTAGTGCCCTCACTGCGCAGCAGGTTTGTATGAGATTGAGCACTAAGCAGTGTGGTGATGGCGCAAGCGTGAATGTTTAAGCTTGTTAGGGTTGTGATGTCGCGGGTTATACCCGCGCCACCACTTGAATCTACGCCGCCGACACACCATACAACAGGGCTTGGTATTGCCGGGGTTGTCATGGCAGCTCTACCTTACTGTCTGTTGAGTGGTAAAGCTCGGCACCTGAACGATTAAAGGCCTTTGCCATGTCTTGCATGCCCTGATTTTTTTGTTCAGCTTGCTTTGCAACATCGCGTACTTCTTGTGAAATTTTCATGCTGCAAAATTTAGGGCCGCACATAGAGCAAAAGTGTGCAACTTTGCCTGATGCCTGTGGCAAGGTTTCATCGTGGTATGCACGCGCTGTGTGTGGGTCGAGTGCCAAATTAAACTGATCTTCCCAGCGAAATTCAAAGCGGGCTTTTGACATGGCATTGTCTCGAATTTGCGCGCCAGGGTGGCCTTTCGCTAAATCAGCAGCATGTGCAGCAATTTTGTAGGTGATGAGACCTTGTTTGACGTCTTCTTTATTGGGTAACCCCAAGTGTTCTTTAGGCGTGACGTAGCACAACATGGCGCAGCCGTACCAACCAATCATGGCGGCGCCAATGCCTGAGGTAAAATGATCATAGCCTGGTGCTATATCGGTCGTTAATGGGCCTAAAGTGTAAAACGGCGCTTCGTGACAGTGTTTCAGTTGCTCTTCCATGTTGGCTTTAATCATGTGCATAGGCACGTGACCTGGGCCTTCAATCATTACTTGAACATCGTATTGCCAAGCAATTTTAGTGAGCTCGCCTAGGGTGCGTAGCTCAGAGAATTGAGCCTCATCGTTTGCATCGGCAACACTGCCAGGGCGCAACCCGTCACCTAATGACAATGCAACATCGTATTGTGTGCAAATCTCACAGATTTCAGCGAAGTGTTGGTATAAAAAGCTCTGTTTGTGGTGGCTTAAACACCATTTCGCCATAATTGAACCACCACGGGATACAATACCCGTAACCCGTTTAGCTGTTAGGTGCACATACTCAAGCAACACGCCTGCGTGAATAGTAAAGTAATCCACACCTTGCTCTGCTTGCTCAATAAGGGTGTCTTTAAATACTTCCCATGTTAGGGCTTCTGCAACACCGTTAACTTTTTCCAGTGCTTGATAGATGGGAACAGTTCCCAGTGGCACAGGACTATTGCGCAAAAGCCATTCGCGAGTTTCATGGATATTGCGACCTGTAGATAAATCCATGATGGTGTCTGCTCCCCAGCGCGTAGACCAAACGAGTTTTTCCACTTCTTCTTCTATGGACGACGTAACCGCAGAGTTACCAATATTGGCGTTAATCTTTACTAGAAAGTTGCGCCCAATAATCATTGGTTCAAGCTCTGGGTGATTGATATTACATGGGATTATGGCTCTACCTGCTGCTACTTCTTGGCGTACAAACTCAGGTGTAATCGTATCTGGCAAGTTGGCGCCAAAGTGTTCACCGTTATGCTGCTGCGTTAACTCCGCATCTTTGATCGTTTGCCTTCCCATGTTTTCTCGAATAGCGATGTACTCCATTTCAGGGGTAACAATACCTTGGCGAGCATAGTGGAGTTGGGTCACATTTTTGCCTAGCTTGGCTTTGCGTGGTTTTCGCTCGCTTATGAAGCGAAAATCTTCGGTGAAAATATCATTTTGACGGGCTTTGGCGAATGTAGAAGAGACACCGTCAAGTGAGTATGTATCACCGCGTTCGTCTATCCACCGCTGACGGCGTGGCGTTAACCCTTTATGTACATCAATGGTTTCGGCTGGGTCGCCATAAGGACCTGAAGTATCGTATACGGGAATAGCTGGGTTGGGTTGAAACAGTGGGCTTTCTTCTGTACCTCCTACCAAGCTGTCGTGCTGGTGGATGTGGCGCATGGCCACTTTAATATCTTCGCGGCTGCCTGTTTCGTAGTAGCGAGTAGAGTTGGGGTATGCTTCACCCGCGAGTTCATTGATAAATTGTTGCGCTTGTTCGCGCTGTTTACGTCGAGTCGACATAGCATTTTGGCCTTAAGTGTTTAGGTTTAAAAATGCTTGTCAGGAGTGAAGGAGAATATAACGTGAGCGTGATTGCCGTTAAACCGTGATTACCGTTAAACGATATGCCCAGCGAAAAAATGATTCATGTAAATGCTAGTTACTGCTTCTTAACCGCATTCAACAAACCGTTTGACCGTGGTCGCCTATCGATACCTATTTCTATTGTTTCAGTTGTTCATCATCAACTGAGTAGCAGAAATATTCATGGTATTAGTACGTTATATTTTCTTGTTCCCTTCGCAGGTATTAGCCTGATCAGGTTCAACGGATCCCGCTTTCGCGGTCTCAGCTTACTGGATATCCAGTGAAGCACTCCGACAAGTAACTTGCTTTTTACTATATCTTTAAGTCGTGATGTTTGACAACCCTAGATCAAATTATTGCTTTGGCTTGATGATATTGAAATGCGACACCACACGACAATGTTGTCATTGCCGTGTGGTGGATAAAAGTAATCGCTTATTGCGGTAACTGTTGGCTTTCTTTGAAAAACTTAAGTGCAGTGACCGAATCTTGATTGCGTTCGTTAATAGCGGACAACAACAGTAAATCATCCTTGCGGGTTTTCAATTTAGTGGCCTTTAGCAGTGCTTTTTCTGCCAACATATCGTCACCGGAGTTGAACGCCACTTGACCCAGTGTTGAATAAAGCGCCACATTATTTTCATCCTGCTTTATCCAGCTTTCAAGCAGGCGTAGTGAAGGTGAAGAGTCTGGTAAATTCAACTGGGCAAAAAGCGGAAATAATGTTGCGTTTCGCCCGCGCTTTTGCCACTCGACCAGTAAGGTTTGTGCATCAGCATGCATACCTTGATCGAGCAATTGCTGAACGTACGCAGCGCGATAAGCGTCATCGTGACGCAATTTTCGAGGCAAGGTTTCCCAATACGCTTTGAGCTCAACCGCACCTTGTTTACTGGCAATTTCAGCAAATTTCCCTTTCGCAATACGCTGTGACCAACTGATATAAGCGTCCTTCGGCAGAGCCTTTCGCCACTGCCCAAGATTGTCTTGAAGTACCTGCCATTTGCCTAACTTGGCGAGAATTTGTGCCTTTAGCTGAACAACTTGTTTGTTGTCACGGAATTGTTCATCTAGCGCTTCAAGCTTCTCTAGCGCATCAGTGTACTTTTGCTCTGTAATATCGATACGCGCTTGCATGATGGTTGCTGGCACTAGCGCATTAGAAAATTCTATTGCTTGCTCTAAAAAGTAACGGGCTTTGGGTAAGTCACTATTGGTTAATGCAATTTGAGCAGACGCAAGATAGTTTACCCCTTCAAAATCACCGTTGGTGGTTTTACTTAGGGCTTTTTGTGCAGTCTCAAAGTCGCCCGACGCCATGGCGTGTAAGCCATCATAAAACGCTCGGCGGCGTTTACGTGCACCTAACGCACCAATCCATTTATGCGAACCGGTTATCAGGCTTAATGCCCACAGCACCAAGCGTGATAGTACATACCATGCGACCAATGCACCAATAAGTAAAATACCAAAGCTGATGATGTTCATCTCAACAGCGGTACTACCTAAACTAAACAGCACATACCCTTGGTCACCAAGTAACATTGGGCCAACAATTAGTGCTGCGACAAATGCGGCTAATACCGCAAGAGCAATTGCTAACCATCTCATAGTACGCTTGCTCCTTGACCAAATACTTGCTTAACACGACTGTCCAGTAAGCGTTCCAAAGGTTGTTGCGAGGCGAGTTCGCTAGGAATAGGGCGCGAAACATCCGTATTTAGTAAGTTTTGTAATGCACTCACAAAGCCACTTACTTGACTGGTTTGCGTATCAAATTTTTCAATCAACAAGGTTTGTGCATATTGCAACGACTGGTTGTACAACCCGGCATCACTTTGCAACGCAGCAGTTTGTGCGTGCATTAATTGAAGGCGTAATTGCTCTTTGACTAGAAACTGTGCTTCTAGTGATAATACTGGCTCAACAGGCCCTTCAATTGTCTTGATAGTAAGAAAATCATCGACCAATGAGCGCCATACTTTCGCGAGGTTGTCTTGCCAGTCGTCAGTTGAGTTAGACAGTGTGGTGTCTTGGGCATCAACAGCTTTTGGTTTTTCGAAGGTATCAAGGGGGAGTTTATCAATTTGCGCAATCATGCCGCTAAGTGCAAGGGCAACTGAGCTTTGTGATACAGGGTTTAATTGTTGTAGCGTTTGAATGTCTTCTGCCAGTGCTGCGCGAACGGGAAGCACAGACGGGTCTGCTAATGACTTTAAACGTTTGTCAGCGTTTACTAACAACAATATGGCAGTACGAACGTCACTCTCTAGCCACAATTTACGTCCCGCCATGCGAACTAAATAATCCGCCTCAGCAATAAGCCAGTCTGCGGGACGGCGACCTTCCATATTTTTAATTTGCTCCAACGCAGATTCTGTTTGAAGGGCCAAATTTGCATTTTGTGTTTGCAGCTCGGTAATGGCTTTTTCTAATTCACTATTAGATTTAGTCGCATCGCGAAGCGCAGCTGATAGCGTCGCGCGTTCACTTTCAATTGCCTTAATTTGATCAGTATTGGTTTGCTGTGCTGCGGTGATAGTCTGACTTGTAGATACCTGTTGCATATAATACCAATAGCCTGCACCAGCCATAGCAATGACACTGGCAAAAAGTATTAATACAACAAACCATAGCAACCCATTACCTGAGGACTTTGGTTTTTTCCCTTTGGTTGAAGAAGTGTCTGAAGTGCTTGGCGAGGTGTCGACAACATCGTTCTGTGTTTTGTCGCTCAATCTGTCGCTCAATAACACTTCATCTTTCGTTGTGCTCTCTTTATCGTTAGCCATTCAATACTCCCAGTTATCCTTTACCCAGGCAATCAGTGCCTGATCGGTGGCCCGCGAACACACTGAAACCCGCGTTGCCCCCATTTTAATTAACGACGCTGCTATGCGCTCACTAACACACACCCAAGGTAATGGAAGTAGTGCGTTACCGAAGTACGCTAACAATTGCATCGCCATTGATTCGCTTGTTGCGATAATGCCGCTAACGTCGCTTATTTTCCAGTATTTTGTTGAAATAGGGCTAGAAAGTTGCTCTCTTTTATAGACGCAAAAAATACTGATATCTAGCACTTTTCCAAGTTGTTTATGTCTGTTGCGAAGCCCCTGCTCAATAGCGTCACGGCCTCCTTCACCTTTAATAATAACGACGTGTTGCACGTTTTCATCATCAAATTGGTGCATTGCCAATATACCCTCAGACGTATGAGTACTTGGCGTTAACACGGTGGCACCTTTAATATTGGCTAATCCAAAGCGGAGCTTTCGCGCCGTTGCATCGCCAACGGCAATGAATATAGGAAGCGCTTGGCTTGTACTTTTAGCAACACTTGCCACAGCTGTTTCCACAGCATAAACACTGGTGACGATAACAATATCCACGGTGTTATCACGTAAAAACTGACGAGCAGCATCGCTTTCTGTTCTTACATACACAATGTCAGTAGTTGCAACACCCACAGCGTCAATTTCTGCTTGCTCAAAGGCAGCGGCACTGACATTGAGTTTGGGTAGTGGGCGCGTAAACAACAGCATCAGATAAACCTTTTTGAAACTCAGTTGTACAAGGCTCTTAAGATATCGCCCGCGCCTTGCGCAAGTAATGCTTCAGCTACTTCAATGCCTATTGATGTGGCGCTTTCTCGCGGTGCGGTGGCAGAAGCAAAAAGCAATTCAGTTCCGTCGGGCTTACCTACCATACCTGTAAGCGTTAAGCTGTCGCCATCCAATGTCGCGAAACTACCAATCGGCACCTGACATCCTCCTTCTAAACGTTCGTTCATCGCACGCTCGGCGGTTACGCGGGTGTTTGTATCGTCATGGTTTAATGCTTGAAGTAAAGCAATGAGTTCCTCATCATCGTTTCTACATTCAATACCTACCGCACCTTGTCCAACGGCAGGAAGTGAAATATCAGCCGTTAATGGCATGCGAATTCGAGAAGCCATTTCTAGGCGGATAAGGCCTGCAGAGGCAAGAATAATAGCGTCGTACTCACCAGCATCAAGCTTAGCCAAACGCGTGTTAACGTTTCCGCGCAAATCCTTAATCATAAGGTCTGGGCGATACTTTCTAATTTGGCATTGGCGTCGCAAACTCGATGTGCCGACTACGGCGCCCTGTGGCAATGCATCAATACTGTCGAAGTTATTCGAGACGAATGCGTCATAAGGGTTTTCTCGTTCGCAAATAGCGTGCAAACCAAATCCTTCTGGAAATTCAACAGGCACATCTTTCATTGAGTGAACAGCGATATCGGCGCGACCTTCTAACATGGCCACTTCTAGCTCTTTAATGAAAAGCCCTTTACCGCCAATTTTAGCCAGAGGGGTATCAAGAATTTTGTCGCCTTGGGTACTCATTGGCACTAATTCAACAACCATTGAAGGGTAGTGTTCCAATAGTTTGGCCTTCACATATTCTGCTTGCCAAAGTGCAAGCGCACTTTTTCGTGTTGCAATTCGAACGGTACGTGTGGTGTTGAGTTGACTCATGCTATTTCCAAAACAATAAATAAATTAACGACTAACCTTTCAAAGACATATGTAGATTAAACAGCGTGCCATTTCCGTATGCTGTTAGATGCGTTATGCCCTTTGGTAGTATACGCATTTTCTTGGTTAATGTTTGGAATTGCAAAGAGATTTCTGCTTGGAGATATGTTCCAGATCAGTCTATGCTGTGATTTTATTATGCAATTGAAATGTAAGTGGGGATTGCGGGCTGCATGGACACATCATCAATTCGACAACTATTGAGAGGTGCACAGCAAGACGAGGCTGAAGCTAAGCGCAGGCGTTTAACACTGTACTTTATATCTTATGTTGGCGGCATCATCATGGCCGTAATGGCATGGGTTAATATGGGTCGTGGTGATACTTTGTTAGTGGGCTCGCTAGCAGTATCTTCTGCGGTAGTGTTTGCTAACGTACTTCTTTCGCATATTTATTCCCGAAGCGATATTTTTTATTACATTGCTGGCGTCATTGTATTTTTTACTATCAATGCTTTGGTGTATACCGGCGGTCTACATAACACCGGTTTGTATTTTATCTATCCACTACTGTTTATTCAGATTATCGTCGTCACATTCAAGCCTGCTATTGTGTATGTGTCGGTAACAATGGGCGTGGCTATATTTATGCTGTTTCACCAAGACAATATTGCAGCAAACTACCCGCCAGAACATGTTTCACGTTTTCTTATCTCAACCCTTGCTTTTATTTGCGTAGCTTTTATCGGAGAGAATTTCTGGCACCAAAGTAGAAAGGCGCTGTTAAAAGAAAATCTAGAACGTATGCGCCAAGCCAATACAGACCCATTAACGAAATTACCCAATAGAAGGTTTTTAGAAGCGGTATTTTTTGAAAAGGCGATGCAAGATCCCACCGCTTACTTTCCTATCAGTGCCGTGGTTGTGGACATCGATCATTTTAAAAGAATTAACGACTCCTACGGGCATGATATTGGTGACGAAGCGTTAATTCACGTTGCCACTTTGATGAAAGATACGGTTCGAACAAGCGATATTGTTGCGCGCACAGGAGGAGAGGAGTTCCTTATTCTATTTCCACATGCAACGCTTACTCAAGCGGTAAAACTGGCAGAAAAGATACGAGCAACAATAGAACAAACCCCTTTTGAAAAAGGGGATATTCATCACGTGATTACAGCGAGTTTTGGCGTGGCGACGGCATTAACGGATAGCAACTTAAACGCCACACTCAAACAAGCAGATGACAACTTATACAAAGCCAAAGAACAGGGTAGAAACCGAGTCGTTGAATGAGTGGATAATGAATAGACTGTCTAGTGTGTGCTCAATCAAGCACCTTTTTTAGCCACAAACCTATATCAGTTAATTCTTGCATACACACATTGTGCTGCATGGTGTAGGTTTGCCATGTGGCATTAAAATTGTTCTCTTTTAGGGCGTTGTACGCTGCGTTGCCCATGAAAACAGGAACGACTTCGTCCTCTTCTCCGTGAGCCATCATGATGGGGGTATCACGGTTGATGTCTATAGCATCCTTCGCCAATAAATCGGGCTCACACATATAAGTAGACAAGGCCAATACGCCGGCCAGTTTTTGGCCAAAACGGGGAGCTAGGTGTAATGCAATCACACCACCTTGTGAAAAGCCCGCCAATACAATTCGATTTGCGGGAATTCCACTTTCAATTTGTGTGTTTATTAACTGCTCGACTTGTGCCGATGACTCTTGCACACCACCTAAGTCAGCCCGACTTTTAAAATCCAGTGATTTGATGTCGTACCAAGCGCGCATTCGCATGCCGTTATTTATGGTAATAGGGCGCTCAGGCGCATGTGGAAATATAAATTTTACAGCCATAGATGCTGGCAGTTTTAATTCGGGGACAATAGGCGCAAATCCATGGCCAGAATCACCTAATCCGTGTAGCCATATAACACAAGCGTTTGGTGACGCAGATGGGCTAACCTCTACGAAAGGAAGAAGTTGCTGATTCATTCTGTTAGTTCCTTTAATAAGTATCGTTTCCTGAAGTTCACAATACGGCAAATTAGATTCATGAACTCTTGCTGTTATTATTTTTTATTTTCCAAGCGAAACATCACTTAATTTTACTGTGCAAAACAGCGCGTTAAACATTCGCTATTACGGCAATACTGTTTACTATGCTATCATTGCGTTTCGAGATCATCATATTTTAAAAGAATTTTAATACTCTATGGCTTTACAACTTGGCAATCTCTTCATTCTTGCAGCGCCCTCTGGTGCGGGTAAATCAAGTCTCATAAAAGCATTGATGGAAAAGTATGAGGGTAATACCCATTCACCCATGCAGGTGTCCGTGTCTCACACCACTCGACAGCCTCGACCTGGTGAAGTCGACGGTGTTCATTATCACTTTGTGAGCCGAGAAGAATTTGAAGCGCTTATCGAGCAGGGTGTCTTTTTTGAATACGCTGAGGTGTTTGGTAACTATTACGGTACGTCACGCGTGACAATTGAGCAAACGTTGCATCGCGGTATTGATGTATTTTTAGATATTGATTGGCAGGGCGCACGCCAAGTAAAAGCGTTAATGCCAGATACTTGTGGTATCTTTATCCTTCCACCTTCATTAGAGGTGTTAGAGCAACGCTTGACTAATCGTGGTCAAGACAGTGAAGAAGTGATTGCTGGGCGCATGTCTCAAGCCGTGTCTGAAATGTCACACTTTAATGAATTTGACTATGTGATAGTAAATGATGATTTCGCAACGGCCCTAAATGACCTTGAGGCTATTGTGACGTCTCAGCGTTTGAGAAGCATTAAACAGCAAATGCGTTATCAACCATTGTTAGATGAATTACTGGGTACTGCTTAAGTTAGGTTTTACCCACTTAGAATATTGAAATTGTTTTTAAAGTGCGGCGATCAAAGTGATCGCGCTGCTTTAATTTCAAACAAAACACTAGGATCGCGTATGACATCTGTGTATACTACGCGGCCGTTTTTTGAATTACTTGCTCAACCTAATTTTCGGAGAAATACATGGCTCGCGTAACTGTAGAAGATGCCGTAGATAAAATTGGTAACCGCTTTGACCTAGTGCTTGTTGCCGCACGTCGTGCGCGTCAAATTGCCACTGGAGGCAAAGATCCTATGGTTGATGTTCAAAACGACAAGCCAACGGTTACAGCGCTGCGTGAAATTGAAGAAGGTTTCGTAACTGCAGCAACCCTAGAGCAAGCTGAGTTACAAGCGCAAGAACAACAAGAACATGTTGAATTTGCGTCAGTTGCTAGCATACTTTCTGATCAGTAAAAACTCCCTTTTAAGGGCTTTTACAGGTTATTTGGCGCCAGTGCTTTGAAAAAAGCACTGGCGCTTTACTTTTGGCGTATTGGCTTATAGCGCAATAAAACGTATTCTAAACACTGTAACGTTATTCAAGGGTCATGCTGCACTGTGTATTTGTTTGAAGGTTTAAAGCAAAAAGTAATTGAGTATTTACCAGCCGATCGGGTACAGCTGGTGCAAGATGCTTTTGTTCTGGCGCAAGAGGCGCATGACGGCCAAATGCGTTCAAGCGGCGATCCTTATATTACACACCCAGTTGCAGTTGCGGGTATTCTTGCTGACATGCACCTAGACCATGAAACTATCATGGCTGCACTACTTCACGATGTAATAGAAGACACTCACTACAGTCAAGAAGACCTAGCTGAGGCATTTGGCAATACGGTGGCTGAATTGGTTGAGGGCGTCAGTAAACTCGACAAACTCGCTTTTAGTACCAAACAGGAAGCACAAGCAGAAAACTTCCGCAAAATGATGATGGCCATGGTGCAAGACATCAGGGTTATTCTGATCAAGCTAGCCGACCGTACGCATAATATGCGTACTTTGGGTTCACTTCGCCCAGACAAGCGACGTCGTATCGCTTTAGAAACACTAGAAATATACTCGCCTATTGCCCATCGTTTGGGTATTCACGATATCAAAAATGAGCTTGAGGATTTAGGTTTTCAGGCCATGTATCCAATGAGACATCGCGCGCTTAAGTCGGCTGTACGTCAAGCACGAGGCAACCGAAAAGAAATTATCGAGAATATTCGAGAAGAGCTGAATACACGGTTACAGGCATACGAAATAGAATCTGATGTACTGGGGCGCGAGAAGCACCTTTATTCCATTTATCGTAAAATGAAAAACAAAGAACTGATGTTCAATGAGGTAATGGATATTTATGCGTTTCGTATCGTGGTGCAGTCGGTTGACAATTGCTATCGCGCACTAGGTGCAATGCACGGTTTATATAAGCCCATCGAAAATCGCTTCAAAGACTATATCGCTATACCTCGAACTAATGGGTATCAGTCTTTACACACCTCACTTATTGGCCCGCACGGCATTCCTGTTGAAATTCAAATTCGTACACAGGAAATGGATCAAATGGCCGACAAAGGTGTGGCGGCGCACTGGTTGTACAAAGAGCCTGGTGACAATGGCACCACAGCACAATTGCGAGCTCGTAAGTGGATGCAAAGCCTGCTTGAACTTCAGCAATCAGCGAGTTCATCTTTCGAGTTTATTGAATCGGTTAAGACTGATTTATTCCCCGATGAAATTTACGTATTTACACCCGATGGACGCATCATCGAACTACCGATGGGCGCAACTGCCGTAGATTTTGCCTATGCGGTGCACTCTGATGTGGGAAATACCTGTGTAGGTGTACGTGTAGAGCGTAGAAACTTCAGCTTAAGTAAGCCACTTGAAAATGGACAAACGGTTGAAATTATTACCTCTCCTAAGGCAAAGCCGAATGCCAATTGGCTCAATTTTGTGGTGAGTGCTCGGGCGCGCACGCGTATTCGTCAGTACCTGAGGAAGCAACATTCCCAAGAAGCGGTAAATATGGGTAATCGTCTGTTGCGCCATGCATTAGGTGCGGTGAAATTAGACGAAATTCCGCAAGAAGATATTGACCGTGTAGTGGCTGAGACAAAGCACGACAGCTTTGACGATTTACTCGTAGATATTGGCCTTGGCAACGAACTAAGTGCCATTGTGGCTCGCCGTTTATTAGGAGAGAGCACATCTGATCTTTCTGATAAAAAAGGCAATGTGGCCATACGCGGAACGGAAGGTTTGTTGGTGCATTATTCGCGCTGTTGTCACCCAATTCCCGACGACGAAATTGTGGCTGTTTTAAGCCCAGGGCGAGGAATGACTATTCACCAAACAGGCTGTAATAACATTCGCAAGCTCACTAAAGAAGAGCCACAGCGTGTACTGCCTATGCAATGGGATGATGAGCCTCAAGGCGAGTTTAAAGCGTCACTACGCATAGAGCTGTTTAATCACCAAGGCACACTGGCAACATTAACTAACACTATCTCAGGGTGTGATTCTAATATCATTGGTCTGCAAACTGAGGAGAAAGAGAGTAATATTTACTTTATTGACTTAGAACTCACTACGCACAATCGTGTGCACTTGGCCCGCGTAATGAAGAAAATTCGTACCATGCCTGAGGTTCAAAAAGTCTCACGTCACAGTAAATCTCGACACTAATTTAAAACATATTTAGGAAATATTATGTCTAAGTCTATTATTCAGACCGATAAGGCACCTGCTGCTATTGGTACTTACAGCCAAGCTGCTAAAGCAGGTACTACGGTTTATTTATCGGGCCAAATTCCACTGGTACCAGAAACCATGGAAATGGTGTCTGAAGAGTTTGAAGCGCAGGCAGTGCAAGTATTCGAAAACATCAAAGCGGTTTGTACTGCAGCTGGTGGAACCATGAATGATTTGGTGAAGGTAAATATCTTCCTTACTGACTTGAGTCATTTTGCAAAAGTAAATGAGATCATGAGTCAGTACTTCAATAAGCCTTACCCTGCGCGTGCAGCAGTACAAGTGTCTGCGTTACCTAAAGGGGCGCAAATTGAGATTGATGGTGTTATGGAGTTACCGGAGTAAGCCATGTCACCTGAGCGTTACCAGCGTATAAGAAACGTGCTGGATAGAAGACAAACGGATTTAACCGTTTGTCTTGAAAATGTGCACAAGCCACATAATGTGTCTGCTGTTGTGCGAACTTGTGATGCAGTTGGTATTCACCGCGTCCATACGGTATGGGAAGAGAAATATCAGTTTCGTCGCGGAACGGCGATGGGCAGCCAGCTATGGGTTCGCCAAACGAATCATGACAATATTCAAGATGCAATGACGGCCTTAAAAGGGCAAGGAATGCAAGTACTTGTCACCCATTTGTCTGATACTGCCATAGATTTTCGCGATGTAGATTACACTAAACCTACCGCTATTTTGTTCGGTCAAGAGAAGTACGGTGCTACCGATGAAGCCATTGCTATGGCCGATCAGGACATCGTTATTCCGATGATGGGCATGGTACAATCGCTAAATGTATCGGTTGCCGCTGCCTTGGTGTTGTATGAAGCGCAACGTCAGCGCACTATTGCAGGTATGTATAATACTCAGCATTTGCCAGAAGCTGAATGTCAGGCACTCGCTTTTCAAAACGGCTACCCCAAGCTATTTAAGCTTTGTCAGCGCAAAGGGCTTCCATTCCCGCCAATCAATGAGTTGGGCGAAGTTGCCGCCGAAGACAGTTGGTGGCAAGAAATGCAAATTACCCAAGCTGAGGCTAATGCGCTCGAGGCCAATTAGTAAAAAGCGAAAAGCCTTAAGCACAGTGCCATAATTTGGTTTTAAAGCCTCGTTATGGCACCGTCTTAGTGCTTAGCAACACTCGTAGCTCTGCACAGTAAAATCTCACTCGCTTTCGCTTTTGTTTTGCTGTGTTGACACAATGCTGGAATCTAAAAACAGGCGAATTATGTCGCCAACAATACTGCTAAATTCTTGAAACTCGGCTGTATTAGTATTTATATTAACAGCTAGTGACAGCTTGTATTTGGGTACAACTACCAAAAAGCTTTGGGCTCCTCTGGATACACCGCCGTGGTGTGCGTACTTAACCTCTTCATCATTATTCAATGTTAATGTATGTATCCTCCAACCAATGCCGTAATTTTGCGGGTTCACTTTGCCACTGTTAAGCACTTGTGGTGTCCAAAACTCAGTGCGTATCGACGGCTCAACAAAGCTATCATTAAGAAACCCTTGCCCAAGCTTTGCTAAGTCCTTAGAGGTAGACAGCCAACCACCGCCGGCAAGTCTGTGACTTAAGTCAACACTTCGCCAGACGCGCACGTTTTTTTGCTCACTTCTATCCTGCCAATAGAAGGTGGACGATGACTTGTCTGCCGTACTTTGACCTTCAGGCATTGTATTGCTCATACCAAGAGGGCTTAACACTTGTTGTTGCATCCATTGCTGATAAGTCTGTTCCACACTGTTTTGCATAGCCGAGCTGAGAAGAACAGTGCCAAGACTTGAATAGTAAAATTGCTCGCCAGGTGTAGATAGCAATTCACTGTCGTCAAACAATGAAACCGCATCATCAACATTGTCGTAGTGGGTATTTAGGGTAATTGATTTTAGCAAGCCGTAGCGGTCTGTATTTTCTTTATAATGAGGCATGCCAGCACTGTGTGATGCCAAAAGGCGAGGTGTAATGTTTGCCCATTCAGGGTTTGGTAAAGAAGTGAAAATAGCGCTCAAAGGGGTATCAAGGGCGATGTGGTTTGATTGTACCATGCGTGCAAGACCTGTAGATGTGAGTGCTTTTGATGTGCTACCTATGCGCAGTTTTGTGTCGGCAGTCATAGCCTGCTCACTTTCAATATCTGACCACCCAGACGCTGCTGCCCAAACAAGTTTCTGGTCGATTGCTACAGCAATAGAAAGCCCCGGTGCGTTTATTTTCTTCCTATGTTCACCAATAAGTGCTTGGGCATTTTCAGCAATTTGCGCTAGGTCTCGCTGGTGTAATTCGCTGTATTGCGGAGCCTCTTCCGGTATCGATATGTCACCCCATGGCACTAACATTGGCACTTTATATCGGTGTGCATAAAACTGGTAAATAGGAAGAGAAAAATAAATAAAGAGACTAGTGATCACAATGAAGATGACCGATTTTTTGTATTTCATTAACGCGTACTCATAAAAGTTTAATACGCACTAGTTAACTGAAAAATATTGGTTTTATCTTATCGTTTTTAAAAAAATATGATCATTATTGAAACTGATCACGATATTGACTTGGTGTTTTGCCCATATGATGTTTGAAAGCGCGATTGAACGGTGCAATAGAGCCATAGCCTGCTTCAAGTGCCAACGTCAAAATAGGAATGTGTCGTTGTTGCTTATCTTCTAATTGACGACATACATATGGAATGCGATAGCTATTTAGGTAATGTGAGAAGTTACTGAATCCGAGTTCCTGGTTAATGACCTTTCGCAATTGATGTTCAGGTATGCCTATTGTTTCAGATAGGGTACCAATGGAAAAAGCCTGTTGTTTGTAAATACCCGAATCCATCGCTGCGGCTAATTTGTCTGCATGTAAAGAGCGAGGTTTTGGTGCGGTATGAACATTAGGTGAAGGTATATCAGTAGTGTTGGTAGCAGTTGCACTCTCAATATGCGAACTCTGCGCTATGTATTTAGCTGTATATAAGCTCGATAGTAGCGCGATGATTAGGGCATTTATGAAGCTAAACAGGGTAAAGTTTTTTACCTCAATCAAAACCAATTCGAACAGTGTTAATACTGCCATGTAGATACCACAGCCAATAACAATACGAAGCCTTGCATTTCGACGCTTATCTATGAGGTCATCAAAGTATCCGTAAGAACAGACAAAAACCACATAGGCCAATGTAATAAAGCCGATAACGTGATTTATATCGTGCATAATTCCCTTCGCTGAGGAAAAGAGGAAAAAATACGCTAAGCCCATACACCAAATAGCAACAGGAATGGTTACCCACTTGGGATATTGTAACAATGACTTATTTGGTTTAAGTATCTTAAGAGCAAGAAACCAAAGTGAAAATGCGGTTAGATCTGTGATTAGCAACAGTGGACGTCGCAACCAGCCATAATCTTCATCTGCAATAGGTGTAGTTAGCAGTATGTAGCTGATGATACATAGCACAAAAAACTGATAGGCACGCTTTTGACCAACTGCAGTCTTTCTACCAAACCAAAACATCAATAGAGACAGTTGACCACATGCCGCAAAGCGCAGTGCTAAATCTACTATCTCTAATTGCGTTAAGCTGATCATTATTTTAAGTGCTGCTTATGCCAATATTTTTTCGAAAGGTATTAGTTACTGTAAACAATCGCAACCACAGTTTACACAAGTGTATTAATTTATGTTTTAGCCTTGTTGATGTTTATTCTATGAAAACTGACCTAAAGCGTACTCGCCAACTTTCACGCAATCCTTTACACTTCGTTTAAATTTAAGCGCTTAGCGTTTGTATCAATAATGTGAAAGAAGGACGTCGACCAATGCAAGCACTGGCCACTACACCAATTACTGCGCTAAAGGGCGTGGGTGCAAAGGTGGCAGAAAAGCTCAATAAAATTGGCTTGTTTACCCTTCAGGACATTTTGTTCCATTTACCGCATCGCTATGAAGATAGAACCCGTATCTATAGTGTTGCAGAGTGTCGCCCTTTCACACACGTGAGCGTACAAGGCGAAGTCATGAGCGCCGATATCCAATATGGCAAAAAGCGTATGCTGGCGGTAAAGCTTAGTGATGGAACCGGCACTATTACACTGCGTTTTTTTCACTTTGGTGCAGTACAGCGTTCAATGATGACGCCAGGCAACACAGTTCGCTGCTTTGGTGAAGTACGTACGGGTAAATGGGGCATTGAAATGATGCACCCTGAGTTTAAGTTGGTAGACCAAGACGCTCCACCAAGTGAAGAGTCGTTAACTCCCGTCTATCCAACCACCGATGGCGTTAAGCAACTCACTTTGCGCAATTTAACCGAACAAGCCCTTGTCCTTCTGGATAAAGGCGCGCTAGCCGATTTGTTACCTGAAGGCATTTACGATGAGCAAATTAGCTTAAATGAAGCGTTGCATTTGGTGCACAGGCCACCGCCTGATGTTGATGTGCATGAGATGGAAGAGGGCTTACATCCAGCGCAATATCGTCTTATTTTAGAAGAGTTACTCTCGCATCACTTAAGTGTACTCAAGGTGCGCAAACTTTCTGACGCACAGCCTGGTATACCTATAGCTGTAAATCAAACCTTAATTGACAAAATGCTAGCCCAACTGCCGTTCTCACCCACTGGCGCCCAAGCCAGGGTTGTCGCTGATATTCAAAAAGATATGCAGCACGCGCGACCTATGATGCGTTTGGTACAAGGTGATGTGGGCTCAGGTAAAACATTGGTTGCGGCGCTTGCAGCGTTGTCTGCAATTGGCGCAGGGTATCAAGTTGCGTTAATGGCGCCCACTGAACTATTAGCAGAACAGCACGCTAATAATTTTAGAGGGTGGCTAGAGCCGTTAGGTATTGAAGTGGGCTGGCTTGCTGGAAAGCTTAAAGGCAAAGCACGTAATGAAGTGTTAGCGCGTTTAGAAGCTGGTGATATTCAAATGTTGGTAGGTACACATGCCATATTTCAAGAGAGTGTGAACTATCAACAATTGGCGTTAGTGATTGTTGATGAGCAGCACAGATTCGGTGTGCATCAACGGTTAGCGCTACGTGATAAAGGTGAGCAACAAGGTCGTTACCCTCATCAGTTGATCATGACAGCTACGCCTATTCCAAGAACACTGGCCATGACTGCCTATGCTGATTTGGATACATCGGTTATCGATGAGTTACCTCCGGGGCGTACCCCTGTGCAAACGGTGGTTTTACCCGATACTCGTCGTGCTGATGTGATTGAGCGCGTACGGCAAGCGTGTAAAGAGAATGGGCGACAAGCTTATTGGGTTTGTACCTTGATTGATGAGTCGGAAGTGCTTGAATGCCAAGCAGCTGAAGATGCAGCAATTACCTTGCGAACGGCGTTGCCTGATTTGCAGGTTGGCTTGGTACACGGACGACTAAAACCTGCTGAAAAAGCGCAAGTGATGGCTGACTTCAAAGAGGGTAAACTAGACTTGCTAGTGGCAACCACGGTAATTGAAGTAGGTGTAGATGTGCCTAATGCCAGTATTATGATTATAGAAAACCCAGAGCGTTTGGGGTTAGCACAATTACACCAGCTACGCGGCCGTGTTGGACGGGGGGCGGTAGAAAGTCAGTGTGTTTTGATGTACCAAAGTCCGCTGTCTAAAACAGCCACACAGCGTTTAGGTGTTTTGCGCGAGTCAAATGATGGTTTTTATATCGCCCAGCGAGACTTGGAAATTCGAGGTCCGGGTGAGTTTATGGGAACCAAACAAACCGGTATGGCTGAACTGAAAATAGCCGACTTGGTGCGCGATGCCGCACTTATTCCTAAAGTACAGGAAATTGCCTATACCTTGTGGGAAAAATACCCCAGCCATGCCCAAGCAATTATCAATCGATGGATTGGTCATAAGGAGCAATATGGCCATGCTTAATGTACTTCCTCTTGTTGTAACAACTAACACCGCCAGTTTGCATTACGCTGCTGATACTCAATTGGCAAACAGTATTGCTGATAAATGGGGCTTTCCTATTACTCGCGAAGAACATAAACCCACAGAAGGGTTTTATCTGCTTGTAAGTGACAACGTGTTAGGGTTAGCGGATGCCAGTGAAAAAAAGGTACTGCCGATAGTGGTAGGTTTTGCGTCGCCGGCGAGCTTGTATCGCAAACAGCACGGCGGAGGCCGCAAAGAGCCCATTGTTAAAGCGGTTGGACTAAAGGGAAATGAGCAATGGCACGTAGTAGATGCTACCCCTGGCCTTGGACGTGACGCTTTTGTATTAGTGAGTGTGGGCTGTAAGGTCACAATGATAGAGCGTTCGCCTATTGTCGCGGCGTTATTAGAAGATGGGATCAGGCGACTTGCTATTAATTTCCCAGAGCTAGCACAACGAATGGCACTTCAGCATGGAAATAGTGCTGAGGTAATGCAATACTTCAGTGGTGAACATGTAAATGCTGTGTATTTAGACCCCATGTTCCCACACAAAAAGAAATCTGCCTTGGTGAAAAAGGAAATGCGACTGTTTCAGCAATTACTCGGACACGATCCCGATGCTGACGCGCTATTGGCACCAGCGCTTGGGCTAGCAACACATCGTGTTGTCGTCAAACGCCCTAATAGTGCTGATGTGCTAGCCGGTGAAAAACCATCCATGGCTATTGAAAGCAAGAAACATCGATTTGACGTGTATTTGTGTCAGAAAAATTAGGAGAACCGCATGATACAAGTTGGTAGCACTCTACCTGAAGTAGATTTTAGCCTGTTAGAAAATGGCGAGGTTACAAACCCAGGTACTAACGAACTTTTTACCGATAAACGTGTTGTAGTTTTTGCGGTGCCCGGTGCATTCACGCCAACCTGTTCACAAGCGCACTTACCTGGTTACGTTGCATTAGCAGACAAAATTAAAGCGAAAGGCGTAGACAGCATTATATGCTTAAGTGTTAATGATGCGTTTGTTATGGATGCATGGGGTAAAGCGAATAATGCTGAAGACATCATCATGCTAGCTGATGGCAATGCTTACTTTACTAAGCAAATTGGTTTAGACATGAACACTGGTAACTTTGGTGGCTTGCGTTCATTGCGTTATTCAATGCTTGTTGAAGACGGTGAAGTGAGAAAAATTAACGTCGAAGATCCTGGTCGCTTCGACGTAAGTGACGCGCAAAGCATGTTAGATAGCCTCTGATTGCCATAATTGTCTTTACTCATAATTTAAAGGCTCGCAGCGTCAATGCTGTGGGCTTTTTGTTTTTATAGTAAAGTTAAATATTGGGCAAAGATGATCTTACGCATAATAATTCCCGTTGAATAGCGATAAGATAAAGATGTCTTTTATCTGCTATTTATCACTACAAAAATACACATTTTGTAGTGAGTCATATGGCATGTATGTTCGTTCAGTTACCTTTACTTGCTTAATGATAATAAGTATCATTTGCGCGATAGGACAACCTCATAGGAAATAACATGACAACAACACTGAGAAAAATGGGCGCGATGGTATTCGCTTCAGCAGTTACGCTTTTTACAATGACAGGTAACGCGTTTGCTAATGGCGATATTGGTGATCACGTAAACAACTTGCACGCGCATATCGGTGAATATACAGAGGAAGTTCACTGGCTTGAAAGTAAGTTTGGCAGTGTTGTTGATGGATATGCTGCAAGTGATAAGTCAGTAAAGACCGATGCGCTTATTGAGTATTGGGAAGAAGTCGATTTTCATTCGGCAATTGAGACACAATTCGTGCCGGTTTACGCCCTAATCTGGCAAGGTATCTACGGCGTAAAAATGGCTATTGATAACGGCAAACCGCTTAAAGAAGTGCGTGAAGAGCAAGAGAAGCTAAATCACGCCTTGTGGCAAGCGCTAGGCGCAGTTAAACTTGCGGCCCAATACCAAAAGCAAGGCTTAGTCAGTAAAGTTCAGACCACTGAAAAAGAACCGACAACGGGCCCAGAAGTTATCGACGACATTAAAAAGCGTCTCGACCGCGTTGTTGCAAAATACGCAGAGCAACTTCACGAGGTAGCTACCACACTGGTTCACGACACTTATCTTCAGCGTTTTGAAGGTGTGGAAGGCGATCTAATTGCACAAGATGCGGCATTGGTAGAAGATTTAGAAAAAGACTTTAACGTTACGCTTCCACAAGCTATCTCAAAAGACCTAGGGGTTGATGCAGTGCGTAAAGCTGTAGAGGCCATGCAGGTGAAATTAGACCGTGCACGCGAGCTTCTTGTAAAAGCAGAGAAAAGCCGTAAAGACGTATTTTAAGGAAGCAATATGCAAAGAAGAACATTCTTACAAGGCTTAGCCGCAGCAAGTGCGCTAGGTAGCCTGCCACTTGGTTTGGGTCATGCAATGACACAGACTTCCAGTGTATCAGTGGAAACATTGCCAAAATTAGAAGGCGAGTTAACGCTTTATCTTGGGCGAGGTGAGGGCGGTCTGTACGAGAATGTTCTGAAGGCTATTGAAAAGCGCAACCCTGAGTTAAATCTCAAAATTCGCAGAGGTGGCTCCGCTGCCTTGGCGAATACCATAGTGGCAGAGACTAAAGCAGGTGTGAAACGGGCTGATTTGTTTTGGGCCGTTGATACTGGATCTATCGGTATGGTTACCGATGCTGGTGCGGCAAAACCTCTGCCAGTCGATTTAACCGCACAACTCAAAGAAGGGTTTCAATACCCAAGTTGGTCACCGGTTACGGGTAGAGTGCGCACATTGCCGTATAATACTCAGCGGGTAAAGCCTGAAAATATTCCAGACAGTGTGATGGCATTAGCCGACAGTGACTTGAAAATTGGTTGGGCGCCAGCGTATTCGTCATTTCAATCGTTTGTTACCGCTATGCGTATTTTAGAAGGTGAAAACGCCACTAAGGCTTGGCTGAAAGGTATCAATCGCAACGCTAAAAAATACGCGGGTGAATTAGGCGTAGTAATGGGCGTAGAACGTGGCGAAGTGGATATTGGCTTTGCTAACCATTATTACACGTTGCGCTTAAAATCGGGTAAGCCCGATGCTAATGTCGCCATTGCATATACCAATAATGATGCAGGGTGCTTAGTTAATGCATCTGGAATTGTGGCGCTCAGTGACGGCGATTTACCTGTAAACTTCATCCGTTACCTACTAAGTCATGAAGTGCAATCGTATTTGGCAAGAGAAGCCTACGAAATCCCACTGGTTCAAAATGTAGCACAGCCAGAAGGCCTAGCAAGCTTGAGCAGTTTGTCACCACCTGATATGGACTTGCGTAAACTCGCAGACTTGCGACCTACACTGAACATTATGAGGGAAGTAGGCGTACTGTGACAAATTGGCCTAAGTCGTACCCTCTAGCGCTACTTGTGGCGCTAATGGCATTGTTGCCGGTTGGCGTTTTATTCTCGCTTGCCCAAGACAGTGCGCAACTGTTTGATACTCACAACCTACGCGTGCTGGGCAATACACTTTCTTTGGTATTGTTGACCATTGTCGGCTCTGTGTTAATTGGCGTGCCATTAGCTTTATTTACTGCTTACGTTCACATGCCTTTTAAACGCTTTTGGCTAATTGTATTAGCAGCGCCACTGGCGTTACCCAGTTACATTGGGGCTTTCGCCATGTATTTTTCTTTCGGGCAAGGGGGCGAGATAGAAAACGTATTGGGTATAAGTACACCGCCCATCAATGGCCTGTGGGGCGCTGCACTGGTAATGAGCCTGTATACTTACCCCTTTGTTATGATGACTACCCGAGCGAGCTTGTTAAGTTTGGACGCGAGTTTGGTTAACGCTGCGCGTACCTTGGGGTTAACGTTAGCTGCAAGTTTGTGGCGTGTAGTACTTCCACGTGTATTTAACAGTATTGCAGCGGGCGCATTACTTGCTGCGCTGTATGCACTATCAGATTTCGGTACGCCGGCTATTATGGGTTTAGACACCTTCACCCGAGTGATATTCGTGGAATACAACGCCTTTGGGCTTAGCCAGGCTGCCATGCTAAGCCTTCAATTGATGGTCATTGTCGGCCTAATTCTTTTTATTGAAAGTCGAATAGGTAGTGCCAAAGAGCGCCCCGGTCGTCACTTAATGTTGTTCCTTTCCCGTTGGCAACGCTATCTGGTGTTAATTGCTACTATGCCGGTTGTATTCATGGCAATTGTATTACCCCTTGCTGTATTTCTTCTGTGGTTGGTACGCGAAGGTACCGGTGGTTTTGAGTTTGAATACGCGTGGAATTCCGCACACGCCTCATTTATTGCAGCCATAGTGGCTGTCTTACTGGCAATACCGGTGGCTAACGCAGCAATAGCGGGTAAAGCAGGGCGCTTTATGGAGCGTATTACTTACTTTGGATTTGGTGTGCCGGGTATTGTGATGGGCACCGCACTGGTTTATGTAGGGTTACAATTACCCGCGTTATATCAAACCTTAAGCTTGTTGGTTATGGCCTATGTACTGCGCTTTATTCCTTTAGCAGTAGGTAGTGTTAGAACAACTTCAGAGAACATCGACTCTGGTTTGGTGAAAGCGGCAAGGGTATTGGGTGCTAGCCCGCGAGAAGCGTTTATGCGCATTACACTGCCGCTTACGCTTCGTGGTATGATAGCAGGTGCAGCACTGGTCTTTTTAGAGGCAATGCGCGAGCTTCCTGCTACATTGATGCTAGGGCCTACCGGGTTTGAAACGCTAGCAACCTATATGTGGCGAGTGTATGAGGCGGGCTATTTTGGTCGTGCTGCTGTGCCAGGGTTGCTACTTGTTTTGTTATCTGGTGTGGGTTTAATACTCATGCTGTCGGGCGAACGCAAAGCCCAATTTACCGTTACCGAGGATGAACGTTCGTAATGCTAAGTGTAAATAATTTGTCAGTGAATTATGGGTCTACCCGCGTAGTCGACAAGTTAAATTTTGAACTTGGGCAAGATGAAATTCTCATGCTGGTAGGCCCAACAGGCTGCGGTAAAACAACTATACTTCAGGCGCTAGCGGGTCTTATTCCTATCTCTGAAGGGGAAATGACATTAGGTAGCTGGCACAGTACGGCGAAAAAACACGTTCCGCCAGAAAAGCGCAATGTGGGTATGGTATTTCAAGATTTCGCCCTTTTTCCTCACCTAACTGTACAGCAGAATGTTTGCTTCAGATTAAAAGACACTAAACTTGCCGATCATTGGCTGAACTTACTTGGGTTAGATGCGTTTCGCGATGTAAAGCCATCGCGTTTATCCGGTGGGCAAAAACAACGTGTAGCTTTGGCAAGAACCTTGGCCCATGAACCTGCTTTCATATTACTTGATGAGCCGCTTTCTAATTTGGATGCAGCGCTTAAAGACAGTTTGCGCTGGGAAATTCGCGGTGCATTAAAAAAGGCCGGCGTGCCTGCTATTTGGGTAACCCATGATCAAGATGAAGCCCTTAGTGTGGGTGATAGAGTGGGTATTTTGAATAAAGGTGTGCTTGAACAACTAGACACGCCAGAGGCTTGTTATTCAACACCTGCAAGCCGTTTTGTTGCGCGTTTTATGGGCGAGGCGAGTTTTTTAAGTGCCACCTTCGATGACAGTGACAATAACCCTGAAAATATCGTTACAACCGATATCGGGAACGTTCCTGGCACACCGCTTCAAGGCGCAAGTGGCGAGGTAGATTTGCTTGTTCGCCCTGATGACCTAAGCTTAAGTGCATCACATCCACAGCCAAATGGTACTGTGGATTGGGTCCGTTATGAAGGTGAAAGCCGTTTATATGCAGTAACCTTAGACAATGGCAGCCAATTAAAAGTGCGCGTGAGCCACGAAAATGCCATTAAGCCAGGTGCACGTGCACACATGGCATTAATTACTACCCATCCACTCGCTGTATTTCCAAGAGACTAAAGCGTGATAAAACGCGACGTAATCATTATTGGCGCGGGCGCAGCCGGTTTGTTCTGTGCAGCACAAGCCGGTGCACGCGGGCGCAGTGTTGAAGTTCTTGATCACGCCAAAAAAGTTGGGCGTAAAATACTGATGTCTGGCGGAGGTCGCTGCAACTTCACTAATATGTATGCAAGCCCAGAAAACTTCCTGTCGAACAATCCGCATTTCTGTAAATCTGCATTAAGCCGCTACACACAGTGGGATTTCATAGGCCTAGTTGCCGAACATGGCATTGCTTATCACGAAAAGACCTTAGGGCAATTGTTTTGTGATGACAGTGCTAAAGACATTGTGGATTTATTGCTAAATGAATGCAGCAAAGCTGGTGTGACTATTACCACGCGCTGTGAAATTTTAACGGTTGAAAAAGATGAAAGTGGGTACTTACTTTCAACTTCTAATGGCGATTACAGCTGTGAGTCATTAGTGATAGCAACGGGCGGCTTAAGCATGCCTAAGTTGGGGGCAACGCCATTTGGTTACAAAGTCGCTGAGCAATTTGGCCTTAACGTGCTGCCGACACGCGCTGCACTTGTGCCATTCACCCTGCATGACAAAGACAAAGAAACCCTTGCCGAACTAAGTGGCATTGCTACTGATGTTTATGCCACTTGTAATGGCACCACATTTAAAGAGGCTATGCTATTTACACATCGCGGGTTAAGCGGCCCGGCAATGTTGCAGGTTTCCAGTTATTGGGAAGCGGGAGATACGCTAAGTATCAATATGCTGCCGAATAATGACGCCCATGAGCTTATTAATAACGCGCGAGAAGCCGCGCCAGATGCTTTATTAGCGACGTGTTTAAGCAAAGTTTTTCCAAAGCGATTGGTACAGAGTTTTATCGAATATAACGGTTGGCGCAATGTACCTGTGAAGCAGTTATCACACGGCGAATGTGATGCCATTGCCAATACGCTCGAGAATTGGCAAATAAAACCCAATGGCACAGAAGGCTATCGTACCGCAGAGGTCACTATTGGTGGTGTTGATACCAACGAACTATCTTCTAAAACCATGATGGCCAAAAATGTAGATGGCCTTTTCTTCATAGGTGAAGTTGTTGACGTGACCGGCTGGTTGGGTGGCTTTAATTTCCAATGGGCGTGGAGCAGTGGGTGGGCAGCTGGCCAGGTTGTCTAAATTGAAACTGGCAACCGAACTTTTTGAATCTTTACGCACTTACATTTAATATATCGTAAATGTAGTAAATATGTAGAGCAAACTGTGCACGCTAAACAAAAAGTATTGTTGTTAATATACGGAGAAGGCGGGCATAGAACGGAAATGGTTCGTTTGGTAAAACAAATGACTTCAAGTTCCAGTTCTTTATTGTACGTATCCTTGGGGAGTTCACCGTTAAAGTCGGGAGAAGTCGCTCACTATTTCGCACCGTCAACTCGACATAAATACAGCTGGATAAAAACGTTTTTTTTGCTACCTGGAATTATAGTAACTTTTTTGAATTTGCTGAGAATCCTATACAAATATGAAGTTACGGGTGCAATATCAACAGGCCCTGGTTTGTGCGTTACCCCCATGTTAATCATGAAGTTAATTGGTATAAAAACCCTTTACATAGAGTCTTTCTGTCGTATTTATAGTCGTTCTATTTCAGGAATAATAATGAGTAGAATTGCAGATAGATTTCTTGTTCAATCTGAAGAACTTCTATCTCTATATCCAAAAGCTGAATACAGCGGTAGATTATGAATATTTTGGTGACAGTGGGGACTACACCATTTGATTCTCTTATTAAAGCCACAGATGAGCAGATCTCCAACAAAAAACATGCAGTTATTTGTCAAATCGCTTCAGGTCGATATTCGCCAAAAAATCACTCTTACTTTACTCATTCAGAGACTTTTCAAGAGTTTGTTGCACAAGCCGATTTAGTTATCACGCATGGCGGTGCAGCAACAATATTTGAATTATTAGAGCAAAGTAAGAAAATCGTTGTTGTCCCTAATCTAGTGCGTATAGATAAACATCAGTTGGAACTTGCGAAATATATAGAAGCAAATAATTACGGTGTTGTTTGTGAAAACTTAAATAAGCTGAGCGAAAAAGTAGTTGAATGCTGGGCGTCTAGTTATAGCGCCTTTGAGAGGAAACCTTTTTTTATGCAAAATGAAATTTTGAATTATTTTGAGATTTCATAGCAATGAGACTTTTGTTCTTAACCCCTAAACTTCCTTTCCCTCCTATAAGTGGAAGTTCAATCAAAAGTTTTAGAGTATTAGAGCATCTTTCACAATTACACGATGTATCAATTGGCTGCTTTCTAACTAATGAAGAAGATGAAAGAAATACTGAGAGTCTTACTGCGCTTATATCAAATATAGATGTGTTCCACTCTTTCTTGAATATTCCTAGAACACCGAAGAATTTATTCAAAAGTTACTTCGCCAACATACCATTAACTATTTACCGAAATCATTCAAAAGCGTTTAGAGCATTAGTTGAGGAGCGTGCTTATAACTATGATGTTATTTTTGTTGATCATTATCTGATGTATCAATACGTGCCTAAAAGTTATCAAGGGCGAGTAGTCGTACATCAGCATAATGCAGAGCATGTGATGTGGTTTAGGTATGCAGGTTTAACGTCGAATATCATAAAAAAATTCGCCATTTACTTTGAGGCTCTTAGAATAAAGCGGTATGAAATCGACATGTGCCGTGTAGCGAATAAAGTGCTGACTGCACCAAATGATAAGATAGCGCTGACTAAAGCGGGTGTGTCAGTTCAAAAGTTTATCGATACATATCACTTGGGAAATGAATCGTCACTCACTGCGCCAGAAATGGTATTTGAGGATACTTCCGTCAGCATACTGTTTATAGGAACACTAACATGGGAGGCAAATGTAGATGGGCTAATTTGGTTCTTAGAAGTATGTTGGCCAATTATTCAACAGAGTATTCCAGAGGTTACATTTAGTATTGTAGGTCGATATAACGACGCTATAAAGCGAAGGGTTCATTCCCTCAATCAAAACATCCAGTTACTTGGTTATGTTGAAAATTTAGAAGAAGTATACAAAACGCACCGTGTATGTGTTGCACCACTGAGGTTTGGCAGTGGAATAAAAGTCAAAGTTGTCGATGGCTTGTATCGCGGAATACCAATGGTTACTACAAATATTGGTGCGGAAGGTCTATCTCTCGTACATGGTGAACATCTATTTATAGAATCAGATAAAGAAGGTTTTGCGCGAAGTGTTATTTTACTTTTGAAAAATAAAGCCGAGTGGCAGCGTCTTAGCAGCAACTCACGTCAAATTATGAAGGAAAAGTACACTTGGGAAAGCGTATTTGAAAACATCGATGAGAGTTTAAAATACGTATGAGAGAGTATGACCAGCAGCCGTTAGTTAGCGTATATATGGCAACGAAAAATCGTGCATATTTACTCAAAAGAGCTATTGAGTCTGTACTTTCTCAAGACTATTCAAATATGGAAATTGTTATTGTTGATGATGCATCAACCGACGAAACTTCGGTGCTATTGAAACGTTACAGCGGGAATGATGAGCGGGTTTTCTGGCTTAAAAATGATATTAGCCAAGGCGCAGCCGCAGCGCGTAATAAGGCACTTGAAGCCTGCCGAGGAAAATTTGTTACTGGACTTGATGATGATGATTATTTTTTACCGAGTAGAATTAGCTCACTGTTAAATGCTTATGATAAACGATATGCGTTTGTATGCAGCGGTGTCGTTTGGGATTTTGGGCATCGCAAGAAGAAAGTAGATACGAAGCCTTTGGAATTCAATTTAGAGCAACAGCTTAATTATAACCATGCGACGACACAGGTGTTTGTAGAAAGAAAACGATTCCTTGAAATTGGTGGGTATGATACCAAGCTATGTGCTCGCATAGACTATGATGCATGGACACGTTTGATATTAAAATATGGTAAAGGGCGACGCATTAGTTGCCCAACTTATGTTTTAGATCGAACTGAGGGCATTGATCGGATAACAAATAGTGATTTCAATGCAATAGGCAATCATCAATTTATAGCAAAGTTTAAACACTTAATGAGCCGGAAAAATTTACTGAACCAAGAGTTTTGGGCTCTATATGCTAAAGGAGAACGACTGCACTTTCGTGAATTAGTACCTCAATTGCTGGCTGGTAATTCCATGATGAAATTAAAGCATGTAGTGCGTAAGTTTTTTTGCTCCTTAAACGCCAGTGAAGTTGTCCTAAAAAAACACCATGCGCTAAGAGACGGCATGTTAAGCATTAGAAAGAGCGATAAAGAAGTGCAACAAAAAAGTGAAAAGCAAAACCTAATTTGGTTATTGATTGAAAAAGTGTTTAATCTTTTTTTGAACTTTGCTTTTTTTCTTATTCTAGCGCGTTATCTAGGACCTTCAGATCTAGGTCAATTCTCCGTTATTGTTTCACTATTCTTTTTATTGATCCCTATTTCTAGTTTAGGCCTAACGGGGATAGCTACAAAAGAGTTTCTAGTAAAAGGTGAAGACGAGCAGACGGTGTTTGGCACTGTAACAGGCATACGGTTAGTTGGAAGTATTTTAGCGGGTTTAATTGCAGTAGCTTCGGTATTAGCAGGCGTATTTAATATTTCGTCAGAACAATACTCTGTTGTTGTGATGCTCGCATTTGCCAATTTGAGTAGAAGTTTAGGTGTCATAGAGCTTTATTATAAAGCAAACGCTATAAATCATTATGCTGTCATAGTTCGTTTAGTGGTTCTTTTATTTTCTTCAGCAGTGAAATTCTTAGGAATTTATCTGGAATGGTCGCTTAGTACATTCTTGCTATTCGTAGGAGCAGAGTGGATAACCATACATCTAGGGTACTATTTAACACTTTTGTATAAAAAGACCGAAATAGCTCGGTGGAAGTTTTCGTTCAAGTACAGCAAACAGCTGATACGGCGATCACTTTGGTTAGTCTTTTCTGGGCTTGCTTCTTATGTGTATTTAAAAACAGATATACTAATGATCGCTTACTTGATTGATGAAAAAGAAGTTGGACTCTATGCCGCTGCCACGAGAATGTCTGAGATTTGGTATTTCGTTCCTGCATTGATAATGACGGTGTTTTTTCCAAAATTACAGAGTCTTAAACATGACTCACATACTGAATATACCCAACTACTTTCAAAGGTACTGCAGTGCCATCTAATATTGGCTTTTGTTATTGCCACAATTACTACTGGGTTGTCACAGTGGCTTATTGCACTACTTTATGGAGTAAGCTATAGCAATTCATCTTCAGTGATCGCAATTCAAATATGGGCTCTGATATTTGTTTTTATTCGAGGAGTTTACTCTTCGTGGTTGATTTTAGAGTCACATTATAAATATTCATTGGTTTCTCACTTAGCAGGAGCTGTGACAAATATTTCACTCAATTTATTCCTAATTCCCCAGTTTGGGGGCAAAGGAGCCGCAATTGCAACGCTAATTGCTTATTTTGTCTCGAGTATTTTGGTTGTATACGCTTTTTCTAAAACTCGTGAATTTTGGAATATCACAGTTTGCGCTACCAAAGCGATATGTACATTTCCATTAAATTTTTTGTCAGGGATTACTCAGCGATGAGCAACATCAGACTACTACTAAAGAAATTGGTGCCGAAGAGGACCAAACGTTTGATTTTGATCCTGCACGCCTTGTCTTTACGATACACATTGCATTTTTTTACTCTTAGACCATTTCTATCTTCTGTGTATTATTGCTTTTTTAGTCGAAAATTTGATCGCGAGCATCTCTCTGTACTGTCAGGTCGACTTGCCTATCTCAAAAAAAACTGGTCAACAAACTACCAGCAATACGCTATTGAGAAGGAATATACATAGGATTGAGAAAGGCTTGATAATGGAGCCTAGAAAGTGTGTCTTTGCTTTAGATTATATAGACGAGACAGTTAATGCCTTTTATGAGGCAAGTCGAAATCCGTATCATAGTGAGCGAGAGATTAAATGGGCCAGCGACGTTCTTTGCGAATATTTTGATGTCATCGAGAGAGAGCACCTTTCACTCAAAACAGTATTACTCCTTGAGCAAGTAAAATGTAGAGTTAATAAAATAGCTAGACACAATGCAGATGCGCATATCCCTTATACCTTTTCAAAAAGGAAGCTGGCGAATATTTCATATGAACAGTTAAAAATGCTATTCGAACAAAGAAGGTCAGTTCGTTGGTTTGAAAATAAACCAGTACCGAAGTCTGTGATAGAAAAAGCCGTAGATCTTGCGACTTTAGCGCCGAGTGCCTGTAACAGGCAGCCATATCACTTTTTAGTTATAGACGATGGACAATTACTAGATGAGTTAATGGCTTTACCCATAGGGACCAAAGGTTTTGCGCACAATGTTCCCTGCTCGATAGTTGTGACCGCTGATTTGTCTTATTTTCCCACAGAGAAGGACAGACACTTAATATATATCGATAGCGCATTGGCGACAATGCAACTTATGTTGGCTTTCGAAACATTGGGGTTAAGTTCGTGTCCAATTAATTGGCCAGACATAGAAGAGAGGGAAGAGAAAATATCTTCACTACTAGACCTAGACACTACTGTCAGACCCATTCTGCTGCTTGCGGTTGGTTATGGCTCGGAAACCGGAAAAATCCCATATTCTCAAAAGAAGGGCGCGAGTCAATTAGTGAGCTACATTAACAATGAAAGTTGAAATAAAAGGCGTTGAGTTTTGCAATAAAGGCGCCGAGCTTATGTTGTATGCCATCATTCGTGCACTTACTTCTCATGTTCAGGGTTGCGAAATTGTTTTGGCTCCAGGTTATTTGTTGCCTTACGAGCGAAGAGCTAAATTAGGTGCATGGCAAAAGTTTAGCTTTCGCTTTTTGGGAATAGACTGGACATGGTTAGGTAATGTTTTGCCGTCACCAGTTAGACAGCAACTTCGTCACTTTGGTATTGTCGCCGAAAGAGACATTGATGTTGTGCTAGATGCATCAGGCTTTGCTTATGGGGATAAGTGGGGGGCAAACAACTTCAAGCAGACACTCAAACAACTGAAGCGAATTAAAAAACGCAAAGTACCTTACATCTTCTTACCACAGGCGTTTGGTCCATTTAAAAATGAAATTAAAAATAAACTAATGAGAAATATTGTTTCTCATTCAACGTTTGTTATTGCTCGCGATCCAGTTTCGTTGGCTCATCTGAAAGCGCTAAAGGCGCGACAAGGTGATAACAAAATAACACTTTTTCCAGATTTCACGCCTTTGGTGGATTCACGATATATAGAGGTTCCAATCAGCCTACCCGATAATTTGGTCAGTATTATTCCAAATTACAAAGTGTTTTCTCACCAAGATGAGCAACGTTATGATAAGTATATTCAATTTTTGGTAGATACGATTACTTGTATTCGGTCATTTGGGCTTACCCCAATTCTACTTAATCACGAGGGTGAGCGAGATCACCAAATTTGTTTAGATGTTTCTGCGATGCTGCAAGAGAAACCTTTAATTTTGTCTGAGTTAAATGCACTTGAAGTAAAGAAAGTTATAGCCTCAAGTTTGTTTTGTGTTTCTTCTAGGTTTCATGGCTGTGTAAGTAGCTTAAGTCAAGGCATTCCTGCTTTAGCGACAAGCTGGAATCACAAATACGAAGAATTATTCGACTACTACGAATGTTCAGATTTTATTATCGATATAGACACATCAATTTCTACTACATATGACTTAGTGGCACATTTGATTGAAGAAAGAGAAACCATAGCAGAGGGTTTACATGTTCGAGCTAAAGCACATAGAGCATCTGTTGAAATGATGTGGACAGAAGTGCTAGAGCATGTAAAAAGATGAGAGTAGCCATACTTGCAAACGACAAAGCTAGCTTTATCAAGCCGATGGCTGAAGGGTTGGCTAACATGCTGCGCCGTTTGGATGCAGAGCCTGAGGTTTTTTATGATGGTTTGGCAATTCTAGACTTCAGTGTATCGGAATCGCTAAAACGCAGTACTAAAAATGGTATAAAGATCCTCTTAAATGGTTTAGGTCAACGTCATCATGTACTTGAACAAACAATATCTCGAGAGCGATTATCCAGTTTTGAGAAGCAGTTAAAGACGTTTGATGTATTGGTTGTTGTTTGCAATATTCCCGATGCTTTTCTTGCTAGTAGGCTTATCGGTATAGAGCGCTTTCGAAGAAAGTTCAGCCTTCCAGTTGTTCTTTATCAAAACTATTATCTTGCGACTCGCGGTCCATGGATAAACAAGATAAAAAAGTGTGGTGGTTTTGGCTTAGAGCGATATGACTGGTATTTAGCTGCTTCTATGGTCAGTGAATATCCTTTAACTACGGCTCGTCATCCGTGTTCACTGATAGGTCATGATCTAAGGTGTAATTCACTTAATAGTGAAAAGAAAAAGCATTTTCGAGTGTTACTGGACTTTGAGCGAAAGGGAAATGAGAAAGAAAGAGCGCTCCAAATTCAAGCACTGGAAACGCTGAAAATAGATTACTTACAATTGGAAGGTCACTACAGTCAACAAGAAATCAGGCAACTCTACAGTCAATATAGCGCTATATGTTTATCTTCCCGAGAATCATTTGGACTGCCAATAGTAGAGAATCAATTATGTGGAAATTTAATATTCACGCCACACAGAAACTGGGCTCCTTCTCATTACATCAATAAATCTGTGCTTGAACCGGGAGAAGCCTCATTGGGTCGCAACTTTTATGTCTACAACAATGATATGAATACATTAAAAGAACAGTTGTCTTATGTTCAACAACATTACGAGCCTAAGCATGTAATTGAGAACTTTCGGCAAGAATATCCTCATCTATATCATGGCGATCTAACAGCATTAAATGACTGCATAACGAAAGTACGCAAAGGAGACATTACCTGTCATTCTCACTTGGAGTATGAGAAGTTAAATTCAGAAGTTGTGGCAGATAGTGATTGTTAATTGAAAGCGCTAGCGAAGTATTACATATGAATAGCCGTTCTTTTTTTCTTATTGCGCTTACTATTATTAGCATGGCTTACGGTATCGCATCACAAAAATATCAGTGGTTTCCTGCTCCTCAAGCCCGTGCAGTTATAGGGCAAGCAAGGTTGGCCTTGGACGAACTGTTCTTCTCTGGAGAGCGTTGGTATTACTTACCTTCTGAAGGTCGTGCACTAGTTCCTACTTATGAGGCGGAGCAGGTACAGCCAGGATTTACTCTGATTACCGGCATTGCACAAGACAATACCTTACAAATCAGGATCGTTTCATTTAAGGGAGAAATTATCCACAAGTGGAATGTAGACTGGTATAGCATATGGCCAGACGCAGAGCATCTTCCTCAGTATCTTCAGCCCAAAGGGAAGCCAGGTACTCACATTCATGGTTCCAAATTGATGGACAATGGCGATATTGTATTTAACTTTGAAAATTTGGGCCTTGTAAGGCTTAATGCATGTGGTGAGACTGTTTTCAAACTGCCTTATTTGACACATCACGCCATTAATGTTGATGACAACGGACACTTTTGGTTACCTGGAAGAGTAGATTATGTTACCTCGCTCTCTGACTTCCCGAATTATATCCCACCTTTTAAAGACGACACAGTCATAGAAGTTACCAATGATGGTCATCTAGTTAGAGAAATTTCTGTTATGAAGTTACTTAACGACAATGGTTATGCTGGTTTAATGTACTTGGCTGCTGCAGGGACCAAAGAAACTTATGTTAGTGGTGATGTATATCACATGAACGATGTGGAAGTTTTCCCTTCTCATCTTAACCAAGGCGTTTTCCGTCATGGTGATATCATGGTTTCATTGCGAAATATCAATACGGTATTCATTTTTAATAAAGATACACTGAAGATACGTTACCTCACGACTGGAAAATTTGTGAGGCAACATGATCCTGACTTTATCGATGGAAATACGATATCTGTCTATGATAATAATCACATTGCTCCCGATGATTTTGGTCACAACAGCAGGATTGTGCTCGTCAATGCAGATACCAATGAAGTCTCTACGTACTTTGAAGGTAATGATGAGGTGCCTTTTTATTCCCATAAAATGGGAAAACATCAGTGGTTGGAAAATGGAAACCTTCTCGTTTTAGAGTCTATGAATGGCCGAGTGTTTGAACTCTCTAAGGAGAAGGGTATTGTGTGGGAATATAATAACATTATTGAAGGCTCGGAAGTGGTTGGTATTATGGAAGGCGCAGAGAGAATATCATTAAAATTTAATAAGGCTTTCTTTAGCAATAAGTTGGCTTCTTGCAAACCGCACTAGTTATCCTCTAGAGAAGTAAAATGACGAATGTTAGAAAAGTAGCTATATCAATCATTTTCATGGTGGTGTCTTGTGATGCTTTCTCCTATATGGGGCCTGGTGGCGGGCTTACCGCTATCGGGGTGTTGATTGCCTTAGTTGGGTTCATTTTTTTCACTGCTTTAGGGTTTGTTTGGTACCCGATTAAGACTTTCTATAAGAAAATTAGAAAGCAGTCTTTAACTCCTAATAATACCGATGAAATGCAGCTCAAGGATGCTGAAGACGAAGGTGCAAGAGAGCAAGCAAAAAATGATAGCGTTTAGTGTGTCTCTCGTATCAGTATGTGTATTTGTATGGCTAATTCACATATTCAATATTGTTGGCCTACTATTATCAGCCACTCGCTTAATTTACCAAACCAGTCAAAAAGTCGTAACTTCAAATATTAGTGATGCAGAGAAGCAAGCCATAGCGCAAAGCGTGGCGGTAGATCTGTTTGCAAATATGGTCAAAGTCATCCTTCGTTGTTCAATGGCATTATTGGTGTCTCTGCTTCCTGTGCTCATAGCCGTAATACTTGGTGTTACTTCGAAAGACGCCATGCTTGACGTTTTGGGCTCTCCAATTCTCCTAATACTGAGCGCAGTGGCCTTTGGTATTTCTTTTATGGCAATAAGACGTGTCTGAATTTGAAGATAACTACAATACCTTAGACAAGACCTTGCATCGCTTGGCTTTTAATACAGTCAAAATACAAAAATGGTTGGCAGAATTTGAAAGCGATTTATATAGAACACAATTGCGCAGTATAGAGGTAGAACGCCCTGTATTTATTTCTGGACTGCCTCGTTGTGGCACAACGGCGCTTTTAAATGTTCTGTGTAGAGCAGAAGAGTTTTGTTTTCACACGTATCAAGATATGCCATTTCTCTTTACTCCTATAATATGGTCACAGCTATCACAGCGGTTTAAGAAAAAGTTGCCGTGGACAGAACGAGCACACCGAGATGGACTTAAGATAAATCAATCAAGTCCAGAAGCGTTTGAAGAGATGTTGTGGCAAGCTTTTTGGCCTACAAAGTACTCATCATCTATATCAGTGTGGTCAACAAATAGAAGTGAGCAGTTCGATTCGTTTTTTGTCCAACACATAAAAAAATGATGTTAAGAGAGCAGAAAAGCGGAGAATGTAGACACCAGCGATATATTTCAAAAAATAACCTTAATATCGCGCGCATTTCATATATTAAATCGCTTTTTCCTGACAGTATAGTAGTTGTGCCATTTCGAGAACCCGTTCAGCACGCTTACTCATTGTATAAACAGCATCAAAATTTCATTGAACTGCATAAAAGTAATGCGTTTGCTCGGTCTTACATGAAAGCCATAGGGCACTACGATTTTGGCATCGATTTCAAACCAATTAATTTTAACTTGTGGCATGATAGCGCGAGTTCGAATCCTAATGAGCTAATTTTTTGGCTTGAATATTGGCATCAAACTTACCAGTTTGTTCTGAAGCACTTCGCACAGTCATGTATTTTTGTTGATTATGACTATCTCTGCCAAAACCCTCAAAACAGTATTGAAGTGTTGTCAGCAGCATTACAAATACAACCTAGTAATATAGAGTCACAGGTTTCTGGCATACGTTCGGCAACGAAGCATAACCTGAATACTACAATGTTGAGTGAATCACTTGTTTTATCGTGTTCTAATATTCACGAACAACTACAAACAATCTCCGTTAATAATTCTCAGCGGTAATCTGTGTGATTTAGCAAAGTAGTAGGGTAGTGGGAAACAATGAACATTAAAAAAAACTTGGGTTTTTACTATAGGCTAGTTCAGCAATATCGCAAAAATAAAGCGGTATTTGATAGACTGTTAAAATTAGAACATCACCCACTTACTTACTATTCTGTTTTAAACAAAGCGTTGATCGAAGAGCGAGATGTAATTCAGGCCACTATGGCTGGTGATATTGTCATCGTAAAGGACATCATCGGAAATCTGCAGTTGACGGCTCTTGTTGATGAGTTGTGCAGAGACCACTTTGATCATGGTTATGAAAACTTAGAAAACATTCATGCAACAAAAACGCTTCATGAAATGATTGATTGTGCGTTGCAGGTCAAAGATGCATTACCCACATTAGTCATTCAGTCTTCTATAATGCAAAGACTGCTCGCCCCCCATTCCGAAACTTTCTTTTTAGAGCAGCAACCTAATTTTAGACTACATTTGCCTTATTCAACGGTTTCGCAGAACGAAGATTATATTGAATCTAGAATAGGAAGAGGGAAATTGAATCCTCATGGCCAGCATAAGGACTCATGGCGATATCATCCACAAAATACGATAAATGTTTGGATTGCGTTAACACATGCAACTGAGAAAAACGGTCTTTCACTATTACCGAAGAGCTCAGAATATCACGCTAAATTCAATGCTGATGAACGGGAAATAGATCCACGAGTAAAGACATACCCTGCTTTGCAATATGTAACAAATTTGGATCCGGGTGACGCATTGATATTTCACGCTGAGTTACTGCACGGCTCTATTATTAACACCACAAATAAAACCAGAGCAGCCTTATCGATGCGATGTACACTAGATAAGCCAGAGTTTCATAAAAAGTATCAATACAATTACATCAAAGTCGACAAAGGATATTTTAACAACTTAACTAAGGAAAAACTCTCTCCACAAGGTCGGTTTGAGCCAAAATCACAATCGCTAAGTTGCCTTGCTTTCGATGAAAGAGGATCTGAGTTGCAGCCCCAGAGCTATGATGAAAGTCATATATACATCAAAACACTGGGTGAGACGCGCAGGTTTCCTAGAAAGTGTCCACATGCTGGTGCTGATTTGTTAAACGGCGAGTTGGATGAATCTGGGAAACTCATTTGCCCTTCTCACAGGTTGTGTTTTCACGGCGAAGTATGTAACTAACAGACTTGGATTAATGCGTAAATATATCTTCAAAAAAACCAAGCTGTCAGTACGTAGTGCCCTTCTACTCCAGACTTTGAATACACTGAGCATGCCTGCTGTCTAACGGTTTTTTCTTTGGTGTTTCGCGCAGCGGCTATGCTGCAATGAGCCATATTCAGACTTCTAGTGTTTTCATAATCCCACATTTTTCAACGGTATTTTCTGTTGAACAAGCTTTCTTCATAACTTGAAGCTCTAATTTTAGTGCTCGCAAGTCCTCAATACGTTTGCTGACCAAATCAAGTTGGTTGGCAATGAGACTATTGATTGAAGAGCAGCTTTCTTCAGGTCTGTGTTTTAGCTCAATTAAAGTCTTAATATCAGTCAAAGGAATATCAAGGCTTCGACAGTGTTTTACGAACACTAGTTCTTTCAGTGCTTTCTCGTCATATAGCCGAAAATTCCCCTCACTACGACTAGGTGACTTTAGTAAACCTTCCTTTTCGTAGTACCTAATTGACTGTATGGAGCAACCAGAAGCTTTAGACAGTTGACCTATCTTCATATTTTCAAAATCTTGCTTGACTCTATAGTTACTATAGATTTTATAGTTGTGGAATGCAAAGCTCATTAAAAAAGTGTATGTGACATGAACGAGAGTTATTTATCCGAAACAAAAATACTGAATTTTAATCACGAGGCTATCCAGCAATTGATCATAGAACGAGATTGGATGAATTTAGATAGCTACAACAAGATAGGTGCTGCTTACACTTTTGTTAAAGATGAAATTTACTTCGGTTACAACCGCAGCGATGATATAGCGGCAAATGAAGTGTTAGCTGATGGATACGGACAGTGCAATACCAAGGGAAATTTGTTGATGGCACTATTACGGGCACTGGGAATTCAATGCCGATTTCATGGTTTCACTATTGAACAAAAACTTCAAAAAGGTGCTATTCCCTCTTATGTGTTTTGGCTTGCGCCTAAATACATTATCCATAGCTGGGTCGAAGTTTTTTAACGGTGAATGGATTAATTTAGAGGGTTTTATACTCGACAATACTTATCTGAGCGCAATTCAATGTAAATTCAGCAAAACCAAAGAGAGTTTTTGTGGTTATGGTATCGCTACAAACTGCTTAGAAGCGCCAAAAACTGAATGGACTGGAAAAGCCACTTATATACAAAAAGAAGGAATTCACGATGACTTCGGTTTATTCCATTCCCCCGATGAGTTTTACAATCAAAAGGAACTAATTTATCGGGTTTAAAGCGTTGGATATATCAATCGGTGATACGTCATCTTATTAATATGAATGTCAATAGATTGAGAAATAGTCAAAGCCAAACTGGGGATGAGAGAGCGCAGCCACAATGATAGTGAATGCCGTTATTGATTTGCTCTCCTTTATCAATACTTTCACTTTATATCAGGCTTAGATTCTTACTGATAAATTTGTTATCTTACACCCGTCTAATCGAAGAGAATAGCGCTGTGAATACCAAGGTTGCTGTAAAGATATTGTTGATAATATCGATTGTTTTACAATCGCTCTTTGCTGTATCTGCAACTATGGAAAGCCATCAGTTAGACGTAGAGCATTTGCAAACTGTTCATGATCACCAGACCGATCATTCATCTAAGGCTGATAATGATAAAGACCACGATATGGAAGACTGTCACCATTGTGGGCATTGTAGTGGTAATCATACCAGTTGGATTTTGACAAAAGTGTTTGCATCAAACCTGTCGTTGAATCACCCTCATGATTTCAACAGATTGACGCTATCACCTCTTGGTATTTCAAATAGGCTTTATCGACCACCTATAGCTTAACTTTTTTCCATACAGCGCGTATTCGCGCAGACACAATTTGGTTTAATAAAAGTTAAGAGTAACTATGAATAGTATTTATCGAACTATTGGCGTAGCGTCAGTGGTCATTATTGCTGTATTTGCAACAAGCAAAACATTGGCTAGTGAAAGTCAAAACTCATCCCCTCAACATGAACAATCCCACAAACATAATAAGCTCAAAAATGAGGCTTACTACAAACGCGTTGACAATGAAGAAAGCAAAACAACGGGACTTGTGGAAAAGGAAGAACAACATGAAGAGAGGATTTCTTTAAGTGCTGAAAAAATAAAATTAGCAGGCATTAAAGTTGAATCAGTGCTCCCTAGTATACACATAAATATGGTGTATGCACCGGGTGAAGTTAAAGCCAATGGCTATAAGAGCTACATTGTTTCGCCTCGCACAGACTCGGTAGTGATTAATCGTCACGCAAGTTTAGGTGACCAAGTAAAACAAGGTCAAAAATTAGTTACCTTGTTCAGTGAAATAATGGCCCAAAATCAGGCTGATTTTTTAATTGCATCGTCAAACTGGGAGAGAGCCAAAAAGCTAGGTAGCGATAATTTAAGCGAACGTATGCTAGTTGAAGTCGAAAATATTTATAAAGGCGCCTACGGTAAGCTAGTTGCATTGGGTTTAACAAAGCAGGCAATTGAAAAAATATCTCAACAAGATAGTTCGACGTTTGGGAAATACGATCTTATTGCTGAACGAGACGGTGTTGTCTTGCAAGATGACTTCGTGCAAGGACAACACATAAAGGCTGGCGAGGCGATTATGTTACTCGCCGATGAGAACGATCTATGGATAGAAGCTAATGTTGCCCCATATAAAGAGTTAAATTTAGCGTTAGGAAGCTCTGCGCTAATTGATTTGAATGGCACTAAATACCCAGCAAATGTCATACAAGAAGCTCACACCATCAACCCTGTTACTCGTACTCGAACCGTCAGATTGTCGGCAAGTAACACTGAACATAAATTGCATTCGGGTATGTTTGTGAAGGTATATTTTCAGTTTGACTCGAACAGTGAAGTAATAGCCGTACCAGAAGAAGCGCTGATAAAAAACAGCGATAGCGATTGGAAACTGTTTGTCGAGGAGCATCCAAATGAGTTCAGAGCGGTTGAAGTCACAAGAGGCCGATCTTTTGGTGAATATCGGGAAGTCTTGGGAATTGAACCTGGAACTAATGTCGTTACGCGTGGCGCTTTTTTTATAGCCTCAGAGATGGCAAAGGGCGGGTTTGATCCGCACAATCATTAAGGAGGCCCGTCATGTTTAATCGAATTGTAGATTGGTCTATTAACAACAGGTTGCTTGTAGTACTTGCATTAATTGTATTGATAGCAAGTGCGGTTTTGGCACTACCAAAATTGAATTTAGATGCGTTCCCAGAGGTAACTAACGTACAAGTTGCTGTTAATACCGAAGCATTGGGCTTAGCTGCTGAAGAAGTAGAGCAACTTATTACTTATCCCATAGAAGCGGTAATGTATGCGTTACCAGATGTTGAACAAGTGCGTTCTATCTCTAAAACAGGATTGTCTGTAGTTTCGGTAATATTTAAAGAAGGAACCGATATTTATTTTGCGAGGCAATTAGTTTTTGAACGCCTACAGGCGGCGAAAGAGCTTATCCCGGCTGGCGTTGGAACGCCCGAGATGGGCCCTAATACTTCAGGATTAGGGCAAGTATTTCAATATCTTTTGATATCTGATGATACAAGCAAGTATGACTCAATGGCGCTTAGAAGTTTCAATGATTGGATCATTAAACTACTAATCATGCCTGTGGATGGCGTGACGGATGTATTGTCATTCGGTGGAAATGTTCGTCAATATCAGGTTAATGTCGATTCATCCAAGCTAATGTCATACCAGTTAACTCAAGAAGATGTAGTTTCAGCGCTAAAAAATAACAATGTTAACGTTGGTGGCTGGTACATGAATCGCGGCCAAGAGCAACTTGTTATTCGAGGGACTGGTTGGTTTGATAGCGGTGAGAAAGGCATTGAAAATATTCAACAAGTGCCTGTGAAAATATTTAATGGCACTGTTGTTACCGTCTCTGATGTAGCTGAGGTACAGCTTGGCGCAGAGATCAGACAAGGTGCCGTGACCATGACACGTAAAGCGGACAATGGGAGAGTAGAAAAGTTAGGTGAGGTAGTATCAGGAATAGTACTGAAGCGCATGGGGTCCAATACCAAAGCAACGATAGACGGTATTACTGCAAGAACTAAACTTATTAATCAGGCACTGCCAGAAGGTGTCAGATTTGAGCCTTTTTATGATCAAGCTGATTTAATTGAAAGAGCAGTGGCTACGGTTGTTGAAGCGCTTATCTTAGCGTTTATTTTTATTAGCATTGTACTTGCGCTTTTTCTGATGAATTTAACAGCAACATTTTTAGTACTGATATCTATTCCCATTTCTATTGGTATCGCATTAATGGTGATGGCTTGGTTAGGCATTTCAGCCAATTTAATGTCGCTTGGTGGTATCGCTGTTTCTATTGGAATGTTAGTGGATGGTTCAGTTGTTATGGTTGAAAACATGTTTAAACACCTAAACAGACAACCAGAAGACAACAGTGATGGATCAGATTACGCAACGAAGACGAAACTTAAAAAGGCAGGTAAAGAAGTTGTTCGACCGATTTTTTTTGCAGCATCAATTATTCTCGTAGTTTTTTCACCACTATTTAGCTTTGAAGGAGTAGAAGCAAAGCTATTTCAGCCAATGGCTATTAGCATTATGCTAGCTGTGGTATCCGCTATCGTCGTTGCACTATTTGTTGTTCCAGCGCTTGCTACTTTTATGTTTCAAAAAGGGGTTAAAAACAGAAAAAGCCTGATATTGAAACCTATCGATATTTTGTATCGAAAGCTTTTAAATGTCGCTTTAGAACAAACCAAGCTAGTTGTGTTTGTATCAGTGGCATTTATGATTTCTGCATTGACCATTCTTCCACAAATTGGTACTGAATTTGTTCCCGAATTAGAAGAAGGGACTGTCAACCTCCGGGTCACTTTAGCGCCATCAGCAAGTTTGGAAACAGCACTTTCGGTCGCCCCTGTGTTGGAGGAAAAACTAATGGCTTTTCCAGAAGTAACTTATGCGCTAAGTCGTATTGGTCGGGCAGAAATTGGCGGTGACCCAGAGCCTGTTAACAATATAGAGATTTACATTGGCCTTAAACCGGTATCCCAATGGAAAAGCGCATCTAGTCGACATGAGTTGCAAGATAAAATGAAGCGTTCATTGGAAGAGTTTCCGGGTTTACTGCTAAATTTCTCGCAACCCATTGCAACCCGTGTTGATGAATTGCTGTCAGGTGTGAAAGCGCAACTTGCCATTAAACTATTTGGCGCTGACTTGCAGGTTCTAGCAAACAAAGGACGAGAAATAGAAACCGCCATTAAGTCAGTTGATGGCGCTAAGGACGTAGCTTTAGAACAAATTTCAGGCGAAGCACAACTTGTAATAGTACCGAACAGACTCGAGCTCTCTAGATATGGTTTGTCTGTTAGTGATGTCATGGAAGTAGTTCAAAATGGAATAGGTGGTATTACTGCTGGACAAATTATTCAAGGTAACGAGCGTTATGATATTTATGTGCGACTTGATGAAGCGTTCAGGTCAAACAGTGACGCAATTGCTGATATCCGACTGCAATCTCCTACTGGCGCTTGGGTTCGAATCGGCGATGTTGCTTCTGTGTCCTATGAATCAGGTCCACCACAAGTTAGGCGTGACGATGTACAACGACGAGTGGTTATTCAAGCTAACGTCCAAGGCCGTGACATGGGGAGTGTGGTTGAAGATATTCAAGAAGCAATAGCAGCCAATGTCCGATTGCCCGTAGGTTATTCAGTATCGATAGGCGGTCAATTTGAAAATCAGCAGAGAGCACAATATCGACTTTCTATTGTCGTGCCGTTATCGTTAGCATTGATAGCTTTACTTCTTTATTTTGCGTTTGGCTCAGTAGGACAGGCGATGCTTATCTTACTCAATGTCCCATTAGCAGTTATCGGCGGTGTATTTTCACTCTACCTTTCAGGTCAGTATATATCAGTTCCAAGTTCTGTCGGTTTTATCACTTTATTTGGGGTGGCTGTGCTCAATGGTGTTGTCATGGTGGAAAGTATAAACCAACGCATCAAAGATGGGCTTGCAACTGCTGATGCAATATTTGATGGCGCTACATCAAGGTTACGTCCCGTTCTAATGACTGCTATCACGTCAGCGTTAGGGTTAATACCTATGTTGATGTCAAATGGACTCGGTTCTGAAATTCAAAGGCCACTTGCTAGTGTAATTGTAGGTGGCTTAATTACGGCTACGTTGTTGACGCTTTTTGTTGTGCCATGCCTGTATAAGCCTTTTTCTAAAGGTAAAATTAAAGAGTACACGCAGTAGGAGCATAACCTAGCTGTAGTTTTTTCTGAGTATCAGAGCGTTAACTCTGGTACTCAGATTTATTTGTCTAACGTTTCTTCCCGCTGGTGGGGTTAATCAAAACTGGTATCGGGCGAACAAGCCGAAGACCTGTGAGTCTGAGAATTTCGTGTATTCAGCACCAACTGAAATTGCATCCCAGTGGTATTGGGCACCAAGGTTATATGCTTTTTGGTCGCTGCCTTCATCCCAAAACTGCCATTCAAGCCCTGCAAATAGCTCCCAATTTGCATTTAAACTATGGCGTACATTAGCTTCCGCCATGTAGTAATTTGTGCCAGTCGACACTGATTCCTCACCATTACTCAGGCCTAGTTCAATGTCGCCGTAGCCTACTTGATAGTCAAATACCGTTTTTGACGAAAACCTGTGAATATAACCAACGGCCACTTCCCATTTATCGGCATCAAAATCGAGCCCATTCTTGTCGTCGCTGGTATCAAAGTAAGTCGCTTCACCGAAAAAACCGTATCCCAGTTCTTTACTCGCCTTTAATTCAAAGCCACGGGCGTCGAAAGGCGGAATGTCGGCGAAGTCGGTTTGTACTATGCCCGCTTGTACATAGTCATAAGAAAGCGGAGAGTTTTGTGCTGTTGCCACTGCACTAATTAGCAGTGAAGAGATAACGAGTAACTTTTTCATCTTCATATCCTTATTGTGTTGAGAACGACGCAAAGGTTAATCGTTTGAAAGTGAATGCAAGGTGAACGGAGCACGCTTTAGTATAAATTACTGATGTTACTTGAGTTGTTGTTTTGCTATGCCTTTAACTGCACGGGTTAAGTCAGCCAAGGCCGCAGATTCTAACGTTGTCCAATGCCAAAATAGCGGCACGTCTAACTCTTTCGTTGGGAAAAGCGGTACAAGTAGGCCATCTGCTACTTCCTGCTTTACTTGCAGAGTAGGTAGTAGGGCCCATACCACACCATCAAGAGCCATTTTGACAAAGCCATGTGATGAAGGATACCAGTGGCAGGTTGAGAATGTAGGGGGCATTTGTAAACACTCGCGTTGGTAGTCAGTAAGCAAGCTTACGTCATGTTCGTCGTATAATAACCCTGGCGTTAGCATAACCTGCTCTGGCGTAATACCGTTTTTAAGATACCGTGTAATGAATTGCGGTGATGCATAAAGTTGGTACCTCATGGTACCTAAGCGCGTTGATTGCCCACCGGTCACAGGGGTGCCGGTTTGGCTAATGCAGGCCATTACTCTTCCTTGCTGCAATATGTCGCGCGTTTGTGTTTGATCAGCGTTGACTATGTGAACTGGGTTGGGGCGTTTATCGCTAAACGTGGCCATCACTTGTGAGAACCAGGTAGCCAGTACGTCATTATTCACCGCCACACTTAACGGTGCTGCATGGGAGGCTAAGCCACTTTTAATATTAAGGGTTTCCTCTAATACGCTGACTTTTTGTATATGGGCGAGAAGTTCTCTCCCCAAAGGAGTAGGTCTAAGTGGTTTGGTGCGGATAAGAATTGGGCCGCCAACACTTTGCTCTAAACGCTTTATCTTTTGTGACACGGCTGATTGTGTCAGATTGATTGCTTGTGCGCCTTTCTCAAAACCACCATACCGCAATACTTCGTGAAAACAGTGTAATGCATCGTAATCTAACATCGCTCGAGTACTCGAAATACGTCTTGTTATTAATTTTATTTATTAAATAAAAAAATCATTAATTTAATTTAGCTTGATGAGCTGTATAAAATCAAGCCAAAGTTTAGGTCTATAAAGAATATAGAGTTAAACCTCGACGACGCATTTCACATATTTTAAAGAGGCATTGGTCATGTTGGCGGCAGCAACAAGCGGTTTTGTAATGGGTGGTACACTGATTATTGCAGTAGGTGCGCAAAACAGCTTTCTTATTGAGCAATCTATGAAGCGACAATGGACTGCATTGTTCGTTATTTTGTTTATTTTGAGCGATACCATTTCCATAAGCTTAGGGGCTATGGGTTTTGGACTATTGCTACAAGAATTTCCAATGTTAATTACAATAACAAAGTGGGCTGGTGTAGCATTTTTACTTTGGATAGCGTTTAACAAAATAAAATCTTCAATGGCAAATGATGCATTGGTTTTAGAGATGGCTAAAAAGCAGTTGTCGTTAAAAAAAGCAATGCTAATTGCGTTGGCTGTTACATGGTTAAACCCGCACTTTTATTTAGATACATTGCTTTTAATGGGAAACTTGGCAAGCCAGTGGCAAGAAAATAAATGGTGGTTTGTGGGTGGCGCTATTGCTGCGTCATGCGTCTGGTTTATCGGTCTAAGCACACTAACGGCAAAGTTTTCACACCATATGCAACGACCTAATTTCTGGCGCTGGTTTAACCGCATAAATGCGGTAGTTTTGGGTATGGTTAGTATTCAGTTGGCAAGCTTATAGCGTAAAGTAAACCACTCAAAAGTGCCCGCGATTTGCATAGCTTTCATAGTATAAATAGTGCAAAGAGCGGGCACTTCTTTTCTTAATGAACCGACTTAAGCGGCGACGCTAGTTGATTAGTTGCTTAGCTGCTTGCGTAGCTCATCAAAAAATGCGTTGATGCGCTGTGCATTTTTTCCTAAATCACTTTTACCCACACGAGACTTACTTCTTACATCCACTAAAGTATTGTTATTCTTGGGGGTTAAGCGAATAACCACATCGTCTTTAAAACCAAACCACAATGTTGTGTCTGTGGCTTCTAGGGTATTCGGCAAGGCGCCTTGCGCACGTTCCCAACCTAAAGCCACAATGGTGTTTTCCGCTGCTGATAATACAGCTTCAAGGTTTTGTGGTAATAACTGTGTTTTGATTTCGGGGTATGCCTCAAGTTGTTGCTTGGTTACTTCGCCACCTTCATAGGTAATGGGGTTAGGTGCACCCTCTCGAAGTGGTGCTACCGCAACAAAGGCCGGAGGATTGGTAACATCCGTGGTAATGTCGTGAATAGGAGGAACTGTACTTGCTTTGCTCATCATGCTTACTGGCATTGCCACTGCTACAAGGGCTAAAGCAGCGTATACAAGTGTGCTACTCCATTGGATGTTCTTTCTGTTCAGTAGTACGTTCAAAACAATAAGAATAAACGCCGCACCACCAACGTAAACACCAAATCGCAATGAAGTAAATGCCGTGCCTAAGCTAACGCCGGCAAATTGATACAAAGGGCCGGGCAATAGAACCATTAAAAAACCTACAATACTCGCTAAGGCAATAAGTACTTTCACGGGAACTCCACGTTTGTTGATTTAATATAAGTTGTTATATTAACAGTGAAGGTGGCATTTTGGTTTAATTGTTGGGCTAAAAACTCTTTTTAGGTATTGTTCAACAGAGAGGGCTAAGGACAAATATTGGAAACTACATCATTGGCGTCAAAAAAATACGAGCTCAAAGCTGAGCTATTGATAGATGTACTTTCAACATTTAAAACTGAGTTTAAAGCAGGGATTAGTGAGTTTTCTCTTATTACTCGTTTAAAGCAGTCGCCACAAAGTCTATTTGATGAACAGTCGCTGCGTGACCCATTGCTACTTTTTAAAACTCACTTTGTGTTATTTCATGCGCTCTATCGATTGCGCGAAAAATGGCAAGCAGACAATACGGGCTATCTCGATATTCACGCACTAAATATTCAGCTTCAAGAGCCTACAGGGCCTTGTACTTCAAGCCTAGGCTCAAAACCTACAGGTGCCCGCGATGTTGGAGAGCATGATGCTTTAGCGGCTTACTACCTTGACTGGCGTAACTTTGAAGAAACCCAGCGGGGCGAAGTCGATGCGCTGCTTGATGAATTTTGGCACAAAATGCAACAAGGCGGCGCTCAGACATTTTCACAGGTTGAAGTGGATAATGCCCATGCCACACTTAATATGACAAAAAGTGATGACATTTCATTAAGCGTGCTTAAAAAGCGCTATAAGAAAACCTTACAGCGCGCCCACCCTGACAAAGGTGGAAGCCAAGAAGAGGCGCAAGCTGTTATTAACGCCTATCATCTTTTGCTGGGCTATTATTCGTTTTCATAGAACAAAATGGCCCATATTTCATCGTTTTATCTGTGCGGACTGGTATAAAGAGGCAGTTGACCGATAACTTCAGTAACTTCGACTACCTTTACTTTCAAAATAGCGATTTAATGCGCACAATATAGTCTATAAGAGCGTAGCCTCGTTTTAAAACGAACACCTAACTATGCCATATCACTTCCTGTTATTCATATCGCCACGGCTTACGTTCAAACAAAGAGCACATCGGCGCAAAGGAAGCACAAACTTAATTTTAATATCACATGTTGGGTGTGCGGGTTACTAACCGCGTCTATACACATTAGTTATTGGGAAACGGAAAATTTATGAGTCGCATTTTTTATGTTACTGCAGCAATGATAACGCTGTTAAGCGTAGTCGGATGTTCTAACGAGGCTGAGCAAACTCAAGGGCAATCACAAGGTATGCCAATGCCTTCAGTGTCAGTTGTGACATTGAAAAAGCAACCTGTAGTACATGAAATGGTGTTACCTGGCCGCGTAAGTCCATCGCGTCAATCTCAGGTTCGCCCGCAGGTCGATGGTGTTATTACCGAGCGTTTGTTTGAGGAAGGCGCGCGAGTTGAGAAAGGTCAGCAACTCTATCAAATTGATGAGGCACGCTATCTTGCACAACTTAACAGTGCAAAAGCTGATTTGAAAAGTGCAGAAGCGAATTTAAAAACCCTTGAAGCCAAAGCCCGTCGATATGATGACTTAGTGGCAAAAAATGCTGTTAGCAAGCAAGAGTACGATGACGTTATTGCGCAAAAAGAGCAAGCCGAAGCGGCAATAAGCGTGGCAAAAGCAGCGGTGGATGTGGCCAAAGTGAATATGGGTTACACCAAAGTGTATGCGCCTATTGGCGGACGTATTAGTCGTTCATATGTCACAGAAGGTACGCTGGTTACAACAAACCAAGCGCAACAACTCGCCACCATTACACAATTAGACCCTGTGTATATTGATATGCAAGAGTCAGGAGCTTCAATTCTTACCTTGCGTCAGTCGATGAGTAAACAAGGTGCAATGGACGTTGAGCTTACCGTAGACGAAGTAACGGGTGAGCGCTATTCACAAACTGGCAGCGTTAAGTTTTCTGAAGTTACCGTTGATGAGAGCACGGGATCAGTGACGTTACGAGCGGAAATGCCTAACCCCAATGGTGTGCTTTTGCCAGGGCTTTTTGTAAAAGGGCATGTTATCACCGGTAGAGAAAACGCTTTGTTGGTGCCTCAGCGCGCAACAACGCGACAGCCAGATGGCTCGTTATCTGTTTACGTAGTGAATGGAAATAACGAAGTGGAAGGTCGAACGTTAGAAATAGGCAAAATTTATCGCGATAGCTATGTGGTACACGGTGGCGTGAATGAAGGTGAAAAAGTCATTATTACCGGTTATCAAAAAGTGAAACCTGGGGCGAAAGTAAACGCATCAGCATGGCAACCCTCTTCACGTGGCTCTCGCTAAGCAAGCAAGGAATTAAGTATTATGGCTCGCTTTTTTATCGACAGACCCGTCTTTGCATGGGTGCTGGCAATTATTACTATGATGGCTGGTGTACTGGCCATCTCCACACTACCTATAGAACAATACCCTAAAGTAGCACCGCCTTCAGTGAGCATTAGTGCGGCTTATCCTGGTGCGTCGGCGGAAACGGTTGAGAATTCGGTGACGCAGGTTATAGAGCAAAACTTGTCGGGTATTGACAACTTGCGCTATTTTTCGGCCAGTAGTTCAAACGGCAATATGTCAATAAACTTGACCTTCGAGCCGGGAACCGACCCTGACATCGCACAAGTTCAAACGCAAAACAAGGTGCAAGGCGCGTTGCCGCTATTGCCCAATCCTGTGCAGCAACAAGGTGTTACGGTAACTAAATCAAATAGCTCATTTGCGTTGGTCATCGGCTTTTACTCAGAAGACGATACCATGACTCAATACGATTTGAGTGACTTGCTTATCTCTCAATTTCGTGACCCCATTTCTCGGGTTAACGGTGTGGGAAATGTACGCGTTTTTGGCGCACAGCGCTCTATGCGTATTTGGTTAGACCCAGACAAACTATATAGCTACAACTTGACACCTAACGATGTTCAAGCTGCGGTTCAAGTGCAAAACACCGATGTATCAGCCGGTCAATTAGGTGGCATGCCTGCTATTGAAAATCAGCAAATAAACGCGACCATTCAAGCGCAAAGCCGCCTGCAAACTACCGAAGACTTCGAAAGCATTGTACTGCGTGTTAACACCGATGGTTCTCAGGTGCGCGTGCGTGATGTAGCGCGAGTTGAACTGGGTGCTGAAAGCTACGACGTTATTGTTCGTTATGACAGAAACCCAGCATCAGGTATGGCGGTGAGTTTAGCCTCTGGTGCAAATGCGCTCGATACCATTGAAGCAGTAAAAGCCCGTGTTGAGGAACTGCGCGCAAACTTACCGGATAGCGTGAAAGTGGTGTATCCACTAGACAGTTCGCCGTTCATCGAATTGTCAATTGAGTCAGTTGTACACACTCTCATTGAAGCGGTAGTGCTGGTGTTCTTAGTGATGCTGCTGTTTTTACAAAATTGGCGTGCAACGCTTATTCCTACTATTGCTGTTCCCGTCGTTCTGCTAGGTACATTTGCGGTATTGTTGGCATTTGGATTTAGCATCAATGTACTGACAATGTTTGCCATGGTTTTGGCAATTGGTCTGCTGGTCGATGATGCCATTGTGGTAGTGGAAAACGTTGAGCGGATCATGGAAGAAGAAGGTTTGTCGCCAGCAGAAGCAACCAAAAAATCAATGACCCAAATAACCGGTGCGCTGGTGGGTATTGCTGCTGTATTGTCTACCGTATTTATACCAATGGCCTTTTTCAGCGGCTCTGCAGGCGCTATTTATCGTCAGTTTTCTATCACTATTGTTTCTGCCATGGCCTTTTCAGTATTGGTTGCCATTGTGTTGTCGCCGTCTCTGTGCGCTACGCTGTTAAAGAAACACCCAGAAGATCACGACAAGAACAAAGGCTTCTTTGGTTGGTTTAATCGCACCTTCAATAAGGGCCGTGACAGCTATCAACGTACAACCACACACATGGCACAACGGGTTAAGCGTTATTTTGTCGTGTACGGTTTGCTTGTTGGTGGAATGGCATTTATTTTCAGTCAGTTGCCGGGGTCATTTCTGCCAAACGAAGACCAAGGCCGCTTGATGGTACTGGTTAGTACGCCACCCGGCGCAACTGCGGGGCGTACGTTGGAATCTGTGAAAGATGTTGAAGACTATTTCTTGAATAATGAGCAGGGCGCGGTAAATGGGCTATTTACTGTTGTTGGTTTCAGTTTCGCAGGTCAAGCTCAAAACGCAGGTATGGGCTTTTTGAACCTAAACGATTGGAGTGTGCGAGATGAAAGTAACTCAGCCTTTGCTCTTGTAGGTCGTGCTTTTGGCGCCTTCACCCAAATACAAGATGCTTCTGCTTTCCCTATTGTTCCGCCACCTATTATGGAGTTGGGTAACGCCACCGGTTTTGATATGCAATTGGTCGATCGCGGTGGAAACGGACATGAAGCCTTGATGAATGCGCGTAATCAATTACTGGGGATGGCAGCACAGAACCCTAAGTTGGCTGGCGTTCGTCCAAATGGTTTAAGTGATGTACCGCAATTTAAAATCAATATCGATAGTGAAAAAGCTTCTGCACTGGGATTGAATTTAAGTGAAATTAATAGTGCACTTCAAATTGCCTGGGGCTCGAGCTATGTGAATGACTTTATCGACAGAGGCCGTATTAAGCGTGTTTATATGCAAGCTGATGCGAAACACCGTATGACACCTGAAGACGTGGATAAATGGTTTGTGCGCAATAGCGACGGCGAGATGGTAGCGTTTAGTACGTTTGCCACCACAGAGTGGGTGTATGGCTCTCCCAAACTAGAACGTTTTAACGGTGTGTCGTCAGTCAATATTCAAGGTAGCCCAGCAGAAGGGATTTCTTCAGGCGAGGCGATGGCTGAAATGCAGAAATTAGTTGCACAATTACCACCTGGCTTTGCTATTGAGTGGTCTGGCCTATCATTTGAAGAACAACAAGCCGGTGCACAAGCGCCTATGTTGTATGCTATTTCAATATTGGTGGTCTTCTTGTGTTTGGCAGCGCTTTATGAAAGCTGGTCGGTACCATTTGCGGTAATGCTTGTAGTACCTCTGGGTATTTTGGGGTCAGTGACAGCAGCATATTTGTTTAATTTGCCCAACGATGTTTACCTGCAAGTGGCATTCTTAACAACGGTTGGTCTTGCTGCCAAGAACGCTATTCTTATTGTCGAGTTTGCTAAAGAGCAGTACGAGAATGGTGAAGATATTATGGTGGCAGTATCGAATGCGGCATCGCAGCGTTTCCGTCCTATTCTTATGACATCGATGGCCTTCATACTGGGTGTTACTCCGCTGGCACTGGCAAGTGGCGCAGGGGCTGCAAGTCAAAATGCCATTGGTATTGCTGTGATGGGTGGCATGTTTGCAGCAACTTTCTTAGCTATTTTCTTTGTGCCTATGTTCTATGTATTAGTAGAAAAAATGTTCCACAAAGAAGACAAACAATAAGTGGTTGCGCTACATTGAATATAAAGCAGCTGATTTTATTAAATAGGAATGTTGGGTAATGACCACTGTTGTATTTTCTCATGGAAAAGAGAGTGGCCCTTGGGGCAGCAAAATAACCACACTTTCTAATGTGGCGAAAGATATGGGGTTTGCGGTAGAAAGTATAGACTATCGCGACCTTGACTGCCCCGAAGACCGGCTAGAACGATTAAAGGAAACCATTACACAAAAGAGCAATGACGTTATTTTGGTGGGTTCCAGTATGGGAGGCTATGTGTCTCTTGCTGCTGCCAGCGAAGTGTCTGCTCGCGGTGTTTTTTTAATGGCTCCGGCGCTCTATATGCCAAAATATAAAGTGCAAAATTACCCTTATGATGGATATGTTAGTGTTGTTCACGGTTGGAATGACGACGTTATTCCTATTGAAAACAGCATGAAGTACGCACAACAGCAAAAAGCGCAACTCTTGTTGTTAAATGATGGTCATCGCTTAGCAAATAGCAAATCTGTCATCTCGCCGTTTTTTCGGAATTGGCTGGAAAAATTTCAGTTCTAAGTTTTACATTGTTCATTCTCATTAAAAGGCCCGCTTAATATTGCGGGCTTTTTTATGTAAAGGTGAAAGCGAGCCAAGTCAGGCAACGCATGCACTTGATTTGGGTCAACCTACGACCAAACGACTATATTTTTCAGCGCATTGTACTGCAGGAATAATGTCGAGTTGTGGCATGATAGACCTCTCGCGATAGTAAAGGCAGAAGGATATGGCTATTAAATTACCCCAAGCGCCTAATTGGCCTGCATTAATTAAATCGGGTTGCCGTGTTTTTGTTGGTGGCAATGCTTCCGTTCCTCACGCACTCGTACAGCATCTTATCGACAACAGTGAAGGCTTTAGTGACATTGAGCTCGTACATATGTTGGCGTTAGGTGATACTCGATGGGTGAAAGACGAGTACCGCAACCTGTTTAAAGCCAATACGTTTTTTTATTGGCGGCGAAGCCATGCGCAAAGCAGTGGATGAAGGTCGTGCTGACTATACGCCTGTCTTTTTATCGGAAATCTCCAGTTTATTTAGCGATGGCACGCTTTCCTTAGATGCTGCATTAGTGAATGTTAGCCCGCCAGATGAATTTGGCTATTGTTCATTAGGCGCTGCTGTTGATATTGCTATGTCCGCTATTCGTCAAAGCAAAAAAGTCATTGCACAAATTAACCCGCAAGTACCGCGCACAGCAGGGCACTCTTACATACATATTAGTGAGATTACCGCTTGTATTGAGGCGGATGAGCCGTTGGTGGAAGTACCACCACCACCTATTGACTCAGTAGCAGAGCGGATTGGTCAGTATGTGTCTATGCTGGTTGACGACGGCGCCACTTTGCAATTTGGTATTGGTAAAATACCTAGCGCAACACTCAAGTACTTGTGTCATCACAAAGATTTGGGGATCCACAGTGAAATGCTCACCGACAGTATTATTGAGCTATTAGAGTCTGGTGCAGTAACCAATAAAAAGAAAACCTTCCACCCAGGTAAAGTAGTTACTAGTTTTGCTATTGGAACCCGTAAGCTATATGACTTGATTGATTGCAATCCGCACATTGAGTTTTACCCAAGTAGCTACGTAAACAAACCCACTAATATTGCAAAAAATGACAATATGGTGGCCATTAACAGTGCTTTGGAAGTGGATTTGACCGGCCAAGTTGTGGCCGACTCATTAGGCTATGATTTTTACAGTGGTATTGGTGGTCAGGTCGATTTTGTTACTGGCGCATCTATTAGCAAAGGCGGGAAGGCAATTATCGCGCTTCCGTCTACCGCTAAAGGCGAAACGGTCTCGCGGATCACCCCGAGGATCAGCGAAGGTGCAGGTGTGGTAACCTCACGAGGCAACGTGCAATATGTAGTCACTGAATACGGTATTGCTTCGCTTAAAGGCAAGAGTATTCGCGAGCGAGCGCTTGAACTTATTAGGGTTGCGCACCCCAAGTTTCGCGCCGCCTTGTTAGAAGATGTACGCCAGCATTACTGGGTGCCGCACTATCAGGAAAAATATCCCACCGATATTCCGGAGCTTGGTGCGATACAGCTTAAAAAGTTGACTATCCAAGGGGAAACTTATTACATGCGGCCGTTAAACCCTGCTGATGAACGTCGACTTCAAGAGTTCTTTTACTCTCATACCAAAGAGACATTGCGGTTGCGTTATAACTACGACCCCAAGCAAATGTCACGAGAGAAATCATGTAACTTGGTGTCGGTGGACCAAAGTAGCGATGCTGCCTTATGTATTGTAAGGCAAGAGGGGTCGCGTATCACCATTCACGCCGTTGGGCGTTTTTACTACAACTCTTCAGACAATTCGTGTGAGGCGGCATTTGTTACGCGTGAAAACCAGCAAGGAAAGGGAATGGCAAGCCGCTTACTCAACGAACTTGTGAATATCGCAAAAGAACGTCGTATTGGAAAAATGATGGCGTATGTACGTGGTGATAACAAACCCATGATAGCAATATTTGAACAGATGCAGTTTAAACGTAAATTTACCGGTGATCCGAGCGACGTCGAGCTGGTCTTAGATGTGGCGTCACTGACATGACAGTAAGAATTTTTCGCGGTAAACACGGTACAAAACACGACCTTGGAAAGGACCATCCTGAGTCACCAGACAGGCTTTTCGCAATTGATGACCAGCTATTATCATCGGGTATAGACATGATTTGCGAACATGCTGATGCCACGCCAATAGCTGAGGCTTACCTTCAGCTCGCTCACGACCCCTATTATATAAAGAGCGTTTTTGAACGAGCAGCACAAGCGAACTTTAGTGAAGAAGAGAAAACCCTCTATTCAGGTAATGCGCAAACCATAGCGTGGTTAGATGAGGACACTGGACTAATGCGTCACAGCCTTACCGCTGCGCTTGAATCTGCGGGAGCAGGGTGTAATGCAGTAGACTGGGTAATGGAGAGTAATGACAGGCAGGCCTTTTGTGCCACCCGGCCACCAGGGCATCACGCGACTTATGACAGTGCTATGGGTTTTTGTATATTCAACAATATCGTTTTAGCTGCCCGTTACGCACTGCAAACTTATGATTTAAAGCGTGTGGCTATTATCGATTTTGATGTACATCACGGTAACGGTACTGAGCAAATAGTAGCCGGTGATCAACGCATTATGTTGTGTAGTAGCTTCCAACATCCATTTTACCCTCACTGTGGTTCACCCGTATCAGCCAGTAATATTCTTGCTGTACCACTTGATGCCGGTGCCAATGGGACAGAATTTAGAGAAAAAGTACAGCACTGGTTTGCCGCACTCAAAAACTTCCAGCCTGAACTGATTTTGATATCTGCAGGCTTTGATGCGCACGCTGAAGATCCTATGGCACACTTACGGTTAGTTGAAGATGACTATTTCTGGATAAGTCAGCAATTACGACGTATTGCCGATGAATGCTGCGATGGCCGAATTGTTAGTATGCTAGAAGGCGGCTATGAACTAAGCGCATTGGGCAGAAGCGTGGTGGCACATATTAAAGGTATGAGCCAGCCATAAGTGCTACTTTGCTCAAATTCCAGAGGGACCTTTGTAAAAAATGAGGCAAAACAACTTTAACAAAAGCAGCCGACAGCATCGGCGTTGATCACTGCGCCATGGTAAGGGGTAGTTTGGGTGTAACTAATAATTTGCTGTACTAAATTCTTACCAGTGAAGCAGCCGTATCCCGTGGCGTAGGGCCCTAAGTAACGAAGTTGGTAGTGTTTATCGACAACAATGAGTGCGGGAACTTGCGAAAGCAACGCGCGCAACGGCGCTGCATCTTCGATATTTATATTTTGTAAGGTGTATGCATCACTTTCTAAGTAATTGGCCAATTGTGTTTGATGTGGTGTGGTGAGCGACTCGCAATAGCAGTGTTGATTACTGCCTATGTGCACGATACTGGCTGCACGAACGTCGAGTTGTTTCAGTATGTTGGTAAGCTGGTGGTCAAAGTTTGGTGACGTGGATTGATGCAATAGTAGTCCATCTGGATCAAATTCGGTGAGTTGTCGCTGTGCATAAACAAGCAGGGCGGTGAGAATACCCACCGCCCACAGCAACAATAAAACCCAACTGACGCTTTTTGACATGGGTTAAAGTTTGAAACGCTCTATGGCTTGGCGCATTTGCTTAGAAATGCCCGATAAGGTTTCAACTTCTGATGCCAATGATTTAGCGGTATCTAGCTCTTCTGATGTGAACTCACTTAAGCGAGCTGTACTTTTCGCAATAGCATGAGAAGCGGTTTCTTGCTCCATAGCTGATGATGCCACTTCTGTCATACTTTCGTTGGCCTCGCGAATTTGTTGCATTATTTCGCTCATAGCACCTGTGGTATTTTCGCTGGATAACACCGCTTCATCAACCAGTTCAATACAGGTTTGCATTTGTTCTACAGAGCTCGCTGTTTGGGCAACAAGCTGCTCGGTAATGCTGGTAATTTGGTCGGCACTTTCTTTTGAACGAATAGCCAAAGTACGCACTTCATCAGCAACCACTGCAAAGCCTCGTCCGTGTTCACCTGCACGGGCTGACTCGATTGCTGCATTTAATGCCAGCAAGTTGGTTTGATCAGCAACGGCAGTAATTGAACGCATAGCATCAGAGATATGAGAACACTGTTCGTTTAAGGCAATATTTGTTTTTGCCGCATCGTTTAAGGTGCTGCGCAGAGAATCAATAGTTTGACTCGTATTTGTTATCGCATCGCGAGTGCGCTGTGAGGCATCTGTTGCTGCATTCGCTTTGTCACTTGCTAGCGTGGCTTGCTCTGTTGAAATTTGCATTGTTTGGGCGATTTCTTCAGATGAAGCTGAAACTGCTGTAACCTCTTGGTCAGTATCGTGGCTAATTTTAAACATACTATTAGCCACATTTTCCATTCGGCCAAGGCCTTTAACAACGTCATCAGTTAGAGACGATGCCGTTTCAACCAACGATTTCACTTGAGAAACCAAAACTGCGAAGGGCTTGAGTATCGCGTGTTCCTGATTGATTTGTATCGTTAAATCTAAGTGTCCATCTGCTCGTTGCATATTTTCAATGGCTAGACGTAATTGTGCAGCGCCAGCTCCTTCGTCATGGGCATGTTTGGCCATATACATCAACACTAAGCCTTCTGCTAGTGCAAACGCTGCGTGCATAAGTAAAATAGAAAAGGTCACATGCCCTTCTTCGAAAATAAACAATGCCGCCCCACCAGACTGTAAGAAAAAGAAACTGATATGGTGCACTGCAACAACAGCAGTGCCTATTGCAACAACGGTCCAGTCGCGGAAATACGACAAAAATGCAAGTAAGACGAAAATCTCAAAGTGCATTTCAATAAGACCAAAAGATTGATGAATATGCAGCGCCGTTAACAATTGCACACCAATGGCCATAGCGTGTCGACTTAGACTCGAGAAAGGGTCTTGAAAACTTAGTAGTAGTGGCACAATCGCGATGGGGATTCCAAATATAAACGCAGGAAGTAACTCGCCCGTGATTAAACCGATAACTACCGAAATAATAAGTTGTGCAATTATGACAACGCGAAAGATTTTATGGCCTTCAAGTAGCCAAGGATACTGCATATCATTCTCCGTCGAGACATTTCGAGTAAGTGTAGGTGAAAAATATAGGGAATGCCCAATCAGTAAAATTTTAATCTAATTACACTGTTGTGCCATGTAACTTTGGTATAGCATTTTGACAAAAATTGACGAAGATCAAACTTGAAGCCACTGCATAACAATCAACCTTATTCTGTTTCACGATGGCACATCGATAAGTAATTTAGTCGCATGGGCTGCTCTGTAAGTTACAAGCGTTAATTAGATAGACGCCTTTAAATGCAGTAAAGCTGTATTTAGATCACATTTTTTCGACCATAAGGCTTTAAGGAACCGCCATGCCACACATTGCTTTTTTATCTACAGATAACCTAGAAGATTTCTTTGTCTATGATGAATTGCTTATTCCGCACTTCGAAACGCTAGGTTGGCAGGTATCTACGGTGTCATGGCATTGCCAAACCGTCGATTGGGATTCTTTTGACTATGTGATAGTAAGAAGTACATGGGACTATCAACAACACGCTGACGAATTTATGCAGTGTTTAAAAGGCATAGAGCAATCCAAGGCGGTTCTTCTCAATTCGCTGGCATTAATGCAGTGGAATATCGAAAAATATTACTTAAAAGACCTCTCGGAAAAGCAAGTTCCTATTGTTGAGACCTGCTGGCATGATGACTTTTGCGATGCCTATATTGAAGAGGCTTTTCTTCATTTTGACTGCGACACTATTGTGATTAAACCGGTACTAAGTGCGAATGCTGATGATACATTTAAGTTACATCGCAATACGTGGAGAGAACAAGTAACGCTATTAAGTGAAGTTTTCGACCAGCGGAAATTTATGATTCAGCCTTTTCTTTATAGTGTTGTTGAAGAGGGTGAGTACTCACTTTTTTATTTTTCTAGGCGCTACAGCCATGCAATCAAAAAAGTACCAGAAAAAGGCGACTTTAGGGTGCAAGAAGAACACGGTGGAAGTTTGTTTTCTGTTAATGCAGATTCAGAGCAACAGGCGATAGCGGAAAAGGCGTTAAATGCGATGCCACAAAATGCGTTGTACGCCAGAGTTGACTTGGTTCGACAACGTGGCCAGTGGGCTATCATGGAATTAGAACTTATCGAACCCTCGTTGTATTTTAATCTAGATAGTGAGTCGCCTAAGCGCTTTGTAGAGGCGATGTTGAATTTGCACTCTACATATCAGAATTAATGCGCGGTAAAAGGGCCCCAGCGGCGCAGTTCAACCGCCGAGACCAAAAAGGACTACTCTTTAGATAAACGCGCTTGTGAAATGGACTTTTCGTTTCGGGAAACACTGCGTTGTGACTTCACAGGGTTGTGCTCTCTTCCCATGTTTACCGATGCCTTAGAAGAAGCCTCTGGTCTGCTGTAACTTTTACTACTCGATTGTGAAGGCAATCTGACTGGCTTTTCAGATTTGTAGACCTTATTTTGGGGTCTAGGTTGTACCGCTTTAGCACGCTCCGTTACCGACCTATTAGTGCGAACGTCTGATCTATCAGTTTTAATTGAACTCGGCTTATTATATTTTTGCTTAAAATCGGGTTTATTGTAAGCATGCTCACTGCGCAGAGACGGTGTTGTTACAGGCTTACTTGTCATCACTTTATCGTGCTTTAGCCGCTTTAAAGTTTGCTCGCTAGTTTTGCGTTTGGTCGACGCCACGCTTTGGTTACGCTTTAACGCGTGTTCAATGGTCTCTTTTCTGTTCACTGTTGGTTGCTGATGATTTTTTATAGCATTTGCCTTGTACTCACGAAGCGGTGTGACAGTTTTCGGCGGAACCTTTTTCGTTGTATTAATGCCTTTGTCCGTGCGCAACGACGCATTCTTGGCACTATGCTTCATTTCTGCAAATGACTGCTTGTGATTGCGCACAACGCCTTTTGATTCAAATCGCGTTGGTGCACTTCGCACCACTTGTGATGAATACCGTGCACGACGATGGTCACTGCGGTGCTCCCAGCGCTGATAACCTGTGCTAACAACGCGTTTTCTTGGGCTGCCATGATAATAGCGGCGCACAGGCTCACGGTGGATCACTACATGTCGGTTATGCCAATGGACACCACCAAAATAGAAGAATGTCGATAGGCGTATACGGGGTGACCAATAGACATTGTGATGGTGATGGTAACTTACACGGTGACTCCAATAGATAGGCGTGTTGCTATGCCACCAATGACCGTACACAACATGAGGGTTATAGTAGGGCACATACACCACTTCTCGTTGGCGAGGTTCAATATAGATAATCTCTCTATTGCGTTCGCGTTCCGTTTCTACTTCTATGTAGTCGTTGGTAACCAAATTTCCGGTATTGTGGGCGTGTTGACGCAGCACTTGAACTCTGTCGAGCACGCGTTCTTGACTTATCAACACGTTATCACCTAATTGCTGTAACCACTCTAAATCTTCAGCCATGGTGTTGAGTAAATCAGTAAATGGTGCAAGTGCTTTGACACTTGGGTCCCAGCTCACGCTTTCCAACACATTTTCAACCTGCTCAGGTGTCAAGTGCTGGTTACTTTGACGCCATCTATCAGCGGCTATGACATCTAGTGGGTAGGTGGCAGCGATGAGAATATGGGTTAGTAGTGTATCTGGGTAAAGAGCAATAGGGGCTAAGATACTATCGAGATCCGCATCGGAATACTGTTGCTCGTTTACTGCAAGCGCTACAGTGTCGGCAGTATTTAGCGCGCTAGTTTGGGCAATCGCCGGCAATGCGCCAGTTGTTGATATAGCCAATAGTACAGATAAGGTTATGTTTTTCATACATTCTCCTTACATTGCGCTGTTTATTCACTGACAATGTGAGGTCGCAATGTGGTAAGTCTGTATACGTTATAACCAACCTTTAATTAACGTAACCTGAATACTGTGAGTATGTTGTTCTTATTGAAGTGATGAAAAGGCTAAATAGAAGAGTCTTGATGGGTAGTTAATAAAACGCCCACTTGATGGTGGGCGCAGTGTTACTTATGAATGTAGGACTACTTGAAAACGTGAGGATCGAAGGCGTGTCCAAGCTTTTCGGTTTTGGTTTTAAGATAGTGTTTGTTGTCTTTAGTGATCCCATGATCAATGGGCTTTCTGGCAACGACATCAATACCCAACGCCTCTAGCGCGGCTAATTTCTTTGGATTGTTCGTCATTAATTCAACACGCTTAACGTTCAAGGTATCTAGCATTAACTTACAAATGTCGTAGCTTCGTAAGTCGGCATCGAAGCCTAAGTGTTCATTTGCTTCAACTGTGTCCATGCCACTGTCTTGAAGGTTGTAGGCGCGAATTTTATTCAGCAGCCCAATCCCACGGCCTTCTTGGCGCAAATACAACAAAACGCCATGCCCATTATCTACGATATTTTGCATGGCCTTTTCTAACTGAAAACCACAGTCACAGCGTGTACTGAAAAGAGAATCGCCTGTTAAACATTCAGAGTGGATACGGATCGGCACCACATCATCTTCATTCCAGGTACCGTAAGACAAGGCGACATGTTCTTGTCCACTGGCTTCCACGAAGCCGTGTATTTTGAAATCACCAAGGCGTGTTGGTAATTTTGCTGAACTGACATATTCGTATTTGGGCTGTTTGCTACTCATGTTACTTCTACACTTTGGACAGTAGGCATTAAGTGGGGTTAAGTTTTGGTTTTGCAAGATACCAAATCGCAAATACCACCATGCAGCTTATTGATATGGCATTTGCGTATACAGCACACATCAAATGCGTTAACTGATGGACCTATTTGGTATCTGTATTCAAATTGAACTAGGCCTACTATGCTGCCGCCTTAATGCCTTAGACGATCTAACTTTTCATTTCCTTTATTATACGCTTTTTCAGCGCATTTAGGGGAATTGCCACATCAATCTTTTTTATACGCAAGCTGAATTTTGGCGAATGTTAGAGAATAGTGATAGCGGCAAGTCCATAAACTAAAAAAATTTGTTGAATACTTACAGTGGTGTGAAGTCATGCAGAGGACGGGGTTTGGCTACGCCATAGCCTTGAGCAAAGTCGATGCCCATTTTTCCAAGTTGTGCCATAGTAGCCTCGTTCTCTACGAACTCTCCTACCGTTTGCATCCCCATCGCTTTGGCTACATCGTTTATTGACGCAACCATGGCGCTATCGACACCATCCTTGAGCATATCTTTAATAAACAAACCGTCTATTTTTACTTGGCTTACCGGTAAGTCTTTAAGGTAACGGTAAGATGAAAAGCCGCTACCAAAATCGTCAAGAGAAAATGAACATCCTAATTGATTGAAGGTTTGCATAAAGGCAAGGGTATCTTCCATTTTAATAATGGCAACTGATTCAATAACTTCGAAACAGATCTTGCTGTAAGGAATGCGGTAGGCTTCAAATGCATTGAGAATGAACGAGGTGAAGTCTCTGTCTGCTAAGGAATGGCAATTCAGGTTGATACTACAACGTTGCAGTTCAGCCAAATGCTCTGGATGTTCCGATAGCCATTTAAAGGTATTGGTTATTACCCATTTATCTATGTTTACGTTCATTTCAAAGCGTTCGGCTGTTGGTAAAAAGTTGGCAGGTTCAACCAAAACACCATCTCTTTCGCGCAGTCGCAGGAGAACTTCATAGTAATGACCATCATTGGCTTTACTAAGTGGTCGTAGCGATTGATAAAACAATTCAAAACGACCTTCTTCTAAAGCTTGATTTATTGAGGATACCCAGTCGAGTTCACGTTGATATCGCTGCATACTTTCATCGTCTTTGTTGTATCGATGAATTTGATTGCGACCTTGCTCTTTTGCAAAGTAGCAGGCTGCGTCCGCCATACTGAGATATTCCCCTGCACTGAAGGCAAGGTCATTACAGACCACCATGCCAATACTCACGCCCAAATTGAATATGCGGTTGTCCCACATAAAACGATATGCTTGAACTGCATTGAGAATTTTCTCTGCGTTGGCATACACTTCATCTTCTGTGGCTTCTGTGTAGATAATACCGAACTCGTCGCCACCTAGTCTCGCCAGTAATGCATTGTTATTAATGGCATTATCTATAAGCCGAGCAATGTCTTTTATCATTACATCACCAGCCTTATGACCACAGGTATCGTTGACTACTTTAAATCTATCGAGGTCTAAAAAGAGTAAACATACGGGAGGTTCAGCTGGTGCAGATACTCTTGCCTTAAATTGGTTCTCAAACTGCCTTCTGTTATATACACCTGTTAATGAGTAGTGAGTTGCAAGGTATTGCAGGCTTAAATCAGATTGCTTCTTTTCAGTGATATCAATGATAGAACCATACAGAAAACTGCCTTCATTATTTTCTCTGCTTTGACAAGATAGCGAAAACCAAAATTCACTACCGTCTTTTCGCTTGCCTCTTATTTCTTTACCCGTTACATGACCTTGCTGAGATAACTCCCCTAGCAATACATGTCTGTCTTCAGGTGATACATAAAACTGTTTTGTGCTACTTACATCTGCAAGCATTTCTTGTTCATTGCTGTAGCCAAAGACCTTACACATAGCGGGATTTACTGAAATCAACTCACCATCCCAGGTTGACGTATAGTGACCTTCTGCAGAGTTCCTGAAGAGATCATAGAAGTGGTTTAAATTATTAATGGTTTCAGCTTGTTTTGACAAAGCGAGCTGGTTGATTGAATGGTCTTTTGTAACTGATGAGTAACCGAGACACAAATAACCCGTGGTGATTAGCATTATCATACCTAGTGCAATATCAAAGGTATAGGCAAGGCCGCTAAACAAGTTAAGAGTGATAATGGCGAAGAAAAGAAAGAATGTTAGCCAAGCAACAATATAAGCTCTGCTAATTACAATGTTGTTCTTCTCGTGAAACACAAGTGCTAAACAGACGTTGTATAAACCAACCAAAGTAAACACCACAAGTGTACTTAGCGTGCTTGTATGGGCATCGAGAGTGAAAGCCAAAACAACTGCCGTAACAGGAATGCAGTAGTTAGTAATTCGCCAAAAAAGTGGAATTCGAGAGAAGATGTAATGGGTGACTTTGGTAATAGTGAGTAAAAGCATACATATACATGCGGAATAGGTTATTTCAGCAGTATTGGTAAGTGAGGGCCAAAACGCGAGTCCACCTTGGGTGGCAAATAGAAAAGCAATTGCGGCACACGAAGACATGGTGAGCCAAAATCGAGATGGCATTCTTTGGTGAACGTAGGACAGTAGAAAATAGGCCGCGAGCAGAAAAAATATACCGAATGTCGCCCCGAGTAATAAAAGCATTTGTGTGTCATGTTGCTTTAAGGTTTCCCTTTCCCATAGCGTAATGGGGAAGGGAATGACGCCGGTGTCTTTAATGCCGACAAGTACACGTGCATTTTGATAAGGCTGTAAAGTGAAGGACAATCGGATATGAGGAAGTAGATAGTCTAGCGAGTAGTCGCCTTTACCTGCCTGATAGCGATACGATTTTATGATGCGATCACTGCTGTCTAAAACGTATATTTGCAAATCATCTATGTTGAGCCTGTCGATATTAAGTACCAGCCCAATAGTACTATAGCCGTCGTGAATAACGGGGGTGAAAAGCCAAGTTCTCGCCTCGTCGGACAAAAGAGCCTGAGTGCTGGTGCGAACGCCTTTTATTACATCAAAGTATGTCGCTGAGTGGTTTGCAAAAATTTGCGATGCATGTTCATTGATGAGAGTGTGTTCGAAAGATTCATCAATATAAAGCGCTTGATTTTGTGATGCATTTGCACCCATACACATCCAGCTTAATAGCAGGAACAATGCGAACATGTAAAGCCGCTTTGTTGGCATGGGCATGGTGACCTTTAGCTGTTAAATATGTGTTTTCTTTACATTAATACTAGAACATACCAATCGCCAAGTACATAAAATATACGCTAAATAAGTGGCTAGCATTTAATGTGGCTACAACCGTGTCTGCAAGAAAAATGTAAACCAAATCTCACAACTTAAACATTGCCCGAGCGATGAAGGTAGTTTGCTAGGGTCTCAGTATTTTGTTGTACTCCCGTAGGCTCCAGCCATATGCTTTCACACAACCATTCAATGCACAAAATACAACGCAGTTCGTGCTCTTCCTCTGAGGCAGACAACATTACTTGATAGCGATCAGCGCCCCAATCTCCCTCGGTACAATGAAAACAAAATAGAGTAGCGAATTGCGCTACCCATTGTTTTGTCTTCAGTGGTGTAGAAGGTAAGGGGAGGCGGATTTCCAGTGTTTCATTGTGTACTGATAAATGTGAAAGAACGTCCTGTCGCGTTAACTGCTGCATGACAAACTAACCTTGTGTGTTGATGTCGGTGGAGTAGAGAACGCATGGTCATCCCAAGATGTACTAAATGGCGTTTTTACTGCATCTAGCAGTGCTTGGGCGAAGTCTAAATTTCCTTGTCTAGCGTTTGCAATCGCCTCTTCTAATACGTGGGTTCGGGGTACTAGCGAGGGGTTGAGCGACAGCATATCTTGTGGTGAAACACATTTGAGGTAACGCTGATACCAGCGATCAAAGCGGCTGCGATCGACAAAGTCATCGCGCAAATTAGTAGGTAACAGGTCATGCTGGGCAAGCGCTAAGCGTCTAAAAATACGTGTATAGTCTTGTTGTTCACTATTGATGATAGAGATAAATTCTTGCATGAGCGCCACACCCTCATCATTGGTGGGCAATCCCATTCGCTCAACCATTAAACCTTGATAATGGGCAATAAATGTGGGTTCAAATAACGTAAGTGCGCCTTTGATTTCTTCTACCGAGCAATAGGTTGAAAAACCATGTGCCAACGCATTGAGGTTCCACAACGCGATACCTGGTTGCTGATTAAAGGCATATCGACCACTATAGTCTGAGTGATTGAATACGGCATCTTCTTGATAAGTGTCCATAAACGCATACGGACCATAATCAAACGTAAGCCCATGTATAGACATATTGTCGGTATTCATAACGCCGTGCACAAAACCATAGGTTTGCCACAATGATACGAGCCTTGCTGTGCGTAGTACTATTGCTTTGAGTAGTGCTGCATGAGGATTAGTGGCAGTAAGGCATTCACTGAAATGATGAGTAAAAATAAAGTCAAACAGCGCGTCTAGTTTGTCTTTTTGTTGAGTGTAATGAAAATACTCAATATGTCCAAAGCGAATATGACTCGGCGCTGTGCGTATCATCATAGCCCCGTCTTCTGCCTGTTCCCGATACACAGTGTCGTTACTGGTGAACATTGCGAGCGAGCGACTTGATGGGATACCAAGGTGATGCAGCGCTTCACTACCGATATACTCACGAAGGGTAGAACGCAATACGGCTCTCCCATCAGCATGTCTGGAATAGGGGGTTGGTCCCGCGCCTTTTAAGTGCAAGTCTGTTACAGCGCCTTTTTCATCAGCGACCTCGCACAGTAAAACACCACGCCCATCGCCTAATTCGGGGTTCCACTGACCAAACTGGTGGCCTCCATATTTTTGTGCAAAAGCCTTCTTGGTAAAAGGGGTTGTGGGTGAAAGCAGCCAAGGTAGAAGCTTGTCCTTAGAACCAATAGATGGCATCAATCCAATATCAGAAGCTAGGGTTTGGTTGAAAAAAGCCAGTTGCATATCTTTTAGCGGTGAGGGCTTAACTGCATGTCCAAGCGATGACAATGTATCAGCGAATATATTAGTAATTGCCACGTTGGCTCCTAACTCGAATGCAGAGACACAAGGTGTAGTATTGTCACTAGTTACCCCGATAACTCTTGATAGCTACGAAAAAGATAACTACGAAAATTTACAACAAAAAAATACTATATAAATTTCTGGTGAGAGAATGAATAAGTAAACTTTCATACGCCACTGTCTGTATATAACTTTATATATTACAACACAAAAGCTTTAGCGTTAATTAAAGTGTCTTAAGGATGGATATGCTAACACTACATCATTTAAATAATTCTCGGTCTCAGCGGGTTCTATGGCTACTAGAAGAACTGTGCGTTGAATACAATATTGAATTTTACGAAAGAGACAAAACTACCAACTTAGCACCAGATGCGTTAACTAAAGTGCATCCATTGGGGCGCTCTCCTGTGTTGACCACGCCGCATGGTAATATTGCAGAGTCTGGTGCCATCGTTGAGTATTTAGTTAAAAATCACGCTGATGAAACATTTGTTACTCCCCAAGATGGTGAGGCGCTGCAGCAGTATTGGTTTTGGATGCACTTTGCCGAGGGCTCGCTAATGCCACCATTGGTTGCCAATTTGGTATTAGAGAAAGCGCGTCAAAAAGGTTCTAAGCCCTTTTTTATTAAGCCTATTACTAACAAACTCATCGATGGTATTTTAAATGCGTATTACGGGCCGAATCTTGCGAAAAGCCTACAATATGTTGAATCCTATTTAAGCCGTAATACATGGTTTGCCGGAGATGCACCAACAGGGGCTGATGTGCAAATGATATTTCCCCTTGAATCACTGGTTGCCAGTGGCAAGGCGAAAGATCTCAAAGCTATACAAGAATTTGTGGAGCGTGTGCATGCGCGACCTGCTTATCAAGCTGCGCTGGCAAAAGGTGGCGAGTACGCCTACGCGTAATTTCTGGTGCTGAGCTTTGCCGTGAAATTCAGCACTCTAACCTTCGCGACTAATGTAGTCGCTAATCAGCTGCATAAAAGCTTCGCCATAGCGTTCGAGCTTAGTTTGGCCAACACCACTAACATCTAACATGGTGTTACGTGTTGTGGGTAACTTACACGCCATATCAACCAGTGTTGCATCGCTAAACACCACGTATGGCGGCACCTCGTTTTCCTCTGCAAGTACTTTGCGCAAATGTTTGAGTCGTGTAAACAGCGTGCGATCATAATTGGCAGGCGCCAATTGTGATTTCTTTTTATCTGGTTTGAATTCAAGGCGAGGTACTGCCAGTAATACCGCTACTTCGCTTTTTAATACAGGGCGTGCTGCTTCGGTTAAACGCAGCGCTGCATGTGCGGTGATATCAACTCGAATAAGACCTTTGTGGATCAGTTGGTTGATAATGTTGTGCCAATAACTGTCCGACTTATCTTTACCAATACCATAGGTCGAGAGTTGATGGTGCCCCGCTTCCTGTAACCTTCTTAGTTGCTTGCCGCGCAATACATCAATGACATATTGGCTGGAGGCTTGTTGTGACAAGCGCAATATGCACGACAACACCTTTTGCGCAATGACTAAGCCATCTATCATCTTCGGCGGGTCAAGGCAGATGTCGCAGTTGCCACAGGCACTGTCGCTGAACTGAGAAAAGTAGTTGAGTAAAACTTGCCTGCGACAGGTTTGTGCTTCGGAAAAGGCTTCCATAGCCGCAAATTTTTGCAGCTCAATATTGTTTCGCTCGGCAATTTCACCTTGCTCAATCCACTGTTTCACTCGTGCCGCGTCTTTTTCATCAAATAGCAATAGTGCTTCAGACGCCAGGCCGTCTCGCCCAGCTCGTCCGGTTTCTTGATAATAACTTTCAACACTGCGTGGTACATCGTGATGAACAACGTAGCGTACATTGGACTTGTTAATTCCCATACCAAAAGCGACGGTGGCAACCACAATGTCTATCTTGTCGCTGAGAAACTGTCGCTGTACCAGTTCTCTTTCATCGCTATCCATACCGGCATGATAAGCCGCACAACGAAACCCTTGGCGGAATAATTTGGCATGTAAATCGTCTACCTTAGCGCGGCTATTGCAGTAAATAATACCGCTGCCTTCTTGCTGTTTTACGTAAGCGACAACTTGATCGAAGGCTTTGTATTTACTCATCACGCGATAGCGAATGTTAGGGCGGTCGAAACTGCCTTTATAAACTAACGGTTCGTTCAAGTTTAGTTGCGTAAGAATATCTGCTTGAGTAGCGGTGTCTGCCGTGGCTGTTAACCCAATAACCGGAATGTGTGGAAAACGCGACTTAATTTGTCCCAGAGCACGGTAGTCTTGTCTGAAGTCATGCCCCCAATGGGAAACACAGTGCGCTTCGTCTATGGCAAACAAAGCAATGTTGGCGTTGCTGAGTGATTGTTGGAAGTGGTATTGCATCAGCCTTTCAGGTGATACATACAACAAATCGAGCTCGTTTGCATGTAGCGCGCTATTGATTTGGGCTTGCGCTTCGACTTCCAATGTTGAATTGAGATAGGCCGCTTTTACGCCTAACGCTTTAAGTTGTTCAACTTGGTCTTGCATTAAAGATATGAGGGGAGAGACAACAATACCTGTTCCCGAGCGAACAAGGGCGGGAATTTGATAACACAAGGATTTCCCTCCACCAGTTGGCAATAGCACGAGGGCATCTCCACCATTACAAACGTGGTGTATAACGTCACCTTGCCCGTCGCGGAAAGTATCGTAACCGAAAACATCCTTTAAGATGCGCTCCGGCGAACTTGCCTCCTCAGCAGAATTAGGTGTATTGGAAATGTCTAGTGCAGTTGTCATGGCTCGGGATTTTACGCGTTTTTCCCTCATGCTTCACGGGGCAATTGCAAAAACTAGACTAAAATCCAGCGAATTCATTTTTCACTAGAGTGCAAAAGGTCAACAAGCTCTAGTGATAAGCATCGCTGATATCGAATTATTGTTGGTAAGAATTTCCTCTGACATTGTGTTCAGTAGTAGTGTTATTAATCGGCGACGACTAAAAGGGCAAAGACTGGAACAAAGCAACGTCGCATTGAGACTGTTTATTAAGGAGACATATAGTCATGCAAAAAACACCTCAAAATCAGCAGAATATTACGCACAATGTCATGATAGAGCATGTGATTTCGCTCTTTCGTGATACCATGCCTTTCAACCAATTGTTGGGTCTAGAGTTTGTTACTCAAGGTGTTGGGTTAGAAACTGAAATTGCCTTGCACCTAAACTGGCAACCGTCACTCACAGGCAACCCCATGCAAAAAATTCTTCATGGTGGTGTGACGGCTACTATGCTCGATACTATCGGCGGTCTTGTTTCCATTGTTGAAACAATCAAACAGACGCCCAAGGATGAACTCGTTAACCTTCAAAGCCGCTTGTCCACAATGGGCACAGTAGATATGCGTGTCGATTATCTTCGTCCGGGACGCGGAGAACAATTCATCGCCACGGCTTGTATTATTCGCAAAGGCAGTAGGCTGGTGGTTTGCCGCATGGAGTTGCATAATGAAAAGGGCGATCACATCGCGTTTGGCACGGGTACCTATATGCTTGGCTAGATTTTCTCGCGATTGGTGATGTCTTCGTTTTTACAGGAGGTGTTTTATGGCTGAGCCATTACCAGATTTAATTGAAGAGATTGTCACTGACAGTATGGGGGATGACCCTGCTACATTGTTGGCTACGCTAAGTGGTCAAGACGACGTTTATATTGCATCTTTACTTGAGTCACTTCCTGTCGAAAAGCGTTTGGCTGTATGGGAAGGGATTTCTCGCGACCGCAAAATCGACGTTTTGGTTGAGATGCGTAGCGACCCCCGTGAAATTCTCATCGACAACACGCCTCATGACGAATGGGCATCTATTTTTTCTGACATAGACGCTGAAGATTTGCTTGAGCTACTCGACTCACTGCCCCAGCGCTTAGTTGATATGGCCTATGAATCACTTGATTCAAAAGAGCGTAAGTACTTCCGAGAGGCTACGCAATTTCCAGACAATCAAATTGGCCACTGGGTGAACCACGAACAGCTTGTGCTTCCGTCTAACGCCAAAGTACGTGAAGGGTTGCGTCTGTTAAGACGGGATGTGCCTCAACACTGCGATAGTATTTTCTTAGTTAATCGCTCGGGGCAGTTTTCCGCGTTAGTTAAAATTAGTCACCTCTTTACAGCGCAAGATCACGTTTCACTGTTCGATTTATCTGAAGAGAGCGTAACGACCATTCAGGGAACCGATGACACCACAAATGCCTCTTTACTTGTCCAGCGCTCTGGACTAGCGTCACTGCCTGTTGTAGATGAAAACAATAAATTGTTAGGTCGCCTTGATGTTACTTCTGCCAGTGAACTGGTAAATGAGTTTTACGAACGACAAGTTATGGCATCTGCGGGTATGGATGAAGACGAGGATTTGTTCTCACCTGTTGCAAAAAGTGCGAAAAATCGCGCCTTGTGGCTGGGTATTAACCTGCTAACAGCGTTTCTAGCCTCTTGGTTTATCGGCTTATTTGAAGGAACACTTCAACAAGTTGTTGCCTTAGCGGTACTTATGCCGGTGGTCGCCAGTATGGGAGGTATAGCAGGAAGCCAGACGTTGACACTCATAGTGCGAGGACTTGCTCTTGGCCAGGTGACACCCGCGAACTTAAGAGTACTTATGGTGAAAGAGCTGAAAGTAGGTGGCGTAAACGGTGTAATTTGGGCTTTGGTGATTGGTATTGTGGCTTATTTCTGGTTCACAGATGCCATGCTCGGTATGGTCATTTGTTTAGCGATTTTGTTTAATATTGTCGCTGCTGCATTAGCTGGTGTGTTTGTACCCGTAATTTTGGACAAGCTAAAAATAGACCCTGCATTATCAGGTTCAGTGATCCTTACCACAGTAACCGATATTGTTGGCTTTGTGGCTTTCTTGGGGCTGGGGACGCTTTTTTTATTGTGAGTACAATTGGGCTATTTAGATGAACACTGTATTTAGAACAATCGCTTATGTTTAAAAAATTGCTCAGTTTTACGCGACTGCCAGTGCGCGAAAAAATATGGTTCATTTTATTCTATCCACTTAGTGGCATTATCAGAGCCATGATTCTGACCATTCCATATCGTTATTTGTCCAAATTCTTTGGCGAGTATCGTCGAAATGATCAACTGTCTGTGTTGGTAAATGAAACCGAAAAAATGACGGCATGGCGTATAGGTAGGATTGCTGAACTCTGCTCTGCCTATACGCCTTGGGAATCAAAGTGTTTAGTGCAAGCGACGATGGTTCGCATTTTATTAGGTTATTATGGCATTCCTTATATTATGCATTTGGGAGCGACGCTAACCAAAGATCTGAAAGAGCCCATGAAGGCTCATGCTTGGGTTAAGGTCGGTCCTTGGGTTGTTTCGGGTCGAGATGGGCATACAGCATTTGGTATTACCGCAACCTACACCTCACGGTCTATTGGTTGAAAATAATAGCGAGTCATCGAACTGAGTTACGAATAAGGTTTAGTATTTGACTAATATGAAAGGGAATAAAAAGGTTGTACTTTGGCGTGCATTCCTAGACTACTACCGTTTTGCGCCAAAGCGCCAGTGGCAACTAATGTTACTAATGCTGATACAGGGGCTCGGGTCTGGTGTAGGTCTGCTGTTTATAATTCCTTTGTTGCAACTAATTGGGCTGGATTTAGGGCACGCAAGTTCAAAAAGCATTTCTGGTTTTGCAATCGAGTCTTTTCATTTTCTACATATACCCTTAACCTTGGCGAGTGTTTTATTGTCCTATGTTGTGATTGTAGTGTGTCTTGCCAGCGTTAGGTATTTATTATCTGTTCAATCAACCCAGTTGCAGCAAGCCTATACGGGTTATTTACGTGATAGCTTATACAGAATACTGCTTCATAGTCGCTGGGCCTTTATTACACAGAACAAAATGTCAGATTTCACCCATACGTTGACCGGACAAGTGCAGTCGATAGGTCATACCGCGTATTTGTTGATGCAGTTTTCGAGTCAAATTGTGGTCAGCGCCGTTTTGGCTGTGCTTGCGTTTGCTTTGTCTTGGCAGTTGAGTTTACTGGCATTGGGGCTTGGTCTGTGCATATTGCTGGTACTTCTGCCTATCAACAAGCGTGTTTACAAGTCAGGAGATAGCCACTTAATTAATTACAAAAGCATTTTTCAAATGTTGTCTGATCAGCTTGGTAGCCTGAAGATGATAAAGAGCTACGCGTCCGAACAGTATTACGCTGATCGGCTTAAGTTGACAAGTGATCGACTTGAAATACAACAAGTAAAACTAAATCAGTTAAATGCCCTTACCAGTTGGGTATATCTGGTTGTTGCAGTGGTGGCTTTCAGTGTGTTCTTTTATGTTGCGCGTCAGTATTACTCTGTACCGATCCCGACTCTACTTTTGTTGTTGATAGTTTGTGCTCGTCTATTGCCTCTTCTATCAAACTTACAAAAAAACTATCAGCAATTACTACACAAAGTGCCCTCGTTGCGTGATGTTGAGCAAATGCGACTTTCCTGCCAACAACATCAAGAGAATCTGTCGAGCGCTAAAGTCCCCGTGTCATTCGAAGACAAGTTGGTTGCCAGGAACATTTCCTTCCGATACCCAACAAAAAGCGAACCAGTATTTGAAGAGATTTTTTTGTCCATTGAGAGGAATGAAACAGTTGCACTGGTTGGTCCATCTGGCTCAGGAAAGTCTACCTTGGCAGATATTTTGGGAGGACTTCTATTGCCGGATGACGGTAAGGTAGTCTGCGATAACGTGGAAATTAATCAAAATAATTTATTAGCTTGGCGAAGTAGAGTGGCTTACGTTACGCAAGAAGTGTATCTGTTTCACGATACGATCCGTAATAACTTGTGTTGGGTCTCCAAAAAAACTGTGTCGGATGAACAATTATGGGAAGTACTCAAACTCGCCGCAGCCGAAGACTTTGTAGACGCATTACCTGAAAAGCTAGACTCCGTCATAGGTGATCGCGGTATTCGCTTGTCCGGTGGAGAAAGACAGCGTCTAGCGATGGCGAGAGCCCTGCTATCTAATCCTTTATTGCTTATCCTTGATGAAGCAACAAGTGCCCTTGATAATGAGAATGAAGCACAAATACAGAAATCTCTGGAACGGCTCGAAGGCAAATTAACTATTTTGATCATCGCTCATCGTGAAACCACGATTCAACATGTCAAGAAGCGTATTGAGCTAGGTAAACAAGCTAAAGCTGCAAGGGTTGATACAGAAGTATCAGTGCCATAACACGCTTCTTTCGTAGGTTGAAAGTACCCCATGGAGTTTTGAGTTGGCGTTATTTTTTGCCAAATCAGCCGGCGCACATAAAATTGTATCGAGCCGTATTTTTAGTTCATTGAATTCCGCCGTTTTTTACTTGAAATACAATCATAAAATAAATAGATGTTGGTCACTTTGCCTCATCGGAAAGTAATAAACCTTGTGTAGAATGCCTCTGTGATAAACAATACGCGCCTTCTACCTTCTCAATCTATGTGTGGAGCCTCCCTTGTCTAAGCAAACCAATGCCGCTCAAGTTGGTGTTATTTGTGCCATCGCCGCTTACAGTATGTGGGGAGTTGCCCCTGTTTATTTTAAACAGCTGATTGTATTACCCGCGGCTGAAATTCTTATGCATCGGGTTATTTGGTCGGCGCTACTTTTAATCGGGCTTATTGCAGCATTAAAGCAATGGCCAAAAGTAATCGCGGCAATTAACAACAAACGTGTTATGCAAATTTTGTTTGTGGCTGGTTTACTACTTGGTGCAAATTGGCTGTTGTTCATATGGGCAATTAATAATGACCATATCTTAGATGCCAGTTTGGGCTATTACATAAATCCACTAATTAACATCTTCTTGGGTAGACTTTTTCTGGGTGAGCGTCTTCGCACGTTGCAGCGTGTTGCCGTTGGCCTTGCCGTTGTTGGCGTTGCAGTGTTAGTGTTTTCTTACGGCCATGTACCTTGGATAGCACTAGTGCTGGCAGGAAGTTTTAGCGTGTACGGTTTGTTGCGAAAGCAAGTTGCCGTAGATTCTTTGCCGGGCCTTTTCATCGAAACCCTGATGTTGTCACCGTTCGCTATTGTGTACTGGATATTTTTCGGTTCTCAATACAGTAATTTGTTTAACAATGACACCTCGTTAAACTTACTTATTCTTGCCGCGGGCATTGTTACTACCGCGCCATTGCTGTGCTTTACTGCCGCAGCGCGACGTATCATGTATTCAACGTTGGGCTTTTTCCAGTATATCGGTCCAACGCTCATGTTTATTTTGGCGGTGTATCTATATGGAGAGCCATTAGAAGAAGCAAGATTGGTAACCTTTGGCTTTGTGTGGTTTGCACTACTCTTATTCAGTGCCGACTCATTAGTCAACTATCGCCAGCAACGAAAAATGCGCAAGCTTGCAGTGGAATAGTGTGTTAGTGCTATTTGGGTAAGCAGTCTATTTGGTCGCATATCACTTGATTGCGGCCATTGTTTTTCGCTTCGTAAAGTTGTTTGTCTGCTGAGCTCAATAACTTGTCCACCCGCTGGGTAGATTCGCCACATACACCAATGCTACAGGTGACTTTAATATTAGCTTTAGGCAATTGAATTACTTCAGCTTCTACAACTTTTCTGAAATCGTCTAAGCGCATACAAGCCTCTGCAACAGGCGTGTTGGGAAAGTAAATGCAGAACTCTTCTCCACCAAAACGAGATATAATTTCATCAGGAAAGTAGAATTCAATTAAGGCAGCCATGGCTTTTAAGACGATATCTCCGGCATCGTGTCCATAGGTATCGTTAATAGATTTGAAGAAATCCAAATCTATCAGTGCAAGGGCGTGTTTGTCAGACAACAACTGGCTTTGCACCGTAACCATATAAAAGAAATGACGGCGATTGGGTAACCCTGTTAGGTAGTCGGTATTAGCAACTCGGCGAATTTCTTCAACACTTTCAATGTATTCAACGTTTTGCATTACCCGACATAAAAACTCTTCGTGGCAATAGGGCACACGTAGAAAGTCGTTGGCACCACTTTTTATAAAGTGAGCTGACATCAGCATGCCTTGTCCACCGGCAATGCCCATGATCGCAAGTTGCTCTTTAGAAAACGCTTTGCGCAAACTCGCCACAAATTGGGTGCCTGTCATATCGGGCAGGGTGTTGTCTGTGATAACTAAACGAATATTATTGTGTTCTGACAAACATTGCATGGCATCGTTTGCTGTTAGGCACTCAAATGCAATGAAGTTATGGCGCTGAAGTAGTGATACGGTTCGTGTTCGCAGTACGCGATTAGTGCTAACGACGATAACACCGGTAGATTTATTTTTTCTAATCGCCCAATAAGTCGACTAAGGTAATCGTAGTTCTGTGAATTCTCCTTTGGAACGTAATCAACTACATCACGCTCAAGTACTTTATCGCGAATGTCATTATCAAGAGATTCTGTGGTGGCAATAGTTGGGATAAACGCATTGATAGCAAAGTCGATAGCTTGGCCTTGTTGGGCATCTGGGAGTGAATAAGCGACAATTGCACACAGGAACGTTTCGGGCATATTCTGCTTGAAGCGAGCTTTGCCTTCTGTGAGCGATGTAGCGCCTACGGGAGTCAAGCCCGCACGACGCACTAATTTCGCGATAAGTTCAAGGTTGCTTTCACCGTTTTCGATGATGAGCACATGTTGCTGCATACATATCAACTATGGTTTGTGGCTGCCGTGCCTTAAAAAATTATCTACACCTTTTCTAGCTTAGCATAAGCGAGGACAAGCCACTTACTTCCGAACTCGTCAAAGTTCACTTGTACTCGACCATGCTCTCCGCTGCCTTCATAGTTAAGTACTATGCCTTCGCCAAATTTGCGGTGTACCACACGCTCACCTAACTGGAAGCCAGTTTCTGCGAAACTCGCATGAGAAGCCACCTGACTAAATCGATTATGTACTGGGCGAGAAATTGTTGATTTCAAACGTACTTCTTCTACACAGTCCGATGGCATTTCACGGATAAAGCGCGACGCTGTATGATACTTATCTTGACCATATAATCTACGACTTTCTGCATAAGTTATATACAACTTTTGCATAGCTCTGGTCATACCCACGTAACACAGGCGTCGTTCTTCTTCCATTCGACCGGGCTCATCGTTCGTCATCTGACTCGGGAACATACCTTCTTCAACACCCGCCATAAACACGAGGGGAAACTCTAAGCCTTTGGCTGTGTGGATGGTCATCATCTGTACTGCATCCTGGTCCTTATCGGCCTGAGTTTCACCCGCCTCCAGTGATGCATGTGCCAAAAATGCAGCTAATGGCGTCATTTCTTCGGCTTCTTCAGGAACGATAAAAGTTTTACAGGCCGATACAAGCTCTTCTAAGTTTTCAAGTCGTGCTTGCGCTTTCTCTCCGCGCTCGGCTTGATACATGGCGTACAAACCAGATTGACGAATGGCTTTGTCGGCTTGCTGGTCAAGTGACTCATCGAGCGTTGCTTGTTCAAGCTCAGTGATAAGTAACACAAAACTTTGCATGGCATTGAGTGCGCGTCCTTTAAAACTGCCCTCATTGATCAAAAGTTGACTGGCTTGCCACATTGAACAGTTGTGCATTCGCGCGGTATCACGCACTTGGCTAAGAGTTTTTTCGCCAATACCGCGGCTTGGTGTATTGACGACACGTTCAAACGCCGCATCGTCATGTGGATGGCTCACCATACGCATATAGCCTAAGGCATCTTTAATTTCTTGACGTTCGAAGAAGCGTAAACCACCATAAATACGGTATGCCAAACCTTCGTGAAGTAAGGCTTCTTCCAGTACGCGAGATTGTGCGTTATTGCGGTATAAAATAGCCGTGTCACTTAGCGCATGACCTTGATTAAGCCAGTCTTTAATTTTTGAAACGATGAAACGTGCTTCATCTAATTCGTTAAAACCTGCGTAAACTGATATCAGTTCACCTTGCGCATCTTCTGTCCAAAGCTCTTTACCTAAACGTCCCGTATTGTTGTCGATTACTGTGTTTGCTGCTTTGAGTATATTTCCTGTTGAACGGTAATTTTGTTCAAGGCGAATAGTGGTCGGCTGAGCAAAGTCTTTCAAAAAATGCTGGATATTGTCGACGTTGGCCCCGCGCCAACCATAGATAGACTGGTCATCATCACCAACAATCATAATATTATTAGTACCACCGCTACACAGCATGCGAAGCCATGCATATTGAATATTGTTAGTATCCTGAAATTCGTCGACCAAAACGGCTCTGAAACGGCGTTGATAGTGCGCTAATACTTCGGGATTCTTGGCCCATAATTCGTGTGCGCGTAATAGCAATTCCGCAAAGTCGACTAGCCCTGAGCGGTCACATGCATCTTGATAAGCCGCATACACTTCACGCATGGTTTTTTGGATATGATCACCATGGGTTTCGATGTGCTGTGGGCGCAGTCCTTCGTCTTTGTTGCCATTGATGTACCACTGAATTTGACGAGGTGCCCAGTGCTTCTCATCTAGGTTCATGGCCTTCAAAATGCGGCGAATAAGACGGTATTGATCGTCAGAATCGATAATTTGGAAGTTCTCTGGAAGGCTAGCTTCAGCATGGTGTGCGCGCAATAAGCGATGAGCAAGACCGTGGAATGTACCAATCCACATATTGTGAAGGCTTCGGCCCATAAGCGACTCGATTCGACCGCGCATTTCTTTTGCCGCCTTGTTGGTAAAGGTGACGGCGAGTATTGAAAAAGGCGCGATATTCTCAACGTCCATGAGCCAGGCAATTCTGTGAACTAAAACACGGGTTTTACCGCTACCTGCACCTGCTAGTACTAACGCGTTGGACAGAGGCGCCGCTACTGCCTCGCGTTGTTTGTCATTGAGCTCGTCTAGCAGTCGAGATACATCCATAATGTGGCACCTATATTGTCGAATTTTGTCACAGAAAAAGCAGCGGTATTATGCCAGCTGACTGTGAATTTATACAGTCTAGTTTTGTTTGGGGTTGCTAAAGCCTAAAATAACGTACGGTGTTGCAACGCTTTTTATCGCGGTGTGTAATGTGGAATCTAGATAGGGTTTGCGGTTTCTCAAGTGCTCATAACTCGTTACATGTAAATTCATCATTGATTTCATTGTCGGAACAAACTGTTATTTTATGAAAATCCTCGTGCTTGGCACTTCAAACTCAATACTAAAAAACGGCTATATTAGCGGTATGAAGCGCGCTCTCGCCAGAGCGTCATGGACTAATTTATCTTCTGGCGCGTCACCAGGTGTGCAGTTTGCGAAATATGCTCACATGGATTTTAGCGCTTACGATATCGTACTGTTTGACTCTGTTCCCAATGATGAACAGTATGCTTTGCAAACCCCTGGTTATAGTTATAGTGAGGACTTCAAAGAAATTCTTTTTGAATTACTATCAACTATATCCTCTCAAACACGGTTAGTCGTTATAGGCATCTCTGTGCGAGAGTTTTTGAACAAAACCTCAACAGTTTATAAAGACAGAGAGCGCTTAGCGCAGTTAACCAACGCACAGTTTATACATTTTTCAGAAGCACTGATGATATACAAACATCTAGAAAAAGAGGTGTATTCTGACCACCCTGCTCATCCAAAATTAGAGCTTGCTGACCGCATTGGCTTCTATATTGGTAATGCAATTCAGCAACATTATAGCCAATTAGAAAAAGGACACGCGTGTGAAAATTTTAGTCAAAATTTCGAGCGTGGCGTTGAACATTTTGCTTGCGAAGGAGAATTCGTTAAGCACTTCAAGAACTCTCTGACAGAGGGTAAATTTCTGGCGATGAGGTTGGGCGATAAGGTTGAGATTCAGAGTAATCATGTGCTCATCGGATTCCAAGTTAACAGTTTGCAAACAAACGCTAGCGTTAATTTGTTAACTGAACATGGGCAAAGCATACGTTTCAATTTGTTTTATGAGCGAAAACACAATGGCTTCTTGAGTTTGTTTGTACCTTTGAAAGATTTTCAAAAAGTAAAATGGATACAAATGCAAAGTAATGACGAGCAAGACAAGGACAAACTGGCTACAAACGTACAGCCAAGAATGACACATGAGTGCAGAGATAAAGAGGAAGCGAACCTGCAATTAGGTGAGCTACTCTATTGGAACAATAGATCTGGGTATTATCATAAAAGCGCGAAGCCATCGCAGAGAACAAGCCATTTATGTCTTAACACAGATATTCAAAAAAGCGTTATCGATGAAGTTTTAGTATCAATGAATAGGGCATATGAAGCTGGTTCGTTCGTCAAAAAACTACAGTATTTTTTTCGAATACTACGTTTCAAACGTTGTTATAGGACAAACAAGCTTTAGTGTTTTAATACTCGTTTGGCATTGCGTCGGGGGAATTTAGGCAATGGCTCGAGTATAGGGAGTAAAGGGTAATAAGTAATAACGAAACAATTCGACAGGTTGGGTGAATTTTACGCTTGGCAGGTGTTACATAGGTATTGAAAGGTACCAAACTCAGGTAAACTGTTCATAACAGTCAACTCGATAATTACATTGGAACATGCCCATGACCGCACTTTCTATCCCAATCGATTTTTGGTCGACGCTAAAGCAAGAGGCGAACGTTGTTGCAAACAGCGAACCTTTGTTGTCTAGCTATGTTCATGCCAGTGTACTAACCCACCATAATTTCGAATCAAGTTTGAGTTTTATCTTATCGAATAAAATGGCTGATGACGTAATGCCCGCATTAGCTATTCGTGAAGTATTCGATGAAGCGTATTTGTTAGAGCCTGGCATTAGCGAGTCAGCGATTGCTGATATTCTCGCTATTAAATCAAGAGATGCTGCGGTTAATGATTACCTAACTCCATTGCTGCATTTTAAAGGTTTCCATGCTGTACAGGTTCATCGGATGGCGCATTATTTGTGGGTGCATGGCCGTCACCAGCTTGCTTTGTTCTTGCAAAGCCGTAATTCAGCCAGTTTTGGTGTTGATATTCACCCTGCTGCGCGCATTGGAAGTGGCGTTATGTTCGACCACGCAACCGGTATTGTTGTGGGGGAAACGGCTATCATTGAAGATAATGTGTCTATTTTACAAAGTGTTACCCTTGGTGGTACGGGTAATGAATCTGGTGATCGTCATCCTAAAATTCGTCAAGGTGTGTTGATTGGTGCGGGTGCGAAAATTTTGGGTAATATCGAAATTGGTGAAGGCTCTAAAGTAGGGGCGGGAAGTGTTGTGTTAGATAACGTGCCACCGCATGTGACGGTTGTGGGTGTACCTGCGAAAGTTGTAGGACGACCCGTGTGTAAAAGCCCATGCGAGTCAATGCGACAAAACGTTCTAGAAGATAATTAGGCGCTAGCTCCTAAGAAAAAATCTTATCTTGACGGCGTCTATTTCAATGGCTTAGATTGGATATTGTAAACGTTTAATGCTCAGCTGGATTTTTCATGCGTTGGATATTACTGGCTTTATTGGCGTTGCTCATACCTTGCCAAACAGTTTTTGCTAATCAAACCCTCAAGGTGGCGGTAAATATCGGGCCGCCGTGGGCTTTTTATGAAGAAGAACAAGGTGTCATTGGTATCGATGTTGATATCATTACGCATGTGCTCAATTCTCTTGGCTATGACGCAGAATTTCATTTACTGGCGTACAGTCGTCTTATAAATGATTTCAATGCGGGTAAGTATGATATTGCTAGTCCTGCAGCATTCGAGTCAGATGTGGGTTCTTTATCCGATGTTTACCTACCTTTTAAAGATGTTGCTATCTCTCTAAAAAGAAAGAATTTTGATATTGATGATGTAGAAGACTTAAAGGGTAAAACGATTGTTGCTTACCAATCTGCAACTCAGGTGTTGGGGCCGGAATTTGCTGATGTGGTACAAAATGAAAATTATCTTGAGTTAGCGGAGCGAGAAATACAAATTAAGCTCCTAGTCAATGAGCGCACGGATGTTGTTGTGGGTGAATGCCGATTACTCAGTTATATTGTGCAAAAGAATTACCCAAATGTTGAAGTGGTTATTCACCCTATATTTCGTGAAATTTCATACGGTGCCATTATTCAAGATCCTATTTTGCAGCAGCAATTTAATAGTGAATTGAAAAATATGATGGCTTCAGGTCGTTTCCAAGAAATTCTCTCTCGTTGGCCTTAATCGTATATCAGGGTGTTTTATCCCAACGTAACCGAATTTCCACCTTCTTTTTTTGATACATAAAGAGCGGTATCTGCGCGCTTAATTAACGATTCCAACGTATCCTCTGGTGCTAACTTTGTAATCCCAAAGCTAGACGATAGCTTCATACGAGCCACCGTTATAGCATTAATTGCTGTTCTTATTTTATCAACTAACTTTAACGCCTTGTCTTCGGTAATATCCGGTAACAAGAGTACGAATTCGTCGCCGCCATAACGGGCAAAAATGTCGGTCTTTCTCAAGATTGCTTTTGTTGTGGCGCTAAGGCGCTTTAAGGCATGATCGCCGTCAATATGTCCCAGTTCATCATTGATGAGTTTAAACTTGTCTAGGTCAAAGATGACAAAAAAGAGGGGGCTGCCTGACTCGTGGCTTTGCGCAATTTCCAGTTCAGCGCGTTGCGTGAGGTATTCACGGGTATAGGCTTGAGTAAGTGTATCTATGAAGACTCGATCTTTTAACAGCTGATTGTCGGCTTGCAATTGTGGTATCGCAATTCCAAACAACGCATTGGCGGCGATCACATTAAGTGCAAATTGATAAACCTTTACGTGATCCATCAGTGAAAAAAAGTGAACTAATAAAACAATAAATACGCTACTTATCGCAAGGCTTATTACATTGAGTTTCGGGCTCTCCGTGCAGGCAATCCACATGTGTGTAATCGCTAGGAAAAATATCGCAAATGCACTGTCTCTTGAGCCTGTAAGCTTCGCTAGTAGCATAATGAAAAATATCAAAAGTAAATTAATGCTAACCTTTTTGAAGAAGCTCGCCAGGCTGGGTGAGTTAAATTGTGAAAAAGGTAATAAGTCTATTTTCGAGTTGATATAAAACTTCGTTAGCATGCCTGCAAGTAGTGGCGCTAGCACAACTACCCCTGCCATATCGCCTATCCAAAATGGGAGAAAAGCAATAGACATTTCACTCATGGCCATTTGGCCAGAAAAAACCAATGAAACGAGCACGAGTTTTGTAGTTAGTAGTGAAGAAATACAACCAATTAATAAGAACGACACAATCAACTGCGGTGTCGTGATGTCTTGTTTACGGGCAAGAAAACTAAGCAAACTTGCTCCGACATAATAGGGCAGCATATGGGCAAAGCCGAACAATACGCCTCCCCAGATTAACTCGCGATCGGATAATGCCAACTCATAGTGATGACCGTTCCATAGCGTAGTGAGTATGGCGGCTATCATAATAGGTAGAGATGCTCGAATACCTATCACTAGGAAACAAGAAAATGTGAAGCCCGCTGCAGGAAACCATACGCTCGCGTGGTCGGTATACTCTACAATTCGTCCCACTTGCCAAATAGCTAACCAAAACGACACGATAAAGATGTCGGTAGTGATACCTGACAGGCGCATTACGCTCAGCCGCTCGAACAGCGTCGCATGGCTCGACGTTGATGCCAACCACGCATTTGATTGATATTCGCTCTGTGACTTAGCTTTTGAAACTGCCGGCTTCTTCATGTAGGTAAAATATAATGCACCTAACTTGAGTGTAACGCGTGTATAAGCTGAGATCCACTAGCTTAATTACGATACTCTCCATGGTGGGTTGAGCCGGTTTTCTCCTGCCCAATAGAATATCAAACTATTTCCTGAAGGGTCTTTCAATGAGGCCTCTCGCCACAAATAGCGCTTGTCTTCAGGTAGATGTGTGAATGTCACTCCCTTTTTCTCCAATTCAGCAACACATTCGTCTACATTCGGTGTTTCAAAGTAGACACTTACTCCTGTGCTTGCATGGTCTGATGCACTAAGTGAGAAAGAAGCACCGTCATTAGGAGATGCAAAACGCAAGTAGTGCGGGGTATCAACAATCAGGGTAAAGCCCAATGTAAGGTAAAAGTCTTTTGACGCTTTTATATCGGTGCAGGCCAATGTTACTTGGTTCATATTCATTGTCTATCCCTTCTTTAGCTATTCACGTTTGACGAGTTGCAGTGTTGTCTTGTGTTGTCCGCTATTACTTTGTTGTGCGGGAATTCACTTCCAATGAGTGTCATGCTCCACATTTTGAAAAAAGAATGCTGATTACATGTGTTGTTCATTGTGTGGAAAAGCGCATTCATATATTTCGATATCATGGTTTTTATCTCCTTGAAGTTGGATGATAAAAAGGTTAAAACCTCAACTTAGGTTGAGGTAAAGGCTTTTTTTAGAAAATATTATGGAACGAGTATTGACGGTAGGCCAATTGGCTAAACGAAGTGGTGTTAAGGTTTCTACATGCCATTTTTATGAGCAAAAAGGGCTCATTAAAAGTCGTCGAAATTCGGGGAATCAGCGTCGCTATCACCCTGATACATTGCGGCGTATCTCTGTTATTAAAGCTGCGCAGAAGTTAGGTATTTCGCTTCAAAGTATAAAGGCCGCCTTTGCGACCTTGCCTAACGAGCGAACGCCTACTTCGCATGATTGGAAACGGCTGTCACAAACCTGGCAGCATGAGCTTGACGAGAGGATCTACGCGCTTCAGCGTTTAAGGGATAACCTTGACAATTGTATTGGTTGCGGTTGTTTGTCATTACATAGCTGCCCTCTGTACAATCAAGACGATCATTTAGCGAGTCGCGGAAGCGGGCCTGTTATTTTAGAAGAGCGACACCGATAAGCAGGCGAATGATCTCACTCAGATGAATGCAAGCAGCTCGTCCAGTGAATCTAAGACAAGGTGAGGGAGTACTGCTACAGGCTCATTAACTAAGTTCATGGGGCGATTACACGCAAACCACGCTGACTGGTAGCCAGCATTCACAGCACCCTTTACATCCTTAATGAGGTTGTCGCCTACATGTAATATGTACTTGGACTCAATGCTTAGCTGTTGCGATGCCTCGTTAAACATTGCGGGAGATGGCTTCATGGGGCGCTGAGTACTGGCGTGTAAAACGGTTTTGAAGTAGTTGTCTATGCCTATCTTTTGTGTGTCCACATTGCCATTTGTGATACCAACAAGCGGTATATGTTGGCTAAGTGCATGTAATACGCGATGAACATTTTCATCTAAGGTAAAGTCACTTCGGGCGTCGTAAAAACAGTTAAAACAGGCTTCCACATCTGCATTGAGTTGGCCATCTAGAGGAGGTGCGGTGCTTAGTTGACTGGCAGGTGTACCAGATAATGCGCCAGCAAGTACTACTTTGCGCAATCGCCCCATATCAGATGCTAAACGTTTGTCTTTGCGAATAGCTGCGCGCTTTAATACCAACCAATCTCTAGGGGTTAGCATTGCCGCTTGCTTGTGATACTTAGCGATGTGTGCTTGCAATGCAGCGTCTGCACGTCGAATAATGGGCTCATTGTCATAAAGGGTATCATCTAAGTCGAAGGTCATTGCCTTTACAGCATTAAGCGGTTTGAAGAACTGCATGGAATCTACCTTTATTTCTTGTGCGCGCGAGGGTGGGCTGCGTCGTATACTTTTGCGAGGTGTTGGAAGTCAAGGTGTGTGTACACTTGCGTTGTGGACAAATTCGCATGGCCCAGTAACTCCTGCACTGCACGCAAATCGCCACTAGATTCTAACACGTGTGTCGCGAATGAATGTCGCAATTTGTGGGGGCTTACTTTTTGCGAAAGTGATTGTTCATTCGCCATCTTGTTTAAGCGGTTTTCCACCTGTCGATTTGAAATACGGGTTTTTCGCTTGCTAACAAACACAGCACTTTCATAGGGTGATGCGTAGGCAGGACGTACTTTTAACCATGCGTTAAGGGCTTTTTGTGCTTGTCGGCCCAGTGGCAATATCCTCTGCTTACTGCCTTTGCCCATGACTTTTAGCGAGCCATCCTTTAAGCAATCAGCCAAATTTAAGCCTGTTAACTCACTAAGGCGCAATCCACATCCATACAAAAGCTCAAACATAGCAATATCGCGAAGCAGCATTCCTTCGTCATTATCGTCACTAGAAACGGTTGAGTTAAGCAGCTGCTGCATATCGTCAACGCTTAATTGTTTAGGAAGTGGTTTGCCTTGCTTGGGGGCTTGAATACCTTCTAATGGATTACTAAAAAGCTGCTGTTGTGCAATTAAATACTGGCAAAATGTTCGCAGTGCAGAAAGTCGCAATGCAATACTGCGAGCACTGTGACCAGACAACTTAGCATCTGCCATGACGCGCTTAATATCACTAGGTGTGAGACCTGACCATTCGACTAGGTCAAGGAGCTTAGCGACTTCAGTAAGTTGGCGTTGATAATTTTTTATCGTGTGAGGCGATAAGCCACGTTCTACTTGTAGGTGTAAAAGGAACTTGTCTAACCAATGTTGGCAGTTTTCGCTAATAAGGGCGTCCGCAGACACAGCACCTAGTATCCAATCATGTCAGGCAAGGTAATATTTAGCACTTGCTGAAGCTGTTGAAGTAACAAGGTGTCCATCTCTGGCGTAAAGTGGCTTGCGTCACTGCTACCGATACCTAAGATACCTAAGTCTCGTTTATCACCAAGTAACATTAGTGCTACAGATTCGGCTTCACTCTCACCGAACAGTAATTGACGTTCATGCTGTGAAAGGCGCCCAAAAAAGAACTCTGTGTTCTTAAAGCGTTTTTCGGTAAACAAACGCTGTTGCAATTCGGGAATAGCGTGCGGCCCTTTAAAGCTTTTAATCACAGCACAAGAAAGATTCAAACGCTCCTGCAACACATCTTCTAATGTGAACTGTACTTCAGCCACGCTTTCACAGCGCAGTAACTGCACATTAAGGTCGGTATAAACCCGATAAATTTTTTCGTTTTGCTTAGCAATAGTAACAAGTTGATTAAGCTTGAAGTTGAGTTGGCGTACTTTTTTACGCAGTTGCTCACTTTGAATTTCTACCAGCGAAACACTGCCTTTTTGTTCGTGGGGTAGCTTTACTTTTTCAAGCAACTCAGGATGTTGAACGAAAAAGTCAGGATTTTCTAATAAAAACGCTACTACGGCGTCAGGCGACAAGTCAGCCTTATCGTTAAACGGCTCAATTAACTGGGTAGCGCTAGCTTGTCCTGACAATTCACTCATATATTTATTTGTCCATCAAACACGTGTTCTGCGGGGCCGGTCATTTTTAGGACGCTGTCTATACCAGGCCAACGTATTCGTAGGCTTCCCCCAGGTAAGTCCACTCTGACATCTTTGCTTAATTTACCTTGTATGTGACCAATTGCAACAGCGGCGCATGCACCACTACCACAAGCAAGGGTCTCACCTGAGCCTCGTTCAAATACGCGTAGCTTAATATGAGAATCGTTGATGATTTGCATGAAACCCACATTTACGCCTTCTGGAAAGCGCTCGTGTTTTTCTACTTTAGGGCCAATTTCTGCAACATTTGCTGTGTCTACATCATCGACTTCCATCACACAGTGAGGGTTACCCATAGAAGCAGAGCCTATAAATAGTGTGCTGTCATCAACACGCAAAATATAAGTGTTTTCCTGCTTATTGGCTTTAAGAGGAATATTTGCTGGGTCAAATTCGGGCTTGCCCATATTAACGGTAACCTGGCCGTCTTTTTCCAAATACAGCACCATCTTTCCGGCTTTCGTACTCACCACAATTTTATTGCGATTAATCAGGCCTTTTTGCTTTACAAAACGCGCAAAGCAGCGCGCTCCGTTGCCACATTGTTCAACTTCGGAACCATCAGCATTGAAAATGCGATAATGAAAATCTTGCTCGGGATCGTAAGGTGGTTCAACCATCAATAGCTGATCGAAGCCAATACCGAAATTACGGTCAGCCAGTTGTTGTATTTTCTCTTTTGAGAAAAATACGTTTTGAGTAACGTTATCAATGACCATGAAGTCGTTACCCAAACCGTGCATTTTTGAAAATTGAACCTGCATTAACCGCGCATCTTTCTTATTGAGTTGGCCTTAGTTTACGGAAGTTTATACTCACCTTTCCAGAGATCTTTTTGATTTTCTCTCTCACGCACAACGATTACCTTGTCGCCATCAACCATAATTTCTGCTGGGCGGCAGCGGCTGTTGTAGTTTGAGGCCATCACAAAGCCATAAGCTCCAGCACTTCTTACCGCTAATAAATCTGTCGGCTCAATAGCCAATATGCGGTCTTTACCTATAAAGTCACCTGTTTCACATACAGGGCCTACCACATCGTAGGTGTGAGGTTTCACCGTCGATGCTTCTTTGACGGGAATAATCTTTTGCCACGCAGAATAAAGGGCAGGGCGAAGTAAGTCGTTCATGGCTGCGTCTACAATAGCGAAGCTCTTCTCTTCCCCTTCTTTAATGAACTCTACCTCGGTAACCAAAATACCTGCATTGGCAGCGATGGCACGGCCTGGCTCTAGAATCAGTTTGAGGTTCTCTCTGCCAACCATCTTTTCAGCCATGGCTTCTGCATAGGCTTTTGGATGTGGTGGTTGTTCTTCGTTGTATGTAACGCCTAAACCACCGCCAACATCGAGGTGTTCAATAACAATACTGCGTTCAGCGAGTTCATCGATTAAAACTAATAATCGTTCTAGTGCATCAACGAAAGGGCCAATTTCTGTAAGCTGAGACCCGATATGGCAATCCATGCCCACAACGTTCAAATGGGGCAGAGAGGCTGCTAATTCATAGGTTGCCATGGCGCGCTCGCGCGCAATGCCGAATTTATTTGCCTTAAGGCCAGTTGAAATATAAGGGTGAGTCTTGGCGTCAACATCGGGATTGATACGTAGCGATATTGGCGCTTGTACACCAAGCTCGCCAGCTACTTCGTTTATGCGATGTAACTCGGGCTCAGACTCAACATTAAAGCACATGATGCCTTGTTGTAGTGCATAGCGAATTTCATCGTGCTTTTTGCCTACACCTGAAAACACAACTTTGCTGGCGTCACCGCCGGCTTCTATCACTCTTGCAAGCTCTCCGGCTGATACAATGTCAAAGCCCGAGCCAAGCTTAGCCAAAGCACTCAACACGCCAAGGTTTGAATTTGCTTTCACCGCATAGCAAATAAGATGTGGATGAGAACCAATTGCATCATCGAATGCATGCCAATGGCGCTCTAGCGTTGCGCGAGAATAAATATAAACAGGCGTTCCGTGGGTGGCCGCGATGTCTGCAACAGCTACATTTTCAGCATGCAGTTGACCTTGGCTATAGGCAAAATAATCCACTAGTTCAGCTCTCCAGAAGTGGGCGCGGGTAAAGTACTGTTAATGTTTGAGGAGGAATTAACACTTTGGGTTTCATTGGATGTAGATTCTGCCGGTGCGTTTTGCTGTGGTGCATCAGGAATATACAAAGCCCCTTTGTAGCCGCAGCCACTTAGCACGCTGAGTGAAAATATTAGAAAAACCGACTTTTTGAGCACGAAACAATCCCGCGAAGAATACGACAAATGCCGCTATCATCGCATTGCCGTGCTAAATTGCAAGAGCCAAAAGGCGTTCTCGTGTTTTATCGCCATAATGGACGTTTTTCCACAGTGCATCACACAAACTTTGGATGTCAGAGAAATCGCCTTTCTTAAGCCAGTCAATTAGTATAGTGGGATCATCAGGAAAGGTGATCGCTTCATTTTCGGGGGCTTCTAACCACTCTTCAACAATATCTGTGTCTAACTGGAATAGCGTTTGGCATAGGTCAAGTTTGTTGAGGGTTAACACGTTAGAGAGCTGCTCAAACTGCCCATGTAATGGTTTGATGAGCAATTTCTTGCCCAATTGCAGAGCTTCACTCGACAATTCGAAACCACCATTGGCGATAACGCCATCACAATGCTGAAGTGCGCGCTGAAAATGTTTCTTGGAAGTAGGATTCCAGCGAATATGACCTTCTTCTCTAACTTCCCCAATGTCGGGATGAAAGCACTCAAAAGCCTGGTCGCTTAAGGGTTCAAGCATTTGCTGGATATCGTCGACTTCTTCGAAAGGAAGATAAACCAGTACATGCCCTCGGGCAGGCGCAATGGCGGGCTTATCTGCTACAAATGGTGGAATGATTGGCTGATTGAAATGATACCAATGTACGCCCAGTTGAAGCTGGGTTGGAGCAAACAGCTTTACAAGGAGTGAGTCTAAAATGGTATTACCGCTTTTAGGCACGTCATAAGAAAAAGCCGCTTGATGACTAATTGATATTGAAGGGAGGTTATTGCGCTTCGCTGCCCACGCTGTCACGGGCTCAAAGTCATTGATTAATAAATCATAACCATTGACATCAAAAGCTTTTACGTCATTGGAGAATTGACGGAGGTTGGCTCGGCGAACAGTGCCCCACTTATCTACTTTGCCACCCTTAGTGATAAAGCTTAATCCAGTTAGGGTTCGGTACTCACCAAATACATCCATATCGAAATACTTTTCAGGGGCACGGCCACTAAAAACGAAGTCTACATCAATGTCGCTGCGCTGTGCTAATGCAGAAGCCATAATTCGAGCGCGAGCGATGTGACCATTACCCGTGCCTTGGACACCATATAAAAGTTTCATATTACCCCAGAATGGCAAGACTTAATGAAGCGATAGTGATACCCAGAAAAGTGCCGGCCACTACGTCTGATGGATAATGCACTCCCAGTAAAACCCGTGAAAGCCCTATTAAGGCTGCCCAGCAGTAAGCGAGCAAAGTAAATGAGGGATAATAGTATGCAACAATACTTGCCATTAGCCATGCAGCGGCGGTGTGCCCTGAAGGCAGAGAGAACTTGTCTGAGGGGGTAACGTGTGCAGTAAGGTTTATGAGAAAATCACAAGGGCGAGGCCGTTTGAACATCTTCTTCAACATCACATACAATGGAAGCTCTAACGCATAGGCCATAAGTGCCGTGTAAAGGAAAAGCTCGCCGTGCTCAGGCTCAAATGCCCACAACAGCATACCAATGGCGAAATACAAGTATCCATCACCGGTCTTAGAAAGCCAGATGATACTGCGACAGTCTCTTTTTTGCGTCAGTTTATAGAGGCGATAAAAAAGGTCGGTATCGTATTTCGTCAACGATTTTATCAGCATCGCCTTGTCCTCTATGTGTTGATTAATAAGTAGGCTAAGTGCGATGTGTGACCAGTGGGTGAAGAAAAAAAGAAACTTTTCTTACAATGGTACTCAACTGAGGGTACTGGTCTATTGTTACTGCCTGTAATATCGCCCACGAATTCATGCCTTCTACACTTAATCAAAGCAAGATATGTGCTAAGTTCGAGGGTAATGTAATAAATACATTCGATTTTTCACCAATCAATACAATTCGATGAATCGCATTAAATCAGTGGTTTGCAAGGCAACATTTAATGCTATGCTAAGGTTGTAAAAGTCGTCCTAACCCTCTTGATAAAGTAAGGCACAACAATGGAATACAACACATCTGAATTATGTGATTTGTTTGCAGACAGCGTAGACGTGGTCGATCCAATTTTCGCGAGCTTTGGTGGCCGTTACTCTTTTGGAGGGGAAATCACAACCATCAAATGTTTTGAAGATAGAGGGTTAATCGACAGAGTGTTGGCTCAACCAGGAGCTGGGAAAGTTCTGTTGATCGATGGTGGCGGCTCGACACGTCGCGCATTATTCGATGCATCCTCTGCACAAATTGCCATCGATAACGATTGGGAAGGCGTTGTGTGCTATGGCAGCGTTAGAGAAATTGATAGTTTGGCGGAGCTGGACATCGGTGTTTTAGCTGTCGCTGCTATCCCGGTTAATGCAGATAGCGAAAGTACAGGGGAAGTGGATGTACCGGTGAATTTTGGCGGCGTTACTTTCTTGCCTGAAGATCACTTATATGCCGATAGTACAGGGGTTATCTTATCTCCTGAGCCGCTCGATATTGACTAAATCAGCTAATTTTCACCAATGTGTACAAGGCTAAATAGCCTTGTACACAAAAATACATCACTTGTTCGCAGCCTCAAACACAGCATTGAGATAAAGCGCAATACGTATCCCCGCCATTTGTAAGCGCGTTTTGGCAGTGGGGAGGTTTACATATAAATAGTCATAATTGATGTCATTCGCGTTTTTAGGGTAAATGGTATCGCGAATTTCCGTACTCTCTTTTATCCACACCATTACGTCAGTGGTCGCCCATTGACGAATTTCTTCTGCAGTAATGGCTTCAGTTAACCACTGTGTCCATTCCGTGTATGACAACTGGCGTTGGTCTAGCATTTCTGAATCCCAAACTCTATGTAAGTTAGAGTCTTGCCAGAAGAAACGAACCTTAACATCGTTGCCCCCTCTATCAGTGCCATTACCTGCGTGAAGAGGTTGGTGCAAGTCACCAATAATATGCACGATAAACTGCAGTGCTAGGCGTTTTTCTTCTAAGCTTGCAGTTTTGCTTTTCAGGGTTTGAGTAAACTGAGTTAATGCTGTCACTGCGTCGCCTTCTTCGGGCGCATTTTCTATCGAGTAGGTTGTACCATGGGGAACCGAGACATAATGCCAAGGGCTTGCAGTCTTTTGCCAAAATTCGCTCTTATCTGAACGCATGTCATCGGCGTGGGTAGCCGCTTGCGCAAGTGAGCCATTGGGCAATAACTCCATAAGCGCTGCGCGTGATAACGGGCTTAAATACTGCTCTGCAATAGCGCCTGTTACGCGATGACCTGTTTGCCCCCAACCAAAGACAGGTGTTGCAACGCTTAAAGTGAGGAACGTGCTCAGCGCAATGGCACAGGTTTTATTGATCAACATGAAGAACCCTTTGTGTGTTTCGATGATTGGTAACCCCATCTGGCTACCAAAGATTGTTCTATTCCTAAGTGGTCTAGTATACGTGCCACCACAAAGTCTACCAGGTCGTCTATAGATTCTGGATTGTGATAAAAGCCCGGCGAGGCAGGCATAATTGTGGCACCCATTTGTGACAGCTTTACCATATTCTCTAAGTGAATAGTGGAGAGTGGCATTTCTCTCGGTACTAAGATAAGTTGACCGCGCTCTTTGAGTACCACATCTGCAGCGCGTTCGATTAGGTTGTCACTCGCGCCAATGCTAATTGCTGATAAGGTGCCAGTTGAACACGGGCAAACTACCATTTTTGCAGGCGCTGCTGAACCTGAAGCAACTGGTGAAAACCATTCTTCCTTTCCAAAAACTTTAATTTGGTCGGGCTTTGCATTGCAATGTTGCGAAAAAAAGGTCGCAACGTCTTCTGGCCGAGCCGGAATTTTAATGTTTTGTTCAGTAGCGAACACCACTTTAGCAGCGGACGATATCAGGACATAAACTTGATAGTCTGCCTTAACGAGTGACTGAAGAAGTGTTAACGCATAAGGAGCACCTGACGCCCCTGTGATAGCAAGCGTTACCTGCTTATCGTGTTTCATTATATTGCCTCATTGTTTGGCTTCATTTGATATTTCTTAACTATGTCTCTGCGAGCATTTTTATGCTGCCAGAATTTTGCACTGATGAACTCGCTTATTGAGCCTCTAGTGCAGTGAGAATTCGACTGTGAATACCCTCAAAGCCACCATTGCTCATAACAAGAATATGGTCGCCTGGTTGTGCTACGTGAGCTAACTCCTTTACGATCGCTTCCACGCTATTAAAGCAGGTTGTGGGCGTGGTACTTAAGCTGGCCGTTTCTGATAAAGACCAGTCCATTCCTTCAGGTTCGTATAGCAACGTCATATCAGCATTTTGCCAAGATTGCGCCAATGTATCTTTGTGTATACCCATCTTCATGGTATTAGAGCGAGGTTCTAGTACGGCTATAATGCGTGCACCTCCAACACGGTTACGCAGGCCATCAAGTGTGGTTGCAATGGCGGTTGGATGGTGCGCGAAATCGTCATACACAGTAACGTTATTCACCGTACCTTTAATTTCCATGCGTCGTTTAACGTTCTTGAAATAAGACAAAGCTTCAATAGCATCGTTAAGTGTAACACCGGCGTGATGTGCTGCTGCTATGGCCATTAAGGCGTTGTCCACATTATGCTGACCGAGTAATGACCAAGTCACAGTTCCTACTTGAACGCTGTTATGTAGAATGTGAAAAGCGCTGCCATCGCTTTGTATCAACTCTGCTTGCCATTCTTTCCCAAGCGATTGGCGCGATGACCAACAACCGCGAGCTAAGGTTTCTTCAATGGAAGGAGTGTTGTTGGGTGTGAGTATCAATCCATTTTGCGGCACCATTCTTACTAGATGATGGAACTGGGTTTGAATTGCGCCAAGGTCAGCAAAGATATCAGCGTGATCAAATTCTAAGTTATTAATAACAAGAGTTTTAGGGCGATAATGCACAAACTTGGAGCGCTTATCGAAAAATGCACTGTCGTATTCGTCTGCTTCAATAACAAAGAACGGGCTATCTCCAACACGCGCAGAGACACCAAAGTTTTCAGGTACGCCACCTATCAAATAACCTGGGTTTAACCCAGCGTGCTCTAAAATCCAGGCAACGATGCTGCTGGTGGTAGTTTTACCGTGTGTGCCTGAAACCCCAATTACCCATCGGTCTTTCAATAGATTGTCGAGTAACCATTGAGGGCCGCTAGTGTAGGGTAAGTTTCGGTCCAAAACGTACTCAACGGCAGGGTTGCCTCGAGACATTGCGTTACCAATAACAACCATATCTGGGGCAGGATTAAATTGGCTTTCGTCATACCCTTCGGTTAACTCAATACCCAAGGCTTCAAGTTGTGTGCTCATGGGCGGGTAGACGTTTTTGTCTGAACCGGTCACTTTGTGGCCCATGGCTTTGGCAATAGCAGCAATACCACCCATAAAACTGCCGCAAATACCTAGTATATGTACATGCATAGTGCATTCTCAACGAATTATCATGTGATGGGGTTACTGTATCAGAACCTAATTACACAGGGATAACGCAATTTCCCAAAAAAACGTCGTACTAACGTAAAATCGTTGCTACATCAACTGGTATGGTGTGTAAATGGCATACTATAAGCATATTCCACTTCGTGTCGAACACGGTTACAATCTACACACACAGGGTCAATATTCGTGCTTAAGGTAAAAATATTGATTTACCTGTCAATGTTGTGAGCGATAAGCCGGTAAGGAAAGCTGGGCACCTTACAACATAAAACCCTACACACCAAAAAAGGCTTACATTCAATGAAACGTTTAAACTCCCAACTGCAACAAGATGGCGCGCCACTTGAGTTGATCTTACTCATTCGAACGCTACTTGCAGGCTGTAAAGAAATTTCTTTCCGCGTGAGTCAAGGTGCGCTTGCAGGCGTACTTGGTTCAACGCTTTCTGAAAATGTTCAAGGCGAAACCCAAAAGAAGCTCGACGTTATCTCTAACCATATTTTAAAAGATACGCTACGGGAATCAGGTTATGTGAAAGCGATTTCGTCGGAAGAAGAAGACGATGTTGTACCGTGTAACCCAGAAGGTAAGTATTTGGTGAGCTTTGATCCACTCGATGGTTCATCAAACACTGAAATTAACAGCCTGATAGGGACCATATTTTCTATAGCGCATGCTCCTCAATGGATGGACGCTGACGACCCTTCTGCATTTCTACAGCCCGGTACGCAAATGGTTGCAGCAGGTTATGTACTTTACGGGCCATCAACCATGTTGGCGCTAACCACTGGCCGTGGCACACATATTTATACACTTGATAAAACCCATGGCGGCTTCCTGCTTACGCATCCTAATATTCAAGTACCAACAGAAACCTCTGAGTTTTCAATAAACGCATCAAATCAGCGTCATTGGGAACCATCAATGCAAGCCTATGTTGCTGACTTGTTGGCGGGCAAAGATGGCCCACGAGGCAAGGACTTTAATATGCGTTGGGTTGCAGCGATGGTGGGTGATATACATCGTCTATTATGTCGCGGTGGTATTTTTATGTATCCCTTTGACAATCGCGACCCGTCAAAACCAGGTAAATTACGCCTGTTATATGAAGCAAACCCAATGGCATTTTTGATGGAACAAGCGGGTGGTAAAGCGGAAACCGGCAATGGTCGCATTTTAGAGGTTATGCCAGAAGAAATTCATCAGCGCGTGCCTTGCCTTATTGGTTCAAAAGACGAAGTCGATATGTGCCTGAGTTATCGAGAGTAGGCCAAATAGACCTACTGGCGGCAAAATTTAATAAAAAATACTGAGAATACTACGACAAGAGTCGTAAACCGTTTTTATTTTGCCGCGGTCACCGTATACTTAGGGCCAAAATTTTAAACATATCAATGAAAGGATCGAAGAATGAGCTTAAGTGCTATTTCTGCTGGTAAGAATGTGCCAGACGAAGTTAACGTGATCATCGAAATTCCAGCCCACGCTGACCCGGTGAAGTACGAAGTAGATAAAGACACAGGTGCGCTTTTTGTTGACCGCTTCATGGCAACATGTATGCACTACCCAACGAACTACGGTTACGTGAACAACACATTGTCTGAAGACGGTGACCCAGTTGACGTACTTGTTATGACACCTTTCCCACTACTTGCGGGTTCTGTTATCAAGTGCCGTCCTGTTGGCGTACTTAACATGACTGACGAGTCAGGTAAAGATGCGAAAGTACTTGCTGTACCGGTAGACAAACTGTCTACTATCTATCGCGACGTTAAAGAAATTTCAGACGTGCCTCCGCTACTACTTAAGCAAATTGAGCACTTCTTTGAACATTACAAAGATCTTGAGCCAGGTAAGTGGGTTAAAGTTGACGGCTGGGCAGATGCTGCTGCAGCAAAAGACGAAATTACCGCAAGTATCGCGCGTTTCGAAGCAGAATAATTTAACCTGCGTGCAATTGATGCTAAAAAGGCTGGTACTATCCAGCCTTTTTTTATTTGTTTGAAAAATAGAGTGTGTATGACTCATCGAAACACAACGTTTAAACTGTTATTTACTTTGCTGTTTACTTTACTGGGCGCTAGAGCGTTGGCAGATGAAGCACCAGTTGAAGTGTATTGGGAAGACTTAGTCCCCGAGGGCTTTAATGAGTTAGCACCGCCTGCTGTGCAGCACAATGGAGAAATGAGTCAACTTCAACCCGATGCACCTGTTGTTGCAACCTACGATGGTAAACGCGTAAAAATACCTGGTTTTGTTGTTCCTCTGGAAGGTACAGCAGAATTGACGACGGAATTCCTTTTAGTACCGTATTTTGGCGCGTGTATCCATGTACCCCCGCCGCCTTCAAATCAAATTGTTTACGTGAAGTTTGAAGAAGGCGTACGCATTGACAATATTTATGATGCTATTTGGGTAACCGGTGAGCTTTCCACAGATGGCTGGAAAGGTGATATTGCGTCGGTGGGCTACCGTTTAAAAGGTGAACTCGTAGAAGCGTTTTAGTAATGTAGGGGCTGCCTAATGATCCCTAATAACCATAGTCAGCCTCTAATAATATCAGCCAAATCGCGCGCAAACGTATCAGCGGTTTTTGCCTCTATTTTTTGAATACTCACTCTTATAGCTTCAGACTTCGTGTCTACGTCAAACGAGCTTCCCGGCCTCACTAACCACCCTTTGCGCGTAAGCGAAAACGCAGTTGCCTGACTGTCTTGCTTTACGGGAACCCACACATTTAGCCCATCAATTGTATCAACTAATGAAATACCGTGGTGTTTCAATGCCTGTATAAGTGTGCTTCGGTGGGCCGCACAATGCGCTTTAGCAAGATGCAATTGCTGTACGAATTTATCGTTTGTTAGACAGGTATACACCATAGCCTGAAGCACGCGACTAACCCAAGACATGCCTGGAGCAAGACGTGTATTAATGCGTTTAACTGATTCGCGGTCAGCAGCCACAAAGGCCATTCGAAGATCTGGTCCTAAGCCTTTGGACACCGAGCGATATATTGCCCAGTTGCGTGTTGTGGGGGGAATAACAGAGTAGTGTGGAGTCAGGGCAAGTAATGAAAAGTGGTCGTCTTCCATTACAATCACATCAGGATAGCGCGCAAGCACGCTTTTAATTTCCTCGGCTCGTTCTTGGGTAATATTAACGCCCGTTGGATTGTGCGCCCTAGGTGTAACCAATACCGCCTTTGCGCCCTTTTCTAGCGCCGCCTCAAGGGCTTCAGCTTGCATACCATGCTCATCGACCGTTGCACCAATCACTTGCATTCCAGCCAAACGAATAGCGTTGGCTGAACTGATATAACAAGGGTCTTCAACAACCACTTTGTCTCCGGGAACGAGATGCGCTGCCATCATACGCTCAAGGGTGTCTATGGCGCCGTTACACAGGGTGATTTTAAAGTTTTGAGGGCATGCGCCTTTAAACCAATTACGTCCATACTCCTCCACGTGAGGAAGAATGGTCTCTTCACCATAAAGGTACTGATTGAAAAGCGTAGATGCAGCAACGTCATTTAAATCAGGCAGCCACGCTTTGCTTGGGCTGCCATCGGCTAGATCAAAGAGCTCCGTTTTTGTTGCGCCCTCTTGCTCTCCTGGTTTTAGGTCAGCGCATATACGCGTGCCTAAACGCCCTTGTGTAATTGCTATACCCGCTTTAGATAAACGTTGGTAGGCTGAAGAAACGGTATTCCTGTTCACGCCAAGCTGTTGTGCAAGCTCTCTTACGGGGGGGGAGTGAGTCACCGGTTTGCAGATCACCTGACTTAGTAAGTTCACGCACTGACTCAAAAATTTCTTGCGCAGAATGACCTGAAATCTTGACTTTCATTTTTGTCCTATGTCAATATTGTTTTTGTCATGGGGTTTTGCTGTTGTCCCATGTTTTCATTTTATTACTGTATTTTAAACAAAGAGTACGCCCAATGTTTACTGGTTTATCAGCTTTTCCTATTACGCCTTTTAAAAACGAGCACATTGACCATAACGCATTTGTACGGATTATAGAAAACCTTGTTTCCGCAAATGTTGAATCAATTTGTGCTATGGGTTCAACCGGACTGTATCCTTACTTAACCAGAGCGCAATTATCTGAACTAACCACATTGGCAGTTGAACAGGCTACGGATATTCCCGTTATGGTGGGTGTAGGAGCGCTACGAACTATTGATGTTTTACACAATGTGGAAGCAGTGCAAAAAGCAGGAGCGAAAGCAGTACTCTTAGCGCCAGTTTCCTATCACCCGCTTAACGAAGACGAAGTGTTTAGTTTGTATAGTGCAGTAAGTCAGGCAGTATCTGTCCCTGTTTGCGTATATGAAAACCCTAGAGTAACCAACTTTACTTTCAGTGATGCACTTTACCGTCGAATTGCTGAACTTCCGAATATTGGTGCAATAAAGATCCCGGGTATGCCGTTTGCGACACAGCAGGGTTCTGAGCGTTTAGCAACACTGAGAGGCTTACTTCCTGAACATATTGCAATTGGCGTCAGTGGTGATGCCTTTGGCGCTAAAGGAATGGCTGAAGGCTGTGACTTGTGGCTTTCTGTTATTGGTGGAATGTTTCCTAGAACAGTCAAACATATTATTGCGCTTGCTCAGTCGAATGAGTCAGCGAATGCTAATACGGTATCAGAGTCGTTGAACGGTGTTTGGGAGCTATTTGCACGTAATGGTGGTGGATTAAGAGTAATGGCTGCTGTGGCTGACATTCTTGGCTTTTGCGAAGGCAATAGCTTACCATCACCGTTTTTACCAATAAGCTCGAAAGACCATATGGAATTGGACAATCTAATTAATAAGTTGAACTTGGTATAACCTCACTTGCATTTGAAGGTATCTGCGATGGCAATGTCCTTTTCTTCTGGGCTTACACGCTATATGTTTGCCGCAGTACCAGCCCGTATTACGACGGGAGGTGCTACGGTAGCGGTTATATTACTAGCGCGCACCTATGGTATGAATGGTAAAACAGCAGGTGCGCTAGCTGCATGTTTGACCGCTCCGCATATCTTAGGGCCGGTATATGGCCGTTGGTTAGATAGCAATACGGACCCCCGCTTTACTATTTCTACAGCGTGTTTTCTATTTGCAGTATGCTTTCAAGTTGCGGTTCTTGGGTTTGAAAGCCAAGCGACATGGTTGAGCGTGCTAGCGCTCTTGATATGTGGAACTTGTACTTCGTTTATGATGGGGGGCTTGAGTACCCAAACAGTAAAATTGGTAAACGACGATCTTACTTCGAAGCGCAAAGCGCAAAGCCTAGATACATTAACTTACGGACTTGGCTTAACGCTCGGCCCCATGTTGGTAGCCTTGCTTAGCGAACTCTACCCGATAAAGCTGAGTATTAGCGCTGTTATGTGGTTACCTGTAGTGGCCGGTATCTTCACGTTGTGCCTACCTTCATTGGCATCAATGCAAAGAGGGGAAGGAGCTAAGGCCGCTCCCAGTTTTAAGCTCGTTATCTCAACAATAAAGGGGTCAAAACCACTTCGACTGACCATAGCAATGACGTCAGGAGCATCGTTCAGTATTGCAGCTTTACCTGTAATGGCAGTTTATCTTAGTGAGGCTTGGTTACACAGTAAGGAAAGTGGCGCTTATTTAGTTACTTTATATGGTGTTGGTTGCTTGTGTGGCGCTGTTCTATTGATGTTTAGGCCACTACGTAGTGACGCCTTAATATTACTACGCAATATTGGCGTACTGCTGTTTCTTACATTAATACTGGTTTTGCTGAGTGGCTCGTTTTCTATGGGGTTATTTGCATTTTGGCTATGTGGCGTCATCAATTCGATTTTTTTCGCCGTCACTTTGGCGGCACGCAGTGAATACGCACCTACTCAAGGAGCGGCACAAATTTACATGTGGGTGGCTGCTGCCAAAATTAGCTTTGCATCACTAGGCGCTTTTGTTACTGGGTTGCTGGTAGATTTTTCCATTCAGCTATCATTGATTTTCTCTTGTTGCGTATTACTGGGCACGCTACTTTTTTGCTTTTTACCAAAGATTAACAGGCCCTAAGCATACACTTGCACCTAGAGACACAAGTGCTTTGAATAAATCTACCTAGAGCTTGCTAGTCTTTGGGATAAACGCGTTAACCTTGCGTATAAATCTTCTCAGCACGGTTAAATAAAAGCCAAGAGGTTAGAATATATTTGTCGTTACTTTTTGGTATTTGACCACGATGAGTATGGGTGAAGTACGCCGGGGCGATCACCATTCTACCGGCTTTGGGCCTCACCGCGCGGTTCTGATAATAGAACTCGGTTTCTCCGCCGTCTTCCACGTCGTTTAGGTAAAACATAAATAACAGTACCCGATGCAGCGCATCATTGTGTTGCACCTGTGGGTACACCTCTGAATGCCAATAAGGATAACCACCGTTTCCGGCAGTATACCGCTGCGCGTTAACATCACCTATACGGAACAAATAGTTAACTAAATTGGGCAGGTTAGGCTTGCCAACTTCATCAAAATTTTCTGCTGTCACTTTAACTGGCTCGCCAGTTTTAGGGTGGCGTACGGTTAACCCTATAGGGCCCACCAGTGCAAAGTAATATTTTTCTATGTAGGCAACCAATTGCTGCCCGGTAAATTGCATTACTTGTTTGAACAAGTCTTGAAATTCGCTGTTGCGACTAATTGACACATCAGTGCTACGCTTCTTATCCAAGTCAACACCACCACCAGTACGACCTTGACTTAAATTTGGACTTTTCTCAAACCGCTCCATCAACTGAGTGCATAACTCTGGTGGAAGAACGTTATCTATGACTTCTATTAAATCGCTCATAGTGCCTCTATTTTGTACTTATTGTTGTGACAAGTCTTTGAAGAGAGATTGCAATGATGCCTTCACTGAATCTGGGATGGGTGCAGAACGCTGTGTTTTGTAGTCAAAATGCACCATGGTGGTTACACCAGTAGAACAAAGTTTGTCATCTTGCCAAAGTTCTTGATAGACATCGAATGCACTATTGCCTAATCGGCTAACATAGGTTTTTACGGTTACAGGCATACCATAGAAAATCTGTGCAAGAAAATCGACTTTATAACTGGCAAGAATGAGAGGCCAGTTTTGTAAGTCTAATTCTGGGGTGAACATACGAAAAATAGGCTCTCGAGCCGCTTCAAACCACGCTACAAGGGCGGTGTTACTCACGTGCTGTAGTGCGTCGGTTTCGCAAAATCGCACATCAAATGACGTGACTAACGGTGTTGCATTATTCATAAATTGGCAGGGTATCTGTATTTGTTTTTCATCACTTTAGCATTATGCGACTGGTATTTCAGTAGGCAAAAATCACGGTCACTGTCTTTCTTCCACTGCCTAATTTTAAAATCAATTTATGAACAAAGATAAACAGGCTCTATTACTAACAATAAAAAAAGGTTGATTTATGAAAATATTTGCGCAAATATTTTCATAAATTATCAATGCTCGTAGTTAAAGCCTGTAATGTTAAGTAAGAATTAGATAAGAGCTATGCAAGTGCTGAACAAAAACGACACGCTCTAGTAAGTAACGTTCGAAAGGAATGAAAGGATAATGATCAGAAGTCCACAGTTTGGTGCCATATTAATGCGCTGCGCCGAGCTTATCGCTATACAAGGCCAAGACGTATTTAACGAATTAGGCATTAATTTACCCGCTAATCGTATTTCAATTCTATTGGCCCTTTATACACAGGGCCCGTTGTCTTCTACAGAATTGGCTGAACATATTGGTCTTTCTCGACAGCTTATTGAAAGTAGACTGAAAAGTAGTGTGCAGGACGGCTTTTTCACATCGCAGCCTGACCAGCGAGATTCGAGGAAACGGGTCTATCTTATTGCCCCTGAAGCCGAGCAGGAAGCCGCAAAGATAGTTTCAATTATGCAAGACTTCGAGCACGTCTATGACAAGCTATGGCAAGAAATCGATGTGGACGTAGAGCATGCTCTGACACAAATGGAAAAGGCATTAAAAAAGAGACCATTGGTGACCCGTCTATTGGAACACTACCCAAAGTACGAGTCGTAATATCAAGTGGCTCTTATATTTAAAACCGATTTATAAAAGGATTATTATGTTTTATCGCATTGCTACTATTGGCTTTCTACTTGTCACTTTGATGAGTTGCGCCCAGTCTCCACAATTTGATGCTAAGGCCAGTTGGCAAGAATTTGTACAACTAGTGGAAGACAATTACGCCTATCTTGATACAGCTCCTGTTGATTGGCCTGCCCTTAAGCAGTACTACTCAAAGCAAGCCATAGCCATACAAAGTGAAGAAGAGTTTGTTGATTTTTTGCAAGTGATTAAGCAGTTCTTTATCGACCCGCACTTCAATGTTAGCCCACTTAACAGTAATGATTTTAGCGTAACGCCCACAGGGTCAGATATTTGGGTAGCTAAACATGCTGATAAATTTGTGATTGAGCGAATAAAAGCCGGTAGCGCAGCATCGAAGAGCAAATTATCGGTTGGTGATACTGTGACTAACATTGACGGTAAAACAATTACCGAAGTGATAAACACGGTATTCAACCACACAACTTTCCCACTTACCGACAACCACAAAGTGTGGGCAGTTAACGTGGCTCTTGGAGGCTATCGCAACCAACCTAGAGAAGTGAGTGCTATTGCGCAAAATGGTGATGTGGTCACCGTGAATTTAGCACCATCTTATGAAGCAATTAATGCGCTTAAAGATGGCCCAGCGCTAGTGGTAAAAGAAATTGATGACGTAGGGTACATTCGATTTAACAATAACTTGGGCGATAGCAATACCGTTAGCGCTTTTACCCGCGCAATTGAGGAGCTAGCACATACCAAAGGGCTTGTGATTGATTTAAGAAATACCCCAAGTGGCGGTAATACCAGCGTTGCAGAGCCTATTTTGGGGCACTTTGTGGATAGAAAAACCGCGTATCAAAGGTATCAACTGCAGACACCGAAACAAAATTATCAAGACGCGACATTACAAACTGCTTATGTTCAACCAACAGCCCCTCACTACAATAAACCTGTGGTTGTGCTTGCTGGACGTTGGACGGGGAGTATGGGTGAGGGTATGACCATTGGTTTTGATGCAATAGGCGCGAAGGCGGTTGTAGGTGAACCCATGGCTGACTTATTAGGGGGAATTTCTCAGTTCACTTTACCTAATTCATCCATCACCGTCGAGCTTGGTTTTGAGCGTTTGTATCATGTGAATGGTAGCTACAGAGAGAATTTTGTTCCTCAATCTGTAGCCAATCAAGATGCGTTCAATCATAACACGCCCATTTTAAACACTATGTTCTCTGGAGATAGAGAATTGGCTTATGCAGTGTCGATGCTTGCTGATAAGTTCACGGGCAATTTTATGGTCAAGAATGAGACAGTTGAATAGTTAACACTCTCTATTTATCTTCTGACGTGTCTTTTTAAGGGGATTAAGGGGGTGTTGTTCTTTGTTTTTTATTTTGAAATTTAAAAAGCAACATACCCTAGAAAGAAACGCCGTATTTACTTACAATCCGCTCCTTAACTTTTTAGCGAAGATTCTATTTAAGCGAAAACATTATGACGGCGATTGGGATTGATTACGGCACATCAAATTCAGAAGTTGTGTATTTTGATGGTACAACCCATCAGCACATAAAACTGGATCCGCTTTATGCGAAAGGGAATAAAATCCGTTCATCGGTATTCATCTATTTTGAAGATGAACTACCACCTCCGCCCGATGCAATGGTGGAAGCGAAAGTAGCTCAGCTACAACGCGCGATTAACGAACAAATTGAAAAGGCTAAGGATGGCTATTACTCTGCGAAAGATCCCAGAGAACAGTCGCTTTACAATGATCGCATTAACTCCTTACGCGGTGATTTGCACAATAAGCCCGCTTTGCAAAGAAAGGCTATTGCCCAGCTTATGCACGCCATGTCATTGGATGAAATTCCGCTATTGAGACTGGTTGAGCACGGTAAATTTGCATTTGGCGAAGAAGGGTTTCGTCGTTTCCTTAAAATGCCCGACAAAGGTCGGTTAATTTACTCTCCTAAGAACTTCCTAGGCGCTTCTTTAGACACAGACCAAAAACAAGCCTTCATTGGTATTATCGCTAAACAGTTGGCGTATTTTAAACAATGTGCTGAGCTGCAGCTAGGTACAGCGGTGACGAGCGCCGTTATAGGCCGCCCTATTAAGTTTCACGGTACCCGTGGCGAAGAAGGTAATACTCAAGCCATACAAATAATGACAGAAGCTGCTACTCAAGCGGGTTTCAGCAATGTTGATTTTTTAGATGAACCTATTGCTGCGGCGTACAAAATTGAACAAACTTTGCCAAAAGATACCACGACATTAATTGTGGATATAGGAGGGGGGACTACAGATATTTGCTGTATAAAACTGTCGCCAGTTCGTTCAAATCAGTTACATCGAAAAGAAGACGTATTGTCTGTTACAGGAAGGCGTTTAGGAGGCATGGACTGCGATAAAAGTGTCGTACTAAAAGCCATTGCGCCTGAAATGGGTATGGGGTTGAAGATGATAAATGGTCTACCCGTACCCCCGACATACTTTTCCGATATGTGTGCCGTAGACAATATTCCTGCGCTTACGCGATTTTTCTCAGATGACTACGGCCTTGATATCTCACAAACTATGTCTGTAATCAAAGAGCCTGCCCAGTTAGAACGCCTTTTACTTGTGCAAGAGAACAAATTGTCTGCTCGCGTTGTTAACTCAGCTCGCATGGCGAAAGAACTTTTGTCGAGTAAGCAAAACATAACCTTACCACTGCACTATATTGAAGATGACTTTGACGTGGAGATTACACAAGAGACCTTAAAGAAGGCCCTTAAACCTTGGCTAGATAAGGTCAAAGCACTAGTCGTAGAATGTTTAGAAAACAGTGCAGAAACACCTGAAGTGGTGATGATCACAGGGGGGATGAGTTTGTCGCCTATTGTGGTAGATGCCCTTTATGAAAACCTACTTACTGGGTTACCTCGATTAGAAAATGACGCGTTTAACTCGGTTTGTGAAGGGTTAGCCATTCAAGCGGCAAAACATCAGTAGCGTATAACACGATGACGCTGACATATTTGTGTAGCGTCATTATACAAAAAGCTCAGATTTTTTTGAGTAATGAGGGGAGTGGATAACACCCCTCATTTCAAGCTGTAGTGCTTTAATTAGTGCTTAATAATATTGTGCTTTTTCAGGTAACTCGCTATCGCTTCCGGCGATTCAAATGCTTTTAATAGCATTTCTTGTGCACGCGCTTTCACATCGTTATCTTCAGATGAAGACAACAAGTGATACCATGTTTTCACTAGCGCTAATGGCGGTGTTTGATTCATTGGTTGTTTCCCCAGCAATTTTCACTGCAAAAATGACACTGCATTATCGTATATCATGATTGACTAATACAAGCTCTGACCAGCATAAAATACTGGCCAGACTTCACCTGTTACAGCAGAGGTTTTAAGAAGCGCCCCGTATGCGAGACGTCTTGCTCAGCAACATGCTCTGGTGTTCCTTCTGCAATAATCTGGCCACCTCCAGATCCGCCCTCTGGTCCAAGGTCGACAATCCAGTCAGCAGTTTTGATCACGTCAAGGTTGTGCTCAATAACTACAACGGTATTGCCGTGGTCACGCAGCCTGTGAAGTACCGCCAGTAACTGCTTAATATCGTGGAAATGAAGTCCCGTGGTAGGCTCATCAAGAATGTAAAGTGTCTGTCCAGTGTCTCTTTTTGACAACTCTTTCGCTAACTTAACCCTTTGCGCCTCGCCACCAGAGAGCGTGGTAGCTGCTTGGCCTAGACGAATATAAGACAGACCCACATCCATTAATGTTTGCAGTTTTCGTGAAATGGCTGGAATGGCATCGAAAAAGTCACGGGCATCTTCAACGGTCATTTCCAATACTTCGTGAATGTTTTTATCTTTAAATTTAATTTCTAACGTTTCACGGTTGTAACGCTTACCTTGGCAAACGTCACAAGGCACATAAACGTCGGGTAAAAAGTGCATTTCAACTTTAATAACACCGTCGCCTTGGCACGCTTCGCAGCGCCCACCTTTCACGTTGAAGCTAAATCGACCTGGTTTGTAACCCCGTGAGCGAGATTCTTGGGTACCCGCAAAAATTTCTCGAATAGGAGTGAATATACCCGCGTAGGTGGCAGGATTAGAGCGCGGCGTTCTGCCGATAGGGCTTTGGTCTATATCAACAACTTTGTCGAGTTGTTCTAGCCCTTCCATTGAAACATGAGGAGCAGGTTCAGCGGTCGTCGCTTTATTAAGTTCGCGCTGGGCAATCTTGTAAAACGTATCGTTGATAAGGGTCGACTTACCTGATCCAGACACTCCCGTCACACAGGTCATAACACCTGTAGGAATACGCAAATCGACAGATTTTAAGTTGTTACCTGTGGCGCCATTAAGCACTAACCACTGATCGTCTTTTACTGGTGTTCTTGTGGCAGGAACATCAATTTTTTCCCTGCCAGATAGATATTTTCCAGTTAGTGAGTCTTCACTATTTTTGATGTCATCTAAAGAGCCTTGAGCGATGATCTCACCGCCATGGACACCCGCACCAGGCCCAATATCAACAATGTAGTCGGCTTCGCGAATAGCGTCCTCGTCGTGCTCTACCACCAATACGGTGTTACCTAAGTCACGAAGATGTGTCAGGGTTTTTAGGAGGCGTTCATTGTCTCGCTGGTGCAATCCGATAGACGGCTCGTCAAGTACGTACATAACGCCAACTAAACCTGCGCCTATTTGACTGGCCAGTCGAATGCGTTGGGCCTCACCGCCAGATAGGGTGTCAGCACTGCGCGACATGGAAAGGTAATTAAGACCGACGTTAACCAAAAAACGCAAGCGATCGAGAATTTCCTTTAAAATTTTCTCTGCAATTTGTGCTTTTTGCCCTTCCAAACTTAAGGTTTCAAAAAAGCTATATGCATCGGCAATGGACATATCGGCAATAGTCGGTAATGTTGTATCTTGAATAAATACATTACGGGCTTCCACGCGAAGTCGCGTACCCTCACAACTATTACAGTGTTGTTGACTTAAATACTTAGCGAGCTCTTCGCGTACCGCATTAGATTCAGTTTCGCGATATCGACGCTCCATATTGGGAATAATGCCCTCAAATGGATGCTTGCGCTCCATGATATCGCCGCGCTCGTTGATGTATTTAAACGACAGCGATTTTCCTTTTGAGCCATAAAGTACGATATCTTTGTGACTATCTTCTAACTCTTCAAACGGAACCGTTAAGCTAAACCCATAGTGATCAGCAACCGCTTGTAGCATTTGAAAATAATAATAGCTGCGCTTATCCCAACCGCGAATTGCCCCGCCAGATAAACTTAACTCTGCGTTGCCTACCACACGAGCTGGGTCGAAAAATTGTCTTGTTCCTAGTCCATCACACGTTGGGCATGCACCTGCAGGGTTATTAAATGAAAACAGGCGTGGTTCAAGCTCGCTTAAGCTGTAGCCGCAATGTGGACATGCAAAGTTAGCGGAAAAGACAATTTCCTCAGCGTCTTTATCATCCATGTCAGCCACGACTGCATTCCCGCCGGCAAGGCTTAACGCTGTTTCGAAAGACTCAGATAATCGCAGTGCCATATCGTCACGCACTTTAAACCTGTCCACTACCACTTCGATGGTGTGCTTTTTGTGCAAATCTAAAGTGGGAGGATCTGACAAGTCGCAAACCTCGCCATCGATACGAGCGCGAATGAACCCTTGTGCGGATAAGTTCTGTAGGGTTTTAACGTGCTCGCCCTTACGTTCTTTTACGATAGGTGCTAACAACATCAACTTACTGCCTTCTGGCATCGCAAGCACTTTGTCTACCATTTGACTGACGGTTTGCGCGTCAAGAGGTACATCGTGATCTGGGCAGCGCGGTGTGCCGACACGTGCAAACATCAAGCGCAAGTAATCGTATATTTCAGTAATGGTCCCCACGGTTGAACGCGGGTTATGGGACGTGGATTTTTGCTCAATGGATATGGCAGGGGATAGACCTTCTATGTGATCGACATCGGGCTTTTCCATCATAGAAAGGAACTGGCGCGCGTATGCTGACAGCGATTCAACGTAACGTCGTTGGCCTTCAGCATAAAGGGTGTCGAATGCAAGAGACGATTTACCTGAGCCAGAAAGGCCCGTAATCACCACCAGTTTGTCCCGTGGCAGTGTTAAATCGATGTTTTTCAAGTTGTGGGTGCGAGCACCGCGAATTTCGATTTTATCCATTGAAGCCTAAGAGAAAGTAAAAGAGTCAGTATGCCATAGCTGACTACGAAAATGATATGACATTCACGTTATACTTAAATGCGTGATGAGGGATCACACCAAAGGTAAGCTCGCCATCATCATAGGATAACTATTTGCGTATTGAGGTAAGTAAGGTAAGTGGGCTCACCTTTAATTTGTGCTACACTTCGCGACCTTACGCTACATCTTCGCGTCACATTTTGCGAGCTGTGGTGATTGATACTCTCTACACTGAAACAATTGAGGAACATTGACGCTTTGAACGCTTTGGAATTACGCGCCGCCCTTGCACTTGCGTCCGTATACGTTTTACGCATGATGGGTTTGTTTATGGTTATGCCTGTTTTAGCCGTAGCCGCCATGGATTATCCTGATTACTCTCCGTTACTCGTTGGATTAGCGGTAGGTGGATACGGGTTAACGCAAGCTGCGTTGCAAATACCCATGGGTATGATGTCGGATAAATGGGGGCGTAAACCAGTCATTCTATTGGGGTTGAGCGTATTTGCCATTGGTAGCTTTGTTGCAGCCTATGCCGACAGTATGGCGTTGATGATTGTTGGGCGAATTCTTCAGGGCGCCGGAGCCATTGCAGGGGCAATCATGGCACTGGCAACTGACGTGAGTCGTGAAAGTCAGCGTGCCAAAGTGCTTGCGATTATTGGTATCGCAATTGGCTTTTCGTTTTATTTAGCCGTTATTTTAGGGCCGCTTATTGCCAACAGTTTCGGCCTTGCGGGTGTCTTCGCTATTACAGGTATTCTCGCACTAATGTGCATGCCGTTAGTAAAATGGGTTGTTCCCAATGGTGAAGCGTTGAGTAGTGGTGACACCCTACCTCAAAAAGGGCAGCTGGCGCGTCTTGTTTTTTCGTCACAGTTATGGCGTTTAAACGTGAGTGTCATGGTGCTGCATATGCTGATAACCCTACTTTTTGTTCAGTTACCAATCACCTTACTGCATTTTGATATGACATTAGAAAGCCACTGGACCGTGTATCTACCCGTGCTGGGAGCGTCTATTGTTGGGCTTATCATTATGATGGGCATTGCGCGCGGGCGAACACCTAAGTCTTTGTTATTTATCGGTGTTGCTTTGATGGGTATTGCGTTTCTAACACTAAGTGCTGAGCCTCACAACTGGTGGGCGGTAACCATTGCCGTGGTACTATTTTTCACCGGTTTTAATTATTTAGAAGCGAACTTTCCGGCCTTAGTATCAAGTATTGCACCTGCTGGGCAAAAGGGCACTGCAATGGGTATTTATGCCAGTTTTCAAGTTTTTTGGTGCGTTCTTAGGGGGTATGCTTTCTGGGCTCGTTACCGACTTTTGGTCGCAAGACATTGCCTATGCTGTCGGCGCTGCCAGTACATTGATTTGGTTTGTTGTATTGTATGGTATGAAGGAAGTGAGTCGTGTGAAGCGAGTCATGATGCAAGCGTCACTTAGCGGCAACCTTTCTGAGGAAATGCAAAAACAGTTAATGCAAGTACCCGGTGTGCTTGAAGTGACCATAAATGTTCAGAGTGATTCGGTATATCTAAAAGTGGACCGTGATTTCGATGCTGTTCAAGCGCGAGCAGTGTTAAACGCATAAATCTACTGAAACGTCGATTTGCCTAAGCGCGTAGCTTTTCAATCTATGGTTTTCAAGCTCACGATTTTCAAGAGCTGGGGTTTTGCGGTTATCACATGGAATTGAAGGAGAGTATCAGTGATAGATTTGACGTCATTTAAAGCCATTATTTTTGATATGGACGGTACCTTGATTGATTCGATGGCCGCGCACATTGATGCATGGGAAGCAGCATGCGAGGCGTTTGGTTACCCTTTCGACCGTGACTTTCACTACAGTTTAGGCGGCGTACCTTCTGAAGCAACCGTGCACTTAATGAACCAACGTTATGCTATGACACATCCTGCAAGTGAAGTGGCACATGTTAAAAAGTTGGCATTTGAAAAACAGTCGTTCTTACCGCCAGTTATCCAAGATACCTTATTAATCTTTAACCATTATAAAAATCAAATGCCAATTGCCGTTGGTACTGGCGCAGATAGAGAACATGCGACGGTTGTACTAAACCACCACGGCATATTACCGCAGCTAACTACACTTGTTACTGCAGACGATGTAAAAAAGGGTAAACCTGACCCTGAAACATTTTTACGCGCAGCACTAGAAATGGGCATAGAGCCTGAAAAATGTGTGGTATTTGAAGATACCGAGATGGGTAGACAAGCCGCACTTGATGGCGGCATGGCTTGTATTATGGTTGAACATGGCCGTGTTGTTGGCGACATTGCCCGCAAAAGCTAATGCAGCCTCATTAGGTAATATCTAATCCATCTGTTGGATCTTCGCACTTATGAAGTAAAGAAGACTTTATACGTTGTGTAGCTCTTAAAATCGCTTCTTCTACAACGCCATTTGCCATTTGTGACTGTAAATCTTCTTTCATGTCTGTGTTGACTATTACACTTTGCCCTTTATAGCTCACACTTGGTGAGTAAGTGTCTGAATAATGGGGTTTGTATTGTACGTTAATGACAACAGTTGCCGTAATATTACTACCTAGGCTCTTAACAAAGGCACGCTCTAATGACACTTTTACTCGGTTATTTGAGTTAATGTCAGGAGACACGTTCATACTGTGCAAACTCTGTTTTAGCATGGCATAGACGGTATCTTGAGATACATTGTCATTGCCCACGAGTAAATCTTTGCTGGCACGCTCATCAACGAGTTGAGCGAGATTAATAGGGCATGCTTTAGCCTTAGATAAACTTGCTTGGTACACCTTTCTTTGAGACTCGGGTATCAACGAAGAGTCGAGTTCGGGAGGTGGAGTCGATTCGCACGCAACCAATAATGGAACTGAGCACGAAAGTAAGAAATTTCTAATTAAAGTGAGTGGCTTAGTTGTGTTTTGTTCGGTATTTTTCATGCAAAGCCTGTTTAATTATCCATAATGTTAAGTCCGTCTGCACATTAGCAGTATTGTCGGAGCTCTAAACTTAAAATTATAAGGAAATTAGGTCGTTCGCAACATCAATCAAATGTTGCAAACTGTTTCAAGTTCTTCTCTAGTCTATTTGAATAACGCTATTCACTAATGATAAGCACATGTTACTGTAGAGCAACAGCCTTTAATCAACTTCGAAGGACAGAAACTTTGGCTTGAAGGTCAACACAAATTAGGTCGAAGGAATATTCACTATGAAGAAAATCATCATTGCTATTATTGGTTTGTGTTGTCTATTCACTACTGGTTGTGCGATAAATGTTTCACCAACGGCATTCTTTTATCAAGACTCTGCACAAAAGCCTCTGGACACAACCAAACTTCACGCTGCAATTCAAAAAGACAATACTTCAGCAGAAATCACTCGCGTAGAAGTAAATAATAAGCAAGGGATAACTTTACGCGGCTTGGCCGTTGCCTATCAAAAGCCTGTGGTTAACATCGTATTTTTCGCGGATAATCGTATGCCTATTAGTGAGAATAACAACGTTATTCATCGGTTAGGTAAGCTACCTGCCAATATACTGTGGTTGGATTATCAGGGAGTTGGTTCTAGTGATAGGGCAAATACGTTAAGCATAAATGCTATAAAGCAAGATGCATTAACCCAATTTGACTATGCGCAAAGTGTTTTCGACAGCGCGCTGCCAACCATTGTACACGGTCGAGGTATCGGCAGCTATTTTGCCAGTTTCGTAGCGGCGAATAGGCGTATTGATGGACTAGTTCTCGACGGTGCATTTAATAATATCTCCGATCTTATCGCCAATATGGTACCTAGCTTCTCCAACAGTTTCACTTCAATGAAACTTCACGATGAGGTACATAGCATGCAAATAGCACCAATCCTGCGTCATTATGAAGGTCCACTTTGGTTGCTAGTAGGAAAAGATGACAAAATCACGCCTTATCCTATAAGTGAACAATTATTACTGGATGCATCAAGCAGCAATAAATATATTTCTGTTATCCCCGATGCCACTCATAATGCAACACTCAAATCAGAATTAGCAATTCGAGAGTACCAGCAATTTCTGGACTATTTCGTTCAAAAAGCGAATGATGACGCTGTGGATAAGTAGTGGAAAACCTTGTTGGTAAGTCTGTTAATAGCCTTATATCATCACAATTCTGGATCGTTTAACACGGAAGTGGTCAGATCACGTAAATTCAATAAAATCAATAGCTGTGGGCGAGTTAAGGGGGATCTTTTTAGATTTTGATCGTAAGTATCAGAAGGATCGTGAGATTTTTATTGTTGGGGATAAAATTTTGTTTGGCAAGATCAACTCAATGTCTTTGTCAATACATAAAAACTGTGAATTTTTTCGAACCTTTATTATTAAAGCATGTTGAGTGTTACTAAAAAAAATGAATGGCACGTGTCAATATGTGCCTGTTGTTGTGATGTGAATACACAACACGCATACGAAATGGTAAGCCCAGTGAATTGACACAATGCTAGTTTGTTGTAAACCGTTTCAGTTGTGTCCCAAAACTGATAAACATGCTTGAAACGGTATCTGGAAAAAGTACGTTAAACACGAACAACTGAGTCGCGCTTCACCACAGTAGGTGTGTATTTAAAGGTAAGTCCTTCTTCAGGTACACTGCCAGATGCGTATTTGAGTGCTAATTCTGCTGCTTTTGCTGCCATCATCTCAATTGGATAACGTAATGTGGTCAATTTTGGACGACAATACTTTGCCAGTAATACATCGTCATAGCCCATTACAGACACTTGTTCAGGCACGGAAATACCGTGATCTTGCAACATGGTCATTGCACCAGACGCCATAGCATCATTGTAGGCAAGCACGGCGGTAAATTGAGCACCCGTTGCAAGTAAATTCTGCATTGCCAACTCACCGCCTTCTTGATCTGGTGTCGCATATTCAATCATGCTTTCTGGCAAACTCAGGTTAGCTGCTTCAACAGCGTGATGAATGCCTTCTAGTCGATGATTAGGATCATCAATACTATACTGACTGCTAATAACGGCAAGGTGTTTGTGACCCTGATTAATAGCGTACTCAGCCATTAATTTGCCACCTGTTATATTGTCTAACCAAACACATCGATTAGCAATTTCTGGGATATAACGGTTAATTAGCACAAAGCCTGGTACTTGTTTGGCAAAGCCAATCAACATGTCGTCATCCAGTGCCTTACTGTGCACAACCATTGCTTCTACACGATGCTCTAACAGGGTTTCAATGGCACGAAGTTCGGTTTCTTTTTCTATGGAGCCTGCACTCAATAGTATTTGCACGTTATTTTTACGCGTAATGGACTCTACACCATGGGCAAGCATTGCGAAAAATGGGTCGTGTAGTTCAGCTATCACAACACCAAGTGAAGCACTGCGCTTGGTGACAAGTGCACGTGCATTGGCATTGGGTCGATAACCCATTTCTTCCATTATTTTTTTGACCCGCTGACGTGTTTCATTGCCTACTTTTGGCCCGTTGTTGATCACTCTTGAAACCGTCGCGAGAGAAACACCTGCAGCTTGGGCTATATCTTTTATTGTTGCCATTATCTTAAAACTTCATGTTCGCAATAAATAAGGGGCGTATGCCCTAAACCGACATAGCGTACATTAAATTTACAAAAAAGGTAAACTTCTCGCTTTAAGATCAGATTTCTAGAGCCTGTTTTTGTGGCTAGATAATTGAATTGTGTTATGACTGTTAAATTAAAGCGACCAAATAGCTGTCAAACATGATGGAAAACGTATAACCTTCAGCAACTCGAACAATCTTTCGAATTGATCTTCGCCATGTTGAGCGCGAAAATTCCTCGGTCAATACGCTCTAATCTACATTGAAAGGTAAACAGTTTGTTATGAATATCGAAGTCTCAGTTTTTGGTCATGCAAATGGCGTGGCAGTAAACGAATATGTGTTAACCAATGACAATGGAATGCGTGTTACATTACTCAATTACGGTGGAATTATTAAAGAGATTATTGTTCCAGACAAAAGCGGGATAGCAAAAAACTGTGTGCAAACCTTCGATACACTCGAGGAATATATAGAAGACGCCAGCTACCGTGGCGCAATTGTAGGTCGCTACGCCAACCGTATAGGGCATGGAAAATTTATCTTAAATGATGAACAGTACAACCTCGAGTTAAACGGTGGAAAACACAATCTACACGGTGGTTTAAACGGCTTTCACAAGAAAGTATGGGAAGCGACAACAAACCAACAAAGTGATGAGGTGAGTCTTTCACTTAGTCTATTTAGCCCTGATGGCGAGGGTGGTTTTCCTGGCAATGTTAACATAAAAGCGCGTTATACACTGACCAATGACAATGAATTGATATTTCACGTTTGTGCTGATACTGACAAAGCGACCCCGCTAAGCTTTACTCAACACGCGTATTTTGTTTTGAGCAATGAAGATACAGTGGGAAGTACAAAGCTTAAGATAAATGCCGACAGTATCACCGACGTTGATGATACATTGCTACCAACCGGTGACTTTGTTTCAGTTGCAGGGACGCCTTTTGACTTTCGGGATGAGGTTAAAATATCTACCAGAGCACATATGGCTGATGCGTCAGAACTCTATACCATGGTAGGTGGTTACGATCACAATTATGTATTGAATGAGGTGGGAAAAGACGTACCCCAAGCAGTAGTAAAAGCTCCTGATTCTGGCGTAACTATGGCACTGTATACTACTTTACCCGGTCTTCAATTTTATACAGGAAACTTGCAGTCAGACGTTCAAATAGGCGCATTGTGCTTAGAGCCGCAACACTTTCCTGATGCGCCAAACAAAGTACACTTTCCCAATTGTATAACGCACCCGAACAATCCGTTTGAAATGACAATTCGTTATCGTTTTGGCGTACAGTATGACTGATAGTATGCATAGTATAGCTTCAAAGTTATCGAATTAATCCGGTAAGAAGATAATGGATTGTTATTATTTTTAACAAATAATTTTCTTGTTACAGAATTGATCATTTAGCATGCTTGCTATACTATTGCAGGGTAAACGTTTAACCCTATTGCCGTTTTGCTTGAGTACTATCATGACAAGGCAACATCAGTGAGAGTGAATAATGGGAACGCCATTTGACCCAACAAATGATCCACATCGCCGCTTTAATCCATTGCTTGGAGAGTGGGTACTGGTATCACCGCATCGCGCTAAACGCCCTTGGCAAGGACAATCGGAAGAGCCTAATAACGAGCAGAAACCCTCTTATGATCCGACGTGCTATTTGTGTCCGTCAAATACGAGGGTTAATGGTGAAGTCAATCCTGCGTACGAAGGTACATTTGTTTTTGAAAATGACTTTGCTGCGCTTAAAAAGGATACCGAACAAACTAGCGAAAAGAACGGACTGTTTCAATTCGAAACAGAGCAGGGCTGCAGTCGAGTTATCTGTTTTTCACCTGATCATAGTAAAACCCTGCCTGAATTGTCTGATAGCGAGCGCACTGAGGTTGTGAATTGTTGGAAGGCGCAAACGCAAGAGCTTGGTGAAGACTACCGTTGGGTACAAGTGTTTGAAAATAAAGGGGCGATGATGGGGTGCTCAAATCCGCATCCCCATGGACAAGTATGGGCACAAAAGCACTTACCTACAGACCCTGCCAAAAAGCTTGTGCAATTGAAGCAATATTACAGCGAACATGGCAGACCATTGTTGGTTGAATATGCTGAACAAGAAATTGCCAAACAAGAGCGTGTAGTATGTCAAAACGATCACTGGGTGGTAGTAGTACCATACTGGGCAGCATGGCCATTTGAAACCTTATTGTTGCCCCGTTTCGACGTGCAGTCTATGCATCATTTAAACGAAGTACAGTCGGCAACGCTTGCAAGAATACTTGGTGAGATAACAGCTAAGTACGACAATTTGTTTGAAACGTCTTTCCCATACTCAATGGGGTGGCACAGTGCGCCATTTGACAACGAGCAGCATCCAGAGTGGACACTTCACGCACATTTTTTCCCACCTTTACTGCGCTCTGCAAGTGTTCGCAAATTTATGGTGGGCTATGAAATGATGGCTGAAGCACAACGAGATTTAACGCCAGAACAAGCTGCTGACCGATTAAAGGCACTATCAACTGTGCACTATAAAAAACGTGAGAATGCGAATGGATAACCAAATTCTATCTACCACTTTCCAACAACAGTTTGGTACCGCCCCAGCGTTGGTTGCTCATGCTCCTGGTCGAGTGAACCTTATTGGCGAACATACTGATTATAACGAAGGCTTTGTTTTTCCTGCTGCCATAAATTTTGGAACATGGGTTGCAGCATCCACACGTGATGACAACAACATTTCTGTAATAGCGATGGATTATGGTAATCAACACAATGAATTCGCCTTAACTGATATTCAACATGACGAAAGTCAAGGTTGGGCTAACTACGTTCGAGGCGTAATAAAAGTATTAGCTGATACGGATGTTGAATTTGGAGGTGCAAACCTACTAGTGACAGGAAACGTACCTCAAGGTGCAGGTCTGAGTTCATCTGCTTCTTTTGAAGTGGCTATTTTAAAGGCCATTAGTGCATTATATGAACTGCCTATTGACGGTGTGCAGGCTGCGTTGCTTGGCCAGAAAGCAGAGAATACATTTGTGGGTTGCTCTTGTGGCATTATGGATCAGTTGATTTCCGCTATGGGGAATGAAGGTAAGGCGATGCTTTTGGATTGCCAGTCGCTTTCAATAGAGCACTCACCTTTGCCAGACTCGCATCAAATTGTGATCATTAACTCTAATGTGAAGCGCGGTTTGGTAGATAGTGAATACAATTTACGTCGACAACAGTGCGAACAAGGCGCTTCTCTAATGGGCGTGGCATCACTGAGAGAAGCGACCATGGATTTGCTCGAAACAACCAAGCCACATATGCCGGATGTGGTATACCGAAGAGCGAAACATATCATTACAGAGAACGCTCGAACGTTAGCAGCAAGCAAAGCCCTTAAATCAGGTGATATAGCTACAGTGAGCGAAGCTATGGCGCAATCGCACGTATCGATGCGTGATGATTTTGAAATTACCGTTCCTCCCATTGATTTTCTGGTAAAAATTATTGATGAAGTATTGGGAAAAAGCGGTGGTGTTCGCATGACAGGAGGCGGTTTCGGTGGCTGCGTGGTAGCACTAGCGCCCACTGATAAAGTAGAAGCTGTCAAACAGGTAGTAGAACAAAAATACTTTGATGAGACAGGGTATACAGCTGATATTTACGTGTGTACAGCAACACAAGGTGCTTTTGCATAACGACACATCACACTCTCTCCCGTATGTAGATAGTACAATTGTAAACTAATGATTGTTGGTGTCCCTTAGGCCGTATCCTCGTGGATACGGCTTTTTTTATTGCTTTACTATTTAACTAAATTAGTTAGATATCGTTTGATTATATAAATAATGATATCCACCCACGTTTTTAGATGAAAAAAGTAAACAAAATGTGATACTAATAGGCACTGCAATGTTTACGGTGTGTTTACAACTAATCAACACAAGAAAAGTTACGTTGCATAACTACGCCTTTATTGGCGATAAAATAACGGTGTGGCAATACCTCAAATAATAATAAAACTTTTCACCTGTGTACCCTGCATAATATGTTAAAGCCACACTCAAAATAAAAACTTTGGGAACTATTATGAATCTAGCTTCATTGGATATCACATTTTTTGTGATATATGTTGTTGCGCTCATCGGTATAGCTTGGTGGGTTTCACGCGAAAAACAGGGTCACGAAAAAGATACAAACGATTACTTTCTTGCAGGGTCCAGTTTACCGTGGTGGGCCATTGGTGCTTCGTTAATCGCGGCAAATATTTCTGCAGAACAAATTATTGGTATGTCAGGCTCTGGCTATAAAGTGGGGTTAGCAATAGCTTCCTACGAGTGGATGGCCGCTATAACACTTCTTATTGTGGGTAAATTCTTCTTACCTAGTTTTTTTACAGCACAAAATTTACACCATGCCGCAGTTTTTGGAACAACGGTATGATCACCGCGTTAGAAAAGTAATGGCAATATTTTGGTTAGGTGTTTACGTTTTTGTGAACCTAACTGCAGTATTGTGGTTAGGCGCATTAGCAATTAATACGATTGCTGGCGTAGACATGATATACGGCATGATGTTCTTAGGATTATTCTCGTTAGCGTATTCACTTTACGGCGGGCTGAAAGCCGTGGCGCTTACCGACATCATTCAAGTGGTGTTACTGGTTTTAGGTGGTTTGTTTCTGTCGTATACGGCGTTGAATCTTATCAGTGACGGCAATGGAGTTATCCAAGGGTTTGTCGATCTAACCAACAAGCTGCCAGAAAAATTCGACATGATCTTGTCACAAGACAACCCGCATTATATGGACCTGCCGGGTATTTCAGTGTTGATTGGCGGTATGTGGATAATGAATCTCTCTTATTGGGGGTTTAACCAGTACATTATTCAACGCACCCTTGCTGCAAAGAGTGTTCATGAAGCACAAAAAGGTATCGCTTTTGCTGCATTCTTGAAATTACTTATGCCGCTTATTGTAGTGTTGCCAGGTATTGCAGCTGTGCTTATTGTGCCTGGGCTCGATAAAGCAGACCAAGCATATCCTAGTTTAATGACGCTGATGCCTGTGGGGTTAAAAGGCGTAATTTTTGCCGCGCTGGTTGCCGCAATAGTGTCGTCACTAGCATCAATGACCAACAGTGTATCGACGATTTTCACCATGGACTTGTATAAAGACAAGCGTCCAAATGAGTCACAGCAGCACTATGTTAAAGTAGGTCGCGTCGTAAGCTTAGTTGCGCTTATTATCGCTATGGTGGTGGCTAAGCCATTATTGGGTAATTTCGACCAAGCGTTCCAGTACATTCAAGAATTCACAGGGTTCTTTACTCCGGGAATATGCGCACTGTTCGTACTTGGTATGTTTTGGAAGAAGACCACTGCAAATGGTGGCCTACTTGCTGCACTTGGCTCGTTTCTACTGAGTTTAGCATTCCGCTTTTGGTGGCCAGAACTGCCGTTCATAGACCGTGTTGGTTTAGTGTTCTTATTGTGTGTTGCGCTAGCTGTGGTTGTGTCACTTGTTGAGAAAAAAGGCGTAAGTGAAAATGCGGTAAATCTCAATGAAGTGCAATTTGCAACAACCAAAGGCTTCGACGTTGCGGCAATAGCCGTTATTGCGCTTACAGCGGCGTTTTATATTACGTGGTGGTAAGTTTATTCAAGACGAATATGCCATAGTTAGTGGCATAAAATAAACAAGGCGAAAGTGCAGAAGATGTAATTAGTAAATGTTGATAGTATTTGAAAAGGCAAATGTGTTGGTGAAAAACTTCCAATTTTGTTTGCAAAATACGATATACTAGCCGGCTAATACCGAAGAACTTTCGCGCTTGTTGTTTTATGTGTTTCATTGCACAGTATCCCAACAAGCCATACATATACGTTACAGGAGACATCAATGGCAACGAAAGGCGTTAATAAGGTTATTCTTGTTGGAAACCTTGGCAATGATCCTGAAGTTAGATACATGCCTAACGGAAACGCCGTTGCGAACTTAAGCCTAGCAACCAGCGAAAGCTGGAAAGACCAACAGGGTCAGGTTCAAGAACGCACTGAGTGGCATCGCCTTACTATGTATCGTCGCTTAGCTGAAATTGCCGGAGAATACCTGAAAAAGGGTTCACAAATTTACGTTGAAGGTAAATTGCAAACGCGTAAGTGGCAAGATCAGCAAGGCCAAGACCGTTACACAACGGAAATTATTGTCGACCAAATGCAAATGTTAGGCGGTCGCGGCGGCGAAGGCGGCGGCAATGGCGGTGGTTACCAACGACCTCAAAATAATCAGCAGGGCGGCGGATATAATGCCAACCAAAGCGGTGGTTACAACCAAGCGCCTGCTCAAGGTGGTTACAATAACAATCAAGGTGGCGGTTATAATCAAGCACCACAAGGTAATAATCAGCCTCAACCCAAATCACCACCAATGGCTGAGCCAGATTTTGATTTTGATGATGATATTCCGTTCTAAATCCAAAGACAAAAATTAGAATGTTGAAAAATAATTTAGAAAGCCGCTATTAAGCGGCTTTTTAGTACAAAATAGCCTCGCCTCCACGTAACCAAAGTCAATATTAAGCTACTATTTTTTCTTACACCAAAATTGATACATACCTATAAAAGTATCAGGGTTTTCGGTCTCAAAACTTGCCCAATTGTCAAGGTTTATGCCCGCTTGGTCTTCAGGAAATATAGAACGATACTTACTTAAATGCCTCTTGTTGTCTAACTGAAATCCTCGAAATTCTAATCCTAGTAATTCCAACATCGCTTTAAGTTGAGGTATATCAAAAACCTTTTCACAGGCATTAAATGCCAAGTCTTTAAGATGGTTTGTATTATAAAAATCCGCATAATGAATCAGCTTTCTTAAATCAGAGGTTTCTCTTGACTTGAGAACAAAGTTTCGAAACGCTCTCATTCCTTCGATATCATCACTAAAATTTTCTTCTGCAATAACTTGTCTTGCAAATTCAATGTACCTCCTCGCCAAACGACTGTATACACCGATTTTCATCCAACCACCTTGATTTAATAAATCAACTAATACTTTTAATGTTCTTATTGGGTCTATGGTGTGATGAATAACGCCGACAGATTCAATTAAGTGGAATTGTCTCTCCCAATTGGTCAACTCTAAAATATCAGCTTGGTAAAACTCTATATCAGGATAGGTAGCTCTATCCACTTTCATTCTCGCATACTTTAAACTTGTGGCGCTAAAATCTATGGCTGTTATCGTACTGTAGTAGTAACGTTCGGCTAAAGAAATAACATGCTTTCCCGTTCCGCATCCAGCAACAAGAATATCAATATTATCAGGGACGCTTATACTCTTATTTGATGATTCGCGATGTTCCATGTGTTCACGGAATGTGCGCTTAGATTTAGAGGTGAGGACATTGCTCCAGCGTGGAAATGGATAGTTTTCATATTGACTTTTGACCTCGGTTACAGGCGCTCTTTCTTTGATATTCCCTCTTGAAAATAATAAAGGAACTGTGTTGGCATCACCTAGGTAATCCAAACGCTCATCTATATGTTGGGAAAGCTTTCGTTCTACTTTTGTTTTGCTGTTTATCGAATTAAATTTTTGTTTAAGGTTTTCAGTAGGAGGAAGGTACATTGCAAGTTTAATAAAACACGTTTTCTCAAAGTAATCGTCAGTTTCTTTCTCTCTGCACTCATGTTCCAGAGTTGCTAACTTACCTAATTCGTCCTCAGAAATATCGAGTATATAATCACTATGACAGGCCTGAATCGCAAGACTGACAGCGAGGTTGTAGTAACTGGCATTGCAGGAAAAAACGTCATTGCTTAAATCCAGTATGGTAGTTCTGAGCTCTCTAATTTTATGCTCTATAGATATATCTACGTTGAAGAAGCTCTGTAAGTAAAGCGTAAATAACTCGTTACCTGCGAAATACTCTAACAATTTAGAGTGTTTATGATTAAACATTTTCGACTTTAAATGGCGTAGTATTTGCTCTGCCACTATTGGTGCCATTGATTGGTCAATCGATTGGGAAGTTGACAAAATTCGGCAATAGTCGTTAGTTAAATCAATAGGAGGCAAAAAACTAAGTCGACACAAGCACATATCATACAGCACCTGTTCTTCATCAGACAGCTGTGAGGTTGATTTTACTCTATGTAAAAGAGTTGCAGCTATCTCAAAGAAGCCTTTCTTCATCAAGCTTTTATAATTTGATTTAGTTTTAGAATGGGAAGCCATCTCTTCCTTAGTTTTGCTCTTCACAGTGTCACTACTCTTAAATTTACATACTGGCTTCGCGAAGTTGCCGCATATTAGTATTTGGAATTTAATTAATATTAAATCAATGGTTTGGATTCTTGAGAAAAGCATCAAATCTCAGCTCTCGGCATGTACTCGATAGCCGGATGGCATGGTAGACTATAATGAACTCAACTTTAAATAATATGAAAAAATCAAGTTCATGTCTGCCCCTTTAGTTAATCAGTACTTTTTCTACCGTAGCTTTGGATTGAAAATTAAGAGTCAAATTGCTTTGAAAGAACTCCGACCTGCTGTTTTTGATGTTCCTGACGTCATGATCTATTTCGGAGAGGTATTCGAGCATTTATCAAAGCCTGCCATTGAACACGAAAGATTCGAGATATCTGACCAAACTTGGCTAATTAAGTCAGAGGAATATTGCGGTGCGAGATTACTTGTTAAAAAAGGCCAAAATATCACCATTGAACACACGGACGACTTAAATCAAGACCGGCTTGCATTAGTTCTCTTGGGGATGGCTTTTACTGCGATACACTTTCAACTTGGAAGATTACCACTTCATGGGAACACGCTAATGGGGAAAGCTGGTGCGATAATGTTGGTAGGTGATTCAGGTGCAGGAAAGTCCACACTATCTCTAGCTCTCACGAGGAAAGGCTATAAGCTGGTCTCCGACGACCTAAGTATAGTGGATACATTGGGTGAATATGACGAGAAGTTTAGGGTTTTTTCAGGTTGTACTAGGTTGAAGTTGTGGGAAGAGACATGTATCCATTACGATATCAACATGAGTGAGCTGAACCTGATAGATTCAAACAGAAAAAAATTTGGCCTTGAATTAGAAAGTGAGGAATTGCTCTTTTCCTATAAACTCAATCGCATATACGTGCTGACTAAATCGCACTGCACATCAATCTCTTTTAGACACATTACAACAACGGCTGAAAAGCTCTCTATTTTTGGGAATTTACTTTCGAAGATAAGTGTATCAGACGCTCAGTCTGTGTGGCCAAATGTATTTAGTAATTTGGCCTCCGTATTAACACGTACTCCAGTTGTTTTGGTAGAACGTCCAATATCAAGTTGGTCTGTTCCAAAGCTTATAGAGAAAATATGTAATATCGAAACTTGCTAAGCAACAATATAAAAGAATCGAAGTCAAACGAGTTTTGAATAAAACTGCACTATAAGAATTAAAGGGCCAGCACCTAAAATTCGAGTAAATGGTTAAAGAGAAATTTCTAGCATGAGTACGTTTTATGGTTTGATGACGATTAGCTCGCATGAGTATGCAAAGCTAGCGCTCGAAAAAATGTTTAAAGAGTCGACGAAACATTGGAAATTTCAAGAGGCCTCAAGTTGGGTGAAAGGCCAAGTTGGGTTTGGACAATTGCTCCGAAGAGTCACACCAGAAGACGAGAGGGAAGCTCTTCCATTTTTTAGTCCTCCCTACGTAATCTGTGGGAGCTTTTATCTTAGTAACCGAGATGCACTCATTGATACCCTAAACGACAGACGAATAGATCCTCAGATAACTGATGGACAGCTAGTAATGCTACTGTGGCACCGATTCAAAATGGAAACTCTCAATTTGTTGGATGGGATATGGGCTTTTGCCGTTTATGACTGTGAAGACAATAGTCTCATTATCGCACAGTGTGCCAGTAAGGGAGTGACTTATTACGCTCGAACCGATAACAATTTTTATTTTTCTACGAGCGTTCAGGAAATATTGTGTCAAGCTGATATAAGTCGTGAGCCTAACCTTGATTATTTAATCGAAGGGTTTATCAATTCTCAGCGACAGGCAAAGCCCGATGAGACAGGCTTTAAAGGTATATTTCAGATTCCAAAAGGTCATTATTTATATATTCAAGGCTATGCCTTAGAGGTTAGAAGATGGTGGCAGCCAGAGCGACTTAGTCCTTTAATTTATCGCAATGCTGAGGAGTACGATGATGCTTTTAAAGATCTATTTTTTAAACAAGTATCAACTGCCGTGCGTACCTCCTCATCAAAGGTCGCATCACACTTAAGCAGCGGTATAGATTCGTCAGCAGTTCTCGTAGCAGCCCTCACCGAAATATCATCTCAGAAAAAGAAAGTAATTTCGTATACTCACACACCAAATTTTAGAACTCCAGAAGAGAGTCCTAAAATTCAATATGATGAGTGGCCCATTGCTTCTACAGTTGCTGAAATGTATCAAATAAGGCACGAAAAAGTTCTCTGCACCGACGTTTCAATTTATGACGCTATTTTATTAGACGCAAGCCTTCATGCCTCTCCCGCATTTGGGAGCAACAACCTTTATTGGCTTCATGAAATTAACCGGCTAGCAACAGCTAATGGGGCTAATATTTGTCTAACTGGTCAAGCAGGAAATTCCTCTATCTCTTACACGGGAAATCCCAGTTTATGGCCACTTGTCAAGCAGGCTAACCTTTCATTCGTTTTTAGAGAGCTTTACTCGGAACGAGGTGGATTAATAGCTGGATTAGAAAATAGATTACTTAAACCTATTTTTAATAATCTGCGTTACACCAAACTGAATTCGCAATACCAAAGGTCTGCAACCAAATTCTTAACGAAAGAGTGGCGAGACAGTATTAGGTTCAATAAGTACCTAGGCAATCAAGAGCTTCTTCGTCAGTTTCGAGCTTTTGAGCACATTGGCTTGGTAAGACCGGGAAATATGGTCAATAGCGAGTATTTTGGCATCACAATTGTAGATCCAACGTCATTGAAGGCAATTATGGAGTTCTGCGGCCGGATTCCCGAGCACATCGTTTGGAGACATGGTGAGCAGCGCTCAATGATACGAAATGCTATGAGGAAACACTTACCCAATAGTGTTTTGTATCCGACAAAAAAGGGAAAACAGAGTGCAGATTTAGCGCACAGGCTTTCAAAGCAATTCTTCACTTTTGAGGCAACTTTCGAGTGCTACATACAGAACCCAGTTGTTCAGGAAGTCTTGGATGTCGAAGCGGTTGTTAGTTGTATCAAAAAAATAAAGTCTGGACAGAATGTCGGCATATCTCTCTCTCAAATAACAAGATGCTTGTCATTGATGGCTTTTCTTACTCAATTTTAACAGCAATAATTTGAATTAAGCTTCCCGTTGGAGTAACTTTGCTATTTGAATAGAAAAAATTAGTGGGGAGCGAATAGTGAACAAAGACTCTATAACGGAAGAAACTAAAAAAGTTAATGAAAATCAACTAGAAAAGCTTGTCTGGCGTAAACCAGAATTGCTTGTATATGATGTGAGTACGAAAACACAAAACAATTTTAATGGCGGTGGCAGCGACGGAAAGTTTTTCTCATAATAGTTATATCCAAGTTACTCTGTTCATAGTAGGTAAACTGCGATTTCATCCGTATTGTTTGAGACGTTGAATATGATAAGTAGCAAAAAGTAATCGTCGTGCTTGCATCTACAGAAGAGGCTCTAAAGCAGCTACAGAAGTTGCTTGGGCGTAAAATTGATATATCAAAAGAAAGCTTTAATTTAGTTGGCCTGAAACGTGTCAATGCCTCCATTTATGTAGAAGCTCGCAGTTGTGTACTGAGGGGTATCGACGGCATCCAACTGAAAATGCAGCGGTGTAACGCTTTGTTATTTTTACCCACAAAATCGAGTTTAAACCTGTTTTTGCGCGCAATGGCAAGCTCTATTTTAGCTATAAAAGCGCTACTCAACAAAAAGCTCGTTTTGAAATCCACAACCGCTTTAACTCCCAACGGTAAAGCGGTGATATTTTGCGGAGAGACGGCTATAAAGAGAAATACTGTGGGGTGGGAAACCGCCTCGGGTCGCTATGAATTAGTTTCGAGCGAGATATCTATTCTGTCGATGCACAAAGGTGTTCTTTCTGTTGAGGCGACTCCATTGCTTAATCTATTAAATCCCGTTTCCAACCAAACTACTAATTTGCAATCACGTGCACTACTCGCTGATACTGGCTTTAGCCACAAAACTGTGGACTTTACGATTTGTGCTGACAAGAGCTATTTTCCCGTGAGTGATGTTTATTCTCTTCACGCTGAATATATAAAAAGCATATCCTCACAGCCAGTCAAAGGTCTAAAACGATTAACTTTGCTATCAGAGCATATCTTTTTGCCTTCTCTCTCTTTTGAGCTTTTACCCGCTGCTTTTGTTAGTCAAAGTCTACTTTTCCTAGCCAAACAGTCTAGTATGGTCAGGGTCAGGTACCCCAGCCACAAGGGGTCATTCGCTGATATTTTAAACTCTTTGTAACGACAAATGAACAGCCCTCGCATTTGGTTAGTTACGTACCCTAAGTCTGGAACGACCTGGGTCCGAAGTATGTGGTCGGCCCTCGAGCAAGATGGCAAAATTGACATCAATGAATTAAATTCGATTAATAGCTCAGACCGCTACTGGGTTGAGTACACCATGGGTATATCGACAACATTTCTTGATAATGCAGAAATTCGTTTATACCAGTCAGAGGCTTGTCGATACTTTTTTGAAGCAGAACATAACCAAACTTTGATAAAGTCTCACGATGCTCTTATCGGTGAAGATGAAATCGAAAAGCCAATATTAAATCAAAGTAACTGCGATCGCATCATACATGTAATAAGAGACCCGAGAGATATAGCAGTATCGTGTCAGTATTATTTTCAAATTAGTCTAGACAGGGCGATAGATATGATTTGTGATTCCAAATGCTGGTTAAACACGAGCAGGGTCTATTCTACGCTCCCCATTTTCTTGTCTGATTGGAGTGCTCATACCAAAAGCATCTTTGACTCGAATTTGCCATCGCTATTAGTTCGTTATGAGGATTTGAAGCAATCGTCAGTGAAAGAGCTTGGTAGAATAGTAGAATTTTGTCAGTTACCTTATTCAAACGACGCAGTACGAGCGGCTGCAAACAGCTGTAATTTTCAAAATTTAGCGCTGCAAGAGAGGTTAGTCGGTTATAAAAATAACCCCTCTCAAGATACAAGTCGATTTTTCAGACGAGGAGAATCAGGAAACTGGAGGAAAGTTATGAGCATCGCACAAGTGAAAAGGATAATAGATAAACATGGTCTAGTTATGGAAAGTTTAGGATATTTGTCTGACTAACAGCGATATAATACAGCTATCACTATCGAAGAGTCAGTGAAAGCCTTGACTAAAATTTTGGATCTAAATTCTTCATTTGCAATCATGCTAACAAATATACTTTTTTGAAAAAAAAGCCAGTAATTCACGTTAACTCAAATATTCATAAATACCATACAAGTAATTGTTAAGAGTGAATATGGCGGCCGCTTCGCATACATAAGAAAAAGTTAATCGAAAGTTCAATAACCACAATAGTGTAAGTTCAACTATTGTTAGTACTATAGACAAAAAATGTCTCAAATTTTCAAATACGATCTATAGACTAACGCAGGAATTTACACGCATATGTCCAATCTATTGCCTGAGCTTTTAATTGTTGACGATTCAAGTATCGACCTAACTATTCTGAAAGAGATGTTGGGAAACAACTATCAATTCAACGAAGCTGAGAATGGTGCCAAGGCTGTAGAGCTGTGTTTGAGTGGCAGTTGTAGCCCAAGTGTCATACTTCTTGATGTGTCTATGCCTAAATTGAATGGCTACGAAACCTGTATTCAAATAAAGGAGATTCTTGGTTTTGAGCACGTTGAGGTTATCTTCATTAGTGGTAATGACTCTATTGAAGAAAAACAACATGGCTACGAAGCGGGTGGATCTGACTACCTTACTAAGCCCGTTAATCCAGAAGAGTTGCGGCAAAAAGTGCGTCTTGCGGTAGAACGAGGGCAGCAGAGAAAATCATCCGAAGCACAATCAAAAACGGCTTTGGATGCGGCTATGACAGCGATGATGGACGCTGGTGAGCAAGCTGGTGTTATACATTTTCTACGCGATAGCTTTGGTTGCAAAACCCTCGAAGATCTTGCACAAGCCATTGTTACTGCAACGTCTAATTTCGGTCTTTCTAATACAGTTCAAATTCGCACGTCTTCAGATAATATTACCGTTTCTTCAAACGGTGCTTGCCCTCCGCTGGAAGTAGAAATGCTTACTTCATTGCGCAATATTGGGCGTATTCATCAACGAGGTAAGCGCTTAATTCTAAATTTCGGCGATATTTCTCAGCTGATTAAAAACCTACCTGACGACGATGCCAAAGTAGGGCGACTTCGCGACCACCTTGCTATCATTTTAGAAGGGGCGGAAAGTCGTGCTGATGCACTGTTAGCTGTTGATGAAATGAAAAAGCTATTGAAAGATACTGAAGAATCTATTTGCCATATTCAAACGTTTGAAAAATCTCAAAAGGGTAAAACGTAAAAATTATGGATACAATGATAGAAGAAATTCACGCGAGCCTTTTCGAATATGGATTAACCGAAGAGCAGGAGAATGTGTTACTAAAAATGGTTGAGCGATATTCTGAAGATATATTTAAAGTATACGAAGAAGGCCAGCAAGTAGGAGACAGCTTAAATCATGTCTCTGCAACACTAAACCGCGCTGTGACCAAGTTCTTGGCCTAGTCCGTTCATTATGATTTTAGATTAGTGGCGTATATGAGAGATGGATGAGCACACATGGGATAAGTGTTTGTTTACAATCTCCCACTTTTTCTCACGGCACTTCTTTAAATTGGGCGGGCACATTGTCACCTCTACAAATTTTCCAGCTTTTACTTCTTACTCTGATAATGTTCCCTCGTTTTTGCTGCGCCCATGAGCAAAATGTAGAAGAGACTCGTCATAGTGCCGCAACCCTAAATCGCCCAACTGTGGTATGGCTGCGTCCGCCTGAAGTTGGCGCGTCAACTGAAGGTATTCGCATTTCAGAAGGCCCTATGTATGACAATATGTTCTTTTTGGCGACAAACCTAAAGGGTTACGAACATCGGTTTGAGGCTTATCCTATCAAGCGTGCGTGGTCTTTGGTTAAATCGGCAAGCACATCAGATGAAGTGTATTGTTTTTTCGGCGCTTCTTATCGCAAGGAAAGGACAACGTGGGGCTATTTTTCTCAACCATCTTCAGTTAATTTGCCCATGCTAATTGTCGTCTCTGAAAGTTTGCATCAGCAGTTAGTTTTAGATGATGTCGCCCCTCAACAATCTCAAAGTGGTCTATTTGAAATGACATCACTAGAAAGGCTGTTAAGCGACAATTATCGTACTGTGTTGTACAGTGAAGTTAAGAACACGTTTTCTGAAGTGATACAACCGTGGGTTAATAATCGGAATGTGATTATGCTCAATGGGCTAGGAAAGGATTTAGGATTACATACCATAGAGCTTATTAAAAATGGGCGTATTGACTTTGGTCACGTGGGACATATGGAGCTGTATAGCCTTACGTCAGATCAACTTGAAAGCACATACGTTTATCAAGTAGAAGAACTATCGGATGATACGCGTGGGACGAAGAGGTTATTTTGTTCTAAAACCCCAATGGGTAAACAAGTAACCGAAGACTTTAACTATGCGCTTGCCAACATCAATCAAGATAAAGTAGCTAGCGCCCAGCTGCGCGAAGTAAGTTTTATTGCTGATGGCTATCCTACTCTTTTGAAGCCAATGTTTGATGCTAGATGGAAGTCTATGCAGTTGCGTAATACAGGCCCACATTAATTTATCATTTGGGTATACGTTTTACTGTAGTGTTACTAGAGAATTAACCAGTCTTATTTTTTCTTATCATCAATAAAAATGGTGTTTTGGTTGTTAATGAAACCCACATCGGTAATATGACTGTGTCGGTGTTCAACAAAAAAAAGACTGCATATGAAAACGTTATCCCTCTTTTTAAAGGCGTCAGTTTTTGCTTCTCTATCAACGATAGCAATAACGACCCCTAGCTTTGCTGCTCAAAATGTTTACAAGTCCTTTCCCGCAGATGTTATGCCTGAACTTAGCGAGGTTGGTGGATATCGTGTTGGTGTAAAAACCATCAATATCACTTACCCAGAATTGGTTACTGACTTTGTTAAAGGTGATGTTGAACGCGCGCTTACACTTGAAGTGTGGTATCCCACCAGTGAAAATGGCGCTTTGACGACTTACAATGACCAAACTCGCAGCGGGCAAAAATTCGAAATTCAAGCAAATGCAATACGTGATGTTGCTATCGCCAAGAGTGAAAGTAAGTATCCAGTTGTTGTTATTTCTCATGGGTATACAGGGTATCGCACGCTAATGCATTACCTCGGTGAGCACTTGGCATCGCATGGTTATGTTGTTGCGGCAATTGACCACACTGACTCTACCAATAAAGAGGTTAACTTTGTCGAGAACCCTTACTCAGGTTTTCCCAGTACACTATTAAATCGTTCTCGCGACCAAGCATTTACGCTAAATGCCATAGTCAAAAATCCTTTCTTTAAAGGAAATGTAGATAGCACAAAGGCCGGTTTAATTGGCTATTCAATGGGTGGCTACGGTGCGGTCAGCACAGTTGGTGGATGTTATGCTTTTAATGATACAACCGCAGCTATGTTTACAGGAACCAAAGAACCACAAGCAGTAAATATGGTGAAGCAAGCCCTTAACACTTGCGCCGGTGGAGAGGCATCAAGTGATGACGTATTACCAGCGTGGAAAGCTGCTTTGGCTCTTGCACCTTGGGGCGGCCAGCATCAATTGTTTGATGTTGCGTCTCTCAACAATATTCATGTACCTATTCTTTATGTTGCTGGCGATAACGATGATATTTCAGGTTATGACGGCATACGTTGGTTGTTTGAAAATACGGGTAATAAGAGCAGTAAACTGCTTACCGTGGTAAACGCGCGTCACAATGTCGCGCCTCACCCTGCACCTAGTGAAGCTTATGGTAGTGAATTTGACCTAGGTAGCTACATTGAGCCTGCGTGGGACAATCAAAAGCTCAATGCTATTAATGAGCATTTTGCATTAGCATTAATGAATTGTCATGTGAAAGGCATAGACGAGTACTGTGCATTTTTGGATGTGACGGGCAGTAGCGATCAAGCCCCTGTTGAAGGCAAGGTGCCGGAACCTTGGAAAGGGTTTGATAATCGTTGGGCGTTGGGGTTACGAATGGAAGGAAAGTAGGAAATTCACTACTTTCGTTTAAAAAGAAAGGGCCACTACTGGCCCTTTTGATTTATTCACTTAATGGTGCAAAGTCAGTATTCTCTTATATTGCTTTAACCGCGTAAATTAATGCGGTTTGTGGGAAGAGAACAGGTAACTGCATACCATAATTCATCAACACTTCACCTGAAAAAATTTGTCCTTCCGTTTGCTGCAAGATAGAAGGTGTATATTCTTTTAGCTTCTCAGGCCAAATGCGCTCTAAGGTGTATTGTTTGTTGGCATCAAGCCCTGCAAAGTAAAAACGAGTGGGCGTAGTTCGCAGTGTTTCTTTAACACTGTTATACGCGAATAGACCTTCTGTTTTATCTTTTGAGACATAGCCAAACTTTACATTCAACCCATCATCGTCCATGCGATACAAATCGCCGAGGTGGGTTAGGTGACGATATTGCTTGTAAAGTGAAATTGCATTAGTCAGTACTTTTTGCTCATGCTCTGTTAATTCACGTGGGTCCATTTCAATACCCATGTGGCCGAACATAGCCACGGCCGCGCGAATTTCTATGGGTAAGTGTCGCCCGGTAATATGACAATCTCTTGGGCCTACATGGGCGCCCATTACTTCAGAAGGAAAGAAGTAAGAGAAGCCTCGTTGAATGTACAAACGGTCAAGCGCATCGTTTGAGTCTGACGTCCAGAAACGGTCAGTATGGGGAAGAATGCCTAAATCTACACGCCCACCACCCGAGCAGCAGCTTTCTATTTCAATGCCCGGATGCGCAGCTTTAACACGATCAATAAGCGAATATAGTGCCGCCGTTTGGCCGTGCATCGCAGGCTGACCTTGCAAATTGCCTGGATGGTTCACATCGCGGTTCATGTCCCACTTAATGTAACTAATTTTCGGATAGGCTTTAAGTACATCAGTGATGACCTTATACAGATACGCAACCACTTCTGGATTAGTTAAATCAAGTACATATTGATTTCTAAAAGGCACATGTGGGTTGTTTTGAGTTTGTAGTGCCCACTCAGGATGTGCGCGATACAAGTCGCTGTCTGGGTTTACCATTTCAGGTTCAAACCAGATGCCAAACTCCATACCAAGTCCAGTAACGTGGTCAATAAGCCCATCTAAACCTTGTGGGTAGATGGCCTTATCCACAAACCAATCGCCTAAACCCGCTTTGTCGTGTCGTCTACCTTTAAACCATCCATCGTCTAACACAAATCGCTCTATACCCAAAGGTGCGACCTTGTCAGCGAGGGCTTTTAGTGTGTCTTCATTGTGATCAAAGTAAATACCTTCCCATGTGTTGTAGTGCACAGGGCGAGGTTTCGACTCAGCGGTATGCGTTAATATATTTTCGCGTATAAAGTTGTGAAACTGCCGAGACAAAGAAGAAAAGCCTTTTGAACCAAAGCCTGTGTATAGCACAGGTGTGGTATAACTTTCCCCTGCCTGCAATACGATTTCGCCCGGGAATAAAAGCTCACCAAACTGCACATAGCTTCTACCGTCAGCCATGAGTTCGGCGCGTAGTTTGTGATTAGCTGATGCACCTAAGTGAAATCCGTAACATTCGCCATCTAATTCCCCCGTGTGTTGCGGAAAGGCAATAAGGCCAGGAAAGGTATCATGAGAGGTCTTCCCACGTCGATTTTCTCGAACGTAGCTACCAAAAAATAAATCGTGATCTTGCGTTTGAAATTCCGCCGACCAACGCCCCTCAAAAGTCTTAATTTTTGTCATCGTAGCAGGCAACGGTAAGCTTGCAGCATTTAGGTAATTGAGGTTAAGTGCTTCACTGCCGATATTTTCAAGACGAGAAAAGAACTTAACTATCGACGTAAGATTGTCGAGTTCAACAAATGTAATTAAGCGCATGCTGCGATGTGTATCTTCACCAACAAACTCTACGGAATTATCCGTTTGATTTGCTTCGCATAGTGTGAAGCCCGCTGACCATTGATCTGCGTTACCGAATACTTCCAGACCCGGTTGGCCAGTCCACCCCTCACCATGGGTTGGAACTAGCGAAATAGGTGGTTCATTAACCGGTGCGCATTTCGCTTCCTGGCGGGTGTTTAAGACATTGAGCATTTCTGGTGTAGTGGTATCACTTAGTAGGGCACCATAATAAATCACCTTGGGCATGCGACCTTGACAGTCAAAAATAATCGTAGTGCTGTCATTGGATAAGCGCACAAAAGAAGATAGAGACGACATAAGTACCTCGTATTGGGAGCAGCGATGCTTACATAGCTGCTGTGCTATGCGTAAAAACATAAGGTTGGAGGGCAGCCAATAGATTGGCACCCTCTATCCATTTAGATAAGTAAAGCGGTATTAGTCAATTAAACGTCCGCGCCATTGTGCGCTTTGTTTGAAAACAACTTTATTTAATAGCAATGCAAGAGCTATACAACACCCAAGTGTTATTGGCATTAGATGTATGTAGTGTAAGCCGAAAGGGGCGTGAACAAAGCTGAAGAAAGAGTAAAGTGCCACACCAAATATCACGGCTAATATTCCTGCTTTGGCGTTTACATTATTAAACAGCAAACCTACTACAAAGATGGACAGCACCGGCATACTGATCAGGCCCCACAGTTGCTGAAGCAAATTGATGATACTTTCTGCTTGCGCATAAATGGGTACCATGAGTAATGAAACAACGGTTAATATTGCCGTTACAACTCCGCTTAAGCGTGCAACGTTAGGTTTCTTTTGGAAGTAAGCTTCGTGAATATCACATACGTAAAGTGCTGTGGCTGAGTTAAGGTTACTGTTATAGGTAGTGAGTACAGCCGCAGCGAGTGCAGCAGCGAAGACACCTGATAACCAACTAGGCAATACATCGCCCACAATAGTGCCGTATGCTGCGTCGTTTATATCACCGTACAGCTTATATGAGATAATACCCGGAATTACGATAATTGAAGGTACTACAATAAAGCGAATAACTGCCGCAGCATATACGCCTTTTTGTGCTTCTTTCAAGTTTGGTGCGGCCATCGCTCGCTGAGTTATTACTTGATTGGTTCCCCAATAAAAGGCTTGAATGAAGATCATGCCAGTAAGTAATGTGTGCCAAGGCAATGGTGAGTCGTTGTCACCGATTAACGTAAGTCGTTCTTTGGGAATACCTGAAAAATCGAAATCAATTGCGAAAAGTGCCAGTACAACAACCACAATCGCCATCGTGAGTAGCAAAACACCTGAATATGTGTCGGAAACAGCAACAGCTCGTAATCCACCGAAAATTGCATAAAGAGCACCGATAAGAGCGAATGCAGTTGCTACGTACATAAGGGGGAGATCAACATTAAACATATTGATCATAAATAGTGAGCCAGAATAGATAACCGCTGGCATGAAAATAAGACTACTACCTAAAAAGAACAACAAACCAATAATTGCTCTGATGTGCTTGTTGTTATAACGCAATTCAAGCAGTTCGGTTGTGGTTGTGCACTTGTAGTGGTAGTAAACCGGCAAAAATACTTTAGCAAGAATAATTAAGCCAATTACAGCAGCAAACTCCCACCAGGCTAATAAAGCCATTTGATTACCATTCATACCCACCAGTTGGTCAGTACTTAAATTGGTTAACGTAATGGAGCCTGCGACGAAAATCCACGATAGTCCACCACCCGCAAGGAAGTATTCCTTGTTTTCGTTAGCAGTACTATGCCCATGACCGCGACACTTTAAATAGGTAAGAAGGCCAATAAGTGCGGTTATAAAAAGAAAAACGACAAGTTGGATTAAGCTGCCTGACACGAAAAACTCCTCAGCAGTATAAAGACAAAAAGGGGGCGTCAGCGCCCCCTTAACTTTCTAATTGTTATTAGAAGGTAGCGCGAACACCAACAGCGTAGCGCGAACCATCAGCAACTTGTTGTACAAATTGCTCAGACAAACGTCCACGACGTGTTAGTTCTTCATCAGTAATGTTGATACCTTCGAAGAACACGGTAAACGTTTCATTTACGTCATAGCTTACACTCATATCTACTTGAGTATAAGTTTCTGTAAAGCGAGGCTCTGTTCCACCTAATGTGCTAATTGCTTCTTGCATAAAGGTTTCACGATTGTTAAGTGCTACACGTGCTTGGAAAGCATCTTTCTCGTAGAACAAGGTAATGTTCTGAGAGTTACCTAAACCAGGCAAGCTGAATTCAGCATCTGAATTTACAATAGTCGCGTTCGCTTGAATACCGAAACCACTTTCAAGGGTATGCAACCAAGCAAGCTCTAAACCTTCAACTTCTAGTGCTTCACCGTTACGTGGACGAAGTACACTAAACACGTACTCACCGCTGTCTAGGAATAATGATTCGTCAGCGGTATCGTTTGCTATAAAGTCTTCAACTTCTTTATTGAACGCTGCTGCTGAGAAGTAACTTGTGTCATCGTAATACCACTCTAGTGATACGTCCCAGCTTGTCGCGCTGTATGGTTGTAGCGCTGTGTTACCTGCTTGTGCTTGCAAATTACCAGGGCGAGACACAGTTACATTAAACACAGGTACCAAGTCGTCCATCATTGGGCGAGTCAATGTTTCTGAGTATGCGTAACGAAGGTACAAATCATCAGTTAATTGAAGCTTCACATTCACATTTGGAAGTAGTGAAGAATAACTGTTGGTTTCGTTTACCGGAGCACCAGCTTCTGTCTCGTACACAACGTTCAGATCTGATGGGTCGTTTGGAATAGGCTGTAAATCTCTAACGATTTGACTTGTTCCATCTACAGACGTGTCAGTTTCACTGTAACGGAAGCCAAAATTCACATCTAATGGCATGTCTGATATTTCAGTAGAGAAATAGAACTGTGCATAGGCGCTAAGCACTTCTTCACCAACAACAAATGAGTCGTTACTTGGCTGTGGGTTTGCGATGTTTGTCGCGTCGATAGTAGCGCGTACATCAGCGAAATCTAAACCAGTAGCGTCTGCAATTTGTTGTACCGCAGCGTCAGAAGTTGCGTAGTTGAAGAACGCTTCTGGATCGTATGTTAGCCATTGGTTAGGTACACCACCGAAGTAGTTCTTGGCTGTGAAAACAGTAAGAAGCTCATCGGGTAAGTCGAAGGTGTAACCACAGTAAACATTACATGCTGAAGCGAAGCGACGAGTGTTCGTTTTTTCGCGATCTTGATAGTAAAGACCAAAGTCTACTTTATAGAAAGCATTGTCTGAATCTGGTACCCATGTGAAGTCTGCACGATACTCGCTGATGGTATCTTCTGTATCGAAACCATTGCGCTCATTGTAGTGCATTCTGCCTAAAGAAGGTGTTTGAAGTGCAGCATCACCGCCCGCTACAGTAAGCGAAGGAATAGAGCCAGAATAATCAACACTGTATTCATTGTTGTAACCAACAACAGTAAAGAAGTTTGCACCACCACTGGTATCTTCCGCAGTTGATGTTGAAATATCGATGTTTGCGGTAAGGTTATCGTTTACCAACCACTCGAAATTAGCACCAAATGCTTGAATCTCAACGTCGCGACCATAGCGGCGACGGATAAAGTCAGTTGCACCGCCTACGCCATCAACAACGGTACTGGTTACGCCTGAAAGGCTGCCGTTGTCAGTGAAAGACATGTTGTCTAGGTTGCTATCAGAGAACCAGTGACCAACGCTGTGTGCATCTGAGTCTACTTCAAACTTTGAATATAAACCGTCTAACGTCAATGTCATGTCGTCGTTCGGTGCATATTGAACAACCAAGTTTCCAGACGTTCTTTCACGATCCACTAGGTCAACAATTTGGTCAAAGTTTTGAGGAATATAAACACCGTTAAACTGTGCGTTGTCTGCGTATGCAGGATTGTCTAGCTCTGAACGGTCTGTGATGCTTACACCTGGACGCCAGTAACGGGTTTCCAGCATGTTTGTTTGAAGTTTACGCTGTTGGAATGACGCGGCTGCTAAAACACCTAGTTTACCGTCAGCAAATGTATTGGTAATCAGGCCTGACATTTGCGGCGTGGTTTCTTCTGAAATGTCTTCGTACATGCCTTTAACACTTGCAACAGCCTTGAAGCCATCAAATGCAAAAGGACGAGCTGTTGTAATTTCTACAGTAGAACCGATACCACCTTCTTGCATCGATGCAAGTGGGCTTTTATAGACTTTTGCGCCACTAATTAGTTCGGCTGGAAGTGTGTCGAAACTGAATGCACGACCTTGGTTTTCAGTAGCAATCTGGCGGCCGTTTACCAGTACGGTGTTAAAATCTGGGCCAAAACCACGAACAGTAATAAATTGACCTTCACCACCTGAACGGTCAATTGCTACACCGGTAATTCTTTGTAGTGATTCAGCAACGTTTTGATCTGGGAATTTACCAAGGTCTTCTGCGGTAATACCATCATAAACAACATCGGATGCTTTTTTGTCTAACATCGACGCTTTTAGTGAGCTGGTAAAACCTTTAACTTCGATGACTTCTACTTGGTCATCTTTTGCTTTCGTTTCTTCCTGTGCCAATGAAACTGGGGCATGTAGAGCAGAGGCGATAGCAACACCTAAAAGTGAGCGTTTAGCAATCGGTCCTAACTGTAGTGTGTTAATTTTGTGTGTCACTGTGTTTTCTCCGTGGATATGCTACGTTTTAACGTATTTTGCACTTAAATTACGTTTTTAGTATGTGCGGATCAAGCTTATTAACAATGTTTTTACACGTTTAACGTTATATTTCCGTTTTGCATGTATTTAACATATTGAAAATTAACGTTTTTGTGTTTTTAGGTAAAAGGTGAAACGTTTACCTTGTTTGCAATACTAGCACATAATGACAATGTAATGACAATGTTATAAAAATTTTTTTTGTATAAAAAAAGTGCGGCATATAACCGCACTTCATTAACAATCAGAAAAATAAGAGAAAATTAGCTACAACGAATGCGTTCGACAGCGTGCTTCCATCCTTCGTAAGCATGGTCGCGTTGTTGTTTTGTTAGGCGTGGAGTGAAAACGCTATCACGCTTCCAACAAGCGGTAAGTTCGTCGATAGAATGGAATACACCTGCTTTAAGGCCAGCTAAAAACGCCGCACCAAGAGCAGTTGTTTCGGTAATTTCTGGCCGTTCAACTTCTGCACCTAAAATGTCGGATAGGAACCCCATTACCCAGTCATTGCGTGACATACCCCCATCTACGCGAATAGTCGTAGGCCTAGCGCCGTCACTTTCCATAGCCTTTTGAAGATCTTTGGTTTGATAGCAAACAGACTGTAAGCCAGCCGCGACTATTTCGCTGATGCCGGTATCTCTGGTCAAACCCAATATGGCACCGCGTGCGTCAGGGTCCCAGTATGGGGCGCCTAACCCTGTAAACGCGGGTACTAAAAATACGCCATTGTCTTGACGAGCCCGTTGGGCTAATGCTTCGGTTTCTGCTGCATCATCAATGAGCTTAAGGCCATCGCGCAACCATTGCACAGTGGCTCCAGCCATAAAAATACTGCCTTCAAGTGCGTAGGTTGTTTTTCCATCTAGGCGGTATCCAACTGTGGTTAGTAGCCTGTTTTTGGATTGTAGTGGCGCATTACCGGTGTTCAAAATCATAAAGCAGCCCGTGCCATACGTGCTTTTAGCCATACCTTTTTCGAAACATGCTTGTCCAACCAAAGCTGATTGCTGATCACCAGCAACACCGTATATAGGAAGTGATGTACCTATAATGCTATTATCAATAGTGCCAAAATCGGCTGCGCAGTCCATCACTTCAGGTAACATTGATTTAGGAATATTAAAGGTACTCAGTAACTTCTCATCCCAACATTGCTTATTTATATCGAATAGCATTGTACGCGATGCATTTGTAGCATCAGTTTTATGAGATTTGCCACCCGTTAAACGCCAAATAAGGAAGGTATCAACCGTACCAAAAAGCAATTCGCCTTTTTCCGCTTGCTCTCTTGCGCCTTCAACATTATCTAGTATCCACGCCACTTTAGTTGCAGAAAAATAGGGGTCAAGTAATAACCCGGTGGTTGCCGTAATATGATCAACCAAATCTGAATTGTTACTCAATTCTCTGCAAAGTTGAGATGTGCGTCTATCTTGCCAAACAATGGCTGGATAAACTGGCTTGCCGGTTGATTTTTCCCATACCAGTGTGGTTTCGCGCTGATTCGTAATGCCTATTGCAGCAACATCATTAACTGAAACGTCACTGTTCTCAAAAACGTTCTTTAATGTGGTGATTACGCTTTCCCAGATTTCTTCAGGATCATGCTCAACCCAACCATCACTAGGGTACTTCTGCGAAAATTCTTGTTGCGCAATTGCTTCAATGTTTCCTTTTGGGGAAAAAATAATACTACGCGAGCTGGTTGTGCCCTGATCAATGGCAAGAATATGTTGTCCCATGACGTCACTCCTGAAGGTAATTTGGATAGAGTTTGCATCATTTACAGTAGATTAACAACGCTATATTTTCGTAAACGAACATTTTGGTTTTCGAATTGACGTGGGAAGTTGGAAAATATCCACGTATACTAAACAGATGGACAAATGTGATGTACGAGATTTTTATGAACCAAGCACAGAGACACGAAAAAATTGTTGGGCTTATTAAACAACATGGCTTTATGTCTATTGATGATTTGGTTTCTACTTGCAACGTAACGCCGCAAACTATTCGTCGCGATCTTAATCAGCTTGCAGATAATGGTGTACTCAGTCGTTATCACGGCGGCGCTGGGCTTAACAAGAGTTGGGAAAATACGCCCTACCAAGAGCGCAAAACACAAAACAGCCAGGTTAAAGAGAAAATTGCGGAAGCCGTGGCTGCAATGATCCCAGATGGCGCATCACTTTTTATCAATATTGGTACAACAACGGAGATGATTGCTACCAAATTGCTTAATCACAAAAACTTACACGTGGTAACTAATAATATCCATGTGGCCACTATATTGTCCGCAAAAGAAGACTTCTCTGTAATCATCGCAGCAGGTGAAGTGCGCTATCGCGACGGGGGTATTATTGGTGAGGCGACTTGTGATTTCATCAGTCAGTTTAGAATGGACTACGGTATTATTGGCATCAGTGGTATTAGCGCAGATGGGGCACTTTTAGACTTTGATTTTAGAGAAGTAAAAGTCTCACAGGCCATTTTGGAACATACTCAGCATGTTATTTTAGCCGCAGATTACAGTAAGTTTGAGCGTCGTGCGATGGTCGAACAAGGCCATATATCTCAAGTGGACTGCCTTGTATGCGATAAAACACCCCCTCCTAGTATTAACAAGATTATTGAAGACAACAATATCACCTTCGTCAAAGCGTAGGTGTTCCACTTTCAAAAAGTATACTGCTCAAAGGTAGGCTAAACCCTGCTGATATCAAATAATATTTATACCAATCCGCATAGATAACTGCCCACTCAGAAGGTAATTATCTGTGCGGACTGGTATTACGGCACTCTAAATCTGTTTATGCACTTCATGGTCAAGTGATATTTCATTCTACTGCTTAAACTACCTCTCTATGTTCGTTTTTGTTCGTTTTGTGTTGACATGCTTTCTTTTTGGTTGTCAAATGTACAATATATTGAAAGGCCAACAAGGGGCATAGAATGGGTCAAAGTAATCATACTGACAAAGTAGTCGACGTTTTAGTGGTCGGCGGTGGTGTTAATGGCGTTGGCGTAGCGCTTGATGCCGCTGGTAGAGGTTTGTCGGTTGTACTATGTGAAAAAGGTGACTTAGCTGGGGCCACGTCATCGTCTAGTAGCAAGCTCATTCATGGCGGTTTGCGCTATCTAGAACATTATGAATTTCGACTAGTGAAAGAGGCATTAGCAGAACGAGAAGTCTTGTTGAAAAAAGCGCCCCACATCATGTGGCCTTTGCGTTTCAGGCTTCCACATCAGAAACATTTACGCCCAGCTTGGATGATCCGCATTGGCCTTTTCCTCTATGACTCGCTTGCGAAAAGAAACATGTTACCTCGTTCACGTAAACTCTCTACATCACCCGATGGCCCGCTAGTTAGTGACATTTCAACATGTTTTGAATACTCAGACGGTTGGGTAGATGATGCGCGTTTAGTGGTTCTCAATGCAATTGCTGCGCAGGAGCAAGGCGCCGAAATTCACACTCGAACTGAATGCATTCAGGCTGAGAAAGATGAGAATACATGGTTAGTAACTTTAAAGAGTCACGAAGGGAAAACGTTTACCGTTCGTGCTAAATCTATTGTAAATGCGGCAGGGCCTTGGGCAGTTTCCTTCTTGGACAGACTAGTAAATATGGATAACCCAAATGCTATGCGCATGGTCAAGGGCAGCCATTTCATTGTGCCAAAATTGTATGACTCTCAGGAGGCGTACATTCTTCAGAATAAGGATGGTCGTATTGTTTTCGTTATTCCATATGAAGGTGATTTTTCATTAGTGGGAACCACGGATGAAGATTTCGTTGGTAACCCATCAGATGCAAGAATCTCAGAGGCGGAAACGGATTATCTGATTGACGTGGTGAATACGTACTTTAAGTCTAAGGTTTCTCGTGATGACATTGTTCACAGCTACAGTGGTGTTAGACCGTTACTTGAAGAGAAAAATGCCTCTGCGCAAGAACTAACGCGAGACTATAAAGTGGAGCTGGCAGGAAGCAAAGGTTCCCCAGTGTTACTCAATATTTTTGGTGGAAAAATTACTACTTATCGCAAGCTAGCAGAGCACGCGGTAGACAAACTAGTTACCTGCTTCCCACGAGCGAAAAGGGCATGGACAAAAGAAGCACCGTTGCCTGGTGGCACGTTTACTAGTCAAACTGAGCTAGTTGCAAAGTTAACCAGTGAGTTTCCGTGGTTAGGAGAATCACTTGCCCAGCGCTATACCAGACAATACGGTCTTTTATGCTATAAGTTTCTTAAAGGCGCTACTTCACTTGATGCTTTAGGGAAGGACTTTGGTGCGAGTCTGTTTAAAGCCGAAGTGGACTATCTCATAGTGCATGAGTGGGCCATGTCTCTTGACGATGTTATTTGGCGCAGAACTAAACATGGTTTGCGACTCAGCGACATACAGAAAAGTGAACTGAAAGCGTATATTGAAAGCGTTGTTTACGGTGATGTTATAAACGAAGAAAACAGAGCAACTGCATAACGGACTCCCTGAGCATGGATGTGAAGATGGACGCGAATAAAAGCAAAGTACTAAATGCCAATAAACGGCAAATAGTGCTTATTCGTCATGGGCGACCGAAGTCTGCTCATAATGAGTTCGTTAATGCAGTTAATTACAAGAAGTGGGTTCACGATTATGATAGGTCTGCACTCGACCCAAATAGTCTTCCTCATGAAAAGGTCAACTTAGATTCGAGTTACATCATCGTCAGCCCTTTATTACGCGCAAAGTTATCAGCACAAAAATACGGTGTAATGCGAGTCGACGAGTATTGTGAATACCTAAAAGAGATGGATATTCCTTACTATAAGGTGCCATTTATCTCGCTTAGAGCATGGCAATGGGTTGTTGTCAGCCGATTTCTATGGTTTCTGGGAGTCAAAGGGCATTTTGAGAGTTTTAAAGAAGCCAAGAGGCGTGTTGTTAAACTCGCAGACCACGTAGAAAGCTTAGGTGAGCATCACCAAAGAATTATTTTGTTTGGTCACGGAATGATTCACTACTTCACGCGAAAGGAACTCATAAAAAGAGGGTGGCTTTTAACCCAAAAGAATAGCGATTTTTGGGGTATTACCTCATTAGAAAGCAATGAATGACAAGAAGGTGTCTTAACATTTTCTTTATATTTCAAATAGACGGCCGATACTTAAAGTACCACTATAATAAAGCATGTTGGTATTTGGAAAATAGTAATGAGCCGCATACAAAAAGACCCTTTTACACTGATTAACGTCATCAAAGTGATGGTGGTCGTAGGTTTTGCTATTGTCTTAGGCGTATTAATTAACTATTTCCACACTGATGAAAGTGACACGACCGAACAGGCCTTCAAGCAGAAAGTTAATACGTTCAAAAATCACGTCAGTACAGCGCATTGGCAGTGGAAAGTGCAACAGCCTACGTCCATGATAATGTTGGTACATTACAATGATACTGGAAAGGAAATAAACCGAAAGCCGGTACGCATGAATCACAATGGGTGGCCCGCTATCGACCACACCGATGAAGGGTGCGAAAAAGTGTGGACATCTCTTGTTGCTGCTCCTTTGATGGTAGACGGTTTTAGGGTGCATTCGCGATATTACGTTATAGACTCAGAAAGTGACGACAGTGAATACGGGTGTCGTTATAGCTTGAGTAGCGGTGCATTCTTTGATTACTTTCCTGAAACAGGCGAGACCAGCGAATTGGTGTGGTAAAGCATGGTATGTGTATCAAAAGGGTGCGAATATGGTTGTGTTTAATAATAATCGGTAAATAGTGGGAACCTTCTTTTTCCTCGATAGTCACTCTTAAGGTCTAATCTTAATTAAATGAGCTCGTTATTTCGTCATTGTTAGTAAGGTCGCGGCGATTATCAAACATAATTTAACTTCAATGGTAGGCATTACTTGCCCAAATTTGCCCCCATTGTTAAAGTGTGCTGATAAATATCGACTTCACGTTAAAGCGTCGCCATCTCACCTTTGAATATACGCGTTAACACAGAAACAGGAATACACTCTTCATGTTTAAAAAGCTTCGAGGCATGTTCTCTAACGATCTGTCCATCGACCTCGGAACAGCTAATACGCTGATTTACGTTAAAGACCAAGGTATTGTACTCAACGAACCGTCTGTAGTAGCTATTCGTCAAGAGCGTGCAGCGGGGCCAAAAAGTGTTGCTGCGGTAGGTGCCGAGGCTAAGCGAATGCTGGGCCGTACACCAGGAAACATCAGAGCAATTCGCCCGATGAAAGACGGTGTTATTGCCGATTTCTACGTGACTGAAAAAATGCTCCAACATTTTATCAAGCAAGTACACGACAATAATTTCTTACGCCCTAGCCCTCGAGTGTTAGTCTGTGTGCCATGTGGTTCAACACAAGTTGAGCGTCGTGCTATCAAAGAGTCTGCGCTTGGTGCAGGCGCGCGTGAAGTGTACTTAATAGATGAACCAATGGCTGCTGCGATTGGAGCGGGCTTACCGGTTTCAGAAGCAACAGGTTCGATGGTCGTGGACATCGGTGGTGGTACAACCGAAGTTGCAATTATCTCATTAAACGGTGTGGTTTATTCATCGTCAGTACGCATTGGTGGTGACAAGTTTGATGAAGCTATTATCAACTACATTCGCCGTAACTTTGGTTCACTAATTGGTGAAGCCACAGCAGAGCGCATCAAGCATGAGATTGGCGCAGCTTATCCTGGCGAAGAAGTACGCGAGATAGAAGTACGTGGTCGCAACCTCGCTGAAGGTGTACCACGAGGTTTCACATTAAACTCAAACGAAATTCTAGAAGCATTGCAAGAACCGCTAACGGGAATTGTATCTGCTGTAATGGTTGCATTAGAGCAATCTCCACCAGAATTAGCCTCTGACATATCTGAGCGCGGTATGGTATTGACCGGTGGTGGTGCTTTACTGAAAGATCTCGATCGCTTACTAATGGAAGAAACGGGTATTCCTGTGGTCATCGCTGATGATCCACTAACTTGTGTAGCACGCGGTGGCGGTAAGGCATTCGATATGATTGACCTTCACGGTGGCGACCTGTTTAGTTACGAATAAGCAGGAAAGGCAACCATAAGGTTGCCTTATTTGTATCATGGATACTATTTTTACCCGCGGTCCTTCCCTAAATAATCGACTTGCACTGGCATTGGTTTTGTCAGTAGTGCTTATTTTTGTAGATCACAAGCTAGATGGTTTCAAGTCAACACGCGTTTATCTCAATTCATTGATGAGCCCACTTCAGTATATTGCCAATTTACCAGGCCTTATGCTAAACGAAAGCGCCCAGCGACTCACTTCACACGAACAGCTACTTGAAGAAAACAAAAAACTGAATGACCAATTGCTATTGATGAGCGAGAAGCTTCAACAATTTGATGTGATAGCTAAAGAGAACGATCAGTTAAGAGAGTTATTAGAAGCGCCGCTTCGTATTCAATCTCGTAAAGTTGTGGCTGAATTGATGGCTGTCGATAAGAACCCTTACAGCCAGCAAGTGGTAATCAACAAAGGTGCTATTGATGGTGTCTACTTGTCACAACCAGTGATTGATGAAGAGGGTATTGTTGGACAAGTGATGGAGGTCGGTTCAACAAATAGTAGAGTATTGCTTATCGCTGACGTAACCCACGCAATACCTGTACGCTCTCTTAGAAATGATATTCGCTTTATTGCCACGGGTAGCGGTGCGATCAATGAACTGTATTTAGAGCACGTCCCTCACAGTGTGGATATTGTTGAGGGTGATACTCTAATATCATCTGGCTTAGGGAAAGTATTCCCTGAGGGCTACCCTGTCGCTAAAGTAACGCAAGTTATCAGAGATGAAAGTCGCCCGTTTGCTCGCGTTATTGCTACTCCACTTGCCAATTTAGACAGGCTAAGGCATTTGTTACTGCTTTGGCACACGCAAGAAAATCAAAATAAAGCGGATGAAAGTGAAAATGGCAATGACGAGGACGTAGAAGGGGCGAATGATGCGTAAGCGTAACCTTGTTATTTGGATTAGTATCGCCATCGCTCTGGTACTTCAAATTGTGCCCTTGCCTATTCAGGTGGATGTATATCGCCCTGATTGGGTACTAGTGGTCATTGCCTATTGGAGTATGGCTTTACCACACCGGGTTAATGTGGGAGTGGCCTTTTTAACGGGTATTGCAATGGACGTACTAGTAGGTACGACCTTGGGTATTCACAGTTTAGGGTTCAGTATTTGCGTTTATATACTTACCGCAAACTACCAGCGCTTGCGCAACTACTCTGTTTGGCAGCAAGCCATCATTATTGGCTTACTTTCTGCTCTTTATCATTTGCTGACGTTTTGGGTGCAGCATTTGTTAACTGACATTTACTTTCAAGTTGATTATCTATGGCCTGTAATCACTTCTATGGTGTTGTGGCCATGGGTATTTTGGTTACTGCGCCGCACGCGTAGACAGTTTTCCATTTATTGATTGCCCAGAAGTTACAGATAAAGGCTGAGTTATGACAAAATCGGTAGTATTAGCTTCTGCCTCACCTAGGCGAACTGCTTTACTAAAGCAGATGAATATTAAACACCGTATTGTGCCCGCTGATATTGATGAGGCGCCGAGAAAGGATGAAACACCTGTGGCGCTGGTTGAGCGGCTAGCCGCTGAAAAGGCGCTGGCAGTGAAATCTGCACTTGAAGCATCAGGCGAGTTTGCCGATGATGATGTGATCTTAGCCAGTGATACGCTGATTGCGTTTAACGGCGAAAGTGTAGGCAAGCCCACCGATAAGAGTGATGCGCGGCGTATTTTGCGAATGCTATCAGGGAATACTCATGACGTACTTACGGCAATCAGTGTGTTGGATAAAAATAATCAATGTACTGAAACAGTAGTCACACAGGTGACTTTTGCCGCATTGACTGATAACCAGATAGACGCATACTGGGATACTGGGGAACCCGCAGATAAAGCGGGAAGTTACGCCATCCAAGGTATTGGTGGTGAATTTGTGGTGTCGATTAATGGTAGTGCGAGCTCGGTTGTAGGCCTTCCGCTTTACGAAACCCGTCAATTACTTAATGCATTTGGAGTGTAGTTGTGAGTGCTGAATTGCTAATTAACGTTACGCCATCCGAATCGAGAGTGGCGCTTATTGAAAATGGGATTTTGCAAGAGATCCACGTTGAGCGTCATACTAAGCGAGGTCTTGTTGGTAATATCTACCGCGGCAAAGTAAGTCGTGTGCTACCTGGAATGCAGGCAGCCTTCGTGGATATTGGTTTAGAGAAAGCAGCCTTTCTGCACGCTTCAGATATTGTCATTCACAATGAAATCGCAGAAGAAGTGTCGGCTAGTCATATACAAAAGCAAGATATACGTGAATTGGTACGCGATGGACAAGATATTGTCGTGCAAGTTGTAAAAGATCCCATTGGTACAAAAGGCGCACGCTTAACTACAGATATTACCATTCCAAGTCGCTATCTAGTATTTATGCCTTCGGTAACGCACGTGGGAGTATCCCAACGCATTGAAGAAGAGGCCGAGCGTGAGCGTTTAAAAACACTGGTTCAAGAGTTCTGTGATGAAAATGGCGGGTTCATATTGCGCACCGCTGCTGAAGGTGTCGGCACCAATGAACTGCAATCTGATGCGGCCTTCTTACGGCGCTTGTGGGACAAAATTCAGTCGCGAATGAAAAAGCGCAAGTCGAATGTACTTTACGAAGACCTACCGCTCGCTAGACGTGTACTTCGCGACTTCGTGGGAACTGAGTTAGATCGCATTCGAATTGACTCAAAATTATCGTTTCAAGAGTTGCATCAGTTTACGAAAGAATACGTGCCGGAAATGAACGGGAAATTGGAATATTACACCGGTGATCGGCCAATTTTCGATTTGTACGATGTGGAGAATGAGGCACAACGAGCACTAGAAAGGCGTGTTGACCTTAAATCTGGCGGTTATCTTATTATTGACCAAACAGAAGCGATGACCACTATTGATATTAATACTGGCGCGTTTGTAGGTCATCGTAACTTAGAAGAAACTATCTTCAATACTAATACAGAAGCCACACAGGCTATCGCGCGCCAATTAAGGCTGCGCAACTTAGGTGGAATGATCCTCATCGACTTTATCGATATGATTGAACCAGATCACAAAAGGAGGGTCTTACATTCACTAGAAGTAGCGACGAACAAGGATAGAGCCAAAATAAATATTCACGGTTTTACTGCTTTGGGGTTAATTGAAATGACCCGTAAACGCACCCGTGAAAGTATCGAGCACATCTTGTGTGGCGAATGCCCTGTATGTAAGGGCCGTGGTACAGTAAAAACCATTGAAACCATTTGCTTTGAAATTATGCGTGAAATCGTTCGAGTTAATCGAGCTTACGACGCTGATAAGTTTGTGGTTTATGCCTCACCAAAGGTTGTTGAAGCCCTAATGGGTGAAGAGTCTCACATGCTGGCCGAGTTGGAAGTGTTTGTGTCGAAACAAATTAAGGTACAAACAGAAACTTTGTATAATCAGGACAAGTACGACGTCGTCATGATGTAGTGCCTTAACAGTTGTAAAGGCATTGATTTCAAAGGCACAGATTCTTAAGGCATAGTGTGGCAAATTTTTCGTCAGTGGCAGCTTACTTACTTAAAAAGTTCTGGCTGTTACTTGCCGTTTTGCTCGTGGTTTTTGCACTGGTGTTAAGTGCAGCGAGATATGCGCTTCCGCATATCGAGCACAATAAACATCTATTAGAAAACTACATCAACGAGCAATATGGTGTAAACCTAACAATAGACAGTGTACATGCAGTGTGGCAACGCAATGGGCCAAGCATTGTACTCAATTCTGTGTCTTTAGCTAAAGACAACGCGTCACCTGTTGCACTTGATATCCGCCAGATCTATGTCGAATTGGATTTCTGGCAATCCTTACGTCACCGTCTTATCTCTTCAAATCGCTTTGAACTTCGCGGTCTACAATTAGATATTGATGCAGATAGACTCTCTGGCGACTCAAAAAATAATTTTCCTGTCGTAGATGCACTAGAGCGGTTGTTTTTAGAACAGCTTCAGAGCTTTTCATTGGAAGGCGGCATGGTGTCTATTACCCGACAAGGTGAAACCAACGTATTGGATGTCGAGAGCTTGTCGTGGAACAACGTGGATGAGCGACATCAAGGTTTAGGCTTAATGAAAGTAGCGGGTTTGTCTGCTAATTCGGCCTCTTTTATTGTTGATATCGAAGGGACTCGAGACGATTTTGAAGGAGTGTTCTATGCAAAAGCAGAAGACCTAGATATATCGCCTTGGGTGAGTGACTTCATCAATATCAAACGCCCTCTTGCGCAAAGTCGAGCCAATTTCGAAGTATGGTCCAATTTTACTAATAGTAGCGTTACGAGCGTGCAAGCACAGCTTCACAATAGTTTGTTGCAGTGGGGAGATGACAGAATAAAAACCGTTACTGGCATCACCAATGGCAGCCTTCAAGCGCTTCCTACGCCAATGGGGTGGAATATTCGCGTTGACCAACTCGTACTTAACTCAAGCAATGAAACTCTCACCACCGACCTTATAGGTAGTGTCAATCGAAATGGCGATGTGCTTATTAATACGGTTAAACCGGTCCAAATTAATCCATTTTTGCTTCTCTTACCTTTATTTATGGATGACACCAGCGAAGATGAAATTCGAGCACTTAACCCCAAGGGCGAACTGGCAACACTGCAATTTCATCTTAATAACGGTGAGCCAGAAGTTGCAGCGAAAGTTGTCGACCTACAATGGTCCCAAACTGAAAAAGTGCCGGGATTATCATCTCTGGATGTAGATTTTTACTGGTATAACAATAATGGTGCTGTTTATCTATCAAGTGAACACAGTGTTATCACTGCCAAAGGTAATATTAAGAAAGACTTGTATGTTAATAAGCTGAATGCCGACCTGTTTATTTATCCGCAAAGTGAAGACGGTGCCGAGAATGGCAACACACCTTCACAATGGCTGATAAAAGGGACTAACATGCTTTTAGATACAGACAGTATTACTGTACACCCGCAAATTAAGCTGAATACGACAACGGGTTTCTTATCACTATATGTTGACGTTGAACCTATAGCGGTAGAAGGGGTAAGTGATCTATTTCCTTCGTCAGTCATGGGAAGTAAAACTGATGAGTATCTCACTCGCGCTTTTGTAGGCAAAGGCGATATCGAAAATGCACGTATTTTATGGCATGGCCGTACCAAGGATTTTCCCTTTGATGATAATTCGGGGATATTTCAAGCGTATGTTGATATTAGTCAGGGCGATTTTCTCTTTGCACCAGATTGGCCTGCGTTAAACGAGTTAGACCTGTCTTTGTACTTCGTTAACAATGCACTAGTAATGGAAAGTGAGAGTGCGAAGTTAGGTGATATGAAGATAAGTAATATGTCTGCAGCTATTCCTAGCTTTAAACCTGGATCACATTTGCTAATTCACGCCAATGGTAAAGGCTCAGGAGATGCACTCACCGAGTTAATGATGTCATCCTCCATTAAGGATTCTTTGGGTAAAGTACTGAAGGATGAGGTGCAGGTACAAGGCGATTTATCGGCGGATATTAAGTTGGACATTCCCCTTAATGGCAAAAATATAGTGGCATCGGGCACAGCGAAATTGGCTGAAAATGCCATTTATATAACCCGAACCAATATGCTATTTGAGCAGGCAAACGGCGCTATTTCATTTGAAAATGGCAATATAAACGCAAAGGGTATAACAGCATCATTTTTAACACAGCCTATCAATTTAGCATTCGAAGGTGTTCAGCAAGACAATTATGATCTGAATGTCAAAATGGATGGGCGTTGGCATGTTCATCCACTGACCAATTATGTGAATACAGAGCTTGCTGATTTTATTGATGGTGAAACCCAATGGCAGGCTGATGTTAACTTAGCGCTTTCACACAGTGACTTTTCATACAAAGCGACACTGAATGCTGATTTAACTGCTACAAAAAGTTTGCTTCCAGCACCCTTTGACACGCCTGCGGGAACCAGTTTACCCCTGAGTATTTCGAGTGAAGGCGATAGTATTGCTTCGAATGTTAGGGCTACACTGGGCAAAAATATCCGCTTTAGCGGTGTTTTGCCTCATCAAGAAATGCAATTTTCTCGGGCGCATTTGGCGCTAGGCAACAGTGAAATCAGTAATATCGGTACTGGATTTAGTATAGCAGCCAATTTACCCGAAGCAGATGTGCACGAGTGGTTTAATACCATTGATATGTTAGTGTCGGGCAAAGGTCAAGTCGAGCAATCAGTTGCATCAAGATCTACAGCATCTGAAACCAATAACACAAAGCGAAATAACGCTAATATCTTTGGTACGCCGTCGCGCATTTTCGCAAAAGCAGACAAGCTTAAATTTGCCGACTACACCATCAAAAACGCGGAGCTTAATGCTACTGAGCGAGATAGAGATTGGATCTTAGATGTGACATCCGCTCAAGCAAGAGCAACGGTTCGAATTAACAGTGACTTGGAACAGCAAGGCATAGACATCAACGCAGATTATCTTTCGTTGGATGCACCTGAAGAAGATCCAATAGTGGTGAGTGATAGCAATAGTTTAGAAAGCGAAGTTAATGCAGAGATCGCTTCTTCACCTTATGACATCGACCCGACCACCTTACCGCCTATTTATTTTTACTGTCAATCTTGCAGTGTACACGGTATTAATTTAGGCGAAATTACCTTAGATATTGCGAAAGAAAGCAAGGGGCTCGCAATAAGGCAGCTGTTAGTTAAGTCACGAGATACCAACATTACTGCAAGTGGAAATTGGAGAAAGACCGGCCAAGGTATAGCGACAGAGCTTACTGGTACATTAGCATCACAAGACGTAGGGATGATGCTTAAAGAGTACGGTGTTGAGTCGGGGATCAAAGACTCCCGAGCAGATGTAGACTTCAACATCAACTGGCCAAATGCACCTATGGATTTTGCACTGGCACAACTCAATGGAGATGTAAATTGGTCGTTGTCTGATGGATATCTTACCGAACTGAGTGATAAAGGTTCGCGTATTTTTACGTTGTTTAGTCTAAATTCATTGGTTAGGAAGCTGAGTTTAGATTTTAGAGATGTTTTCGCGAAAGGCTTCTTCTATGATGATATGGGAGGGTCTTTGAGTATCGCTAAGGGGAAGGCGTATACTGATGACACTGTCATTGACGGTGGTGCTGGAGAAATTGAAATTACGGGGTTTACCGACTTAGATACCGGTGAATTGAATTACAACGTGTCTTTTGCTCCGAATGTTACGGGCAATTTACCATTTCTAGTCTATTTTTTAGCTACGCCACCTACAGCGTTAGCTGCGTTAGCGATAGACCAAGTACTAACATCGGCGAAAGTTATTTCGAATGTAAACTATAGTGTGACAGGGACAATTAAAGAGCCTAAATTCGATGAAGTTGAGCGCAACAGTAAAGATATAAGCTTGCCTACACAGAACGCGCCGCTACCAGAAAATCCACAAGACAGACCGCTAACGGAAGATGATGTGAAGCGTCTTAAAGTAGAGATGATCGATGGTTAATCTTGTTGCAATTCAGATGACATCAACGCCAGACGTTGAAGATAATTTAAATGTTGTTGCCGAAGAAATGGCCCGCGCCGCTATTAAAAAAGATAGCTTAGTAGTATTACCTGAATGCTTCGCGTGCTTTGGTGGTAAAGATAAAACACAATTGGCAATAGCTGAAACTAAAGGGGAAGGCTATATTCAATCTCGGCTTTCGTCGTTAGCCAAGCAATATCAATGTTATGTAGTGTCTGGTACTTTTCCCCTTGTTACTGAAGACGAAAACAAGTTCTCCGCCGCTTGTCTGTTGTTTGGCCCAGATGGTCAACTTTTAGCTGACTATCGCAAAATTCACATGTTCGATGTATCGGTAAACGATACTACAGGAAGCTACAAAGAGTCGCGTACAACAGAACCTGGTGATAGTGTGGTTACAGTTGAGACGCCAATAGGCAACATCGGACTTGCAGTATGCTATGATGTGCGTTTTCCGGGTTTATTTACTGCAATGGGAGATATCGACATTTTGGTATTACCTGCCGCTTTTACTCAGCGTACTGGAGAAGCGCATTGGCATGCGTTATTGAAGGCGAGAGCTATAGAAAAACAATGCTTTGTTGTCGCGGCTAACCAGACAGGCATTCATGCCAATGGGCGTGAAACTTACGGGCATAGCCTTGTATTGTCACCTTGGGGTAAAACTCTTGCTGAGCTTAAGACCGACAAAGGCGTAGTTGCAGCAAGTGTTGATATTGCAGAAAGAAAAACCATCAAACAGAATATGCCGGTTGCCGAACATAACCGATTCAGGAGTCACTTTGTTTAAATCTGTAGAGCGTCATTTATTATCTGACTCAGGGCTGGATATAACTAAGCTAGAGAAAGCGCTAGCCACTATTCATCGTCATGACACCGATTATGCCGACTTGTATTTTCAGTCAAGCCAACACGAGAGTTGGGTGCTTGAAGATGGCATTATCAAGGAAGGCAGCTACAACATTGAACGCGGCGTAGGTGTTAGGGCTATTAGCGGTGAAAAGACCGGCTTTGCTTACTCTGACGAAATTAGTGAAGAAGCATTAAACAAGGCGTGTAAAGCTGCTCGAGGTATAGCCCCTAATGGCGGCACACTAGAAGTTGCAGCATTAAATCAACACGCTGTTGCGCCTCGCTACAGTGAAAACAATCCTATTCTTGCTATGCAAGATGCTGAAAAAATCTCCCTGCTGAAAGCGGTTGATACCTATATTCGCAAGCAAGAGCCTTCAGCCAATCAGGTGGTGGTTAGCTTGAGCGGCGTGTACGAAGAAATATTGGTAGCAGGCAGTGACGGTACATTGGCCACAGATATTCGTCCGCTAGTACGTTTAAACTGTTCTGTTTTACTTGAGCAAGGTGATAGACGTGAGCGGGGCTCAGCTGGTGCTGGTGGCCGTTATGCGTATTCGTTTTTTCAAGCTGATGAAAATGGCAAGCCTTACTACGAAGGGCTCGCTGATGATGCACTGCATATGGCAAGAGTTAATATGCAAGCTGTGGCGTCCCCAGCTGGTGCCATGCCTGTTGTGCTAGGTAATGGTTGGCCAGGCGTGTTATTGCATGAAGCAGTAGGGCATGGGCTAGAAGGCGACTTCAACCGTAAAGGTGCTTCTACATTTAGCGGTAAAATTGGTCAACGTGTTGCGGCTAAAGGCGTAACGGTTGTGGATGACGGTACATTAAGCGATCGTCGTGGCTCATTGTCTGTCGATGATGAAGGAACGCCTACTGCGCACAATGTGCTTATCGAAGATGGTATCCTTAAAGGATATATGCAAGACAAACATAATGCGAAACTTATGGGTGTTGCGCCAACGGGAAATGGTCGTCGTGAGTCATATGCACATTTACCTATGCCAAGAATGACCAATACTTACATGCTGGAAGGGCAGCACGATCCGCAAGAAATTATTGCGTCTATCGATAAAGGTATTTATGCACCGAATTTTGCGGGTGGTCAGGTTGATATCACATCTGGGAAGTTTGTGTTTTCAAGTGCCGAAGCATACCTTATTGAAAACGGTAAGATTACCGCGCCAGTGAAAGGCGCGACATTGATTGGCAACGGCCCTGATGTAATGCAAAAGATATCTATGATAGGTAATGACACAGCGCTAGATAAAGGTGTTGGCGTTTGCGGCAAAGACGGTCAAAGTGTACCTGTAGGTGTTGGTCAACCAACGCTTAAAATCGATGAATTGACGGTAGGTGGCACTGCTTAGTTTCATCTGCAGCTTCATACAAGTTCTGGTTTAACAAAGTAACAGTATGGTGATGAAACTATTCTTGGCTAGCGCGCTTTTCGTAATATTGATGGTAGGTTGCCAAGTGTGCAACGCCAACACTTATGAAGACTCGTGTGCTGTGACGCTTAGAATAAGTGTTCTTGATGATTGGCCACCTTATTCATGGAAAAACGAAGCAGGTGAATATCAAGGAATAGATGTCGACTTCGTAACTTCTGTATTTTCCAAGTTGGGTTTTTGTTGGGCGTACAATACTTATCCATCATCAACAAGGGCGTTCAGAGAGCTTCAAAAGGGGAATGTGGACGTTATCTTTGCTGCAAGCTATTCAGAAGAGCGTGCACAATGGTCGACTTTTAGTGTCCCTTATCGAGTGGAAGATATGAGAGTAGTGCGCCATATCAGTGACAAAAGCACTAACTGGAGTAATAGTAACTCTACTATTGTCGTTAATCGTGGAGGCTACTATGGCGAACTGTTTGAACAGTTCAAAGAGCAGTGCTCAACGTGTGTGTATGAATCTAATGCTGCCTACGAACGTCTTAACATGGTGCAGAATAAACGAGTAAGGTACGCGTTAGAAGACTACGCTGCTACTACATATATAAAGAAACAGCACAATCTTGAAGAGATCGAAGTCTCAGGCGAAACCATTCACTCCAGTGATATATTTTTGATGCTAAGGCCCGATGCGTTAACATCAGAACAACTAGAACTATTGAACCGCCAACTAGAGCAGCACAGCAAAGATCTGCATATGCACTGATAAAGGTTTGTGGAAAGTACAGATGCTTTCCAACAAGTTTCTTGTGAGGATTTGCCTGCTTCGCAGCTGTTAATTAAAGTATAGCCAAATTAACAGCTACTTTATTCACATGGCATAAACTAGGTCAATCTTCGTGAATAACTTCTTTTAAATACTGAAACAGCTCTCTAAACGCTTTGGGTGGTGCGTTTTTCTCTCGCTCTTTTTTAATTTGTCGATGAAACTGTCTCAGTTTTTGCCTATCAAGTTCAGGGTATTCTTCAATTAGCTTTTGAATGGCTGAATCACCTTGCGAGATAACGGCTTCACGGGCCTTTTCAAGTGCGTGAAATGCAGCATTGCTTGCTTGGTGTTGATGGGTGATTTTGGCTAAGGCTTCTTCAATGGGTGCAGTATCACGTTGGCGCAGTACTTTTCCAATAAACTGAAGTTGACGTCGATAACCGTCTTTCTTCTTGTTAATTCTTCGAGCAATAGCCACCGCGTCAGCAAGCTCTTCATTCATAGGAATTGTTGCAACGTGTGCATCAGTAAGGCCTACCAATGTCTCACCTAACTTGTGCAGTTCCTTTGCCTGACGTTTTAATTCCGTTTTGCTGATTTCCTCTTCTTCGAAGCTATCAACGGATTCATCTTCAAAGTAAGGATCTTCAGGAGAATTGTATTTCTGATCACTCATTTCAAACTCATTAGTGTTACACTTTAGCTAAATTGTAACTATCACAGTCGAATTAAGACAGCGAAACTTACTATGCAAATTGAGCAGCAGTTAGCCGACATACAAAATGTCGTAGATGATGTACTGAAATTAGCCTTGTCTAAGGGCGCGACACAAGCCGAAGCCAGCATGTCGAAAGTACAAGGCATTGCCGTGTCTTCACGTATGCAAGAAGTTGAAAACGTTGAGTTTACCAACGATGGTGGACTTGGTATTAGCGTGTATGTTGGCAAGCGTAAAGGCAGCGCATCGACCGCCGATTTAAGCAAAGCGGCCTTAACTCTAGCGGTAGAAAAAGCAGTAGATATTGCTCGCTATACAAGTGAAGATCCATGCACAGGTTTGGCTGATGCCGAGCTTATTGCCACAGAATTCCCCGATTTAGATTTGTATCACCCGCAAGAGTTGGATACAGAAAAGGCCATTAAGACAGCCATTGAGGCTGAAGCGGCTGCCATGAACTACGACTCGCGCATAACGAACTCAGATGGTGCATCGTATAACGCCAATTTAGGCATGCGTGTTTACGGGAATACGCACGGCATTAATGCTGGTTACCCAAGCAGTCGTTATTCATTAAGTTGTATGGTTATCGGCTCTGAAGGCGATGATATGCAGCGAGACTATGCGTATACCGTAGACCGTCAAGCGCCCTTACTTAAATCTGCTGTTTCCGTTGGGCAAGAAGCCGCGAAAGCCACGGTCGAACGATTAGGCGCACGTAAAATCAATACGGCAAACGTACCTGTAATTTTACACAGAGATATCGCCTCTAGCTTATTTGGACATTACGTTGGTGCAATTAGTGGTGGTAGTTTGTATCGCCGTTCTAGCTTCTTACTCGACAGTTTGGGTAAGCAAATATTTCCCGAGTGGCTAAATATTGAAGAGCGACCTTTTATAAAAGCAGGGTTAGCAAGTTCTAGTTTTGATAATGAAGGTGTTGCGTGTTCAGACATGACAATTGTGGATGCGGGTTGTCTAGCTACGTATCTGTATACCACTTACTCTTCGCGTAAACTAAATACCAAATCCAACGGCCATGCTGGAGGTATTCACAACTGGCTAGTGGGTGATACCGGTCATTCTGACGCAGAGCTGCTCAAAGAAATGGGCACAGGTTTATTGGTAACTGAGCTAATGGGGCAGGGCGTTAATGGCGTAACCGGTGACTATTCAAGGGGCGCGGCGGGCTTCTGGGTAGAAAACGGCATCATTCAGTACCCTGTACATGAAGTTACCATTGCTGGAAACTTACGGGATATGTTTAGCGGTATCGTTGCCATTGGCGCAGAAAAAGATGTTCGTGGCAGTGTGCAAACAGGCTCTATTCTCATTGACCAAATGAAGATAGCGGGCAGCTAAGCGTTGATTCCATGCTGTTCGCGATACGCTGAAGGCGATAATCCCACTGATTTTTTAAATCGCTTTGAAAAGGTAAATACATTGGCGTACCCCACATAATGAGCAATGTAGGAAACGGGCCATTGGGTGCTGACGAGTAAATTTTTAGCCCGTTGCATACGCAAATGTATAACTTGCTGTTTAGGGCTTCTGCCATAGTTCTTAATACATAGTCTGTGAAGGTGAGGGGCCGAGTAATGCGCCTTCTCACTTAGGTTCTCCATGTCCCACTCAAACTGTAATTGTTTGTCTACGGCGGAAAATAGTGCTGCCAATCGCGAGGTGTGCCGGTCTTTAATTTGTAACTTATTGCTAGCAGCCGAACGGTTGTTTAGGGTTAGTTGACGCAGATAGTGCGATACAATCTGCATTGCAGCACGTCGATTATCGCTATTGCGCTCTAGGTACAATAACTCCATCGCAAAATGCAGCCCCTCAAGCGCTGCGTGGTCAATTACTGTTGCTATATCTTTCGGGAGCGATTGCCACATATGACTATCAGATAAATTGAGCCAAATAATATCCCAATGCTCGCTCACGATCTTCACTTCGAAGCTTTGCTTGGCGGGTAGTATTATTAATTGCCCATCATTCAACGGAAAATTACCGCTTGGTGTACGAAAAAAGCCTTCACCTTTCAGTGAGTAAAATAAGGTGTGGTTTGGCGGTGAAACACGGCCAACTACATAATCGCCTGATAAGTTTGAGCAACCCGCAAGCTCAATATCAAGTGTGGCAATTTCTGGCGCATTACTACTGTCAATAAAGCGTTCGAAACAACACTGGCCAATATTAACAATGTCACTGAAAGAAGGTTGCATAATTGTAAAATGATAGTTTTGGATAAATTGTTGAAAGGATAGAGCATAAAGGAAATCTTAATTGTCCGCTATATTTCAGCAATATCCATAGCCCATACGCGTTTTAATATGATTGGTTTTGACTAAAGCAATCTGCTTAAAGCGTACTTTAAGTTATATAAAGTAAAGGGCTACTTGCTTAGGCAAGAGAAACTAATCAAAAAGGAAAAGCGATGACAACCGTTGCGCAAATAGTGGCACAAAATGACTGGCAAAACCCCGTTGTATTTCAGCGTAATCGCATCAATGCGCATAGCCCACATAATGGGTTTCGCACCCTAGACGATGCAATTAATGGCAACAATGCTCAAAAATGCAGTTTGAACGGTGAGTGGGATTTTCGTTTATTTGATGCTCCTCATCTGGTTTGTGAAAGTCTTCTCGACAAGGCGCTTTCTGCAGAACAAGCGGCTCAATGGCATTCTATTTCTGTGCCCTCTAATTGGCAGTTAAAAGGCTTCGATAAGCCTATATATTGCAACGTGAAGTACCCATTTGCTGTGAATCCGCCAATTGTACCAAGTGACAATCCTACGGGTTGTTATCGCACCACGTTTAAGGTTACTGACGAAACGTTAGCGCAGCGAAATCATATTGTATTTGAAGGGGTAAATAGTGCATTTCACTTATGGTGTAATGGCCACTATATCGGCTATTCGCAAGATAGCCGATTACCTGCTGAGTTTGACTTATCTTCGGTGTTAGTTGCTGGTGAAAACCGCTTGGCTGTCATGGTGATTCGTTGGTCTGATGGAAGCTACTTAGAAGATCAGGATATGTGGTGGCTAAGCGGCATATTTCGCGATGTCAACTTGGTTTCAAAACCTCGCAATCATATTCAAGATGTCTTTGTTACACCTTCTCTGGATGCTTGTTATCGCGATGGCAAAGTGGCGGTGCGCACCGCTATTAAAGCACCACCCACATACAAAGTTGGTATTCAGCTGTTTGATGCACAAAAGGCTGTGACTGAAGAAGTCATCACCGGTACCAACAATAAACGCATTGATGAAAAAGGCGGGTGGGATGATGTGGTGTTCCAGTATCTTAATGTGACTGCGCCCAAACAGTGGACGGCTGAAACCCCAAACCTCTACCGACTTGTTGTTTCGCTTATTGATGAAGGCGGCGAAGTTGTTGATCGTGAAGCTTATAATGTCGGCTTCAGAACAGTAGAGATAAAAGGTGGTCAGCTGTTGGTCAATGGCAAGGCGGTTCTTATTCGTGGTGTTAACCGACACGAACATCACCAAGAGAAAGGCCATGCTATTAATGAAGACGATATGCTTGAAGACGTTAAACTGCTTAAGCAAAACAACTTCAACGCTGTGCGAACAGCACACTACCCAAATCATCCCCGTTGGTATGAGCTATGTGACGAATATGGCTTGTACGTTGTCGATGAAGCAAATATTGAAACCCACGGCATGTTCCCCATGGGGCGTTTGTCTCGCGACCCGCAGTGGGCTGGCGCATACATGGCGCGCTTCACCCAAATGGTAGAGCGAGATAAAAACCACCCGTGCATTATTATTTGGTCGTTGGGCAACGAAAGTGGACACGGTCCAACTCACGATGCCATGTATGGATGGGCCAAGTCATTCGACCCTTCACGTCCTGTTCAATACGAAGGTGGTGGTGCAGATACAACAGCCACTGACATAATTGCGCCTATGTATTCTCGAGTGGATACCGATGTAGCCGATGAGGCAGTACCAAAATGGGCAATTAAAAAATGGTTGTCGATGCCTGGAGAAAATCGCCCACTTATCTTGTGTGAATATGCACATGCAATGGGTAACAGTTTAGGTAGTTTTGATAAATACTGGCAGGCATTTAAAGAATTCCCGCGATTGCAAGGTGGTTTTATTTGGGATTGGGTCGACCAAGGCTTAACCAAATACACCGATAGCGGTGAAGCGTACTGGGCGTATGGTGGCGACTTTGGTGACACTGAAAACGATAGGCAGTTTTGTATCAATGGCCTACTTTTCCCTGATAGAACACCGCATCCACACTTACATGAAGCGAAGTATTGCCAGCAGCATCTGCAGTTCTCTCTAGCTCAGCAAGCAGAGGGTTTAGCCTTAACTATTACCAGTGACTATTTATTTAGACACACTGATAACGAGCTTTTGCGTTGGAGTGTGCTGGAAGATGGTAAATCAATATTGGATGGTGAGCAGGTGCTCAGTGTTGCACCACAGGCACGGACAAGCATGCTAGTAACACCGAAAATTGAGTTTAAAGCTGGTGCAAAATATCACCTCAATATTGATGTAGTGTTGGCTAAGGATTGCCCTTGGGCAAAAGCTGGTCATGTGATGGATACAGCGCAACTGCCACTTAATAATGAAGCGGGCATATCGCCTTATAAACTCAGTCTAACTGATAGCAACGATTTTACACATGCTTCTCTTGCAAAAGAGAAAGTAAGTGGTGAGTCATCGTTATCGGTTGAACGGGCTGAAAATGTTCTCACCATCACTGCAGCACAGAATGTATTTAGTTTCTGTTGTAAAAGCGGGCTACTAACCTCGTGGTTAGTCGAGGGTAATGAAAGATTGAGTGCGCCTATTGAGGATAGTTTTTTCCGAGCACCTCTTGATAACGATATTGGAGTCAGTGAGGTGGACAACCCAGATCCCAATGCGTGGGAGTCTCGCTGGCGTCGTGCAGGAATAGGTCAGTGGGAGCGAGTGTGTACAAGCGTTGATGTACAGCAAAGTACAATGGATGTACGCATAATTGTGATGTGCGAATACCATTTCGAGAATAAGCTGGTTGCAGCCACTAAATGGGTGTATAGCATTAATACACAAGCAAAAGTGAATATAGCGGTTGAAGTATTGCTAGATGATAGCCTTCCGCCTATGCCACGTATTGGCTTAAAAACAGCGGTTTCTGCGTTTAATACCTATGCAGTTAACACAGACGTGGATCGCGAAGATGAGCTTACGGTTACATGGCAAGGTTTAGGCCCCCATGAGAATTACCCAGATAGAAAAGCAGCGGCACGTTTTGGGTACTTCAGTGAGCGTTTGAGCAATATGCAAACCCGTTATATTTTCCCTACTGACAATGGGCTGCGTTGTGATTGCTTGGCACTGGATGTAGCTGGGTTACATATTTCGGGCAATTTTCATTTTAATGTAAGTGAGTACGGGCAAGCCCAACTTGATAGTGCAAAACACACATCGGATTTAACACCAAAAGACTGTGTGTTTGTTTATATTGACCATGCACATATGGGCGTTGGTGGTGATGACTCGTGGAGCCCGAGTACGCATAAAGCCTTTCTACTTGAAGCAAAACACTATGCTTATTCTGTGGACTTAAGTGCTTCTTAGGTAGGCTAATTTAAGCGCATGATTCGCCCTAACAAAGGGCGAATTTCAATATAAAAAGAAACAAAAAAGCCGCTAGCAAAAACTAGCGGCTTCTAAACTGTGCTACGGCTTTAGTTTATTAACCATCTACTTGACCACAGAAGCGGTAACCTTCACCGTGAATGGTCACAATCAATTCTTCATCTGTAGGATCTGATTCGAAGTGCTTGCGAATACGACGAATAGTCACGTCTACTGTACGGTCATTCGGGCGCAACTCACGGCCTGTCATTTCCATAATAAGCTGTTCGCGGGTAAGTATTTTTCCTGGGTTGCTTAAGAATAAGTGCAACGCGCGGAACTCACTGCGCGGTAAACGGAATTCCTTACCACTTGGTGAAATTAAAGAGCGGCTGTCGCCATCTAATGTCCAACCGTTAAAGCTTACGCGGCTTGGTAAATCGTCATCTTCTGAAGAGTTAGTTGTGCGCGATAACAGGTTGCGAGCGCGGATAGTTAGCTCGCGTGGATTGAACGGCTTAGTTAGATAGTCGTCTGCACCAATTTCAAGACCAAGAATACGATCTACGTCGTTGTCACGGCCCGTTAGAAAGATAAGACCTACATTTTTACGGTCGCGTACTTCACGCGCAAGAATAAGTCCGTTCTTACCCGGTAGGTTAATATCCATGATAACCAGGTTGATTGCGTGATTCTCGAAGAAATCATGCATTTGATCGCCATTTTCAGCTTCAAATACATTGTAACCTTCCGCTTCAAACAAGCTTTTAAGCGTGGTACGGGTTACCACTTCGTCTTCAACAATTAACACATTTGGCGTTTGCATGGTGTTCTACACTCTTTCTAAATATACGATTTAAGCAACTAACTGATTAAATTCTAATATTCATAGACTTGATTGCAAGTAACTTATGAATAAACTTAATACAATGGTATTGGGGTTAGCCAGTAAAATTCAAGCAAAGTTCATACTTTATGTAACTAGTCGGATGTTTTAGCATTTGTGACGGGGAAAATTATGACAAACTCCACGCCTTTGCCTTCCTCGCTGGTGATCGAAATCGAACCATTGAGTCCTTGAGTTACCAAGTTATATACCAAATGCATTCCTAATCCTGAGCCGCCTTGACCACGTTTAGTGGTGACAAAAGGATCGAATATCCGTTTTCGAATCTCAGGTGGAATGCCTTTTCCGTTGTCGGTATAAACTAGCTTTAATTTATTACTGCTTACCAGTTCGGCACGAATATCAATCGTACCTTCTTCTATATTTTCAAATCCGTGAATAACCGAGTTCATAATAAGGTTAATCAAGATCTGATTTATTGGGCCAGCCTTCGTTTCAACACTTAAGGTAGGGTCACAAATTAGGTTGATGTTGTGCTTTAGTTTTTTTAGTCGAGGCTGCAACGACAATAGTATCTCATTAACTAGCTGTGCAACGCAAAAACTTCGACTCGATTCTGACGTTTGATCCACCGCAACTTGTTTAAAACTTGAAATTAATTCAGCTGCACGGTTCAAATTGCGATAGATAATATTGAGGTTTTCACTGCTCTCATCTAAAAAGCGCTTCATGGCACTGGCTTTAAGCGTTTTGTTTTCAAAATCTTTTTGAATAACGGCAAGACGGTCAAGCATCATGGTTGATGCCGTTACCCCTAGACCAATTGGCGTATTTACCTCATGAGCTACGCCGGCAACCATGTCGCCCAAGGATGCCATTTTTTCGTTTTGAACAATTTGCCGTTGGAATTGATGTAGTTTTTCCAACGTTTGTATGAGTTCTTGGTTGGCGTCTTTAAGGGCCGTTGTTCGATGGTTTACCATATCTTCAAGACTGGCGTTAAGCTTGCGATGTTGTTCTTCAGCCTGTCGTTGCTTTTGCATGTATTCTTGCATGCGAAATAGCATGACGTTTACCGCATCAGCCAGTATTGCTAGTTCATGAATGGTAGAGCCCTCGGCACGCGCTGAGTAATCACGCTGTCTAGAGGTACGCTGTAAAAAGTTGGCAATTTCTTCCACCGGGCCCGTTACCACTCTTTGCATTCTTACCGCTGAATAAAAACTAATGCCCAGTAGCAGCAAAGCAACGGCTAAGTTTAGCCAAATAGATTTGCCAACCAGTTGATTGAAGTTTTCTGAAGACACACGTAGATAAACCCAGCCAAGCTGGATGTTTGATTCTTCGTCAAAGACTTTGGTGCTAACTTCTAGATAGTGACCGGTATCTGCCAATTTGGGGGTCAAGAACAACGCCGACAACTGGTTTTCTTTTCCACCTAACAGTAATTGACCTTCTTTGTTAAATGATGCGAATATCTCTGGTGGACTTTCAGTGTCCTGAATTATGTATACATGGGCGTTTAAAACATAGTCGGCAGCACTTAAGTTTTTGAGCGCGTCTTCAATACGTTCAGGAGTATCGTCGTATAAATAAGTAGCAGAACTTCGTGCCACGAGTTTAGCCAACACAATGGCATTTGATTCAAGCTCATGACGATAGGTTTTTATTTGGGTGTAAATAGATAGGCCAGACAAAACGGCGAGTGAAAAGGCGGTAATAGACATTACGACCCATAAAAATAGGCTGCGAATTGAGAACTTAACTACTTTATCTGTCATGTCCGTCTTTTCATGCTATCTATCGCATCTTCCATCATTCCATATTGGCGCATAATTACACAAAAAGAAAGATAGTATTAAACAATAATTAATGTGTTATCAACACACTTGTTACAGACATTATTTATTTCGCAATTGTTTGATAGAGTTGCTGATAGCTCAATGCAGACGCTTCCCACGTAAAGCGCGTATTCATGCCTCTTACTTGCATCTCTCTGAACTTGGTTGGATCTTCATAATACGCCAGCAAAGCGCGGCGGATACATGACAGCAAGGCTAAAGGGGTTGGTTCATCGAACACGAAACCCGTACCACCATCGCAGCTAAAGTCAACAACCGTATCTTTTAAACCACCTACTGCGCGAACAATAGGCACAGTGCCATAGGCCAAACTGTACATTTGGTTCAGGCCGCAAGGTTCAAACTGCGACGGCATAAGGAAAAAGTCAGCGCCAGCTTCGACCAAATGAGCGTGCTCTGTGCTAAAGCCATTAATAAACGCAAATTGTTGTGGGTGCTGCTGAGCGAACTCACCTAAGTCCATGCACACTTTAGGGTCGCCGGTACCTACAATTACAATTTGAATTTTGTGTTTCACCAAGTCGTCTAGGATAGGCAGTATATAACCAAACCCTTTCTGGTCGGTTAGGCGACACACCATACCAACTAGAGGAATGGAAGGCTGCTGGGGCAAAGAAGATTTCTCTTGCAAAACGCGTTTGCACGCTGTTTTTGGGTGTAAATTTTGAGCGCTGTAATTTTCGGGTAAAAAGCTGTCAGTTTCTGGATTCCACTGTGTGTAGTCGCAACCGTTTAAAATTCCGCTTAAATCATTGCTTCTATTCACTAGCCGCTCGTGTAGGCCGTGACTGCCTAAGTCCGTTAATAGCTCACTTGCATAATTAGGGCTAACGGTGGTGACTTTGGTTGCATATTCAATACCGCTTTGCAGCATATTGATATAGCCACCATGCACTTGAGCCAAGATATTCGGGTGATGACGCAAGAACGGGATGGTATCGAGGCGGTGTACGCCTTGGAAAGCCGCATTGTGAATAGTGAATACCGTGCGGGTTTGATCAAAATACCCTGACTTATCGTGGGCAAGCAAAAAGGGTAGCATGGCGGTGTGCCAATCATGGCAGTGAATAACATCAGGCTTTCTGTCAATTGCTTGAAGGGTTTGTAAAACTGCACCACTAAAGAAGCTGAATCGCTCACCATTGTCTTCATAGGCGTCGTAGGCATTTGAATATAAACCGTCACGCATAAAATGTTCAGGTGAGTCGACAAAATAAACCGGTATATTTTGAAATTCCATGTGGCGAATATCAAAGTGATACACTTTGCCTTCGGTAAACAGTGTTTGCTTTTCTGTCACACAAGGAAGGTTAAGCTGGTCTGCTAACACCTTATAATAGGGCATAACAATGGCGACGTTGTCACCAAGCGCGTGAAGGGCAATCGGCAGCGCTTTACCAACATCGGCGAGCCCACCTGTTTTTACCAGTTCTTCTACTTCTGAAATCGCAAATACTATGTTCACAGGCAATCCTCTTTAATGCATGAAGTGCAACGCACCAGCAAAAAATTCACCAAATATCCCGAAAAGATGTCGACTTATTGCTATATGAGTAAACACTCACGTCATTAATTCAACGCGAGTGTTTTAGGCAAGACAAATTAAGTTAGCACAACCCGTGGCGTTTTTTAATTATAAAGCCGCTTGATAGACTGAAAATTGCGATGTTTGTGCTGTGGTGTATACCGTAGGAAATTGCTCAGCTAGTAAACCAGGGTAGGGTAGAAAACGATTAGCGACCATCTGCATGGTTCCCTTGGAAGTCAAACGCTCTTTCGCGTCGGAAATGAAGCGCTTGGTGATGGTGTAATCGGTTTTAATACCTGTGTGAAACGGAGGGTTGGTCACCACGTGTTGCACTTTTTGCGTAATACCATGTAAGCCGTCTGCCGCATATAAAGTAGCTGCCAATTTATTTTCGTGCAAGGTGAGCGCACTGCAATACACGGCAAGGGCACTAACATCGGTTAAATACAGTTTTACATGTGGGAATTTAAGCATGATGTAACTGGCGATAACACCCGCACCACACGCAAAATCGAGGATATCGCCGCGAAGTGTGGTAGACATCTTCTCAAGCAGCAATTGGGTGCCAGCATCTAGCTCTTTGTAGCTAAATACGCCAGGCATAGAAGCGATTTCCCACTCAATACCATCCACACTGTACGTGTTAAAGTTTGTCCAATCACTTGGGTCAAATGCAGCGTGAGGCTGCTCTACAATCACGGTGATTAGGCTGCAATGTCGTGCAGAATCGACCTTTTGCGTAGCACCGTATTGTTGCATAAGCTTGGCAGCGCTTTTTATTCCGCCTTTGTTTTCACCCACAACGTGAATGCGGCCATGTTGACCTACCATGCTCGCAGCCAAGCGAAGTAACATTTGAAAGTGGGTTTTGGCTTTTGGTAAGAACAGCATTACATCGGTATGCGATTTTTCCATCGTCACAAAGGGGGCAAAAATATGGGTGTGATTACCCACCTTTTGTGTGACCTCGAAGCCTTTAGTGGTGATATCTCTGCTGTCGAAGGTGACTGATGGGATCACGCGAACACTTTCAGAAAAAACATCAAAAAATTGATGAATTGCTGTAACTTCTTTTGATTTTAAACTATCTAAAAAATAGGCATCAGATGGGTTGATAAATGCCCATTGCCCTTCATCGAAAAGGGTGATGTTTCGCTCTAACAGCTGGCTTTGAGGAGATAGAATCATTACTTAGTGCGCTCGTAAATTAGGTCCCATACACCGTGGCCAAGCTTTTGACCGCGTGTTTCAAACTTAGTAATTGGGCGATAGTCTGGGCGTTCTACATAATTTCCGTCAGTTGCCGTATTTGTGTAACCCTCAAGGCTATTCATTACTTCTGCCATGTGCTCTGCATAATGCTCCCAGTCTGTTGCCATGTGGAAACATCCGCCTATGGCTAGTTTTGAGCGCACAAGCTCTGCAAATTCGGCTTGCACAATGCGACGTTTATGGTGGCGTTTCTTGTGCCATGGGTCGGGGAAAAACAACTGCAAGCGAGACAAGCTACCATCGGGTATCATATTTTTAAGTACTTCAACGGCGTCGTGTTCCATAACACGCAAGTTTTCTACGCCTTTTTCGCCAGCGTCAGATAAACAAGCACCTACGCCAGGACGATGTACTTCAATACCAATGAAGTCTTTTTCAGGGGCAGCCGCTGCCATTTCAACTAATGACTTACCCATACCGAAGCCAATTTCTACCACTACTGGCGCGGTACGACCGAAAAGTTCAGCTAACGATAGGGGGGCATTAACGTAGTCGATGCCCATACTTGGCCAGTAGTCTGCTAATGCTTTTTCTTGTCCTTTAGTAAGTCTGCCTTCGCGCTTAACGTAGCTTTTTACCTTACTTACATATACACCAGCGGCTTCTGCTTCCGCCTGACTTTTGAATTGCCTCATATGCAATGCCTTACTTACCCAATTTTCTGGTGGCGCATTATCCACTTACCTGCATCTTATGCAACGGCATAATGGCAAAAATGCTGTATTTTTAAACGCTAATTTGTTTTGCCAAAATAGCCGCCAATGCGTCAACTTGTTCTAGAGGGATCATATGCCCTGTATCAGTAAGTTCATGCAAGGTGGCACGTGGAATGGCCTTAATAGTGTGCTTTATACTCGCTGCTGGAGCTATATTGTCTTGCTGCGCAGCAATAAAGGTTATCGGTACATTAATCTTTGCGAGCGCTTGCGTCGTATCTTCTCGTGGCGTGGTTGCCAGTGTGTGATTGAGCAGCGTGTTTTTCCCTAAATCTTGCGCCATGGCTTTGACCACATCTACAACGTTTGTGTCATCTAAGCGCGAGGGGTGAATAAAGCGCGCTAGGTAGGCATCGTTGTTAGGGTTAAAACTCCCTTTTTTAAGCATGGTGGTTAGTTGTTGGCGCTTGGAAATTTCGTCTTGCGTTAACCCTTCAGGGTTGTAACCAATAAGCGTGATTGAGGCAATATTTTGAGGTTTTAGTTGAGCGAGTAACGCGGCAATGTAACCGCCCATCGAATAGCCCACAAGATGGACTTTTTCATCATCGAGAATTCGGTCTGTGCTCAAAGCAAGCATATCATCTTTGGTTGAAGCCCATTGCAAAGGAACATAGCGCCGCTGGTAGCCAGAAAATGCTTGCCACAAAGGCAAAAAAATACGCTCATCACACAAAGTGCCAGGAAAAAACAAGACAGGGTGTTGTGCCGCCACGCGGGCTCCTTAGCTAAACATTAATAAGATACATGCTACCATAGCGCGGCGTTTTATAAACAACTGCATGGGCGATAGTTGCAAGCAGTTATTATTACAAAATTTAAGAATTTATGAGCGAACAGGAAAGTAAAGTGACCGACAGTTTTGCCCAACGTGTATTGGCATGGTTTGATCAGTATGGTCGCAAGCACTTGCCATGGCAACAAGATATTACCCCTTACAAAGTGTGGGTGTCTGAAATTATGTTGCAGCAGACACAAGTGACCACGGTCATTCCTTATTTTGAGCGGTTTATGACGTCGTTTCCATCCGTTTATGCGCTGGCTAATGCATCGCAAGATGACGTGCTTCACCATTGGACTGGATTAGGTTACTACGCCAGAGCGCGCAATCTTCACAAAGCTGCAAAAGCGCTGGTGGATGAGCATGGCGGTGAGTTTCCCAATGACATTGACGCTGTAGTGGCGTTACCTGGTATTGGTCGCTCTACTGCTGGGGCAATTCTATCGTTGTCACGCAATGAACGTCACCCCATATTGGATGGAAACGTGAAACGCGTTTTAGCCCGTTACTACGCAATTGCGGGTTGGCCAGGCCAAAAAGCGGTGGAAAATGCCTTGTGGGAAGTGGCCGAAAAAAACACCCCACTTGAACGTTGTGGTAATTACACCCAAGTAATGATGGATTTGGGGGCAATGGTATGTACGCGAAGCAAGCCTAAGTGCGACATGTGCCCCCTTCAATCTGATTGCATTGCTTATGCCCAAGGCGCGCAAGCAGATTACCCGGGGAAAAAGCCTAAAAAGGCTTTACCGGTGAAATCAACCTTCATGATGGTGGCGCAGTTTAATCAGCAGGTGTATTTAGAACAGCGACCACCAACAGGTTTGTGGGGGGGCTTATATGGCTTTATTGAGGTGGCGTCTGTTGAAGAAGGTATAAGCACACTTCACGGTAAAGGTATTGAGGTAGCCGATATTCAAATGCTGGAAAGCTTCAGGCATACATTTAGTCACTTTCATTTAGATATAACCCCTGTGGTTGCCGTGGTAAACTCGACACCAACGAAACAGGTGGCAGAAATTGCATCGAAATGGTTTATGCTTAATGAACCTATTGAAGTAGGGCTGGCAGCCCCCACAACTAAAATCATCAAACAATTGGTTTAAGGATCACTCATGGCGAGAACCGTTTTTTGTCACAAGCTTCAAAAAGAAGCCGATGGCTTAGATTTTCAGCTTTACCCAGGTGAGTTGGGTAAACGCATTTTCGATAATATTTCCAAAGAAGCTTGGGCAGAGTGGCAAAAGAAACAAACCATGCTGATTAATGAGCACAAGTTAAATATGATGGACCCAAATGCGCGCGCGTTTTTAGAAGAAAAAATGTCGGCGTATCTTTTTGATGGTGTTGAACCTACGATTGAAGGCTATGTTCCGCCTGAAAAATAAACAAAAATACCGTTTTTGAATAAACAATGTGCAAACAGTCATAAAAGCGAAAAAAAAGAGAGAAAAACGGTTGACTTGTTAAGACGAAAACCGTTTAATACGCACCCACAGCAGGACAGGTACTAAACACCTAGAACGCTAAACAGTTTCGCCTCGATAGCTCAGTTGGTAGAGCAGCGGATTGAAAATCCGCGTGTCCCTGGTTCGATCCCGGGTCGAGGCACCATCATTAAAGGCCTTGCAGAAATGCAGGGCTTTTTTGATTCCGGTGGTAGAAAATACAGGCACACGCTAACGTGCCTCTGCGCGGCGCGTTACAATCCCGGGTCGAGGCACCATTATTCAATCGTCTCCACTTTCGAGACAAAGCTGTCTCCCTTATACATAACCAATCTCGCTATCGAAATTTATTATTGCAATAACAATGCATACACATACTTTTGTGTAAAAGCCTTTCCTATTAGTTTCGTCACAAAAGTTTCATCAAAAAGTCTGTCTACTTTTTTCAGCTACTGACTCATTACATGTGTTAACCGTGCGCACCGGAACATCTATCTTTTACTTTGCACAACTAGGATCACACATGAAAAATCAATTTACTAAAACCACACTCTCGTTGAGTGTATTGGCTGGGTTAACGGGTGTTACGCCCGTTATGGCACAGCAGTCATCAGTTGCCGAAGAAAACGTTGAAGTAATTGAAGTCACTTCTTTTCGTAGCTCACTAATTAGAGCGAAAGATTTGAAAAAAGGTGCCATTATCTCCCGCGATACAATCTTGGCAGAAGATATCGCAGACTTTCCAGACCTCAATTTGGCCGACTCGCTGCAGCGAGTGCCAGGGATTACTATTACCCGAGAAGGTGGCGAAGGCCGCCAAATTTCATTACGCGGCCTAGGCCCCGATTTTACGCGTGTTCAAGTAAACGGTATGGAAGCCATGGGCACGTCTTCATCACCCATGGATGCTCGTGGTGGTGTAAGTCGTACACGTGGTTTTGACTTTAATGTTTTCGCATCTGAGTTGTTTAATCGAATCGACATCAGCAAAACCTACTCAGCCGATCAGGAAGAGGGAGGCATTGGAGGAACGGTCGGGCTATTTACCGCAAAGCCATTCGATTATGACGAGTTCAAAAGTGCATTGTCGGTACGAGGTGGCTACAACACTAATAGCGAAGAAACTAACCCCCGCATTGCTGGGCTTATTTCGAATGTATGGAACAAATTTGGCGCTTTGGTTTCCGTAGCGTACAGTGAACGTGAAACTGCCGAGTATGGAACAAATACTACACGCTGGCGCCGAGAGGGTGGAAAAACTGCTGCGGATCCAGAAAATACTGATCTGCAAGCTGAGTTAGATTCAGGCGAACTTTGGTTTCCTCGTGGTCATCGCTTTTCTCGCTGGAACAATACTCAAGACCGCCTGGGTGTCACCGCCGCATTTCAATACAAACTGTCAGATTCTTTTTCACTTACTTTAGACATCATGCATGCAGAGTTAGAAAACAATACCGATGAACATCACTCTGCAGTGAAAGACAACAAGGTCGTTTCTGATCTTATATGGGAAGAAAACGACGGACAAAAAGAAGTTGTTTACGCCTTGTATGAGAATGCAACGTGGCGTAACGAGAACTCTCGTCGTTACAATGAGTCGGAATTTAACCAATATACGTTCAGTATAGACTGGACAATCAACCCTGAGTTCTATGCCACTGCAGTTATTGGAACAAGTTCATCTGACTTTGATCAGCCTGAAGTTATAAAATCGAATATCCATGCCAAAGGTATCGTGGATATCGCTACAGACTTCAGACAAGATCGCTTTTACGGTATTAGCACTTCGCCTGACTTCGATACTACGCAACTCGATGGCTACGAGATGAAAGATATCTACCTGCAGGAAAACTACATAACCAATGATTTTGATACAGCAAAAGTCGATTTTACCTACCTCGTTGGTGATACAGGAGAGCTCCAATTTGGAGTGAACTATAAAAAATTCGAGAATTCTGCTTATCAATTAACCCAAAGCAATGCGCAAAATATCGCACCTGAAAATACCGGTGTCACCACACTAAATGATGCTTTGGTTGAAGTGTATAGTGAACATCCCAACACAAGCTGGCTTCAAGGTGATTTAGACGCATTGCTAAACTCTTATGGGCTTAATGGCTATAAAATTGATGACAGTGAGCTTACACGAAATGACAAATCGCCAGTAACAGAAGAAACGTTGGCGATGTACGTGCAATACGGCTGGGAGAAAGATTTTGCAGGTAAGCCGCTTCTAGTAAGTGCTGGGTTACGATATTTTGAAACAGATATTACGGCGGCCGGTAAATCATCGGGTGTTGCCATAGAGACCACCCGCTCGTACTCAGATGTTTTACCTACTATCAACCTCGTTTATGAGTTGCAAGAAAACATGTTATGGCGCGCATCGGCAAGCAAAAATATAACCCGTCCTTCCTTGGGGTCGCTAAGCTATAACGCGTCAGTTTCGCAGACATCGGGGGATGCGATTACCAGCGTGACGATGGGAAATCCCATGTTGAAACCCTTTGAATCGATTAATTTAGATACTGCGTTTGAGTGGTATTTCGAAGACGTTGGTTATGCCGCAGCTGCGATTTTCTATAAAGATATCGATAATTTCATTGTCGATACTACCAGTGAAGTAGTGTATTCATCACTAGGCCTACCGACAGAATTACTACCTGTAGATAAAACCGTAGACAGTATTTTTTATTTACAGCGTCCAGAGAATATGGACGCCTCGAAAATTAAAGGTGTTGAGTTAACTTTCTCTCGCGATTTAGATTTTCTACCTGCTCCATTTAATCATTTAGGTGTTATTGCAAACTATACCTATGCAGATGGTGATGCCCTGTATCGCAATATTTATGGTGAAGCGGGCAATGATCAGGAAAAGCCCTTCACGGGACTATCAAAAAATAGTTATAACTTTACGCTGTACTACGAGCAAGAAGGCTGGGGCGCTCGAGTGTCAGCAGCATACCGTAGTGCATATCTTACTGGCGCGTCTTCCAGTGGCGATCAGGATGAATCAGGTTATCATGGAACAACATTCATCGATTTCTCTTCATTCTACCAGCTAACCGACACTATTAAACTGAGCTTTGAAGGCATTAACCTTACCGATGAGCGTCAGGAGCTATATAGCGACTCTCACGATCGTGCATACAATACCACGACCAGTGGACGTACTTATATGCTTGGTGCAACCATGCAGTTTTAAACTGACAGCATACCAGGCTTGCCTGGTATGCTTTTTCAAACGGAAGTTTAAACGGCAATGAAGAAAACTCTAATGACAACGCTCGCAAGCGGGTTACTTGTCTTGTCAGCGTGTGTATCGGTAAACCACCAACACAATGAAAGCCTTGTTTTTGTGCCTGAAGATGGAAAAGCTTGGCTAGCCGGTGACCACCATATTCATGGTAAATATAGCGCACGATGGAACTGGAAGACTCAACCCCCTTCACCGCTCTTGTTTGGTGACGCCCATTATTTCACTGCATTGAACGCTAAAATGGCAGCATTTCATCAATTAGATTGGATGGTAACAACCGACCATGGCGGTCCAAACCACAGTACAGTAAACCGAAATTCAGCGTACCCGGAACTGGTTGCCTCCAGAGCCGCCATTCCAGAAATTATGCAGTTTTATGGGATGGAGTTCGACACACCAGGCGCGCGACACAGTACGCTGATTATTCCAAAAAGCGAGAAAGAAGCCGACCAACTTTTTGAGTTGGAAAGTCAGTACAACCGTAGAGAAATTTACCCAGACGAATCTCCACGAGATACGCAGGCTTTTATGCTTACCGCGTTAGCAGCTATGCAGAATATGTCACCACGACCGGTGTTGTTAGTGAATCACCCCGCCCGAAAGGCTACTGATTTGAATGTGTACCAAAAGGTTACACCGCAGAAAATGCGGGAGTGGCAGGATGCTGCGCCAGATGTGGTCACCGGTATGACCGCGATTCCCGGGCATCAAGCTGCATCAATAAACCCAGATGGTACGAATGATCCAAGAGCGCCTCGCGCAGAGTATTTTGGCTATCCAACCCATGGTGGCACTGACCAAATGTCAGCCGTTGTTGGAGGGGTTTGGGATAAATTATTGGCTGAAGGCAGAAAGTGGACGGTTACCGCTGTCTCTGATAGCCATGCGCATTATACCGAAGGCCGAACAGATTTTTGGCCAGGAGAATACGCAAAAACGTATGTACGAGCGTCACGAGACTACGACAGCGTACTAGATGGTCTGCGCGAAGGAAATGTATTTATTGTTACCGGTGATTTGATTGACGAGCTGTATGTGAGTGTTCAGCATGGAGCTAAGCGCGTTGACATTGGTGATACGTTAGATTTAGATGTTAACAATAAAGCGCCTGTAACTGTTACTGTCGCGTTTCACGATCCGCAAGGTGCTAACTTCAATCGTCAGTATCCGGCGGTAGAGCGATTAGATATCATCTATGGAGACGTGCTTGGCGAATACCCCCAAACAGAAAAAGCGCCTGTGAAGGTGAGCCACCGTTTTTATCAGCAAGATTGGAAAAGACAGGGAGCGTATAATGTTGTGCAATTTACTTTGCCCGCACCTAACAACGATGCCTACATAAGAGTACGCGGGACCAACTTAAAAGAAGAATTGGAGCCAGAGGTTGATCCCAAAGGCGAGAATCCGTGGGATGATCTCTGGTTTTATAGCAATCCCGTATATTTACATCACCCCAATCCTCACACTTCTCGACACTGCAATGAATCTGTCACAGGTGAATGCGATGATTAGTGACCATTATAATAATACAGCAATATCGTCGTTAGACATGCCAGAAGAAACCTCCAGCGCTTCACTTCAAACGCTGATAAATTCAAAAGTTCTCAAGCAATACTTGCACAGGCACTCCGTTAACAGTGAAGAGGCGGCTGATCTTTATCAAGAGTCAATCGTTCGCGTTTTAGAACAATCTAAAGCAACCGTTATTGATAACCCTCTTGCATATGCGTTTCGCGTAGCGAGAAATCTGCTTTCGAAACGCCAGCTTCTAGACACTGACAATGCTGATGAACAACAATGCTACCGACAAAATCCAGAGCTGCACCTTGAAACACAACAACGCATCGAGCTCATTGCTCAAGTGATGAATGCCATGCCAGTTCAACGTCGGCGTGTTTTCGAAATGCGTCGTATCGAAGGTCAAAGCCGTCAAGCCATAGCGTCTAGCTTGAATATTTCGGCAGAAGCAGTAACAAAGCATATTTCGCGCGCAATGGCAGATATTCAACTGCATCTGGATAAAGCAGGTAGATAATGACAAGCCAACAAGAAAAGACATACCTAGAGGCAGGTGAGTGGATTGACCGGCTCGCAGACGGAGATTTAGATGCGTTAAATAAACGTCGTTTTATCCGTTGGTTAGAAGAAAGTGAGCAACACCAAGAAGCGTTAGAAAAAATGATAGCAACTTGGGAAGAACCAGCAATTCATGCTGCTTATTTAAAGGCTCAAAAGTCGTCGCGAACCGCAAGCCGAAAGCGTTCACATGTGACATGGGGAAGTGCTATTGCCGCGTCGTTACTTGTGATTGCGTTAATATTTTCACACTATCACGTTACAACACCCTCTACCTCTCCACAGCTAATTACTTCCGCGCACCAGGCATTAAGTGATGGTAGTGAAGTGCAATTACAGCCCAAAAGTGAACTAGTTGTTCTATTTTCTGACGCTAGCCGCAACTTGAACTTGAAAAAAGGACAAGTGTATTTTGATGTGGCGAAAGACCGAACTCGCCCGTTTGCAGTGAAGGCCGGGCTGACTTCAGTGACGGCTGTTGGCACGGCGTTCAACATCGATAGGCATGGACAGCGTATTGATGTGGTAGTACACGAGGGCATTGTAGAAATTCGAGGTACGGTCGATAGTGCGCCTTTACTACTTAAGGCCGGCGAGAAAATAACGATTAATAGGGGAATTGTAGAGCCGGTGCAGCGTGTTGATTTGTCACAAGTGGTAGATTGGCGCACCGGATGGATAGAAGTAGATGATGAGTCCCTTACTTATTTGTTGGAACGATTGAACCGTTATTCTGATAAGCCTATTTTGTTGATAGATAGCACTATTGGTAAACACAGGGTGGCTGGTCGGTTTAAACTAGAGGACACTGCGCAAACGTTAGCGATACTTAGTTCCCTCTATCAATTGGATGTTGCTGATACTCGTTCAGGTTTCGAAATACGTCAACAAGTTAACTAAATTGGTATGATAAATCGAAGCAGCAAAAAGTCAGTGGTCATTGCTAATCACTTTTTTTGGTTGATAGCGGTCGGTTTATCGCCTACTTGTATTGCTGCCCAAGAAGCGTCACCAGACGAAGCTATCAATACTATTCCCTTATCACGGCTTATTACTGAATTTAGCCGTAAAGCCGGCGAAACCATTGCCTTTGACCCCACCTTACTTAAGGGGTTAACTACTACGCTTGAACAATGGCGCACGACTAACGCCAGTGATTTATCTTCACTACTGCAACCGTTTTCACTTTGTTTAGCGCCTGTTCAAAATGGCTGGGTTATTCACCGGTGCGACACACAACAAAACGAAAACACTAGCAAAACAACCCAAACAGAAAGCAACGCTACCACTCGTACTCATCCTACTGTTGAAATAGAAGTTACAGGATTTCGCCAATCTCTTATTCGTGCCAGAGAGATTAAGCGTCTTGCCATGGTCACTCAAGAATCAATTTTGTCAGAAGACATTACCGATTTCCCTGATTTGAATTTGGCTGATTCATTACAACGTATACCAGGCATTACGATTACCCGTGAAGGAGGCGAAGGGCGACAGATTTCACTTCGGGGATTAGGTCCTGACTTTACCCGCGTAAAGATAAATGGTATGGAAGCCATGGCAATGACGTCATCGGCAATGGACGCCAGAGGAAGTGTGAGTCGCACCCGAGCCTTCGACTTCACTCTGTTTGCATCAGAGATTTTTAACCGCATTGATGTAAGTAAATCGTATTCGGTTGAACAAGATGAAGGCGGTATTGGTGGCACAGTTATGTTGTATACGCCAAAACCCTTCGATTTTGTGGGTGATATAAATACCTTTACCGTCAAACAAAGTTATAACGAAAACAGCAAACAGCTGGACCCAAGTATGATTGGGTTGTTCAGCCGACGAAATGACAAACTAGGAGGTCTTGTTTCTGCCGTATACAGTCAGCGACACACTACTGAGTTTGGAACTAATACTACGCGGTGGCGACAGGAGAAAAAGCGTTACAGCGGAGAAGAAGATAGTGTGTTGCAGCACGAATTAGCACAAGGCGTATTCTGGTTTCCCAGAGGTCATCGATATTCTCTTTGGAACAATAATCAACGTCGATTAGGGGTAACAGCCTCACTGCAATACGCGCCAAACGATAAGTGGCAAATTGCGTTTAATGGTATTGCCAGCCGTTTACAAAATAGTCTTGATGAGCATCATATTGCCGTGAAAGATAATGACAATGTAACGCTACTCGCATGGGAACAAAATAAAAACGACAAAGAGATATTGTTTGCGAAATATACGGAAGCTACATGGCGTATAGAAACTCGGGAAGATGAAAACACGTCAACATTTTATCAATTAAATATGGAAAGTCAGTGGTGCCCCACTTCTGCACTAAGCTTTTACGTTAGCCTTGGCACCAGTGCCAGTAATTACTTGCAGCCTAAAGTGAACAAAGTGAACATTCGTAAAACAGGAGTGGATATTGTTACCGACTTTCGTGAAGACCGTTTTTATGGAGAGAGCTATTCTACCAATATGGATTCGGCATCCCTAACCGGATTGACAGTGAAAGATCTCTACTTTCAAGAAAACGAAATGCATACTTCGTTTGATAATGCGAAGGCATCCCTTCGCTATTTACTTAGTAACGGTGATTCTGTGTCGGTGGGAGCACATTATAAGTCCTTCGAGAACACAGGTATGGATCGCGCTAGAAGTATATACCCTACTCTTGATAACAACGCGCTGTCTAAAGTGCACTTATCTCTGTTCAGTCAGCACCCAGATAAAACATGGATACAAGGCAACCTTAACGCTATTCAAACGCATTTTGGTTTGGCGAATCTGCAGCTTGCGGCCGAGGACACTATAGAAAGTTCCAACTTTAAAATAAAAGAAAACACATACGCGCTATACGCGATGTACGATAGCGTAGGACATGGGCTGGGTAAGCCACTTTATACGCAAGGGGGCATTCGGTATTTCAATACGCAGTTTACGTCTTCAGGTATTCAAAAGGGATTGCCGTCCACCGTCACCAAAACTTATGACGACGTACTTTTTAGCCTAAATACCGTACTTGAACTCAATTCCAACTGGTTATGGCGTGCCAGCGTAGATGAGAATATCACGCGGCCGTCTATTCAAGATTTGGCTATTACCGCTGAAGTGTCGCAAGCATCCCGGAATGAAGGCGACATTGGACAGGTGTTTTTAGGCAACCCTTATTTAAAGCCCTTGAAGTCATTGAATGTAGAAACCGGCGTTGAGTGGTATTTCGAAGATGGTGGTATTTTGGCTCTTTCTAGCTTCTTCAAGCGGATTAATAATTTCGTGGTGGAAGATGCAGAAGCTATACCGTTTCGCGAACTGGGGCTTTCCGCCAGCTTGCTTCAAGATGGGGATAGTGTAGATGATATTTTTTATGTCAGTACACCGCAGAATACCGATACAACCACCTTTAAAGGTTTTGAAATTACTTATTCCCGTGATTTAGCATTTCTTCCTTCCCCTTTCGATTTTCTTGGGGTTAATACCAACTTCACTTACGCAGAGGGAAAAACTCTTTATCGAGATGTACAAGGAACGGGGGAGAATCAGGTTAAAACGTTCGCGGGGCTATCTAAATGTAGTTATAACTTTACGTTGTATTACGAGCAGCCGCAATGGTCGGCCCGTGTTTCTGCTGTCTACCGCAGCCCTTATTTATTGTCTGCCCAGCCAGGAAATACTGACCAAGACGAATCAGGCTATCATGCAACTACTTACATTGATGCATCAGCGAGTATGCAGCTCAGTCAATCATTAAGGGTGACAATAGAAGGTCTAAATTTAACTGATGTTAGAGAGGAACTATACAGCGATTCAAACGACCGAGCTTATAATACTACATTGAGTGGGCGTACTTTTTTAATAGGGTTTTCATTAGAGATTTAACCACGAAATAAAGTAAGTAAAGATACATAAATATTAATTAAAGTGCAGAGTTCTGCATTTGGAAGCCGGTACACGTTGCAGTGGTTCAAAACGCCCAGCATCAAAGTTGCGAATAGATTTTTGGTTTACTTTGCCATGCTGGTCGTAGGTCATGAAACGCTAGCTTATGCAAAAAAATAAAAAACTAATTAAAACAATCAATTAAACTCTTGGATTACATTGAAAATCCGCGAGTCCCTGGTTCGATCCCAGGTTGAGGCACCATCATTAAAGGCCTTGCAGAAATGCAAGGCCTTTTTCAATCTCAGTATTAAAACCACCGACCGTGTCGGTGCCAGTGCCTGGCGCGTTACAATCCCGTCTGGCACCATCATTAGAGGCCTTGCAGAAATACGAGGCCTTTTCTTGTTTCAACCACTGTAAACGTTTTGCTGTTTCATCATCTTCCACTGTGAGGTATTGTTCTTAGATATCGAAGGAGATGCTGTTATGAAAAAAACAATGAGAGCGGGTTTGTGCTTGGTAATGCTGGGGCTTGGCAGTGGCATAGTGCAGGCTGAATCAGTTGAAGTGAAAAAAGCTGTACAGGATGATATTCCTCAGCTCATGAACATGTACAAGTACTTGCATGCTAACCCCGAGTTAAGTGGTTATGAAGTGAAAACCGCAGCATTTCTCGCGAATAAGGCCAGAGAACTTGGCTTTGAGGTGACTGAAAACGTGGGGGGTACGGGTGTTGTAGCGGTACTTGAAAATGGTGAAGGGCCTGTAGTGTTAATTCGTGCTGATATGGACGGATTACCTGTGGTAGAGCAAACCGGATTGCCTTTCGCTTCAACGGTTACCGCTACTACTGATGAGGGCGTAGAGTCTGGCGTAATGCATGCGTGTGCCCACGATACTCATATGTCTGGTTGGTATGGCACAGCAAAACAACTTGTGAAGTTTAAAACACAATGGTCGGGCACCGTTGTTATGATTTTGCAGCCTGCCGAAGAACGCGGCAAGGGCGCGCGGGATATGCTCGCTGATGGCCTTTATGAACGTTTTCCAAAACCTGATTACGCCTTTGCTTTTCACAACTCGGCAGCAATTCCAGCAGGGGTGATTGGCTATACTCCTGGTTATACCTTTGCCAACGTGGATAGCGTGGACATTATCGTTAAAGGTATTGGTGGTCATGGCGCTTATCCGCAGGCTACGAAAGATCCGGTCGTACTTGGCAGTCGCATTGTATCGTCGTTGCAAACATTAGTGAGCCGAGAGTTGGATCCTCTCGACTCAGCGGTTGTTACGGTCGGTAGTTTTATCGGCGGTTCGAAGCACAATATTATTTCAGACAAAGCAACGTTGTTGCTAACGGTAAGAAGTTACTCAGATGCATCACGCCAACAGTTATTAGACGGTATAGCGCGAATTGCCAGAGGGGAAGGTATTGCCGCTGGGCTATCAGATGACATGCTGCCTGAAGTTATTATTAAAGATGAATATACGCCTGCGGCATTTAATAACCCTGAATTCGCTGAGGAAATGGCGACGTATTTTAAATCAAAGCTGGGTGAAGAGATGGTAGTCAAGCAACCTCCGACTATGGCAGGAGAAGATTTTGCTCGCTATTACCGAGCTGACAAGTCGATTAAAAGCCTGCTGTTCTGGGTTGGTGGCGTACCGAAAGAAAGCTGGGAAGCTGCGCAACGTGGTGAGAAACCTTTGCCGTCGTTACACAGCCCGTTTTGGGCTCCAGATGCTGAGAAAGTAATAACTACAGCAACGGAAGCCTTAACGTTGGCAACCATGAAGGTGCTGTCAAAACCGAGTAAGGAAAAGAAATGAACACGTCTACTATCACTCGTCGTCAATTTTTAGCCAGTGCTGGTGCAGCAGTTGCGCTTACAGCGTTGCCTACTCAAGCCGAAACACAAGCTTCTCTTCCTAGTGTTATTCATACGGTATTTTTTTGGTTGAAAGACCCTACATCCCAAAGCGACAAAGAACAGCTTATCGCTGGCTTAAAGGAATTGGCTGCCATTCCTCAAGTTAAGTCACTGCACGTAGGCGTTCCAGCTTCAACACAAGAACGTGATGTTATTGATAGCAGCTATCACGTATCGGAAATGATGATGTTTGAAAGTGTAGAGGCACAAAATCAATATCAGGTGCATCCGCTACATGTAAAGTTTGTTGAAAACTATGCTCACCTTTGGGAGCGAGTGGTGGTTTATGACTCGGTGACAGCAGGCTAACGCGTGTCGTTACCATTAAAATTTATCATTTCACTTTTTCACAATAAAGTCTGAATATTGAGCAAGATTTTAGGCTTTTTTATTTCGGACTTTTTATGTCATTGGTTACTTCATCAATGGATAACGCGTTAGGTTTACCTGAGCAATTTACCTCGTTATTACATGCATTTATGCGCCAACCAAGTGTGGTTGGCAACGAGCATGCATTCTTTCGTGTGTTACAGCGTGAACTGGAAGAGCGCGGTGCCTCGGTTACGTGGTATGAAGGGTTATTAGTTGCACAAGGAAGTAAACCCGACCAATTCTATTTATCGGCCCATATTGATAGACATGGGCTGGTTTGTACTGGCCCCAATGAATTCCAATATGCGGCGTTTGTAGCGGGTGCCCGTTCAGACTTACTGGGTAACTCGGTATCAGAACAGTTGATGAACAAAATTGTTGGTAGGTTTCAAGGAGAAAAAGTTTACGCTTATGAACCTTGGTCTGGCAGCTATCGCGGTGCAGGCTATATTGAATCTGCCAGTGTATGTGAGTTTCGAAATAACCTTATTTTCTCTTTAAAGGGTTTAGAGCATTTGGTAGCCGGTACGCCTGTAGCGTTTAACGATCACCTTTCTGTCGCAGACGATTTTGTTGTTGGTCAGTTAGATAACGTATTAACAGCAGCCGTGTTAGTGTATTTATTTGAACTCGGTTTTGAAGGGACTGCGTTTTTTACTGCTCAAGAAGAGGCGGGTAAAAGTTGGCGCTATTTACTTGAATGGTTTAGGCGTTTTGGTGGCCAAACAAACCAGTTGATTGTGGTAGATACAAGCCCTTTTGACACTAATGAATTAGCGGCTGAACAAGATTTGGTGTTAAGGAATAAAGACGCCAATGCTAAGTTTAACGTTGAGTTAACTCAAAAACTGGCTCAACTGTGTTCAGATATGGGCTATAAAACCCTGTTTAAAGATGAGTATGTAGAACAAAAAAATGCATTAAAACCTGCTGATGAGACACCAACATCATTAGGCTCAACAGAATTAGGGCGCATTATTGCGGCTTCGTCAGGGCTGGTGGACGGCACAACACTGCAAATTCCTAGCAGCGGTTATCATACTATGCATGAATCGGCGCCCATTAAATCTGTTATGGCATTCATTCAATTATTAACGAAGATGATTGTGCCAAAATAGAGTGCTTATTCTATGAATTACAAAAGCTTAAGAAGAGTTCTTAAGCTTTTGTTAGAGGCCAATCAGGCAAACAACCTTCATGTTCAATCAACTAAAGGACTATCATAAAATTGACAGTTCGTTTTTTGACCACTATAAAATACTGTGAGGAATAAAATTAAAATAAACTTAAGGGAATAATGATGAATTTTTCAAAAGGGATTTTCTCGAGCCGCGTTTTTGCAATTCTCTCCTTACTTACTTTCTCGTCTAGTGTTTACGCGTCAATTCCTCAGGCAGGTGGTTGCTCTACGAAAATATTGTTTAAGACCGTTCCTGACCTCAACAATACATCAATCTCTAGCCATTCTGTTTTACAGCAATTTACAAAGCAGTTTGGAGAAAGCCAGTCGTTGTATCCAAGCAGAATGGTCAGTAAAGTGGCAGAACGCCAGCGTTCAATTATTAAAAGTAAACTCAAAGAAAAACAACATAATTGGTCAAGTGGCTTAATTGAATCGGAAGTACTAAATCACATCCAAATATTAACGCCAAGTACAGAACTAGATTGTAAATCTATCTTGAAAGCTTTACGCAATAGCCCTTCGATAGAGTATGCGTTACCTAAACCATCCTATAATACTTGGCAGTCTGTCCCTCGTGTAAATGACGAATTTTTTTCTCAGCAGTGGTCACTAGATGCTATGGCTATAGATGTCGCGTGGGAAAAGTCTATGGGAGAGGATGTTGTAGTTGCAGTACTGGATACTGGGATAGATATTAATCATCCAGATCTTGCTGACAATATTTACAAAATACCGGGTGAAATTCCAGAAAATGGCATCGACGATGATGGCAATGGATATATTGATGATGTTTACGGTTGGAATTTCAACACTCAAAGTAATGATGTTTCCGATAACAACGGTCATGGCACCGCTGTAGCTGGAATTATAGGCGCAGTGAGCAATAATGCATCCGGCATTGCCGGCGTGTCACCCAGTGTGAAAATTCTGCCATCTGTTGGTTTTACTATTGCTGTGCCCTATGCCGTGGCAAATGGTGCTGACGTAATTAACCTAAGTGGAGGGATAGAGAAAGGACAGCTTAGTGAAGAAGACTTTTCTGCTAGGATTTTATTTGAGAAAGATATTTTGTCTGCGGCAGAGGCATCAGGTGTCACCGTGATAAAAGCTGCTGGGAACAGCAGTTCTAGCATTGAGCAAGCGCTACCACCTAAGGTTCCTTATGGTATTACTGTTTCTGCTATGGAAAAGTCATATGATGAATCGGAACAGCAATTCATAGAGAATAAATACGAACCAGCGTCTTATAGTAACTTTGGTTATGGAGTCGATGTAACTGCCCCCGCGGGAGATAATTATTCAGATTTTTATGGTCGCGGTGTTTTGACATCTGGTCCATCATCACTTGATTTGTTTCAGTCTATAACAGGAAGTGACAACGGCACTTATTATCACTTCATCGGTACTTCTGCAGCGGCGCCTCATGTTACGGGGCTTGCCGCAATACTTAAATCTCTTAATCCTCAATGGTCCCCGGAAAATATTAGGCAAGCTCTAAGGCAATCTGCTGTGAGCGTATATGAAAATGAGATTAACTACTATGGTAAAGGCTTAGTAAGTGGAAGTGTCGTTGACTTTAGCTCAGTGGGAGAATCTCGTATTACCAACCCGATGACGGGAGATGTCGTTCAACAAATACTCTCAATTCAAGGCGTCGCCAATAGTCAGGATTTCAAATCTTGGTACCTGAAAATACAATCGGCTGATCAACAGATACTTTTTGAAGAAACTAGCGATAAGGCTAGTCATAATTCTGAAGAACTGGCTCAACTGGATACCTTACAGCTAGCGGAAGGAAAGGCAACTCTCAGTTTGGAAGTTGAAGATGATAGCGGTATTACCTTTGATGATGTCATAAGTATTCTTGTAGATGACATCAGTTTTTCTCTCAATGCTCCATATAGAGTAAAAACTGGAGATTCGTTAAATACTAGCATTGCAATAAGTGAGGGGAATACTACATATCCTTTTGAGTATTTTGAAATAGTCGCGACGAAAGTCGATGACTCAGCTACTTCAGAGATAACACTGATACGCGAAGAGAGCTTCCCTAGTGGGGGGCGCAAATTACTCGACATCGATACCAGTAGCTTAAGTAGTGGCGAGTATCAATTACAACTTAAAGTACAATACAAGAACTCGTTAAAAATAGAATCACAAAAGATCGTTGTAGATGACGCGCTATTGTGGAGTAAAAAGTTGGATGCGAGCCCTTATGCACTACATGTTGCTGATTTGAATAGTGATGGTACCAATGAAATTGTCTTTGTCACGTCTGGAACATTTTCAACGCCGAGCATGATTTATGTTACTGATTATCAAGGTAATATTCTTCCGGGATGGCCGGTTGAACTATTCTCTAGCAGTAATAACTTTGCCCTGGCAGATATCGACAACGATGAACAGCTTGATGTTGTGATAACGGGTGCTAGTACTAGTTTAGATGCCACACCTAGTTTGTTTGCTTTTGATGTAAACGCGGAGATTCTAACTGGTTTTCCCAAGTCCATAGGTGGAGGGTTTCATAATACATATGTTGCGGTTGAAGATATTTCTCATTCTTCAAATAAAGAAATTATCGTTTTAGGCAATCAAAACGATTCCTTACAAGCTAGAGTTCACGTTTTTAGTAACGCTGGAGATATAGTAGACGGATGGCCAGTAGATCTTACATTGTCTGAGGATGCCAGTTTTGGCGGAGAGTATGGATACAGTATGGCAATCGCTGATTTAGACTTTGACGGGCTTTACGAAATTTACGTCAAATCTGGATTGTGGAAAACGGAATCAAAAGTGTGGGCACTAGATCACTCTGGTGAGATCAAAGCTGGTTTTCCAGCATCACTTTACGAGAATGATAACTCTTCTACAATTCCCGTTTATATCTCAGCGTACGTTGAGCCTAATGATGAAAACACGGGTATCTATTTATCTTCTTTTTACATAAATTCACATGGTGTTGTTACAGATATATCAAGCCAATCTAGTGAGTTAGACGCATCTTTTTCCGTAGCACTTGCAGACATAAATAACGACAAACAGCCAGAAAGAATTATGTTTGTTCGAGATGGCTTTTTGCCTGAGTTAGATGCATTTTATAAACAGCATTTCGATATTACTACTTTTTTCGCTAGTCAAAATTTGGTTTCAACGACGTTGTCTGGTGATGTTTTAGGTACTTCAAGTAATAGTCCTCTAAGTGTCAACTACAATGTTTTTCATACTGAAAACTTAACACCAGTTGTAGCTGATCTCGACAATGATGAAGAGGTGGAGTTTATTGTATCTGGAAAAGACATTCAGGTTTGGCGTGAAGATGGCAGCCTATGGAATAATTTTCAACGGGAAGGGTGTGACGTTGAGGACAGTTTTCCATTTAGACTTCAAGTACATGATTTAACCGGAGATAAGCATCCAGAAATTATTGCCCATGGGTGTGGCAACGTAACTGTTTGGAGTTTTCAGTCTGAGGAACTTGGAAAGGTTCAGTGGAATTCAGTGAATGTAAATACTGCCAACACGGGTACGTTCCAAAACTCATCTAGTCAAACAAATTTTGTTATGTTTGATTACGATGGAGACAGTATTGCAGACATTACAGTTAGACGACCTTCGGCGGGATATCAATTTATCAAACGCTCAAGCGATGGTGAAATAGAACGAACATTCTTTGGTGCCAATGCGACAGATGTTCCAATTTCAGGAGATTTTGATGGCGATAAAATAGCTGATATTGCGATATTTAGGAGTAGTGAAGGTAATTGGATCGTAAGAAACTCTTCAAACGGGAACATATCGAGATTCTATTTTGGAGACAAACCTGGCGATATTCCTATACCTGCTGACTATGATGGTGACGGAATAACGGATTTGGGGATATATCGAAACAGTAATAATGAGGGCACTTGGATAATTCGCCCTTCTTCAGATGAAAGTAATTATAGGTATTTCGTTTTTGGAAATCGTACAGGTGATATTCCTGTTCCTGCTGATTATGATGGTGATGGTAAGGCTGATATTGCGATTCGTCGTCCCGAGTATGGACAATGGATTTTGAGAAAAAGTAGTAGTCCAAATCAAATAGAGCGTATTTCATTTGGCTCTGAGAAAGATGATATTGCGGTACCTGGAGACTATGACGGTGATGGAATAGACGATGTGGCCGTGCGTAGACCGAATGTTGGCATGTGGTTCATTCGTTACTCATCAAATAACGAGATATATCGGCTTTTCTTTGGCGCAAAAGCTTCAGATATTCCTGCTCCAGCCGACTATGATGGTGATGGCAAGACAGATTTGGCCTTTCGGCGTCCAGCAGTCGGCCAAATAATTGTTGCTGAAAGTGGTGATAATTTTAGATTTGTGAGAATGGCCTTTGGAAATTCAACGGATATTGCGCATGCATATCCAGTTGAAGAGCGAATGAAAGTTGTCAATCTGCAAAACAGCACAACTTTCGATGGGAAGTCTGATACTCAGATTGATTTTACTTTGATAAAAGAGCGATATGTAAAGCTTGAACAACTAAATCAACAGGAACACAAAGAAATATTTAAGATAGAGATAACTAACTTAAAGGACGATTGATTGTATCGTTTAGTATAAATATCGAGTTTTACTTATTACTACGTATCGTTTGCAACATCATGTAATGGTGATTAGCTGCTATATTTTTAAAGGACTAGGAAGTCGTTGGGTTTTACACTATGCGATTAAGTATAAGAACGATGATGATTTATCGAGGGCAAGCATGAAGCGATCTAGCGCGTTACTAACGGTATCACTTTTTATTTTGCTTACCTTTTTACCCTCTTTTAGGGTAATGGCAAGCGGTGGGTTTGAGCCTAGCAAACGTATTTGTTTGAATGTAGACAAAGAAATTTCTCGAGTAAGTGATGAAGTGGGTATGGCCACATCGAATATTCAGAAGTCATGGCTACTTCGACAATTAACTGCACTTGAAACCAAGCGCTCTTCATGCAGCATCAATGGATTTGGTGCAGTTCAAGCAGAAAACTGTCAAGCCATTCTCATTTGTTCTAGCCCAACAAAAAGCCGGCAACTTCGGGCCGGCTTTTACACATCACACTAAGTTTTTAGGACTTTAGAAGAAAAGGTACGATACGCTCAATTTCATGCTACGAGGCATGATGTAACGGCCATTCGGTGAGTCTGGGTTGCGTGGATCACCTTCTGTAATACCTTGCTCATCGGTTAGGTTATCAACCGAGAATTGAACGCGTAGTGATTCAGTGGGTTCAAGTGTTAAACCTACATCCACTTTCTCATAGCCTTCCAGTACAACCGTGTTTTCGTTGTCACCAAAACGGTCATCAACAGCAGACAATGTGCCGTATACCGTCGCATACATGTCACCAATATCGAAGCCGTAACTAGGTGTTACGCGTACTTGCCAGCCTGGTTGACGTTGGGCTTCATTACCTTCATTTGTGGCACTTGCCGTAATTTCTGTTTCCTGAAGCGTTGCATTTACGCTAACAGAGAAACCCGAGTCGTGGCTGTAACGACCATCTAATTCAACACCATAAGCTTCATTGGTAAGAATTTCAGCAGGCGCTCCAGGAAGACGTACAAATGTGTCACCTTTAACTTCGTTGGCAAAAGCGGTAGCGAAGAATTGAATGCCGTCATTCATATATTTGTAGCCAAGTTCGCCCTGGGTCACTTCTTTAATAAGATCATTGCCGCCTGTGTAAGCACCCCAGTTGTCGCGGAAGTCATCAAAGTAAGGCATTTTGAAACCGCGGTTCATACGTACAAATACACCGCTGGTATCGTTTAGTGCGTAGTTTGCACCTAATGTCCACGATGTTTTGGTTTCATCGTACTCAAGTGCCTTTGTAACAACCCCGTCTAGTCCTTCATCTACAGAATAACTTACTTCGTGATTTTCACGGCGAAGGCCAAGGTCAATGCTTAGGTCCTCAGTAGCATACCAAGTACCAGTTGCATAAAATGCGAAGGTGCTCGCATCGCCTACAGAATTAATGTCGTAGCTCCAGCCACAACCTTCTGGAGTATTGTTACATTCGATACCATCTAGCATTTCACCGCCTGGTACTAATACGTGGTACGCATGGTTTCCAATGCTCCACCAGTCTTCTGCTTTTGTTGTCGCAGTATAAAGACCAAATGAGGCGTCGAAGTCTTCCCAGCTTTTAGAAACGGCAATGTCGTTAGTAAATGATTCAATGTCTTTTAGTACTACCCAGCGACCAATTTGCTGAATAGGTGTATCACCATCATATACAGTACCTGTCACTGCGCCAGTCGCGGTTTCACCGTTATCAGCAACATCTGCTACGGTTACTGCCGAACCATTGGGTACAAGACCAAAGGTATTAGCTTTACCTTTTGTTAGGTTGAAGCGATCGATTAGGAACCAGTCGTTAGGCAAATCAAGTTTTAAGCTACCGCCACTCACGTGACCATCCCAACCACGACCGTCGCCAAAGTCGAACGATTCAGTAGTATTATTTGGACCGTAGGTAATGTCTGCTTGACGATTCAATGGCCCAATTTGCGTGTAGTTTGCATCAATGCCATCTACGTTTAGTGGTGTTGGTAAGTACCATGTGCCGTGATCGTCTGTTTGGCGGGTATAGAGGTTCAATTCACCTTTGCTAAATATTTTAGTTAAGTTGATTGTGAATTGGTTGCCTTCTTCTGAATTGAAGCCAGCATCACGAATACCTTGTGAGCTCTTTATATAACCACCAACCATGTAGTAGAAGTCATCTGCTAGTGCACCACTTGCCACAACATCCACACGGTTAAGGCCATAATCTGACACAGTGTACTTAGCAAGTGCTTCGGTTGAATCACTGCCGCGCTTTAAGCGGAAGTTGGTTGTTAAACCTGGTTGACCGTTACTTACGACAGGGTTTGGACCACCTCGTAAACCTTCTACCATTTCGATAGTTTCATCGATTCGAAATAGTTGAGAGTTTTCTAAAAATGAAAGCGTTGGCGCTGGATAAATAGGAGAACCGTCTAGCGCAATGGTTAAGAAAGGGGCATCACCGCCACCTGGAAAACCGCGCACAAATACGTTTGCGCCAGATTCACCACCAGAACTTTCAACCCAAACACCTGGAATTGCTTTAAAAAGGTCTGCGGTCGATTTAGGGGCAAGTTTGCCAATGTCATCTGCATCGATATTTGTTACAGCAAAACTAGCATCGATCTTTCTGATACCTGCGCCACCTGGCGTACCACTAACAATGATTACTTCTGTGTTATCAACAGTTGGCTGTTTGGCATCTTCTTGTGCCATTGTAGGCTGCGCTAGTGCTACCGCTACTGCACTTGCCAGCATTCCTTTTGTAAACAACGTTTTCATGGTGTGTGCTCCCGAAAAGTGTGTTGGTGCGTTGTTAACTGAATGCGTTAAACAAGTTTAAAAAATGTTACACGCATCGTGAATGGTGAACAAAATAGATCTGTTTGCAAACGATTGCAAGGATAAAATGCAATCGTTTGCAAATTTTTTGTAGTTTGTTGTTAACAAGGTTTTACGCTTGGCGTTTGTGCGTTATATTGTAATTAGCGCCGTAAAGCGTCGTTTATGTACTTCCTACTTTTGTGTGTGCATAGAAGAGACAGGGAACGGAAGTGATACAATTAGCTGAGTAAATAGACATTGGCATCTGATACAAAATTAACACTGGCCAAATTGGCAGAACTTGCAGGCGTGTCTACGTCTACTGCATCTCGGGCACTTAAAGATAACCCTCTTATCAAGAAAGAAACGCGTCTAAAAATACAAGCGTTAGCTAAATCGCATAACTTCAGTATTAATGCTGCGGCAAGCCGTTTACGTACGCAAAAGACACACGTTATTGCGGTAATTCTAAACCTTATCGACAATACTGAGCAAAGCACCACCGACCCATTTTTACTTAAATTAGTGGGGGAGCTTAATCAGGCATTGAACGCGAAAGGTTACGAATTATTGCTTTCTAACTCGTTTATGGCGTCAGACGATTGGGCGAATTACTTTATACATAGTCAGCGGGCCGATGGCATATTGGTAATTGGGCAAGGTAAAAGTACAGCCAAAATAGATTTGGCTGCCAAAAGTGGTGTGCCTATTGTGGTGTGGGGGGATGCGAAGACCCAAGCGCCATACCCTATCGTTGGCGGAAATAACTTCCAAGGTGGCTATCAAGGAACGTCACACCTACTCAGTCGGGGTGCCAAGCGAGTCTTGTTTCTAGGCGATTCTGAACACGCAGAAATGCAAGAGCGTCATAAAGGATATACACAAGCACATGCGGAAGCGGGGTTAACACCTGACCCTTCGTGCACGTGCGCAATTGATATTACGTCTAAGGCTGCCTACCAATACATTAATGAACGAATCAAATCGAATGGTTTAGATTTTGATGGCATCGTGTGCGTGAGTGATATGGTCGCATTAGGGGCATTGAAAGCCTTGAAGGAACGTTATGTTGGTATTCCTAGCGATGTGGGAATAGTAGGCTATGATGATATTTCACTCGCTGAGTTAATGCATCCATCATTGACGACAATACGGCAAAATACACAGCAAGCGGCCGAGCTAATGGTAGCGCAATTGATAAACCAGTTGGAAAACAAGCCAACGGAAAGCCAAGTTGTTGAAACCTCGCTTATTGTGCGCCGCTCAACTAAACATGATTAACAAGTATTTGTCTTTTTTGTTAGCCTTGTAATGTTTTCTGTCAGCGTTATTCGTTGTAGTAATTAGGCTGAAGCTGGGCTTTGCAAACGTTTGCATTTTTGTTCTCTTGCGTCTACACTCCTGCCTAATTACGTTAACAGAGTGTTACATATGTCACGATTAATGGTCATTGCAGCAATTGCAATTAGCTACTATGTCTTTGCCATACTGCTAAACAGTGTGGGTACTGTTATCCTTCAGTCAATCAACAGTTTTGATATCAGCAAACCTCAAGCTAGTACGTTAGAAGGGTTTAAAGATCTTTCCATCGCCATTGTCTCTTTCTTTGTGGCAAGTGTTATTCCTCGTGTGGGTTATAAGCTTTCTATGCTCGTCGGTTTGGCGCTAGTTGCTGTGGCATGTGCTGCGACGCCAGCTATTAGTAGTTTTTGGTTTATTAAAGTGCTGTTTGCATGCATAGGAACAGCCTTTGCACTGGTGAAAGTGTCTATCTACGCCATTATTGGGCAGCTTTCTTCTTCAACAAAAGCGCATTCATCATTGATGAATACTGTTGAAGGTATTTTCATGCTGGGTGTGTTGTCGGGCTATTGGGTTTTTGCATGGTTCATCGACCCGAACAACGATGCGTCACTGAGCTGGTTGAACGTTTATTATCTATTAGCTGCGCTGGTGGGGTTCACGTTTATCATTGTTATGCTAGCGCCAATACATCCGGTTAACGTTGAACATTCAAAAGGCATAGCTCAAGAATTCTTCAGTATGCTTAAGTTGGCGTACCAACCTTTGGTGTTAGTTTTATTTTTCGGTATTCCTGTACGTGTTAATAGAGCAGGGTATAGGCTCTTGGCTGCCCACGTTCAACAAAGAAGTACTGGGTCTACCCACGCAAGTCAGTATTCAAATTACCAGTATTTTTGCTATTGCCTTAGCTGTTGGACGTCTAACCGCCGGCGCTGTACTTACCCGTATGAATTGGTATCCATTCTTAAATATATGCTTAGTGGGTATGGCTGTTGTAATGTTGCTGAGTCTCCCATTGGCTGAGAATGTCACGGGTGCTGAAATAACTAGCTGGTCAGATGCCCCTTTAGCGGCATTTCTTATCCCACTTATTGGTTTGATGATGGCACCAATTTACCCGGTTATTAATTCTGTTATGTTGAGTGCACTACCTAACGAACAGCATGCATCAATGACCGGGCTAATTGTGGTGTTTTCCGCCTTGGGCGGAACCACAGGCTCTATTGTCACGGGCTTCATTTTTGACGCTGTGGGAGGCCAACAAGCGTTCTATTTATCGTTATTCCCCATTAGTGCTTTAGTGGTGACGCTGTTTTTCTTTAGAAGAGCATCGTCTTCTTTGACTGCGAAAGGTGCCTGATTGCTATGAATTCTTTGTCTCATAACTGGCGAGACAGCTTGTCATTTTTTTGCCAGTGATCTGTTTAAGCATGTGCAAATGGCCGCGTTGTTTCCAGACAGCAAGACTTTTGCAGATGCTGTAGTAAAAACCGATTTAAGTTCAGTGTTAAAACAGTATGAAAAGGAAATGCTTGAGGCTGAACGAGAAGGGAAAAGTGTCGATTTATCTGCGTTTGTAACGGCACATTTTGATTTGCCGCATTCTAATAATATTACGTCAAAAACGCATTTCGACAACGTAGCACAATACATTGACTATATGTGGAGTGTGTTAACACGTATTCCTGATAGGCAACATAAAGACAGCTTAATAGCATTGTCTAGACCGTACATTGTACCAGGTGGTCGATTTCGTGAAATTTATTACTGGGACAGCTATTTTACCGCACTTGGGTTAATAGACGCTGGCCGCACTAGTATGGCTATTAACATGTTAGAAAACTTTGTTGATATCCTTAACGAAGTGGGATGTATTCCCAATGGGAATAGAGCTTATTACTACTCGCGCAGTCAACCTCCAATATTGGCGTTGTTTTATGAATTGCTAAAACACGCATTAAGCGACGAACAAAAGCGCTATGTCATTGAAGGCATGAAAAAAGAATACGCCTTTTGGATGAAAGGTAGTGCAAGCGAACCGTTAGCAGCAGTATCTAATAAACCTGCTGCACATTTGCGCGTAGTTAAAATGCCATCAGGTGAATTCCTTAATCGCTATTTTGATACTGAAAGCACGCCTAGACCCGAATCTTATCGAGAAGATATCGAAATTGCTGAGAATATTGGTGTTGATAAAGCGGCTTTTTATCAACATGTACGCGCAGCGTGTGAGTCTGGGTGGGACTTCAGTTCACGCTGGCTTATTGACCCACAATTACTTTCCAGTATTAGAACTACAGAAATCATTCCCATAGATTTAAATGCATTGCTGGTTACGCTGGAACAAACGTTAGCCAGTGTAACTGTGGGCGATGAACAAGCCATGTATGCTTCCGCCGCTACTAATCGCATTAATGCCATAAATGCGTATTTGTACAGTGAAGCAAAAGGGGGCTACTTCGATTTTCACTTTCCTACAATGCGTCAAACTGATGTGGTATCTGCTGCCATGAGCGTGCCCCTGTTTGTGGGAATTGCAAGTAAACAGCAAGCTGCATCTGTAAAAACTACACTTACGCTTTCCTTATTGCGAGAAGGCGGCGTAGTGACGACCACCAACACAACATCACAACAGTGGGACTCGCCAAATGGGTGGGCGCCACTACAGTTGTTTGCCGTTGAAGGCTTACGTCAATATGGTTTTTACAGCGAAGCATCAGAAATCATGCGTCGCTTTTGCAAGACTATCGAAGATACCTATGCAAGTAGCGGTGTTTTACTTGAGAAATACAATGTGTGTGAGCCCGCGATCAAAGCGGGGGGCGGGGAGTATGACGTGCAACTTGGGTTTGGTTGGACTAACGGGGTTTATACCCGTTTTCAAACGCACTTAAACGGGTCATAACTGCTTCATAATTACTCGTCATCGCCATTCACAGCTACTTTCTTTCAGATAGCGAATAACCTAAGTATCTTAAGTAGAAAGCGCAGTGCAAACACTGCGCTTTTCATTAAGGCGGTCTATCACCGAAATAACTCATACCTTCATTCTTTTTCGAACCGTGTAAGCGTGTAGCGCCGCTGGCACTATAACCAGTACAGCAATGGCTGCTAAAAACCAATGATAGTGAATATTGAGCAGGCTGAGTTGGGCCAGCTGTGCTGCGATATCGTTGTTAGTGTGCTCACCTATGGCAATAGGGCCAATAGCGGCTTGGTTTGCAAATGAGAACCCTTGGCTAAACGCACTTTCTAAACCTACAGACGATAGCGAAGCATACGCTTTATAACCTATTGCCGAAGCGCCAAACGCAATAACACCGAAAGCGACTGTACCCATGCCGAATATGCCTACTCCCACTGCACCAACAGTAATAACGCCCACCGAAATAATGCCCACACTAATGGGGGCAATAGCAACACCTCCCCAGGCAAACAGCAGCCCGTAAGCGTGTGTTCCCCCCGCTACCCAGCCATAGGCGGGTTTGTCGCCATATTCAGGCATACCAAATTGGAAGTGACAAAGTGGAACACCGAAAAGCTGCCATTTACTGATGTATTCTCTTTGCTTTGATCCTACTTGTGACGCACAGTCGCTGAATGCTTGAGGGTTGTATTTACGCTCAAAAGCCCTAAGTTGTTTCATCGAGTGCACCATTCGGTAAACCAACCAGAAGTACACGCATACAAATAATGTAACCAACACTTGTGATATGAGTGCAAATACAAAAGCAGCATTGCTGTTGACTAGCGCCAGTTCCTTTAATAAAAACATGCCTAAAACGTAGATGACTGCACTGACTACAAAGGCGCCCACAATTTTAAATAATAGCTTTCTTTCGTTTTGCGTACGTGTTTGCGCCATACCAGCTTGCAAGCCCAAAAAAGTACTTATTAATCCAGAAAAAGAAGCGAGCAGGGTGAGTAATGCTGTGAACTTGAAGAAGCTACCTGCTTTTGCGATACCTGTACCGTAAGCTGCTGCTTTAGCCGGAGGCGCTATAGCACCAATTGCTGATACCACCGCAACTGTAAATGCCACACCGGGTTTACTGTTTTTAAGAGATTCTTCAACAAAGGACGACATGGCTGCTTTCAGCATTTTTCGCCCACGAGAAAGTCGTTGCTTCACTGTGTCTTCAGAAAGCTCAAGTTCAGCGGCTACACGTTCTACTGACTGCTGTTCACGATAAAATAGAATCAAAGGCTCGCGATAGGTAGTTTCCATGTTATTTAAAACAGACCACATCAGCGACTGGTGTTGCTGTTGTATTGCTTCTTCATCTAAGGGCGTTACGGCATTACAAGACTCAGTCGTTTCGCTAATGTCTTTCGTTGTGTCATCTATATGCTTACTTTCCCGTCTGCGAAAGTGGCTGACTTTAAAACGCAATATACCACACAGCCAAGATTTGAGCTTTTCAGGGTCGCGAAGAGTGTCAAGCTTTACCCAAGCGTCAATAAAAGCTTCTTGAGCAATATCTTCACTTTGCTTGATATCACCAACCGATGAATAGGCGAGGGAACACAATAGGTTTTGGTATCGACTGACTATTTCACCAAAAGCATCGCGATTACCCCCCAGTGAATGCATGACAAGTGCTGCATCATCTTCGTTATCCAAAATAACTCGTTTTCTAAACATAATTCACATCGATTGTTGTTGTGTGTAATACCTAAGTGCCGTGCTTTGGTAAAAAGGTGACAAACATTTTATAGACTGTGTAGATCTTGTCGTCTAAATCATAAACACCTTGCTGCAAAAATGTACCGAGTAGCTCAACAGGCTCCAGTTTTCTCTTCTTTCAAAAAAAATTCAATTTTCTTGTCACCTTTTCTAACCGAATGGGCACTTATTCTTACCATGGCAGCGCATACCTTAGCTGACGCCGTTCTTTATCACTAAATGTAGAAATGAGAGCTTACAAATGACAAACAACTTAACAATGACTTCCAGAAGCGCGCTACTGATGGCGCTAGCACTTTTGAACGCACCTTTCACTGTGTTTGCAGCTGAAGCAGAGTTGGTAGACGACTTTTCGCATGCAACCAAAACTATTGCTGGGTTTGAAAGGCAGTATTTAAATGATTCTGTAGCTGGTGGTGCTTCGCAGACAGAACAAACCATAGATAGTGGTGTTATTAAAATAAGTGGAGATCTAACACCGCCACGAGGTCAGCCAGGATGGGCGAGTACTGTGTTGCCATTAAGTCCACTAGGCGTGGCCAAAGACGCCAGCAAATTCGAAGGCATCAAGCTTTTGGTTAAAGTTGATAAAGGAAATTTGTCTATTTCAGCGAATAGCACGCTAGTGACTAATTTTGACTATCACGCAGCACCCGTGATGATAGCCGCTGATGGAAAGTTTCACGAAGTTAAAATCCCTTTTTCAGCAATGAAAAGAGGCTGGTCAGAGCAAACTACATTGGATACCTCAACATTAAATAGCTTAAGCATTGTGGCTTATAGCTTACAGAAAGCGTCGTTTAGTTATGCCTTGGATGATGTCAGTTTTTATTAATTAACTAGCGGATTTGCGGCTTTAGACAGAGTGCGAGAGAAGTACCAGCTTATTTGACTTAGGGTAAACAATGGCCATGCTACAACAAAGACTAGACTATTTGGACGCAGTGCGATGTTTTGCGCTTATATTAGGTGTTGTATTTCACGCAAGCTTGTCGTTTATACCTGTGTTCATAGGTTGGGCGGTGATGGACATCAACACCAGTGAAAGCGTAAGTGCTTTCGTATTAGTAAGCCATTCCTTTCGCATGGCGCTTTTTTTCTTAATAGCGGGCTTTTTTAGTCGAATGAGCTTAAAACGAAATACTTCAGCGGTGTTTTTTAAGGTACGGTTTGTAAGAATTGCGCTGCCGTTTGTTGTGGGTTGGTTTTTGCTTCGCCCATTATTAGTGGGTGGTTGGATAATGGGCGGGCAGAGTATGCAAGGCGACGTAGAGATATTATTAGCCTTGAAACAAGGCTTCGAAAATTTAGCACTAAACTCTGAATCAACGATACCCAGTGACTTATTCGTTGGTACGCACCTGTGGTTTCTATACTACCTAATGCTTATTACCTTATTGGTGACTGGCTTAAGATACATAGCGTGTCTAAATGCAGAGGTACTACGCCACATCTCGCAATGGGCAGATACGTTTGTGCTTTGGCTGTGTTTTACGCCACTATCTAAAATAGTATTGATCATTCTGACGGCGCTTTGTCTATGGTTTATGCCTAGTTGGGGATTATATACACCAGATAAATCTCTTATACCGCATATACCTACCCTCATGACATATAGCTTGTTCTTTTTCTTAGGCTGGTTGCTGAACCGCAAGTCTATATCTATTGATGCGTTTTTTCGTATTAGGTGGTATGACGTAATCATTGGGCTAACAGCGATTATAGTGGCAATAGTAATCGCAGACTATGAAATGCAATGGGGTCATCCCAATAGAGTATGGCTTAAGGCGGGATTTGTTTTGTCTTATGCCATTATGATGTGGTTTCTTGTTTCTTTTTCTATTGGTTTGTGTAAGAGGTTATTTTCATCACATAAACGGTCGGACAAAGATTTCAACATACAGTCGAGTAAATTACCAAGTAAGTTAATGAACTACATATCAGGTGCTTCCTACTGGGTTTATTTAGTTCACCTTCCCGTGGTGGTGTATTTGCAAATTGCCGTAGCCGAATTGCCCTTTCACTGGGCTTTAAAGTGGGCCTGTGTTTGCATTGTTACCTTGATGTTCTGCTTGCTCAGTTATGAACTCTTCGTACGCAAAACGTTTATCGGGCAAATTCTCAACGGTAATAAGCGAAAGTAAGAGTGAATCATTCATTCGCAATTACAAAAGCAAGGCAGCGATAAACATGCAATTTTGCGTACAACAACGCAATGCCAGCTATTAGAAATTCACCCTTTAGATACGATTTTAAAAATTGCTGTTTCAAACTAATTCAATACCGCTATACTGCTAATACTAGAGTTCTCAGGTGATTAAATGTTTGAGCGTGATTTAGTAGTCGTCTGCAGGCGATCATTGCTAACATTTTTAGTCGTTGTAATCTTCTTTGTATTCGCAAATGCTGGAAAAGCAAATGCGAGTTCCGATCGCGCCTATAGCATTATTTTAGTTAATTCTTTCAACGAGTCTGACTTCGAAGTTCGAATGATGTACCGTTTGATGAATGGCATTGCTGAGGATGAAAACATTATTGTGCTGACTGTCCCTCCTTACTACGCCGATGCAGTAGATACGCTAGGGGACGATGTTAAAAAGACGATTCTTGATAACTTTAATTATCAGCTGAACAGCTTAATACGCGTTCCTGCTGGCGCAATTTTTACTCGGGTAATCGCCATAGGCAGGCATGCAAGTGTGTTCATTGATTCTAACCCCAGTGTGTTGCCCAATGCAGAGCGCTTGTTTTTACATATCGATTGGAAACCGCGCAATGGTGGTATTGCATTACCGTCTGATTACGACGCAAAATCATCCTTTGCGCAAATAATATCGAGCTTTCCCGAGCAGAAGGACATTTTCTTTATATACGGTTCACGTGGTCTTGGCGTTGATGAAGGGTTAGTAAAGAACTTCTTATCCAATGCGCCTAGCTCAGTCAATGTGCGTTATTACAACCCTATGGCTGAAGAAGAAGCTACGCTGAACGCACTAAAAAGTAGTAAGCCCGGCACGCCCATTATTTACATTAACTACAAATACTTCGAGCGCAAATGGGAGAATGCTCACAATTGGCTAGTTAACCAAACTCTGTATCCAGTGTTTACTATCTTTGCCCACAATGTAGACAGGTATGCGGGTGGAGCTGTTGTTGTACCAGAAAAGTTGGCCGACAAAGCCATTAGCTTAGCTAGAGGCGAGCCTTTCTCGTTAACTGAAAACGAAGTTGTGAGTATTCAATATAATGCACAGCAGCTTAATCAATGGGAAATTGATAAGCACTCATTTCCGAAAAACGCTGAAATCGTTAATAAAAAGCCCGATGTATTTTCGTTAGAAGCAGTCTTGATAATAGTGTGCATGTTCATGGCCATTATTGTTGTTCTGACCATTTATATTATTGTAAAGATAAAATCGAGCAATGTAAGGTTGGCAACTGCGCTTGAACAAGCTGACAGTGCAAATAAATCAAAAAGTGCTTTTTTGGCGAACATGAGCCATGAAATCAGAACTCCCATGAATGGCATTTTGGGTACCTTGCAAGTACTTGAGCGTGAAAATATCAATAATAAGGCGCGGTCGTTGGTTTCAAAAGCCACCTATTCGGCAGTCACGCTTTTAACCATCATTAACGACATTCTCGACTACTCCAAAATTGAAGCCAATAAGTTATCGCTTGAAGCACGTCCTTTTTCAATACTGGCAGTTATAGAGTCTGTGTTGTCTGACCTAGGTGTAGATGCGAAGAACAAAGGTATTGAGTTGACCAAGCATATTCAACCTGACTTTGTTGATGGTTGGATGGGTGACCTAGTAAGAGTTCGTCAGATTGTTCTGAACCTAGCCTCAAACGCGGTTAAATTTACTGAAAAAGGCGGCGTAAAAATTAATGTTGGTGTTGTGCAAACCAACAACAATCAAGAGCAGTTGTGCATAGAGGTAGTTGATACCGGCATTGGTATGAACGACGACGCGAAGCAAAGCATTTTTGAACGTTTTACTCAGGCGGATAACTCGACTACTCGAAAATTCGGTGGCACGGGGTTAGGTATGTCAATTACGCTGAGCCTAGTTAAAATGATGCAAGGTGATATCGAGATCGAAAGCGATGCAGGGCGGGGCACAACCGTAAAGGTGAAGTTACCTCTGGATAGAGCGGAACTATCGAACGAACCTAAGGCTAACGAGCAAAAAGCACCACCGCTATTGTGTGAAATGCGAATATTGGTTGCGGAAGATAATATGATCAACCGCGCAGTATTGGAGTCGATGTTAGCGCCAACGGAAGCTCAGGTAGACATGGTTGAAAACGGCAAACTTGCACTTGAGGCAGTAGAACAACATCACTACGATTTGGTTTTAATGGATATACAAATGCCAGTGATGGACGGCATAGAAGCGTGCCGTTTGATTAAGGATAAAATACCTGATTTACCTGTAATAGCGTTAACGGCCGATGTTATGACACAAGACGTCGAGCGCTATCTACAATACGGTTTTATTGAACACATTGGCAAACCTATCGACATGAATAAGCTATACCAACACTTGAAACGTTACGGCATGCATTGCAGCCAATAAAACCAAACAATACCAACGCATTGCGCCTTACAGCGTATTAAAGAGCAGCGTATTCAAGAGCAACGTATTCAAGAGCAACGTATTTAAAGCAACCTCAGTTTCGCACGCTTCTCTAACGGCTTCGTAAATCAATCGACATCACCATTTCATCTAAGATCTCATTAAGACCGGTGATTTTCTCATGAGCAATGAAAACACTCATATTCGATTCAACATGAATGTTGTCGTTCTCTTGGGTATTTTCAAAGGTATTGTCTAAAGCACTTTTTACACGTTGAAAGAAGGTGCGTGCACTACGCTCTTCAATGTTGTGCAAACACAAAATAAACTGTTCGGTACCAAAGCGCCCTAAAATATCATTCCCACGGGTGGTATTTTGTAGTGTTTGCGCAATTTGTCTAAGAATAGCATCGCCCTTTGTTGACCCTTTTTGGCGAATAATGTCACGTAAATTGCTGATATCAAATATAGCGATGGCAATGGCGCGATTTGGCTTCGGCGAGTTGAGTTTATTTATACGCGCAATGGCTTTATCTGCATTTAGTAACTGGGTGATAGGATCGATAGCTTGACTGGCCAAGTAGCGCCTTCTTATTGCGTAGCCAGCGATAGCGCTAATGATTACGAAAATAGCAATTACCACTACTAGGGTATTACGACGTAACTCTTCAGCAGATTCTATTTCAGACTCTAGATCGTAAATGCGGTTATAAAGATTAGCGGCACTTAAAATACGCGCTGAGTCTTGATTTTTCACGCGGCGCTTCTCTACTTCTGCTGCGAATAATTCGTTAGCCACTTTTGCTTTTTCTAAATCGCCTAAAGCAATATGCATAGCAAGGTTAAAGCTAAGGTAGTCTAAATTAGTTCGAAAACTCGACGGTATGTAGTTTTCACTTTCCGCTAAATTATCGAGGTATTCCCTTACACAAGGTAAGTCTTTATTGAACAAGCACACTTCGGCTTTGTGCCATTGATACATCAACTGGCCAAGCGAACTTGAGACTTCTGAAACCGCCTTTTCTAAGTCGGGTAACGTGTACGCAAGTTGATTGAAGTCACGCGTTTTTCTGTAGTAGTAAGACAGCGCATATTGATAATGATAGTTGGTAAGCGGCGTATTAATTTCGCTGTTAAGTGCACCGTACTCAAGAATGCGCTGGTAAGCTTCGTCAGTTTGACCGCTAGCTAAAAGCGAAACTATAGCGCTTATTAATATGCTTAATCGGTTACTGCCTTTATACACCTGTAGGCCCATTTCATGTGCCTTCAAGTACTGTTCAGCAGCAAGGGCGTGTTGCTCTAAATCGCCATACAGCAGGCCAATAGAATTGTGAATATGGGCCAGTTCACCGGGGCTACCAACATCTGAATAACGCTCAAGTACACTGAACATTCTTCCTAGTCGTTCAGCTACATCTGAAGATTGCGAGCAGTAGGTAATTAAGCCGAGTGATGAGCTGGTAAATATATCGCTGTGCTTTTCAGGCGAAGAAAGCTTTTGTGCATTGCTGTAGTAGTCGCAACGTGCTGGATGTTCGCGTACATCGTAAATAAAGCCAATTTGATATATAGCTGACGCATACGCATAGGAGTTTTTATCTACGCCTTTTTGTTGTATTTCGTGCTGTAACAGCGTTTCTGCTTCTGCAAATTTACCTTGGCATATCAAAAATTGCCCTTTCGCCACCGCTAGCGAGAAGCGTTGGTGTGTACTTATAGATGGTCGCTGCAAGGCTTCTTGCAAGGTAGGCAAAAGGGATGCATCGGGGCAATCGTAAGAAGGTGCGCGCACACTCGCTATAATGCTGTCAATTTCATCATTGGCAAATGACGGCATCGACACACAGCTTAAAAAGAGTAAGGCAGAAAGTAGAGCTTTAAAATACATGAAACAAACGTTTAATTTTTTTCTTCATAATATCGACTTGAGTACAGAACTACTACAAAAGTAGTGGAAAAATTAGGTATTTCTATGCGTTGCTGTAATTTTGTTCGACGTTAGTTATAGCATTGAACACGATGTGGCTGCTTTGTTTTAACGCTTTAGGGCAAATGAAGTGGTTTTATAGCACGTCAAATCAGCACTTCAGCACAGCGTGCTGTGCAAGAAGTTCAATGTAGCATGAAAACCCACAACTAATGTACAGCAGGCGCACCAAAGCTAACTAATATGGCCACGCCAACTAAGGCTACAGCCGACCACATAAACGTTGCTTTAGTGGCTTTTTCGCCTAACACCCAAGCTACGCCTAGTGACATTAGTGCGCTGGTGGCAATAAGGGTTTGTACTACAGCAGCTTTCGCGTAGGCAAAGGCAAACATTTGTAAGTAAATGGCGGCAGTGGTACCAAGCAAAGTGGCCATAATAAAGGCCGGCCAAACCCGTTTTCCGCTGTCGTTTTGGTAGTTAATAACAGGCATATAACGGGTTTTAGTAATAGCAATAAAAGGCACAACAAATACCATGCCGCCAACAAGGCGTAAAAACGCCGCGCTGGCTGCATCAATGTCGCCTGTGCTTAAAATGTCGCGACTTACCACAGCACCGATGGCCTGACAAAGCGCCGCAGCTACACCATATAAATAACCGCTGGTGGCGAACACATGGGTAGTACTGCGCTTGCGCGCTTTTATCACCATATCGACAGACAATAACACTACCGCAACACCTACCCATTGCTGCCACGTTATCCATTCGCCAATAAATGCCATGGCAAAAAGGGCAGTAAATAATGGGGCGAGGGTTTCTGCCACTAACACAGCTTGGCTGTCGCCAATGCTTTGTAGCGCCTTAAAAAAGCAGGTGTCGCCTATGCCAATACCAATGAAACCACTTATTAGCAGCCACACTATAGTTGACGTACTAAGTGATACAGGTTGCACAAATACCAGCACCACCGCCAATATGCCAATGGAGATTAAGCCTTTCCAAAAGTTCATGGTAAGGGGCGAAAACGCATTGCCCGTACCCCTGAAAAGACGAGCAGCAATAGCCCAACAAAGCGCTGTACCTAACGCAGCAAAAACACCCATAAATTACCTGTTAAAACGCGCTTAAAAAAGCAGGTAGAAAAAAGAGCCGCTATGCTAATGCATGCCCTTTAAGCGGTAAACAAAAATGCATATTTCACAATAATATTTAATACGCTTACAACAAAGTGACCGTTAATGTTGTTTATGCGTATAAGGCCAATGAAGTGTACAAGTACGAAATAGGAATGGCAGTGCTGACGCGATAAGCTAACGCATAGCTAATAAATAGTTAAACCATCAAACGAAGTGTTAAATAATACAAGGTAAAACATGAATATAGCGGGCTGTTTTAACGGGGTAAAAGGCGTAATTTTTGATTTAGACGGCACATTGGTGGAATCGGCCTTAAACTTTACACAAATGCGTGCCGATGTGGGTTGCCCTCAGCATGAAGACATACTTACCTTTGTTGATGCTATACCCTGTGAACAAACCAAGGCCAATGCGCACAGCGCGATATTGCAGCACGAGTTAGACGACGCGCAACACGCCAAATGGTTAACGCTAGGCAAGCAATTGGTAGAACACGCGCAAGCCCTTAATTTGCCAATGGCCATAGTAACCCGCAACTGCCGTGAAGCCACTGCCATTAAAATAGCCAATAACAATATACCCATTAGTTATGTACTAACCCGCGAAGATGCCCCCGCTAAACCCGACCCAACTGCCCTGTTGATGGTAGCCAATACATGGCAGCTACAACCTGAAGACTGCCTTTACGTAGGTGATTACATTTACGACCAACAAGCCGCTGAGAATGCGGGGATGCGGTGGTTGTTGGTTTAGATCTCTATTCCGTTACCGTCAGGTGGAATTGGAGTTTCGGGTAACGCATAAAACAACTCTTGCTTGGAGCCTGAAAAATTTACGGTCCCTCCATTTGTATTGCTACATTCTTCGTGTGTTAACTCTCGCATGTCTGAATTTTGTTCTATATTCATTATTGAAGTCCTTATCTAAAATAAAAATTTAAATGCTCATAGAGCAAGGAAACAATAGTTTGTATAGGGAAATACAGTTATGCAAAAAAAGACGAAGTTAAGACTTAATTGGAAAAAAAGTATTCTTGGCTCGATTTTGATATTTATACTTTTGAGTCAAATACAGCTCGCTTGTGCTTTTGGTAGGTCATTCGAAGGTAAAACAAAGTTCTCCGGAATACCCTCTGGTATCATTAGAGACCTAGAAGTTATAGGAGATACCACCTACATAGCATCTGAAAATGGAGTTTTCAAAATATTAGGGGGGAGCTCTGAGCTAATAAGTTTTGAACAGTTTGGATCGGAGAGAGGAACCGTTTCCGACCTGTTTCATGGTGAAGGAAATGATTTGTGGATAACAGAGTATGGTGTTGGAGTCTTCAGGTTAAGGCTTGGTACAGAAACTCTAGATAGACTTTATGAGTCCCATGCTTGGCCAAAATATGCTTGGAAGGTTATTGAAGTAAATGACTACCTTATAGTTTCTGTCATTCGAGGAGTCTTGATAGTTGATAAGAGAAGTGGGGAAATTCAGGACTGGGCAAAAGAAATAGGTGTAAACCAGGTAAAAAATATATTTTCACTCTCAAAATTTGAAGATGATTTTGTTTACATTGCAGCAGAACAGCAACTAATTAAAATTAATGTTAAAGAACGCTCTATCGACAAAATTGATATTGCAGCATTTCCCAAGTTATCTGGTATTGAATTCGTTTCGGGATTCGATAACTCACTTTACATAGGCGGTTCGCAAGGTATTTATAAATGGAGCCCCTCAACTGAAAAGAAGTTATTCTTTCCTTTCGAAAAAGATTCAATTCCAACTCACAAGATATCCGACATTTTCTTTACAAAAAACAATAGGGTTTTTGTTGCCGCAGGTAATCTATTTGAACTTAAAGACAGTCAAATAAGAACGCCAGACTTTATGTTACCTCTTCTTAATTCTGAGAGTATCAAAAGCATAGTTAAGCTAGATGAGCTTTTGTCTGGTGAATTGCTACTTGCTTCGTCCCAATTGGGTTTGATCTTGCTTTCTTCTACACATGAAGCAATTAATATTGTCCATCAGAACGATAATGTATTGAGAAAAAATATAAAGCGGGTTGGTTTTATATCTGATTCAGAGCTTATAGTTGGAACTGCTAATAAGAGGTACTTTCTTGAACTTGAAACAGGCTCACTAACACATTTGATTGCTCCTGAATGGCAAGATCATCAATGCAACAGTTTCCGCGAAATTGAAATTAGAAAAATCTACATAGATGGGCCTGAGTTGTTTGACTACTGTACTCTCGAATACAGGAATCAAATTAATATACGAGGTGAATTATATTATTCGTATTTCGATGATGGAGCTGATGCCTATTTTGATGTGATAAAAAGCAAAAAAGTCCTAGATCGTATTTCTGCTCCTAGATTAATGGTGAATTCTTTTATTACTTATTCAGGAGAGATTATTGGCTTTGATAAACGAAATGCTATTCACATTCAGTTATCAAAGTTTAATTGGAAAACCATTTCCCCTGATGAAGGAGGTTGGAATTCCGTTACATGCCTTATAGAGACTGATGAATCTTTCCTAGTATGTACTTCCGGTAACGGAATTAAAGAGATCTACAAGAAGTCTGGAAGAATTGAAGATTCAAAAATACTCTCGGAATACGATGCCAGGTTTATAAGAGGGGGCGTCAAAAGTTCTTCAGGGAACTTATGGTTTACTACAAACAAAGGTCTTTTTTTGGTAACAAAAAGGCAAAAAGTCTATTCTTTTAGCGAAAGTGAAGGTGTTTTTGACACTGATTTTGAGTATGGAGGGATCTTTGAAATATCGGGGAAGTTATTGGTACTTGGTGATAGGTATTCCTACGTAATCAGAGAAGAAGAAGCGGTTAGTTCTATCATAAAAAAGGCTTCTCTTGAGCGTCGAGTTATTTTTTCTGATGTATCTTGGACTGATGCTGATGAAAGAGGCTCAACTTTAAGTCCTTTCTTTATTGCTGAAGGTAATCCAATTGACCTTCCTAGTGACTTCAGTGAGTTAAAGGTTGAATTCCGGTCAAATAGCTTTTCAGAAATTAATGATGATAAACTAGAGTTTCGAATATTAGGGATTGATGACGTGTGGAAGTTACATCCTCAATCGCAAGCTTTTCTTTCTCTATCTGATATTGCTCCTGGTAGCTATGAGCTACAAACGAGAGTCGTTGGAAATGAAACTCCAGTAAATTCACTGTCATTCACGGTTAAAAAGCCAATTTATCTTTCAAGCCAGGCGTTAATAGGCTACTTAATTTTATTGTGTCTACTAATTGTAGCTTACAAAAGCAGACTATTAAGAAAGTTGTGGTTGGAATTCAAAACCACCCAAATCTATACTGTTCTTACTCGATATGAAATCACAGATGGCCAATCGAAATTCGAGAAAATGCTCAGAAGTAAAGATAACTTTATCAATGAGCTAACGCATGAGTTAAGTACGCCTATACAAGTGATCAAAGGTGCTTTAGAAGATGTAACTGATTCGTCAAAGGAAAATACGAAGGAGCTAATTAGTATCAAGACAAATATGCGTCGTGTTGAACAGCTCATAGAACAAATGCGCAACGGTTCTCCTCACTCTTTCGATGCTGAAGACTACTATAAGGTATATACCCTCGACGCAATCAGGTTTATCGTAAACTCACTTGAACCCCTCGCTAAGCAAAAACGCCAAAACCTTGATGTACGAATTAAAGGTAAGCACTCAATTTCTTTGATCAACGATAGCTTAGAAAAGATCCTCTCTAACTTGTTGCAAAATGCCATAAAGTACACTCCTGAACACGGCAATATTAAAATTGCGGTGGTTGTCGACAGTAAAGAGTTAAAAATAGTAGTCAGTGACGATGGCGAAGGTATTGAGGAGCATTTAACTAAGGCTATTTTTGAACGTTTTAAAAGAGGGAATACCAAAGAAGCGGGAGAGGGAATTGGTCTTGCTATTGTGAAAAGTCTTGTCGAACTCAATCAAGGTACAATAGAGGTTGAAAGTAAAAAGGGGGTGGGTAGTAAATTTACAGTTCGTTTACCGATAGATGATATTGAGTACATTAATATTCAACAGGAAAAGCGCGAAATTAATGAGAGAGCTGATCAACGAAAGTCGATTTTAGTCGTTGATGATAGCAGAGAGTTTAGGGCTTACATGTTTGACTTACTCTCGAATAAGTATCGTTGTTTGGTCGCGAAAAATGGCGAGCAAGCGTTAGAGGTAATGCAGCAGTTTTTAGTTGATTTGGTTGTTACCGATCAGATGATGCCTATTATGGATGGGCTAACACTAGTCAAAGAAATTCGTTCACATGCAAAGTATGCCGCTACTCCTATTTTGATGCTCTCAGCTAAAACAGACGCGCAATTTGAGAAGTCTGCGTTAACTGAAAAAGTAGACTACATCTTGTCAAAACCAACCTCTAGAGAAGATTTGTTATTGCGTATAGAGCACCTTCTCACGGTCAGAGATACACAAAGCGAAAACGTCGAATACATAAATAAACCTGAGTTTGAGTATGGTTGCCTTGAAATACCTACCTTCAGTTGTGAAAAAGACATGTCATTCTATCTAAACTTTATAGCAGTGCTTGAGAAGAATTATCAGGATGAGAGCTTCAATAGAGATCAGGCAGCAGCGCAGCTTTTAATGAGCACGAGAAGCTTGAACAGACGTTTGTCTGAACTATTTGAGTACAATTTTAGTGAGTTTCTCTCTCGTTACCGCATTGAGCGATCTATACCTCATCTGTTAGCAGGTGAGCCGATATTAGAGACATGTTTGGAGGTAGGCTTTGTAAACGCGGCGTATTTCTCAACGTCGTTTAAGAAAATAAAGCACATTCCACCAAAGAAATACGCTGAGCAATACACTAATTCTCAACTGGAAGTGGCCAAATAACGGTAGCGTTTGAGCAAGGAAGCTTAAATATACCTTCTTCGCTCAGCCAAAAAGCCAATTAACATAAACGATGCCACATAGCCTGCGCCTTGGTACTGCCAAGGTAAGTAGGCTAATACATGCTTTACAAATGGCGCGCCGTATAAGGTAAGTGCACCATAGCCAAACGCACACAACACCACAAATAAACTCACTCGAACAACAAAATGGTAAGGCGCTAAAATGCGCTTTACATGGCCGTTAATAATATCGCCGTATACCACTAAAATAGTGGCCATTAGCATAATGCTCATTTCGGTGTAGTAGGGGCTTAATGCGCGAGAAAGGGCGCTGAATAATTCGTTCATTGTGTTACTGCTTGTACTGCGTTTTTCGCATAATACCTTGTAACGAATTTAGAAAGAAGGCAAAAAGGCGCATGGTGTGCGCCTTTGTCTGTATATGCATTTCTTCTGGGTATTAGCTTATTACTTTGCTTCTAATTACCTTTTTTAGCTACCTTTTCTAGCCCTTATTCACGCTTTGTTCAGGGCTTTCACCGCGCGGTAACCTTGCTCAATAGTGGCTATGCGGTCTGGGGTTTGGTCGCGCTCTACAAACTTGTGTTCAATACCTGCCAATTCGCCGTGGGCAAATATATCGGCAAAGTTAATGGTGCCAGTGCCAACGTCGGCAAAGCTGCCGTCTTTTGCTAAATCTTTCACATGCCACAGCTTAAAGCGGCCAGGGTACGCTTTAAAATAATCAATGGGGTTTTTGCCGGCTTTTACCGTCCAGTATAAATCTAGCTCCATGGCTACCAAGTTAGGGTCGGTTTGCGTAATCAACACATCTAACGGGGTTTTGCCATCGCGCACTTCAAACTCAAAATCGTGGTTGTGATAGGCAAGGGTAATACCTACTTTATTGCATGCTTCGCCAAGCACATTTAGCTTTTCTGCCAGTGCTTCGTACGTACCAATAGTGGTGCCACGCTGCTCTTCACTTAACCACGGAACCACTAAATATTTATGCCCAACGGTTAGTGCATCGTCCAGCACTTGCTGTAAGTTATTGTCAAAGGCGTCTAGCATAATATGGGCAGACGGCGCAGTTAAACCATTGTCATCAAGCAATTGCTTAATGTTTTTAGCGCTGTGATCAAAATACCCTGCAAACTCCAGTTCTGTGTAACCCACATCGGCAACCAATTTCAGCGTAGCAGGTACACTTACTTTCATAATGTCGCGTAAGGTATAAAGCTGAAGTCCCACAGCATTAGCACGGGTATGATGCATTGCCATTCTGTCTGACGGACTGCCACTGTGGTTATGAGCTAATACAGCAGGGGCACTCATAGCCGCCAAGGCCGTTGATGAATACTTAATAAATTGGCGTCGTGTTAACGTAAAAGGCTTAGCAGGCACGCTGCCTAGCTTATTCATTTGTTGTAAATTCATTGCTCGGTCCTTTTGCTGTATTAAATTATTCGCGTGTTGAAATGGTGCCAGTGCTTTCGCGCACAATCAGCTCAAATGGCATAATTACCTTTGGCGCTTTTCTAATTTTGCCGTTAAGCAAGTCCACCAATAAGGTGACTGATGTACGGCCAAATTCTTCTGCGGGTTGGGCAATGGTGGTCAGCGGTGGGTCAACAAATGCTGAAAACGCGATGTCGTCAAACCCCGCAACAGAAATATCATCAGGAATGCGCAAATTGGCTTGTTTGAAAGCCTGCATAGCGCCAATAGCCGTTTCATCGTTTTCGCAAAACACTGCGGTAGGGCGGTTTGCCAATGTGCTAATGGTTTCACCAGCGTGATAACCGGCTTGAAGCGTAAAGTCGCCGGGAAACAACAATTGCTCGTCAAATGCGATATCAGCGTCACGCAATGCGTCTTTGTAGCCACATAAGCGCTCTTGAGTTAGCGGACTAGAATCGGGGCCTTTTACCATTGCAATACGCGTATGCCCTAAACCAATCAAATGCTCAGTCATGGCTTTAGCGGCTGCGCGGTTATCAAGTGACACCACGGGGTATTGTCCATCGTCAATAACTTCACAGGCATTCACCATAGGAAGTAAGCCATTGTCGTTTATTACACTGGCATCAAAAGGGTTGTGCGCCCGCAATTGAATAAGCCCGTCTGCCTGAGAGGTCGTTACCATTTTGGCGTAATGCTGTTCAATATCGGCGTTGCCTAAGGTATTAGCCAACAAAATGGAATAACCCAGTTCGGCTGCGGCTTCCTGCATTCCGCTAATAACCCGTGCAAAAAACACGTTGGCCACAGTAGGTACTAGCACAACAAGATTGTGGGTTTTGCCCGAGCGAAACTTTACCGCCATCAAATTTGGGCGGTAGCCAACGGCTTCTACTGCCGCCATCACCTTACTTCGGGTTTTGGGCGATACGCGCTCTGGTTGTTGAAGTGTCCTCGACACTGTTGCAACAGACACGCCAGCGCTATCTGCTACATCTCTAATATTTGCCATTATTTGTTATTGTTAGTCGTTATCTTATTGAAGGTATTGTAAACCTAGGCCTGCCTTTGCGGCATTATTTATTACTCGCTATTACACCCAAGATTACTCGCAAGTTGCTTACTCTCTCGTTGCTATTCGCCAGCTTTGGCTCAGTAAATTTAACGTTCAAACATCAATACTGTGCAACGTTTTTGTGAGCAGTGTTTTTGTTCAAAATAACCTAAGTTACAAACTAAGCTGCAAAATGTAACCGATTTCATTTTTTAAAAAGAATACTCACTTTCATGAGAAGGTCAAAGGTAATTTGTATTAAATTTGTAAATTTTAGCTAGGCTATAGCTAATGTAATACGTTCAAGTGCGCACGTATTGGCGTGCCAAGCAGTCATTTGTAAACTTTAGTTTAACGAAATGGTGCATTTTGTGTTGACATTACAAAATGTAACGGGTTACATTTCTTCGGTATATGTAAACGATTACACTAAAAGCTTGCTGTGAAAAAATACGCAATCACGGTGAGCTTGAATTGAGGAATAAACAATGCAGCCAATTCGAATGGGAATGATAGGCGGTGGACAAGGGGCATTTATTGGTGCCGTTCATCGTCACGCCGCAGGATTAGATGGTCACTATCAATTGGTATGTGGAGCATTTAGTCGCGATGAGGCGAATAACAATAGCACAGGTGAAGCCTTAAATATTTCTCCATCTCGTCGTTATGACAGTTGGCAAACCATGCTTCAAGCCGAACTTGCTCTTCCAGAAAGCGAGCGCATGCAAGTGGTTGTCATTGTTACTCCTAATCACCTTCATGTACCTATTTCACTAGAGGCCATTAAAGCGGGTTTTCACGTGTTCTGTGAAAAACCGGCAGGCGTTAATTTTGCAGAAGTGAAAGCGCTACAAGATGTTATACACGCCAACAATAGCTTATACGGTTTGGCACATACCTATTTGGGGTACCCAATGGTGTGGCAAGCTCGTCATATGGTGACATCGGGCATGCTAGGCAATATTCGAAAAGTATACGTTGAATACCCTCAAGGCTGGCTGTCAGGTGAAGAAGAAACCTCTAACAGACAAGCGCAATGGCGCACCGACCCTGCTATCTCAGGTGCAACTGGTGCTATGGGTGACATTGGTACCCACGCATTTGGTTTAGTGGAATTTGTATTGAACGACAACGTTACTGCATTAAGCGGTGAGCTGTATACCCATGTTGATGGACGACGCTTAGATGATGATGGCGCCGCACTTATCAAAACACATAAAGGAGCGACAGGTGTACTGATTGCCTCACAGGTGTGTGCAGGTGAAGAAAATGCACTCAAAATTCGAGTATACGGTGATAAAGGTGGGCTCGAGTGGCGTCAAATGGAGCCAAACTCTGTTGTTTATCGTCCTTTAGGTGCGCCCTATCAAGTATTCCGTGCGGGCCAAGGGCAAGCAGGGTTGTGTGAAGAAGCGTCATCTCGCTGCCGCGTGCCGGCAGGTCACCCAGAAGGCTATTTAGAAGCCATGGCTAATTTATACAGTAGCTTCGCCAAAGCCGTTCGTGCCAATCAGAAAGGTAAAGCCGAAGGCGTACCTGGCATTGACTCGGGGCTGCGAGGCATGGTGTTTATCGATGCAATGTTAGCCAGCTCTGGCAGTGACACCAAGTGGGAGTCGGTCAGTCAAGAAGGTGCACAAGCGTAATGATTAGAATGAATCAATTGAAAGAGGAATGTGCTCATGGCGAATAGTCAACAGCCAATCAAAGGGCCTGCTATTTTTCTAGCTCAATTTATGGGGAAAGAGGCGCCCTTCGACACACTGGAAAACATGGCGAAGTGGGCAGCATCGTTAGGTTACAAAGGTATTCAGGTTCCTACAGATCCTAGCCTTTTCGATTTGGAAAAGGCAGCAGAAAGCCAAGAGTATTGCGATGAAGTAGCGGCAATCTGCCGAAAAGCGGGGGTTGAGATCACTGAGCTTTCTACGCATTTACAAGGGCAACTGGTTGCGGTGCACCCAGCATACGACGAATTGTTTGATAATTTTGCTCCACAGCATCTTCATGGTAAACCGCAAGAGCGCACAGAATGGGCAATAAACCAGTTAAAGTGCGCAGCCATTGCCAGTAAACGTTTAGGGCTTAATGCTCATGCCACTTTCTCTGGTGCATTAATGTGGCATTTAGTATACCCGTGGCCTCAGCGTCCAGCTGGCCTAGTTGAACAAGGTTTTGCTGAGCTAGCCAAACGTTGGAAGCCCATTCTGGATGCCTTCGATGACGCGGGTGTGGACGTATGCTATGAAATTCATCCGGGTGAAGATTTACATGATGGGGCATCGTTCGAGCAATTTTTGCAAGCGGTCGACAATCACCCTCGTGCAAATATCTTATTCGACCCAAGCCACTTTGTACTTCAACAACTCGACTACCTCGATTTTATCGACAGGTATCACAGCCGCATAAAAATGTTCCACGTAAAAGACGCGGAATTTAACCCCAATGGACGCAATGGCGTGTATGGCGGTTATCAAGACTGGCAAGACCGCGCTGGTCGTTTTCGTTCACTAGGCGACGGGCAAGTCGACTTTAACGGTATTTTTAGCAAGCTAACTCAATACGGATATACCGGTTGGGCAGTTTTAGAGTGGGAATGCTGCTTAAAAGACAGTGCTCAAGGGGCAGCTGAAGGCGCGCCATTCATTGCTTCACATATTATTCAACCCAGCAAGTATGCTTTCGACGACTTTGCGGGTGGTGATGTTAGTGAAGAGAAAAACAAACGCATTTTAGGCATTGAGCGCTAAGCGCTGAAAACAGGACATTAATAATTATGATAACCCTACGTCTTAGTTTAATGATGTTTTTGCAGTTCTTCATTTGGGGGGGCTGGTTTGTCACACTAGGCACATATTTGTCGAATACGCTTCAGGCAAATGGCGGTCAAATTGGTATGGCTTTTTCTACCCAAAGTTGGGGGGCAATTATTGCTCCTTTTATTATAGGGCTAATTGCAGACCGCTTCTTTAACGCAGAAAAAATACTCGGCATATTGCATATTGTTGGTGCAGTGCTGATGTTCTTTATGTATCAAGCAGACAGCTTTAGCAGTTTCTACCCTTATGTTCTGGCCTACATGATTGCGTATATGCCAACACTGGCATTAGTTAACTCGGTGTCGTTTGGTCAAATGGACGACCCATCAAAGCAGTTTGGAAAAGTGCGCGTATGGGGTACGGTAGGTTGGATTGTTGCAGGGCTTATGATCAGTTATGCCTTCTCGTGGGATTCCGCACAGTCAATTGCCGATGGCATGTTGAAAAATACGTTTTTACTTTGCAGTATCGCAAGTTTAGCGTTGGGTATATTCAGCTTCACACTACCCAATACACCTCCTCAAGCAAGTGGGCAGAAAGTAACACTGCGCGATATTCTTGGGCTAGATGCATTGGCGTTATTAAAAGACAAAAACTTCTTCGTGTTTTTCCTTTCATCGGTGCTTATCTGTATCCCTCTGGCTTTTTACTATCAGAATGCAAACCCTTTCTTAACGGAAATTGGCGTAGAAAATGCCACGGGCAAGATGACGTTAGGTCAAGTTTCTGAAGTGCTATTTATGTTGGCTCTTCCTATCTTCTTAAATCGCTTTGGTATTAAAGCTACCTTGGTTATTGGCATGGCAGCGTGGGTTATTCGCTACACGTTATTCGCCTTTGGCAATGCAGACGAAGGATTATTCATGCTTATTGTGGGCATCGCACTGCATGGAATTTGTTACGACTTTTTCTTTGTGTCTGGTCAAATTTATACCAATGCGAAAGCTGGCGAAAATATAAAAAGTGCTGCACAGGGGCTTATTACACTTGCTACTTACGGCGTTGGTATGTTGGTAGGTTTTGCTGTGGCTGGTGCTATCACCGACACATACACACTAGACGGTGGTTCACATAGCTGGCAGCAAGTGTGGCTATTCCCAGCAGGTTTTGCGGCTGTTGTCTTAGTAGTTTTCGCTTTGTTATTTAAAAAACGAAAAGGTAAACGCAGATGCATAATTCTACAAGAAGAAAACTTCTTCAAAGTATGGCGCTTACTGGCGCAGGTGTGCTAACTGCCATGCCGAGCTTTGCTGCGAATACGTCGACCAAAGGTTCGAATATGAGAAAGCCGCTCAAAGGTAATGTCAATCATTCGGTGAGTCGTTGGACTTATGGCGATTTAACTATAGAAGAGCTGTGTCAAACCGTTCAAGACTTGGGCTTCTCTGCAATTGACTTAGTAGGTCCAAAAGACTGGCCTGTGCTTAAAGCGTACAACATCGATTCTTCAATGTGTAACGGTGCTGAAATAAGCTTAGAGGACGGGTTCATTCACGCTCACTTGCATGATGAACTGGAAAAGCGCTACTTGAAGCACATCGATTTAGTGGCTGATGCGGGTTACACCAACCTTATTTGTTTTAGCGGTAATGCCAAAGGTATGTCACGCGAAGAAGGGTTGGAAAATGCGGTAAAAGGATTAAAACGAATTCTACCGCATGCAGAAAAGCGCGGTGTGGTGGTCTTTATGGAATTGTTTAATAGCAAAGTCGATCACCCAGATTATATGGCAGATAACTCCAAGTGGGGCATTGAACTGTGCAAACGCCTTAACAGCAAGCACTTTTCATTGCTTTACGACATCTACCATATGCAGATAAACGAAGGCGATATTATTCGCACTATCCGTGACAATCATCAATATTTTGGGCACTACCATACCGCAGGTGTTCCTGGAAGACACGAAATTGATGGGTCACAAGAACTCAATTATGAAGCTATTGCTAAAGCTATCGTTGAAACAGGTTTTAAAGGCTACTTAGCACAAGAATTCATACCTACTCCTAAAACCAAGGCCAGCAGAATAGTGTCGCTTCAAGAAGCGATTCAGATCTGTGATGTTTAACGTGCAACAGGCACAGCGACGAATAAAGTTACGAAGGACACCTAATGGCAAATAACGAATACGATGCAATAGTAATAGGTTCGGGCATCAGTGGCGGCTGGGCAGCAAAAGAGCTGACAGAGAAAGGCTTGAAAGTGCTAATGCTAGAGCGCGGCCAAAATATTGAACATCTTAAAGACTACAAGAACGCGCATAAAGAAAACTGGGACTTTCCTCATCGAGACTTACCGACACAAGCGATGAAGTTGGATTACCCTGTGCTAAAGCGCGACTACCCATTGAACGAAAAAACACTGGGCATGTGGGCGAACGAAAAAGAGAACCCTTATGTAGAAGACAAGCGCTTCGATTGGTATAGAGGATACCACGTTGGTGGCCGTTCATTATTATGGGGTCGTCAAAGTTATCGTTTAAATAAAGAAGACTTTGAAGCCAATGGTAAAGAAGGTGTGGGGGTAGATTGGCCCATTCGTTATGATGATCTTGCGCCTTGGTATGACTATGTAGAAAAGTTTGCTGGTATCAGTGGTAATCGCGATGGCTTAGACGTACTTCCTGACGGAGTTTATCAGCCTCCAATGCCGATGAATATTGTTGAAAAAGACGTTGCTGCTCGCGTTAAAAAGGCGTTTAAAGGCACTCGCCATATTGTTCACGGACGCACGTCTAATATGACGGAAAGCAAGCCAGAGCAAGGTCGTGTGCATTGCCAATATCGCAACAAGTGCTGGTTGGGTTGTCCTTTTGGTGGTTATTTCAGTACTCAAGCGTCAACGCTACCTGCTGCAGTGAAAACAGGTAACTTAACACTTCGCCCATTCTCAATTGTTAAAGAGATATTGTTTGATAAAGACAAACAGCGCGCAACGGGTGTTGAGATCATCGATGCTGAAACTAATCAAACGTACGTGTTCAAAAGTAAAATTATCTTTGTTAACGCATCAGCCTTTAACTCAGCTTGGATCTTAATGAACTCCGCTACCGATGTTTGGGAAGGCGGATTGGGAAGCAGCAGCGGTGAGCTGGGCCACAATGTTATGGACCACCACTTCCGCGTAGGTGCTTCTGCTGATGTAGAAGGCTATGACGACAAATATACCTATGGTCGCAGACCTAGTGGTTTTTATGTCCCGCGCTTTAGAAACTGGGGTAATGACAAGCGTGACTACCTTCGTGGCTTTGGTTATCAAGGTGGTGCTAGTCGTTCAGGATGGCAGAAAGATATTGCTGAGTTGGGTATTGGTGCAAACTTAAAAGATGCGATCACCGAACCAGGTCCTTGGACCATTGGTATGACTGCGTTTGGTGAAATGCTTCCACATCACGATAACCGAATTTATCTCAACAAAAAGGTTACTGACAAATGGGGCCTTCCTGTTTTAGCCATGGATGTAGAGATAAAGGAAAACGAACTTAAAATGCGTAAAGACATGCAACAAGATGCAATGGATATGTTTGAAGCTGCTGGTCTTAAGAACGTACAAGGGTGGGATGCAGATTACGCTCCTGGTATGGGCATACATGAAATGGGAACAGCGCGCATGGGGAGAGACCCTAAAACGTCTGTGCTGAATGCACATAATCAGGTATGGGATGCGCCAAATGTATTTGTTACCGATGGTGCAGCTATGACATCTGCAAGCTGTGTTAACCCTTCATTGACGTATATGGCGCTGACTGCCAGAGCTGCTGATTTCGCAGTGGAAGAGCTTAAGCGAGGAAACTTGTAATGGAACGCAGAGAATTACTTAAACTTATTGCTACAGCCACAGGTACAGCATTATTTGCTGGTAGTGCATTTGCCTATAAAGATATTGCGCCAGTCCCTTTAAGCGATACGTTATTTAGCAAAGATGATGTAGCGCTTTTAAATGAAATGGCTGAGGTTATTATTCCTCAAACCGATACGCCGGGAGCAAAAGCGGCTAATGTGGGCGCTACTATGGCCGTACTAATTACAGATTGCTACACCCCATTATTGCAGAAGACCTTCATGAAAGGCCTGAAAGCCATTGATGAGGTGAGTAAAGCGCAATTCGACAAGCATTTTCTACAGCTATCAACACAGCAGCGCGAAACCTTGTTCAATCAGCTTGATGTTGAAGCAAAGGCGGCTAACTTAGCTAATGGTGTTTATCAAGGCGTTGAGACCGGTAAGCCAAGTCAATGGGAGCCAGGTACAGATGAACCTACGCCGCATTATTTTACCCTACTAAAACAGTTAACACTTTATTGCTTCTTTACATCGAAAGTAGGGGCAACCAAGGTGCTTAGATATGTGGCAATACCGGGGCGCTATGATGGCGCATACCCGTATAAAAAAGGCGATAAAGCGTGGGCTACTTAATGCCACGCCTATCGTTAAAAATACGCATCAACCCGCTATGAACAAAATTTAGGTTATACATAATGAATAAACTTTCTTTGGCAACAACGTTGGTGCTATTACCAACAGTAAGCGTTTCTTATGCCTTCGCTAATGATGACTCTGGTTTGACGAGAGAGCAGCAAGCTGCAAAAACCGAAGTATGGGAACCTGTACCTGAGGTCGTAACTTTTGATGAAAATGGCGTACCTTCTGACGCAATAAAATTGCTCGGTGATAACCTTAGTGCGTGGGAGTCTGTAAAAGAAGGTGAAGCTGCGTGGAGCCTTGATGATGGCGTACTTACTGTAAAACCAGGTACGGGTGATATCAAAACTAAAGCATCATTCTGTGATGTTCAGCTTCATGTAGAATGGAAAGCGCCTACGCCAGATGAAGGTATGGAAGGACAACAACGTAATAATAGTGGTGTTTTTTTACAGCAACGCTATGAAGTACAAGTGTTAGATTCATACGACAATAAAACGTACCCTAACGGCCAAGCGGCAAGTGTATATAAGCAAACCATTCCACTAGTGAATGCAACCAAAGCACCAAATCAATGGCAAACGTACGACATTATCTTCAAAGCGCCGACATTTAACGGTGAAGACTTGTCTACACCCGGTTACGTTACCGTTATCCACAATGGTGTTGTGGTACAAAATCACACTGAGATCCAAGGTACAACAGAATGGATTGGCGCACCTAAGTATAAAGCACATGGCTGTGCACCAATTCAATTACAAGATCATGGTAACCTTGTTAGCTTTAAGAATATTTGGATAAGAGAGCTTTAAATAGCCTTAAAATGCTAAGCGATAAATATCTTCAATTTCTTCAATAGTTAGTTGTTTGGGGTTATTGCGCAGTAGGCGAGTAACTTTGCTCGCCTCAATCGCAAGCTCACCTACACACGAAGGTGGTATGTCGAAGTGTGTTAATGACGCAGGAATGTCAACATCACGACATAACTTCTCAATTGCAGCAAGTAGCAGTTTTATAGCTTCATCTTTAGAGTGATGCCGCTCACACACTTTTAGTAACTTTGCCACACTATAGAGTTTGTCTGCGCAAAACGGAGCATTTACCTTTAATACATGAGGAAGCATTACGGCATTACTCATCCCGTGAGATAAATGGAATCGACCACCTAAGGGATAAGCGAGGGCATGGACGGCACCTACTCCAGCATTTCCAAACGCAAGCCCAGCCATCAAGCTACCCGTTGCCATATCCTCCCTTGCTGAGAGATTTTCACCATTATTGTAGGCATGTAAAAGTGAGTTATAGATTAGCTTAAGTGCTTTTTCTGCTAACGCATCGGTAATAGGGCTGGCATTAACAGAAACGTATGCTTCAAGGGCATGAACAAATGCATCAATTCCACTAGCTGCTGTTATCCCTTTCGGACACGTCTTTGTCATTTCAGGTGCAACTATGGCTACATCAGGTAACAAACAATGGCTAACTATGCCTTTTTTCATTTGTGATTGAGGGTCTGACAATATCGCTATATTGGTTACTTCTGAGCCTGTGCCTGCTGTAGTTGGTATAACTATTAATGGCAGCGTGCGCGATGTTAGTGTATTTTCACCGAATAAGTCATAAAGGCTTCCGTCATAACCATAGGTAGCGGCAAGCACTTTTGCACTATCTATAGCGCTGCCACCCCCAAGTGCGACAACGCCATTAATATCTTTTTTACGCAATAACTGAAGCTTTTCTTCAATTACACCCACTTCTGGTTCTGGTGGAATATCATCGAATATTAATGCAGGTGGAATTGGGAGAAGTGACAACACTTGCTCTAGTAAACCAGAGTTAGATACCCCTTTGTCAGTAACAATAGCAAAGTCTTTTATACCAAGACGCTCAATTTCAGGTTGCAATGCCTTAATTGCGCCAAGGCCTGTTATAAGTTTTCCTGCTGTCTTGAACTCAGAGATATTCATGCCGCCCCTCTTACTATTACAAATAACAATTTAAATGTTCGTGCATTAATGTTTTTCACTACCAATTGGAATCACTAATCTATAGCACAAGAACTCACTTACCAATTAACTAATATAAATAGTTGGCAACAACTATGGTGAATTCGGTGGGTTTATAAACGTTTTGTACGCGGTTTGAACGAATAAACGCTAAATTATC